>NZ_AAXG02000032.1 GCF_000169255.2 Pseudoflavonifractor capillosus ATCC 29799
AGTCGGTGGCACCGGATACTTCGCGCCGGCGATGCAGACAGGGATCAGCAGGCACAGCCACAGCGGCACGCCCCGGTCCAGGCCAAAGAGGATGGTGAAGGGCAGGAACCCCACCACGACCTTCCCCAGGGCGTAGCCGTAGTTAGACAGGGTGTAGGATCGGGCGTTCATCCGCAGAAGGATCATGGCGTAGTACTTGTCCCGGGTGGGGTTGAAGAGGCTGGTATTCATATACGAGCCGATCAGCGTCAGGAACAGCAGGATGTGCAGGAACCCGAGTCCCGCCGGCGCCCGCTCGTAGAGGAGCCCTACCCCGCAGACCATGGTGAGGAAGTAGAGGAGCTTCCCCAGGAAGATGGACACGATCTCCCACAGCACCGAGAGGACGTTGGCGAACATCTTCAGCCCCCGCACTTGATAAAGCCGGTCGGGCAGCACCCGTTTCAAAAGGGGGATCTGCTTGAGGGAGTGCAGGATGCCGTTGACCCGGTATGTATTTTTTAGGGCGAATGAGATGCGCAGTGTTTTAAGCATGGCTCTCCTCTTTCAGCGCCGCGATGATCTTCTCCTTGAAGGCGTGGTCGTCCAGGTTGGACTTCTCCACCACCTCCAGCTCCCCGTGGCTGAGCAGCACGATCTCGTCGCAGAGGTCCAGGGCCAGGTCCAGGATGTGGGTGGAGAAAATGGTGATCCGCCCGTCTTTCAGGGACCGGAGCAGGTTCTTCATCTCCTCGGCCACCACCACGTCCAGGCTGGTCAGCGGCTCATCCAGGAGCAGGATGTTGGGCTGGGCGATGATGTTGACCAGCATCTGCATCTTGTTCTTCATGCCGTGTGAGTAGTCCTTCAGGAGCTTGTCCCGGTCCTCCGGGGCGATGCTCATTTCCGCAAAGTATTCATCCAGGGGTTTGGGGTCCCGGATGGAGTCTGCGTTGATGTCCACAAAGAACTTGAGGAACTCCCGGCCGGTGAGGAACTCCGGCACCGTGGGCGTGGAGAGGACATACCCGATGTCCTCCGCCGCCACCTCCCGGCGTACGCCGTTTTCTTCGATGTAAAAGCTGCCGCTGTCGGCCTTGATGTCCCGGTTCAGACAGTTGAAAAGCGTTGTCTTACCGGCGCCGTTTCGGCCTAAAAGGCCGTAGATCCTCCCCTCCTCAAAGGTAAAGTCGATGTCTTTCAGCACCTCTTTCTGCTCAAAGCGCTTGGACAGGTGCTCAATGATAAATTTCATGGGTTACTCCTTGCAGTCGATTTTCTCCCAGCGGCCTCTCACTGGATGCGAAAGCCGTTGGAGGTCTTCTGGAACACATATGCCAGCATGGCGTCGTGGTCGGGGAACTCCACCGGCTCAAACCCCTCCTCCGAATGGAAGGACACCACCTGGTCCGTCCAATTGATCCAGAGCAACTGGGGCGCCTGGGCACCCGCGTCATCATCCATACTCGTTATTCTCCTTATTCCCTCTTGTTTCCCATACCGCTTAGCGATTTATCCTACATGGGCACGCTGCTGACCAGGCCCTCGATCTCCTGCCGCAGTCCGGCCCGCTCCCGCTCCGCCTGGTCCGCCATCTGCCCCAGGCGGTCCAGGACGGCGCAGATCTGCGCCCGGGTGTCCTCCACCTGGGCCTGGGCCTGGTTGATCCGGTCCAGCACCGCCCAGTCGGCGAAGATACCGTCGAACACATAGTCGGCAAAGCGGAGGAAGCCGTCGATATTGACCTGGAAATCGGCGCTGATGGTCACGTCAGCCAGTTCTGTCCGGAAGGCGCGCAGCTGCGACTGCAGGTACTCCACCGCCGCCTGGGCCTCATCCAGCTTGCTGTGCTTGGCCAGGTCGGCGATGAGCCCGCCGCCAATCAGGTCCCAGGTGCCCCAGCCCTCCGCGCTGCTCAGGCTCTCCAGGATCTCATCGGCCGTCGCCAGGGCGCTCTGCCCGGCGGCGGACGCCTCCCCCAGCTCACGCTCCTGGCTCTCTAAGTAGGCCTCGCGCTCCTCCATGCGGAGGATCTGTTCCGCGGCCGCGCCGCCGGCGGCCTTGACCGCCTGGGTCTTCTCCCGGAGCAGCGCGGCGTACCGCTCCTCGCAGCCGTCCAGGGTGCCCAGTTCCGCCTGGCACCGGGCCAGATCCTCCTCCGCACCGGCCAGCTCCCGGGCCGCCGCGTCATACCGCACCCGGGCGGCGTAGGCCTCCTGCCGCTCCCGCGTCAGCTTTTCGTCCATCTTCCCTACCACGTTGTAGAAGAAGGCGGCCAGGCTCCGGCCCTCCAGCCGGTCCACATCCGCCTGCTCCTCCCGCATGGCCTCTTTCAGCTCCTCCGCCCTGGCGGCGTAGGTATCCCGCTGGCGCCGCAGCTCCGCGGCCGAGGCCTCCAGTTTCTTCTTGCGGGCGCACTGGGCGAGCAGCTCCTTCAGCTGCTGGTCATAGCCGTTCATCTCGTTTCGCTCCTTTCCCTTCCCAAGGCATCAATTCTCTCTGCAAAAGAGGGCTTCACCCAGCTGTGAAGCCCTCAGCCGCCGCCGGATCGGGATGGGAGCCCAACCCTTCAGGCGGATCTCTTTAAGGTCACCTGGACGCCCAGTGTCTGGGCGTAAGCGGGATTTTTTCGGAGGTTCTCCATCAGGCGGATCGCCAGGAGTCTCGTTTTTGGATCCATCGCCGTCACCTCGCTGCGCAAACTTCACAGGAGCATCTGCTCTCTCTGCTTACCCGTATTCTACCATCCCGCACCAGCGGCTTCCAGCATCGGTTTGGCAAATTAGGCCCCTCTATTTCCACTGCCGCGGCAAAATACCCGGTTCAATCCCGCTCCGCACGCCGGCGCTCATATTCCTCATACCGTTCAGCGTCAATGGCGCCGGTGGCCAGCATCCGCTCCGACCACAGCTGCAGCGTCTCCACCGCGATGGAGATGCGCTCCAGCTCCTCCCGGATGCGGATGAAGTCCTCCAGCTCGTCGTCGCTGATGACGCCGTCGGCGGTGATCTCGATCAGCCGGTCCTTGCGCCGGTTCATGGAGTTGAGGGAGGCCAGCATTTCCAGGACGATCTGGGAGAGGTCCTTGATCTTCACCTCCGGCACATACTCCTGCCCGATGGGGCACTGATTGGCGCAGTAGTAGTTGCAAAGGCCCGGCTGCTTGTACTTCTCCGCCATGGTCAGCACCTCGTCCGGGTGGGGCAGGGACCGCTCGTTCTCGATCTTCTCGATGCGCTCGGGCGGAATGGACTCCAGCAGCTCGCCGGCGGCCTCCCGGGTCAGGTGCATGGCCTCCCGGGTGGTCTGATAGATGTTCTTATTCTCTCTCGTGGATGCTCTCCCCATGGCCGAAACCTCACAAACACAAAATCTAAGTGCCATTATAGGTGGTTCCGGCCGGAAAAGCAATTCCCATTTCTCACCTGCCCATCACTCTGAAGCGCCGAGGGCCTTGCGGGCCCTGGACACCCACGCCGTCACATGGTTTGCCGGCACGCCGAACATCTCCCCGATCTCCCGGTTGGTGTACCCGTCCATCAGCATCCGGATGGCCTGGAACCCCTTGGCCGTCACGCCGGCGGCCCCGGCCTCCGCCCGCTCCAGGCGCGCCAGGAGCGCCGAGCAGGCTTCCCGCTGCTCCGGGGTATCATCGTCCAGCACCGTGCAGGGCAGCTCGGCAGGATCGGTGGCAACCTCCCGCCCCCGGCGGGTGGCGCGCTCCAGTTCGGTATAAATCTCATTGCGAATGAGCCGGTAGGCGTAGGTGGAAAAGGCCACCGTGTGCCCCGGCTTGTCTGTCTGGGCCGCCTTGCAAAGCCCCAGGCAGCCGATTTGGAACAGGTCGTCGTAGTCGAACATGCTCCCGGTGCCCAGGGTATGGACGCAGTCCTGGATCACCTTGCCCACCAGTCCCATGTTCTCTTCTACCTTCATCCGCTGCTCCTTCGTAAGCGGCGACAGCATATCATACACCTCCCGCTACCTCTTTCAATTTGTTTTGCTGCTCCAGCCGCTCCTGGAGCAGTTTCCGGCTCTCGTCAATGACCACCTGACAGTAATACTCGCCCAAATGCCCGATATGGGCGTGGGCCATGGGCGCCTGTACGGTCATGGCCAGCCACTGGTAGGCATCCCGCTTGCTCATGAGTCCGGACTGATACAGTTTGTTGAACTCCCGATGCGCGGCATAGCGCAGCTGCCGCAGCTTCGGCCCGGCCAGACTCCCCATGGGCTCCAAGGTACCCGGGTGCGCCATCACATAGGAATCGCACGCCGGGTACCGGGAGCAGACATAGGCCATCGCACCCGGCCGGTGCGTCCTGCAAAGGCCCTCCGCGCTTCGAAGCACCGCGGGGCTGCCGCAGTGGCAGCGCAGGCGTCCGGCGCCGGGCAGCACCCCTGTCCGGCTGCGTCTTGATCTCTTGCTCACCTTGTATCCCACCTTTCCGGAAGAGATCTTCCATAGTTCCTACTCGCACCGGCTTTGTCACAGCCAGCTGAAAAACAAAAAAGGCCGGAAGCCCGCTGAAAAAAGACAATGCAGAGCCAGGCGCTGGAGTATTGGTGTCGCATCCAGCCATTGACTCTGCACTGTATTTCAGCGGCCTTCCGGCCACATATTTTATCAACAAGACCTGCGCTTTGTGGGGCCGCGGGACAGCGGCTCCGTCACGATTCCCCGCCTGCACCGGCAGGTCTGACGCCAAGGCGCCCCGGCGTATCGAGAGCCTGCGCGCAGTATCTTGCTACAATGAAATTATAACAGGATGCCGGCAAATAGTCAATGAAAAAACGCAGTTTTGGCGCGATTTCCGCCACTTTTTTGCCCATCTCAGTTTGGGAGATTTTATCTCAGTCTGGGGGCGGTTTTTGCCGGTCAGTACTGTTCCTCATCCTCCTCCGCCCACTCGTCGTAGTCGGCCTGCTGGCGGCGCCGCTTGGCGAAGTAGAGGGCCACAAGGCCGCCGAACCCGCAGGCGAGGCCGACGAAAAACACCACCATAGGAGCGATGGGGACGCCGGCAGGCTCTCCGGCGGGGACCTGCTCCTGCGGCTGCTGTACCTGTCCGGAAGGCTGCTGGGCTGAGCTGTCCGGCTGCTGCTGGGTATCGGGGACCTGCTCTGCGGGCGGGTCAGGGATGGGGACGGTGGAGTTGATGCAGCTGAGGGTGTAGGTGGTGCTGCCGCCCAGATCCATGGTCAGCACACCCGTCTCGTCTACTATGATGGGGGCCGGGAAGACACCGGCGTCGGTGCGCAGCTCAAACTCCACGCCTGCCCAGCGCGTTCCCAGCTGAAGGACCAGCTGGTCGGGCTGCTGGGTAATCTTCGGCTCGGTGCCGTCCGTATCCGCGAAGGCCGTGGTGCAAAGGCACATGGCCAGGCACAGGGCGGCCAGGAGGGTCACCCGGAGCCGTCTCTGGATCGTCATGGTCCGCTTCCCTCCCCTCAGCGCGTGGTGGACATGTGGGTGATGACGCCCCAGATCCGGTTGTTCTCGTGGTTGATGCCCAGGATCCGCACCGTCGCTCTGGCGCCCCGGGGCGGCCGGCCGCGCTTGGGATAGGTACACAGGCAGTCGATGCCGCCGTCCAGGGACACGAACACGCCGTTGAGATCGACCATGCTGACGGTGCCCACATAGCGGTTGCCCACCACATACTTCTTCAGCGCCTTCTCATAGGGGTTCTCCATCGCCTGCTTCACCGAGGCGGTCACCCTGGGACGGCTGCGGTCGCTGCGGTCCACCTCCAGCACCCGCACCAGCACGCGCTGGCCGGGCTGATAGTGCTGCGCGGCGTCCACCCAGCGCTGGTAGGACAGTTCCCGGAGGGGGATATAGCACTCCGCGCCGAACAGGTCCACAAAGATGCCCGCCCGGATGACGGAGATGACCCGTGCCTCGGCGCGGATGCCCTCATAGATCTGGTAGTTGCCGTCCCGGTCGGTACGGAAGTAGTACTCCCTGCGCTTGAGCGCCATGGCCTCCAGCCGGCTGGCCGCCACCACGTTGTGTTCCTGGTCGATGCCCTTGACGATGTAATCCACCTCCGCGCCCAGCCGCTTGTTGAGCAGGTAGTGGAGCACGTCGCCCTTGGGCTGGCCGCGGTAGTCCTCCGGCTCCTCGATGGCCTCCAGCACCGGGATGATGACCTTGAAGTCGCCGTGGTAGATGACGGCATAGGACATCTCCGGGTTATCCGCCAGCCGCTCCACGCCCTGGATCGTACCGGTCAGGATCTTCTTGCTCTTGAGGGACTCCACCAGGTCCAGCAGGTCGTTGCGCAGCCGGTCCGTATCCGTCTCCACCGTCCGCTCAGCGTCGATGGATACCACCCGCTGACGGCGCCTGCCCGGCATGCGGAGTTTCTGGGGCTGACCGGATTCGGATTGCTCCTCCTCCGCGGGCACATCCTCTCCCCCGTCCTGCGCCTCCTGCACCTCTGCCGCCTTCTTCCGGGAGGTGCGCCGGCGCCGGGGCGGGGCAGGCGGCTCGGCGTCCCCTTCAGCCGCAGCGTCCCCTTCAGACTGGGGCGAGGCTTTGTCGTCCGGTTCTGTTTCCGGCTCAGTCTGGGAACCGAGATCGGCCGTGGGATCAAATGCCTGGCCATCGCCGGGTTCTTCAGCCGGTTCCAGGTCAGTCTGGGAACCGGCATTCGAGTCGGCGGATTCCATGTCAGTCTGGGATGAAAAGGTTTCTTGGCCAGACTCAGACTGGCTATCCGGGTCCCATTCCGGGTCAGTCTGGGGCGGAACTGCCTGGCCATCGGGATCGTCGCTCGATTCCAGGTCGGTCTGGGGCGCGTCGGGATCCAGGCTCTTGGCGGCCGCCAGCTCCAGGTCCGTCACACCGGCATTGGCCACCTCGCCGGGCGGCGTTTCCTGCTCAGTCTGGGGGACGGGATCAGACTCAGTCCCGGTGGTTTCCTGCTCCGCATCGGGAGCCTGTTCCTCAATCTCTTTCTTGGTTCTTGCCATGGTATGGGTTCCTCCTTTGGTTGATGATGTGGGTTATGGGGGCGGACAATTAAAAATCCGCCGGCGGCCGGGAGCTCTCGTAGAGCGTCTTGGGCCGTTTGGCGGGCTTTGCAGGGAGTTCCGAGGGCTGACCGCCGGATGACGGCGTCTTGGGGACGGGCGCCTTCGGCTTTGCCTGTGGCGGTTTTGCTTTAACGGGCTGCTTTGCTGCGGCGGCAGGCGCCGGTCCGGGCGGTTTGTCCATGTCGGGTTCAGCAGGCATGGACTGAGCCGGTGGCTCCGGCGGCTGAGCCGGCGCCGGATCGGTTTGGTAGCGCTGGATACTGGTGCGCTCGCACTCTTTGGCATAGGGATGCTCAGTGAAGTCGAACTTCTTGGCCCGGAGCACCTTCTGGCCGCGCAGGATGATCAGCAGCTCATCATTGGGCAGCCGAAGCACCTCGTCCGGGGTCAGCACCCGCCGCCGGCCGATTCCCTCCGTGTAGCGGTACTGGGGGATGACCTGCGCCAGGGCGAGGCTCTGCCGTGTGGTCATGGTGGAGTTGACCTCCACCGTCATGTCCCCGCTGCGGGCGCTGAAGTACTCCGCGGTCACGTCATCCGTGGCGCCCAGCATGATCTGGGTGTCGGCGTTGCCCAGCAGCTCCGCCCACAGGTTATTGGGGTAGCGGTTTTGCAGCTGGGGAAGGCTTTGCGAACACATGATGACCTGGAGCGCTCTCGACCTGATGGTGGACAGCCGCCTGCCGAAATCCTTGATGGTGCCGATGTTGTTCATCTCGTCCAGGATGATGTTGACCGGCACCTTGCAGCGCTGTTCCGGAGTGCTGTCGGCATAGCGCACGAGCTTGATGAACAGGAAGGCGAAGAACAGGGCCGACAGGAACTCCAGGGAGGAGTTCTGATCATCCAGGATGATGTAATAAGCGCACTTGCTCCAGCCCGGCTCAGACAGGTCGATGTCGGAGCTGCGGGTGATCCGCCGCACGGCCTCGCTCTGGAGCACCTGGAGTCTGGTGCCAAGGCCCAGGACGATGCCTGCGCGTACGGTATCGCTGGCCTGGCTGAACAGGCTGTACGGCCCCTTGGCCGGATGGCCGATGGGCAGCCGGTCAAAGAGCATGGTGAGTTCCTTCTCCGTGTGCTGGGTGAGCATCTGATAGACGGCGGCCAGGTTCCGCTCCTCCGGCGTGCGGGTGCTGTCCAGGTCCACATAAAGGATCAGGCTCTTGAGCAGATTGCTCTCGCCGTTGTCCCAGAAGTGGTCGCCCTTCTCATCGCCCTTCGTGTTGGAGATGATCACGTCGGTGAGGATCTGGGCCATGAGGGTGTCGCCGCCCAGGTCGAACATGCAGTTCCAGGAGTCGCTGTACTCCGGCTGCAGGAGGTTATAGACCCACACCTTATAGCCGTGCTTCTTGAATAGCTCCGCCGTGTCGGCGAACATCTCCGACTTTGGATCCGCGACCACCACCGACTCGCCGCGCCGGATGCTCTGGAACAGGGCAGGCCGGATGACGCCCCTGGACTTCATGGTGCCGCTGGCGCCGAAGACAGCGATGTGCTTATTGAGCCGGGTGTCCTCCGGCAGACAGATGACGGAGCCGCGCTCCGTCTTGCCCAGGATGATCCCCTTTGCACGCTCCGGACCGGCCACCTCCAGCACGGAGCGCATCTCCTTCTCGCTCATCCAGCCGGATGTGCCGTAGGTGCCCCGCTTGCTGCGGGTAAAATTGCGGGGGTCGTAGTCGTTGCTCCCAAATCGGTTTTGGAGCCGGACGAATGCGAACAGGCCGCCTGCCAGCACCGCCGTGAAGAAGGTACATTTCAGGCCGCTCCCCGTCATGGCGCTGCGCCAGCACGCAAGGGGCGAGAAATAGATGGTCCCCATGGTGGCCTTGCCGGTCATGCCGCCGTCGGCCAGCCACTTCTGGTAGCCAATGGTGAGCTGGCTGATGAGGCCGCCCAAATAGAACAGCGCCGCCACACCCAGGATCACGGCGAGGACGATCCCCGCTGCGCGCACAGACTTACTTTTCATCGCATCAACTCCCTTCGTCTGCCTCCTCCCCCGCTCCGAGCCCGAGGGCATCTTCCAGATCCGGCAAGCCGATCTCCCGCAGCTGCGCCCGGCCGCCTATGTACCTGTCCACAAACTGACTCTGCCAGGGGTAGCACAGGATCTCATACGGCGCGTCGCTGTGCTCCAGCGCCTGCCGCACCCGCACCAGTCGGGCGATGTCGCCGTCCAGGTGGGAGAGGATCAGGGTGTTCCCATCCTGTGCGTCATACTCCATCACGCCGGGCATCCTCACACGCATCCGCTCCGGGAATACCGCGGCAAGCACCTGCTCATGCCAGTCTGAGAGCGTCAGGAGGCGTAGGAGGCGGGTGCCCTGCTCGGTCATGGGGATAAAATGCACATGGGGATAGATCCGGTCAAAGCGCAGCTCCATGCGCCGGCTCTTGTCGGACTCCAGCAGGGTCTGCAGCGCCAGGTCCATATGCTCCCCCAGCAGGATGGCATGGTCTGCCCGGGCGGGGCCCGCATTCATGCGGGCCAGCTCCTCCAGGTGCCGGGCGGTCTTGAACTCGCCCATCCCGCTCCACTTCATCACGGCGTCCCTTGTGTTGTAGACAGCGTAACAGTACCCCGGGCTGAAGATGGCGCCGGTGATGCGGGTGAAGATGGTCTTGTTCATCTCGGTATTGTCCAGCTGCTTGACCGATTTTGCCGGGTAAAAGCAGGCATATGCCGGCACGACCTGCCGGATTGCCTGCTTCTGCAGGGGCGGCAGCAGGAAGGTGCGCATTTCCACTCCGGCCCCCATACAGATTGCCACCGATTCCGCGACCCGATGATTTCGCTCCACATGGCTTACACTCCCGGAGAAGCGGTGACCGCCGGTGGCGGCAAGATACCAGCTGAGGGCTGCCGGGTGCAGGGCCTGCAGGAGCGGCAGGGCGCTCTTATACAGCCGGATCGTCCGCCTGTTCCCCCTCCCGCTGGTGGTGAGCATTCTGCAGGTGCCGAGGTCTGCCCCGGCGGGGGTACGGAAGTGCTGCACCACCTCCAGCCTTCTGACCAGCTCCTCCAGCGTCCGGACACTACCCAGCAGGTGAAGGGAGCGGTAGGGGTACTCCCCGCAGATGGCCAGCAGGAGCAGCAGGCGCCAGACGTGGCTGCCGGGCCGGAGCGTGATCATTCGGACTGCCCGGGGGCATCGGGATTTAAGGCATGGCTGTTGCTCTCTTTGCCGCAAATCGGCTCCCGGTCGCGCTTGGGAACCCCTGTCTTTTCGGGGATCTTCCGCCGTTTCGGATTTACGTGTGCCTGCGGCCTGGAAACGGGCCTAAAATCCCGTATCTTTTCAGGCCCATATTTCGCTCGTTTCATACAGGGTATCCTCCTTCAGATCGTCCGCCTGCTCCGCCGCCAGCCACTCGGGAAACCGGCTGGCGGGCACCACATACACCTCTGTGCAGTCCACCTCCCCGGCCGCGCTGCAGTAGTAATGGGCGCACCGCCGGGGGGCGTCATCCGGCAGCAGGTAGAGCGTGATGATATCGGTCACCATGTTGACCTCAATGTTGTCATGGTCGCGGTAGGCCCGCTCCGGCCTGCCGCGCTGATACACATGCCGGTAAGCCAGCACGCAGCTGCGGTAGCGCGCCGGCGGCTTGCCGTCGAAGTAGCGGCGCAGGGCGGGATAAAGATACTGCTGGATATAGATAGGCGATCCCGTTCCCTTCTTTGGAAGGAGCGCGGGGATCTTCAACAGGAACCATCCCCGCCTGGCGTAGCCCATCTCAATGGGCACGGTGTCCAGCAGCATCTGCTCCGTCAATTCCGCTGCCTTCGGGTGCCCGGTATAGGCCGGAAGCACCCGTGCGAGCAGGGCCAGCTTTTCCACCTCCGCGGAGAAGGCAAAGGCAGAACCGAACGCGCCCGCCATATCCTCCCGTTCCAGTAGGCGCCGGGTGCGGGCAAGCTCCACAGCGGCGCGCTCCATCCGGCGCTCGGCCCCGGCCAAAGCCCGCCCAAAGTCAGACTGCGCCATCCCGGCCTCCCTCGCTCTCTGTGTAAAAGCGCACATCGGGCACCTCCTGACCGTTGTAGTCCACCGTGGCAAACAGGCACGGGACACTCGGCAACACCAGCTCCTGCGCCATCCGGATATGAGGCAGGACAAAAATGTACCGCAAATCCTCCTGCGGCTGGAGCAGGCGGGCCAGATGCTGCTCCCCGTCGTAGAGGACAACGATCTCATAGCCGATGTCCTCTTTGAGGAAGAAGATCTGGGACGGATAAGTGGCCGGATAGTGGGCCATGGGCTCCACCTTGTCGATGAACTGCAAAAGCACCCACACCGCGAGGATCATGCGCGGGTCCGGCTGACACATGGGGTCAACTCCCAGATAGTACCCGCCGGAAATGTCATAGAGCAACACGTCACGCTTCAGCCCCCGGATGATCTTCTCCGCCGTCTGGGGCGGCTTGTCCTTCAGCATGCGGACTACCTGCGTCTTGGTCAGCGCGCCATACTCCGTCAGCCAATGGATAATGTACTGTTCCTCCTGCAGCAGCATGGGCCAATCACCCCCTTCCCCTTGTGTGCATAATCTCCAGGAATGCGTAATCTGCTCCTTATGCGTATTTCCTCATGGCGCAGCGCCAGAGCCTGTGGGAGGTGGTCCAGCAGAAGTCCGACGAGTTTGGCGTCCAGTTTCACGCCGGCGAGGCTGGAGAGGTAATCGCAGGTACGCCGAATGCTCCACGGCCGCTTATAGGGGCGGGGCGAAAGCAGGGCGTCAAAGACATCGGCAACCGCGACCAGCTTCGCATGGGGATGGATCTCATTCCCGCGCAGGCCCAGATAGCCGCTGCCGTCCAGACGTTCATGGTGCTGGAGCGCCACGGCGGATGCGGTGCGCATGGCGCCGTGGGTATGGATCAGGATATGGGCGCCGATGGCAGTGTGCATGCGCATGATCGCATGCTCCTCTTCAGTCAGCGGCCCGGTCTTGCCGAGGATGGCGGGCGGGATGGCCGTCTTGCCGATGTCGTGGACAAGGGCGGACTGGGTAACTGTCCTCACCTCGGAGTCCGGTAAGCCGGCCAGCTTGGCCAGCAGTTCGGATAGTGCCGCCGTGCGGCGGCAGTGGGCCTGTTCTTCTCGGCTAAGGGGTTTGATGTACGTCATCTCTCTGTTCCTCCAGGATATAATGATTTTTGGCCCTCATCTGTTGCGATGTAAATGCTGATCCGTCCCATATCATTCCCTGCGCATCCAGCCGGTCGATTTGTTCCTGAGTAATGTGTGAGCCTTTTATTGTCCCTTTGCGAGCACACCTCATTCGCTGTATAAAATATCCCAGCTTACAGCCGGTATCCAGATCAATATAATTAGTTGGGACTAAAATGTGTCCATATTTCTGGCGAAATCTAACTAATTCACCGTAGTATTCATCAAAGGATTTGGGTGATGGACTGATTTGCCATTCCATACCAAGTGCATCCAACTGTGCGATTTGCTCCTCGGTAAGATGAAGGGATTGGTCTTTTCCCTTTTTGTAAGCGCGGGCACGTGAAATGAAAGCCCCTAATTTACAACCGCTCTCTGGATCGACATAGTGCTGTGGCACCGTGATGTGTCCTTCTTTTCTGTAAAAACGGAGTAGTGGTTCATAGTACCAGTCAAAGTTTTTGAATATTCGTTTCGGTTGCTCCCATTCCATTCCAATTTCATCCAACATTTTAATTTGCGCCGTGGTAAGGCTGCCGCGTTCTGCGCCTTTTCGTATCCGACGGAGCCGGTAGATATAGGCGCCAATTTTGTGTCCTGTCGGACTTACATAACTTTTGGGAATAAGGAGGTGACCTTCATGCTCGTAGTAATCCTTCAGATCCGGGTAAATATCGTCAAAGGTATTGCGGTGGATAAACCTGGTTTTCTGATAGTTCTCCCAACCCGGTAAAGCGTTCAATACCTCTTCCCTATCTGCCGATAGTCTGCCCTGCCTAAGTGCTTGCACCTGGTACAGAAGCCATCTTCCAAGTTGGAGCCCATGATATATGGTTCTCCCACTTGGATACCTTCCATATTCCTGAATATAACTTTCCAGCAACTTCAATGCTGAATTCCATCTGTTTTTCAAAGTGAACAGATGGTCAAACTTATCCAACACCAGTTGAAACTCGGCAGCATTACCGCACACAGAGAAAGGAATCTCCAGTGTTTTTCCGCCCTTACTTGTCTTATCAAAATGCGGGTTTAGAAACCTGAAGTCGGGGCCATCCAGTGCTACGGCGGCATAATTGTTGACAAGGTCAAAAATAATGGGTGTGGTATCGGCTCCAGGCGTGGATGCCAAACATCGTCCGATCTGCTGTAGGTACACCGTTGGACTTTCTGTTGGACGGAGCATGACGATCCCATCAACGTCCTTGATGTGCAGCCCTTCGTTGAGCATATCAACGCAGAACAGCAGTCGGAATGCGTCCGTCTCGGTATCATTGAGAAAGGCTGCCAGTTCCTGATCCGCACTTTTGTTATCTGAGCGGCAGGAATAGCAGCGGGCATTGCCAATAGGAGCGAGCCATTGGATCATGGCGGATTGCGCATCTGTCAAACTATCCAGGTTCCTGCAGAACACAATCATTTTGGCATGGTTGCTTGGGAGATAAGTGCGCAGGATCTCCTCTACACCCGCTGCCGAGGTCATATTACGGCGCAGTTCCCGCAGGATGCTTTTACCTTTTTCACGGTCCTGTGTGGAGATAGAGTATGTGTCAAGTTCCCTTTCCTTGGCGCGGATTTTTTCCCCTATCAGAATATCGCCGAGTATATAATGCGGCACAGGAAGAATCCCGTCTTCCATGGCCTGCTGGATGGAATAATAATTGGCGACACAGTGACCAAATAGTTCCTCCGCCATATCCCGGACGCCTCGTTTGTCCAAATAGCGGATGGGGGTAGCAGTAAATCCAATTAGTTTTGCGGAATCATACTGTCGTACCAGCGTCTGCACAACTGTCCCCCATTCATCCGCTCCGCAGCGGTGGAATTCGTCCAGAATGATGTAGTCAGGCGCTAATGCGCGTTTCTCTTCACTGGATAGGAAACAGAGCCGCTGATAGGTCATCAAAATCGTGTTTTTCAGAATCGTTGTATTACCAGCATGCCGTCGTAGTTGTCGGAAAATATAGTTTGACGGTGCGAGATAAAGAAATCGTGCATGAGGATTTTCCTCAATCAAAGCAAGAGCGACAAAACTCTTTCCTGTCCCAGTTGGCTGAATCACAGCAGTCCTGGGGGAGTATTGTAAGGCCATCTTCAGATTCTCAAATGCCACCTGGTTATGTGGATAAAGTTGAATTGCCGGCATGGCTTTCCCCCTCTCCTGAATCTTCACACTGGATATTCTCTTGTTCCGCGACACTGGCCACCGCCTTCAGCTCGTTGAGCATGGCCTCCAGCTCGGCGCGGTCAGTGGTGATCATCTGCTGCTCCTCCCTGGACGCTTTGATGATGACCGGCACTTTGTTGCTGTTGCTGGAGATCAGGGCCTCGCCGCGCTCGAACTGGGTGATGCTGCGGATTTCGGTGCGGGTGAGCTTCAGGACATCCTTGACGTATTCCGCCTCATCTGGCTCCAGGTTCAAAATGATCTTCGTCTTTGAGTTATTGAGGATGGACCTCCCGTAGCGGCCATCCTCCAGCCCGAAGAAATCGGACAGATCCTGTGTCGCTGCAACTGCACCTCCGCCGTACCCTCGGATAATTTTGAAAATCTCCAGGCAGAACTCCGCCGCCTGCCTGTTTGCCGAGCCACCAATCAGTTTCCAGATTTCGTCGATGAATACCATCTTCTTCTTTGTTCGGTCGGCCTTCACCTGGTCCCACACATAGTCCAGCGCGATCATCATGCCAACGGGGAGCATCTTGCCCTTCAACTCGGAAATGTCCAGGACAACATAGCGGTTACTCAAATTGATGTTCGATTGGCGGTTAAAGCTCTGGGCGCTGCCGGTGACGAACCGGCTGACGATGGTGGCCAGGCGGGCGGTCAGCGGGCTCTCCTTGAGCACTTCATAGAGGTCGCCCAGAATGGGCATGGTCTTGACCTTGCCGCTGCCGGGATCCTCATAGATTGAACTGTTGTCGTGGGTGATGCCGAAGTTGGCGTAGGTTTTTACCAACGCCTCGTCCAGCAACTGCTCCTCTTCATTGGACATATCCGGAATCAGGAGGGAGAAGAAGATCATCAACTGCTGAATCTTTTTCGCCAGCATGGAGTCGATGTCGCTGTAATCCAGCTCGTCGATCAGCTCCATCTCCGGTGTGAGGGTGGGCCGGATCTCCATGACATTGATACAGGCGCTGGAGCCGGGTGCCAGTTTGATATAAGTGCCGCCGATTTTATGGCATGCACGCTTGAACTCATGGCCCTTGAGGGGCGCCAGGATATAGCACTGGACGCCGCGCATTCTTAATCTTAACGACATCAATTGCATGGTAAAGGTCTTGCCGGCGCCAGAGGTGCCGCAGATGGTAAAATTGGCGTTCTTATTGACCTTGGTGTTGAAAGGGTCAACGATGCACAGGGAGTTGTTGTGCCGGTTGAGGCCCAGCAGGATACCGTTGTCGTCCGAGAGCTCAAAGCTCGTGAACATATAGGTGGATGCAGCCCCGGACGTGAGCACGTTGCGCTTGGACTTGCGCTCCAGGCTGGGGTCGAGGTAGAGAAACGGCATGGTGGAGCGAAGCGCCGCCTCCTGCTGAAACAGGCAGTCCCCCACCTGGATGTCCATGGACTTCATCAGGTCGGTCATCTGCTGCTTGCGCCACTGGAGCTCGTCAAGGGTGGGGGCGGATACCGTAATGAGTACGGTCATGTAAAACAGGTCCTCATTCCGGCTGGACAGCCCCTGCTTGATGTAGTAGCCTGCCTGGATGGAGCCGGCAAGCTCCTCATAGTCCGTGGATGTGTCCTGCAGTTCCCGCAGTTTGGTGCGGTTGAGCCGGATGCGCTGGGCCACCCGGTCAATGGTCTTGCCGCGGATCTCCCGACGAAGGTGCAGATCCACATCGACGCCTTCGCCTGCATTGATCAGGGAGGACATCCAGCCGCCCCGCACCTGCTGCGGGAATCCGCTCTTGCGGATGTAGAGGTAGGTGTAGTACATACCGTCCATGACGATATAGCCCGGATGGCTCAGATCGAGGCCACGGGGCGCCACGAAATTGACGGCCCGGATCTTTGGGACGGGATCCACGCCCACCACCCGCTTCTTTGCCGTCATGGCATCCACCACCACGCGGTTGAGCCGACTCTGGAAAGGGTCTTCCACGCAGGAGCGGCGGTTGAAGTACATATAGAGGATCTCCGCCACAAAGGCGTCTTCATCCTTGGGCTGCACGATACTGTTGCCGCACTGGGCGAAGTAGGTCCTGGCGTTCTGGGTCACCGTCTGAAGGGCGGCGTAGACCTCCCCGTAGTCGGTGTCTGACTGCCGGCGCACCGCCTCATACTGAAAGATCAGGAAAAACCGGCGGGTCAGGGCCTCCCGGCTCCCCTCCTCCTGGATGAAACGGATGGTGCCCTCGCCCAGTTCCCGGCAGGCGGCAACATCTTCCTTTTCAATGTCCGCCTCCAGGCCGGCCACATAGCGGTCCGAGTCGGCCTTGCGGGTGACGGATTTGAACTGCAGGCGCATGGGCGAGATCTTGAGCCAACTGGCAAAGGTGGAGATGATGCCCCACTGCTCCTCATTGGAGCGGAGCAGGAAATTGATGGGCTCGATCTCCAGGATCTTCAGGTAGCGGCTGTCCGTGGTTTCAACGATGCCGTTTCGCAGGTCTTTGATCGGGATGTAGTCCTGGACGAACTCCAGGCGCTCGGCCTGCCTTCCCCGGGCGGGCGGAGCCTTTCGCCCCCGGGTGTTTCCTGTGCGTGTCTGATGTGCCATAGTGATAACCTATCCTCCTGTAATGGAGCTGGCGACGCCGCATCCAGAACAGAACGATGTGCGTGGCAAATTGGAGCAGGGAATCGCCGCCGATCCCCATGAGCGCGAATACGCCCATCGGCAGCAGCGTCATGGTCATCACCACGACCTTTGCGGTGACCGGCAGGTGCATCCACATCAGTTCTGGGTAGCCCACAAGCAGAAGCAAAAACACAGCCTCTATCGTGTTGCGGGTCTCCAGCATACCGCCCAACAGCTTCCCGGAATCGGTGTAGTTGGGCGGGATCATATAAACATTGCTGAACTCTCGGTCATCCACTTGCGCCGGCCTCCTCCACATCAAGCGCCGCCGGGACAAGGTCGCCCTCCAGGTCAACATCGTTCCTGCGGCGGTACTGGGTCACATAATCGGGTGAGTTGAGAACCACCCCTGTCCCGCTGGCGCAGTGGACCCAGAGCTTATTTCCGTCGGCTTCCTCGCCCGCATAGAGCAGGACATGATTGACCGGGACGGTGCCGGGCACCGCCATAAAGCCCAGGTCGCCGGGCAGCAGTTCCTCCTCGGTGATGGCGTGGGTGGCATCCCACTGGTTCCATGTCCCGTCGTAGAGGGTGACGCCAAGCGCCGTCTGATAGACCCATTCCGTGAACCCCGAGCAGTCCAGCCCGTAGGGCCGGATCGTTCCTGTGCTGCTGGAGCCGGCGGAAGTCACCAGCTTTGGCGTGTTCCACTCGCTGTTCCAGCCGGGGGCGCTTTTCCCGCCCCAGAAATATGGAACACGGCCCACCAGGGACAGGGCGCAGCGCATCAGCTCCTTCCGCTTGCCGCTGCAGTCCAGGCTGGCCAGGAACAGGTTCAGTTCCGCATCACTGATCGGCGGCACGCTCCCGTCGCTGGCGGTTCCGTACATGGTCATCTTCAGGGCATTGGACATATTGAGGATGGCCTCGCCATAGGTGATGCTGAACTGGTCATAGGTGGCGTCCACATCCACTCCGAAGGCATCCAGGATCACGGACTGGTCGAAGGGGTGGATGGTGCAGATGACATATTCCACCGTCTCCATTTCCGGCTCCTCTTCCGATTCCGAATCACTGCCCTCCCCCGCCTCATCCGTATCTTCCCCGCTCTCTGTCGGGACCTGCGCCTCCTTTACCTCATAGGTCACGCGATACATCTGATCGGCCACCGCATTGAGTTTGCTCTGCAGATCCGACTTTGTGGTGCCGCGCTGGCCCATGGACGCGGAGTAGGCCGCAAGGGCGTAGCAGGTGTCGTAGTCCGCGGATACGAGGGCGTTGTTGACCAGCGCCTCCATGGAAAGCTCATAGTCATAGCCGCCGTCCGCGATGATTTGATCTACCCTGGCCAGGGCACCGTCATAGCCGGCCTGGATACAGTCTGACACCACGGCGGACAGGTCATCGAAGTTTGCGGACACCTCCGTCGGCCCGTTGGGATCGACGGTGGATGGATCAGTGTGGAAAATGTTGTTGAACACGATGGAGGGCAGGGACACCACCGCGATGATAATGAAGAGAAGGAACAGGCAGATAAAAATGAGGATCTTGAACAGAGTGTGCCGGAGCGACCAGGCGGCGGACAGAACGGCGCCCCAAGGGCCGCCGACTGCGGTGCCCGCCGCAATTCCTGACACCGCTTTGCCAGCCTCTACTCCTGCCTTCACCGTCGCAGCGGCCGCATTGGCCGCGGCCTCACCCGCAGCGGAGCCTGCAGCTCCAGCGGCGCCGGCGCCGCCGGCGGCGGAGCCAAACTGCCGCGCCGCCTCGGCGGCCTGCCGCATGCCTTGCAGGTAGTTGTCCTGCCCATCGCCAAAGCGCTGTTCTTCAGACAAGGGGATCACCTCGCTTCTGGTAAAAGAGGCGGGCAGACGCGCCCGAAGATGGATGCGTCTGCCCGCAGATCAGGGTTTCTTCCGATTGGGTGGCTTGCGCTCCGTCACAGGCCGCTTTTGGGGCTGCGTGTGGCGGGACGGTGTGGATTTGTAGCGCATAGTTTCCACCGTCGTCGTCTGCAGCTTGTCGCCATCATAGACCGGCCTGCCGTCCTCATAGACAGGCCGACGCTCCACAGCGGGCGTGCCGGGGATGGCGTACCACTGGCTGCCGCCGCTGTCTTCAAACACATGGTAGTCGCCGCGTGGCGCCTGATACATGGTCCGGTCGTAGAAAGCCGTTCCGGTGCCGTCCTCGTGGCGCACCTCCAGAATACCGTCGGCGGACCGGGAACTGTCCACAGACACCACCGGCTGGTCGAAGCCAGGCATGAACTGGCCAAAGAGCGCCGCGTTGTACTGGGCAGACGGGCTCAGACCTCCACCTGACGGCGCCGGTGTCTCCGGCTCGAACTCCGGGACTGCGGCAGCCGGCGTCATCGCGTACCAGCTCAGGCCGTCCGCACCCTGGATAACCTCGTGGGGCGCATCCGGCTCCTGGAAGTAGGCGCTGTTGTACCAAAGGCTGTTCCCGCCATCCGGGTAACTGGCCTCCAGAGTCCCTTCGTCCACCTGCCGCAACAGGGTGCCGTCCGGTGCGCTGGGGAATGCCTCGGCGACCTGGGCCGCCTCGGACACATCGCCAGTAAAGGCGGGCGTGGCATAGAAGGCGCCCATGCCCTCCCCGGAGGCAACCTGATACCACTGACTCCCGTCGGCGGCCGTGACCACCGTGTGCGGCGTACCTGGTGCCTCATGCTGGGCGGTACTGTATAGGTCTACCTTGGCCTGCCGCCCATCCGGTGCGGTGGCGGTGGTACTGATGTGCCCGCCGGTGATCTGGGTGCCGGAATAGGTCATATTGGCCGCGGCTTCCCCCGCCAGCTGGGGCATATAGCCCGGAATGCTGCGGTCGGCGATCTCTCCGCCGATGGTGCCGGAGACGTTGGGCGGCCGCGTGGCCACAGAGGATATGGAGTTTGGCGTCAGCGTGGCACCGTTGCGGGCCGCCATGCCGCCGAAGGCCCTGCCCACGAAGCCTACGCCGCCGCCCGCGCCCATCCGGCTCCCGCCGTCCACCACGGCATCGCGGACAAAGCTGTTGGGCCGGTATCGGTTCATGAAGCCGGACAGGATCCCGCCGGCGGCGACGCCGCCGGCCGTTCCGGCGGCAGCACCGGTGCCGCTCCGCGCTCCCCCTCCGAATACGGAAGCGGCATTCCCGCCTCCGCCTCTGGAGAAGCCGGTCAGCACCCGGGCAGCCATCAGCATCTCCATGCCCATACTGCTGCCCGTCTGGGCCACAGACAGGCCAAGTGCCGCCAGATAGCTGTCGCATTTCTGGGCGATCTTCAGCAGCGCCAGGGCACAAAAGAGCCATAGGAAGATATTGCCCTGGCCATTGGTCAGCGCGCCGCCGTTGGCAATGAACTGGCCGACCGACGAGTTGAAGGCGCGTAGGAACCACACATTGAGCACCAGGAGCAGCAACTGGGAGCCGACCATCCGGCACCAGCTCTGGAAGACCCGCGAGGTGGCTTTGGACGCGCCCATGGCGTAGGCAAGCGGCGAGGTATAGCAGAGAACGCCCACGAGCACATACCGCTCCACAGTTTCCAGGAGCAATTTGAAGTAGTTCCAGGCCAGGGCGATCATCAGGATAATCAAAAGGATCAGGCCGACCACCGTGGATACTGAGACGAGGGTGGTCAGCCCATTGGTGAGCGCCTGCTCGATCCCCGCGAAAGTAAAATCGCCGGGATCCAGCGTGGAGTCCATGAGCGCCGTGTACGGCGCCCGCGCGATGTCCAGGGCGAGGCTGAAGATGGGTTTTGCATAGGCGATTAAAAAGCCGAAAATCGCGCCCCGCGCCAGAATGGCAAGAGGGTTCTCCGTCTCCGCCAGCGGGCCGCTGAAGGCGCGGAAGATCTGCCAGACCGCCACCAGAAAGAGCAGCGCCCAGGCCGTGTACTGGATGATGGTGTAGGCACTGACAGCGAATGGGAAGTACTCCTCCATCGCGGTCATGTCCGTGCCCAGCGCCCCAATGAACACCCCGGAGATGGCATCCATGATCTGGGTCATCACGCTGGCCACCCAGGTCGCTATGCCCTCAAAGATCCAATCTAACATGGTTTCGTTTCCTCAACATGGATGGGGGCGGCACAGAGGCCGCCCCCATCATCGGTCAGTTATGCTTAGTAGCCTGTCCGGGGCAGGGTCGGGACCGGGCCGCCGCGGTAGATGATGGTCACCCACCGGTCAGTCGCCTGGATCCACTGATTCCGCCACATACCGCCCACATCGCACTTGTTGGCAAAGCGGTATTCGTGGGGCAGGTCGGACAGGACATCACAATAAATGTACGGAGTCTCCACCTGCCGGAAGCCGCCGGGGACACGGCCGAACAGGAAGGTGACCTGGGTCACATACTCGTTGGAGGCCAGCCCAAGCGCCGCCGGGGAGGCGTCCAGGGTATAGTTCTGCAAAGTGTTCAGATTGTCGGCCAGCACCCGCTGGGTGTTGGAGAGGTTGGTCTGGAACACGACTTTGTAGTTCAGCCGGGCTGAATAGGTGCCGGTGATGATCTTATCCAGCCGCACGGCATCGGTCGGCAGCGTGTCGCGCCAGTAGAAGCTGTCCAGCGGCACGGTGGAGTTGTTGGCGATGTCCTTGAAGGTGTAGCGGATCTCCTGGCCGGGCACGACTTCTGTGTAGCCGCTCTTGCCGATGGACACATTGGTGTAGACGCTCTCGTTGAGGAACTCAATCTGAACGATCTGGCCCTCATGCTCCAGATACACCGTCACTTCTTCCTCACTGACAGAGTAATACTGGGGACTGGACACTTCCTTCACGATGTAGCGGCCCAGGGGCAGCGGCTTAGACACCGCAAGTCCCCTGCTGTTGCTCTCGATGGTATCCACAAGGGCATTGGCTTTGTTGTAGATCTCAAACACCGCGCCTTCCAGCGGAGTCCCGGCCGGGAAGCCGTTGATGGCGTTGTCGTCCGCGGACTTCTTCCAGATCTGGATCTGGGCTGTGATGGGCGTGTTCTCCCATTCGATCTCGGTGGTAGCCCCGTCCCGGATATAGACGGTCTTCAGCTCATCATCCACCAGGTAGCCTTCGTTGTCCAACTCCCGGACATAGTAGCGCCCGCTGGAGAGTCCCTCAACATAGACATAGCCCCGGTCATCGCTGACGTATTCGCCGATGGGGTTTTTACTGCTGTCATACACCAAGAAATGCGCGCCATAGATCCCTTCTCCGGTGGTAGAATCAACCTTATGGATGAGAAGACCGCTGAACGCCTCATTCTCAATGCGGATAGAGGTGGTCTTGCCGTTTTCAACCTCGAAATAATGCGGCGTATCGTCTAAGCGATACCCCTCCCCTGCCTCGATCTCAACGGCGTAGTAGGCGCCGTTCTCAAGAGCGCAGAACACACGGCCATTTTTATCCGTCGTGACGGTGTCGATCAGTTCATCGTCGATCTTTCTGATTTCAAAGGTCGTGTTCGGGATCCGCTTGCTGGTTCGGTTGGCATCAACCTTCAGGATCTCCACGCCGCCGATGGGCTGGTTGTAGAAGGTCAAAGTCTGGGTATCTTCCGGGTTGACCACTACCGTCTGGCTCTGGCTGGCCGGGTCGATAGTATACCCCTCAATGGTTTTTGTCTCCTTGACCACGATGGTGCCTGTGACGCCGGAGATCCTGATTTCACCGTTCTCATTGGTCGTGTAGAGGCCCTTGCTGGAAAGGTGCCCGTTGGCGTCGTCCACATAGCCCCCGTCCGCATAGGTCAGTTCAAACTCCACCCCGGCCAGCGGCTCATGGGTTTCGGAGTCCAGTTTCCGGATGACGAGAGTGCCCTGCTTGCTGTTGTAAAACCGGAGGGTCTGTACCTCACCGGCCTTGATCGCAATGCTCTTGGGAGCGCCGTCCAGGACATAGCCCTCCAGCGTCTTGACCTCCCGGGCGGTGACGGTAATGCCGGGTTCAAGGCCGTCAATGACGATTCGGCCGTTCTCATCGGTGATATATTCGCCATTGGAGGGGCCGACCACCGCGCCGGAGCTGTCGGTCACCAGGAAGGTAACGCCCTCCAGAGGCGTAGTAGTGCCTTCGATGTACTTCTCAATGACGAGGGTCGTCGAGGGGGTATTGGTAAAGTAGAGCGTCTGTGTGTCGTTGGGGTTGACCTGGACGGTCTGGGTCTGATGGGCCGGGTCGATGGTGTAGCCGGGGATGGTCTCCACCTCCGTCACCACCAGCGTGCCCACCACGCCGTCGATCTGGATCTTGCCGTCCTTGTCCGTTTTGTAAATGCCGTTGCTGGAGATGTAGCCGTTCTCGTCGGGGACAAATTCGCCGGTAGAAGTAGTGACCTTGAACGTTACTCCCTCCAACGGCTCCCCTGTCAAAGAATCCCGCTTGTCGATGACCAGGGACCCGGCCTTGGAATTGGTAATGACCACCGTCTGGGTGTCACCGCCCTCCCCAATGACCACATTGGTGGAGGGGGCGTCCATCACATAGCCGGACGGGCTGCGGATCTCAGAAATGACGTATGCGCCCGGGGCCAGGTTGGTGATGCGGATTTCTCCATTGCTGTCGGTCGTAAAAATACCGTTCTGGGTGAGGGTGGAATCACCGATTACCCCATCCAAGCCCACCTCGCAGCCGGCGGCGGTTGTAACTCTGAACTCCGCACCGGGGAGGGGCTGCTTTGTGGCGCTGTCCCGTTTCTGGATGATCAGCTCGCCCTTGGGCTGGTTCTTAAAGGTTAATGTGACAGTTCTGCCCTCTTTAATCTGCACCGTCTGACTCTGTGTGTCGATGATATAGCCCGGCGGCGCGGAGACCTCCGTGACGATGACGCTCTTGCCGGGGGCCAGACCCTCAATTCGGATCTCACCGTTTTCATCTGTCCTAAAAATGCCGTTGCTGTCGCCGATGAGGGTGCCGTCCGCATAGGTGACTTTGAACTCGGCATTGGGCAGGGTAACGCTGGGGTTGGTGGCGCAGACCTTGCGGACGAGCAAAATCCCGTCCGGCATATTCTGGAACCTCACGGTGATTACGGACTGCTCGCCGCTGTCGGCCAGGTAGACCGTCTCAGAGGACTGGATAATGCTGTATCCATCCGCCGGATCCACTTCTTCCAAAATATAGGTGCCCGCGGTGAGGCCGGTCCAGATGGCGGTGCCGTTTTGCCCGGTCACTTTCTGCCCGATGATGGTTCCTCCGGTGCCCGAGGTACCACCCAAAAGTCTCAGTTGGAAGGTGGCCCCAGCCAAGGCTTCACCGGTGACGGAATCATACTTCTCGACAATAATTGCGTTGAGCGGCGTATTCTCAAAACGCACCGTCTTGCTCTCGCCGCCGTGGAGTATGACTGTCTGGCGGGTGGGTTCCTTCATCTGGAACCCAGGGGCAGGCTCAACTTCCTCGATGGTAAACTCGCCGGGGTACAGTCGCTGGCCCTGCTCGTGGAGCTTGATCTCGCCGTTGGCATCGGTGACGATCTCGCCATAGTCGATGGTGGCAGGTGCATCCGCAGCTTCGCCATTGCTGGCATAGGTCACGTGAAAACGCGCCCCCTCAACAGGAGCGCCTGCGATACTGTCCACCTTATAAATGGTGAGTTCTGGGGCCTTGTGGTCCTTGAACGTCACCTCTTTATCATCGCCGGCATTGAGTGTAATCGTCTGCACCCGGTCAGCGTCCTTATCGGGGAGGTAGTAAGGGGCCGGGACGGACAGCTCCGTGATTTGATAGGTGCCCGGCTGTACCCGTAGGGTGACGGTGCCGTCCTGGCCGGTGGTCACATCATGCTGATAATCGCCGTCGATTGCCTCGATCCGAAAGACGGTGCCGGGGATCGGGGTGGTGGAGTCCGCGGCGTCTACTTTTGCAATCGTCAGCTCCGGCTGCTTGAGGTTGTCAAAAATCAACTGACGGTCATCGCCGGGGCCCAGCCAGATGGTCTGAGTCGGCTCCGCCGCCACCACATAGGGATCCGGGACAGAGATCTCCGTCACCTCGTAGCTGTCAACGGGGAGGCCGGTGAGGGTGGCGGTTCCGTCCGGTCCGGTGGTCACATCCATGTGGTAGCCGTAGTGGATGCCAGTGATTTCAAACACCGCGCCGGGGACTACCTCACCCGTCTGTCCGTCACGCTTGAGGATGGTGAGGGTCGGAAGCATCTGATCCACCGCCGTGACGGTGACGGTGCCGCCGCCGTCCACGGTGGCCTGATCCACATGGGCGATGACCGGCTGCTGCAGTTTAGCGTAAGGGGCCGGGACGGATACCTCGAAAAAGGCGTACATCCCCTCGGTGACATTGGGAACGATAATTCTGCCGTCCGCGTCGGTGGCCTCCGTGGCAACCACCTGGCCGTCTTTGACCACATTGAACACGGCGCCCTCGATGGGGTCATCCGAGTCATCCAGCTTGATCAGCTGAACTTTGACCTTGGCGTCGTTTTCAAAAATCAAATCGACATCATGCTTGCCGTCCCAGTAGAACTCCTGGCGGACCTTGTCAGGATCATTGCTGGTGGTGTACCCATTCGGCGGGGTCACCTCAGACGCGACAAAAGAACCAATAGGCATGGCGTCCCAAGGCACGTCCTCCAGGTAGCCCCCTGCGCCGGTGATGTACGTGCCCACGAACTCATTGTCCACGCCCTCGATCTTGATGACCGCGCCCGCCAGACCCTTGGTGGGATCGTCGGCATCGACTTTGCGGATGCTGCCTTCGCCTGTGCGGATAGGGGTGTCAGTGAAGGTCACAGTTGCTGTCGTTTCACCAGTAGCGCTGGGCAGAACGACATACTGAGGGCCGGCATTGTCGATTTGGTAATTATCCGGCGGATCCAGTTCCGTCACAGAGTAAGTCGAGGCCTCCAGATTGGTGAGCGTCACAGTTCCATCACTTCCGGTGACGACTTCCTGGCTAAAAGTGCCGTTGGCATTCTGCACCAGGAACCGGGCGCCGGGGAGCGCAAGATTGGGATTGGTCGCATCCACCTTTTTGACGGTCATCTGGTACCGCTCCCGTGTGACGGTCAAGTCGCCAATGATGATGCTCTGAACATCATAGGCCGGATGCTGGGCGGAGCCGGGGCCGGCGTAGTCGTACTCGTAGACTTTACAGTCGCCCCAGACGCCCTGGGCTCCCAGATCCAAAATATACTGCGCCCGGTCGCGCAGAGTGGTCCCGTCTACAACGTCGTCAATACTGGTGTAGTTGGTGTGCTCCAGATTGTTATAAACGTATAGCAGCTCCTCGGCGCAGGCAGCTACCGGATCGGAGAAGAGATTCTCCTGATAGCGCCACACCACCGCCTGCACCCAGGCGTTCATGGTCCAGGTATAGTCACTGCTCCAGACCTCGTCCACACCCAGGGCGTGGGCCTGGTCCGTGAAGATCCCGCGGCTGTGGGCATAGAAATACGCCAGCATGGTCTTCACGGTGGGGTCAGTAATCTCCCTGGGATTGTTCCATTCATGTCCCTCAAGTGACCAGCCCATGCCGCCTCCGTGATCGGCACAAAATCCCATGACGGTGTCACCGTTGTAGTCGAATTTCATCTGGTGCAGCCAACAGGTGCTAAGGGCGGCAGACTCATAATAGACACCGTTATGCGTGCAATCCTCCATAACGATGGTATTCGGGCCGGCCGCGAAAGCGGTGCTGGGCAGGAGTCCAAGCATGCAGATCAGCGCCAGCAGGATACAAACGAGGCGCTTTTGCGCAGCAGGAAATTGTTTCAGTTTTTCCATGCAGATAAACTCCTTTTCTCGAAAAATGTGTAAGAAAAAAGCCTCCCAGCTGCTGCTGGAAGGCTTTCCGCGTTTGAGGTATTATACGTATGGATTGATGGTGCCGGACATTCCGACAAATAAATAGCAGTAGGTCACCCCCTCATACCGCACCACACCGACGCCCAGACTGTCCGCCTTTGGGTCGAGCATTGCTCGCAGATGCCCAGGGGAGTTTACCCAGTTTTTCACTGCGGTTTTGGGAACATCCTCCGCGGACACGCTGGTGAATACTGTTAAATTGCAACTGAACCCATAGGGATATCCATGAGCGAGGACAAGCTCACACTCCTCCTGGCTGTCGTGCCAGGTGTTCCGGCGCGTGGCATAGTCCTGTGCCGCGTCCATGAGCGACTGATCGGCCGGGGCTGCGGACTGGCCGTATTCCTGACGGACCTGATTGACAAGGGCAAGGATCTCTGTTCGGATCTCCAGGTTATCTGCGTAATCAGTTCCTGCTGCCGGCCGACCTTCGTCAACATCGGATACCGTGATCGTAAGACGGACCTGTTCGCCGTCTGCCGCAACTACGAAAATGCTTGCAGTACCGGGCGACTTTGCGACTGCGACCCAATTCCCGGCGATCTGCTCTACCGTAAGGATTTCCGGATTGCTGGATACCAGCTCAAGTTGCGCGTCCGACGGATAGACCAGCAGGCCGCTTCGTGTACCCGCCTTCAGGATGTTCCCCTTGTAGCTGCTGATGGAAACAGATGCTCCGGCCGCTCCAGCGGAGGTCCCCTGGAAGTTTCCGGTCAGTGCGCGGTATAGCATGACCGCAAGATCACCGCGGGATATGGTTCCCTGAGCCGTCATAGCAGGCTCACTTAGGCCAAGATCACAAGCGGTGCTGCAGGCGCTGTTGTAATCCCACACCAGGTCTGTCAGAGCCAGATACCGCAGAATCACGGTGCAGGCTGCCGCGGGCGTCACAGGATCCTCCGCGCCAAACAGGCCATCGCCATAGCCGACCATGAGGCCGTGGTAGGCGCAGTAACCGGCATATTGCCGGGCCAAGTCTGGAACGTCCTGAAATTTGCACTGGGCGGCATAGAAGTCTCGGCTTTCCTCCACCTGTCCGGAGCCGCCGTGCAGCCGGGCAAGAATCGTGGCCAGATGGGCGCGGGTCAGCGGGGCGCTGAAGTTCATATTCCCCTCCCCGTCCCCGACCATGATTCCATGGCTACTTAGGTACTGCGAAGCGGCTTTCAGTTCTTCGTTGCTGCTTTCCGCCGCATACGCCGGCAGAGCAAGAGAAAGCGCAAGAGTAGCAGTGAGCAGCAGGATAGGCAGTTTACGCATACTGATTCCCCCTTTTCTTGATATTTGACTTAATTACATCGAAAAGAGGTCAGTTTTGCAAAAATACTGTCAGGTGATCTCCCGTGCCTGCACGCACCAGCGCATCTCCGGCACATTTCGGACGCAGGTGATCAGCGTGATCATATTCTCGCTGCTCCGGCCCAGGCGGGAGAAATCCGTTTCTTCAATCTGCCCCACATAGAACACCTCATAGGTGCGCGTGCCGAGCTTCGTGGTGTAAGTGATCTTGTCGCCGTCCTCCAGGGTGTGGATCTTCCCAAAATGGTTGGCCACACCTCTGTTATGGCCCGCAAGCCCTACATTGCCGTCCCAGCAGGAGGTGGATTTGAAATGCCCGGCGCCTTTGGCAAGGCTCTCCAGGCTTTCGTCCTCATACACCTTGACGGAAAGCCCCAGAGAGGGGATCTTCAGCCGGCCCAGGCTGCCGTCCTCATAAAAGAGGCCGTCCGGGAGGGTGAACTTGTTGCTGCTCAGGCTGGTATTCGCGGCCGGAGTGCTTTCATCGTAGGACGCCGGCGGCAGGTAGATTGTTTCACCGCTGATGGTGCTGCTGCCAGTTGATGTTCCGGACTGGGGGATCAGTGTCGTGCCGGCACCGGGCAGATAGGACTCCGGACTGCCGAAGGGCGGCGCAATGACGGCGGTATTCTTGCTGCGGTCGATGTTGCTGCTCTCCGTCACCCCTCCGCCAACCACGATCACCTGGTCAACGGAGGTGGGCGGAGCATACATGGGGCCGTCCGAGTCGTCAAACTCATACTCCGCCGCCAGCGCCGGTGTCGCCATCATCGCTGTGACGGCCAGCAGCAGCATCGTTGCTTTCAGCCAGTTCCTCATACATCTTTCGCTCCTTCCGTTTCATGAAAAAGTATGTTCCTCCGGTACCGGCGCCGAGAGCCGCCAGCGCGGGCAGGGCCACCATGAGCCAGTTGAGGCCGCCGCTTTGAGACTGCTCCTCCGCAACAGGCTCCATCGGCGTGCCGGTGAAAATGACGGTGTAGCGGATCACTGTGACGCCGGTGCGGTAGACCTCACCTGAGTAGTTGGCTGTGGTGGTATAGCCAGTCACATAACTGACTGTTTTGCTCCCGCCGTAGGTGCAGACAGCAGTAAAACGATCCCCAATCTCATAGTCATCGGCATTGTAGGTGTTGTCCGTCTGCCACTGGACATCCTGGAGCGTCAGGGTCCGGCCGCCCTCAGTGATGCTTTTCGGCAGATGGTTGAGGTCCTGGTTTGCAAGATTGGGGTAGGTCCTGGTGGCTGTGACCGGCTGGGTGCTGCTGCCATACCCGGCCGCTTCGGTCTTGATGCTTTCCAGATCCAGCGTGAGAGTGCCGGTAAACCCCTCTTCCGTGGTGACCTCTTTCTCCTGGGGCAGCAGGGACAAAATCGTGTCCATGTCCTTTTTGTCGCTGTCCACCTTCTCTTCCTGGGTGATGACCTGCGTCTCACTGCCGATGATGACCTCTCGCAGAACATCGGTGCAGTCGTACAGGAGGCCATCCCGCTCAAACTGCCCCATGGGAAGCGTGGAAGGGTCGGTGCTGGGCGAAAGATCATACACCTTGCGGATCTCTTTGTTCTCCTGGTCGAGAATAATGTCGACTGGGAGCATAGCGTCCGGATCCGTAACATCCACGCTGACCGCACCTACAGGCAGCGTCAGCATTGTCAAAAGCAGGAGCGATGCGGTGAGAGATAAGATTTTGTTCTTCACTGACATATCCTCCTCAGTTCTGATTTCGCTCTGTCTGGAATCATGGGGTCGAGGGCGTGTACTGACCGCCCTGAATCAGCGGCTGCAGGTAGGCGACCACAAAGCCCAGGGTATTGAGCACAATCCATGTCACGACAATTCTCTTCAACCAACTGGTCGCTTCAGCGACGGCCCGCTCATTGCGTGAGATCATCCGCACCAGCAGCGCAACTGCTGCAGCCGTGACGGCAACAATGGTAGAAATGCCCACAAGTTCGCCATAGACGTCAGCAATGATGGTGGAGAACCGCGTCCACATGGTGTCCGCTGCAGCGGCCGGCTGGGCGAAAAGCACCATCATATAGCAGGACACCATCGCCATCTGGAACCCATTGCGCAGCCGCTGTGATACCCTCACCCATCGGTTCCATCTGCTTTCATCTTTTTCCATTTCCTTCCCTCCTTTTCGTCATAATTGCAGCAAAGAGCCGCCTCGAAGCGACCGTTTCCAATCGTTTCAAGGCGGCTCCCTGCCGTCAGGTCCAATTTTGGACGATATCAGGATAGCACATCTGCACTCCCCTTGTCATCCGCACCGACCTTGCCAATTTTCTGCCTTTTTTCTGCCATAGAATAGGACATCACCCCTCCAGCAGCGTCAAAAGCTCCAGCCAGGCATCCAGACAGCCGGCCGGGGCTGTCCACAGCCGGATGGACAGGATGTTGACCGCCTGCTGGCGGAGCCGGTAATAGTGCCGCTCCGAGATGTCCAGCCGGTACAGGATATCCGTATGGCTGGGCTTGTCCGGCGTGATGAACGTCTGGAAGATGATGTTATACATCAGCTCCCCGTTACCTGGCTTATGACGCAGGACGGTCAGGGCCTCGTTAATCCGATCAAGTAGGAGCCGGGACTTCCGGATACTGAGCAGACGGTGCTCCAATTTCGCATTCCCCAGCGCTACCTGCGTATCCACCACACTGAGCAGCGCGTCTAAGTCCTTCAGTGGCTGATCCAGTTCCTGAGCCACCTCACTGGGAAAGCACTCCAAGGCCCAAACGATGTCCCGATAGTGCTTGAGCATGACCTGGGTATTGTGGTACATATTCCGACGCAGCTCCTGCTCCGCAAGCCGCGCTTTCGCATTAGGGATGTCCGGATCACCCACAATTCCTCTGCGCTCCAGCAAATTGCGCAGCTGCTCTTTGGGAATCACGCTTTCCTGATTCGGCAGTTCACCACAAAGGGATGCCTTCAAATCTGCCATATTCAATACCTCCATCGTCCTGTTCCGCAGGTCCAGCCCGTGGCGAGAATCCGCGGAAAAATTCAAAATTCGGCGTCGCTGGAGAATTCCCTTGGCAGTCCTCCCTAGCATACTCTAAAATCTTACCCAGAGAAAAATACGCGCGCGTATTATAACAGTCCTCAGATGCAACACGGCACTCAACCTGCCCCCGGGGCAGCACGGTACGGCTATACCAGGCGACCAGTTTGCAGATGCGGGCATGATCGCTCTGCTGTTTTTCGTGCGTATTGCTGTCTTTTTTGCGTATTTCTCGCAAAATGCGCTCGATTTCATCTTGGGATGGCAGGGTGAATTGTTCTCCAGTCGGATAGGCTGTGTTGAAGATGAGGCAGCCGAAAGCACCAGGCAGCTTATACAGCGGGAAGGCATCCGCATGTTTTCTGAAAAAGCGCCAAACTTTCGTCTTTTCCCATCCCCAGCGCCTGCCAAGGGATTCCAACGTCAAAACAGCGCCGTACTGCCCAAACTGGACAGCTGGCGCTGAGTAGGAAAACGCATTGCTGGACTCCTGCCAAACTGTGTGGCACCAGAGGTCGAGCCATGCGTCTGCCTCAGCAAATTGATAATGCCGCTCTGCAAGCCTCTGTGTGACGTTTCTGGGCAGGCAGAGGAATCCATACCCCTCTGTCGCATAAACCGCCTCACGGCCCATACAGGGCTCGCCAGAGCATCTTACGACCCAGTCAGCAACTTGATAGGTCAGTTTCTTTGTCTTCGCATCCAACGTGTAAGAAATGTAGCCAAGCTCTGAGAGTTCGTCTATTAGTCTCAGAGCCTGTTGCCGGCGCTTAACCCCCAGGATGCTTTTCAGGCCGACAATACCTCCTGCCCATCCTCCGGCGTTTACCTTATTGATATAACCACAGTAGTGGGCCTGCCCATTTCGAAACGCTGCACGGGAGGCCATGCGAGTCCAGGCGCCCATGATACCCTTTCCAGGTGGGAGCTGATTGCGGGGTAGTTTTACCCATTGATATTTGAGCAGGCACTTCATCTCGTTGGCCTCCCTTCTGTATAGATTGAAAAAAGCCCCGCTCCGTGCTACACTGATAAACACGAAAGCGAGGCTTGATTAAAATGCTATATGCCTGTGATAATTGCCATTACCTGTTCCTTAGAACGTCTGAGGAGACATGCCCAGATTGCGGGAAGGCCACGATAAGGCCGGCAACACCGGAGGAACAAGAAGATTATTTGAATCGCTCGAAAGAAAATCTTTGGAAAGAAGATTTGAATGACTGTCACATAAATTTGGCAGGATCGGGGTCTCAGATTGACTTCTAATTCAGCACGTATCTATTTCTGGAACTTAGCTGAATAAAAATGCGAAGAAATGCAAAAAATTGCGCCCACAGCTCAACCGCTGTGGGCGCAATTTCATTTAGGAGACTCTTTATAAACTGGTGTAAAATCAGGTGTAAAATCGCGTCGTTGGTGGATCCAACTGGTGTAAAACTGGTGTAAAACCGCTCTTTCTGGCTTATGAAAAACCCGCAATCCCTTGTGCCGCAACGGGTCCTCAATCGAGTGGCTTCATCGTGGGGAACACCCCGCTGTCCTCTTCATGCGGGTTCATCACGCCCCGTACGGTTGAAAAAGTGCCATTTTTACGAGGTTTTTCTAACTTTTTGGATTCCATAGTGTGTCCTCCTGTGCCGTCTGGTTCGGGGCAAAAGTTGTAAAAAAGTTGTGGAAAGTTGTATTGGCACGAAATCGGCTCAATATCGGCTTCAAATTGGCACAGTAAATGGCTACATTGTTTTCAAAGACGCCATTGTAAAATTGCCCCATTTGCAGTAAAGCCTGTATGAGTCCCGCGCAGGATTATCTTGCAGATTCATACAGAAACAAGTATAGCATAAGCCTCAAAGATATTCAAGTCAACGGTTTTTTCGTTGGCGAACTCAATTTCATACCTTATATATAAAAAGGAGAAAGCCATGCCAACCTATCAATTACAAATTAAACAGGTGGTGGACTACCCACGCTGCCGGATCTACAGGCAGTTCGTCCGCTTTCTGATGGAGGACCGGAGCATTCGCGTAAGCGGAGGCTCCGGCCTTTTTTATTTTACGATACTTTGCAGCTACGCAAACTTCCGCACCTCATATCGCCGCATCGACGGCATCAGCTATACCGTCTACCCTGGCGAATGGGTCTGCACCCTCAAGGAGCTGTCCCAATGGTTCCGTACCCGGTTCCAGTGCCAGGCGCTGGCCGTACTGGAACGGCTGCAGAAGCAGAACCTTATTTCCTTTCAGACACTGGGCCGCGGGAATGTAGTCCGCTATAAGATCTGCGACTGGGCGCGGCATAATACGGTCCTGGAGTACAATGCTCCCTGCCAGAAGGACACCGGCTTTTTCTTCCTGCCGGTTTCCGTTGCCACCGACCTCATCAGTTCAGACCGCTGCTCCGAGATGGACATTGTGCTGGACCTGTGGATCTCCGCCATCTACAACGACAATCAGGTGCAGGGATCAGACTTGGGGCCAGTGGTTTATTTCCGCAACGGCACCGGCAATCCCCTTGTTACCTACACGGAGCTGGCTGCCCGCTGGGGGCTGTCCCGGGCGACAGTCGGCCGCATCCTGAAAAAGCTGGCTGCGCTGGACTATCTCTCCCTCATGTCCTTCCCAGGCCGACATGGCAGCGTAATCTATCTGCAAAAATATCTGTCCACCATGTTTGAGATCTCGGATGTGATGGTGGATAAAGAGGAGGTCGCTATGACGCTTAACATTCGCCTGGAACTCCCGAAGGAGGATAGTGCAGACCACGGCACCTCTACTTTGGAGCATGAGGTCATCGTTTCAGATGAACTCGCCAGCGTTTCAAAATCGCACATTGAAATTATCCTTCAGAAAATGGCGCAAATCCTGATGGCACAAGGGATTTCGTGCTTTGGCTGCCCGCTCTCTCGCTACAAGTTATATCCCTTATCGGGCGACTGTCGGGAAGATTTACTCCCCCGCGCGCGAGAGCAGTCCCTGATGCGTTTTGGCCTTGCTGTTCTGTGTGGGAACAAGCAGGTCGCCACTTTTGAACTTACACTCTCTCCCTCGGCGGAGAATTGAACAAGGAGGTCTTACCATGAAGAAATTTGTTGAAAAAGATGTCGCAGAGAACCCTCTGTACCATGATACCTGGAAATTACTCAAAAAATACCGCGATGTGGTTTGGAGCTTGGAGATTTCCGTCCAGCATGTGCGGGCCAAGTTCGAGATCGAATACGGCACTTCCATCGAGGAATTTCTGGATTCCGTCTACCTGGCCGGCGCAGACCTGAACGGGAGCGACATTGAGCACCATGCCAAGTGCATTGAGCGCAGCCACAAGATGCTGAAGCTCCTGGATTCGGCAGTCGAATTGCTCCGCACCCGCCATAAGAACGGCGAGGCGTATTACTGGCTGCTGTACTACTCCTTCCTCTCCCCTCAGCAGCTGAAGAATGTGGAGGAAATCATCGAGAACCTGCGCCCACATATCCGGGACATCTCCTTCCGCACCTACTACCGCAAGCGGCGGGAGGCCATTGAAGCCCTCAGTTCTGTGCTATGGGGCTATACCTCCAAGGACAGTCTGGATGTGCTGGAGCAGTTCTTCCCGGAGCCAAAATCCTCCGAGAAACAGGCGGGCAAGTAATTGGCACAATTCGGGACTGAAATTGGCGCGTTCCTGCCCTTGAGCCGTAAATCCTCATGTGTTAGACTGAATATGCTCAAACTTGCACCCAAAACTGAATACGGGCAGCGAACAGCACCTTTTTCGAGGTGCTATTTTGCTGCCCCAATGGTCTTTGGCCTGAGAAGGAGTCCACATCTGCACAACGGATGCGGGCTCCTTCTTTGCTTTTTGAGCAATGAACATCACATTTGGATTGGAGGTCCGCAAAATTGAAAAAACTGAGAACACCTCAACAGCAGCGGCGGGAAGACGACAGCAGCCCGCCTCGTCGAGTTTCCATCGGCCGGATCGCCTACACGGCGTTCCTCTGTGTGACGATGGCAATGATGTTCTGCCAGCCGGCCTTTGCCGCAACCGATGTTTGGACGAAGGCCAAGGAAATCATGCAGGATGTCTACACGCAGATCCTCGCCATCTCCACCATTGCGGCCATCGTGACAGCCTCGGTGGCGCTTCTGCTCATGAACTTTTCCCGCTCCGGCCGGACAGTCGATGAAAGCCGGGCATGGCTGAAGCGCATCTGTATTACCTGGGCCGTCCTCAATGGTCTCGGATTCATCATGGCTTATGTGACGCCTCTGTTCTCTGGTGGTCAGTGGACAGGCTGATCGCCGCCGCAATATACCCACTGGAAGGAGGCGTAAGCTATGGGTATTCTGGATGGCATCGTTGAATGGATCGCGGAGCAGGTAATGGCCGGCCTTGACCTGGTGACCACTTCGGTTTTGGGCGCTCTGGGCTGTGACATGGCTGTTTTTCTGCGGTACTTTCCCGCTGCCGAAACGATGTATAGCGTCTTTGTGGCGCTGGCTGTCGGCATTATCCTGCTGAATTGGGTCTGGCAGCTGTTCAAAAACTTCGGCCTGGGCGCAGGGATTGAGGCGGAAGATCCGGTCAAATTGAGCATCCGGTCGGTCATTTTCATCCTGCTGGCGCTCTTTTCCGATGAAATCGTCAACATCGTCCTGACCATCGGCGGCACGCCGTACCGCTGGATCATGGATTCGGAGCTGCCGCCCCTCAGCTTTGCCGATTTTAACTCGGTCATGCTGGTGATCATCGGCGTTTGCGCCAATGGCGCTGTGGCACTGATCACCTTGATCCTCGTCATCATCCTGGCCTGGAACTACCTGAAATTGCTGCTGGAGGCGGCGGAACGGTATGTTCTGCTGGGCGTGCTGGTCTATACGGCGCCGGTCGCTTTTTCGATGGGCGCAAGCCAGACCACATCGAACATTTGGAAATCCTGGTGCCGGATGCTGGGCGGGCAGATTTTTCTGCTGATTATGAACGCCTGGTGCCTGCGCCTGTTCACGAGCATGGTTGGCTCTTTTATTGCCAATCCGCTCTCTTTGTAAGGAGGGGCGCTTTGAAAAGATTCAAGAAAATTTTGTTCCTCGCGCTGATGGTTGCAGCCCTATCCTGCCTGTTCTGCCAGCCGGCCTTTGCCATCTCTGAGGAAGAAGTGCAAGCCCAGGTGGACGCTGTGGGCAAGGAGGCGGTTTCCGGCAATGTCCTGATCTGGTTCATGTGTGCGATAGGCTTTTTGAAGGTATCGCAGAAAATTGACTCGTTCATGGCAAGCCTGGGTGTCAATGTAGGACACACCGGCGGCAGTATGCTGGCCGAGGCCATGATTGCGGCCAAGGGCATCGGCGGCTTTAAGAACTTTTCCAGCCATCACTTTGGCGGCGGACGCAGCAGCAACTCTACCCATGTCAATGCCAATGGCGGAGGTGGGAAAAGCGGCGCCGCCGGATTCGGCGCAGGCTTTGCCAGCGGCGGTCTGGCCGGCGTGATTAAGCGGAATGTCACGAACAATGCCGTCAAAACGGCCACAACGCCCTCGGATGCCAAGCCTTCCGGCCTCGGCGGTCTTGTGGGCGGTGCTGCAGGCGGTGTTGGCGGCCACATTTATTCTTCCTCGGTGAGCAAGGGCGGCAATTTTGCAAATAATGTCATCGGTTCCGTGGCTACTGGGAACATCACCCAAATGGGCACGATCACCGGTGAGAAGGCGGTTGAAGCCCTGCACTCCTATATGGGCCACACGGCACTTGGGCCTGGGGCAGAGAATATCCCCACCTACCAGAATGTCGAAATCGGCGGCGGCCGTATCACCGGCACGGAGGTCACACCGGAGCACCCGGAGGGCATTGCCTTCGGTATGTACCATGCAGACCAGTATGTTGCGCCGGAGGGCCAGTACACGACAGTTCACGCCGTAGACGGCACCGCCTGGTATAAGCAGTATGCGGTAGACGCGGTGGACAAGACGCCCTACATGGCTCCGGACGGCTCGATTGCCTATAACGAGTCCATTGTGAAGAAGCTGCCGCCCACCCCCAAACGAAAGGATAAGATCTGATGGCTGAAGAACGCAAGGACAGCTTTGCTGAAACGGTAGACACTGCGGCCTCCGCAGCGCACACGGTCAAGGGCGCCATCAAGGCCGGCAAGGCGATTTCCGGTGCGGCCAAGGGCGCTGCTGCCGGCGGTCCCTATGGGGCTGTGGCCGGGGCAGTCTGGGCCGGACGCAAGCATATCGGCAAGATCATTGCCGTTATTGTCATTTTGCTTCTGTTGCCGGTCCTGTTTGTTTTGATGCTGCCCGGGCTGATTTTCGGCGGTTTGATCAATGCCTTTTCGCCAGCGGACACGGAACAGCCTGTCCTCAACAGCGAAACTGCTATCGTAGAGAACGCCAACGACATCACATTTACCATCAATTCTATCTTGGGCGAGGCGCTGGACAATGTGATAGCCCGCATTGAAGCGGACTTCGCCTCTTCCGGCGCTGACCAGATGGAGATCAAAAATCCCTATTCGGCCGGTCCCGTCTATAACGCCAATCTCATCGTCTCGCAGTATTGCGCTGCCCGGGATGAGGAGTTTGAGAGCATTTCGCTGGATGATCTGGCTGCTGTCCTGCGGGAGAACAAAGAGCATCTCTACTCTTATACCAGCGTGCGGGAGAGCCGTGAGGTCACATCGGAAGACCCGGAGACCGGGGAGGAAACCACAACTACCGAGATCTGGATGGTCTACACCATCCGCTACAACGGCGAGTCTTATCTTGCTGACCATGTTTTTGCGCTTACGGACGAGCAGAAAGAGCTTGCCTCTGATTATGCCTCAAACCTGAGCATGTTCCTGGGGGACGGCCTGCTGCAGAACCTGACGGAATGGACTGGAAACAGCATCCCCTCTCTGGGCGATGTTACCTTTACAGACGGCGTGACACCGGTGGTCTATTTCAACCAGCTGGACGAGCGTTATGCCAGCCAGCCCTACGGCACCGACAATATCGGCGGCTACGGGTGCGGGCCTACCGCTATGTCCATTGTGGTATCCTCCCTCACGGATGAAACTGTGGACCCGGTGGCGATGGCTCAGTGGTCTTACGAAAACGGCTACTGGTGCAAGAGCAGCGGCTCTTATCACGCTTTGATACCCGCCGCCGCTGAGGCATGGGGCCTGCCGGTATCCGGCTGCACGACTTCCGAGCCCCAGCGGATACTGGACGCCCTGGCTGAAGGAAAGCTGGTGGTGGCGATTATGGCAGAGGGCCATTTTACTTCATCTGGGCATTTTATCGTTCTCCGTGGCGTGAAAGACGGTCAGATCATGGTGGCGGACCCGGCCAGCTACAAGCGCAGCGAACAGCTCTGGGATCTATCCATCATCCTAAACGAAGCAAGCCGCCGTGCTGGAGCAGGCGGTCCTTTCTGGATCATAGGCTGACCTGCCCCTCGGCTGCGGAAACGAGGTAATACATGAGCAACAAAAACGACCATGATACTTATATCATACCGCCGAATTTTATAGAAACAGGCACCTTTTTCGGCGGTATGTTCCGTGCGCGGAATGTGATCGAGGCCGGCATCCTGGTATTTGCCATTGGGATGCCGGTTTTTCTGTTTCTTCCGTTTGGGCTGACCACCCGCATCATTATTTTGTGCCTGACCGCTCTTCCGGTAGGGCTGGTCGCCTTGATCGGCATATCTGGCGAAAGCCTTTCGCAGTTCCTGGTCATCTTCTTGAAGTACCTGCGAAACCGCCGCATTGTCGGCGGTGACGGTGAGCAGCCGGAGGAAAAGGCAGCTCCCTCCAAATCGGCTGGCAAGCATCTCAAGCAGCGGCCTCCCAAGGAGAAAAAGCCCAAGGCCCCGAAGCGCCGGCGGTCTGGCGAGGCCGATTTCCCGGCTGAGTTTGATGAAGTACGCGGCTATGAAATCCGCGAAAAGCTGCGGCCCAAGAAAAATCCCAAAAAGGAGCGTCCTGCCAAGGCCAATAAGGCGAAAAAGAAAGCAAAGAAGCGCCCTGAAAAGGAGCGCCTGCCTAAACGCCCTGCCCATGCCAAGGAGCAGAAGCCCGCCTGCCTCAATCCGGTGGCGGATTATCTGCCCATCGAGAAGGTAGAGAACGGCATTATCTACACCAAGGACCATCGGTTTGTCAAGGTGGTCGAGGTTGTCCCTATCAACTTTATGCTGCGGAGCGCCAGAGAGCAGAGGAATATCATCTACTCTTTCGTTTCGTACTTGAAAATCTCGCCCGTCAAGCTTCAAATCAAGGTGCTGACCCGCCGTGCGGACATCAACCGTCACCTGGACACGGTGCGCCGGGAGATGGCCCATGAGGAAAACGAGCAGTGCCGCTTGATGCAGGAGGATTACCTGAACTTTGTGCAGCAGGTCGGCTCCCGTGAGGCTGTTACACGGCGGTTCTTCCTGATTTTCGAGTATGAGCCCTGGGCCAATACCCGGCGGTCAGAGCAGGAAGATGAAGCAATCCAGTCCCTCCAGAGCGCCGTCCATACGGCCTCCAATTATCTGCGCCAGTGTGGAAACGAGGTCATCGCCCCTGAAAACGAGGATGAATTTACCGTTGATGTCCTCTACAACCTGCTGTGCCGGAATGAGAGTGCCGTCAAGCCGCTGTCGGTACGGGCGCAGGAGGTGGTGGCGCAGTATATGGAGCAAGGCCGGGAGAATGAAATAGACCATATCCCGGCAGCGGAGTTTGCCGCCCCCCGAAGCATTGATTTTTCCCACGGGCGCTATATCTGCATGGATGGATTGTACTATGCCTATCTGCTGATCCCCTCGGACGGGTACAAAACGCAGGTGCCCGCGGGCTGGCTGAGCCTGATCGTCAATGCTGGTGACGGTATCGACATGGATATGTTCCTTGCCCGCCAGCCCAAAGAGCGCATCATCCAGCGTGTGGGCCAGCAGCTCCGTATCAACCGCTCCAAAATCAAAGACGTCAGCGACACGAACACCGATTTTGACGACATCGACGGCGCCATCCGGAGCGGATATTTCTTGAAGGAGGGCCTTGCCAACAACGAAGATTTTTATTACCTGAACCTGCTGATTACGGTGACGGCACCCTCTGTGGAGGATTTGGAGTGGAAAGTCAGCGAAATGAAAAAGCTCCTGCTTTCGCAGGATATGAATGTCAGCGCCTGCCACTTCCGTGAAGAGCAGGCGTTTCTTTCTGCCCTCCCGCTGGTCTCTATGGAGAAAGGGCTTTATGAGCGCGGAAAGCGCAACCTGCTGACGGGCGGCGCGGCCAGCTGTTATCCTTTCACCTCGTTTGAGATGTGCGATGACAACGGCATCCTTTTGGGAGTCAACAAATATAACAGCTCCCTGATTATCGTGGATATTTTCAATTCCTCGATCTATAAGAACGCCAATATGGCGATCCTGGGCACCAGCGGTGCCGGCAAAACCTTTACCTTGCAATTGATGGGGCTCAGGATGAGGCGCAAGAACATCCCCGTTTTTATCATTGCGCCGCTAAAAGGGCACGAGTTCCACCGGGCCTGTGCCAATGTGGGCGGAGAATTTATCCAGATTTCCCCAGCAAGCCCGCATTGTATCAATGTCATGGAGATCCGCAAGGTGGATCGGTCGGTCAATGAAATGCTGGACGGCCCCGGTATCCAACTCTCGGAACTGGCGGCGAAGATCCAGCAGCTGCACATTTTCTTCAGCTTACTCATTCCCGATATGAGCCATGAGGAGCGTCAGCTGCTGGATGAGGCGCTGATCCGTACCTACAATGCCAAAGGCATTACCCATGACAACGCCTCTCTGGAAGACCCGGCCAATCCGGGCCACTATCGGGAGATGCCGGTGCTGGGCGACCTGTATGAGATTTTGAAGGCCGCCCCGGAAACCACCCGAATGGCCCATATCCTTAACCGCCTGGTGAACGGTTCCGCCAGCACCTTTAACAAGCAGACCAATGTGCGGTTGGATAACAAATACACCGTACTGGACATTTCCTCCCTCACCGGCGACTTGCTGACTGTGGGGATGTTTGTCGTGCTCGACTTCGTGTGGGACCGCGCCAAAGCCGACCGCACCGAGGAAAAAGCCATTTTTATCGACGAGTGCTGGCAGCTTCTTTCCGGCGCCGGCGCCACGGGCACCCGGCTGGCTGGTGATTTCGTGTTGGAAATTTTCAAGACCATCCGCGGCTATGGCGGTTCAGCGGTCTGCGCCAGCCAGGACTTGAACGACTTTTTCAATCTGGACGAGGGCCGTTTTGGGAAAGGCATTATCAACAACAGCAAGACCAAGATCATCCTCAATCTGGAGGATGACGAGGCGGAACGGGTTCAGGAGACTCTACACCTGTCCGACGCGGAAACGATGGAGGTCACCCACTTTGAACGCGGCAACGGCTTGATTTCCACCAATAACAATAACATCATGGTGGAATTTAAGGCCAGCCCGCTGGAAAAAGACCTGATTACCACCGACCGCCGAGAACTGCGTGAAATTTTGGAGCGCAAGCGCCGTGAGCAGGAATCTGCATAGGTTCAAATGATATATGCGAGGTGAATCCAATGTTTTGATGTGCTGCGCTGGGTGTGCGTCTATATGACGCCTTCCATGAAGAAAAACGCCGGTTTGACGCCCGGATGGCGTCTTTCCGGCGTTCCAATATTCGATAAGGCGTTCCGATGACGCCTTGATGACGCCATTTGATAAAGGAGGTGAGCCCCCATGAAGACCAGGGCTGAAATCTATGGAAATGAGGCTGCGGACTTGCTGCGGACGGTAACAATGTACCCTGGCCTCAGTGAACAGCAGCTTCTTTGTTTTCACCCTGGCAAAGAAGATACGGCAAAGGCCCTGCTCTCCCATCTGGAGAGGCAGGGCCGCATTTTTCAAACAGAGAGCGGCGGCTATTTCCCGGCCGGCCAGTCAGCAAAAATTGACCGGGCGCTTGTCCGGGCAGTATGGGTCCTGCTGGACTTCATTCAGCGGGCCGATTACCATGCTCCCGCTGATTTTCCTGTCAAGCTCGTTTTCTTTGCCGATGGCGAACTCTACGAGGTGGCCTGCGTTGAGGACGGGCAGGAGGCGCTTGTCTGCCATGCCCTTCGGGGCAACAAGGGCGGCAGCCGCCGCATTGTTCTGGTCGATTCACCGGCGCAGATCGCCAAAATCGACTGTCCCGGCATTTCCGGGTTCTGCACCGTAGAGGAAAACGGCCAGACACACTATTTCAAGAAAGCAGGAGGCACATGATTGGACCGAAAACTTATATCCCGCCGGATCGGGAGTATCCTTGACGACATATCCCGGCTGAGCAACGCGCTGTATGCGATGGACACCACCGACATCCAGCGTTATCCCGATAACTATGAGACCCTTTCCACCGATGCCGCGCTGCGGGCAGAGCGTATTGCCTGCCGGCTGCGGCATTTGATTTATTCCAGCACGACCATCCGCAAGGGCGATTACCTCAAGTCAGCCAGTGTGATGCACGGCATCACCATCACCTATGAAAACGAGGTACTTGCTGTGACACTGCCCAGCCTTCTGCCAAAGCGCAGGCAGCGGCAGAGCGCCGAGTTTCTGCTGGACCCCCTCTATTTTGCCCTGGAGCAGTACGCCAAAGAGAACACTTTGCCTCACTACCGGGAATGTGTTGTCTGCTTCGCCCAGGTATATGACCAGGCGCTCCCCACCAGGCGGGTGCGCGACTATGACAATCTGGAGGAAAAGCAGATTTTAGATCTGCTGTCCTCTTTTGTAATGGCGGATGATACCGGCCTGCTGTGTGATGCCTATAACACCGCCGAGCTGGGCGAGCAGGACTGCACGATGATTTTCGTCATGGAGAAGCACCGCTTTCCCGGGTGGCTTGCGGAGCATAAATCAAGCCTGAAATCCATCTCGGATTTTTGAGCATTTTAGGCCCCTTCCGGCCCGACATCCCGCGAAGCCGCTGAAAGCCCCGGATTTTCGGGGCTTGCGGCCATTTGGGAGAGGCCTTATTTTACCGAAGTTCTCAGTCATTACGGTAAAAACCCAGCACCGACAAAGGAGGTGATCCCTTGGGAAAAACAGCCGCACTTTTCCACAGCCGGATACGCTCCCGTTCCGGCTTTTATCGCTGACCGCCATCTCTGGAGAGTTCCCAACCAGCCAGCTGAACCGTCTCCCGTCCAGCCCCTACTATTTGGAGGCGGTCGTGACCTCGCTAAAAAAGAGCGGGCTGCTGCGTACCTACTACCGCGACAGGCTCCGGGGCTATCGGCTGGGGGCAAAAGCCAAGGCCGCCCTGCTGGACGGCTGGCCGGAGCGTTTCTCTCCCTACCTGACCGGCGACACCGACACCAACCGCCTCAAGAGCGAGGTGAACCGGCGGCTCCGGCTCCACCGCCTCGCGGAAACCTATGTCACAATGGACAATGCGGGGATCGGGCTCTTTCAGGATGAAAAGCCGAAGGTTTTTTCGCCGCAGGGCTATCACGGCGAAGCCATCGAGTATCCCGCCTTTTACAGTTCCCGTGAAGTCAAGGAAATGGGGATCGACACCACGCAGGTGCGAAGTTCCCGGTTCGCAGGGGTGCTTCTTGCGCCCACCGGCATTTTTGTCACCTACAACAGCGGCGCCGCCCTGATGAAATGGCGCTGCAAATCCGAGATGCGGGTAAAGGCGCTGATGTGGAGCGTCCTGTGCCAGCAGCGTTTGGCCGGGCAGTACCGCGCCGAAGATGTGCATGGGCTGGTGCTGGGCGACAGCATGGAACTGGCCTACCAGATGCTCACCGGCACCGGCGGGGCCAAGCACGACTATTTCATGCTGGACGGCAGCTACGACCATTTTTATTTTCTCACAAATAACCACCAGGGGGAGGTGATCCTTGCTTTACTGTGTGATCCCTTGAAAACCGCAGAGCTTAACCGCATTCTGTCCCAGGGCTTGATTGCCGGGAACGCCGGAAAGGCCATTGAGCAGGATGCCGCGGAGCAGGACGGAACGCCGGTGCTGTTCGGCTACTCCTGCGACTTGCCCCGGATCACACGCTTCAGCACCTCCCTCGACCTGATGGAGCGCCCCGGCACGCTGATCTGCTTCGACTTCCAGGCAGATGTGCTGCGCCGTTACTGCGGTAGCCGGGTCCGCTTTCAAACCATTGATTTCACAAAATTCGAGGGGAGGTTGTTCCCATAGATAAGAAGAAACTCATTGCAGGCCTGATCGCTGCGCCGTTCGCCATCCTTGCGATTCTCTACGCAGGCGGCTTTCTGGGGCAGATATTGGGCAACTACGCGGCATGGAAACAGGGCGGCGGCATCCCCGGAGACGGCACATCTCCGGCGGCAGCGTCGCCCGATTTTATTACCTGCCTGACCTCTGTGCTCCATCCCCCCTATGGGGTGTATGGGGTGCTGATCTGCATTGGCCTGCTGGCGGTCCTGCTGCTCATGGTCATGCGGATGGGCTACAGTGATACCGGCGAGTATGACACGGACCGGAACTTTGTCTATTCGGCCAAGGGCACCTATGGCACCTCCGGCTGGATGGGCCGCAAGGAAATGAAGGGTGTGCTGGATCTGGTGCCGGACCTTCGCAAACACAAGGGTATTGTACTGGGGATGCTGGATGGGAAAGCCGTCTGTATTCCCGAGAATCCCCGCATCAACGGCAACCTGGCCGTGTACGGCTCCAGCGGAAGCATGAAGACCCGGTCGTTCTGTATGAACCGCATCCTTCAGGCGGTGATCCGTGGGGAATCGCTGATCATTTCAGATCCGAAAAGTGAACTCTATGAAAAATCCAGCGAATACCTGCGGGAGCAGGGCTATTGTGTCAAAGTTTTCAATCTGGTGCTGCCGGAAAATTCAGACAGCTGGAACTGCCTTTCCGAAGTGGAAGGGCAGGAACTGATGGCGCAGCTTTTTGTGGATGTCATTATCAAGAACACCAACAGCACCGGCAAGGGCGACCACTTCTGGGACTCCTGTGAGATGAACCTGCTGAAAGCCCTCGTCCTCTATGTGGACCAGAGCTATGCCAAAGAAAACCGGAATATCGGCGAGGTGTACCGGCTGCTGACGCTGAACGGGGAATCCGATTTGGATAGTCTGTTTGATGTTCTGCCGCCCACCCATCCGGCCAAAGCGCCCTACAGCCTGTTCAAGCAAGCCAGCGACACAGTGCGCAGCGGCGTCATCATCGGCCTTGGCTCCCGGCTGCAGGTGTTCCAGTCGGAGCTGATCAAGAAGATCACCACCCGGGATGAGATTGACCTGGAACTGCCCGGCCAGGAGCGGTGCGCCTACTTCCTCGTTACCAGCGACCAGGACAGCACCTTTGATTTTCTGGCAAGCCTGTTCCTGTCCTTTTGCTTTATTAAGCTGGTGCGGTATGCAGACAAGAACTGCGAGGGCGGCAAGCTGCCGGTTCCCGTCCATATCCTGGGGGAAGAGCTCACTGCCTGCGGAACCATTCCGGACCTCTCCCGCCGTCTCAGTGTGATTCGATCCAGAAACATATCCATGAGCTGCGTCTTCCAAAACCTTGCGGGTCTCCAAAACAGATACCCGCTCAATCTCTGGCAGGAAATCCTGGGGAATTGCGACGCGCAGCTGTTTTTGGGCTGCACAGACAGCCTGACGGCGGAATTCATTTCCGAGCGCACCGGTCTGGCTTCTGTGTCAGTGTCCAGTAAATCCAAGCAGCTGGGCACCTGGCGCATTTCAAATTATACGCCGGAGTACCGGGAGACCTCCGGTGTCGGCAAGCGGCCCGTCCTCACCCCGGATGAAGTGCTTCGTCTGCCGATTACACAGGCGCTGGTTATTATCCGCGGCCAAAAGGCCCTGAAGGTAGAGAAGATGGACTACTCCAAGCACCCGGAATCGTCCAAGCTCCGCGACTGCAAAGCCTCGGCGCACATTCCTGAATGGCGCAAATTGGAGGAACAGGCGCAGCCGAAGCCTGCCGCCGCGCCGTCCCCGGCCCCCAAGCCGCAGGGAACCGCCCCCAAAAAGCCGGCAAAGAGGAAGCCCAAGGCAGTCGGCACACCCGCCGGCGCCAAGCAGGCAGCTCCGGCCCCTTCCACCGAGGCCCCGGACGGGATCATCACCACAGATAAGGACTCAATCCTTTCTTAAATTCACAACATAAGGAGGTTTTTTACTTATGGCAACCAAGAAAAAGGAATTGCTGGAGCAGGAAAATTCCGCTCCTGAGACCACGGTTCCCGTGGAGAATACTCCGCCCCCTGATGAAGCGCAGGCTGATATGGCGGCACCTTCTGATGGCGGCGATTTGAATGAGCTGCTGGCCTCTATGGACCAGACTGATGAAGATGCTGCCCCCATGGCGGATGGCGGCACCCTCCCGGAACTCACCGAAAGCGAGGTGTTTGGTGCGGCAGCTGCCGATACTGCGGCGGCAGACGCCCTCCCCGGCGAGGACGACACCACTGTTCTGGCAGAGGGCCCTGACAGTGATGATGGCGAAGATACCTCTACTGTTCCCGCTGATGATAGTGCGGCCGATGTCCCCGGTGAGCCTGTTCCTGAAGAAGCTGAGGAACCGGAACCGCCCAAGCCCAAGCGGACCACCCGCAGGAAAAAGACCACGCCGGCCGAAAATACGGCACCGGCGGAAGAAGTTCCCGCAGAAACAGAGTCCCCTGAACCGGTGCCTCCCGCTGTGGAAGATGTTCCGCCTGATGGTTTTGAGGCGGCTGCGGCGGAAGATCCTTCCTCTCTGGCCGAACCGCCGGCAGAGGCAGCCCCCACTCCTGCTTCTACTCCCAGGCGCACCGCCGCTCCCCGCCGCAGCGAGCCCGCCATTTTGACTATCCGCAACCGGGAAGATGTGGAGACGCAGGAAGACCGTGAGGACATCATCTGGCATGAGATCCACAATGCCTACCGCACCCGTCGCATCCTCACCGGCAAGCTGGGCGGCATTGAGCAGCTGGACAACCGCAAGACGGTGGCTGTGGTGGACTACAAGGGATTCCGCATCATCATCCCCCTGAAGGAAATGATGATCAATCTGGGCCGCAGCCCCTCCGGCCAGGAATACGCTGACCTGATGCTGCGCCAGAACAAGATCCTGGGGAATATGCTGGGCGCCGACATTGACTTTGTGGTGCGGGGCATTGACTCCAAGACCCGCAGCGTGGTAGCCAGTCGCAGGGAGGCCATGATGCGCAAGCGCCAGACCTTCTATTTCGACCTTGACCCCGATGGGATGTACCGCGTCTACGAGGGCCGCATTGTCCAGGCCAGGGTCATCGCTGTGGCGGAAAAGGTCGTCCGTGTGGAGGTGTTCGGCGTGGAATGCTCCATTCTGGCCCGCGACCTTGCCTGGGACTGGATCGGCGACGCCCATGAGCGGTTTGCTGTGGGCGACGAAGTGCTGGTCCGTATCCTCAGTGTACGGCGCAACAGCCTGGAGGACCTGGGCATCCGGGCCGACATCAAGAGCACTTCGGAAAACACTGACCGGGACAACCTGCAGAAGTGCCGCATCCAGGGCAAGTATGCCGGAAAGGTCACCGATGTTCATAAAGGCGTGGTCTATGTCCGGCTCGCTAATGGCGTCAATGCGGTAGCCCACTCCTGCTACGACTACCGGATGCCCGGAAAGAAGGATGATGTGTCCTTTGCCGTCACCCGTCTGGATATGGAGCGGGGCGTGGCCGTGGGCATCATCACGCGGATCATCCGGCAGAACCTGTAAAAGCAAAAGTGCCTGGAGAGTAGTAACGAACTGCTCTCCAGGTTTCTTTTTTGTCATTATCAGATCTACCGCTGTATATCTTTATCACATAGGCTTCCTTCCAAATTCCCATTTCAAAGAATTTATTTTGCGTTTGCGTTGATTTTTCACAAAATACGGGCTATAATATATAAAAGAAAAGGTTTAGGAGGTCGCTTATGCTGATTCAATTTAGTGTGGAGAATTTTCTATCCATCAAAGATAAGGTTGTATTATCCCTGCTGGCCAGCAAGGATAATGAGCATCCAGAGCATCTTATCATGGATGGAAATAAAAGCTATTTGAAGTCTGCTGTCATTTACGGAGCCAATGCTTCGGGGAAGTCTAATGTCCTAAACGCGTTCTGGTTCATGGTAAACTATGTGCTGACCTCACATAACCAGCAGCTTCATAAGACCATTGACCGTTCGCCTTTCAAGTTTGATCCGGAAACGCCAACGCGCCCCAGCAGCTTTGAGGTCATCTTTACCACTGAAGGTATCCGATATGCGTATGGTTTTTCTGTGACAGATAAGGCTGTTACAGAAGAATACCTATATTACTATCCCAACGGCAGACAGGCGCTTATTTTTGAGAGAAAAAATACCAAAGATTTTCGTTTTACGGTGGATATAGATGAACAAAACACGCTCAAGGAGCGCACTTCTGCGAACAAACTCTACTTGTCAGTTGCATCAAACTGGAGTTACTCTAAAGTGATTCCGGTTTTGGAGTGGTTCGCTTCTTGTCAGATTATCACGAAGAATTCCGTGGCGGACGCTTATGGGCTTGAGGCAGAGCAGCTGAAAGATGATGATTACCGGCGCGTGATCGCATCTATGCTGCGTGTTGCAGATTTGGGAATACAGGCTTTGCAAATGCGCGATGCAGAGCCTGCTCCTTCGCAGCACGGTGACAGCTTTGCAAATATTGAGGCCATTCACACGGTAAAGGATACCAATGGAAATGCGTTATCCTATGCGTTAAATATGGCAGAGGAATCTGACGGCACCAACAGTTATTTCAAACTGATCGGCGTTGTGAAAAAGGCTTTAGACCAGGGAACGCTTCTTGTGGCTGATGAGATGGACGCACATCTGCATCCTCTATTGACCAGGCATCTGGTATCCTTGTTTGACAGCACAGAATTCAATCCAAAGGGTGCTCAGTTGATCTTCACATCTCACAGCACCAATCTTCTTGATTTGGATTTGTTGAGAAGAGATCAAATTTGGTTCACAGAAAAAGACGAGCAGACAGCAGCCACCGATCTGTTCTCCCTTTACGATTTTTCTGTTCGCAAAGACACTAAAGTAGAAAAGGGTTATTTGATTGGCCGGTATGGAGCGATCCCCTTTATCAAGGGAGGGATGTAAAATGGCACGTGGAAAAATAGAAAAGCGTGGACAACGGCGTAGAAAAATTAAGCCTGTCATTCTGATTGTAACAGAGGGATCTCAGACAGAGCCAAAATATTTCGAGCACTACCGCAGCCGGCAGACCAACATTGATATTCGTGTCATTGGCAGCCGTACCAGCGGTGGCGAGACCGATTACCTTGGCCTGATTCGGAAAGCCGTGGAATATCAAAGTAAAAACCAGATTTCTGCATCAAATGGAGACGCGGTGTGGGTCGTTGCTGACGGTGATGTAAACTATAATAATCCTGATCCTATCGCCGCCAAAGACACCTTGCTCTCCAGAGCAAGGAAACTGGCAGATGCAAAGGGAATTCACATTGCAATCTCGAATCCCTGCTTTGAGTTTTGGTATTTGCTGCATTTTCAGTACACAACAAAATTTTTCAAAGATTACCCTGCAGTGAAGACAGCCTTGACCGCCTACCTCCCTGATTATGAAAAAGCCGGCGATGTGTATGCGCAGTTATCTGGACATACAACTGATGCGATCCAGAACGCCCAGCGTATAGAACAATACCATATTCAAAATGGCAGCAATAAACCCTTCGGAATCGCCGTTAATCCATTCACCGACATCTATCAACTGGTTGAATCACTGCTGTAATTGTGCGTAGGATTTCTCGTGAGCATCATGCAGACCGTATAGAACTCGTCTCCGTTGCTTCGACAATCACACATTATTTTTAAATAAGATGATGTGTGATTGTCATTCCTGCTTTTAACAACACATTGAATTGGCACAGGATTGCCCATACATTGGCGCAGTCCTGCCCTTTCGCCGTAAATCCAAATCTGCTATACTTGGTACAGTCAAAACTTTGTAATGCAGCCGTTCCGGTCGGGACGGCTGTTTTCATTTGTAAGTAAAGGTGGTGGTTCACATTCATACTTTCCTGCAAAAAGTCCGCAGGACATTGAAGAGCGAACGGGGCGAGGCCAACTATTTCTCCACGGTGGTGTTCATCTTCATCGCCGTCATCCTGCTGGCCTTTATCATCGACCTGTTCGGCATCATCTCCACAAAACAGGAGTTAGACCATGCGGCAGATCAGATGGTCAAGCAGATCCAGCTGTCCGGCGGCATCAACAGCGAGACCGACTCGCTCTTTGACTTCCTGTGCTCGGAGATCGAGGGCGCGGAGAATATCACATACTCCATCGATGCCACATACAAGACGCCTACGCCGTCCGGGATGTCCCGGGCCATCCAGTTGGGGACCCCTTTCTACATCACCATTGAGGGCGAGGCCAAACTGGGCGGCTTCTGGAACCTGGATCTGGTCAACATCACGGTGGTAGCACGCGGCTCCGGTGTCAGCGAGCACTATTGGAAGTGAGGTGGCCTATGAAGCGTTTTCTTTCACGGCTGCGCCGGCCGCTTCGCAACGAGCGGGGCGAGATCACTTTCTTTGCCTGCTTCTTTGTGGTCGGGGTCGTCATGCTCATCTCTTTCCTGCTCCTGTACGCCTCGGTGCGGATCACCTGCATCAACATCCGCAACGGTGCCAAAATGGAGCTGAACAACCTGAGCGCCACCATCTATGCGGACACCTACCGCTCCCAGCGGGAAACCAACTTCGAGGAGTACCTGCGCACCCTCTATTCCAGCAATGACTATACGGAAATGCTGGAGGCCACTGTCGCCGGCGGCCTGGCGGAGAAGATCCCGCTCTCCACAGAGGACTATGAGGTATCCGACATCAGCCTGGAGTTCAATGTGGTGGGCGACCGGGTGGAGTACATCTTCTATTGTGATGTGGAGTTCTATGTACGCATGTTCGGACACAATTACCCTACCATCACCCAGCGGGTGGAGCTGACCGGCTACCATAACACCAAATTTTAGCGGCGCTGTTGAAATTCCAGTCAGCTCCGCAGTATAGGCTTTATATAACAGCAAAAAAGGAGTGTGCATACACATGAAGAAGTTTTTCCAATCCAAAGGCTTTATTGTTTCGGCCCTGGCTGTCCTCTGCGTCGCCATCCTGGGCGTCTGCTGGTTCGTGAGCCGGGACCGCACGGATGAATTCCGTCCGGATGAATCTCCTCCCAGCAGTACCAGCAGCGACTGGTCGGATGGCGGTGTGCAGTCTGGAGACGAAGGCGGGGGCGCAGATGCCTATGCGCCCGGCCAGTCTTCCAGCGCCGAAGAGGAATATCCCAAGGTGACCTCAGAATCTGAGGGCGAGGTTGAAATCGACTTTACCGATACGGAGAAGCCGGAAGAAACGCCTCCCCCTGTGCCGGAAGGCAAGACGGAGATCGAAGACCCCGGCGAAGAGCATGAGGTCAATCCCGACCCGGCAGTACCGGAAGTCACTGCTCCTCCCGCAGAGGAATCCACTTCCAGCAATGAGCCGGCCCCCGGCTCCAGCAATGGCAGCGGCGCTGTCTATGATCCGGTATTTGGCTGGGTAGTCCCCGGCGATGTGCAGCAGTCCACCGGCGACAGCGACGGTGACCTGAACAAGCAGGTCGGCAACATGGGCGGCTGACCACCTACAACTGAATATGGACCTGAAGGGCCGTCACAGGATTGTGGCGGCCTTCTTGTTTTCAAGAAGAACGGAGCGTGATGTATTTGAAACGACTTCTCGCCCTCTTATGCAGCCTCGCCCTGGTGTTCTGTCTCGTCCCTTCCACGGCATTTGCATCAGGAGGCAACGGGAACATTGACGGTGGCGGCGGCGGGATGGGGCAAGGCACATCCTCAAACTTCTGGAATCCCGGCAACGATGGCGTGCGTATCACGGTTGTAGATGCAGCAAGCGGTGCTGCCGTGTCCTCACCGCTGGACTTTTCCAACCGGACGCAGAAAAGCAGCATCCTTCATTTTGGCAAAGTCAACAAACTGCAGTACCTGAGCGGCACTGGCCTCTCCCTCCAGTCCGGGGTGGCCTATTCCTGCATCAAGCCCGCGCAGTCCATGCCCACCATCGTCAGCAGCAAGGGCCAGAGCAACATTGACGCCATCAAGCGGTACTTCTGCTCGGAATATGCCTGCATGATGGTCGCCCAGGCTGCGGGTGTGGACTATGAGCGGATGATCGCTGGAGAATATAAGCTGCTGATCGAGCCCATCGCCTACTTTACCCACAACGGCCAATATTACTGTATGACGGCCACCGAGGCCGGCCTTTACGATCAGATGTCCGGCGGCAACCTGCGCCGGACCATGACCTCGCTGACCCATAAGAACCTGCCGCTGTCCATGTTTCTGGAGTTCAGCGACCTTGGTATTTCCGCCTGGACCGGCAACACCACCGGGACGCAGAACAATTCCGACATCATCAATACACTGGGCGTCGGCATCGTCTGGTTTGATGAAGCCCCGCCCGAGGGGGATATTGAAGCCCCCGATGTGGAGTACCGGGTGGATACCGATGTCATTACCTCTGTCACCCTGCGGACGGATACCGACCTGACGCCGGATAATCCCGCTTCGGTGACCTTCCACATCCTCGGCACCACCTACCGGGTCAACAATGTGGTGATCCCCGCCGGCGACAGCCAGGTGGTCTGGGTCAAGTGGCATACCCCCACCACACCGCAGACAGTCACCATCACGGTATCCGTCAGCGGCGCCTATACCGCCCAGGATACCTTTGTGGCAGAAATCGTGGACCTGAACGAACATATCCCGCCTGACCCGGTGGCCACAGACACCAATCCCACCTATACTGTGCCGTCCCTGCCCAATGAAACGCAGAAACTCACGGCCAACTGGGGCGTCTGGAGCTGCTACTGGGTACCGGTATGGGTGTGGTGTGATCACGGCGAAGACGGCGGACATTGGGTGGATGAAGGCTACTGGGAATATGAGTACACCGGCTATTCTGCCTCCATCAGTGGCGTTATGTCCCTGATGCCGGACGATATCGTACCGACAGCCTCCGGAAAGTCCATGAAGAGCGGGTACGGCGTCAAGCAGGATGTGACCGCCACGCTCTCCACCGACGCGCCCACCAGCCACATCACCCATCCGCAGACGGCCTTTTCGGTGTTCCCGGAGTTCCAGTATGAAACCTATCTCCGCCTGCTGCAGCGAGTGTCCAGCGGCCGGAGCGCCAATTTCACCTTCCAGCCCAATGAGTTCTCTACTTACAGCCGGGAAGTGCACTTTACCCCCATCTGGTTCCCGGATGCGACGAACTACACCGTCTTCACCCAGGTCTGGGATACCTGGACGCCGGACGGGATGCTGAGTATCAACCTGAATGACTATGTTTCCATTGACGGGAGCCTCTATGATGACTGGTACACCAATCGAGAGTAATGTGTGGATGGCATACCTGCTCACTGTTTTTCTGGTGGTGACGGGCTTTGCCGTCTACGACATCCTATACAGGCGGGTGCCCGACCGGGCGCTCGTCTTTTTTATCCCCCTGGCCGCGCTGGCCCCGCTGATCCAGGTCTACTTCATTCTGGAGTATGACCGGATGCCCATTTTTATCTGGCCTGTTGTGACCGAGGCGCTGATGGGCGCGTTGCTTGGCTTCTGCATCCCGCTGGCCGCTGCTATGGCGACCGGCGGCAGCGGCATGGGCGGCGGGGATATCAAATTCTGCGGGGTACTGGGTCTGGTCTATGGTCCCTCCGGCATGGCCCTGGTATTTTTGGTAGCCGCCGGCTTCGCCATGCCGGTGGTGCTGCTGTACCGGCGGCTCTTGCAGGACAAAAAGCCCACCGCGATCCCGTTTTTACCTTTTCTGGCCTGCGGCTGCTCTGTGGCGACGCTGGCTGAACTATTTTTATGACAGGAGAGATGCTTATGAAACTCAACAACCGATTTATCTTCGGCATTCTGTCCCTGGTTCTGGCGGCAGTCATCGCATTTGTGGCACTGCCCACCATTGCCCGGCAGACCAACGGCAAGACGGAGATCGTCCGCATCACCCAGCCGGTGCTGAAAGGCGAAACAATCACCAGCGACAACGCCGAAGTCGTAGAAGTGGGCGGGTACAACCTCCCTTCCAATGTGGCCCACAGCATGGATGATGTGGAGGGACTGTATGTTACCGCTGATTTGGCAGAGGGCGACTATATCCTTACCAGCAAGGTCAGTACCGTCCCTGTTTCCTCGGATGTGGCGCTCAACGACATCCCCTCCGGCAAGGTCGCCATCTCGCTGACTGTGAAAACGCTGGCCTCCGGCCTGTCGGATAAGCTGCAGCCGGGCGATATCATCCGTATTTATCATTTCCTGGAGACCGCCGAGGAAGTCCCGGAGCTACGCTTTGTCAAGGTGCTTTCTGTTACGGACTCTGACGGCATCAATGTGGATAACACCAAGGAGACTACCGAGGACGAAGAGCCGCAGCAGTCTGCCACCATCACTGTGCTGGCAAGCCCGGAGCAGGCCCGTATCATTACTGAGATGGAAAATGACGGCGTGGCCCATGTGGCGCTGATCTCCCGCAACAACGACCAGCTGGCCGAGGAACTGCTGGCCGAGCAGGACAAGACGCTTCAGGAGATCTACTTCCCCGAAACACTGGTTGAGGAAAATGCTGAAAGCCAGGATGGTGGAGAAGCCGCTGAAGGCGCCGCAGATGGCGAGTCCACAGGCGAGACCGGCTCCGATGGGGCGGAAGGCGGTACGGAAACAACTCCTGCGGACAGCATCCCGGAAGACGGCGAATAAAAATGGGCGGTGAATAGATTCACCGCCCGTTTCCTCACTGCTGGTTAGAAAGATGATCCTCGTTAATCAGGAAAAGCTGTGGATTTTCTTTGCCCAAGTCAACAAGACGCTGGGTAAAACCGCTTTTAGAAAATATCCCAAAAATAGGCTGATAGCCTTTCCATACCTTTTGGATTTCACCAGAAGCCTGCACCTTATCGCGGAGAGCAAAAAATACAGGCGCATCCACCGGTTTATTGTGGTATTTGCACTCGCCTGCAAAGAATCGCTTGTTTTGATGGTCCACCGCCATCACATCAATTTCCGTATCGCTGTCCAAATCATTCAGCCAGTAAGCTCCGATCCGCGAGGGAACAAAGTCAATGACACCTTCCCTGCAAAGGTCTGCAAAAATGGATCTGCAGATATCTTCATAGGCGAAGGCCACAAACTTCTGTACGAAGTCTTTTCGGATTTCATCCAGAACAATCTGCGTATTGTCCAGTTCCAGTTCCCCTTTATATGGATAGACATACCGGAACCAGAAACGCACAAAGTTATCAGAGATGAAATAAAGGCCTTTACGGGACTTCTCCGGATTTTTCTCCGTAACCGGCGTTTCCTTCACGACAAAGCCAAGGTCGCTGAGCGTGGAAAGATATGGCGTAAGCGCGGAAGTTTCTGTCCCCAGAGCTCCCGCAATTTTCCCCAGCTTGTGGTTTCCATCCGCCATCACGCGGATAATGGAAAAATAGTTGACAGCGGATACCACTTCATCTTTCAGCAGAAAGTTTGGTTCTTCATACAGAAAACCGTTCTTCGAGAGAACCGCAGACTCCACCTGTTCCAGCAGTCCTTCCTGATCGTTGAAAAACTCCAGATATTTGGGTACGCCGCCGGTAATCGCATATTGCTCCACCGCACGCTCAAAAGAAAGATGCTGAGCGGCATACACATCCGGGAACGGCAAAGGCGCCAACCGGATCTGTGCAGTCCGGCGGCCATACAGGGGGCTGTCATAAGACAGCGCGTGTTTTTGCATCATTCCAATCAAGGAGCCGCAAAGAATCAGCATCACATTGCTGTCCTTGAGAACCTCGTCCCAAGCGTTTTGCAGAATAGACGGGAACGCCGGATTGGACTTAACCAGATAAGGAAATTCATCAATAATCAGGACTTTCTTTTCCTCCGGCCGGAATTCCGCAATGATATGGAACAAATCCAGCCAGTCGGAAAAGGCTGCACGCTGCAGCAACGGATTCTGTGTTACCCGGGACACAACACCAGACAGCCGTTTTATGCTTTGTGATTCCACTTCCTCCGTTGCGAGAAAGTAGAATGCCAGCTTACCCTTGATAAATTCTTTAATCAGCGTTGTTTTTCCTACACGCCGCCTGCCGTAAATCACAACAAAGCTGCTGTCTTTTTGGTATTCCCTTTCAAGAGACTCCAGTTCTCGTTGTCTGCCGATAAACTTCATGTTAACGCCTCCTTTATCATAATTCATTTTATGATAATCTATCTTATATTATACATTTGTTTTGCAAAAAGTCAAGGGCATTCCACCCTTGGGAAAGGAGTTTCCTATGGGAAAAGTCATTACCGTCTGGGGCAGTCCGGGGAGCGGGAAAAGCATGTTTTCCTGCATCCTGGCAAAAGCCCTGACCCGCGACAAGCGGAAAGCCATCATCATCAATGCGGAAATCAGCGTCCCCATGCTCCCGGTCTGGCTGCCGGAGCAGATCATTCAGACCAATGCCTCGGTGGGGCAGGTCCTGAGCAGCGTAGAGATCGACACCTCTCTGGTGGCAAGCCATGTCACGGTGCTCAAAAGCTATCCCTTCATCGGCCTGATGGGTTATTCCGCCGGTGAGAATCCGCTGAGTTATCCGGAAATCAAATACGCCATGGTACTCCAGCTGGTCAACGCCGCCGCCAGGCTGGTGGATTTCGTCATTCTGGACTGCAGTTCCAGCATGACCAATGTGTTCACTCCGGCAGCAATCGAGTCCGGTGATCTGGTCATCCGCCTGCTTACCCCCGACTTAAAGGGCGTCAACTATCTGAAAGCCCATCAGCCCCTGCTGGTAGATGGCCGGTTTCATTATGACCGGCACATAACTTTTGCCGGCATGGCCCGCCCCTTCCACGCTCTGGATGAGATGGGCTATATCATCGGCGGTTGGGATGGGTTGCTGCCCTACGGCAAGGAAATTGACCGCTGCGCCACCGAAGGAGGGATGTTCCAGGCCATCAAATACTGCAATCCCAAGTACACCGCCTCGCTCAACAAGGTGCTGGACGCTTTGGAGCAGATGGAGCTGGCCGAGCAGGCGGCAGAGGACGCGGACGACGAGGACGAGTTCGAGGAGGATGACGCCGATGAATAATCTCAACGACATATTCTTCGCGCCGGTGGCCAACCAGGACCTGACCTATGACCAGGTGCTGGAGGATGTGCAGCGGTATTTTGCTGAAAATCACGCCTCCACCATTGCCGAGGCCGGCGAGGGCAACGCCGAGCGGGCCACCACACTGCTCAAAGAGCTGATGGTACAGTACATTGTCAAGCGGAAATACGCCATCAAAGGGCTGACTACCGAAGAACTGTGTGAAAAGCTCTATGAGGATATGGCCGGGTACTCCTTCCTCAAGAAGTGGATCTACAAGCCCGGCATTGAGGAAGTCAACATCAACGCCTACAACGACATCGAAGTGATCGAGGCCGGCGGGCGCAGCATCAAGATCCCGGATAAGTTTTCCTCCCCGCAGCACGCCATTGATGTGGTGCGCCGTATGCTCAATGCCTGCGGCATGGTCATTGACGACACCATGCCCAGTGTGGTGGGCTTTCTGGACAAAAACATCCGTATCTCTGTGGATAAGACGCCCATTGTAGACCCGGATGTGGGCATCAACGCCTCCATCCGTATCGTCAACCAGCAGACAGTCTCCGAACAGAAGCTGCTGGATTCCGGCAGCGCCACCGCCGAGATGCTCCACTTCCTGATGGCCTGCATCCGGTATGGCGTCAGCGTGTGTATCGCGGGCTCCACCGGCTCCGGCAAGACCACCATCATGGCCTGGCTGCTCTCCAATGTACCCAACAACCAGCGCCTTATCACCATTGAGGAAGGTAGCCGCGAGTTTGATCTGGTCAAGCGGGACGAAAACGGGAATATCTTGAACTCCGTCATCCACCTGCTGACCCGGCCCAGCGAAAATCCGGCGCTGAACATCAATCAGGACTTCCTTTTGGAGCGGGTGCTGCGTAAACACCCCAATGTCATCGGCGTCGGCGAGATGCGGTCCGCCGCGGAAAGCCTGTCGGCGGCCGAAAGCTCCCGCACCGGCCATACCGTCTGTACCACCATCCACTCCAACTCCTGCAACAGCACTTACCGCAGGATGATGACCCTTGCCAAGCGCAAATACAGCATGGATGACGCCGTACTCATGGAGATCATGGTGGAGGCCTATCCCATCGTGGTGTTTACCAAGCAGCTGGAGGACCGTTCCCGTAAGATCATGGAGATTTTGGAGGGTGAGGACTACCGGGACGGGCAGCTCATTTCCCACACGCTCTACAAGTTTGAGGTAGAGGACAATGTGACCGATGAAAAGGGTGAGATCCATGTGGTGGGCCATCACAGGAAGGTGGGTCTGATCTCTGATACTTTGAAAAAACGGCTCCTTGACAACGGCATCTCCAATAAAGAGCTGGCGGAGTTCATGGACGCCCCGAAGGAGGTGGATTAAAGGTTGCAGTGGATCTACATAATTTGCTTTGCGCTGATCAGCGCGGGCCTCCTGGCTCTGTTTGGCGTGCGGCCAGGTGATTTCATCGACGCCCTGTTCCGCTCCCGCCGCAAAGCGGCCACTCTCTCCGACGAACTCAATGTCCTGATGGGCACACCCGCCAAGGGCTTCTTCAACCAGGACTATGAGCTGAAGCAGATTTTAAAAGGCACCGGCCGCGCCGACCGCTATGAAGCGGTTAAACGGCTGTCGCTGATCCTGTTTGCGGTGGGCGCTGTGCTGGCGCTGCTCATCAACAATGTGTATATGGTGCCGATCCTGGGCATTGGCTTTTCACTGGCCCCCATCTGGTATCTGCGAAGCACAGCCGCCAGCTACAAGAAGCATCTGAATGAGGAACTGGAGACCGCTATCTCTATCATCACCACCTCCTACCTTCGCACGGAGGACCTGATCCGGGCGGTCAAGGAAAACCTGCCCTACATCAATGAGCCGGTGAAGGCCAACTTCGAGGCGTTTGTGTACGAGGCGGAACTGATCAATGCCAACCTGACCAGCGCCATCAACTCGCTGAAGATGAAGGTCCCCAACCGGGTATTTCATGAGTGGTGCAACATCCTCATTCAGTGCCAGTCTGACCGCTCCATGAAAAACACGCTGCCCACCATCGCCCAGAAGTTCAGCGATGTGCGTGTGGTACAGTCTGAACTGGAAGCCATGATGCAGGGGCCGCGCCGTGAGGCCATCACGATGATGTTCCTGGTGATCGCCAATGTGCCGCTGCTTTACTTCCTCAATGAAGACTGGTTCCATACGCTCATCTTCACCACACCCGGTAAAATTGCCCTGGCGATCTGCGCGGCCATCATTCTCTTCGCCCTGACGCAGATCATGAAGCTGAGCAAGCCCATTGAATACGGAGGTGACGGCGCATGACCCTTTTGGCACTTGTGGCGATCATCTTTTTTGGTTTTGCCACCTACAACCTGACCTGCGCCTTTGTGGATATTCCCACAAAGAAGACCTCCCGCATGATGATGCTGGCCCGTAAGCAGCAGGGCGTAAAGGCCGAGAAACTGCTGGATGTCTACATCACTAAAATCGCCGGACTGATCGCCCCGTATCTGAAGCTGGATAAGCTCAAGCGGAACAAGCTGCAGCGGGCGCTGGATATTGCCGGCCTGGAGCTGACGCCGGAGATCTACACGGCCCGGGCTTGGGTCACAGCAGGCGCTGTCGGTCTCTGCTCTATCCTGATGGTGTTTCTGGTGCCGCTGATGGTTCCCGTGCTGATCGGGCTTGCGGTTGCGCTGTGGTTCTCAACCTATTACAGCGTCTTCGATTTTGTCAAGAAACGCCGTAAGCTCATTGAAAGCGAGATTCCCCGGTTCGCATTGACCATTGGACAGAACCTGGAGAACGACCGGGATGTGCTGAAGATCCTGACCTCTTACCGCCGGGTAGCGGGCAAGGACTTCGGCGCGGAACTGGACCAGACCATTGCCGATATGAAAACCGGCAACTATGAGAATGCCCTGATCCGTTTTGAAACCCGCATTGGCAGCCCCATGCTGTCCGATGTGATCCGCGGCCTGATCGGCGTGCTTCGCGGCGATGACCAGCGGATGTACTTCAAGATGATCTGTTTTGACATGAGGCAGATCGAGCAGAACAATCTGAAAAAGGAAGCGGCCAAGCGCCCCAAGAAGATCCAGCGTTACTCCATGATGATGCTCATTTGCATTATGATCATCTATCTGGTGGTCCTCTGCACCGAGGTCATGAGTTCCCTGGGCGCTTTCTTCGGCTGACAGGTATCCGCCCACGCCTCTGGTGTGGGCTTTTCATATACCCGCTCCCACCCGGGGCGAATCTACGATGGAGGTGATGTTTTGTACCGCAGTGGGTTCCCATAGCAGCCGCTATGCCGGCTGCCTTCCATCCATTTCCCAAGGGCCGGCCTGCTCCCAGGCCGGCCCTGAACCTACCGTCTGAACAGGAGAAATCCATGTCGAAGAAAAAGTATATTCCGCCTGACGGCGAAGATGGGCGGCGGCGCCGGTTCCGGTGGCTTTTGCGCCAGAAGCCGAAAGCGTATCCGGACAGGCCCCGCTCCAACAAAAACAGCCTGCTCAAGCCTATCCGCCGGTCCTGACCGGCCATAACCATACCAAAATCCAATATCACATTTACAGGAGGTATTTCCATGAAGAAGTTTACCAGCTGCATCCTCAGCAAAGCGAACAGCCTCGCGCTTCGGGCCCGTATGGCGCTCTCCAACCAGCGCGGCGATTTCTACATCTCTGATGCGGTCAAAATCATCATCGCCGTTGTGCTGGGCGCCCTGCTGCTGGCGGCCCTGACCCTCATCTTCAACGATACGGTCATCCCCCGGATCACGCAGGAGATTGAGGGCCTGTTCGCTTAAATGCCCGTCAGCGGGGATCAGTCTGTGGACATCCACAGCTGGTCCCCGCTTTTTTATTTTCTCAAAAAACGAATAACGGAGGTAGAGGATGAAAACATCCTGCAAATTTTATTCCTTTCTGCGGGCCGTCCGTGGGAACTGGCGCAATGCCATCTTTGTCAGCTGTGGCTGCGATGCCTGCATGTATGGCCGGGAGAAGCCCTGCTCCGGATTTCTGCTGACAGTGGATGAGCGCGGGCAGGTCATGCTTCTGGCTACGGAAACCATCCGTGAGCTGACCGGCGAAGAAGTAGAACCCGCCGAGTGCAGCGCCATCCTGTCACGCCGCTCTTTTGACGCCGCTTTTTCCAAATACGTCGAATGGCATGCGCCGGACCCTTCCGCATGTACGCTCAGGCAGCTTTGTCTGGACCCCAGCTGCAGCCAGAATAGCTGATTTTTACACAGAAAGACGCCATCGCGCCGCCTTTGGCGCGTCTTTTGGAGGTGATGATTTTATGATGAAGCAAAAACAGATCAAATGTCCTTATTGCCATGCCAATGCCTCTCTCCGCCCGGCCAGCGTGGTTTATGGTTTAAACCGCCGCTCCCAGGGAAAATTTCTCTATCTCTGCGACCGCTGGCCCGCCTGCGACGCCTATGTGAGCGCCCATGACAGGACGCACCGGCCCATGGGGACTTTGGCAAATGGAGATCTCCGGCACAAGCGTATCTTGGCGCACCGGGCATTGGAGCAGCTGCGGCAAAGCCGGCACATGGAAAAATGGGAGGTCTACATCTGGCTGCAGGCAAAGCTTGGGCTGGATGAACGGCAGACCCATATTGGCCAGTTCTCCGAATGGATGTGCGATGAGGTCGTCCGCCTCTGCAGGCAAGCCTCAGCTCCTCCCGCCGCCGGACAGGCGGCAGCCTGACGGGAGGTGAGCAAATGACCAGTCTGACGAAACAGCAGCAGGAACTCGTTGCTCAAAACCTGCCGGTGGTGCATTGGGTGATCTGCGATTATATCCATGTGAATCCGACTATCTGCGGCCTGGAGTACAGCGATCTGTTCCAGGAGGGGTGCGTCTGGCTCTGCAAAGCCGCGGCCACCTTTAAGGATGATGGGCGGGCGCAGTTTGCCACCTACGCCAAAACGGTCGTAAAAAACGGGCTTCTGTCCTATTGCCGGACAATCTGCAACAGGGGCAAGATGTTCAGCCGGCTCATTATTGGAGAGCACGGGGAACTGGCCGCTGATGGCGAGGTTCTGGAGGCGCAGTCCGACGTATTTGACGCTCAGGTGTCCCTGATGGAAACGCTGTCGCTTCTGGAGGCCAGCAAGCAGGACTATGACGGTGTGGCCCGGCTTGGAATTGAAGCCTTGGCGCTCAAGCTCCAAGGGATGCGGGTCACGGATATTGCGGAACTCTACCAGGTTCCGCCCTCCCATGTGGGTGCATGGATCTCGCGCTCGGTCGCCAAACTGCGCAGCGACCCCCGCTTTCTGGCAAGCCTGCTTTGAATTTGTTGAAAACCACGGCCTTCCCGCAGTAAAGGATATATAAAAGGAGGCATTGATCGATGGAACAGAAAACCTTATATACTGCAATCGGCCGTCTGGAGCGGGAAACAAATGGCTGCGGCCGGTCCTGTCCGGTCATCCGCCTTGGCGGTCAGCCCTACATGGTGGATATGCAGGAGCTGGTTGTTTGGACTGCCCTGAATTGGCGGATCTCCAAGTGGGAGGATATTTCTTTTCAGTGCGATAAGCTGGCCTCATCTATGGGCGGTGCTGTCAGCCGGCCCTGGGATGACTGCGTGAACCGCCTGCTTACCCGCGGCCTGCTGGTTTCCGGCTGCGGGGAGACCGAATACGATGCGCTGTATGATCTATTGAGTTCCCTGGGCATCATCCCCACCAGCGGCTCTGCCCTGGTGCGCGGCGTATCGTTTATGAAGCTGGTATTCAGCCGTCGGGTTTCAGTCGGGCAGGCGCTGAAGCTGTTTCGCAAAGACCGCCGGACCGACTATGAATCCCGCGTCATGCGGCTTTCCCGGCAGGCCCTGCTTTCCACTGCTGAAATCATCAAATGTGTGGAGCAGGATGTCTTCTCCCTCCCCAGTGAGCGGGTCCTGATGGAGAAGGTGTATGGCGACAGCGAGACCACCTGCCAGAATATCGCCAGCCTGATGAAGAACAGCCGGAGCAGCCAGGCTGTAACGCTGGCCGTTGCCAACCTGTATCTGCGCCAGCAAATCATTTTTGAAAGGATCAGCACATGAAAAACCAATGGAGTCAATTTCCCTTTGTCCTGCGCCGCAAGATCCTGCTGACATTCCTGGCCGGAGTCGCCAGCATCGCAGTCAGCCTTGTGATCTTCACTGTCACCGCGGATCGCATCCTTTTGGTGCTGGGTGGATTCATTTTTGCCGCTTCTCTGGTGCTTGGTATAAGCCTGTGGAGCACCACTGCCCGGGGCCGGTACGAAGTGGTGGAAGGGATCTGCGCCGGTGTCAGCACCCCTATGCTGCGTCGTTACCGCAAGATCCAGCTGATTGATGAACAGGGGGCGGAGCGCACCTTGCTGTTGAGCAAAACCGCCAAGTTCCAGATCGGCGCCCGCTACCGCTTTTATTTTCAAAAAAGGAGCCGGCCTGCCGTCGGAAACGACTATCTGGACGCTGCCCTCTCCACCAATAGTTTCCTTGGATACGAGGTACTGGAGGACGCAGCATCCTGTGATAAAGAGCCGGAAAGCAGGGAGCAAACACCCCATGAGTAAGAAAAAGGGATACGGCATCAAAGCTATAGCTTCAGTGCCGTATCCCTCTATTTTGTTATTCTCATCCGGTAGCCGTGGCCTCGAATCATTTTGAAAATATTTTGCTTATGAGGATTTTAGCTATTGTGGAAGACCGTTTCATATTCTCCATTTTCATTAAGAATGGATATATTCGTTATGTTGGCCTCCATACTCATACCTTCAATCGCACATTCGTCAACGATAGATTGAAGCTGCATATCAATTTCACTTCCCGATTCCGATGAAGGGAGAAAATCCTCGCTTACGCTATCAATGTACTCCTGCATTTGACGATGAACGCTCTTTAGTGCGTTATCTCTTTCAGCGACTGTTAAATTGCCATCAGATAATTCATATGTAACACTATATTCAATGTTACAACTGAACTCTATCGTATCTAAAACTGTGCGGCCAGATGTCCGTTCCCGTTCAAGGTGGTCGTTAAATGTGCCTGAATTATTTTGTGCCATCAATTCTGAATAGGTTAAGGGCAATGAATATGTAACTATTTCAGCTTCTGTACTATCTTCATCAAAATAATTCTCCAGGTCGTTTAATACTGATAAAAGCATATTTGTATCAGTAAACACATCCAATGCTAATGTTCTGAAGTCGGAGAGAGTCATATTTTGGTAATTTGCATTGATTAGGCTTTCAATCATTTCCTCTTCTTCATCAAAACTCAAGACAGCAGAAGGGTCTTGTTGGGATATGGTTTGATCTTGTTCACCATTATTTACTGAGCAGTCTATGATTTCTGTATCCTCTGCATTATGAACGATAGGGAAAAATGCGAGAAGATCAATATTTGCATTCTCCAATACGACATTTTTGATAATAGCACCGTTCGTTGCTCCGAAGAATCCCATTTCATCGGTCTTCTTTGATACCGTCAAATTGTTGATGATATAACCGTTGCCATCAAATATTCCCGTAAATGGATTTTCTGAATTGCCTATTGGGGTCCATTCGTCCGTTAAAGTAATATCGTTTCCCAAAATGTAATTACCAGATAACGGATAAACAGAGCCTATCGCTTCTAATTCATCTTCAGCAGTCAATATGTAGTATTCTTCATTGTCGATAGTTTGTGTCTCCAGCGAAATCTCTGTATTTTCCTGTGTGGATTCTTGATGAACCTGTGAACTACATCCACTACTTAAAATAATAATTCCACAGCAAAGTGCTGCTAAAAGGCGCCTACTCATTTTTTCCTCCAGTCTCAGAATACCATTCTGCTGTTATTTTAGTTGAGCCAATTCAACTATGGCAAGGGTCCAAACAGTATAATACAACTGCACTGTAATTATGTCAATAAGCAAGAGAAGCGGACGGGCGCTAAACATATTTATCCCTTGAAATAACTTTTTGATTTTGCAGAAAAAAATCAGAAATGCCCTATTTAATAGGCGGAATACTTAAAAGGAGGTTCACCCCAATGTATAAGCCCCACACCATTGAGCAATACAAGATCCAGCGTTTTCTGGACGAGACCTTTGCGATGGAGCATTTCATAGTCTCACCGCTGTCCCGCACCTCGCTCTTGCTGGAGGATGAAACCGGCGAGCAGCTTGCTTTCGGCTTTTTGGATGACGAAGTGCGTGAGATTCCGCTCCCGCCGCCGGCCGCCCCGGAAGAAATCAAAGATTTCATCCGGCGTTTCCGGGCCCTCAATCCCAAACCGCGTCTGCGTACCTTTGAAGATATTACCCGCTGGTGGCTGGACCACCCCAATCCCCTGACATACCAGCAGGCCCTTGGGCTGTCGGACGAGCTCTACCGCCATTTTCTCTCCCACCCTATGATCGACGAGGAAGACGCTTATCGTCTGGCTTCTTCCGGGCTTGTCAGTGAAGATGATTACCGGGATATTCAGCTCTGGTATCTCGATGGCAACACCATCTCCCACTGGCTCGGTCCCTTCGGCGTGGATGGGACAGGCAATCTCTATCGTCTGATATTCGGCTACGGGACGCCGGCAGCCCGAGCACTCAAATTCTATCTGCTGGATGATTACTACCGCGACATGAACCATATATTGTGATTTGCCTCGCTTAAATATCTATATATAGTATAATACCGCTTGACAAACACAAGATATAGTGCTACACTTATCTTGTAATTGATTTTTGTGCGTTTCCCCTTGTGGGATACAGACTTAGCTTCTGTACCGCAGATTAAACATCTGCATTGCACACGCAGTCAAGGTTGTATGCTGTATCAAGTGTCAGTGGTATTGCCGCGCCCTTTCAGGGCTGGTATCTGCTGGCACTTTTTATATATAGATATTAACGCCAGAGGCGAAGAAAGGAAGTGTTATGGCACAAATCGTTGTATTTGGCCGAGTCATGCACGAGCTTGTTCCGAAAGAGGGCCAGTCAAAACAGCAATATGTCTGTTTCGACCTGATGGAGCGTTCCGGCAATAACCCGCCGGACTACTACCAGGTATGGGCCCGCGGTGACGACGTTACCCGGCTCATGCGGCTCAAGGTCAAAAAGGGAAGCATGATCTGGCTCACCGGATCGCAAAAACTGGTGGATGTTCGCCAAAAGGACGGAACCACGGTCAAGAAGCTGAAAATATGGCTGACGGACTTTGGATTCCTCCCCGGGCAGTCCTCCAAAGCAAAATCCACAAGTGAGCAGCATGACCCTGACGAAGCGGCGCCTGTTCCGTCACCTTCCGAGGTGATGGATGGCGACCGCGAACCCCTGCCGGAATAAAAGCCGGCATTCCAGAGGGACCGTATCAAGTTTTCAGAATGATCTGAAGCTTGGTGTGGTCCCTCTTTTTTTGTTTTCAGGCAAAATTCTAAAGGAAGGACGGTAAAGAAATGAGTAATGACAAAGGACTTTTGAGCGGCAGCATCACCATTTTGATCGGTGCTGTCATTGCCATCATGGCTCTGGTGCGCGGGCCGTGGCAGGCGTGGCTGCTGATTGGAGTATTCACCCTTTGGGGGCTTTGGGTCGTTCTGATCCTCCTGCTCCCGTATATGCAACAGGCCAAACGCCGCCGGCAGCGCCAGCAGAGAGAACGCCAGCTACACGCTGAAGGCATTTCCCAGAGCACATTCCAGGTCCCGGAACTGGAGGAACCTGTTTCAGACGACCTGCTGCTCCGTTATGCCAACCATCGGATTCTGGCCTATCTGCGCTCGTCGTATGCTGACGCCTGCTTTGAGTGGTGTGAAAAACGGCCGGCAGAGCTGATCCGCACCAACGGAACTGGGCGTATCCGGCTTCATAATGTAGATGGATTCGACCATGCAGACATCACATTCGGCCAGGACGCGACTATCAAGTGTGACCTGCTTAAAATCGTGCCTCTGTCCAAGGCTGGCACAGAACAGGGCGATGAGGCCAATATCCCGCCCAACAAGCAGCCCATTGACCCGCGCATCTGGTACGAAAACTGTGGGCGCGAAGTCATGGAAACACTGATCGCCGACCTGAATTCCCGTGGACACAGCAAGCTCACATTGCGGGAAAACGGCGACATCTGTATCCAGCAGGATGATGAACTGGTGCCGCAGGAACATCTTGCGAACTTTCCCGCGAAGGTCTACTGGCCCCGCTTGGTGGAAGTGTTTGAAAGCAAGGGCCTTTCGGCTGAAACTACGGCGCAGGGCATCCAGGTCTCCTGGTGACCGCCACCGCTCAGAGAGGGGAGTGAAACAACTATGAAATCAGGGATCAGTCTTGTAGACATGGCAAAGGAAATCCAGCGCCAGGCCGATTTGAAAGCCGACTATGTGCTGGACACCCGCAGCCTTCGTCTGGAGCCTTTTGACTCGAAGCTGTATCTCAACGCCTATGACCAGTCCGGTGTCCCGGCGCTTGAGCCGCTGGAGGTCAATTCCATCGCCCACCGGCAGATCGGAACACACCTGAAGATCCCGGCGGCCTACTATGACAAGATGCTGGAGGAGTATCCCCAACTGCTGGCGCAGAATGTGAACGCCTGGTTCCAACGGGAGCCCTCTGTCCGTATGATCCGCACTATTAAGGGTACGGCACGGGCATTTTTAAGCAACCGCTACCGGCGCATTGACAACCTTGATATTGCGGGCATCGTCCTTCCCGTCCTTCAAGATATGGAGGGTATGCACTTTGAGAGCTGTCAGCTTACGGAAAGCCGCATGTATATCAAGGCAGTCAACACCCGCCTGGAAGCTGAGGTCGTGCCGGGCGACATCGTTCAGTCCGGCATCATCATCAGCAACAGCGAGGTGGGACTCGGTTCGGTGAACATCCAGCCGCTGGTCTATCGGCTGGTGTGCAGTAACGGAATGGTCGTAAACGATGCTCAGACGCGCCGCAACCATGTGGGCCGTGTCAACGAGGCTTCGGAGAACTATCAGCTGTATTCGGAAAAGACGCTGGAGGCTGATGACAAAGCCTTTGCCATGAAGATTCAGGACACGGTGCGGGCTGTGGTAGACGAGGTGCGCTTTACCCGTGTAGTCAACATGATGCGGGAGGCCAAGGACGCCCGCATGAACACTACCGATGTCCCCGGCATTGTCAAGCTGGTCAGCAGAGACTTCCACATCACCGATGAGGAAAGCTCCGGTGTGCTGCAGCGGCTGATCGAGGGCAATGACCTGACGCTCTATGGTTTATCCAACGCGGTGACCCGCCACAGCCAGGATGTCCCGGACTATGACCGGGCGACTGCGCTGGAGGGCATCGGCTACAACATTCTCTCCATGCCGGCAGGGCAGTGGAGCCGTATCAACCAGATGGCCGCCTGAGTGGCTGCCAGCCATCCAATTTTAAGGAGGAACGAACTATGTATGAACAGAACACTGCTATGATGAACACTCCTGAGCGGAACACTTTCCTGCTCCCTGCGATGGTGGAGGGTGATTTCAGCAGCGATGAGATCGCAGAGGATGCGGACGGCCTGCAGATGATGAGTTTCCAGCGGGTGAAAATTCCCGCCGGCGGCGCCCTGCAGTTTGAGATCCCTACGGAAGACCCGGACAATCCGGATTATACCCGGAACCTGGAAGGCGTCATTCTCTACAACCATTCTGCCTATACCCTGTGGCCGGAAGGCAGTGAGTATGACGAGGACACCAAGCCTCTCTGCTCTTCTGTAGACGGCAAAACCGGCATCGGTGAGCCTGGCGGCGCCTGCGCCACCTGCCCGATGAACGAATACGGTTCGGCCAGAGACGGCGGCCGCGGCAAGGCATGCAAGAATATGCGGGACATCTACCTGCTGCGCAGCGGCGAGTATATGCCCCTGCTGCTCTCTCTTCCGCCTACCAGCATCAAGCCGTTCAAAGAGTTCCTGAACCGTGCCTTTGTCTACCGCCGGCGCGCTACCTATGGCAGCCTGGTCCAGATTGGGCTCAAAAAGGAGAACAATGGCAGCAACGACTACAGCGTTGCCACCTTCCGCCTTGTGCGTGACTTCCAGGGTGAGGAGCTGGCTCAGATCCGCGCCTACGCCAACGGCTTTAAGGAGCAGATCAAGGCCATCAACATCCAGCGAGCCCTGATCAACGAGGAACAGCGTACCAACGACTGCGACTATGTGATTCCGGAGTCCGCTATGGCGCCCGACAGCCCCGGTGGGAGCTATGTGCTCGGGGAAATTGACGGCAACTACGAGAAGCTGCCTGCGTAATGAGTTTTGTTGCGGCCTCAGCCGCATGACATGTCATCAAGGGATACCTTCGGCTCACGCCGGGGGTATCCCTTTTTTGCTTTAGACTGGAGGAAATATATATGTTATGTGAAGTACCGTTAACAAAGGAGCAACAGGAGTTTGCCGCTGAACATCACGGCTTGGTCTACAAATTTTTGAACGACAACCACCTGCCGGAAGACGAGTTTTATGATGTCGTCATTTTCCCTTACCTGAAGGCAGTACGGGATTACTGCGATAGCACATCTGCCCAAGAGTATTCTTTCAGCACAATCGCCATAAGGCAAATGAGGTTTCGTCTCTATGACTATTTCCGTAGTCAAGAACGCCGCAAGCGCAACGCTGAAATCCTCAGCATTCACATTGGCCTGTACCCGGACGGAGTGCCCCTGGAGGAACTGCTGCCGGCGCAGGATGATCTGATGCAGGAATTTGAGATGAAGCAGCTGCTTCATGACCTGGCTGGCCGTGTCTCCAGACAGCAAATGAACATCGTCCGCATGAAGGGCTGCGGCTACGGCATCCGCGAGATCGCCAGCCGTGAAAAGCTCCCCATGAAACGCATCAAGGAGCTTCTGGAAGAGGTCCGCGCAGTGTTTCTGGAGTTGTGCTATGAGTAAATGCCTGCCGCCCCTGGCAGGCCAATGTCAAAAATGAATGGAGGCTGACTATTATGACGAAATCGAAAAAGTCCATTGTAATGCACGGAATGCTTTTGTGCCCGCTGGTTCTCGGCCACTGCGCCTTCCTGCGTGCCAACGGCTCCGACTACCGGACCTCGCCCGTTGTGGCGATCCATGAGCAGTCCGGGGATCTGGTGCATTTCGAAACGCTCAACTCCAACTACTTCCTTTCGATGGACCCTTTCCCGCTGGCGGCCGCCAGCCCGCTCCCGACGGTTCTGGCCGCGTGCGCGTAGAGAAGTCAAAACAATAAGGGGTAATGCCCCATAGGTCCCGGCCGTGGCAGGCGCACTTGTCTGCCGCGGCCTTTTTTATGGAGGAATGTATGGAACAATCCAAAACCCTTGCTGTTTCCGTAAGCGCCAAGGAGTTTGTCACATACCAGTGCAGCCAATGCGGCCATTGCTGCCGCCGCATCGAGAGCTGTGTCATGGTGGAAAGCCTGGACGCCTACCGGATGGCAAAACACCTTCGAGAGCAGCATTGCGGTGTCCGCAGTACGGATGATGTGCTTCTCCAATACTGCGAGCCCACACCGCTCACCGATGAAGGGTATCCCATTTACACACTCAAAACGGTTGGAGCAGAAGCATCCTGTGTTTTTCTGCAGGGCAACCAGTGCAGTATCTATGCCGCCCGCCCTCGAACCTGCCGCCTTTACCCATTTTCGGCGGGGCCCGGTGAGCGCGGCCGGGATTTTGAATACTGCCTCTGTTTTGATGATAACCAGCAGTATCACTTCAGCGGCGGGAAGGTGCTTGTCAAGGACTGGCTGTACCGCAACTTTCCCCGGGAAGATAAGGAATTCCTGAAGCAGCAGTACCGGGCCATCCCGGAAATCGGCAAGCTGATGCGCCGCATACCAGAGGAACTGCGCCGGGCATCTGTGTTCAAGATCTTGTTCTATCACTATTACAACTTCGACCTGGATCAGCCGTTCCTGCCCCAGTATGAACAGAACAACCGCAGCCTGCTGCATGATCTTCGTCAGCTGGCGCTTCTGGACTGAGGCGGCGCCTATGATGTACGCACTGGAACACTTTTCAGCGCAGGCAACCGGCGGCCGCCCATGTCGATGCTGGGTGCAGTACGCTATCTGCGGAAAACATGAAATTTTAGAAAAGGTCTGCCAAAACCAGCGCCGGCCGGAGGAATGGCGGGTAATTTCTCTGGCAACAGGCGTACCGGAAGAAAGGAGTGCCGCATGAGTACCAACCAATACCAGGAGATGCGCAACCGCCAGCAGGCGGAAGTAAACGCATTTCCCATGTTCTTTGCTTTTAATAAACAGCAGTTTGCTGAAGGAATGCGCAAGCTGGGCTTGTCCCCCTCGGACACCCGCCAGGTATGCAGCATTTTTGGAGGCGGCTACTGCCGTAAAAGCGATGTCGCAAAACTGAATGAAATGTTCACCCGACACCGAAAAGAGCTGGAAGATGCCATTGTCGGCGACAAAACCGGGCAAGGTTTTATCTGTGATATGTTCCTCCAGGAGTTGGAGAACCATGAGTACAGTTATACCGGCGATGTGCAGGAAACTCTTGATGCTTTGGGCATTACGGCCCAGTATATGGAGGCTGTTCCGCAACTGCTGGATGGCCTGGCTCTGGCCTGTGAAAAGGCTATGCAGCACGATTGTTTCGACTGACCCAGAAAGAAACCATGCCCCACCGGGGTCCGAATCAACAGCCGCCGCAGCTCATATGCCGCCGGCGGGCTTTTCATTGACAGGAGGTGCAATCTTTGAATTTTCACGAAACGATATGCGGCCGCCGCTTTTTTGACGCCCAGCTGCCCCATCTCATCAAGGCTCTGGAGCGCATTGCCGATGGCCTTACCCGACCAAAAATGTCTTTGCCGCATGGCATGACTATTGAGCCCAATTTCCTGCATGACCTCTATTACGGCGAGTACGAACCGAGTGTTTTTAAGGAGCAGGACAAAAAGCAGCAGGTACTTAACCATGCAGTATCTGCGGCTGAGACTGCCCTACGCGGGGAACTCTCCAAAACTCCGGCAGCTCTGGCAGCTTTCGAGGTGTACCAAACGGCCGCTGGTGAGCGCAACAGCGCTGTGATTGAACAGGCTTTTGAGTCTGGATACCGTACTGCCATGCAAATGCTTTTTGCTGGGCTGGTATCTGCTCCGCCGGAGGACCACGCCAATGGATGAACAGCAGCACAACGCTTTAGAATTGCCAAAAGGATTATACGAGCCTGTGCTCCGGCAGCCGATGGAGTTAGACTTCCTGCTGGGGCAGGAACTCTCCCTTTGCTTTCATGATTTGGACGGCTCCCATGTGTTCAAGACCTGCTATGGCGATATCTGCAAAGCAGTCAATGCCTTACGGGACTATGCACGGCTGCTGGAGATGGCCTGTGAGCAATGGGACCTGACTGGTTTTCATCGTGCCCTTTATGAGTATCATGCGGAAAAAATGAGGGAAATTGCAGGCAAATTTCAGGCCGGCATCGGCTATGACTATGACGCTGCCATGGAAAAATGCCGCAGGAAAAAGAAACGCAAGAAGAAGGAAGATGATTTTGGTGAGGATGCTCTTGTTCTGGCCTTCAAGCGGACAAAGCAACCCGCCGAGCAGATGAAGGAGGCAGATACTGATGTTGATGACTCTCCCTGGGAAGAGGACGAAGACGAACAGGAAAGTGACGACTGATCACAACACGACCCGCCCCAGCGGGTATCGGGATCGCCAGTCTGGTAAGCTGCAAGCCTACCGCTCTTTTGCTGCCACTCATTTGCATGTGTATGAGCGGTGCCGCCATTTTCGTCGCGGATAACTGAACGATTTTTGATCTGCGGGGCTAGGGCATTGTACCCAGCCCCACCCCACAAAAAGGAGGGAGCAATGATGATTTATCATCAGCCTGGAGAAGAATTTTGGCATGAGGGTGTCTGCTACAAAGTCGGCGGACGCATTGTTGCCAATGAAGCGAGCGATTACGCAGGGCTCTTCGGAAATATCCTTGAAATCCGCACCGAGGATGACCGGGAGACAGACAACGACGCACCGGACATCTACTGCGCGTTTGAATCGCCGGTACTCTCTGCGAATTGCCTTGCGCTGGAGCAGACCTTTTCACAGCTTTACCACGAACAGAAACACATCGAGGATCTGGGCCTGGATATGGTCATTATGGGGCCTGAAATGATTGCTCCCCTTGAACATCCTGCCCAGGTATATCCCACAGGGACGCTCTATGTAGTCGTCGCCCACTGGGCTACCGATGGGGAGTATGGTTCCTATGAAGCGATCTTCACGGAGCGCACCGATGCCCTACATCAATTTCACAATGATCTTCGGGAAGAATTTCTGGCTGGAAGCATTCCACGCTGGAAAGAAAGCAGCCAATTCGTCGAAGAAGAGTCTGACAACAGCTATGAGTGCTATCTGGACGGCGAATACTGTGAGAACCATTTTTCGATTGCGCTGGAACAGCGGGCGCTGCCTCTTTCCCCTGCATTTTGCCGCAGCACGGCAGAATTGTACCGCGCAGAATGCCTGCGGGATGATTTCAGGGAGCATATTGAGAACTGTGACGATTTTCAAGAGCTCTCTGACACACAGAAAGAAGCACTACTGCGTTCCCCCAATTTGCCGCAGCGGATCGCCAACCAGCTGGAACACAGCTGCGCCTACGGTGAGGCTTACTGGCAGGCGGTGTCCGATGTGGCACGCACTCTGCTGAAAGAGTTGCGCCAGCAATCCGCAGGACATAGCCCCTGCTGACGCTGTGACACATAAATCATAATAGATTGGAGGTTTGACTACATGGACGAAAAAGAAAAGAAACTGCGTGAAGACCTGGAATTCCATCTGGATACGCTCCGGCGCAACCTGGAGGTCGTTTCGATGGAAGATCTGAAAGCGAAATACGCAAAGCCATTCAAAGACCTGAAAGATAACATCTGTAAGACTGCCACCGCATACACTCAGTACATTTCCCTCGGTGGTATCCGCGTCAAGAGCCGCTACGGCGACGAGGCCGTGAAATACATAAATGAGGCAATCAAAGATACTCCGTACCTGAAAAAGATCTCCGAGGCCGCCTTTGAGCGACAGGACATGGATGAGATCGCGGCACTGGCAAGGCAGCTCCGTGAAGTAGTTTTGCAGAGCCTGCATGTGTTCAGCCTGCCGCTTTTCTGCCTGTATGTTCCTACGGAGTGTATGAATGACTACCACACTCCCCCGGAGATCTATAATGATGTCACTTCACAGGTCTTGCGGAACGGGGAATGGCAGCTTGCGGAGCATATCCGCCCCGGAGAACTGATTCCTGTGCAGATTATTTATGAGGTGCCTGCGCCGTCTGAGGAAGCGGCATGAAGCGGCCGCAAAAATACTTGAGCAGCGAGGCTCACGGCTATTTACAGGAGGCGGAGGCCTGCTCCCTGATCCTCAAAGACCTGGAGCGCATATCCGCCAAACTGCAGCGGCGAATCGATAAAGAGGCCGCCGCAAGGCAAGCTGACTTTGAAGCCGCCATGCAGTACCACAGCGAGGCGGAAATTCAGGATGCTTACGGCTGGGAGTTCATCACTGAGGCACAGTATCATGCCTATTTAGATCTGTTCCGCCGTGGCAGAGAAGCAATAGAAAACCATCCTCCCACCATCTCTGAAATGGCGCTCGCCATTATGCGGAAGGTCATTCGTGATTTAGAATCAGACAAACGGGAATATGAGTTTTCCGCTCTCACACCGGAGCAACAGGTCGTGGAACTGCAACGCGCAGAACAGGCCCGAAAGGAATGGAAGGCACATATTGCCCAGCTGCGGGAGAAACAGGGCCGTGTACTCAAATCCGAGGATTTGGAGGCTTCACAGCCTTAGCTTTCCTGCGCCAGCCAAATGCTCTGCCAAATAGGCAGAGGGCATCATTACAAAGGGATCGACAAACCGTACCGCTATGGTCTGCCGGTCCCTTTCTTTATAAAGGAGTAGAATATGAAGAAAAAACCATCTCACCCAATGCTGAGGAAATACACCGTAACGATTGAAGAACAGATCGTTCAGGAGTTTCCCGTGGAGGCTTATGACCTTTCCCATGCGCTGGAAACAGCCGAAGCTGCCTACAAGCAAGGGGAATTGGTGGTACAGCCCTCAGCACCGACTACCCGCCTGATCATGGCACGGCACAACAAGACCGGGAAAACAACCGGGTGGAGAGAATTTTAACCATTACCACAAGGGAGAGATAAATATGAACTTATGGCATGACAAGTCCTATATTTCGCCTTCAGGACCGGAATGGGTCGAACGGGGCTACGCTATGTACGATGTTCATTCCGTGCGCTTTCAATTTGTCTATACGGAAGAACGGAAGAAAGCCAACCGCCGTGCGCATACAGCGGCTGATGAGGGCCAAGCCCTGGTTATGGCTGCTGAGGTACGAAATTCTATTATGGAGCCCGTTATGGACGCCATCGCCCAAAATTTCGTCTGCTATCAGTATGAGGATACCGAGCCGGCGCCTTTCGGGAGCTGTCAGTGGGACCTCTTTTTCTGGTGCAATGATTTCAGCAGTACGCTTCACGGCTATGGCCTGTCCGGACGGGATTACTCCTACTTTACATTGAGTTTCAATGAGAATCAGACCGTGGAAAAGCGTGCTGAGGTCTGCTGGCGGCTGCTGCAATTTCTGGAACACCGCTGCCGGAAAAACCGCAATCTGGATGTTGCCGTCCAGTACAGCATCTGGTACGACCATGAGAAGATCGAAAAAGATGCTGACCGAATGAAATGTCTGCTGGCGGGCTGCAGCTGCACCTATGGCAGTAAGGACGGGAAGTTCCTGTTTGATAATGGCATTTTCTGCTTTCGTCCCAAGTACGCCAAGCGGCAGCTCTATCGTGTTTCTGATTCCGAGGTTCTTGCCCTGTGCTGGAAACTCGGCCTGACAGACGATGCTTCTGACGGCGGCCCTCTCGCAGCGGGGAGATGCAGTGCATGAAGTACAGAGAAATCTATGCCGCATTGGCAAAGTAAAGGATGGATGTCCCGGGGTTCCGCTTTTTGAAAGCACAGTTGATGCGGCCTGATGATTGCATCAAAAGGGCCAGCAAGCAATGCCCCAATACCATTTTAGACTTCAAAGAAAACGGGGGCGTTCTGAATGCCTCCTCCACCCTGCCCTTGACGGCAGGCTTATCACGAGGACCGGCAGGCTGCTCTTTGCGGCCTGCTGGCCCTTGTTTTTGGAGGAAATCATGAAACCAATACCCTTTAGTATGAAAGGAACGGAATATGCCCTGACCCTCAAAGTTTCCACCTATCCGGAAGGCAATCTTGCCATCAAGCTCTATCAGGAAAGCTTCGGCCAGTTGGTATTCTGGGACAGCCTCACGGTCAATCTGAGCGGCCTGTGTCCCAAAGATTGTGGATATATCAACACCAGATCTGCAGGCAAACGTTTTTACGCCTGGATCAAGCGCAATGGTCTGGGGGAACGCACCGGACAGGTTCGATTGGAGGACGGCGTGGAATATGTGGAATACCTCTTCAACGCCAAAAAGCTGAAAAAGCTGGACCCAGAGGGTTATACCTACTACGAGCGGCGCTTGAAGGGAGAACTCGGCCGGCGATATGAGCGGCTATATTTGGCGCTTCGGCGGCTGGCAAACCACATTCCGGATTTCCACTACACAGATTATAGCGGGTGGCGCAGGCTGCAAAATTCCTTTGACACACCCCCGCTGCGGGTCGAGGCCGAAGATCCGGCACATCACCGGCGCTTCACCTTTGAGCACCGCGGGATCATCCTGCGGACTACGATCACAGACTGTGACACCAATATTGCGCTAAGCAGTCTGTATCGCCGCCGGGAAGATATGGCCGCCGATCTGCTGGCGCTGTTCCAGGACGAGCTGCCTGCTTTTATGCCCTGGTCTGAAACACGCCGCAGAGAAAGCGACGCAAGGCATGACCCGCCCCTTGCTCAGACATTCAAAGAAACAAGCGAAGTCCGCCAAAAGGCGTCAAAAAAGAAATCCAGAAAAAGGAGCACAAAATCATGAAGATCAAATTATATCCCAAAGACCTGTTGGAAACTACCTGGCGTAAAGACAAGACGCTGTATGCAGACGGCGATGCTGCAGAGCCGCCCCGATGCCTGCGGTGCGGCGCCCCTCTGGCCGCCCACCTGATGGTCAATGCCCTCAGCCGCTATGCGGATGTGCAGATCTGTGAAGCCTGTGGCATGGATGAGGCCCTTCGGGATGCCGTCCACGCCCCTTTGCCCCTCACAGAATGGGATGCGGTGAAGCGCGGCAGACTTCCGGCCTCTGAAAAAGGGCGCGTATGCTATTTGGATACCACCTGCACCTTTGAGGAAGTATTCCGGCACACCTATACACCGCCCATGCAGCTTACTGGCCGGCCTGTCAGTGAGATCACCTACTCCCGCTCAGATTATGACAGCCATCGGTGGTGGACAACTTGGCACGATGGACCTGCGAAAAAGGCAGCGCCGGAGCTGGTGAAGGAGATCGACGATTTCCAGAATGCCCTGTTCAAGCTGCCTGCCTTCAAAACGCTGAATACTATGCGGCGGTTCTGCAGGTACGCGCAGGCCACCAGCGAGGCGACGGAGTTCAACCTCTATTCCGAAACAGATCACTTGTATATTTGGATTCGGATGACCACCCGGTTCCGGGATTACAATGTCTATGTTCACTATTACGATAAGGCGGCTGTTGGAGGTAAGTAATGCGGCTGAGATACTACGACAAGCATGGTGCAGAAATTCAAGTCGGAATGCTGCTGCGCCATGATGACGGCGCTATCGAGCGTGTCCTGGAGGGCGTCAATAGCAACGGAGACATCACGCTTGGCTTTGAGGCATCTGCTTCTGAAATTTATCCGCTGAGTGAGTTCAATTTGAGAGAATGGGAAATTGCGGCAGAGTAATTTTGCCGCAGTGAGGCCGCAGGTTGGGGATTTCCCAACCTGCGGCCTCGCTATTTTATCTCGGATATCTTCGTGATTCCTTGTATTTTTCAACGCAAAGAAATACAATAGATATGTCGGAGGTGCAGATATGAACTATATGACGATTAAAGAAGCCAGCGAAAAATGGGGCGTTTCGGCCCGTCAAATAAGTCGATGACTGTATTCCCGGCGCTGTGAAAATGGCGACAATCTGGTTGATACCCAAAGACGCAGAAAAACCTATGGATATGAGGACAAAACAGTGAAAGGAATATAAAAATGCAAAAGATACTCTATGTTGAAGATGATTTAAGTCTGATTGATGGCCTGCAATATACTTTGGAGAGCAGCGGATATGCCGTAGACAATGCGAGAACCGTCAAAGAAGCTCTGTCACTGTTTCGGAGCAACCATTACGATTTACTGCTACTGGATGTCACTCTGCCGGATGGCACAGGATTTGATGTCTGTAAAGAGGTACGGAGCAGCTCAACGATCCCGATTATATTTTTAACTGCGTCTGATCAGGAGATCAGCATTGTGAAGGGCCTTGACATGGGCGGCGACGATTACATCACAAAGCCCTTTAAGCTCAATGAGCTGCTTTCCAGAATCAAGGCGCTTCTTCGGCGCTCTCTGCAATTTTCAAAAGCAGAGACAATCTTGGAGGCAAATGGTATTCGTGTAGATACCAATGAAAGGCTTGTCTGGAAAAACGGCGAGCCGGTTGATCTGCCTCTGGTAGAATACAAACTTTTATGCCTGTTCATGAAAAATCCTAATCATCTCATGCCGCGGGAAATGATTTTAGACCGGATGTGGGATGGAAACGGGAATTTTGTAGACGATAATACTTTATCCGTTTATATCCGGCGGTTACGAAACAAAATTGAAGATACGCCAAATGCGCCCAAATATCTGCTGACCGAACGGGGCATTGGATATAAGTGGGTTGTTGAGTGAGGAAGGATTTATGGGCAAATTAGGGAAAGAAACAAAGACACTGTTAATCGCCATTACTGCCATCTGCCTCGTTTCCTTTCTTCTGGCCGGAGGGATTGCCACACTTCTGGCAAAAAATTTTCAGCAGGAATTATTGCTCCATGATTATGGTGTTGCAGGCCATTTGTTAAACAATGAAAGCGAACTGTCAATCTCCGCTTTTACTTCGCAGTCAAACGAGAATGACATAGAACGCGGCAAGGAGGCTTTGGTTTCTATTGGATATGATGAAACGACTTCCATGCGATTTCTGCCTGCTGTCCAGACATACCGAAATCAGGCAATGCTTTCTATATTTCTGCTGTTGGTTTTCCTGTTCGGGGTAATCTACTTATCACTGTTTCTCTATCTTCGCCGCCAACACAAGGCTTTCAGTAACGCTGAAAATACCATCCGCCAATTTCTGGATGGCAATACTACGTCCCGCATCGAATGTTCGCAGGCTGGTGACTGGTACAGCCTTTTTCATGCAATCAATGAAATGGCGACGATCCTCTCTGCTCATGCCGAGAACCAGCGGCAGACCAAAGAATTTTTGCAGGACATTATTTCGGATGTATCCCATCAGATTAAAACACCGCTGTCTGCCCTGAAAATGTACCATGAGATTATAGAGAGCCATAAAGATGATGCCTCAGCCGTGAGCAGCTTTACCGAAAAATCTCAAAGAGAGATCAAACGGATGGAAGATGTGATTTACACCTTGCTGAAACTGGCGCGGCTGGACGCAGGAATTATCCAGATGGAAAAGGCCCCAGAAAATCTTTCTGTTCTTATGCAGGATGTTTTGGAACGCTTTGAAACTTGGGCGGAACGCGAGCATAAAACAATTACGCTTTCCGGTAAAGAAGATGTTGTTTTATCATGCGATGCTTTATGGGTATCAGAAGCCATTGGAAATATTGTAAAAAACGCCTTGGAGCATACAGAGAACGGCGGCCATATCGGAGTAAAATGGAGCCAGTCCCCTTTAATGACACAGATTGAAATTTCCGATGATGGAAAAGGAATACACCCGGAAGATCTGTATAACATTTTCAAACGGTTTTACCGCAGTCGTTTTTCATCGGATGTTCATGGCATTGGTTTGGGGCTGCCGCTGGCTAAATCTATTGTAGAAGCTCACGGCGGAACCATTTCTGTAACCAGTAGTTTGAGCGCAGGAACCACGTTTACATTGAATTTTTTCAACCTTACAGATGAGTAAGATAGATGTCACTTGGAAGTAAGTCATAGGGGGTATGATGTGTCTGTAAGGAGGTCTTGAATATGAATATTCTTGAAGTACAAGACCTGTGCAAAACCTATGGCACAGGCGAAACAGAAGTTCACGCATTGAACCATGTATCATTTTCTGTCCGTAAAGGCGAGTTTATCGCCATCATTGGCGAGTCGGGTTCCGGCAAAAGCACCTTGCTGAATGTGGTTGGCGCTTTGGACAGCGCCACTTCCGGTAGGGTATGGATTGATGGGCAGGATATTTTTTCTATGCCGGAGAAGAAATTAACTGTGTTCCGGCGGCAGCATATCGGATTTATTTTCCAGTCATTCAATCTAATCCCGGAGCTGAATGTGGAGCAGAACATCACATTTCCGCTGCTGCTTGACTATAAAAAGCCAAATCAAAAGTTCGTCAACGAATTGTTGCAGGTGCTTGGGTTGAGCGAACGTCGGAAACACCTTCCCAGCCAGCTTTCCGGCGGCCAGCAGCAGCGCGTGGCGATTGGCCGGGCACTGGTTACACGCCCTGCCCTGATTATGGCAGATGAACCGACCGGAAATCTGGACAGCAAAAACAGCCAGGAAGTTCTGGCCTTGCTGCAAACCATGTCAGACAGGTATCAACAGACCATTTTGATGATTACCCACAACAAAAACCATGCCAGTGCGGCAGACCGTGTGTTCCGTATGAGCGATGGCGTGCTGAAGGATTTGGGGGTGTCGTCGCGTTGAAAAGCTATCTTGGATTGGTGCCGCAATATGAAAAGGTACACCGCAAGAACAATCGAATTTCGGTTCTCTGCATTGTCCTTTCGGTACTGCTGGTAACTGCTATTTTCAGCATGGCAGACATGGCGTTGCGCGCACAGAAAAATTACTTTATCAAGACGAATGGTGAATACCATATCAGCTTGACCGACATTGATGAACAGACGGCAGAACTCGTAAAAGTGCGTGTAGATGTTGCCCTCTGCGGATGGGTCTATCAGGGAAGTGCCGGCAGTATTGGCTCCAAAGCGGTCAGTTTTGCAGGTGCGAATGAGGACACCTTTTCCACTTTGACAGAAATGGATATGGAAAGCGGCTCATATCCCACCCAACCCGATGAAGCATTATTGAATCAATCGGCTTTGGAACAGTTGGGCCTTGCAGTTGGCGACACCGTGACCGTTACAGTGCCGGATGGTTCCAGCCGGGAATACCGCATTACCGGCGTTCTTACCGATATGGGAAGTTTGCTTAAAGCGGATGTATATGGCATGATATTGACCGAGGACGGTTTTCGCCAGATTGCGGATGAAAATGCCCAAACCGGAACCACTTTCCGCGTCCAGTTCAAAGATGGCGTAAACATTCAAGAGGCCATGAATGAAATAAAAGCACAATATGGCCTTTCAGACAGTCAGGTAAGCGAAAATACGGCGCTCCTTGGTTTGATGGGACAAAGTGAGAACAGCACCATGCAGTCCCTATATGTTGTTGCAGGCTTTCTTGTCCTTCTGGTGCTGATTGCCGGTGCAGTAATGATTGCCGCCAGCTTTAACACAAATGTTCTGGAACGGGTTCAGTTCTATGGCCTTTTGCGGTGCTTGGGCGCATCTAAAGCACAGGTAAAGCATTTCGTCATTCTTCAAGGGCTGCGACAAAGTATGAAGGGCGTACCGATTGGGCTGGTTGCCGGACAGATCATTACATGGTGTGCTTGCCTCTTGCTGAAATCCATCAGCGGAGAACGCTTTTCAGAAATACCGCTTTTTCAGTTCAGTGTAAGCGGTCTGATTGCTGGTGCGGTGATTGGCTTTCTGATTGTACTGCTGGCGTCCCTGTCCCCAGCGAAAAAGGCTTCTAAAGTATCGCCGGTAACTGCAATCAGCGGCAGTTCACAGCTTACGCAGAATAAGAGGGCTGCAAATACAAAGCTGTTCCACATTGAAACCAGCATGGGAATTTTCCATGCACTGTCCGGCAAAAAGAATGTATTCCTTATGACCTGCTCGTTTGCTATCAGCATTATGATGTTCCTGTCGTTTCAGGTCATGGTGGTCTTTCTCGATCAGGGCATGCCTGCGCTCTCTCCATCGGCAGCGGATGTATCTATCACAATGGGAAATACGCCTCTGGACAAATCGTTGTTGGAACAGGTTAGAGAAACGGAAGGCGTTGACAAGGTTTTTGGCCGTATGGAAATGGCTGGTCTTTCTATTTCCTCTGATGTGGGGGAAGGAACCGTTACGCTCATTTCCTACGATGATAACCAATTTGAGTGGGCGAAAGAAGAATTGAATAAAGGCAGTATCACACCTGCTATGGAGAATACAGATCGTGTTCTGGTTACTTATCAGGATGGCGTAAACTGGAAGGTTGGAGATACCGTAGTCCTTCATACAACTTCCGGTGATAAGCAGGTAACGATTGCCGGGATACTTGCAACTTCTACGGCCAGTGCGGTCAACGGCGCAGGCAGCAGCGGATATATGATCTGCTCGGAACAAACCTTTACTGCTTTGGTTGGTGATTTGGGCTATACAACGATTGATGTTCAATTTTCTTCTGCCGGCGGGGATGATACTGTTTCCGCAATACGGAGCATGAGCCCATCCGACAGCACTGTTTCAGACAAGAGAATCACCAATTCCGAGTCCCAAAGCTCCTACTATACAGGCGCGGTATTTATTTATGGTTTCCTCATCATTATTGCACTTATCACAGTGTTTAATATTTTTAACAGCATGAACGCCAGCGTAGCGTCCAGAACAAAACAGTACGGTATTATGCGGGCCATTGGTATGGGCGTAAATCAGCTTTATAAGATGATTGCGGCGGAAGCCTTTACCTATGCAATACTTGGCTGTGTTGTCGGATGTGTCCTGGGGCTGCCACTGAACAAGCTGATGTTCCAGTTTTTGATTGCAGACAAATGGGGAACTGCATGGCAAATCCCCGTAGGTTCCCTTCTATTGATTGTGTTTCTCTGCCTTGCGTCTGCGGCGATTGCGATTAGACGCCCCATCCGGCAGATCAGCAGAATGGCAATCGTGGACACAATTAAGCTCCAGCAATAATTTCGTTAAATAGCAAGCATTAAAGGCTGGTCCTCCATTTCCTCGGAGGGCCAGTTTTTTATGGCTTATCTTACTTATGAGTAAGATAGATGTCACTTAAAAGTAAGATTGACTTTATAAAATAGAAATAAATAAAAGTGTTTCTGCCGGACGACGGCAAAAGAAAAAAGCCGTCGTTCAGTAGCCCTTTTCCCCTGCCTTATTACATCACGACATTACATCACGACGGCTCATAAGGAGGCGTCAGGATGGAAAAGACCATCATTATTCGAATAACGAATCCAACAAAGGCACAAGATGCTTTGCTCCAGCGGTTCGTGCGGGCATTTCGGGCAGAACATATTGAGGTTCAAGAAAACACTGCTTTTACTTTATTGTCTGGAAATCTGCAAATCGACCCGCAGCGCAGGCTGGTATGGCAGTCCGACCAGACGGTGGACCTGACCCCGATGGAGTTTGACATTCTGCTCCTGCTGGCCCGCCGGCCAGGGCAGGTGTTCTCCGCCCGCCAAATCTATGAGGCTGTCGCTACGGACTCTTTTGATGCCAGCTGGACCGGGATCTCCAGTATGGTCTATAAGCTCCGGCGTAAGCTGAGGCCTGGCATCATCGAAACAGTGCGGGGACACGGTTACAAATTTTGCATCAAGAATACAGCCAAATAATATCAGGAACGCGCAACGGAAATTTGAAGTCCGTTGCGCGTTTTTGTAAAAAATAACTTCTCTCCACCTCAACTCCACCTTTCTATGTTACACTACTCTTGGAGGTGTCATAATGCCGAAAAAGATTTTAGTAATCGAGGATGAAGAATCCATTCGCAATATAATCCGAGCCTTTTTGGAAGACGCCGGCTATACCGTGTTTGTAGCCGGGGACGGTCTGGAAGGAGTCAACAAGTTTCACGAAAAAAATCCTGACCTGGTTCTGCTGGATCTGATGCTTCCTAAGATGAATGGCTTTACCGTATGCGAGATCTTGCGGAAAGAAAGCCGAACTCCCATCATCATGCTCACCGCCCTGGATGATGATGACAGCCAGTTGAAGGGTTTTGATGCCCTGGCCGACGACTATATTACCAAGCCTTTTTCTATGCCGGTGGTAATGAAACACATTGAAGCGGTATTGCGCCGCATAGAACCGGCCGCGTCGGAACCTTCGGTCATCCGTTATAAAGCACATGTTTTGGATGCAGATAGTTTTTCTGTCCAGGTAAATGGGGTGCCTGTGTCCCTCACGACCCGGGAATTTGAAATACTGAAATTTTTACTGGAAAATCAGGGGCGGGTCTTTACACGCGACAACCTCCTGGACAGGATATGGGACTACGATTATGTGGGCGATGAAAAAATAATTAACACACACATCAAGAACATCCGCAAAAAATTGGGTGTTGACTATATTGAAACCATCAGAGGGGTGGGATATAAGATTGAAAAAGAAAATCAGTGAAAGCATTCAAATTAAGACTTTTCTCAGTATGCTTGCGCTGCTGATCGTGAGCTGCGTCCTTATTTATGGGTTGGTCATGTTCTTTTTGCCGAGGAATTACCATACCGAACTGCAAAGCCAGGTCACAGCAGATTTCTACGAACTGGTCGAGATCATCGAGCAAAATGGCTGGGAGTCAAGTACAAATTCAATCCTGGAATTTGCCTTAAAAAACAACGCTTCTGTCACAGTTACTGATGGGGCTGGGGAATCTGTATTTTCAGTGAATTCGGTCAATTTGGCAAGTACCGAAAATGTCGTGCCGTCAACTGATTCTACTCCCTCTATGAGCTGCTCTTCTGCTTTTCAGGATGGCGGGCAGGCGTATCAACTGTATGCCAATATCGCTTTGATAGCAGTATCGCAGTCCTATGGTATTCTTCTGCAGCTCCTCCCCCTCATTGTGGGAATCATTCTGGTGGTGTCCGTCCTTGGGGCGATGATTTGCTCCCGGTACTATTCCAAGCCGCTGGTCAGCATCAGCAATGTGGCAAAGCGGATGACCACCTTGGATATGACCTGGAAGTGCGAAGTCAACCGAAAGGATGAGATCGGTGTTCTGGCCGCCAGCCTGAATGAAATGGCCCAGCGTTTGAGCGATACGATGGACAGCTTGAAGGCGGCAAACTGGCAGTTGAAGAAAGATATTGAGCGGGAGCGCGAACAGGAAAAGCAGCGGGTGGAATTTTTCACCGCCGTCTCCCATGAGCTGAAAACTCCCATCGCCATCATCAAGGGGCAACTGGAGGGCATGATCTATCAGGTGGGCGAATACAAAGACCGCGATACTTACCTGCGCCGGTGTATGAAAACCACCAATGGCATGGAGACATTGGTGAAAGAAATCCTTTCTGCGGCCCGGATGGGCGGCAGCGATTTCCACCTGGAGCGCACCGACCTGGACATCAGCCAAATGCTGCGAAAGGTCTGCCAGCAGTTCCGTGGCCGGATGGAGGATAAGCAGATGGAACTTCGCATGGACATCCAGCCGGAATACCACTACCAAGGGGACCGGCGGCTTATGGAGAAAGTGTTCACCAATGTGATCGGAAATGCCGTGGCATATTCGCCGGCGGGGGCGGTGATTACTGTCACCCAAAAAGACGAGGTGTTTTCCGTAGAGAATACCGGCGTCCACATTGCAGAGGAAGATTTGGAGCGTATCTTCACTCCCTTCTATCGGGTGGACAAATCCCGGAACCGGAATAGCGGCGGTAGCGGCCTGGGGCTGTATATCACCAAGACCATCTTGGATCACCATGGGATACAGCACAACATGGTTAATACGGAAAGTGGCGTGAAGTTTACGGCGTTTTTGTGGTAATGCTCCCTATAATTATAATTTAAAAGCGCCAGACACAAAGCCAACAGGTTATTGCGTCTGGCGCTTTATCGTAAGATTCCTGCGCATTTAGCAGCTTCTTCGGATGGGAATGAGCAATCCGTCCAGTCGATCCGCCGACCATGCTGTAAAACCTCTAAAATGATAGGTTCCACTGGCCTAAATGCGTAAACAAAAGGTGATTAATTCTGCCGTAATCTTTCAACCGTTGTTTTTTTCATCATGCGGTTTACAAACAACAAAGGAATGAACCAGCAAAATGCAAGTAAGATAGCTGCAAGGGCAATCATCATCCAAATTGGATAACTAAAAGTTGCATATTCTACAATCCCCTTAAATGCTTGAAATGCCAACAAGAGTAATACATTCCCCACGGTCAGGCATAGAACAAGTGATAGAATTGCATACCAAAATCCTTCCATTTGGAGCATACGGCGGCACTGTTTCTTTGTCATACCGATGCTTTCCATAACAGACAGCTCATGCTTGCGGACCTCGATATTGGTAAACATGATATTGGCAAAATTGATTATGCCGATAAAGGCCAGTACAAAAGCAATACCACCGCCCAAAGTATAGAGCGTGATTTTGGCAGAATGTAGCCCCTCTGAAAGTTCGGCCTTTGAAGTTAAGGAAATCGCCCCTTTTTGATTGCATAATTCCCTCACAGAGGAAACCACTTGCTTTTCATTTGCTGAATTAACATCAATGCCAAGCTGGGAAATATAGGCATCAGGAGAAATTTGCTCCATGCCTGCATCACTGACAAAAATATATGGGGCATCTGTACTTAGTCCACCGTAATAACTGCTGGGAAGAAAGCCGCCAATAGGCAGTTCCAATATATCCCCACCTGCAACAGCCTCAAAGTCACTTATTTGTCCACACTGGAAGCGAAGTGTCATATCGCTCGGAAATAACTCAGGCTTGTCAGTAACTAATAAGCCATAATCCCCATTATAAAATCCCTCATAGTCCATACCATTCTCAACGATATAGTCCTTGAGTTTTTCAGCGTCAATGCTGACTAATTGTGTATAAAACCGATTTGGGTATTGTTCGTAGTAATCCACTCCGGGCGCTTCCATCCCCTGTGACTGATATTTGTCCAGAATATACGAATAAAACATATCTTCTGAATATTCTGGAATGATTGTCTGTTCTCTTTGCAAACTGATATTTCCAACGCCCTCAATCAAGTTCAGTTCATTTATAAAATTCTCGTCAAAAAGTTGTTCTTGTTCGCCCCTATAACCAAGTACAAGGGTTTGATTGGTAAGTTCAATATCATGCTCCATAGCACTGTCTATGAAGTTATCTGTACTCATGCTTTGAATGAAAAGGGTAACAACCAAGCAGGCAGTAATTCCTAAAAAGATAGACAGCACAGCAAGAACACTTTTCTTTTTTGTCCTCTGTATATTCCGCCAAGCCATCCCGGATGCTGAAAAATGTTTGCTTCTAAGTTTTGGCTTTATTTCTGCCACTTCATTTTGATAATGTAAAGCAGTTATAGGCGAAATTCTTTTTGCTATTTTGATAGGTTTACGGATCGACAACAAAACTGTGACAAAAGAAAAGAGCACAGCACCAATGTAAATAATGGGCCGTTGTGCCACAATGATCCCTGTATTGGCCTCTGTAAGAGTGCGAAGCGCCAAAGGAATAACAAAATTTGATAGGGCAAAACTGCCAAGCAGACCAGCAATAATTCCAAAACAAGCAATTTTCATAGCCTGCCGTGAAATGATTTTTCCAATTTGCTTTGAAGTCGTTCCTATTGTTCGTAACTGTCCATAAAATCGAACATCATTTGATACGGAAATGTAAAACACATTATAGATCAAAAGATACCCGCACAGAACAATTCCAAGCCCAAGGATAATGCAAACAGCAATCGTCTGAAAATTGGTATTCCCGTCTAATAGATCAGGATTAACGGAAAGCGTCTGTCCATCGCTTAATTTCAGACTGCTTTCTATGGTGGAAGTAATTTCGGCAATGTTCTGTGTATTAGAAAAACGCATATCTGCTGTTGTTTCCTGATTGCTCCAAATATCAAATCCGACTTCGTTACAGAACGCTTCGGACACAAGCAGATAAGCAATATTTCCGTCGCCTATATAATCGTACTCGTCAAACCAACCCGACAGACGAAAAGTTTTTTGTTCTGTTTCCTGCATGGAGCCACTTTGATAAGAGAATGGCAGTTCCATCCCAATATAAGGCTCTGAGATATTCCATTTTTCCAATACCCAAGTAGGAACCATAATCTCGTCTGCACTGCTGGGATAAGCACCATAAGGTTTCTTTACAAAGGCATAATCATAAATCACAACAAAAACCGAGCCAACCTACACTAAAACGTCGCTTTTTTCGAGGAAAAGGCGGCGTTTTTTCATGGCCCGGTTTTGGAAAGGAGTGGTGCTGACTTTATACTAAAACGAAAGGGGGAATTTTTTTAGCTGGCCGGGCCGGGAGGTCTGGCCTTTTTTCATCTCACGAAAAAGGAGGTTAGCCAATGGCAGATGAAAAAGTAAACGTGAGCCCGGAGGAAAAGAAAGCCCCGGACGCTCCGGCCCCGTCCGGGCCGGGCGATCCGCCTGCGCCGAAGCACACCGAGGGGCCCGCTGTCCCTGGTGGAGATCAGACGGCCCCCGCTCATGTGGAGCCCGCCATGCCGGAAAAAACGGAGGGGCCCATCAAGCCAGAGCAGTCTGTTATCCCTGGTATGGGTGAGGACACTCCCGCACCGTCCAGCAAGGTGATCAACCTCTCGGACATCCAGGCCGCTGATAAGGGCGGTAAGAAGGCTTCTACTCCCACTCTGGAAAAGAAAGCGCCGGAGGCGGTGTAAGCCGCCGAAGCGCCGGGGCCGTCCGCCGAAGGAGCAGGCCGGGCCGACTGTGGAGAAAAAGTCGAAAGCGGCGGAGCCCCGCACAGGCCGCCCGTCTAAAGCTACTATGAGCGATCTTTTGGGCGGGGCGAAGCTCCCGAAAATGGACGCGCTGAAAAAGGAGCGCCGGGAGCTCTCCGAAAAGAAAAAGGCCCTCTATGCCGAGTACCGCAAGGCCCAGGCGGATATGCGGCAGGCTGTGGCGGTCAAGGCGAACATTGACCATCTGCTCGGCCATACGGACGGGCGGGAACATAAGGCCCAGGAGCGATAGCTCCGGGCCGCAGACAACCAAGGACTTCTGGACACTTTGTCCAGAAGTCCGGCGGGTTTGGGGAGCTCCCCAACAAGCATTTTCACGGGCCTGCGGCCTGTGAAAATTTCGGAGTGTGACCACACCCGAATTGCTTGCCGAAACGCGCAACCCCGGAAGTGGCGCGAAAAAACGGAGGCGCGTGTTTCTCTTTACGCATCCTCCGTTTCCTTAGCCGCTTTCATCGCTTGGATCGTGGCTTCTACAATTTTTAGTTCTTTTTCGTCCAGGGCGTTGAGCATGGCGTCAATCCGCTTTCTGCACTCGCTCCCTTTATTCTTGGACGGATAAAAGTATTGATCTACCGATATATCAAACATTGTCACCATCTGATAAAAGGTGTTGAAGCTGGGATGCTGGCCGTCATTCTCGTTATACATGATGGTGCGTGGAGCCCGGTCAACAATATAGGCCAGTTGCTCCTGCGTCATCCCAGCGGCCTCCCGCGCCCGCTTGATGGCGAGCCCTATATCGTGAAAATCAAATCGTCGTTCATCTCGTTCTATCTTCATATCATCACCTAATGTAATTTTACATTTCAGGTGTTATTATTTGAACGATTGTATATTTCATGCTACTGACTAATTACTTTCACCTAACCTGCAATCTTAGATGACCTTGCTAACTTGACAACAAGGGAAGAACTGGTTACAATAAGAACGATATAACTATGTAAGAGGTGAGTACGATGTTGTTCGGAAAATTTTGTATTGACTTCGGCTCCACACAAGTTTATACCACGAAACATTGTGCGGAGCCTTTTCGGAAAGTTGATCTATAAAGCGGAAAGGCCAAGGCAGAGATAGGACTGTCTTTGGTTTTTATACCCTTTTTATCAGATCAACGATAGATAATTGACTGTTTAGGCCACAGACAATGTTTTGTTTGTGGCCTTTTGCTATGCTTATTTTGTTAAGTGACTATGTAAAGGGCGCACGATATAGTGTGCCCTTTTTCTTTTTTGGAGGAAATAGATATGACTGAAGAACATAGTTTGTTGACCGGAAGTGTGCCGAAAAAACTGGCCGCTTTCGCTTTCCCGTTGCTTTTAGCAAATATACTGCAATCGTTTTACAATGTAGTAGATATGCTTGTGGTCGGCCAAATTGTAGGCGATACGGGTCTTGCGGCCATTGGTAACGCTTCTAAATTGTGTTATATCATCAATTCAATTTGTATTGGTATGACGATGGGCGGAGCCGTGTTGATTGCTCAATATAAGGGTGCAGACGATAAAAAGGGACAGACGGAGTCTTTTCAAATGCTGGCCTTGCTCTCGTTGGTATCTTCCTTGCTTGTGACTATTGTGAGTCTGGCAACCTACCAGCCGTTATTCAAGATGTTAAATGTTCCAGCGGACGCATATCAAGACGCCTGCGACTATATGAAAATTATTTGTTGTGGAACTGTGTTTGTCTTTGGATATAATGCTGTCTGCTCTGTGCTCAAGGGGCTGGGGGATTCTAAATCTCCCCTCTATTTTGTGGGAATTGCTACCGTCATCAATATCGTTTTAGACATTATCTTGGTGGGCCCATTAGGAATGGGGACGGCAGGGGCGGCTTACGCAACGATTACCGCTCAAGGAATTTCCTTTGTGATTTCTCTATTCTATTTGAAGCGGCACAAAATATTTTTCTCTATGAAAAAACGCGGAAAGTTTACGCTTCAATGGGATAAGCTGGTAGCTATCGTAAAAGTCGGACTGCCCACAGCGATCCAAATGGTAGTAGTCAACACGGCCTATCTGCTCGTGGCGGGGATGCTCAATCAGTTTGGTACTGCTGTATCTGCTGCATCGAATGTAGGCTTGCAAATCAACACCTTTGCTGGTATGCCCTGCTGGGCTATTGGACAGGCAGTTACAGCGATGGTAGGACAGTGCATGGGAGCTGGACAAATTGAACGCGCCCGGAAAGTGGTAAAAATCAGTTTAGTGATGAATGTTGTTGTAACGCTCGTTGTCGTAATTGGCGTACAGTTTTTTGCTGAACCATTGATTTTGCTTTTCGGCAGTACCACCCCGGAAGTAGTAAACGATGGAGTTTATTATCTGCGTGTCTGTTGCAGTATAAATAGTTTGATTTATGCCGTTATGTACACTTTGGATTCCTTTGCTATTGGTGTCGGTGCGGCAAATGTCGCTATGATTAACGCTTTACTGGACGCGGTTATTGTGCGTTTGCCTGTGAGCTGGCTCTTGGCCTTTGTACTTAATATGGGCTTTTCCGGGATTTATTACGGCCAGGCGCTTTCTCCAGTCTTACCTGCTATTGTAGGTTTACTCTATTTCACAAGTAGAAAATGGGAACACAAAACGCTTATTCAATCAAGCAATAAGGGGGAAAGTCTATGATGGATCGGATGGTATGGCTTCTATGCCCCGTATGTGGGAACAAGACCAGACTTAAAGTGCGTCAAGATACAGAGCTTATCAATTTTCCACTGTATTGCCCTAAATGTAAACAGGAAACTTTAGTGAATGTCAAAAAATCAAAACTATCTGTCATCCGCATGGCTGACTTGATTTCTAAGGAGGATAACGAATTATGATGGACAAACAAAAAATTTATCCCCGGTCAAAAGATCGGGAAACTGTATATTTGAAAAATGTTGTTACTGATCCCAGCATCATCGTGGGCGACTACACCATGTATAACGACTTTGTAAATGATCCTGTTGATTTTCAAAAGAATATGGGGAAACCGTCAAAGAGTATGTTTCTGATGATTTTCTATTACATTGTAGTCCGGATGCCTTTGGCGTACTTACTTTCCTATCTGGGGTTCGGCCTAAATGGAATTTGGGTTGCGGTATTGATCAGTCATGTGGTAGCCAGTGCTGCCGCAAGCATTTCTGGAACTATCTCTTTCAAGAAAAGGCTGACTGCAGAATAGGAAAATGATTATATCGCGGTTCTAAATCTAGGGAGGTGATTCGTTTGGGAAGTTGGTAATCCTGTCTTTTGATGATAACGATGATGTTGTCTTTAATAAAGCAATCGCCGCTCTTTCTTCTATTGCAGATTTCTCCACGGTGGCCTCCTCCGCAGACACACCGCTGCTCTTTGGCTCTCTGCAAATCGACCCGCAGCGCAGGCTGGTATGGAAGTCCGGCCAGGCGGTGGACCTGACCCCGATGGAGTTTGACATTCTTCTCCTGCTGGCCCGCCGGCCAGAGCAGGTGTTCTCCGCCCGCCAAATCTACGAGGCTGTCGCTACGGACTCCTTTGACGCCAGCTGGACCGGGATCTCCAGCATGGTCTACAAGCTCCGGCGTAAGCTGGGCACCGGGATCATCGAGACGGTACGGGGCCACGGCTACAAATTCATTGCCCCAGGCACCTCACCAAAATGAAGCAAGCGCACAACGGATCTTCTTCCGCTGTGCGCTTCTTTTATTCCTCACGCCGGTAATGCGGCTCCGGCACATAAGGCTCCTTCTGGTATTTGCGGTATTTTTCCGGTACTTCGGCAGGCTCCTCCAGGCTTTCCTCGCTGTAATCAATCGGCTCATCGCAAACCGCATCCAGCAAAATGCGCTCCAAATGCTCAAATTCTGAAAACTGATCCAGGGAGGCCATCACAAAGGAGTCTCGGACATAACCGGCACTGGCAGCCATCAGCTCCTGATCCATAAAGTATCCATGATGCTCCACAAAAAAGGTCATCATCATTACAACCGTTCGGGTATTGCCCTCCCGGAAGGGATGCACCTGCCAGATTGGCGGGAAAAGGCTGGTAAGCTGGTGAACAAATTGCTCCCGGCTGATGCCGTTCCAGCGAGCATTTCCCAGCCGCCCAAAAGCCGCATCAAGATCTTCCTCGATCCTGTCTTCGTTGCTGTACCAAACGCTTCGGCCTGCCAGCAGCTTCTCCCGTTTTTCAATATTGATGATGCGGTACTGGCCGACCCATTCGTAAATGTCACCAAACAGGGTCCGGTGGATCTTCCGCAGGCCATTTGGAGAAAAGTCCTGAAAGCCCTGTTCGTATAACAACATCATATTTGCTCTGGATTGCTCGGCCTCGATGCGATCCAGCGTTTTCTCATTTTTGATTCCTAGCTTGTTTTTCAAAACAGGCACCTCTTCATACAGGTACGGATCAGACACGGCTCTGGCGCTCCTGCTCCGCGATCCGGCGATGATGTGCCAGCAATGCCTGCTTCATCTGTTCGCCCGTCAGCTCACCGCGGGCCCAGCTGGCAGACAGTGACCGTGCATAGCTGGAAATCGGAGCGCCTTCAATGGCGTTGATCGCGTCGGCGGTCTTGACCGCTGCAATCCGTTTCTTTTCCAATGGACTCATCGCACCTTCACCCCCTCCATTGATTTTAGTATAACACAGAACAGGCCTGTTTCCAATAGGTCAGGCCAATGCGAATCTTGCTGAATTAGCAACAGGTCTCAATGATTTCCTGCTCGGTGATGCCGCCAATGGCCAGCTGGCATTCAGTTTTGATAATTTAGGGCTGGCCGGTCTGATAATAAATGCGTTTAGCAAATTAAAACTTCTTATTTCAAATCAAAAAGAACACTTTCATAGTCCTTTACGAAATATTTTATATTTGTGCGTCCTTTCTGAATAATTGTGTGACCTTCTGCTTCCAGCTTTTCCTTTTGTGCTTCTATACCGCCGGGATATTTTGCGTTCAATTCCCCATTTGCCTTTAAGGTTCGCCAATACGGGGTTTCATCCTCGGAACGCTGGTAACTCGCCCATGCTGCAATAGATACAAAAATCCCGGCTGTGATAGGCTCTGTGAAATCCGCCCCGTTCAGTTCAGCAAAATATTCACGGATTTTTCCGATAGTGATTACTTTGCCGTAAGGAATTTGTTTCATCACCTTGTCATAGTCAATCGGTGGGGCAAAGTACATTCTGCTTCCGCCATATTTCTCAATGCTTTTCTGATCAGTAATGGTCTGAACTTTAGGCATATCCTTGCTATCGTGTAGCATTGCATTAAAATCTTTTTTATCTTCATTTGCCATCTCTCAACACCTCCCATCTTAATTATAGTGGAGCAACCTTTGCCATGCAATGAGGCAGTTTGAGAATAATTTAAAAAAGTATTGCTGCATCTGAATAAACCTGCTGGGCGGAACAGCTTGCAGCGCAAGGTGTTCCCGGGCGGCAAGTCAATTTTTAAGCCCACGGGAAAGACCCTGAGACAGCGATCTCAGGGCCTTTCTCATAGACTTAAATCCGGAACAGGTCAATCGCCCGCATCAGCGTGATGCACAGCTCCTGGTACAGATCCTCGTCCAGTCTGCCGTTGATCACGGCGTACTTGAGCAGCAGAGGCCGGTACATGAGCAAAATGCTTGTGATGGCCTCATGGTCACCGTCCTTGGCTCGCCGCAGCATCTGTTCAAATGTCATATCCGTTCACCCCCTCGATGCTCTTCTTCAACTTCCGAATGGCCCGGTAATACACCGCAGCCGCGCCCTTATACGACAATCCCAGCTGCACACCGATCACATCGAATGGGCGCTTGTCCAGCACGCGGGCCAGGAACACATACCGTTCCCGCTCGTCCAGCTGTTTCAAGGCATACAGGAGCGCGCTGCTCTCGATTTTCTCCCAGAGGGGCAGCCGCTCCATCACTTCCTGCTCCAGCGTCTGGCTCACGGCAAAAATTGTATCCGTCAAGGTCTCCTGATTGCTGTACGCATAAAGAGCCTTCAGATAATCCCGCTGGGTGCGCCTGACCGCCTGGATTAAATAGCCTGTAAACTTGATTTGCAGTTCTTCCTCTGCTCGTCCATTATTTCGTTGCCACATGGCCTTATCCTCCAAATAGTTCAAGAATTTTAATGGGATTCTTGAACCTCTGGCGGAGACCGGCACCGAGCTAACGGGCGTCTTGCCTTGCCATATAAAGAAACGCGGCCGGCCGCACACCGCAAAGGTGAGCTGCCGGCCGAGTGATACACATAAAGAAGTCCGTCATGACTTCCGGCGCCCGCAGGAGGAGGCTTATCGCTCGATTTGCGATGTTCCCGCCTACTCCCGTGAAAAGGGCGGCGGAAGAACCGTATTGCAAAGTAAGCTGTGTGTCGAAATGTAAGCAGATGGACGAACCTCTTTATGTGCATGATCCATCTTTCCATCATGCACTTCTGGCTCCCTGCCATCTGAACCACACTTTGCACACGAACCCGCCGCTGTTATGAACAGGCGGCGGGCCTGCCAATTATCTTAGGTGCAGTGTTGTTCCGAAAACTTTGTTGATTTTTGTCGGATTATAAAAGAAAAGGCAGCCTCATTCTCTTTGGAATAAGACCGCCTGTTGTAACTTGAAATTACCTCTGCTGTTTTGAATTTTCCGTCTCATAGACATCCCTCCCGTTCTTTCTATCTATTTATGGTTTCAAAACGCCATATTAAGTGTAAATGTCAAAGATCGCTGGATTTTGACTGAACGACAATTTTTCCCATCAGGCGGTTATTTTCATCAAAATCTTGCAGCTTCAACACAGAGAAAAAGGGCGGGCAAAGATCTGTTTTCTCTGCCCGCTCCTTCTAAACAAGATTTATCCCTGATGCTTGACCTTCAGGTGCTGAAAACTGTCCTCACTGATAGCGTGCTCCATCCGGCAGGCGTCGGCCTCTGCTGTCTCCTGATCTACGCCGGCTTCTATGAGCATTTCCGTAAAAAAGCAGTGTTTCTCATAGGTTCGCTCCGCCACTTCCCGGCCCACATCGGTCAGGTGCAGGAAATAGTCGCTGTCCATCGTCAGGAAGCCCCCGTCCCGCAGGGTCGCCACCGCATGGCACACGCTTGGCTTGGACACTTCCAGGCGCCGGGCGACATCCACGGAGCGCACCATGCCTTTTTCTTTTTGCAGCATCAGCACAGCCTCTAAATAGTCCTCGCCCGACGCATGAATCTTCATTCTATCACCCACTCACATAATCCCAGCATTTGCAAACTGCTTGTTGTAAACCTTTTTTGCAATAACTCCGACAATTATTGAGATAACTACGGTTGCGGCAATAGCAAGAACCATAAACCACGGAGAAGTCAAGGTTGATAATATCTCAGCATAATTTGCAGACATTTCTTCGGATGCCTCTGAAATGGCATAGTCAGAGAATACCCATACATACAACGGAGAACCGATATTGCTTAACGAAAGCAGGATATAACTCATCATGATACCTTTGTAATTCTTATATCCGGCCCATTTCCGAATGATTTCCGCTAAAATAGAACAAGCAATCAAGCTCCCAAGCAATAGATTCGCAAGCTCCCCAAAAGCCACGAAAGCGATTGCTACAAATAGGTTCATAATGAGAACCACGCCTGCTTTCGGCACTTTTGCCATAACATACATATATGGAAGCCATGCCACGAGAGCAATTAAAGCTGTTACAAACAGATAGAGCAATGGGTGTATGCCGCCCATAATCGTAGCTGCCAAAACCACAGCAAAGTAAATAACGGAAAATACGATTGTCAGACCTAAATCTTTTAACTTCCAGTGTTGTTCCATAAGATTTCCTTTCTATTTTCCTTGCTGTAATTCAACAAGGTGTGCATATAGACCGCCCTTTTTCATCAGCTCAGCGGGTGTACCCATCTCACTGACCTTGCCATCATCCAGAACAACGATCTTATCAGCATTTGCCACTGTCCTCATGCGATGGGCAATCACCATGACCGTCTTATCCTTCAGCAGCACCGACAAGGCATCCTGCACCAGTGTTTCGCTCTCGGCATCCATAGAGGCAGTCGCTTCGTCAAGCAGAACAATCGGAGCATTTTTCAGCAGCGCGCGGGCAATCGAAATGCGCTGACGCTCGCCGCCAGACAGCGCGCTGCCGTTTTCCCCGATGTTCGTCTGATACCCTTGGGGCAGGCGCTGGATAAATTCCTCGCATTGGGCGGCTCTGGCCGCAGCCATAACTTCCTCATCGGTGGCATCGCCCCGTCCCAGCCGGATATTCTCCATGACAGTCTCATCAAAGAGCATGACATCCTGGAACACGATGGCATAGTTCTTGAACAGCGTTTCCGGTTCTACCGTTTTGACATCCACGCCGCCCAGGGTAATGATCCCGGAGTCTGCATCCCAAAAGCGGGCTGCCAGTTTGGAGGCAGTAGACTTGCCGCTGCCGGACGGACCTACCAGCGCCGTGACCTCACCTTGTTTTGCCACAAAGGACACGCCCTTCAAAACCGGCTCCTCATTGTAAGAAAACACCACATTCTTAAACTCAATGTCGTAGCCTTTGTTATTGCAGACATTGGTGCCGGTCTGCTCCGGGGTCGCGTCGATCTGCTTCATCCGCTTGACGCTGACAAGGGCAGAGAACACTTCCGCCATCAGCATGAAGCAACTGGTGAAGGGGTCATAAATGCGGCCGGCAAACAGAAGGAACAGGATGAACATGGGGATGGACAACGAACCGGCTGTCACCAGAATACCGCCTACCAGCATGACCGCCACAAGACCAAACCGAAGGATGAATTGAGCCGTAGTTGTAGCGGCACCAGGAGCAATCTCGTTGCGGAAGGAACACTTCACCACATAATCCAGCTTCTTTTCCAGCCCTTCCAGGTATTCTTCTTCACGGGAGCAGGATTTCAGTTCCTGGATGGTATCAAGGTATTCCTGCACGCCGTCATAGGCAGCTCTCTTGGCATCCATATTGGCGCTCTCGGCATTGGACTGGGCTTTCTTTGCCGCAAAGACCACCAGGGCCGCCACAGGCACCGGCACTACAATGCAAAGGCCCATCCGCCAGTCAAGCACCAGCAGGCCGATAGCCGTTATAATAAACATGAAAATCGTTCCAAAGAGCTGCGGGATCGCATTGGAAAATACGCGCTCCAGAGCAGTACAGTCCCCCATGATGGTGGTAGTCAGGTCAGAAAGATCGCGCTGGCCAAAGAAGGACAGCGGAAGTTTCCGCAGCTTCTCTGCCAGGACAATCCGACGGTTGGCACTTTCCTCATACGCTACGGTATAAGTTTTGTTGTACTGGAGCCATTGGGTTAGGAACACAATGACAAACATGACCACTGTGCCGCAAATAAACAAGGCCGCATGATCCCGCATACTGCTTTCCTGTCCGGAAATCACATTCAGCAGTTCCCATATTACCATGACCAGCAGGCTGACCGGGGCAATCAGGCACAGATTGCTGAGCGTAGTGGCTGCAATTCCCTTATTCAAATCTCTTGCTCCCTGATCGCTCAGGGCAAACATCCGTTTCAGCATACTTTCACCTCATTTCCAATGTGCCATTTGGTCGTCTTTGTATAGTTGCTCCACATCTTGGCGTATTCGCCGCCCTGCTTCACAAGCGCGTCATGGGTGCCGCTTTCCACCAATTCTCCCTGCCCCATTACCAGAATGAGATCAGCGTCCTGAATGGTGGAGAGCCGGTGTGCAATCATGATGACCGTCTTGCCCTTGACCAACCCCTCAAAGGCTTTCTGGATCTGCTGCTCGTTCTCCGGGTCAGCGTAGGCGGTGGCCTCATCTAAGACCACGATGGGAGCGTCTTTCAAAATAGCGCGGGCAATCGCAATGCGCTGTGTTTCGCCGCCAGAAAGATACACACCTTTACCGCCCACCACGGTATCGAGGCCATCCGGGAACTTCTCCAGAATATCGTCACACTGGGCCAGATGCGCCGCCCGCAAGACTTCCTCCCGTGTAGCGGAAGGTCTGCCCGCCCGAATATTTTCCAGAAGGGTGTCCTTGAACAATTTGGGGTCCTGGAATACAAAGGCAACCATCTTCATCAAGTCAGCATGAGGAATTTCCCGAATGTCCACACCGCCGATCTTGACCGCCCCCTGCTGCACATCGTAGAAACGGGGGATCAGGCTGGCCGTTGTGCTTTTTCCGGAGCCGGAATGCCCGACCAATGCGGTAGTTGTCCCAGCCTTGGCCGTGAAGCTCACATGGGATACCGCCGGATGGTCCGTATTTTCGTATGCGAAGGTCACATTCTCAAAGGACACATCGTAAGTCTTGGGATGTTTGGGTGCAGAAGTCTCCACCTGCGGCTGGGCAGTCAGGATCATGTCGATGCGGCGCATGGACTCCTCCGCCTGCATTTTGTAGCTGGTCATATACATGATCTTGTTGAGCATGACTGCACAGGCAGGAGAAAAGATCACATAGAACAGAAAACTTTGCATAAAGCCGATCAGGTCGCTGGAAACAAACCCTATAATAAGCGATGTGGGCACCAGTACCAGAAAACTGGAATTGATGACCGAATTAAAAGCCACCATTCCCTTTTTGCAGGACATCGTGTAGGCCAGAGCGAACTTCCGGTAAGATTTGATGGCGTCATTAAACTTGGTGATAGATTGCACTGTCTGTCCGAACACTTTGACTACCGAAATGCCCCGGATGTACTCCACCGCCTCGTGGTTCATCGTTTCCAGGGAGTCCTGGTAGGTCTGCATAAATTTCATGCTGTCCTTCCCCATGAGGGACCCCTGCAAAAAGAAACCGATGCCAAAGAGCAGCAGGAGCGGGATACCTACACGCCAGTCAAAGACCAGCATCAGCACCAAACTTACAATCATCGTGACCTGCGCTCCCACCAAGTCGGGGAGCTGGTGAGCGATGAAAGTCTCGGTCTGGAAACTGTTGTCGTCAATAATCTTCCGAAGTTTTCCGCTGGGATTGGCGTCAAAGTACCCCATCGGCATCTTTGCCAAATGTTTCAATGCTGCCATCTTTAGGTTTTTCTCCGTGTGAAATGCCACTACATGAGAGCAGAGCAGCGCCGAAAAGTAAAGGACCAGACCAATCAGCTCCAGCCCCAGGGCAAGCAGGCCCCAGCGGACAAGGCTGTTCGTGTCTAACGGCGTCCCGGCAAATACGCCCACCAAATCACGCGCCGCAAAGTAGACGCAGAGAAAAGGGCCAAGAATAAAGACTGAACTGATGCCGGATAGGATGCGGGAAACAGTGAGCAGCCCACGATGCTTTCCTGTGAACTCCATCAACCGCTTAATCCCGCCGGATTTTTGTTTCATGGATGCAAGACCTCCTTATCAATTCTTCGATTAGTTATTGCTAACCTCTTGATTTAAGTGTACTGCGTCCGCCCGATATCGTCTACGACCTATCAGGTATATTATGCTCCAATCAGGTCAAGCAAAAGGAGCAAACCCGCTTAAAGGCTTGCTCCTTTTGTTAGTTGCCGGAAATAGCTTAGTTCAGGTGGATGTTCTGAACGGAAGTAAAGCTGGCATCAGTGGGGAAGGTATAGCTTGCCACTGCATCGCTGTAAATAGCAAGCTGCCGGGTATAAATCAGCGGCGTAGTCAGGCACTGGTCTGCCATAGTGGTCAGGATAGTATTATAAATTTCCTGGATACGGGCCTCATCAGTAGCAGAGTCCAGTTCGTCCACCAGCGCCGCCAGTTCCGGCTGGGACGCGCCAATCTGCATAAGGATGGGGTCCATAGAGGTAGATGGGTTGATGTTGGTAATGACCATAGCCGGGTCATAGTAGCCACCCTGGGTCTTGAAGATGGTCAGGCCATAGTCACCGCTCTGGATCATGGCATACCAGTCCATCATTTGCGCGGATTGCGGGGTCAGTTCAATACCGATCTTGCTGGCCTGGTCGCAGATGTAGACAACCATGTTGTCATCAGAGGCGGTGCCGGTTTGATACAGGAAAGCGGCGGACAGTTTGACTCCATCCTTCTCACGAATGCCATCGCCATCGGTATCTACATAGCCGGCCTCATCCAAGATTTGATTGGCATGATCCAGATCAAAGCCGTACACTGTCTGCTCCACATCACAGTAGGGTAGGTCACGAGAAAAGAAGGTATCTGCCTTGTCGAACAGGCCACCGTAGATGTTGTCTACTACGGCATCCTTATCAATGGCGGAAGAAATGGCCTCACGAACCACCTGGTCGCCAAAAATCTCACTGCTCAGGTTATAGCCCACATAGTAAGTCTGCAAAGACTTTTCATCGACTTGAGCGCCATATCCATCCGTCTGCTCCATCTGAGCATAGCTCTCGGCAGAGACATTCTTAATACCGGAGAGGAAGTCCACCTCACCATTCTGCATGGCTAAAATTTTGGCATCGTTGTCGGGGATGTACTTGATAGAGAAGCTATCTACTTCAGGCGCTTCTCCCCAGTAATTGGGATTGCGGATGAAGTTCCAGGTCTGCCCGTCATTGTCCCCAGCGTACATATAGGGGCCGGTTCCATAAGTGGCGCTGCGGAAACTCTCCTGTTTGGCAGTTAGATCATCATTAAACTGCTCGCTGGACACAATACCAAAGGGATTGGCGAGGCACAGCTCCCGCAGGGTGTTGTAATAGGGCTGGGTCAGATGCAGCTCCACCGTATACTCATCAGTTGCCACCGCATCTTCAATAATTGTGGACAAGCGGCCATAGGAACCGTTGTACTGGCCCAGGTTGACCGGCACAGCCAAAATAGACTTTGCTACATCCTCGGCTGTCAGGTCAGAGCCATCAGAGAACTTGACGCCCTGCTTGATCTGGAAGGTATAGACCATGCCATCCTCACTCATGGACCAATCCTCAGCCAGCACTCCCACAACCTCGCCCTCGGAATTGTACTCAAACAGGGTGTCGTAAAAGCTGGTGAGGTAGTAGGTGATGTCGTAACTGGAGGAGGATACCTCCGGGGTGATGATGGTGTAAAAATACTCAAAGCCCCAGCTCTCCGCCAAATTCAAATGTACGGCCTGAGCCTCGGTGCTTTCCTGCGGGTTCTGGCTGCTCTCTGTATTGGTGTCGGCGTTGCCTCCGCAGGCGGCCAGAGATACCGCCATGACCGCCGCCGTGAGCATAGCGGCAATTCGTTTCAGTCTCATTGCAAATCAATCCTTTCTTTCATTTTATCATTCCAGTCTGTTGAAGTGTTCACTAAACCGCTTGCCTCCAAGAGCATCATGCTGTATGGGTCGTGAAATACAGAATAATCACCGGAGAACGCGGCGCGCTCCACCAGATTAGAATTTCGCATGACAAAAATCTCGTCCGCCACGACCGCTGCCAGCTCCATGTCGTGGGTTATGAAAATCAGCGTAAAACCAAGCTGCTGTTGCAGGTCTATAATTTCATCAATGATTTTCTTCCGCAGCGGCAAGTCAAATCCATTGGTGGCCTCGTCGAAGATCAGGCATTGCGGCTCAGCGGCCAATGCCCTGGCGATTGCCACCCGCTTTTGTTCTCCACCGGACAGCTCTGATGGAAGGCGGGTATAGTAGTCCCGCGATAGATTGCAAAGCTCCATCAAGTTCCGGCAGCGTTCCCGCCGTTTCTCTTTCTCCATGTGAAAAAAACAAAGCAACGGTTCCTCTATGGATTTACCCACCGGGATCTTGGGGTCCAGGGCAGATGCGGAGTTCTGCTGAATGATCTGCACCTTCCTGAAATGTTCTTTCCCTGCTCGTTTCCGCCCATAGACGGGTGCGCCATCTACGAACACCGAACCGCCGCTTGGCCGCTGTAATCCTGCAATCATCCGCGCCAGGGTTGTTTTGCCCGAACCGGACTCTCCCACGATTGCATACCGGCCGCCATCACTGAAATGGGCGCTCAATGGGGACACAGCAGTAAATAGTCCTTTCCCACCAAAGCCGTCAGAAAAAGAACAACTAACCTCTTTCAGTTCAATCAAGACATCTCCCTCCTTTCCAGCCGGCAGGCGTTCAACAGATATTTTGTATAGTCCTCTTTGGGGGTGTTTAGTATCTGCTCTGTCTTGCACTGTTCGACAATCCGCCCGCGATCCATCACAAGGATACGGTCAGACACCGAGGCAGAGCGCAGGTCATGGGTCACGAATAGCACAGACATTCCATCTTTACAGAAACTTTTCAGTTCCCTCATTAGCCCGATCCGGTTGCAGGCATCAATGGCCGTGGTCGCTTCATCCGCTACCAAGAGGGATGGCTGGCACATCAGCGCTGCCGCAATCATTAGCCGCTGGAGCATTCCGCCAGACAGTGTAAAGGGATAGCTGTTCAAAATCCGCTGGGTATCCTCCAGCCCCAGCCTCTGCAAGATGCCAGCAAATAGACGCTGCATTTCCTGCTTTGGCGTTTTTCCATAATGGAGCAAATAGGTCTTTTCCAACTGTCGCCCCACTCGAATGGACGGATTAAAGGCGGTCATTGGGTTCTGCATAATCAAGCAGATTTCTTTCCCATAGATAGCTTGCCGCTTTCGTTCCGGCAGGTTGAGCAAATTTTCCGCTTGGAACAGGATTTCGCCATCAGCACGATAAGCGTTTCCCAGCAGCCCCATAATTGCCTTGCAGATGGTAGTCTTTCCCGCGCCGGAGCTGCCAACAATGGAGAGCATTTCCCCCTGGCCTAACTGAAATGATATATGTTCGGCCACGCTTTTCCCGGAAGTTAAAGAGATATTCAGGTCTTTGACCTCAAGCAACACGAATATCATCCTCCTTCCCAATGGCATCCCGCAGGCCCTCGCCCAGCAGGTTGAAGCCTGCGCAGCAAACGATGAGGCAGATGCCCGGATAAATCAGGAGCGCAGGGTTTGAGTAGACACTGTTTCGGGCCTCATTGAGCATCGCACCCCATTCCGGGGTTCCAGCGATCAGCCCAACGCCCAGGAAAGCAAAGCTGGACACCGACATAATCGCCGTGGCAATTCCAGTGGTGAAGTACACCACAAACTGCGGGAACACATTTGGGATTAGGTGGCGAAGTACAATGCGAAGGCCAGAAGCGCCGGAAATCCGGGCTGCCTCTATGTATTCCTTTCCGCATTCAGTTTTTGCATAAGAGCGTACCATCCGCAAAAACCACGCCAGCATAGAAATCCCGATGGCAATGATGACACTTGCCACAGAATTATCCACTGCCGACACCAACGCCATCGCAATGACGATGAGTGGAAAGGCCATGAGGATGTCGCAAAGTATCCGCATGATTTCATCCAGCAGGCCGCCTTTATAACTGGAATAGCATCCCACGAACAGAGCGAAGGCAGCCAACACGATCAGTACCGGAATGGTCAGCCCCATAGAGTACCTTGCTCCATAGAGAAGTCTTGATAGTTCGCAACGGCCCATTTGGTCACAGCCAAGAGGGTACTCCGCAGAAGGCGGAGCATTTTTCAGCGCAAGATCTGTGGCATTTGGATCATTTGGGGCCAGTAGCGGGGCCGCCAGAGCCATAAGAATAAAAACCAGGATCAGAGCCAATCCAACAATGATTTGTCCTTTTCGTTTCATGCCGCTTTCCTCCTATACGCAGGGCAGATAGCACTCGAAAGTAAATCTGCCAGGGTGTTGAACAGGACGAACAACACGCCGCACACCAGGATGGAGCCAGAAATCCCATAGATGTCCATACTCTCGCAGGACTCCATCAGGTAAATACCAAGTCCCTGGATGGAGAAAACGCTCTCCACCAACGCGGAGGTTCCAAAAAGCGCAGCGCAGTATTGAGCGAAAAGAGTGATGGCTGCGGGGAGGGCATTTCGCAGCACCTCGCCATAAACGATTTGTGCATTGGAAAACCCTCTTGCTCTGGCATAGGTCACATAGTCACTCTTGAGTTCATTCAGCACTGCCGCTCGCAGCACTCTGGCCGCAATGCAGATGATAGGGACCGCCATTGCCACCGATGGCAAAATCAAAGATTTGAAACTACCGTCCGAGATCACGCTGAAAATGGGGATTTGAACCGCAAAGACGGTCAGCAGGATCAGCGCCAGCCAAAAGCTCGGCACGCAAATTCCAATGATACAGATAATCCGCATGACATTATCGAAAATCCCGCCTTTTCGTATGACAGAGATGGCGGCAATCAATACCGTGAAGATGATGACCCAAGTCATTGCCATAACCACCAGCATACAGGTTACAGGAAGGGCATCTTTGATATTTTCGATGACTGGCTGACGGTTTGTGATTGCGGTTCCAAGGTCGCCGGTCAGCACGCCCTTTATGTAGTCGGTGTAGCGTTCCAAAAAGGGAGCATCCAGTCCCAACTCCTCTCGCACAGCCTGAATCTGCTCCTCTGTTGCAAAGACATTGACCTTGCGGACGATCATCTCTGCCGGATCGGTCCCAGTGAAAACTTGCAGGCAGAAACTAAGAGTAACGACGCCCCAAATGACAAGGATGAAATTGATGATGCGCTTGATAATTCTTTTTGCGGTCCCGCCCGCAATCCGCATAGTATATCCCTCCAAACCTCGGTTAGGTTATGCTAACTGACGGTCAAAAAAAGCAGCCGCGGTTCAGCGGCTGCTTCACAGCGTACTCACCATTGGCACATCAATAATGATAGCATACCAAGGTGGTACATTCTATAACCGAACAGGTCGGATTTTGCTCCAATCAGGTCAGCAATATTTGTGACGATATGCCTGGGGGGTCACTCCCATAACAGATTTGAATGCGGCAGAAAACTTGCTTTGATTTTCATATCCCGCCACACTTCCGATCTCCCCAATGCTCAAAGTCGGCTCTGAAACCAGCATTTCGGCAGCGGCCTCCATGCGTTTCGTCTTGACAAAGGTGCCGATGGAGGCCCCAGCAATAGATTTGAAGCATCTTTTTAAGCTGGACTCTGCCAGTCCGAACATACATGCCAGATCCTGAATGGTATCTTTGGTAAAGGGATTTTCTATAATGTACTGGTAAACCTCCTGTGTCCGTTTGGAGATGTCCGCAGAAAACTGCTGCGGCCGACAAACTGCGCTGCCATCCAGGAGACTTAAAAACAGCAGCAATTCAATGACCTTGATCCAAAAGTACGGAACCTGGATACGCTCGTCCACCGAGTAAAGCTCGCTGAAAATATGGTCGATTTCGTGTTTGGATTTGATGATAAGGGAACGCCCATCTGAACACAGGCGTTTTTTTATCTGTTCCAAACTGATATGAGCTTGTTGAAAGCCCTGATCCAAGGTTTGCTGCGCGGTTTCCATTTCCAGCAGTACGGTGATGCCTCGGTATTTTTTCAGAGGGATACGGGAACCGAAGAACACCTGTTTATCTTTGGAGAGGTAATCCACGCAAAGGTCGCCCTCTCCTAAAAAGCTGACTGCGCCTCCATCTAACTCGCACTCATAGCAACCTTCCAGGCAATGATTGATTTGTAAGAAGTCTTTTTCAAATCGGATAGGGCGGAAACAGGAGTCCATTTTCAAATCGTTATAGGTAATTTGAATGCCTGGTGCGACTTCAAAACGCTGCATAAAGCCTTCTCCTGATTCGTCCCCTTCATGCAGCATTGATTTTGTTGTGTCTGGTTCAAGCGTAGTTTCGTAAATATTATGAAAGGCTCCTGTGTTTTGGGGCATATCAGACATTTTCATCCCCCTCCTGCTTATATATTCCACGAGTTTGCTATAACTAATTATATCTCTGGTTACTTAAATATGCAATTTCAATATTTGCTTATGGCTTTATTTTGATTTTCCCCGTATCTGGATGGATCAACACCACCGGCAGTTTCCTCGCCTCTGCCATCCGCAGCACCGCCTCCACGCCGCTCGGGCCAGCAGGCTCATCATCACACACAGCCACCAGGCAATCAGCGTGTTCTACCATGTAGGCAGTGCGCTCCCGGTATCCCTGGGCCCCCACGATTTTGCTACCCATTACAAACTGGTCGCAGTTTTCCTTCAGATGGCGCAGCCGCTCCCGGCTCTTCGGGTCCCATCGCTCGTCATGGCCCGGGAACGGATAGACCAGCACGATCTCCAGCTCCCGGTACTCTTCCTGCCGGCGCATTTCCAGCAGGATCTCACCAGCCCATAGATCGACGCCGAGGGCCCCACCAACATAGAACCGGCGCACACCGCGCCGGTACAGTTCCGCAAAAACATCGTGCAGCCGCTTCTTCAGGCGCTTGCACGAAGTCATATATTCCTGGTACTTAAACTTGAACCGCGTAGGCCGTTGACTGGTAATCGCGCACGAGTAAAGTTTGGACATCTCATCTCCTCCAGAAACTTTTTTCTCAATATAGCCCATTATACTTGCTATGGCTGAGTAAGTTCAACTATGGCCGCTTAATTTTTTATGTTATAGCGGATAAAATATAGCTATAGCATGGAGGGTTACGAATGGGCGAACTTTTGAAAGAAATGGGCCAGCGGATGCTGGACCGGCGCAAACAACTAAAACTGACACAAGAGGCTCTGGCCAAGATGGCGCATGTCACGCCCCAGACCGTTTCCACTGCGGAGCTGGGCACAAAAGCCATGCGGCCTGAAACGATGCTGAAGATCTGCGATGCGCTTGACATCAGCACAGACTATCTGCTGCGCGGTCAGGTCGTGGAAGGTGACACCCGCTTGCTCAATCAAAAGGTCTCGTCGTTGACTCCCTGCCAATACCGACACCTGGAAAATATTATCGACAACTTCATCGCGGCTATACAGGAAGAAAAAGAGGTATGAGAGCCAGCGGCAATGCAGCCCTCATACCTCTTTTTATATCATCTCCCCTGGCGAAAAGCCTCCATTGTGCTGGAGATCAGGCCGAGGATCGCAGCATCTGCCTCCGGTTCCTCTCCCAGCTCCGGCACATATTCCGGCTCCGGCGTCCGCTCCTGCGGCACCGGGGCCGTTGTTGTTTCTGCATCCGGGCAGGCGGCGGGGGCGGCGGCAGGCTTTTCAGAGTGCCTCGTCTCCTGGAGCAGAATCTCACGCACGATGGCTTCAATGGCGGCCCGGTCTATGGCCGGTGCCGCTGCTCTTAACGGTTGTGGATCATCCGCGAAGTGGGTATCGTAGAAAACGACTGCATTGGCGATATACTGTGCTTTCCCGTGGTCAGGCTGTTTTTCCAGCAGTTCAACCGTTGCCAGATGGATTGGGTCGCTGATATTGAACCGCAGGGAAAAACGCCCTCGTTCTTTCTTGGCCGCCATAGCTGTCACCTGCCCGCAGCTTCAAGGCGGTACAGATACTCATATCCGGCTGCATTGGCGTTGATATTGGAGACGAACAACGGCTTACCCACTTTTCCGGATGCCTCAATCTGCCGGCGCAAAAGAATGGCGCCGCCGCCCACAAAGACCACCGTGCAGTAGCGCAAGTCCAGCATCCGCTCCCGCAGGGTGCTGAACAGGTCGTTGACGAACTCCTGTGCCAGCTGCTCCACCAATCGGACTGCCGACGGCGGGTACTGCGTCTGCTTGCCGGTGAGGATAGCGTCCACATCCCCCTCATCCAGCAGCAGATCCAATTCCGCGTTGCCTCTGGACCTGATCTTATTGTAAAGCAGGATCACGCCGTTTTCCAGCGAATCACAGGAGCTGAGGTCAGCTTTTCCGTTTTTCATCAGCAGATAGTCTGCCGTGAATCCGCCAATGTCCACCACTACCGCCTTGGCCTCATTCATCAGTGTGTGGAGCATGGTGGCCGCCGCCGCATAGGCCTGGGGATAGCAGGCCACATCATCAATGCTGATGGCGTAGTGCTTGTCCCGGTACTGGAATTCTACGATCCCTTTCTTCTGGAAATAGGCAGTGAACTTTTCCGCCTGGGCGCCGAAGTGGGCCGGCGGCAGTCCCACCGGCAGCTGGATACGGTACAGTTCTTTCTCGTCAACGCCGCGGGCCGTCAATTCCTCCGCAATCGCAATCAGGGTGAGGATAAAGAAGCGGTCATCCCCAGTCTTGTCCTTGCGGTAGGGGATGCGCTCGTTGGAGAGCGTATAGTAGTTGCCGCCGTATTGCAGGCTCGGCCCGAACGGCCGGGTCATACTCTGCTGCAGGCCGGAAACGAACGGGGCGCAGTGAACCGTCTTGATTTGTTTATTGCCATGATCGACACCAATTAACATAGGTGAATGCCTCCTTTTTTGCTTTATACATATCCTTTACGCCTGGATGACGCCTTTCTCAACAGGCGAAGGCATATTTTTTGAAACCCATGTTTATCATGCGGGACCACGGCTACCGCTTCGTACTAAAATAGAAGAACAGTGCCGCCTCGACTCTACCGGGGCGGCGCTGCTTTGCCTTCTTTTTTCTTCATCGTTTAACCAATTAAGAAACTTTTTGCACTTCTTGTACCTGTAATTTGGATTGAGAAACCCTTCTTTATCTTGTATAATAAAAAAGCATGGAGGTGGCCTTGTGAAACAAAGAATACTCATTGTCGAAGATGATCTTACTATACAAACGCAATTAAAAAATCTGCTATCCGGCAACGGCTATGAGGTTGGTGTGGCTTCAGACTTTTCCAAAGTGATCGAGCAGGTAAAAACTTTTGCCCCGCATCTGGTTCTGCTGGATATAAAACTCCCAGGAAGTAACGGCTTTGATATCTGCTCCCAAATCCGGGCCTTCTCTGATTTGCCGATTATTTTTGTCACCAGCAGCAACACGGACATGGATGAACTCAACAGCATTATGCTGGGCGGGGATGCCTTCATTACAAAGCCCTATAATACAGCAATTCTTCTTGCCAAAATCGCCTCACTTCTGCGAAAGAGAACTGCTGCTGCGCAAACATCTGAAATACTTGTCTGGAATAGTGCCACTCTGCATCTGGAAAGCGGCACCATTGAATATGGTGGGCAAAAGCTTGAATTGACCAAAAATGAGTCCAAGATTCTTTACTACCTTTTCAAGAACGCTGGGAAGATCTGCTCCCGCAACGACATCGTGGACTTCCTCTGGGACAACCAGCTCTATGTGGACGACAATGCGCTGAGCGTCAACATCACCCGCATCCGGGAAAAGTTGGCCGGCATCGGGCTGACGGACTTCATCAAAACCAAGCACCGGCAGGGATATATGATATGAGTGGAAAATTGTATCTCAAAAACCATTTGCCCGTTATCTTGTTGAACCTATTGAGTATTTTGGCTCTGTCGCTGTTCCTGCTGGCGACAGGAAACACGATTCAAATGGTTCTATTTATCCTGGCTGACTGGCTACTTGTCCTGGCTCTGTACCTTACCGCCGGCTATATCTACCAAAAAAAACGGCTGGAAAAACTGCTGGAAATGGCCAGACAGCTGAAGGAGCGATATCTGCTCCCCGAGGTCATGCCAGCGCCGGACCAAGCGGAGGAGCAGGTGTACTATCAGCTCCTGAAGATGGCCGGGAAATCCATGCTGGAGCGGATCAGCGAGGTGGAGCGGGAACGTGGCGAATATAGGGCCTATATCGAGCAGTGGGTCCATGAGGTCAAGACGCCCATCACTGCATTGAAGCTGCTATGCGAAAATAACCGCTCTCCCTTTTCCCGAGATGTGCTGGTGGAACTGGAGAACATCAACCGCTGTGCGGAGCAGGCTCTCTATTATGCCCGAAGCGAACACACAGAGAAGGACTACTCCATCCGGGAGATGAACTTGGCGGATGTGGTGCATGGGGCCATCGCCGATAATAAATATCTGCTGCGGCAGTGTGATATGACCATCACAGTGGATAATCTGGAGCTGGTCGTCTACGCCGATGACAAATGGGTGCGCTTTATCCTAAATCAAATCATCAGCAACGCTGTCAAGTATCATTCCCCGCAGCAGCCCACCCTGCACATTTTCGCAGAGCGATTGGGTGACCAGGTGCTTCTATCCATTGCAGACAATGGAATTGGTATCCCAGAGAGCGACCTACCGCGGATCTTCGAGAAAGGATTTACCGGCCAGAACGGGCGGACCATCCGTAGTTCTACCGGGATTGGCCTATATCTCTGCAAGCGCCTGGGCGACAAACTGGGGATTGGGCTGTCCGCGTCCTCAGCTGGTAGCGGCGGAACCACTATCACCCTTTCCTTCCATATCAACGACTTTATTGCAGAAGTGCAGAGCTGACCGGCTCTGTACTTCTTACATTTTTGTAAGAACTCTGAAAGAAAAGTTGATACAAAAGCGGCCATGTGGCAGGTACAATGGAAGCAAGAAATAAACATTAGGAGGAAGGACACATGGAGCCTATCTTGAAGCTGGAGCACATTCAGAAATACTACGGCAATGAAGGGAATCTCACAAAAGCCATCCAGGACATCAGTTTTTCCGTTGCGGAGGGTGAGTTTTTAGGGATTATGGGGGCCTCTGGATCTGGCAAGACCACCCTGCTCAACTGTATCTCCACCATTGATACTGTCAGCGCCGGCCACATCTATCTGGAGGGGACGGATGTGACGGAACTGCGCCCCAAGTCCCTGGCCCGGTTCCGCCGGGAAAACCTGGGCTTCGTCTTTCAGGACTTCAATCTGCTGGATACCCTGACCATCTCCGAGAATATCGCCCTGGCCCTCGCCATCAACGGGGCACTCGCTGGTGAGGTGGAGCCCCGCATCCAGGAGATGGCCGAGAAGTTGAACATCCGGGACATCCTGGATAAGTACCCTTATCAGGTATCAGGGGGACAGAAACAGCGGTGTGCCTGCGCCCGGGCCATCATCAATCACCCCAAACTGTTGCTGGCTGATGAGCCCACTGGTGCGCTGGACAGCCACTCGGCGCAAATGCTTCTGTCCACTATCCAGAGCATCAATGAGCAACTGAATGCCACGATCCTCATGGTGACTCACGACGCCTTCACCGCCAGTTATGCCGGCCGAATCTTGTTCCTGCAGGACGGGAAAATTTTTACCGAATTGAATAAGGGCAGTGACAGCCGGAGTGCCTTCTTTGAAAAGATCCTGCATGTCCTGACCCTGCTGGGAGGAGGGGTAAGCCATGTATGCTAAACTTGTCTTTCGGAACGCCCGGCGGTCTATCCAGGATTATCTGGTCTACATCTTGACCATGACTATCTGCGTTACCCTGTTTTATTCCTTCCTTTCAATCTCCAGCAGCTACTATGAGCCGGATATTGGTACGGAATATGATTTCACCATGCTCAGTGACGGTATGAAGCTAGCTATTTGCGCTGTTACTCTGATTCTGCTGTTTCTAATCCGCTTCGTCAACCACTATATGCTCCGCAGGAAACAGCGGGAGTTTGCCCTCCAGTCTGTCATGGGGATGGAGCAGCGGATCATCGGCCGGCTCTTCTTCGCGGAAACCTTCCTCATGGGTCTAGTGTCCATTGTCGCCGGGATTTTCTTGGGGGTGTTCTGCTCACAGTTCATTACGGCGCTGCTGCTCACCTCTTATGGAAAACAGTATGAGATCACCTGGACGCTGTTCCCGGACACCGTGCTGCTGACGGCGGGATTCTTTATTCTCAGCTTACTGGTGGTGGGCCTCTCCAACACCCGAACTATCCGGAAGATGAAGATTATCGACATGCTCACCGCCGATCGGGAGAACGGGCCGGAGCTTCGCAAGAGCCGCTGGATCTGGGTGCTTGTAATCTTCTTTGAAGTGTTCTCGGTCTGGATGTGTGTGACCGGGGTGCAGAAGGTTCTGTTCTACTGGGACAGCCGCTTTGCGCTGCCCGTGCAGCTCATGTTTTGGGGAAACATCCTGTTTCCAGCCATGAGCCTGCTGTGCCCCGCCCTCTGGGCGCTCCGGCGGAGAAAGGGTGGTTTCCCGGCGCTCCTCTCCGGACTTCTGCTCTGCTCCCTCCTGAATACCATTGCGGCGGCCAGCGTGCCGGCGCTGAACAGCCGTTATCTTCTGGCCCTGGGAGGTGGGGGCGTCAATCAATACCTGCTCTTTATCCTGGTGGATCTAATCTTCTTGATCTGCGCCTTGCTCTATCTCGCCAGCAGCTTTCTCGTGGCGTGGAAGGAGGGGGCGCCGGAGCACCGCTACAAGGGAGAAAACCTGTTCTTCTTTGGGCAGATCATCTCCAAATTGAGCACCACAAGCAAAACGATGTCGTTGACCTGTGTGACCCTGGTGCTGGCTATCTTCCTGTTCATCGCCGCACCGGTTCTGGTGGGATGGGCCTCTGGGTATCTGGACGAGCGATCCATGTACGATGTGCAGGTCTACTCCTGGTATAACGATGTGTATGAGGAAGGGGACCTGCCAGGGAACATCTACTATGATGAGGTCACGGCGTACCTTGCCGAGCACCACATCTCTGTGGCTGGCGACTGCACCTTCAGCCTGTACCTGCCGGAGCGTGCGGACTTCCATAACCGGGTGAAGTACGAGTTCCCTGTGGTGGCCATTGCCCTGAGCGACTACAACGCCATCCGGGAGATGCTGGGCTATGCGCCCATCTCTCTGGCGGACGGGGAATTCACGACCCAATGGAAGACCATTGCCACGGAAGAGGAGCGGAACAGTTTTCTACGGGAACACTCACAGGTACGGACCGATGCCGGTACGCTGACCCTCTCGGCGCAACCCTTCTATGTGGACTCTATCGGGGGGACGGCCTACAACTCCTACACGGACGTCCTCTATATCTTCCCGGACAGCGTGTGTGCGCAGCTGCTCCCGGTGATGCGCAACCGCTACATCACCACGGAGGAAGCCATTTCCTACAACGATGCCCGGGAACTGGAGCAGGTCTTTACCGAGCAGTACCCGGAGCTAGCCGACACCGGTGTATCCTACTCCATTCGGCTGAGCACTCTGCAGGTGAACAGCACGAAGGCTGGAAACTTCGTCCTGCAGGCCGCTATGCTCTACGGAGCCGTGGTGCTGATGGTCATTTGCCTCACAGTATTGTCCCTGCAGCAGCTTCTGGACGCGGGCCAGTATCGCTATCGCTTCTCCGTCCTGCGGAAACTGGGTGTGGAGGAGGGACACATCGGGAGGTTGGTGCTCCGGCAGCTTGGGGTGTGGTTCGGGCTTCCCGTCATCGTGGCTATTGGTGTTTCCACTGTCGTAATTGTTTATTTTTTGCAGACCATATCCGCAGAGATCTCCGCATATATTGGAATCGGCACTTTACTACTGCAAATTGGAACAATGGTGAGTATCCTGCTTTTGTTGCTGGCTGGCTACTTTGTAAGCACATGGATACTGTTCCGTCGTTCTATTGAAGCATGATATGTACTCGTTGATCAAAGGAGGTGATCCACATGGGAAGTTTATAATTCTATCCTTCAGCGACGGTGAGGACGCCATCTTTGTGAACACTGTGACGGCTCTTGCTTCTGTCGCAGACTTCTCCACAGTGACCGCCTCCGCAGACGCGCCGCTACTCTTTGGCTCCCTGCAAATCGACCCGCAGCGCAGGCAAGTCTGGCAGACCGGCCAGACGGTGGAGCTGACGCCGATGGAGTTCGACATTCTGCTCCTGCTGGCCCGCCGGCCAGGGCAGGTGTTCTCCGCCCGCCAGATCTACGAGGCTGTTGCCGCGGACACCTATGACGCAAGTTGGACGGGAATCTCCAGCATGGTCTACAAGCTCCGCCGTAAGCTGGGCGCCGGTATCATCGAGACGGTGCGGGGCCACGGCTACCGCTTCACAACAAAATAGAAGAACAGCGCCGCCTCGTTAGAATCGAGGCGGCGCTACTTTTCACAGTTCAGTACAGATTTCCGAAGCACTGTGGTATAATTTTTTGAAAAGCTAAATTGCACTGAGAGTTCGCGGTTGAAATTATACTTTTGAGTCCCCCAAATTTTTTAACCTTTTTTCATTTTTCATGCAATGAATAACAAATTTTGTTGTGTATATAGGTGAAAGGCCTTTACGCAACAGGAAAGGAGGACGCAATGAAGGACAATGAAATCATCGGATTGTATTGGGAGCGGAACGAAGCTGCCATAACTGCAAGTGCAGATAAATACGGCGACTATTGTCATTCCATTTCTTACAATATCCTGCATAACAACGAGGACGCAGAGGAATGTGTCAACGATACTTGGTTAGGTGCTTGGAAGTCCATGCCGCCGCAACGCCCAGAACGCTTATCAACCTATTTGGGAAAAATCACCCGAAACCTCTCGATCAATCGTTTCAAGAAATATACCGCAGAGAAGCGAGGCCTGGGGCAAACCGTCCTTGTGTTATCCGAATTAGAAGATTGCATCCCAGATCAAGCAAATGTTGAGCAGATGATAGATGAACAGATCTTAGTAAAAGCAATCAATGATTTTTTATACGCCCAGCCAGAGCAAAAACGGAATATCTTTATTCGGCGTTATTGGCATCTATTTTCGATAAAAGATATTGCTGTAGCTTATGGTATGAGTGAGAGCAAAGTTGCGTCCTTGCTGTTCCGTATGCGAAATGATCTGAAGACATATTTTGAAAAGGAGGGGATCAATTTATGAAAAGTGAAAAACTATTAGATGCGATTGGTAAAATTGACGACAATCTTATCTATAATGCGGTTCATGACACCCCAAAAAAGAAAAAAGGTAGTTGGTTTAAGTGGGGAGCCATAGCGGCGTGCTTGTGCTTGATGATACCATTAACTGCATTTGCTATTGATACAATCCAATATAATGCAGCAGTTAATTATCTGAATTCCCTCGGTATTCCTGTTGAAGATTTAAGTGATTATTCTCGCAAAGAAATAAAAGAAGCGGCAAAAACCATTGATGCCGGGGAAAGCAGTCCATTGACCGAAGAAATCCTTAACCTATCGCCAGATAACGAAAAGCCGATTGATACACCGACACAGGTAACATCTGAGCAAATACGAGAATTGACCCCAACCATGACAAGGGAGGAAGTTCTTTCATTTTTAGGTGACACACAGGATATCGGTTCAGGCATCTATATCTATGTTTATGAAGTAGACCAACAATATTTGCTTCGTATTCCCTTTGCAAGTGATGATGCACAATTAGGTGTAGCAGGAAATGAGCTGCTAAAGGCATTGACGCCTATTTCTGATGATATAAGTTCTGATGGCACCGTTGAATTTAATGGGCAATTATTCAGCAAGTCCGACTTGACCGAAGAAACTCTTGAATGGCTTGAATGGTATAATTCCTTATCGCCAGAAGAACAACTTTCCGTCAGTTCAATTCCTGCTGATCTATATACTAATGATGATGCAAGGACAGTTGATTCAAACGCAGAAGAATGAAAATAAGGTCTCATGTACTGAGAATATAAAAATTTTCTCACTAAAAGAACAGCGCCGCCCCGGTAGAGTCGGGGCGGCGCTGCTGTTATATTGCCAAAGGATTTAGTCCTCGACTTCTACATGGAGCTGGCCGGCGATCTCTTCCACCGACATTCCGTTTTTCATTGCCAGCTTAACGATTTCCTGGATCTTCTGCTTTTTCGTCTTCCGAGGTTTGCGGGGCGGCTTGGGAGCCAGAATTTCCTGCTTCTTGGCCTCCAGAGATTTGATGCGGTCCCTGGCTGCGGTGATCTTCGCATCATACTCTGCTACAACAGATTCCTTTTTCGACTCCAGCTCTTTGATGGACTGGTCTATCTTTGCGATTTTTTCGTCCACCTCAGCTGCTCTCTCCTGCGGGGTGCGGCGCGTGCGTTTATTCTCGGACTCTGCCATTTTAAGATCACCTTTCCTTTGTGTGTAAACTGGATATGCTTATGATGAAAGAGTGCCATATAGAATGTCAAAACGCAAGAGCAGGAAGTCGAAACAGACAGAGCTTTGCAGCAACTTTGTTTTACCTGTCTACAAGAACCCTCCTGATATTTCTCCCGCAAAGAGTACAGGCAACATACCACCTCTTGGATAACCGTATTAGATAGGTCGTTAAGACTTTGATAATTGTTTTAATTCCAATGGAAAAGTTCATATTCCTGTGATATACTCATATTAGCTTCAAAATCAAATCACGACATAAGGGAGCAAAACTCTTGAATAATAACAGCAACAAAAAGCGGGAAAAAATAATCACATTCATTTTGGGGGCGCTTCTAATCATCGTCGTCCTGGCCATAATCGCCATATTCAGCGGTGCAATTATGCGTCTGCTCGGCTTTGAATATGAGAGCGTCGGCGGCTTTATCCTCTATTTTATAATCGCGTCGGTTGTTTCGTATCCCATAAATTTAATAGCGGGCGCACTACCAAAAGCTCTGCTTAATCTCGACAGAATAACAGGGGAAATAGCTGTCTGTATGTATGTGTTGTTAGATACTATCGCTACATTTTACGGCTTCTATATCGTCGATTATTTCATGCCCTCTGTATCTGCAAATACTATTTCGCTGATTGTTTTGGCTCTGGTGTTTGCACTCTTTGGAATTAGCGATATCAAGAAAAAAGAGTGATAAGTTCACTTTTTTCACATTTTCCATTATGATACTTTATATTTCCGCCAAATAGCAATGCCAGCCATATCGCTTAAATGCTGTTTCTTGTTATCATTGACAGTCCTGCCTGCTTTTGTTTGCAGACAATCAAGCGGTGACAGTAAGGAGTGCTACTACTCCGTACTATTATCAATAGAAACAAAAAAATACCGCCGGGCAGAAGGAAAATCCCTCTGCCCGGCGGCGCTGCGTTTGTTACACGAAATCAGCGTACTGTTTAGGTATGTACGCTGTACTGGGCCTTTGCCAAGTCCTCGGCGCTATTCAGGATGATGCCGCCGCAAATTCCTCTGCCATAAGGCGTGTATTCTTCAAAAAAGAAGCTGTAAGGCTGGCCGTCATCATAAATGACGATCTTTTCTGTGCCGCGCCACTGGAAATGCCGCCCCAGGACTCGTCCCAGCTTATGGCTAAGTAGATGTAATCAAGAAAAGAAAGGAAAAGCACAATCCAGACGGAACCGGCGATTGTGTCAAGAAATGTTTGTGGAATAGCAAGAACTTTGATATAATGGGAACAGGAACCCCGGAACCGGGAGAAAGGCAGGAGGATAAATGCACATAAGCTATAAACCCCTCTGGCACACGCTGGTTGAGCGTAATATGAGAAAAGAGGACTTGCGGCTTGCCGCTGGTCTTACCACAAATATGATTGCCAACATGGGTAAGGGAAAAAATATCAGTATGGAAACGCTGGTTCGTATTTGCGAAGCCCTGAATTGTGGTATTTTGGATGTGATTGAGCTGGAGCCGGACAAAGAACCGAAAAATGAGGGACAGACGGGCTAAAATTGGTGATGGCTACCCGTTGCAACGGTTCGTTGCGGTTGTTCCTGCGTGTGTTGGTAGATATAAAACGGCTTGTCTGCTATGATTTTTTCATAATTAAAGTAGCAGGAGGGATATTATGACACTCGGAGAGAAAATACAGAAATTGAGAAAGCAACGAGGACTTTCGCAAGAGGCACTCGCTGAAAAGGTAACAGTTACACGGCAAACAATTTCAAAATGGGAATTGGGACAATCGCTCCCTGATTTAGATTTTATAGCCCAGCTTAGCGACATTTTCAATGTATCCTCGGACTATCTTATTAAAGATGAAATGACCGAACCAGATGAGTTACCATATAAGAAGCGTAATTATCGTTTATCCGAAAGAAGCAAGCGTATTATTTTGGTAATCGTTTCTGCGGCAGCACTTGTTGCTGGTTGCGTATGCCTGATTTGTGACTATTTTACTTCGGACAGTTTATCATGGTCACTGATTGCCGCTGCTTCAATCATAGCCGCATGGCTTATGATACTTCCAAGCCTGATTTCCAGAACGAAAATCGTTTTGAAAACCTTAGTTACGGTCAGTGCCATCCCTATTCCATTACTGGCAATCTTGTCCTTGCTATTGAATAAGTCAGTTATATTCACTTTGGGCATTTGCATAACACTGATTACGATTGCTGCTATCTGGATAATATACTGGATTTTCCGCAAGTGTGCGAAAAATTTGTGGCGGGCATTTGGTTTTACCCTTCTGGTTTTGATACCAGTGCCGATTGCAATTACCCATATTTCAGCTTATTTTTTGCCACAAGTCCAGTTTGATTTTACGTCTGACATATTTAACAGCGGAATTACCCTTACACTCTCTCTTGTATGCTTCGGGATAGATTATTTGCTTTACCATAGGAAAGGGGATGTAACAGACAAAAAATGAAAACAGTTCTTTTACACGGATTGGGACAAACAGCACAAGACTGGAAAGAGGTAGTGCGTCAGCTTTCAACTTCCAGTGTTGAGTGTCCGGAACTTTTTTCTTCAACAGGAAATGAAATATCTTACTCCCGGATTTTAGTTGAACTGGAACAGCAGTATTCTAATACAACAGAGCCACTTTATATTTGCGGCCTATCGTTAGGGGCGCTGCTCGCCCTCGATTTCACTATTCGTCATGGGGATAAAGTAGCTTCACTGGTCTTAGTTGGCGCACAATACAAAGTACCAACATTACTGATAGATTTTCAAAATCTCCTGTTCCGCTGTATGCCCGGCAAGAGTTTTGATGGCATGGGATTATCAAAAAGCGATACGATTAAGCTGTCACACTCAATGCGTTCATTGGACTTCACTCCGCAATTAAATAGGGTTACTTGTCCTGTCACTATTGTGTGCGGTGAAAAAGATAGCGCCAATCTAAAAGCGTCAAAGAAGTTAAAGGAATTACTTCCTCAAGCAACTTTGCAAATAGTCCACGGTGCAGGCCATGAAATTAACAAAGATGCACCAGAAGTCATTGCCGCCATACTCAATAATAATTTTCTCAGAGAATAAAAATAATTAACTGTAAAGTTGCCGTTGCAGGAACACTCATTCCCACAACGGCAGTTTTCATTTTTTCTTGCGCCGGAAGTTGAAGGGGCTGTTTTTGATGTTCGGGGATTTTGACAGTATCCTTTTCAATATCTTCTGTTCATCCGGCGGCAGCTTGTAAAAGTCAATGCCGAGCATATTGAAAATAACCGTCCACACCTTTCCGAGATAATCCCCGGAAGATTGAATAGCCTTTCGGATTTCCAGAGCCATCTTCTTTGCAAGGGAATAATCCGGCGTGCTGTCAATGTCATGCTCATGGGCTTTCCGTATGTCATGGAGAATGGCGTCCCATGTTTTGTGCGTCACATGGCAGAAAAAATCTTCTTCCTTTACCTCTGCGGCAAGGATAGTCTTTGAATAGAAATCATCCTGCTGATTGACGAGGAAACGGCTCCCATTGTCCGGCGTCTGTTTGCGTGGGCGCTGGAAGGACACGGCCCCAACTACATCCGGCGCAGGCTGGAAGAAGAAAAAATCCCATGCCCGACCTACTGGAACCGGGTACGGGGCTTTCGGAACGTGTCAACCAAGTGGGAAAAGAAAGACCCGGTCAACGGGCGGTATATGTGGGACTTCTCCGTGATTAAGGACATCCTGATGAACCCCGTCTACACCGGCGCTATCGCTTCCCAGAAGAAGGAATACCGCTTCAAAATCGGCACCATCGGGGAGAAGAAGCCGGAGGACTGGATTGTAGTGGAGAACCAGCATGAGCCGCTTGTTGACCGCAAGACCTTTGACATCGTGCAGCGCAAGCTGAAATCCCGGCAGCGCCCCCGCCAGACCGGGGAAATCAGCCTGTTTGCGGGGCTTATCAAGTGCGGCGAGTGCGGGAAGTCGCTGACAATCCGCTACACTAACGACAAGCACCCGAAACAGATTTATTCCTGTAAGACCTACAACGCCTACGGCAAGCAGCACTGTACCCAGCACCGGGTTGAATACGACACCCTTTACAGCCTTGTGTTGAACAAAATCCGGGAATGTGCCAGAGCCGCCCTGATGGACGGGGAAGCCGTTGTCGGGAAGCTGACCGACACCTGCGAAGCCGAGCAGAAAGGCCAGCGGGAAGCATTGGAGCGTTCCCTTACCAAAGACGAGGAACGGATTGACGTTCTGGAAAAGATGGTGCTGCGGCTGTATGAGGACATGGTTGCCGGGCGTATCAGCGAAGCGAACTTCAATCTGCTGATGGAAAAGACGCAGGCGGAACAGGCCGAGTTGAAAGCAAAGGTCACGGAAGGCCGGAAGAAGCTGGCCGATGAAATCCGGCTTGCGTGTGACGCCCGCCAGTGGGTGGAAGCCATTCAGGAATACGCCGACATCACGGAACTGGACGCCGCCACCCTAAACCGCCTGATTAAAGAAATCGTTGTCCATGAGAGCATAGACAGCGATAAGACAAGACACATTTCTATCGAAATTCATTTCAATCTCAAACCCATCCCGGAGGTGGAGCAGGTCACGGCCTGACCTGCCCCCGCCGGGGCGGTTCTTAAAAACTCCATAGATATTTCTTGACACGCCGCCGCCCGCCATCGAGCCGGTTTCCTACACCTATTTGGGTATGAAACAGCTTGCGCCGGAGAACGGGCCTCCGGGCAACCTCATGGAGATTTTTCCGGCTGTGGAACTCATAACGAGGCATGAGCATTTCCGGGACGGAAAGGTGGTGCCACTCTGCGCCATCCATATCCTCTCCATTTTCCACAAAGACATGGAACGGCTCATAGGGCAGCCGAATATTCTCCTGCCAGCCGTGTACTTTACCGGCGCCGATCTCCTGAAGCCAGGTGAACCGGATCTCCAGCATCTTCATGTCACCTGGCCTCTGCGTCAGCCGCAGGACGGCAAAGGAACCGCAGTCACCGGAAATCAGCCGGTTTTGTGGCCGCTGCTCCAGCTGCTGGAGTTCGCTTCTCAAAATGGAAAAACTGTAGGGGGATTTTCGGGTCCAGGATATAGTTCGAATATCCAACATTTCCTTATTGCATCGTAATTTTACCAGAGTACGGTCATTCATAAGATTCATCCTCCTTCTGCGGCGTTGCCGTGCGCATCGCCGCCTGTTCTACGAGGAAAACAGCCCCCGTATATTGCTCTTTATGGGAAGTCACCGCGGCGCCTCCCATAGAATCCAGATACTGCTGTCCATTCTTGGACTTGGAGATATACACATAGAATTGGCTGCCGACATACTGATCGCGGTCATAGCAGCCCAGATAGCGCCGCGCCAGCACAGCGACGGCGCCGATGGCCGCCGCTTTCTGCGTCACCAGGGAAACGGCCAGCTTCATTGCGGTTTTCACTTCTTCATCGTTCAATCTGGAAGTATAGATGCGCTCCAAAAACAGAACCAGCATTTCGTCAGCAGCGCGCTTTTTATCCGCCGATTGCACTTGAGCCAGATCAGCAAAAGAAAAATTAAAGTCCGCAGGTCGTTGGAACGCCCCTTTTGTCAGCCGGATGCAGGCGCGGCCCACGATGTCTTCACCTTTCCGAATCAAGATCATCTTCTTGTTGGAATCGAAAGCTGCCAGCAGGCAGTCCCTCTGGTTTCCGTCCCAGCAGGAAAGACATGTGGTGCGGGGCAATTCTCCCAGCCTCATCGTAAAGTAGAAATCATCCGCTTCTTCCGCGGAAAATGCTCCCCGCTTCAGTGTGAGATTGGGTTTCCATGTTGCCTCCTGCACCTCGCTGATGGGATAACGGATCTCCCGCCGCAGGTCATCGGCAAAATATTTCAACGCATAGAATTGGCCCATCAGTTCGGCCTGTACGATCCTTCTCAGGGCCTCGATAGCCTTATCGTCACCCTGAAGGTAGCCGTACAGAGCACGCACCATCGCACTGCCGCCGCGCAGCAGGAAATTGGTGACCGGCTCCCTGTGCTGCTCCACAAATTCATCGGTAATGGAAAACCTTTCTTTCAGGTCAAGCCAGTCCCGATCCATCGTCAAAACAGAGGCGCGAACCTGCGCCCAGTTCCTCTGTCCGGCAATCACCGCCCCATTGTTGAGCACAAAGATCGCGTCCGCCTCAGATTGAAGCTCCGGTATGAACACCTGCAGCTGCTCATATCTCTGCAGCAGCCGCATAGCCGTCCGCCGGGTCAGACCGCGGATGTGTCCAAAAGCACCCCGATACCACTCACTGAACGGCTTTTCCAGCAGGCACCGGGCAAGCTGTTCCAGTTCCTGGCCTTTCATGTAGCGGCTGACCAGCCCATATTTCAATAGCTGTCGGAGGATAAGCAGCCGCCTGTCCACGGAAAGGGGCGTCAGCATGGCGTAGAGCTGGACATAGATTTCATCCTTCCGCCACAGCAGCCACATTTCCTCAAAGGTGTACTGCCTGCCATCTTCCAACAGGTCAAAGTAGCTGCTGCCGCGCTCTACGGTGTCGCACGCCTGCAGGTTCTTGGCCGTGAGGCTGTTGAGGTTGCAGTGTTCACAGAACTTGTCCTCAAACAGCAGCGCATACCGTCCCAGCGAAAGGAACAGCTCGCTATTGTCGCTCACCAGATCCAGAAAATGCTTCTTCCCATGCTGCACCGCATAAGTGAGGATGGGGAATTGATAGCGCCGGATGGCGCTGAAATCCAGATGAAGCCTGCCGGAATACAGGGCATTGAGATAGCTCAGGTCATTACGTAGGATCTCCTGTCGCTGCCCTTTGTCCAGCGGCGGTGTGTGCGAGATAAACCAGTTAAGGTCATACTGCCCCGCGTGATTTTCCAGCCACCGCTCAAAAAAGGCATTGAGGTCTTCGGTATCATATTCAAAGGCGGCCAGCAGGCGGCGGAATTTCATCACATCGGCCGTCTCTACCCAGCAAAGGTCCTTGAGCCGTGCCGCGTTCAGATCAAGCGCCACCCCCTGCCGGTAGAGCAGTGTCAGGACCCGCTGAAGGGGCTGGTTCTGTTCCAGCAGCTCCAGCTCCTCGCGCGCATTGTTGTTCCAGTTGAACAGGTACGGGCCGAGAAACGGCTGCCGCATCATGTTCTTCTGTGCGTCCGTCAATGCGGATAATTCCTCCCGTTCTGTGGCCGGGAAGGCATTGATGTTGTCAATGATGGCCTCTCCTTCTTCCTCATACTTGATAAACGGCAGGTAGAATTTCATGTAATAAAATCGCAGGGACAAAGGGATATCCGTTCCCGCTGCCGTCAGCACTTGTTCTTTGGGATACTGCGTCAACTGCTCATCGCAGGTTATAGCCGACTGGAGCATACTTGTGATCGACCGGTCATCCACCCCATCATTGCACAGCGCATGGTAGAGCGCCGCAAATTCCGGCGTCCGTACAAGTTCCTTTTGAATTTGCGTATTGTCATTTCCGGTGCGGAGCCTGTTCTGTAATTGAAAAGACTCCACCCGCTCGCAGGTCTGGTCCAGGGCATCCTCCGGGAATTTTCCCGTCAACCCCAGTTTCAGGCCGCTGCTCTCCATGCGGGCGAGCAGGGCTAAATGCTTCAATGTGTTTGTCATGCTGCTTCACCTCCTACGATGGTTTGCACCATTGTCAATATCTCTCCACGCGGCCGAGGCTCATACATCACAAGACTCCCGCATAGCTCAAAAAATTTCCACATTTCCGCCGCCTCAAGGGTCTGAGCGCAGCCTGCCGGCCATTCCAGCAATTTTTCATAGACCATACCCAGCGCAGCTTTCCTGATCTCACCAAAATGATATCCGTGCATGAACTGGATCAGGGATTCCGCGCTGCCATTATAGCAACTTGCCAGTTTCTCCTGACATTTCATGACCTGCTGCTGCCACTGGCGTTCCTTTTCCTGTTCTTCCTGTTCGGCGGTGGCTTTTCGGTCGGCCTCCATTTCTTCCTTGGAATAGAACCGCTCCTTTAACTGATTTACTTCGTAGCCACTGCAGGCATCGTGTGTCAGAAGCTGCCGCAGCACAGACGCCAGCAGCGGTTTGTCATAGATGCGCTGGATTACCGGGGCCTTCAGGGCACAGAGGACAAACGAATCATAGTATTCCGGCTCTGTCTGAAAGAGCGAGGCATCGATCCAGTCATAAAGCTGGCGGTGCTGCTCCGCTGTCAGGAACGGCCGGACCATAGAGAACGATTGGACTTTTTTGTTATAATAGCTTTCCTTCTTGACAAACTTCTGGTGGAAATAAAAGTTATCTCCGAAAATTTCCTGTAGCTGGAAGAAGGTGTACTGACTGAACAGCTTTTGCGCGAACCGAAAGCACCGCCAGCTGGAGATTTTCAGCGCATATTCCTCTAAAAGCTCCAGAGGATGGGCACGAGCCCCGTCCCCCTTGTGCTGCTCAAAAAACTGCCACAAATTGATCTCCTTTCGCTCCACCAGCAAAACAAAGCTGCGAAGCGTAAGCCAATGGCGCTTGTTAAAATACTCAATATACTCCACACCAGTCAGGGCCTGATACCGCGTAAGCCAGCGCCGCAGCGGGATCGCCGCACGGGAACGGAGCATCTGCACGGTAAACAGTTCCGCATATTCCTCATTACTCAGCTCGTTTGCCAGAATGTCGTATCGCGGGTCGAATACATCGAAGCGATAAGGGAACTGTCTTTTAATTGTTTGATTCATCCAGAGGATAGTCTGGGGGGCTGTGGGTGCAAGCCCCGTCTGGATGGCTGCCCAGAGATCCTGATATCCCTCATACCTGACCTCAAATTTCTTGTAAACCTGGAACAGCCAGCTGATGTACGCATAGATCTCTTCCGGCTGTCCATCCGGGCCGTTCAGCAGCATTCGGACGCAGGCAACCGCGATCTTTTCCGCCACAATGCCTTTGGATGAGAGCCGGTCCGGTATCCGGTCGGCCCACACCGCCAGGGAATTTGCCATTGTGATCTCTTCCATGCTGTACCCGGCAGTATGCAAAACCGAAAATTCCCGGCTGTCCGGCTTCATGTTCATGTAGGGCAGCTTCATCAGCGTCCGCAATACCAGATCGTTTTTTCCCCGATAGCGTTTTGCCTCTTCAGCGTAGAAACGGATGAACCATTCCAGCACGCCGAAATCCCGTGCCATAGAAATCGTCCTTTCTGGTCCAAACAGCCGCGTCAGCTGCGGCCGCATGGCCTGATAGCCGGTCTCCGGATCATCAAACAGGGAGAGCACAAACAGAGCCTCCTCCGTCCTGGCGTATTCCCTGGCGGCCAGTTCATCCAGCCGCGTGCGGCGCCGGAGAGCGTCGGTTTCCAGCAGATAGAGCGCGCCTTGCAGGTAAACATCCGTCCCGGCGGTCCTGCGAAGTTTTTGAATAAAATCGTTCCGCTGATTGCCCACAAACATTGTGTCGGCCTGGCATCGGCGGGTGTAGCCCAGGGCCAGCGCCAGCGCGCGCAGGATGCGTATGTCTGTCCCCAGTTTTTCCTCGAAGCGTTCCAGCACTTCGCCGGGATAGCGCAGGCTGTAAGCTTCAAAATAGCTGGAAACATTCTGATCTTCCTGCCAGATTTGTCTCGCTTCCAGCTGACGGTAAAGGATTCTCGCCTCGCCGTCCTGGGCTGTCTGTATGACCAATTCAGCAAAGGCGTGATACAGCGTAAGATCTATGTCCTTCTGGAAGGTGCTGTATGCAGGTATAATTTCTTGGGTCACAATATTTCCCTCCTTTTCACTGCGGCCAATGCCCGCCGGTAGAATAGTTCCATTCAATCGTCCCATCTTCGTAGATTTGCGGTCCGTGCGCAGTCAGGCTCCAGCCGTCGGACAGCCTTGTGAAATAGGCTACCGTTTCCCACGGGCAGCTGCCCTCCACAAAGCCGGTGCAGCGGTACTGTTTATTATTGCGGTTGGTATAAACGCGATTGACAACAGGGATGAAATACTTTCTTTCCATATGGTGTTCCTCCATAAAAATATAGGGAGAGGGCGCAGACCGCCCTCTCCCCATTGTCAAACTCTGATGAACCGACTGGTTAAGCCACACCGGCCATGCGGAAAAATTCCTCCGGCGTCAGCACCGGGATATCCAGTTCCCGCGCCTTGGACAGCTTACTGCCGGCTTTCTCGCCGCAGACCAGATAATCGGTCTTGCGGGTCACCGAACTGCCGGCCACTGCCCCCAATGAGGCGATCAGGCTGTTCATCTCGTCGCGGGTGTAAGGCTCGACCTTTCCCGTGACCACAATGGTCTTTCCGGAAAAAGAATTGTCCCTGTTGATGGTCTGGTTGTCGGTCTCCACCGGTTTCTGAATGTTCATCATCATCTGCAATTCCTCCCAAATACAGAAATTTTCTTCCTTGTTAAACCATTCTTGAATGTTGTTGTGCAGCGTCTCTCCAAAGTCCGGGAGCTGTCGGAAGTCATAGCCCCCATAGACGGCATCCCGGAATTCGTCCAGACTGCCGTGAAATTCCCGGCAAAGGACCTTGCTGGCGGTATTGCCGACCATCGGGATGTCCATAGCGATAACATACCGCTCGAATGTCGTGCTGCGGCTCTGCTGGATGGCGTCCCAAAGACGCTGCCAGGACTTTTCACCGAAACCGTCCATCCGGATGATCTCATTCCTATGTTGATCCAGGCGGTAAATGTCCAGATAGCTGTGTATCCAGCCGCGGCCAATCAGCTTTTCCAGCGTTCCTTCCGACAGTCCCTCAATGTTCATGGCCTTTTTGCTCACAAAATGGACGAACTGTTTAAGGCGCCGGGTCTCGCAGGCGGCGTTGTCGCAGAACAGGGTCTTGATGACCCGTTCCTCGCCGTTTTCACCGCGGCCACTGGTTTCGTGGATTCTGGTCGGCTCTCCGCAGCAGGGGCACTGGTGCGGGATTACGGCATCCATAGAAAAATTGCCCCGGTCCAGGTTTTCCTCCACATGGGGAATGATCATGTTTCGCTTGCTCACCAGGATACGGCAGCCCGGCGCCAATTCCAGATCCTCAATGAAGGACAGGTTGTGCAGGCTGGCTCTGGACACTTCGCATCCGTCGATCTCCACCGGCTCAAAAATGGCAACCGGGGCAATCTCGCCGGTGCGGCCGGGTGTCCATTCAATCGTCTGGAGCTTTGTCTGGAACAAATCATCCTCAAATTTGAAGGCAAGGCCGTCCTTGTAGTGATGGCCCGTGCGCCCGCAGCTTTTGGACAGCGCGATGTCGTTGTAAGTAATAACGATACCGTCGATGGGAATATCAGCGTCCGCCGCATACTCCTTGAGCTGACGGATACCGTCCTCGGTTTCCTTCTGCGTCAAAGGGCGCTTGGTGACCATGTACTTGCAGGGCAGAAAGCCCAGCGGCCGCAGCGCCTTGAGGCGCTCCGACTTGCGGGGCAGTTCCTCCATGCCCTCCAGCACATTGAACGGCATGAACATCAGTCGCCGTCCCAAGCAGGCCCCGGCGTCAAACAGGCGCACTGAGCCGGCCGCCAGATTGCGGCCGTTCTTGTAGGGTTTCCCATCGCTGTCCACCAGAGTGGTCTTCAGCTGTTCAAAATCGCTGGGGCGGATGAACGCCTCGCCGGTGACCACCAGACGGTCTTCATATTGGATATTCTCGGGGATGCCGCCAATAGCGCGGGTGTTGTGGGTCACGATTTCGCCCACATCACCGTCGCCCCGGGTAGCTGCCTCCACCAATTTGCCCCCTTCATAGGTCAGCTTGATGGTAAGGCCGTCCAACTTGAGCATGAACATCACCTGATGCTCTCCCATAAAGCGGCACAATTCCTCCGTATTCTTCACTTTGTCCAGGGACAGCAGCGGAATCGAGTGATTTGTTTTTTCCAGTTTGCTGACCGCCGGGTATCCTACGGTATTGGTGGGCGAATTTGACATCTGGACGCCCGTTGCACTTTCCAACTCCTGCAGTTCCTCAAACAATCGGTCATAGACCGCATCACTGACGCTTGGGCTGTTGAGATTGTAATACTCATTCCGGTAGCGGTTGAGCCGGTCGTTCAGCTCCCGCTGCTTCGTCAACAAATTCTGGTCCATCAGGCCGCCTCCTTTTCTAAAACACGGAACGCCATAATCAGCGTCTCCGCCGTATGTTCGCTACGGGTGTACGACTTACACACCCCATCTTCAAATTCCCAGGTGCGCGCGGCTCCCCACCAGAGGATGGCGCCGCGCCCCTCGTTTGCCGCATTGAGCTTCGGATCGGGCGGATTGAGCGTTTTGGTATAAAAGCCCTGGGTATTGACCCAAGTGACCTCCCGCAGCTGCCCAATGCACCCCGGCCGGCAGTGGCCGATAACTTCCAGACGCATACCAGGCCGAAGAGCGCGTTTGAGCTGGTTCAGGTTTTTAATCATGCCGCACCATCCTTTCCCTGTCCGGGGCATACCGGCCAAAATTCAATTCCCGGATGATGCTCTGGATCGTCTCATCATCATCCCATTTTGCAGTGAGGACGGCCCGTTCCGGCCCCTCTCCTGTGTGTACGCTTACCTCGCTGCCATAAATCTGCATCAGCACATCGGGGCGCTGGGCGCAGACCACGGCCAGATTTCCAAGCTGTTTCATGGAGTTCTCCTTTCATGCCGTATAAAGCCAGACCACTACCGGCCGGCTCAAATCGGCAGTCTCATAATTCTTTCGCACTTTGACGGGGCGGTAATTCCCATCCAGTTCGCATTCCACACTCTGTTCAATACGGCCTCCGTGCTGGGCCAAACATTCCCGGAACGCACGCAGGGTATCCAGACGCACCGCCAGCGGGTCGCTTTCCCTGCATCGCAGCTCCGCACAGTACACATATCTGTGTGGATTTCCCTTGATCAGAAAGCCATAGGTCATATACAGACGGCACTTGCGTTCCCGCTCCCGTTCGATATGTTTTACATAAGCTACACCAGCCTTACCGCCTTGGGTCATACAGAGATAGCCCATTTTCCGGCGCTGTTCACCTGACAGTGGGATCTGCTCCATTTTCTGTCCCGGCAATCCTTTAAAAGCCCGGAAACTCTCAGGCGCATACCTGTAACCGCGTATCTCATACTCAAATCCTTTTTTCCCCATCAGGGACCTCCATTCTATAAAAGTGGGCCGGACGCCCCAAAGGACGCCCGGCCATTGAACCTGTCTCACGCGGCGGCAGGTAACGCCTGCGGCTGCATGACTTCCGTATTTTCCATTAAGTCGGCCAGCAGCACATCTGCCAGCAGACGGCCAGCCAGATGCCCGGTGTGGATAATCACACGGTCTTTTCGCATCTGGATAAATTCCTCTTTCCGCAGCTCACGGCTCCGCTCAGCCAGCTTCAGGTCGCGGCCGGTAAGGCGGGCCGCAATGACCTTCTGCCATTTGATCAGGAATTCTGTTGCCTGTTCAATATCTTCATACTGCCGGTCAAACAAAGTGCGCTTCTGACGAACTGTTCCATCTGGTTCAATCTCCAGAGTATAGTAGGGATCGTTAGGTTCCTCCGTCCGGCGCAGGAACATGATGAAGCTTTCCCGGCGTTCCATGCGGTCATAGTACCGCTCGCCGGCGCCATCATTGCCGACACAGTGATGAAGCATGCGCCCCTCCTTGATGATTTCAAAGATGTCTTGGGGCGCAAGCACCGTGTAGTCGTCATCGCTGTAGGCATATTTTTCCTGCAGTTCCACACAGATAGCATTAACATGGGGATATTTCGCCGCCATTTTCGACGCCTGCTCTTCCAGGCTCCCGGCTTCACTCTGAAGGACCAGTTCATCGTGCCGCTGGCGCAGTTTTCGCACACGGTAGACAATCTCATCGCTGGTGTCATAGTGCAGCCGTTCCGCCATAGCAAGATAGTCCTGCCAAGTGGTCAGCGCCTGCTGGCAGCTGCCATCAAAATACTCTTTTTGCCGCTCCAGATAATTTTTGATCTGCACCAGGCTCATTCGGTCTGCGATAAACACCAGATCCTTGGCGCTGATCTGTTCCTTTTTGCTCCAGCGCAGCATGTCGTCCGTGATACGCTGTCCGGTCCGCTTCTCAAGCTGCAGCCAGGCCAAAGTTTCTGTGTCTCCATCCATCTGCCGCAGGCGGCGGAATTTTGAGGCATCCAGACCCAGAGCGCGGATCAGCCCGGGCTCACTGGGGTTCAGCACCAGCTTCCGCACATTGTCGCAGTTATGGAAACACTCCTTTGTCAGCCGCTGCAGTCCAGCCTTCCAGATCTGCTCCATCTGGGGAAGCCTTTTCCAGACTGCCAAGTATTTTTCAGGATCAGTGATCGGATGGCTTCGTATCCACTCGGCCAAGCCGGTTTGACGAAGTTCTTTTTTCTCCAGGCTGGGCAAAGTCTTTCCATATACCCGGCCGGATTGATCACCATAATAAGCGTAATAGCAGGGGCTTCCCGCGATCCAGCGTGTTTCCCGCTGGCAGTACATCCCCCAGTAATAGGAACGGATTTCGCCGGTGCGGTCATAAATCGAACGCCGGAACTCATGCCAATAGGGCTCGCTGTGCGGCAGGGTATCCTTTCGGTAGGTCCTGTCCGCCCGGAATTCCCGAACGACAAATCCATCCCTGCACCGCTGGACCAGATAAGCATAATACTTATCTGTTTGAAAATAGCCTGCGCGCCCCAAAGCCTTGAACACCACAGGATGGCGGCAACGGATACAGCGTCCCTCTTTGTTGTGGTAGGGGTGCCCGGAAATGGGCACCTCCTTCCCGCAGAAGGTGCAGTAACCGGTTTTGGCTCCGCCGCGTTTGTAGTGGTAAAAGATAAAGTTTTCGCGCACGGCCACCTTGTCGGCCCAGTGCGCCCAATCCTTGGGCAGCTCCGGCACCTGGGCAAGATCCTGGTCCCACGGGTCGGTAATCCGTTTGTGGCGCCGCTCCAGCTGCTCATCCCGCACATTCCGTTGAAAATCGAGAATGCCGAGGGCGCCACCGCGCTCGCCGGAAAAATAGTCTTGAACCAGGGCCGCATCTTCCTCGCTGACCCAACAGGTAGCGTAGTAGTTCCTGCCATGCCATTCCAAACGGTCTAATTTGGCGTCCCGCCATTTTTTCTCCAAGTGATCGTAGGTCAGAAACTGGCGGTTTTCCTTGTCGAGAAACACCTCATAGACAGGGTTGTTTCCATCCAGCCGCAGATGATCCGGCAGGAAAAAAGCGGCTTTCAGAATGCCATCCTGCACCAGACAATTCATATATGCGAAATAGGTGCGGGTAGTATAGGTATGGCCGTAATAAGTCGTCTCCTTTTTGGGCTCGTCCGCCATCGCCACTTCTTTCATCTCCTGCGATGCCGTCAGCGCCGGCATCGCTTGAAGCATGGATTTCTTCAAATTAACTCACCGTCCTTTTCTCAAGATTCGCTCCATACCAGACATCCGGCAGGAGCGTCTTTCCATCAATGGTAGCCACCACGATCTGCTGGATGCTGCCGGTGGCCGGGTCCTCCTTGGCAAACGCCAACACATCGCCTTTCCGGCGGCCCTTGGCTATGGGATCAGCGCCGCGGACGGCCGCATAACCGTCACACGCCTCTGCCTGGTCTTTCCGCACATGGCTGTTCCATTCCCGCTTGGGATGGTCTGCCATAAATGCGAGGCCATGGAGAAGCAGTTCCTCTTTCGTCAGCCGTTTGAGGACCGTCAGTTCGGTGCAGGAGATTTTGGAATCCACCTCGTCCTCGTCAATGTCCCCGCCGGCATTGACGATATAATATTCCGAATGGTCTACATCGCCGTAATAGCTCAGGCAATCCAGCGGGTTCTCCGCACAGTGGAAGCCATTTTGCCGGCAGTTGGCCTTATCAGTCACATTGAGGCCCATCTGAAACTGGTAATCAATGCAGATCATGCCGGGACGAAACCCTTTATACGCAATCATGCTCTGCCTCCTCAGCCTGCCTTTGCCATGCCAAAATCCATCAGAGACATCTGCCCGTCAGCAGAAGGCTTTTTCTCCGGCGCCGGCTTAGGCTCCGGCTTTTTCTTCTCAGCAGGTTTTTTCTCGGCCTTCTTTTTCTTGGAGGACTTCACGGAAGACTTGCCATAGTAGGGGCGGGGGACAAACTTTTCTTCCTCCTCCTGATCCTCCTTGGCATCCGCATCACGGAAGTAATCCTCGGACCACTGATAGCACAAATCATCCGGAATATCGCAGCCATACCCTTGGCTGCCCTGTCCCGGCTGGATGCCGTTTGCTTTCAATTCGTCCTGAATGTACTCCCATGCCTTGCGGCTGATGTACTGGAAGCAGTGGACCATTGTTTTCTTCGGGTGCATGGTGAGACGTGCAAATGCCGGGTCTTCCAGGCACTTGGTCTGGATATACTCCGACACGCATTCCTTCATATTGCGCCGGGTCAGCTTTTCCACATCGCCGCTGACCCGCTGCATGGAGGCAGCCACCACCTCATCGTCACTCATGGCAGCCAGGCGGTCCATCTGTTCCTGCAGGGCCTTCTTCTTTTCCGCCTGTTTTGCCTCCCACTCAGCCTTCCGTTTGGCTTCGGCAGCCTCATGCTCGGCGCGGCGCTTTTCCTCGTCAGCGTCCACAGTGGGGGTATCGGCCTTGGCAGGCTCCGCCTGACCCTCATCGGCATTGTCCTCCTCATCGGTTTTTTCTGCGGGAGACTCAGCCTCGTCAGGCTGTTCCAGCTCTTCCGGGGCCTCATCCAAATCTCCGTCGTCCTCAAAAGCAGGCTGCGGCGCCGGCTCTGCGGCAGGCGGTACGGGCTGATGGTCAGCCGGCGGCACCGGCAGCTCGTCAAAGTTCTCCCCGTCCTCAAAAGCGCACTCGCGGGTGAGCGAGGCGGCAGACGGTTTGCGGCCTTCCTGCATATCCAGCGACATTTCCGAAAAATATCCCATAATAAACTCCTTTCCGTTGACAAAAATGGCATGGATCAGGATAAAACCTGTTCCATGCCATCGTTTACCTGTGTCACAGCACATAGAGTAGTGTGCTGAAGCTGTCGAAACAGTAACATATCACATTGGGATACTGCTCCGACCACTTTTTGATCCTGTTCTGCATCTCCTGCGCTTTTTGTTTGGCCGGGCCATTCCACGGCGGCGGGACCGTCACCGTAAAATATCCCTTATCCGTGCGGGGCCGCACATCAGCGTTCAGATGGGCGCATTGCTCCAGAAGCGCCAGAAGCTGCCCTCTCTTCGTCTCATTTACAACAACCATTGAAGCCTCTTTATGTCCCTTCTTTGATGTCCTTTTTGGCAAGCATGGGGGAAAACTTGACCTGCGGAAATTCATGCTCCCCATTGACATAGTAGTAGATCCTTCGTGGAGAATGGTCCAGTTCTACCACATCAGAGAGCGCCATTGGCCGCCCGTGGCAGCCCTCCGGCAGTTCCTCCCGGCAGTCAGCAAACAGGCGCTTCAAAATCTCTGCGTCGCTCTGTTCCACCGGGCAGTAGATTTCGCCAGACCCGGCCATGCGGTACATGGCGGCAGGCGGCTGTTCATAGCCGGCCTTTTGTAACGCCGCGAGTTCCTTGAAAGCAAATGGGATCGCTTTTTGCTCGTCCAGTTCCAGCTGATAGAGCACAAACCTCTGTTTCCGCCGCTGGGGTTCCAGCAGGGCGCCGAGGGCATCCCTGCCTTGCCGCAGGAAGGTTTCATGTTCCTCTCTGGTCAAGCCAAGATACTCCGTCAGGCAGGTCTCGTTTTCAGCCAAGTGCTGCCATAGTTCGATGCAGTCCTCAATATGCGCCAGTTCACACAAGCCGCGGAGGTACTGCGCCTTAAAACTAAGTCTATCGATCTCCTTTCTCCGTTGATTTTCCCGGCGAAGTGCCAGCTGCCAATCGTCAAATCCCTTATAGTTGGGATTCCAGGTCAGCCTCCGGCAGTTCATGCCATACTTCCGGGCCGTCAGATAAATTTTCGACGCCCCGGCCATCGTCATTTGATTGTTGTACTTGTCCATATCGTGGGCTTCAATGATTTCCTCCGTGCCGTTCTGCGCCAAAAGGGCAAACAACGGGTCCAGCGGGCTGGTGTTGTTGGCCCCGGCAATCGCGGCAAAGGTGCGCCCGGTCAGACAATGGGAAATATCTGCTTTCAGCAGCCCCTCGATCACATAGACCACCCGGGCGGATGGGTCACCGATCAGATGTACCGGGCTGCCGGAGCCTGTCCCGTCTGTCTTTGAGGAAGAGGAAAACCAGATGTACTTGGCCCCCGGTTTCTCCGGCGGGTCATCTTTGTGTTTCAGCGGTACATCCAGCATGATCTGGAATCCCTGCAGCCGCCCGTCAAAGCCTACGGCGGGGATCAGGATGCCGGAGGTCTTCTTATAAAATGCCATTGTCCAGTGGCCGCTGTCGTCCCGGTAAAATCCGGGTACGCCCTGTACCCTGCACCCCTGTTTGATCAGCCGATCCGTGATAGAGCGGCATAAGAAGGGCGGCGGGGTACTCTTAAAGCCCAGCGACTCGATTTGTTCATCAGACAGCCCGCGCTTTGGTGAGCGCAGATGTTCCCGATGTACCGGCTGCAGCGTAAGCTGGGCCAGAAGCAGGGATAGTGTCTGATGGATCTCGGCCGGGCTGGCTTTATCCGACTGCGGCACAATCTTTCGCTCGGAAGAAGAATGACCTGCAGCGGCCGCCCGGGTCCCCGAAGGCGGGGACCCGGCGCTGGCCGTCTGCCGTTGAGCTTCGTTCCCGGAGCGTGCGTGTTCCTCTTGGATATTGTCACACAGAGCTTCTGCAATTTCCCAATAAGCGTCAGAGGTCGTCGTGTGATTCAATTTTGCATATAGCGCCAGCATTCCGCCATGTTCGTCGCAGTGATTGCACCGCCAGACATTCTTGACGAAATTGACATTCATCCGTCCGCGGCGGTCACCGCAGAACGGGCAGTCCACATAGACGCTGTTTGCCTGCTGGCGCCTGACCCGCAGGTGCAGCAGTTCCACAACTTCCATGATACCGAAGGGAAATTCATCCGGGTACGAGCCCATCTGTCATTCCTCCCTTCATGCCCTCGCCGGCGGCCATATCAGCCGGCCTTTTGAAGCGAATCCAAAACCAGCTGTGCGGCCGCGCGGACCATGTTGTTCTTGCTCTTGCCCGGGATCAGGTAGTACCGCAGATTGACAGGCCGCTTCTCAGCCACCTGGGCAATCGTCATGCCCTTGCAGATGCCATCGTCTACGATGACCTGCTGGGCCTGTTCCAGCGTCATGACCTGCAGAATATCCTCCATAGGCGTGTCCTTCGTGTAAGAGGGGGTATCCACCACAGTATCCGCCGCTCCGGCAGCGCCATCGTCGGGCTGCACAGGCTCAGCGGCGGATTCGGATTCCTCCGTGTGCTGGACCGGCAGCTCCGTTACATTGCCGCGGACCGGCAATTCATCCGCCTGTTCGCTCTCAGCCACCGGCTGCTCTGTCTTTGGCGAAGGCCCAACCGGGAGCGTATCGAATTTCTTCGCTGGCTCCACCGGCAGGCGCTGCTCCACCGTTTCCGAAGCAGTGCTTTCCTTCGACGGGGCCGTTGTCACGGTTGCCGTCTTTTCGCCCTCAAACGCCCTCTGCGGCGTTTTGATGGGGCTGGCAGGGGATTTCACCTCAGCAGGCGTATCGCCCTTCTGCGGGGCGCTGTGGGGCTTCTGCGGCGGTGTCGTGCGTGCCGTCGGCCCGGCAGGCGGTTCTGCGGCCTTTTTGACAGCCGCTCCGGAGCTTTTCTCCATCAGTTCAGCCTGGGCGCCGGCGCTGATCAGCTGGATGCCAAAACCGGCGTCCGTAAGGGCCTGGCTCAGCGCCTCATTCTGGGCGGCTTTTACGAAGTCGCGGCTGTCCTGGGTAGTCTGCTGGGCCGTGCTCATACTGAACGGCTCCGCGTCACTGCGGTCCAGGAATACCTTGGCCTCAAAAATCGCCATCTGCTCCGTGATCCGCAGCGCCGTCAGACGCATACGGCCGTTGGGATGGGCCATGCGGAACCAGAGTTTCTGGTAAGGCAGGTCCAGCTTCAGGGTGTCCTTGGTGCGGCGGAGGAACTTGAGCGGGTCAAAGCCCGGCACCTTGTTCAGTTCAGCGGCCGCAGGCACAGTTTCGTACATCGTTTTCGCATTGCTGTCGTTCATGTCATAAACTCCTTCCTGTGTAATAAATAGGAGACGCGGAGCAAATTTCTGCACCTTGCGTCTCTTTTTAACCAGCGTGTTTCAATTCTTCTTCCAGAGCTGCCGGGACCGGGATTCCGGCCCGCTTGGCATAGGCCTTATAGTACATACCGATGCGCGTGCCCAGAAGCGTATTCCGCTTGACGATTTCATTCCGGTGGATCGCCATAAACAGCACCTGCTTTTGGCCGATCAGCACCACGCGCTTTTTGGCTCGGGTGATGCCGGTATAGAGCAGGTTGCGATAGAGCATGACGGTATGCGCTTTCAAAAGCGGCATGATGACCGTTTCATACTCAGAGCCCATTGCCTTGTGGATGGTGGTGGCGTAGGCAAGGTCCAGATTGACCATATCCTCTACGCTGTATTCCAGTTCTCGGCCCACACCGAAGTCCAGGCCGACGCGCTTGCCATCTTCATCGTCTTTGATATAGCGGATAAATCCCAGGTCCCCGTTGGACACCTTGGCGGTATTCTTGGTCTGCATGATCCGGTCGTTTACCCGGAACACTTTAACGCCGATTTTGATTTCTTCCTCGGCAGAGCGGAACGGGTTGACCACCTCACGGATGGCCTCGTTAAGTTGTTCCGCCGACGCGGCGCCTTCCGAACGGAAGGGGGACAGAATCTGTACCCGGTCAATGCCGCTTTCCGCGATTTCCCGGCAGTAACGGGCGATGATCCGCTCCGCGGCCTCTGCCTGGTTATCACTTGCCATAAATATAAAGTCTGGCCCAAAGTACAGCTTGGTGTTGCCCTCGTTAATGAACTTGGCGTTATAGGCGATCAGGCTGTCCTTGGACTGGCGGAAGATCTGGTCCAGCACCGTGACGGGAATCATGCCGCAGTCGATCAGTTCGCGGAACACATTCCCGGCGCCCACACTGGGGAGCTGATCGGGGTCGCCCACGAGAACAACACGGGCCCCATCCTTGATGCGGGAGAAAAACTTATCAGCCAGCCACATATCCACCATAGAAAACTCATCCACAATGATCAGGTCTGCCGACAACGGTTCCTGTTTCCTGTTGCGGTTGGCGTCATCTTCTTCACTGCCGAGGCCCAGGCCGCTATGGAGCGTCCGCGCCTTGTCAAAGCCAGTGCTTTCCGCCATACGCCGGCTGGCACGGCCGGTCGGCGCCATCAGAACGATTTCGCCTTTCGGGTGCAGGCGGCGGTAGACTTCCAAAATGGTCTTGAGCACCGTTGTCTTACCGGTGCCGGGAGAACCTGTGATAATGGACAGGCTGTGGCGGTAAGCCGCGTAGACCGCTGCCTCCTGTTTGGAAGACAGCGCCAGCCCCATTTCACGCTTGACCTGCTCCAGTACCTGATCGATACGCTCCGGGGCAGACGGTTTTACAAGCCGCATGGCAATGCGCCGGGCCGTTTCATCTTCCTGCGCGAATGTGCGGGGCAGGTAAATGTTATCTTTGACGGATACCACCTCGCCGTGAAGGATCATGTCCTGAAGCACATCCGTAACTTCCTGTTCGTGAAGCCGGAGAGACGGGAGAGGAATCTTTGCATTGAGCAGCCGAAGAGCCTCCTTCCGCAAAGTTTCACCAGGCAGGAACAAATGGCCCTTGCCGCCCTTGCTGTCCTCCAGCGCCCAGAACAGTGCGCCCTTGACCCGCATGGGGTCGTGCAGGTCGCCGCCGTTTTTCTGGACGATGGCATCTACCCGGAGAAATCCAAAACCGGATACCTGGCACAGCTCAAAGGGACTCTTTTTCAAGATGTCCACACTGGCGGGCCCGAAGTGCTGGTAGATTTTCAGGGCCGTTTTTGGTGTGATCTTGAATGGGGAGAGCAGCGTCATCAGGTCTTGCAGCATCCGGCTCTCCGCATAGGAGGTTTTGATGTCCTCCAGCTTGCTTTCCGTAATGCCCTTGATCTCCAGCAGCCGCTCGGGATGGTTTTGCAGAATATCCAGCGTCTCCACACCAAAACGGGAAACGATCTGTGCGGCAGTTGCCGGCCCAATGCCTTTGATGAGGCCGGAGGCCAGATAGCCCTCCACGCCGCTCTTGGTCTTGGGAACGATCTCGCGCCACTGTTCTACCTGAAGCTGCACACCATATTTGCCCTTTGTCCACTCGCCGTCCAGTTCCAGCTCTACCGCATCCGTACGGGGCAGTTCATAGCCCGTCGCAACAAAGCGGATCAAATGATCCCGGTAGCGTCGGGTGGAACGGGCTTCCTGGGGCACCTCCTTATCGGCAGTTTTCACGCTGATGATACAGAACTTGTTCACCGGGTTATGATAGATCGTCCCGTCATAAGTTCCTCTATGGATCACTTCTTTTTTCCCTCCTTTTATGCCGCCTCGCCGTCACACTTGACTACGAACCGGCGTGACACTGAAACAGTCACATACTGTTCGTAAATGTCCGGGTGGTCCAGCTTCAACCGTTTCAGATTATCCTTGTCGATACCAGGGGTCCGTATCGGATTGTAGGTGACGGTATAGTTCACCCCATCCTGCTGGCAAATGGCTTTGCAGCTTTTCCCCATTTTGGCAATGATGGCAGCCTTCAGCCGCTTCATATCTTCCTCAATCTTCTTGTTGCCGGCTTCTGCGCCTTTTTTCTGCTCCTGAAGCTGGAGAAAACGCATCAGCTTGGCCGTCAGAGACAAATCGAGTGTCACAGTGGGGGCCTCCTTGTCAGCGGGGCCGGTGTACCGGCGCACGCTCTCGATCACGAGGTCTCCATCCTCGGTGTAAGGCGGCGGTGTTCTGGTAAGCACATGGTTTTCCCAGAAATCCTGTTCCAGAAAAATCATCTCATCCTCATAAGCTAAATCCCTCCTCATATCGCGGATAATGCACTCCTGCGCGTTGTTGCCATACAGGCAGCAGAAAAAACAGCGGTCCACATCCATGACGGCCATGTAATGCCGCCCCTGACACTCATAGTAGGCCGGAATGGTTTCCTCACCATTCAGCCACCAGTTATCTTTGGCGTTGTAGTTCGTTGTCTTGATCTCCAGAATAGCGGTACTGCCGTCCGGTAGTTCCACAAAATAGTCCACATCCGCCAGCATCCAGAGATACTCCGGGTGCTGGAACATCTTTTTGATCTGATAGATCTTGTAGCCAGTCTGGTGCTGGAAAATCTTCGCCACCAGCGGTTCCAACAGGTTTCCCATCTCCAGGGCCACCCAGTTGTCCTCATGGTCCTCGACCACGGCAATGTTCAGCTTGTCATAAAACAGATCCCGGGCCGTCCGCCACGGTGAAATGCCCAGCAGAGCTGCAACATCGCTGCCTCCAATACCTTTCCGGCGGTAGGCAAGCCATTCTTCTTCGGACAAGCCTGCCGTATCCACCAGCACCATGGGCTGATGCCGCTCTTTGACAGCCACACTGCCTGCCGGCATACTCAACACCCCCTCCGCGTCCTGCGGGGAATGACGGGCGCCCGAATCACCGGGCAATGCTTCTGTGCGGACTGGTTCAGTTTCTGATACTGCCGCCAGCTCTCCATCGGTTTCCTCTTACTCGTCAGAGACTCCTGACTCCGCTTTTTTACATTCATGTTCATACCTGCCTTTCTGTAATTTTGGTATATCCTCAAAGCCGTTTCCGGCATTTGGGCAGAAAAAAAGCGAGGGTGACAATGGGCGTAACGCCTGATGTCCATAGCTGCCTATGAACCAAAGTCATCCTCGCTGACGGGAGCAAAAGTCCCGGAAAACAAAAAAAGCCAGTAATATACCGGCCCAAAGGGGCGCAGTAATACTACTGGCACAAGTACAATCTTGACTGCGTGTGCAATGCAGATTTTTCAATCCGCGGTACAGAAACTAAGTCTGTATCCCACAAGGGGAAAACGCACAAAAATCAATTACAAAAACAGTGTAACACAATATCTTGCGTTAGTCAAGGAATATCATCTATATATAGTATCTTTCTGTTGCTGAAAATGGCATTGCTCAAAAAATTCATCAAAAGGCACAGGATTTGCAGAAATTTGGCCGCCATCTCCTATATATAGGGCGTACAGACATGACATGGGACTCCGTAGCCGGTCTGCACGCTCTTTTTGTACCTTGACAAGCCCCATAACCTTTTCCATTGGAGTTATACAGGGATCGCGGACAGTGTGCGATGACCACATGGAGCCCGCCCACGATTGAAATACCGCACAGCGGGCCCTGGCAATACGCGGCGGAAAGCCCCGGCGCAGGAAATGGCCTTTGGAAGAGACCCTACACTTCCCGATGAATTTGAATGACTTCATTGTTTTTGTTGAAAACCTTCCACTACAAATCGTAGGGGATATATGTAATTGCAAATAAAGGAGGGCAATTATGGAAAAAAGAAAACCCAATGACCTTTCACCGGATCAGTGCTTGGCGGTCGATACGGAATCGCTTTGCAAACTGCTCGACTGCGGGCGGCACACGGCCGTCCAGATCGGCGACTTGGCCCACGCCCGCATTACCATGAATTCTCGTGTCCTTTGGAGCGTTCAGCGCGTAAAGGAATACTTGTACGAGATCTCATGCTAACAGAACCTTGCCCATTTCGGGCACAACAACACACAAAACATCGGGAGGTATCAGCCTATGCCAAAAGTTAGAAAAGACAACAAAGGCCGCAATCTGCGGACAGGGGAAACACAACGCTCAGACGGCAGCTATATGTTCGTCTATAAGCTGGGAACTAAGAAAAAGTACATTTATGATACCGATTTGGCTTCCCTTCGTGCAAAAGAAAAGCAAATTGCGAAAGATGCTGATGATGGTATCCGGACTCAGGAAGCAATGAAACTCACCTTGAATGATATGTTCAAGGTCTACATGGATAACAACATCAGGTTGAAGCCATCTACGCGAGCCAATTATGAGTACCTTTGGGATCGTTATGTGAAAGATGAACCTTTCGCCAATGAGCCGCTTCCAAATGTCCGTCGCAGCGATGTTCTTGGATTCTATACCAAACTGCTCAAACACGGTTTCGCCATTAACTCGCTGGAGAGCATCAACACCATCGTACATCCTGCTTTCGAACTGGCTGTAGCGGATGATTATATCAGGAAGAACCCCAGCAAAGGCATTTATACCAAGTTAAAAACAGATGGAAGCGCGCCGAAACCGAAAAAGCGGATCGCCCTTACCAAAGCACAGCAAAAAAATTTCCTCCAGTATATCGCAAGATCTCCTATGTATAGTCACTGGCTGCCTGTCATGGTGACTCTTCTGGGAACCGGCCTTCGTGTAGGCGAATTCACTGGCTTAACAAAAGATGATGTGTACTTGAATAAAGCCCAGATTTCCGTCAATCATACGTTGATCTATCGGGTCATTGATGGAAAAGCCGGCTTTCATATCACAACTCCCAAAACGGAAAGCGGCAATCGTATCATCCCAATCCTCTATCCAGAAGTCATCGAGCAACTTAGCCAACAAATCGAGGCAATGGATGCTTTATATCCGAATGACAAACTGGTGCTGAGTGGTTATCACGGTTTCATCTTCCGAAATCGCTACGGAAGTTTTCTCTCCGCTCATAATATCAATCGGGCCATTGAACGCATTTCCACAGCGTACAACATGGAAGAACTGAATCAAGCTGAATTGGAAGATCGTGAGCCGGAGCTTCTTCCCCATTTTAGCGTCCATAACCTGCGGCACACTTTCTGCACAAGACTCTGTGAAAGCACAAATGATATCAAGTTCATCCAGCAGGTGATGGGGCACGCTGACTTTTCCACTACCATGGACATCTACACCCATATTACGCAGGAAAGCATGGAGGAAAAAGCAGCCACAATCAAGGGCAATTTGGTGCTGATGTGAAAATTACAAAAAAGGGCAAATCCGCAGTAAAAAGCGCGGATTTGCCCTTCATTTTGGCCCGTCTGGTACCGTCTGATTTCAAGCAAAAGTTGTGAAAAAGTTGTGGTTGTAAGCCCTCTTCACTTCATCTTGTGTCGTATTGCTTCGTCAGACACTACATATTGTGGAATTTTAGTCCAGAGGCTTCATAGTGGGGAACAGAATCACGTCCCGGATGGTGTCGGCGTTGGTGAGCATCATCACGCAGCGGTCAATGCCCATGCCCATGCCGCCCGTGGGGGGCATGCCGTACTCCAGAGCGGTGAGGAAGTCCTCGTCCAGCATCTCCGTCTCTTCATCGCCCCGCTCACGCAGCTCCAGCTGCTTCTCAAAGCGGCTGCGCTGGTCAATTGGATCGTTGAGCTCGGAGTAGGCGTTGGCCAGCTCGCTGTGGCACACAAACAGCTCAAACCGCTCGGTAAGACGGGGGTCCTGGGGGCTCCGCTTGGTCAGGGGAGAGACCTCCACAGGATACATGGTGATAAAGGTGGGCTGGATCAGCTGCTCCTCCACCTTCTGGTCAAAGCAGGCGTACAGGGCGTTGCCCCAGGTCTTGTCGGCGGTCTCCGCCAGCTCCACACCAATGGCCTTGGCCGCAGCCACCGCCTCGGCATCGTCGGTAATGGCGCCGAAGTCCACTCCGGCGTACTCCTTTACCGCGTCCACCATGGTGAGGCGACGCCAGCCGGGCGCCAGGTTGAGCTTCTCGCCCTGCCACTCCACCTCATAGGTACCCAGAATGGACTGGGCAGCCCCGGACAGGATGCCCTCGGCGATGTCCATCATGCCGTGGAAGTCGGTGTAGGCCTGGTAGAGCTCCACGGTGGTGAACTCCGGGTTGTGCTTGGGGTCCATGCCCTCGTTGCGGAAGATACGGCCAATCTCGTACACCCGGTCCATGCCGCCCACGATGAGCCGCTTCAGGGGCAGCTCGGTGGCGATGCGCATGTACATGTCGATGTCCAGGGTATTATGGTGGGTGATAAAGGGCCGGGCAGCGGCGCCGCCGGCGATGGTGTTCAGCACCGGGGTCTCCACCTCAATGTAGCCCATGTTGTCCAGGTAGCTGCGCATGAACTGGATGAAGCGGGAACGGACGACGAAGTTGCGCTTGACCTCGGGGTTGACCATCAGGTCCACATACCGCTGACGGTAGCGGGTCTCCTTGTCGGTCAGGCCGTGGAATTTCTCGGGCAGGGGCCGGAGGGACTTGGAGAGGAGGGTGACCTTATTGGCCTTGACGGAGATCTCGCCCCGCTTGGTGCGGAAGGCCTCGCCCTCCACGCCGACGATGTCGCCGATGTCCACCTTCTTGAACCGGGCAAAGGGCTCCTCCCCCAGCTCGTCAATACGGACGTACAGCTGGATGCGGCCCTGGGCGTCCTGCAGGTCGCAGAACACGGCCTTGCCCATGCCGCGCTTGGACATGAGCCGTCCGGCCACGGAGACCGTCTGACCCTCCATGGTCTCGAAGTTATCCTTGATCTCCTGGGAGTGGGCGGTCACGCTGTACTTGGTCTGCTGGAAGGGGTCCATCCCCGCGTCCTGCAGCTCCTTCAGCTTGTCCCGGCGAATCTGGAGAAGCTCCGAAAGGGACTGCTCCTCCTGAACGGGGGCGTTGGTATTCTCTGTCATACTCCTTGCTCCTTATCTTATGGCCGGGTTCTCCCGGCCTCTCTTATGTTTTCCGCTGGGGCTGTGGGCCCCGGCTTACTTGCTGATGGACAGCACCTTATAATGCAGGGCGCCGGCGGGGGCCTCCACCACCACGTCCTCGCCCACGCTCTTGCCCAGCAGGGCACGGCCGAAGGGGGAATCCTCGGAGATACGGCCGTTCATGGGGTCGGCCTCCTGGGAGCCCACCACCTCGTAGTCCAGCTCCTCGTTGAACTCCACGTCCAGCACCTTGAGCTTGCTGCCCAGACGGACGGTCTTGCCGTCATGAATCTCTTCCTCGATGACCACGCAGTTCTCCAGGATGTTCTCCACCTCGGCAATCCGGGAGTAGAGCTTACCCTGCTCGTTCTTGGCCTCGTCGTACTCGCTGTTCTCGCTCAGGTCGCCAAAGGAACGGGCCTCCTTAATCTGATCGGCCACCTCTTTCTCACGGACGGTCTTCAGATAGACCAGTTCATCCTTCAGTTCCTTCCAGCGCTCAGGGCTGAGCTTGAATTCTTTCGCCATGCTGCTGCGCACACCTTTCCGTTTCAAAAAATTTCAACCGTCAAGGGGCTCTCCAGTGCCGTCAGGCCCGGTCGGTCCCTATTTTTGCGTATAAGAAAAGACCCACTATCTTGCAATAGTGACGTTACGTATTATAGGTAGTTTATCTGGTTCTGTCAAGGGTTTTCCCACCCCAAAGCCGCCCGGCACGTTATCTTTTCTCCTCTTCCGGCACAATGTCGGGCGGCTGGGAAAGGAGCCCCCTCTCCCACAGGGCGGCCGTCAGCGGAAGGGGGGCAAACTCCCCGGGAAGAGGCAGGTCCGACGGACGGAGCGTCAGACCCAGCAGGTTCAAATTTTGGCCGTGAAGCACCATGGTCCTACCACTCTCCCCTTCCGTCTGTACGGGAGAAAATTCCAGCGTCAGATTGGGCTTCTCCCGCTCCAGAACCGGCAGTCCGTACTCCCGACGCAAATAGTCCGCCAGCTCCGCTCCGCCTGCGGGCGCATACACCACTACTCCCCGCACCCGGGCACACAGCGCCACCGCTGTCTGGAAAAAGGGCCGGGACACCCGTCCGCCCCGCAGCGCCACCACGGCCTGCTGGAGCGGATACCCGGCCCGCTCCAGCGCCGCCAACGCCAGCTCCCCGGCCATGGCCTGGCACATGGGCTCCGGGTCCACACCCCGCAGGCCCTGGCGCTCCAGCCGGTCCCAGTACGGAAACGCCGGACCGGTCAGCACCCTGCGCACTCCCATCTCCCGCAGCCGCCGTGCGGCACGGTCTATCCGGCGCTTCAGCCGCTTCTCATGCCGCCCCTCTACCCCCGGCACCAGCGCCCGCACCACCGGCAGACCCAGCACCTCCTGCCTGTCCACAACCGTTTTCCATCCCTTTTCCCCGGTCAACGCTATATGCCCCAGCATCTCTCTCCCTCCAACCGCCCATGTCACAGGGAGTATATTCCCCGCGCCCCCTTTAAATGCTCCTTACAATTCTTTACTGTCTCTTTTCCCTTATTTACCGTTTCCAGATAGCGGGCATTTTCCGAAACGGCTATGATTAGGTCCGGTTCTAAGTCCATCTACAAGACATCGAATGGAGGAAATTCGAAATGAAGCTCAAACGTTCCCTGGCCCTCACTCTGGCCGCCGCCACACTCTCCGGCATGCTGGCCGGCTGCGGCAGCACTACCGCCGGTCAGGAGACTCCCCCCGCATCCACGCCCTCTCAGCCCACCGCTCAGCAGCTCTCCGCCGAGACCGAGCAGACCGTCAAGACGCCCAAGTATGTCTTCCTCTTCATCGGCGACGGTATGAGCTATCCTCAGATTCAGTCCACCTCCGATTTCCTGGGCGCGCTGAATGACGAGGACTACTGGCAGGCCGCCCCCAGCCTGGATGACAACCAGGGCGCTATTCTGGACGGCCCCGAGTATCTCAACTTCATGAACTTCGAGGCTGCCGGCTCCGCCGTCACCTTCGACTCCAACTCCTTCGCCCCTGACTCCGCTTCCACCGCCACCTCCATCTCCACCGGCCACAAGACCTACTCCGGCTCCATCAACGTGGACGAGACCGGCACCGTGGCCTATGAGACCATCGCTGAGCAGCTGAAGGCCCAGAAGGACTACAAGATCGGCGTCATCAGCTCCGTCAACCTGAACCACGCCACCCCCGCCGCCTTCTACGCCCACCAGGCCAGCCGCAGCAGCTACTATGAGATCGGTCTGGAGCTGATTGACTCCGGCTTCGATTACTTCGCCGGCGGCGGCCTGCTCAAGCCCACCGGTTCCGAGGGCGACCAGGCCGACCTGTACGACCTGGCCACTGAGGCCGGTTACAAGGTGGTCAAGACCCAGGCCGAGGCCGAGACTGTGTCCTCCGAGGACGGCAAGGTCATCCTCATCGACGAGCACCTGGCCGACGGCGACGCCATGGCCTACGAGGTGGACCGCACCGACGACATGTGGTCCCTGGCTGACTACGTGGAGAAGGGCATCGAGGTCCTGGACAACGACAACGGCTTCTTCATGATGTGCGAGGGCGGCAAGATCGACTGGGCCTGCCACGCCAACGACGCTGCCTCCGCCATCCACGACACCCAGGCCCTGGCTGACGCTGTCCAGGTGGCCGTGGACTTCGCCGAAGAGCACCCCGAGGAGACCCTCATCCTGGTCACCGGCGACCATGAGACCGGCGGCATGACCATCGGCTTCGCCGGCACCGACTACGATACTTATCTGGACCTGCTGGAGAATCAGAAGATCTCCTATGCCAAGTTTGACAGCGACTATGTGGCCGCCTACAAGGAGAACAAGACCCCCTTCGAGGATGTGCTCAAGGACATCGAGGCGCTCTTCGGTCTGAAGACCCAGGGCGAGGAGGGTGACAAGCTGGTGCTCACCGCCTACGAGCAGGAGCAGCTGCGTGCCGCCTATGAGAAGAGCATCAACGGCACCGCCGCCAGCCAGTATGAGCAGGAGGAGTACGTGCTCTACGGCACCTACGAGCCCCTGAGTGTCACCATCACCCACATCATCAACAACAAGGCCGGCATCTCCTTCACCTCCTACAGCCACACCGGCCTGCCCGTTGCCGTGCTGGCCCACGGCGTCAACGCCGAGGTGTTCAACGGCTACTACGACAACACCGAGATTTACAACAAGCTGGCCGACATGCTGGACGTGGCCTGATTCCCGCGACTCTTCTTCCTCTTCCTTTTCCCTTCCATAAAAAAGCAGACGGATGCGGCAGGTTCTGCCGCATCCGTCTGCTGATACAGAAAGGATGTCCTCGTCAATATGAATTCCCTTCTCCGAGACCCGGCCAAACGCCGCTATTACGCACCTGTGGCCCTGTGCCTGCTGCTCATCGTGGTCCTGATGCTCCTGCCCACCGGGTATGAGGACGCCGTGCAGTACCAGGAGGCGGACCGCTGCTCCGCTCTGGTGGTGAGCGTGGACAACTCCACCATTATCGACACCGGGCTGGTCCGCTCCGGCGAGCAGCGCTGCACCCTGGAGCTGCTGGGCGGCCGCTTCAAGGGCCAGACCACCGTGGGCGTCAACATGCTCAACGGGTCGGTGGAGCAGGACAAGCTCTTCTCCCCCGGAGACAAGGCCCTGGTGGTGGTCAGCTTCTCGGAGGACTCCATCACCAACGTGACCATGATCGACCATGACCGTATGGGCGCAGAGGCCCTGCTGGCCCTGCTCTTTGCCGCGCTGCTCATCCTCTTTGCCGGACGCACCGGCATCCGGGCCATTCTCTCCTTTGTCCTCACCATCCTGATGCTGTGGAAGGTTCTGGTCCCCCTCTACCTCAGAGGCTTCAACCCCATCCTCATCGGCCTGGCCATCACCCTGGGCCTGACCATCCTGATCATCTCCCTGGTCTACGGCTTTGACCGCCGTTCCCTGTCCGCTGTGTCCGGCGCCTCCCTGGGCGTTCTGGTGACCTGCCTGCTGGGCGCGCTCTTCACCGACCTGTTCAAAATCCACGGCGCCGTCATGCAGAGCTCCGAGAGCCTGCTCTATGCCGGATACCAGGACCTGAACCTGACCCGGATTTTCATGGCTTCCATCTTTATCGGCGCATCCGGCGCGGTGATGGACCTGTCCGTGGACATCACCTCCGCCGTCAACGAGGTGGTGGAGAAGCGGCCTGACATTGGCTGGAAGGAAGCGGTCAAATCCGGTATGAACGTGGGCCGGGCCGCCATGGGTACCATGACCACCACCCTGCTGCTGGCCTACTCCGGCGGCTATGTGGCCCTTCTCATGGTCTTTATGGCCCAGGGCACGCCGGTACAGCACATCATCAACTACAAATATGTAGCCGCCGAAATCATCCATACGGTGGTGGGTTCCTTCGGTCTGGTCACCGTTGCGCCCTTCACCGCCCTCACCAGCGGCTGGCTCCTGACCAGAAAAGGAGCCCACGCTCTTCCCGTCCCGTCCACCGAACAGTAAAACAGCAAAGCGGCCGTCTCTGACGAGACGGCCGCTTTCTTTTATTCGCTTACACCCAGCAGCTCCAGCGCGGCCTGAAGCTGGTCATCCTGATCATGGGGCAGCTGTCCCGCCAGCAGCAGCTGGCTCTCCTCCTCGGAGAGATACACTTCCCGGTCCAGCGTGACACCGGTGCCGATGAGGGAGACGCCGTTTCCGGTAAAGTACTTCTCCGTGGAGATGCCCAGGCCGCCGCCGCCGGGCAGCGGGAAGGTCTGCTGAGAGTAGCCCTTGCCGGAGGTGGGCTCGCCTACGATGACCCCCACCCCCTGCTCCTGGAGCTCGGCGCCGAAGAACTCGGCGGCGGAGTAGGTGTCCGCGTTGACCAGGGTGGCCATGGGCAGGTCAATGCAGTGGGCGTCCGAGTTGGTCACCCGCTCGTTGCCGTCCCGGTCCTGCTGGCGGAAGATGGGCCCCTCGGGCAGCAGGTAGTCCAGCATCTCGGTGAGCTCATCCAGATAGCCGCCGCCGTTGTTGCGCATGTCGAACACCAGCGCCGTGGCGCCCTGGGCCACCAGGTCATCCACCGCCTCCTTCACGCCGTCGGCGCTGCGGCGGTAGAAATTCTTCACCTGGATATAGCCCACGCCGCTCTCCAGCAGCTCGTACTCCACCGGGTCGGTCTCCAGCTGGGCTCGGGTGGCGGTCACCGTCCGGACACTGCCGTCGGCGCCCTTGACCTCCAGCTCCACGCTGGTGCCCGTCTCGCCCTGAATCAGGTTGGCGCCGTCATACCGGGCATCCCCAGCCAGAGAGGTGCCGTCCACGGCGATGATGATGTCCCCTATCTGGAGTCCGGCCTGGTCGGCAGGCCCGTCCTCGGTGATGCCGATGACGGTAAGCCCTTCCTCACTGGTATAGTTCACCGTCACGCCGATACCGGTATATACATTCTGGCGGCGCTCCTGGGTGGAGGCGTAGCTCTCCGGATCTAAGTAGTAGGACCAGCGGTCATTCAGGCCGGATACCATTCCGCTCATGGCCGCGTCCACCACCTCGCTCTCCTCGTACTCGCCCACAAAGCGGGCGTTGATCAGAGCCAGGCCCTCCAGCAGGGTGAGCCCCTGAGGACCGATGAACGCCCAGGCGGCCAGTGCCACGCCGCCTAGGGTCACCGCCAGGGTGATCACCACGGCCAGAATCAGGGCCAGCGGGGAAAAACGTTTCTTTGTCATTGAGATGCTTCCTTTCAGGACAGAGATTGTACGGATACGTTATAAAAAACGGGAGCGGGTGGGGATTGTCTCCCCCGCCCGCTCCCGTCTTCATTCTTCAGTTATCAGGTGTTGTACTGGCGATAGAAGGGTAGGTCGGGCCAGTACTGCTCCGGGTCCACCCGGGTGCCGTTGACCCGGATCTCCAGGTGCAGATGGTTGCCGGTGGAGTTGCCGGTAGAGCCCACGTAGCCGATAACGTCGCCCTGGCTGACCACGTCGCCTGCGCTCACCGCACGGCTGCTCATATGGGCGTAGAGGCTGGTGGTGCCGTCGCCGTGGCTGATGACCACGTAGTTGCCATAGGAACTGCCGTACTCCGAGATGGTGACCACGCCGCTCTTGACCGCCTTGATGGGTGTGCCGTAGGGCGCTGCGATATCCGTACCGGTATGGCTGTGGGGCCGGCCGGTGATGGGGTGAATCCGGTAGCCAAAGGCAGAGGTCAGGGTCATACAGCTGGTGGGCAGCGGGTAGAGCCAGCCGTTGCTGACGGTAAACTGAATCTGGTTCTGCCGGATCAGCTCCTCCAGCTCGGCCTCCCGCTGGGCAATCTCGTCGTTAACCCGGGCCTCCTCAGCGGCCTGCTGCTCCAGCAGCCGCTCATACTCGGCCACATCTTCCTCCAGGTTCTTCAGCACCTGGGCGGCTTCCTCCACCTTGACGGCCTGGTCCGCACGCTGCTGGTCCAGCAGCGTCTTCTGGTTGGCCTGCTCGGTGCGGGAGCTCTCCAGCGCGGCAAGGGCGTCGGCCACCGCCTGGCGGTCCGCCTTGAGCTGCTCAATCACCGCGTTGTCGTAGTCCATCACGTCCTGGACAAAAACCAGCTTGTCCAGCATGTCGGAAAAGCTGCTGGCGTTGAAGAGAATGGCCCAGTAGGAGACGGTGCCGCCCTCCTCCATGGCCCGGACCCGCTGGCAGAACAGCTCATACTGAGCCTCTTCCTTGGCCTGAGCCTCCGCCAGATTGGCCGTCTCCTGCTCGATGAGCTGGTCGTAGTAGGCGATCTGGCTCTCCGTGTTGGCGATCTGCTGGTCGATGTAGGCCAGCTCCTGGTCCCGGAGCTGCTTCTCCTGCATGGCCTTGTCCTTCTGACCCTGGACCTGCTCCAGCTGGCTCTGGAGCTCCTCCTTCTTGCTCTCCACGTCGGAGGCGCTCCCCTTCAGCGCTTCGATCTGCTCCCGGAGCTCATCCTCCGTCACAGCCTGTGCCACAGGTATGGCCATGGTGAGAATGGGCAGAAGCAGAAGAACCACCATCACGCAGGCCAGAATCGCCATCAGGATTCTTCTCGTGTCCCAGACTTTCTTCTTTCCCGTCTTCTGGTTTTGCTGTTTCTGTGCCATGAGTATCTCCTTTTTCTGTCTTACACCTGCAGGAACTTGCCGATGGCCACCATACTGCCGCCCACGCCTACCACCAGGCCGGTGCTGCAGAAGATGCCGAACACCTTCAGCGCCATGGTCTCAAAGGGAATGATGGTGATGAGCTGGATGGTGTCGGAGGTGGCAATGGCCTGACCGATGAGGCTGTACACACCCCACTGGAGCAGGAAGGCCACCACGGCGCCCACAAGGCCCAGAATCATGCCCTCCACCACAAAGGGCCAGCGCACAAAGCTGTTGGTGGCGCCGCACATCTTCATGATAGCGATCTCATCCCGCCGGGTAAAGGTGCCCAGCTTGATGGTGTTGGCGATGATGAACAGGGACATGACCACCAGCATGACCACCAGGATAATAGCGACGCCGCTGGCCACGTTGCTGATGACCACAAAGCCCTGGGCAATCTCCGGGATGGCCTGGATATTCACCACGCCGGACACCTCGCCCACAGCCGCCACGGTCTGGGAGAACTGCTCAATGTCCGTGACCTTGATGCTGTACCGGTCCCGGAACACCTCGTCGGGCAGCTCCAGGAACAACTCCGCGTCCTCTCCGCTGGCGTACTGCTCCACATAGTCCTCTTTGGCGGTCTCCTTGCTGATGAACTCCACTGAGGCTACGTTGGGTACTGCCTCCAGCGTGCCCTTCAGGGCCGCCACGTCCTCCTCGGACAGGTTTTCGTCCACATAGGCCAGGAACTCGTTGTCCCGCTCCAGCTCGCCCAGCATGCTGCCCACGTTGACGGCCACCAGGGAGAAGGAGCCCATAATCAGAAGGCAGGCCACGATCATACACACGGCGGCAAAGGACATGAGACCGTGGGTAAAGATGCTGTGGAAGCCCTCTGAGAGAAAGTAGCTGAAATTAAATCGTTGTCTCATTGTTGTAATACCCGCCTGTCTCATCGCTGATAATCCTGCCGCTCTCAATGGCCACCACCCGCTTGGAGAAGCGGTTGACCAGCTCCTTTTCGTGGGTGACCACCAGCATGGTGGTGCCCAGCTCGTTGATGCGCTCCAGCAGCATCATAATCTCCAGGGAGCGCTGGGGGTCCAGGTTGCCGGTGGGCTCGTCGGCGATGATCATGCTGGGGTTGTTGACCAGCGCACGGGCAATGGCCACACGCTGCTGCTCGCCGCCCGAGAGCTGGTTGGGGCACATGTCCTTCTTCTTGGACAGGCCCACCAGGTCCAGCACATAGGGGATCCGCTTGCGGATCTCCCGTGAGGACGCGCCCACCACACGCATGGCGAAGGTCAGGTTCTCCGCCACCGTCTTTTTCTCAATGAGCCGGAAATCCTGGAAGATGACTCCCAGGGTTCGCCGGAGATAGGGCACCTGACGGGGCCGGATGGTGTTCAGGTTGTAGCCGTTCACCATCAGGCGGCCGTCCGTGGGGGCCACCTCGGCCGTCAGCAGCTTGATGATGGTGGACTTGCCGGAGCCGGACGGCCCCACCAGAAAGGCAAACTCCCCGTCGTCAATCCGCAGATTGATCCCCTTCAGGGCCTTTGTGCCGTTATCATAGGTCTTATAGATGTCGATGAGTCGAATCATAGCTACCTCGTCTGCCTGATAGTTATCATGCGTACCAATACATATCCATTCAACTGCGTATAGGGGACGCCGGCATCGGCGTCCCCTATACGGTTGTCATGTTCAGGAATCAATGCCACGGGAGATCAGGTACTTCTTGACCATGAGGGCCACCTTGAAGGTGATGGCGTCGTCAAACTCCCGCAGGTCCAGGCCGGTCAGCTTCTTGATCTTCTCCAGGCGGTACACCAGGGTGTTCCGGTGGACAAAGAGCTTACGGGCCGTCTCGGACACGTTCAGGTTGTTCTCAAAGAACTTGTTGATGGTGAACAGGGTCTCCTGGTCCAGGGCGTCGATGGGGTTCTTCTTGAAGACCTCCTGGAGGAACATCTCACACAGCGTAGTGGGCAGCTGGTAAATCAGACGTCCGATGCCCAGGTTCTCGTAGTTGATGATGCTCTTCTCGGTGTCAAACACCTTGCCCACGTCGATGGCCACCTGGGCCTCCTTGTAGGCACGGGCCAGATCCCGGATGTGGCTGACGATGGTGCCGATACCGATGACAGCCTTCACGTTGAGCTCCTCGGCCAGGGCGTCCTCGATCTGCTTGGCCACCTTGTACAGGTCCTTGCTCTCGGTGGTGTCGGACAGCTGCTTGATGAGGGCCACGTCGGTCTCGCTGATGGAGAGGACGAAGTCCACCTGCTTCTCGGGGAACAGGGACTGGACCACGTCGATGGCGCCCACATCAGTGGAGCCCACCTGGCGGATCAGGAACACGGCACGGGGCACCTCGGAGACAAAGTGCAGCTCCTTGGCCCGGACGTAGATATCACCCAGAAGGATATTGTCGGAGATGATGTTCTTGACAAAGGTTGCCTTGTCGTGCTTCTCCTCGTAGTAGGTCTTGGCCCCGTTGAGGGCCACGGCCGCCATGGAGCAGATCAGCCGGGCGTGGTCGTCCTCGCCGCGGACAAACACGGCGTAGTCGAACTGGGCACCCCAGCCGGTCAGCGCCTTGAAGGTCTTGCCCTCAAAGGTGACAATCTCGTTTCCTGCGGCGTTCACAGTCTCCACCGCACCGGGCCAACGCTCTCCAATATTGGTCAGCTCATTGCAGGCCACCACCGTTCCCTCGGAATCGATGACGCCAATGGCTCTGTCTGAGCTCTCTTTCATCTGTAATACGACGCTCTGAAAAATCCTGCTGGACATAGGCGACAGCCTCCCTCAAACTCTATTATCATGGGAACGCACATTTTCCCTTACAGTATAGCGGATTTTTTTGTGCATTTCAATAGGAAACGCAAAATTTTTTGTGGAAATTGCCGAACCAGGTCTGACACTTCCCAATTTTATGACGATATCAGACCAAGTTCACTGTTTTTCCGCTGTTTTTATCATTTTTTCAGACAATTTTTTCGCGGATTTTCTTTTCACACGCCCGGAGCGGAGCGCAGCCGGGACAGCTCCTCTTCTGTCAGCGGACGCCACTGGCCCTTCTCCAGGCCCTCGTCCAGCACCAGCGGCCCCATGGTAAGCCGTTTCAGATAGCGCACCGGCTTGCCCCTGGCCGCCAGCATCCGCTTGATCTGGTGGTACTTCCCCTCACGCAGGGTCACCAGCGCCTCATCCGGCGCCTCCAGCAGCTTCAGCCCCGCAGGCAGGCACACCAGCCCGTCCCCCAGGGTCATGCCGCCCTGAAAGGCCTCCACGTCCGACTGGTCCAGCTGTCCCTCCACCTGGACAAAATAGGTCTTGTCCACGTGCTTGCGGGGGGAGAGCAGGTCGTGGGCCAATGCTCCGTCATTGGTCAGCAGCAGCAGCCCCTCGGTATCCCGGTCCAGCCGTCCGGCCGGAAACAGCCCGATTTTCCGCAGGTGCTCCGGCAGCAGCTCCAGCACCGTGGCCTGTCTGGGGTCCTCCGTGGCCGACACCAGCCCAGCCGGCTTGTGCAGCATCAGGTACGTATAGCGCTCACAGAGCACGCTCTGGCCGTCCACACGCAGGTCCAGGCCCTCCCGCTGGTACTTCTCCTCCGGGCTGCGGACCACTGCGCCGTTGGCCGTCACCCGTCCGGCCCGCACCAGCTCCTTTACCTCCCGCCGGGACCACCGCCCCGTGGAGGCCAGAATTTTATCCAGTCGCTCCATTTTGTCCTCTCCTGTCCGTCTGATTCGCCGCCGTTTTCTGGCATAACCTCTGCCCCGCCCACATATGGATTACCACGACATAAAACGGAGGGAGCGTTGCGCTGTGTTTATCTTTACCGCCAAAGTGGACCGCAGAAAGCTCACCGCCGCGGCAGTGGCCGGGGTGGTGCTCTGCGGTGCGCTGGTGGCCCTGTTCGTCCTCCTGGGCGGGAAAGGGACGGCAGTCTCCGCACTGGCAGACCCCAAGGGCGTCCGGACCAATGAGGACAGGATCGCCTATCTGGAGCAGTTCGGCTGGACGGTGGACCCGGAGCCCGCCGCAGTGGAGGAGCTCCTGATTCCCGAAACCTTCGACGAAACCTACACCCAATACCTGGAGCTCCAGTCCAGCCAGGGCTTTGATCTGACCAAATACTGCGGAAAACGGGTCAAACGCTACGCCTACACCATCACCAACTACCCCACCGGTGAGACCGGTGTCCAAGCCGGGCTTCTGGTCTACAAAAATACCGTCATCGGCGGTGAGGTCCTCTCCAGCCAGCTGGACGGCTTTATCCACGGTCTTTCCCTTCCCCAGTCCTGAGGAAACACAAGCAGCTTCAGCGCCGTGCACAAACTGCCCGGCGCTCTTTTCTTTTCCCTCAGTGACGCTGCAAAGCTCCCTGGCTCCGGTACAGAAAGGCCATAAAAACCAGCCGTCCCGCCAGCTGCAGCACCAGATAGACCGTTATAGGTGCCAGCAGCATTTTATTGCCTGCCAGAAACATGGCCCCGCAGGCGCACAGAATACTGCTCACGCCGCACAGGACACACAGCCGCCAGGTCATCTCTCCCCTGCTGGAATCCACGTCCCCGTCCCGCTCCTCCATCAGGCGGCTGGACAGTCGGCAGATGATCACAAGCCCTGTCAGCTCCATCAGCTGCCGGAGCACTGCCAGGGCAAAAATCAGCATGGAGTTGTCCACAATCAGGGCGGCCAGCAGCCCCACCACAGCGCCCAGCCGGGAAAACCATATGGCCCGCCGGTAGCCGCTGTCCGCAACGGATGCGGCGGTCAGCCCCACAAACACCAGGAAAAACACAGCCAGGCAGGTGATGGCGGAGAGCACCCGCAGAGGCATCAGGCCGAGAAGCAGCCCCGTGGTATTCAGCAGTACATAGGCCGCAGACAGGCATACACCGAAAAATATCCTCATCAGGCCCTGTCCGGCCGCAGAAAACTGCTTCTCCATAGGCAACCGCCTCCTGTGTCTTCTTCTACTCCTGCTTCATATGGACATTCAGATGGTTATAGGTCATCTCGATTCCGTTCTTGTCAAAGGCCGCCTTTACCTGCTCCATCAGGTCGGAATAGAGCTCCCAGTAGTCGTCGGTGGCACACCACACACGCACGGCGTACTCAATGGAGCTGTCCTTATAGGCCGAAACCCGTGCAAAGGGCGCAGGCTCACACATCGCCTTGGGATGGCTGCGGATGACCGACTGAATGGTCTCCTTCACCAGCTCCACCGGCGCGTCATAGGACGTATTGAACTTCAGATCCACACGGCGGCGCTCCTCAGCGGTATAATTGGTAATCTTGGCGGAGGCTACCTGGCCGTTGGGGATCATGATGATCTTATTGTCGTAGGTCTTGATTTTGGTGTACACCAGACCGATCTCGCTCACGGTTCCACTGATGCTCTCCGTCTCGATATAGTCCCCGGCCTTAAAAGGCTTGGACACCAGCACCTGGATGCCGCCTGCCAGATTGGAGAGGGTCCCCTGAATGGCCAGGGAGACAGCAAGGCCGATAACAGAGAGCAGCGCGATGAGCGACGTGACCTCGATCCCGATATAGCCCAGGACAATGGTGATGGTCAAAAACCAGAGCAGTATTTTGACCACGGATTTGATGAATGTATGGAGTCCCTTTTCGATGCTCAGCCGATCCAGTGCCCGGTTCAGCACCGACATCAGCAGCTTCATCACAATCAGGCATACCGCCAGAAGAAGCAACACATACAGCACCCGCTGCCAGAGGTTCGGTGCCTGGAAAAACTTCGTAAACGCGTTTACTACCTCTTCCGAATCCGCTCCAACAGCCGCACTCGTACTGCTGTCCATCAGCCGGCCACCCCCTTCACAAACTCTAAACAAGAGCCCCCTTCCATGCCATTCCAGACATCAGAGCGCCCCTGTACAACGGCATTATTATACAACATTCGCGTCCCATTGTGAAGTGTATCCTGCATTTTCCACATATTGCACGCCGTTATCCGAATTTTTCCTTGCGCAGCGGCAAAAAAAGAGAGGCTTTATCCTTTACGGATAAAGCCTCTCTGAGATCACACATCAGTGGTGTGTCAGGACCTCAATTACTCGTTGATGTCGATGACAACGCCGGAACCGACGGTACGGCCACCCTCACGGATAGCGAAACGCAGGCCCTTCTCGATGGCGATGGGGGTGATCAGCTCAACGTCCATGTCGACGTTATCGCCGGGCATGCACATCTCAGTGCCCTCGGGCAGGGTGATGATGCCGGTCACGTCGGTAGTACGGAAGTAGAACTGAGGACGATAGTTGTTGAAGAAGGGGGTGTGACGGCCGCCCTCGTCCTTGGACAGGACGTAAACCTGGCCCTTGAACTTGGTGTGGGGGTGAATGGAGCCGGGCTTGCACAGAACCTGGCCGCGCTCGATATCGGTCTTGGCGATACCACGCAGCAGGCAGCCGACGTTATCACCGGCCTCGACGTAGTCCAGAGTCTTGCGGAACATCTCCATGGAGGTGACGACGGTGGACTTCTTCTCCTCGGTCAGACCGACGATCTCGACGGTCTCGCCGGCCTTCAGCTGGCCACGCTCGACACGGCCGGTAGCAACGGTACCACGGCCGGAGATGGTGAACACGTCCTCAACGGGCATCAGGAAGGGCTGGTCGGCCTTACGGTCGGGAGTGGGGATATAGGAGTCAACAGCGTCCATCAGCTCCTTGATGCAAGCATACTCGGGAGCGTTGGGATCGGTGGACTCGGACACCAGGGCGTTCAGAGCGGAGCCCTTGATGATGGGGATGTCGTCGCCGGGGAACTCGTAGTTGGACAGGGTCTCACGGACCTCCATCTCAACCAGCTCCAGCAGCTCCTCGTCATCGACCTGATCGCACTTGTTCAGGAAGACAACGATAGCGGGCACGCCGACCTGACGGGCCAGCAGGATGTGCTCCTTGGTCTGAGCCATGGGGCCGTCGGTGGCGGCGATGACCAGGATGGCACCGTCCATCTGAGCAGCGCCGGTGATCATGTTCTTGATATAGTCGGCGTGGCCCGGGCAGTCAACGTGAGCATAGTGCCGGTTGGCAGTCTGATACTCAACGTGAGCAGTGTTGATGGTGATGCCGCGCTCGCGCTCCTCGGGAGCCTTGTCGATGGAGCTGTAGTCGGTGTACTCAGCGCCGCCCTGCAGAGCCAGGTACTTGGTGATGGCAGCGGTCAGAGTGGTCTTGCCGTGGTCAACGTGGCCGATGGTGCCGATGTTGACATGGGGCTTATTACGCTCGAATTTTGCCTTAGCCATGTTGGATATCCTCCTTAGTTACATGTTAACATGTTTGATGTTGTAGAGAATGCGTAAACATTGTATAGCATTGACGGGAAAATTGCAATACCCTATTCCGCATCCTTACAAAAGTCATCCCCCAGGCCCCCTGTTCGGGGGCCCGTGGTATGAGCAATTACTTAGTCAGCATTGTTGCGGCCGCGCTCGGCGATGATCTTCTCAGCAATGCTCTTGGGAATCTCCACGTAGCTGTGGGGCTCCATGGAGTACTGGCCGCGGCCCTGAGTGGAGGAACGCAGGTCAGTGGCGTAGCCAAACATGTTGGCCAGAGGCACCAGAGCATCAACCTGAGTAGCGCCGGTACGGCTCTCCTGACCCTGGATCATGCCGCGGCGGCCGTTCAGATCGCCGATGACGTTGCCCAGGTACTCATCAGGAACAATAACGGAGACCTTCATCATGGGCTCCAGCAGGATGGGATTGGCCTTGCGGCAGGCCTCCTTGAAGGCCATGGAGCCGGCAATCTTAAAGGCCATCTCGGAGGAGTCGACCTCGTGGTAGGAACCGTAGATCAGGCGGACCTTGACGTCCTCCACGGGGTAGCCGGCCAGCACGCCAGCCTGCATAGCACCCTGGATACCGGCGTCGACCGCAGGGATATACTCCTTGGGGATGACGCCGCCGGTGATCTCGTTGACGAACTCGTAGCCCTTGCCGGACTCGTTGGGCTCCACCACGATCTTGACGTGACCGTACTGGCCCTTACCGCCGGACTGACGGGCATACTTGGTATCCTGCTCGACGGTCTTCTTGATGGTCTCCTTGTAGGCGACCTGAGGCGCGCCCACGTTGGCCTCCACCTTGTACTCGCGGAGCAGACGGTCCACGATGATCTCCAGGTGAAGCTCGCCCATGCCGGCGATGATGGTCTGACCAGTCTCCTCGTCGGTGTAGGTCTTGAAGGTGGGGTCCTCCTCGGCCAGCTTGGCCAGAGCGATGCCCATCTTCTCCTGACCAGCCTTGGTCTTGGGCTCGATAGCCACGCGGATAACGGGCTCAGGGAACTCCATGGACTCAAGGATGATGGGGTGCTTCTCGTCGCAGAGGGTGTCACCGGTGGTGGAGTTCTTCAGGCCGATAACAGCGGCGATGTCGCCGGAGTACACGGTCTCGATATCCTCACGGTGATTGGCGTGCATCTGCAGAATACGACCGATGCGCTCCTTCTGCTTCTTGGTGGAGTTGAGGACGGCGGTGCCGGTGTTCAGCACGCCGGAGTACACGCGGATAAAGGACAGCCGGCCGACGAAGGGGTCGGTGGCAATCTTGAAGGCCAGAGCGGAGAAGGGAGCCTCATCGGAAGCGGGACGGGAGTCCTCCTCGTCGGTATCGGGGTTCACGCCCTGGATAGCGGGGATGTCCACGGGAGAGGGCATGTAGTCCACGATAGCGTCCAGCAGCTTCTGCACGCCCTTGTTGCGGTAGGAAGTACCGCAGGTGACGGGCACGACCTTGTTGTCGATGGTGCCCTGACGCAGAACCTTCCGGATCAGATCCTGAGGAATGGGCTGCTCCTCCAGAGCCAGCTCCATGATCTCGTCGCTCAGATCGGCGCAGGCGTCGATCAGCTTGGTCCGGTACTCCTGGGCCAGCTCCATCATGTCCTCGGGAATGGGCTCGACACGCATGTCCTTGCCCATCTCGTCGTAGTAGATGTCGGCGTCCATCTCCACCAGGTCGATGATGCCCTTGAAGGAGCTCTCGCTGCCGATGGGGAGCTGGATGGGCACGGCATTACACTTCAGACGGTCGTGGATCATGTCCAGAACGTGATAGAAGTCAGCGCCCATGATGTCCATCTTGTTGACGTAAATCATGCGGGGGACCTTGTAGTGGTCGGCCTGACGCCACACGGTCTCGGACTGGGGCTCAACGCCGCCCTTGGCGCACATGACGGTCACGGAACCGTCCAGCACGCGCAGGGAGCGCTCCACCTCAACGGTGAAGTCCACGTGGCCCGGAGTGTCGATGATGTTGATACGGGTCTGGGGGAACTGGTTCTTGGTTCCCTGCCAGTAGCAGGTGGTAGCGGCGGAGGTGATGGTGATACCACGCTCCTGCTCCTGAGCCATCCAGTCCATGGTGGCGGTACCGTCGTGGGTCTCGCCGATCTTGTAGTTGACGCCGGTATAGTAGAGAATACGCTCGGTAGTGGTGGTCTTGCCCGCGTCGATGTGGGCCATGATACCAATGTTACGGGTATTCTCCAGGCTAACTTTTCTAGGCATACTTTAACTCCTTTACCAGCGGTAGTGAGCGAACGCCTTGTTGGACTCGGCCATCTTGTGGGTATCCTCGCGCTTCTTGACGGCGGAACCCAGGTTGTTGGCGGCGTCCATGATCTCGCCGGCCAGACGCTCCTTCATGGTCTTCTCGCTGCGGGCGCGGGAGTAAGTGGTGAGCCAACGCAGACCCAGGGTCTGACGGCGCTCGGGACGGACCTCGATGGGCACCTGGTAGGTGGCGCCGCCCACGCGGCGAGCCTTGACCTCCAGGGAAGGCATGATGTTCTCGATAGCGGCGGTGAACACATCCAGGGGATCCTTCTCGGTCTTCTCCTTGATGATGTCAAACGCCCCGTAGACCACCTTCTGGGCCACGCCCTTCTTGCCGTCCAGCATGATGCTGTTGACCAGCTTGGTAACCAGTACGGAGTTATACAGCGGGTCGGGCAGAACCTCCCGCTTGGGTACGTTTCCTCTTCTGGGCACTTTGCTTCCCTCCTTCATAGTATGATTTCATAGGTACTCGAAGGCGATTCATACGCCCCCGTGTAAGACAAGTGCCTGCTTGTCCAGTGCCCTGCCGGAAACGCCTCTATATATAAGGAAGCGCTTCTGCAAGGACAACTGCCTTGCGCTTATGCGCATTGTGTCATTTCAGTGTTGCTGGGGTAAGTTGCCGTGGAAGAATTACTTCTTTCCAGCGGTCTTGCCGGCCTTGGGCCGCTTGGCGCCGTACTTGGAACGGCCCTGCATACGGCCATTGACGCCCTGAGTGTCCAGAGTGCCGCGGATGATGTGGTAACGAACGCCGGGCAGGTCCTTGACACGGCCGCCGCGGATCATGACCACAGAGTGCTCCTGCAGGTTGTGGCCCACACCGGGGATATAGGCGGTGACCTCGTAGCCGTTGGTCAGCTTAACACGGGCAATCTTACGGAGAGCGGAGTTAGGCTTCTTGGGGGTGGAGGTACGCACTGCGGTGCAGACGCCGCGCTTCTGAGGAGAAGGCAGGTCGGTCTCGCGGTTGGTCAGGGTGTTCAGGCCATGCTGCATAGCGGGAGAAGTGGACTTGTAGGTCACCTTCTCGCGGCCCTTACGGACGAGCTGGTTAAACGTAGGCATGGTTTTCCTCCTTTCTTAAACGATGATAGAATATATTTTAACAGAATAACCGTGAGATTATTCCGTTAAAATCAATGAACCAGAGCCGCCACAGCGCTCCCAACGGCAATGCCGCAGGCTGCACCCAGCTCCTTCATCGCGGGGACATGCTCTACGGCAATCCCCTTCTCCCGGCAGAGCTCCTCCACCGGCTCGGTTACGCGGGGGTCGGCATCCTTTGCCAGAAAGACGCGCACCGCTCTCCCGTCCCCGATCGCCCGCTTTGTCTGCTTCACGCCGGCCACCTTGGGACCATTCTTCAGCTCCGAGAGCATCTGTACGCCTCCTTCTTCCCATTTTTCTGTTCAAAAGCAGCGTTTTGACACGCTCAGCGCAGACATACCTGCGCAATTTGAGATTATAGCATAGGTCCATCGGATAGTCAAGCACAAAAATACCGGAAAACGTAGAGTTTTTGCGATTTTCTTCCCTTTCAGGCACAATAACATTTTTGCTTCCTCAGCACCCTTTCCTTTCTGTGGAAAACGCACAGAACGCTCCCCTTCCCTGTCCGGGTCAGGCAGAAAAATGTGCTCCGCCGTCTCTGAGAGACGGCGGAGCACCGGGTTTTGCAGGATTTGCTTAGAAGCTGGAGCGCATGAGCTCCTGAGTGGCGTGAACCGCAGAGGCGGATTCGGCCTGAGCCTCCTCCTGCTTGTCGTACTTGCGGTAAGCGGCCAGACCGGAACCGGCGGGAATCAGCTTACCGATGATGACGTTCTCCTTCAGGCCCAGCAGGTGGTCAACCTTGCCCTTGATGGCGGCCTCGGTCAGGACCTTGGTGGTCTCCTGGAAGGAGGCGGCGGACAGGAAGGACTCGGTGGCCAGAGAGGCCTTGGTGATACCCATCAGCAGACGGGTGCAGGTGGGCAGGCGCAGCTCCATGCCGTCGTTGGTCTCGCCGGCAGCAATACGGGCCTCAACCGCCTTGTAGGCGTCCTTGAACTCGATGATGTCCACGGTGGAGCCGGAGAGCAGGTCGGAGTCGCCGGCGTCCTCCACACGGACCTTGCGCATCATCTGGCGGCAGATGACCTCAATGTGCTTGTCGTTGATGTCAACGCCCTGCTGACGGTAGGGCTTCTGCACTTCCTGGATGAGGTAGTTGTACACCGCGTGGACGCCGCGGATGCGGATGACGTCCTGAGGATAGAGGGCGCCGTCGGTGAGGGCGTCGCCCTTCTTCACCGTGTCGCCGTCCTTCACGCGGATGCCCGCGGAGTTGGGGATGGCATAGGTGACCACCTCGCCGTCGTCGGCGGTGATGGTGACGTTGAGCAGAGTGGCACGCTTGGCCTCCTCCACGGAGACGCGGCCGGAGATCTCGGCCAGCTGAGCCATCTTCTTGGGACGGCGGGCCTCGAACAGCTCTTCGACTCGGGGAAGACCCTGCGTGATATCGCCGCCGGCGACGCCGCCGGTGTGGAAGGTACGCATGGTCAGCTGGGTACCGGGCTCACCGATGGACTGGGCGGCGATGATACCGACCGCCTCGCCGGCGCCCACAGGCTCGCCGATGGCCAGGTTGATGCCGTAGCACTTGGAGCACACGCCGCTGCGGGCCTCGCAGGTGAGGACGGAGCGGATCTTGGCCTGGTAGATGCCGTGAGCCTCCAGCAGCTTGGCGTGGTCGGCGGTCATCATGGTGTGGTGGTCGATGAGCACCTCACCGGTGACGGGATCGCAGATGTCCTCCACGGGGTAACGGCCCTTCAGACGCTCGCCGAAGGTCTCGATGACCTGGCCGTTCTCGGAAATCTCGGAGACGATGATGCCATCGTGGGTGCCGCAGTCCTCCTCGCGGATGATGACCTCCTGGGACACGTCCACCAGACGGCGGGTCAGGTAACCAGAGTCGGCGGTACGCAGAGCGGTATCGGCCATACCCTTTCGGGCGCCTCGGGAGGAGATGAAGTACTCCAGGACGGACAGGCCTTCACGGAAGTTGGACTTGATGGGGATCTCGATGGTGCGGCCGGAGGTGTCGGCCATCAGGCCGCGCATGCCGGCCAGCTGACGGATCTGGGCGGAGCTACCACGGGCGCCGGAGTCGGCCATCATCCAGATAGGATTGTACCGGTCCAGACAGGCCATCAGGGCGTCGGTCACGTCCTTGGTGGTCTTCTCCCAGGCCTCAACCACCAGACGATAACGCTCGTCGTTGGTCAGGAAGCCGCGCTTGTACTGCCGGTCGATCTTCACGATCTCCTTCTCGGTGGCGGCGATGAGGCCCTTCTTCTCCTCAGGCAGGGTCATGTCGTAGATAGAGACAGTCAGGGCGCCGCGGGTGGAGAACTTGTAGCCGCGGGCCTTGATGGTATCCAGCACGCCGGCGGAGTAGTTGAAGCCGTACTTGGTGATGCACTTGTCGATGATCTTGCCCAGCTGCTTCTTGCCGGTGACGAAGTTGATCTCGGGGTCGAACATGGTCTCGGGATCGTTGCGGTCCACGAAGCCCAGGTCCTGGGGGATGCCCTCGTTAAAGATCAGGCGGCCCACAGTGGTGCGGACCAGCTTGGTCTTGGTCTCGCCGTTGACCTCACGGCTGCGGCGGACCAGGATGGGCACGTGGAGCTCCAGCTCGCCCTCGTCGTAGGCCAGACGGGCCTCGATGTCGCTGCCGAAGGCGTGGAGCACCTCACGGGGCAGCTCGCCGTCGGGCGTCTCGGCGCAGATACCGGCGTAGGTGGGGATGTCGTCGGGCTTGCCGGGGTTCTTGACCCAGACATAGTCGTCGGCCTGGAGGGCGCCCTCAGCCAGGGCGGCCTTGACAGCGGCCACGTCGTCGTAGGTCTCGCCGGGGGTGTGCTCGGGATACTTCTCGTAGGTCAGGTAGTAGGAACCCAGCACCATATCCTGAGTAGGCACGGTGACCGGGCCGCCGTCCTGAGGACGGAGCAGGTTGTTGGCGGAGAGCATCAGCAGACGGGCCTCGGTCTGGGCCTCGGCGGACAGAGGCACGTGGACAGCCATCTGGTCGCCGTCGAAGTCGGCGTTGAAGGCGGTACACACCAGGGGGTGCAGCTTGATGGCGCGGCCCTCAACCAGCACGGGCTCGAAGGCCTGGATGCCCAGACGGTGCAGCGTAGGCGCACGGTTGAGCATGACGGGGTGCTCCTTGATGACGAACTCCAGAGCGTCCCAGACCTCGGCCTTGCCCTTGTCCACCATCTTCTTGGCGGACTTGATGTTGTTGGCCAGGCCGTCCTCCACCAGCTTCTTCATGACGAAGGGGCGGAACAGCTCGATGGCCATCTCCTTGGGCAGGCCGCACTGATAGATCTTCATCTCAGGGCCGACCACGATAACGGAACGGCCGGAGTAGTCGACACGCTTGCCCAGCAGGTTCTGACGGAAGCGGCCCTGCTTACCCTTGAGCATGTCGCTCAGGGACTTGAGGGCGCGGTTATTGGCGCCGGTGACGGCACGGCCACGGCGGCCGTTGTCGATGAGGGCGTCCACAGCCTCCTGCAGCATCCGCTTCTCGTTGCGCACGATGATGTCGGGCGCGTTGAGCTGGATGAGGCGCTTGAGGCGGTTGTTGCGGTTGATGACCCGGCGGTACAGGTCGTTCAGGTCGGAGGTGGCGAAGCGGCCGCCGTCCAGCTGCACCATGGGGCGCAGCTCGGGGGGGATGACGGGCAGCACGTCAATGATCATCCAGGAGGGCTTGTTGCCGGAGACACGGAAGGCGTCCACGACCTCCAGACGCTTGACGATGCGGGCCTTCTTCTGGCCGGAAGCGTCCTTCAGCTCGGCACGGAGCTGCTCGGAGAGCTGCTCCAGGTCGATGTCGTCCAGCAGCTTCTTGACGGCCTCGGCGCCCATGCCGGCCTCGAAATCGTCCTCGTACTTCTCCCGCATGTCGCGGTACTCCTTCTCGGAGAGGATCTGGTTCTTGGCCAGAGGAGAGAAGCCGGGATCGGTGACAATATAGCTGGCGAAGTAGAGCACCTTCTCCAGGATACGGGGGCTGATGTCCAGCAGCAGGCCCATCCGGGAGGGAATGCCCTTGAAGTACCAGATGTGGGACACGGGGGCGGCCAGCTCGATGTGGCCCATGCGCTCACGGCGCACCTTGGCCCGGGTGACCTCAACGCCGCAGCGGTCGCAGATCTTGCCCTTGTAGCGGATCTTCTTGTACTTGCCGCAGTGGCACTCCCAGTCCTTGGTGGGGCCAAAGATGCGCTCGCAGAACAGACCGTCCCGCTCGGGCTTCAGAGTGCGGTAGTTGATGGTCTCCGGCTTCTTGACCTCGCCGTAGGACCACTCGCGGATCTGCTCCGGGGAGGCGATGCCAATGCGGATGGCGTCAAACTCAGCGTAACTCATAAATCTGTCGTCCTCCCTTTCTTATTCCTCGTCGCCGTCATCGGACAGGAAGTCCATGCCGTCGCCGTCGGAGAAATCATCATCCTCGTCGCCGTCGGAGATGGCCAGATCATCGTCGTCGCTGCCCTCCTTGAGGGTGTAGCCGGCGGCCTGGAACTCAGCCTCGCCGCCCTGATCGTAGCCAAAGCCGAAGTCGTCGTCGTGGCTGTGGTCGGGGGTGTAGTTGTCCTCGTCCTCGTCCTTGAGCTCGATCTCCTGGCCCTCGGCGTCCAGGACCTTGATGTCCAGGCACAGAGCCTGCAGCTCCTTGACCAGAACCTTGAAGGACTCGGGCACGCCGGGCTTGGGCACGTTGTGGCCCTTGACAATGGCCTCGTAGGTGCGGACACGGCCGGTGGTATCGTCGGACTTGACGGTGAGGATCTCCTGGAGGGTGTAGGCGGCGCCGTAGGCCTCCAGAGCCCACACCTCCATCTCGCCGAAGCGCTGGCCGCCGAACTGGGCCTTGCCGCCCAGAGGCTGCTGGGTGACCAGGGAGTAGGGGCCGGTGGAACGGGCGTGGATCTTATCGTCCACCAGGTGGTGCAGCTTGAGGAAGTAGACGTAGCCCACGGTGACACGGTTGTCGAACCGCTCGCCGGTACGGCCGTCGTACAGCCAGCTCTTGCCGTCGGGGCTCAGGCCGGCCATCTGGAGGGTCTCGGCGATGTCCTTCTCGTCGGCGCCGTTGAAGATGGGGGTAGCCACCTTCCAGCCCAGGGTCTTGGCGGCGTAGCCAAGGTGGACCTCCAGCACCTGTCCGATGTTCATACGGGAAGGCACGCCCAGGGGGTTCAGAACGATGTCCAGGGGGGTGCCGTCGGGCAGGAAGGGCATATCCTCCTGGGGCAGGATGCGGGACACGACACCCTTATTACCGTGGCGACCGGCCATCTTATCGCCCACGGAGATCTTACGCTTCTGGGCGATATAGACACGGACCACCTGGTTGACGCCGGGGGACAGCTCGTCGCCGCCCTCGCGGGTGAAGACCTTCACGTCCACGATGATGCCGCTCTCGCCGTGGGGCACCTTCAGGGAGGTGTCACGGACCTCGCGGGCCTTCTCACCGAAGATGGCGCGGAGCAGACGCTCCTCAGCGGTCAGGTCGGTCTCGCCCTTGGGAGTGACCTTGCCCACCAGGATGTCGCCGGAGCGAACCTCGGCGCCCACGCGGATGATGCCGCGCTCGTCCAGGTCCTTCAGGGCGTCCTCGCCCACGTTGGGGATGTCCCGGGTGATCTCCTCGGGGCCCAGCTTGGTGTCGCGGCTCTCGGTCTCGTACTCCTCAATATGAATAGAGGTAAAGACGTCGTCCTTCACCATGCGCTCGTTGAGCAGGATGGCGTCCTCGTAGTTGTAACCTTCCCAGGTCATGAAGCCCATGAGGATGTTCTTGCCCAGGGCGATCTCGCCGTTGGAGGTGGAGGGACCGTCGGCGATGACCTCGCCCTTCTCCACCCGCTGGCCGGCGTTGACAATGGGACGCTGGTTGATGCAGGTGGTGTGGTTGGAACGCATGAACTTGGTCAGCTTGTAGTCCACCACACGGCCGCTGTCATAGCGGACGGTGATGTACTGGGCGGAGGACTTGAGAACCTCGCCGTCCTCCTCGGCCAGAATGGCCACGCCGGAGTCGATGCAGTTCTTGTGCTCCTGACCGGTGGCCACGATGGGGGCCTCGGGACGGAGCAGAGGCACGGCCTGACGCTGCATGTTTGCACCCATCAGAGCACGGTTGGCGTCGTCGTTCTCCAGGAAGGGGATCTGGGCGGTAGCGATGGAGAACATCATCTGGGGAGAGACGTCGATATAGTCCACCTGGTCCCGGTCCACCTCGATGATCTCGTTGCGGTGACGGCAGGTGATACGGTCGTTGACCAGGCGCTTGTTCTCGTCCAGAGGCTCGGTGGCCTGGGCGATGATGAACTGGTCCTCAATGTCGGCGGTCATGTAGTCCACCTGGTCGGTGAGGCAGCCGGTGGCCTTGTCCACCTTGCGGTAGGGGGCCTCGATGAAGCCGTACCGGTTGATACGGGCGTAGGAGGCCAGGTAGGAGATCAGGCCGATGTTGGGACCTTCGGGGGTCTCAATGGGGCACAGACGGCCGTAGTGGGAGTAGTGAACGTCTCGCACATCGAAGGAGGCGCGGTCACGGGACAGACCACCGGGGCCCAGAGCGGACATACGGCGCTTGTGGGTCAGCTCGGCCAGGGGGTTGGTCTGGTCCATGAACTGGCTCAGGGGGGAGGAGCCGAAGAACTCCTTGATGGCAGCGGTGACGGGACGGATGTTGATCAGGCTCTGGGGGGTGACGATGTCCAGGTCCTGAATGGTCATGCGCTCCCGGATGACACGCTCCATGCGGCTGAAGCCGATGCGGAACTGGTTCTGCAGCAGCTCGCCCACGCAGCGCAGACGGCGGTTGCCCAGGTGGTCGATGTCGTCGGGGGTACCGGCGCCGTTGGCCAGGCAGTTGAGGTAGTTGATGGTGGCCATCATGTCGTCCACGATGATGTGCTTGGGCACCAGGTCGTCGGCGTGCTCAGCAATGGCCTCCTTCAGCTCCTCACCGGAGTACTGGTTCATCAGGTCCTGGAGCACGGAGAAGCGGACACGCTCGGTGATGCCACACTCGGCGGGATCGAAGTCCACGAACTTGGACATGTCCACCATGTTGTTGGAGAACATCTTCACCAGAGTGCCGTTCTCCAGCTGGATGACGGCCTCGTTGACGCCGTGGTCGTCCAGCTCGTGGGCCTTCTCACGGCTGATGACCTCGCCGGCCTCGGCCAGCAGCTCGCCGGTCATGGGATCGGCGATGGGCAGAGCCAGCTTCTGGTTCACCAGGCGGTGCCACAGGGCCAGCTTCTTGTTGAACTTGTAGCGGCCCACGGCGGACAGGTCGTACCGGCGGGGGTCAAAGAACAGGGCGTTGAGCAGGCTCTCGGCGGAGTCCACCGTGGGGGGCTCGCCGGGACGGAGCTTGCGGTAGACCTCCAGCAGGGCGTCCTCGTAGGTCTTGCAGGCGTCCTTCTCCAGAGTGGCCACGATGCGGGGGTCCTCACCGAACATGTCGATGATCTCGGCGTCGGTCCGGGGACCCACGGCACGGATGAAGCAGGTGATGGGCAGCTTGCGGTTCTTGTCGATGCGGACATAGAACACGTCGCTCAGGTCGGTCTCATACTCCAGCCAGGCGCCGCGGTAGGGGATAACGGTGGTGGCGTAGGTCACGTTGCCGGCCTTGTCCTCGGTGCGGGCGTAGTACACACCGGGGGAGCGGACGATCTGGGAGACGATAACGCGCTCAGCGCCGTTGATAACAAAGGAACCGGAGTCGGTCATCAGGGGGAAGTCGCCCATGAAGATCTCCTGCTCCTTGATCTCCTCGGTCTCCTTGTTGCGCAGACGGACCCGCACCTTGATGGGGGCGGCATACGTGGCGTCCCGCGCCTTGCACTCCTCAATGCTGTACTTGGGCGGCTCGTCCATGGAGTAGTCAATGAAAGACAGCTCCAGGTTGCCCGCGTAGTCGGTGATGGAGGCCACGTCCTTGAATACCTCACGGAGACCTGTGTCCAGGAACCACTGGTAGGAGTTCTTCTGAACCTCCAGCAGGTTGGGCATGCTCAGGATTTCCTCGTGACGGGCGTAGCTCTTGCGCAGGGTCTTGCCGTAGTACACGTCCTTGACCATCATCGTAGAAATAACACCTCGTTTTCTGATACTGCCGCGGTTTTTACCCTGCTCCCGCAGGTCAAAAACCGCTTTCTCTGTCCTCTTCTTCGTCAAATCCTACAAAGGGGTACGCCGCAAACGTTTTGATACGCCCGCATGCGTTGAGACGATATTTAGGTTTCCTATTGCGCTTTTCTCATGTCCGTGCTAAACTGTACCCACACTGGGAAAGAATCAGAATAGGTCTTTTCCGGCTATGAGAGTATTTAAGTATACCATGGGTATTCACACATGTCAATCCCCTTCGCAGGCGAAATCTGGAGAAATCCAGATTTTTATTTTGCCTTCCTGCCGGTTCTGAACGGTTCGCCCCTATCCGGGCGAACCGTTTTCTTTTTTTCGTCTATCTGTCACAAAATCGTCTCCGCCGCCGTTATCATGGGTGAAACCAGGTTTCAGCATCACACAGGAAAGGAGGGACACCATGGACGAACAGCAGCTCCAGGACGCCTTTTCCGCCGGGGACGAGGCCGCCCTCTCCGCCGCCATCGACCGCTATGGACAGTCCCTGCTGCGCTACTGCCACCACATTCTCTGCGACTATCACGAGGCTCAGGACGCGGTGCAGGATACCTTTTTCAAAGCCTGGCGCTACCGGGAGCGGCTCAAGGCCGCCCCGCTCCAGCCCTGGCTGTACCGACTGGCCTATACCGCCTGTATCGACCAGATACGCCGGCGGAAGCGGCAGCTCTTCGCACCCCCTCCCCCGCCCTCATCCGACCCGGACTACATCGGCGAGGACCTGCGCCGCGCCCTGCTTACCCTCAAGCCGGCGGAGCGGGCCCTGGTCTTTGGCCGGGTCATGGAGGAACAGCCCTTTGAGGTCCTGGCCCAGCGGCACGGCGTATCCGCCGCCACCGCCCGGCAACGCTACCAGCGGGCCAAAAAGAAGCTGGCCAGGGCCCTTGCTCCATCTCACCCATCCTGTGCAAAGGAGGATTGTTTATGAACCGAACCCCCGATGAACAGCTGATATACGACGCTCTCTCCCAGGTGCACACGCCCCGCTGCGACATTGAACAGGGCGTCCGCCTGCGGCTGGCTGCGGACAGCGGCCGTCAGCGCCGTGCCCTCCCCCGGCGCACCCTTCTGATGGCCGCCGCCCTGGCCCTCTTCCTTATTATTGGTGCCGCAGCTGCCGGCGTCTCCGGCCTGTGGCAGCACTTCTGGCCCGGCGCCCATATCCCCTCCAGCGCGGTCACCTCCCCCGGCGTCAGCCAGACCGCCGGAGATTACACCCTCACCCTGGAGGACGTGATGGCCGACGACAGCGGCATCATCCTGCTGCTCTCCCTCTCCCGTTCGGACGGCGGTCCCATAGACCCGGATGCCCAGCTCAGCGGCCACGTCATGCACGCCGGCCTTCTGGCAGACGGACAGTCCTTTGGTGGAGGGGGCATGGACAACCCCGTCCTCTCGGAGGACGGAACCGCCCTCTTTTTTTGCTGCGAGCTGGAGGACCACCGTCTCTCCGCCGGAGAGACGCTATCCGGCAAGCAGCTCACCTTTACGGCTGACGGCGTAGTGATTCCGCTCTATTCGGACAATGCCCTGGGCTATCAGCCGGAAGAGGCCGTATCCCTGGCTGCCCTTGGGGAGCTGGATATCCCGGAATACAGCGCCGAACAGGACGCCGCCGCCCTGGAGCAGGTCTCCATCCCTCTGCCGCTGGACGAGAAATTCCCCCAGTACCACATACTGGGCGCAGCGGTCACCGAAAACGGGCTGGGCATCCTCCTCAGCGACGGCACAGCCCAGAGCGGCGACCTGGTGTGCGGCGGCGTGCTCCCGGAGGCGCTGGTGGACACCAGAACCGGTGAGCCCTATTCCCTCTTTGGCGGCGACGGCGTCACCCTGTCCGATGGCACCAGAGGCGTATTTTACACCTTCCGGGACTGCCCCCTCACCGCCGCCGACCTGCCCTGGTTGGAGTTAATTATTTCCTACCAGATGGACAAGGTCCTGTCCGACGCCCCCTTCTCCCTCACCTTTACCGCCGACCAAAATGCCGCCCTGACTCTGAATATCCAGGCCACCGTGGACCTGAACGGCACAGCCCTCCAGCTCACCGGCCTGCGGCTCTCCGCCCTGGACGTCTCCTTTACTGCGGACAACGGCATCGGCGACCTGAGCCCCCTCTCTGACCGAGGCATCGCTCCTGTGCTCACCATGGCAGACGGCAGTCAGATTGCCACCGTGTGGCAGGGCGGCTCCGGCTCCACCAACGGCCCCGCCTCCGCCCACTTCCAGCCCGTGGACAACGAGGGAAACCGCATTTTCCCCGACACTGCGGACATCGCCGCAGTCTCTCTTGCCGGACAGACCATCTGGACCGCACCATAACCATATTTCTCCCCTTTTCACGCCTCTCCCCCACCGGGAGAGGCGTTTTTTGCCCCGCCGCCCCTTTCGCCCGGTTTCCCGAAATTTTCTTCTCTTTCCATGGTAGGATTATGGAAGATTCTTCCTGAAAGAGGGGATTTTATGTCTGACACGCTCTGGCGCTCTCCCCGCACCTGCGGAGCCTGGCTGGCGATTCCGTGCGCAGCGGCGGGAGCGGCGCTGCTGATGCTAGCCCTAGCCCGGGTCATGGGGCTACAATATGCCACTGTACCAGACCGGTGGCTCATTTTTATGCTGGTGCTCATGCTGGCGGCCTTGTCTCTGGCCCTGCTGGCCCTGGAGAACTGCGGCTGGCAGCTGTGCCTGCTCTGCCTGCTGCCGGTGGGGGCGGCCCTCTTCTACCGGGTTCTGTGCCTGGATTACTGTTCCTATGATTACTACGACTTTCTCGGCCCCTGGGCGGCCTATTTCCGGGATAACGGTGGCTTCGCTGCTCTCAAGGACAGCGTTGGAAACTACAATGTCCCCTACCTCTATTTTCTCGCCGCTCTCTCCTATCTGGACGGACCCGATTTCTACCTCATTAAACTCTTCTCTGTGTTCTTTGATGTAGTCCTGGCCTGGGGCGGCTTCCGCCTGTGCCGTCTCTTCTGCCCGGACGACAGCCCCCGGCCTGCCGCCGTCTTCTGCCTGCTCCTGCTGCTACCCACGGTGGTGCTCAACGGCGCCTGCTGGTCCCAGTGCGACGCCATCTACGCCGCCCTTCTGCTCCACGCCCTGGCCTGTGGTCTGGAAAAACGAGGCGCCGCCTCCCTGGCGCTGGCCGGACTGGCCTTCTCCGTCAAGCTCCAGACCGTTTTCCTCCTGCCCCTGTGGGCTGCCCTCTGGTTTACAGGACGGGTCAAAGCCAGGCACCTGCCCCTCTTCCCCGCCGCCTTTCTGGGCGCTGTTTTCCCGGCGCTCCTGGCAGGAAAGCCGCTGCCCGACATTCTGGGTGTCTACATTGGCCAGGCGGAGGCCTATGGGGATTACCTCACCCTCAACGCCCCCTCAGTCTACGCCCTGCTCCCGAAATCACTGTCGGATCATATATCCCTTCTGGCCCCGCTGGGCATTGCCGCTGCCGGACTGCTGGCGGCAGGGGTACTGCTGGCCCTCTTTTTCAACCGGCAGCGGGTCACCGACCGGGCGCTGCTGGCAGGCGGCTCTGTACTGGCCATCGGGATTCCCTTTCTCCTTCCCCACATGCACGACCGGTACTTCTTCCTGGCCGACGTCCTCACCCTGCTCCTAGCCTGCATGGACCGGCGGCGCATTCCTCAGGCGGTGTTGGTGCAAATAGCCTCCCTGGGGGCCTACTACGCCTATCTGAAGCTGGAGTACGCCTTTCCCATGGCTGTGGGGGCGCTGCTGATGCTGGCCGCGCTGGTCTTGGCTGCTCACGGGCTGTTCTGTGCCCTGCGTTCCACCGCAGGCATTACCCGGGAAATACAAAAACGCCCCCGTCCGCAGCGCAGACAGGGGCGTGTCAGATGATGCTTACGCCTGGGTCAGCCGTGAGAGCTCCTCACCCACCAGCTCCATGGCCCGGTCCAGGCTCTGGGTCACCGTGCCGGGCTCCGCCGCCACCCGGACGTGACAGCGCTCCATGGGGACGAGAATCTTCACCGCCTCGCTCTCTCCGATGGCCAGCGCCATGGCAGGGGTGATCTCCCCCAGCAGGCCGTTGGCCGCCAGAATCGTGACCACACCCAGAATCATCTGGGCCTTCCCCACGTTGACCACAATGGCGTTCTCACCGGTGGCGCCGTCGTCGGCTCCCGCCTTCAGCATGCGGGCAGTTGCGCCGGAATTGGTCCCCAGAGCACGGACATGAAGCCAGGGGTAGCTCTTCTTCAGCTTTTCCACCAGGCTCTTTCCAATTCCTCCGCCCAGCCCGTCCACCACGGCTACAATAATATCTTCCCTCTTCAATTCCTACCAACTCCGTTCGTTATCGCTTTTCTGCTATATCTCCGCAATTTTACCGCAGGTCAGTCAAAATTGCAAACAATTTTTACTAAAAACTCGGTTCGTCATTTTGATTGACATAATAATTCTTTTGGCAGGATTTTCTGCCGGAAAAAGTTTGACATGGCGACTACAATGTGTTACAATTTGGTTACAGTTTGATTTTAGTTGTTACAAGGAGGGCCTCATGGCTGAAGAAAAGATTCCTCTGGTTTACAAGGGACACCCGCTCCGCCGCAAGGACAACCTGATTTATTACGGCAGCATGGCCGACAAATACATCATCATGATGCAGATTATGGACACCAAAAAGGTGGATGACCTGGATGTGGCCTCCCGTGTGTCCGTCCAGCTGCAGCTCACCGACCCCGAGCTCAAGAGCCGGGACCGGGTGGTAAAGAAGACCGAGAAGGACAGCCTGTACAACGCCATGGACGTGGCTTCCGTCTGGCTGGAGCGCAGCCTCTCTTCCAAGTAAGAGCCGCTGCCCCGCAACCATTACGAAAGAGAAAACCTTCCCGGCGCAAGCCGGACCGAATCTGTTATGGAGGCTGATACCAATGATACCTGCCGGAAAGTTCCTGCGCGTCGCAGTTCTCGGCGCCGCCCTCTCCGCCATCACCGTCGTCGGCGCTTCCGCCGCCAGCGTGGGTGTGGGCACCGTCACCGCCGACGCCCTCCGCCTTCGTGAGAGCGCCAGCACCGACTCCACCATCCTGGCCACCGCTCCCAGCGGCGACACCGTCGTCGTCCTGGAGGACGCCGGCAACGGCTGGTACAAGGTGGACTACAAGTCCATTGAGGGCTATATGTCCGGGGAATATCTGGATGTGCAGAAAACCGCCGATGTGAAAATCGGCTACGGCAAGGTAAACGCCGGCGGCTCCACGCTGAACATGCGCAGCGGCCCCGGCACCAGCTACGACCGGGTGGCCACCCTGAGCGACGGCACTGTGGTGGACATCGTGGGCATCGACAACGGCTGGTACAAGGTTACATATAACGGCGCCACCGGTTACGTCAGCAGCGACTACATGATCACCGTGAAGGATTCCGCCGGTTCCCGCGGCGACGGCACTGCCGTTGCCTCCTCCACCTCCAGCCTGGGTCAGCAGATCGCCGACTACGCCCAGAACTTCCTGGGCTGCGCCTATGTGTGGGGCGGCAATGGTCCCACCTCCTTTGACTGCTCCGGCTTCACCAAGTATGTGTACGCCCAGTTCGGCTACACCCTGAACCGCACCGCCACCGACCAGCTGGCCAACGGCGTCTCCGTCACCAAGGACCAGCTCCAGCCCGGCGACCTGGTGTTCTTCAACAGCGGTTACACCTCCAAGCCCGTCTCCCACGTGGGCATCTATATCGGCGGCGGCAAGTTCATCCACGCCTCCACCAACGCCTATGTGGTCCAGATTGACGACCTGTCCAGCGGCTACTACTCCCGCGTCTACGTGTACGGCCGTCACATTATCTGAGTATCTGCTTTCTAACCTCCATAACATAACAGAACAAAACAGCGCCGCTGTCCTCTGGGACAGCGGCGCTGTTTCTTGCTTCTCAGAAGGTGCTGTTTGTATCATCCCCGCCAAAGCCGGGCTCCTCAGGGGGAATATCGGTGGCCATGGGAGGCACATCCGTATCCGTCAGGTTACCCTCCGCCTTCAGCTCGGCGATGCGGCTCTTGTTCTCCTCAATGGTCACCTTGGAGGCGGTGATCTTCTCGCACAGAGCCACATAGGCCGCCTCAGGGGCCATGCCGCGCTCGGCATAGTAGATCTTTCCAATCTCAATATACGCCTTCTTAATCGCGTCCTCCTCGGCGGAGTTGGCCAGATTCAGCTTGGCGATCTCGGCCAGCTGCCGGGACTTGACCACGCCCGCACGACCCAGATCCATCGCTTTATCCTTCAGTTCATCAAAAAATGCCACAGGAAACGACCTCCTTATGTCTTCCCAGCTTCTTCATCCGATTCAACGGGACGCTTCTTCGGAATCTGGCCTTATTTTAACCTCTTTTTCCCGCCTGCGCAAGAGCCCGCATTATGATTTAAGAGACTTTTAATCCCTCATTCAGAAATTCTGTTTCCCCGCACCACAGGTCCGGCCGGCGCATATCCTGGGAATGGAGGTTATGCTTATGTATCATCAAAAAGGCTTCTGCGGCGCAGGCGGCTCCATTCCCGCCGAGGCGCTGTATCCCGATTGTCCCTGTCCCTCCTGTCCTCCCCCCTGCCAGACCGTCCGAATCTGCCCCATTCCCGGCCCCACGGGTGCAACCGGGCCTGCCGGTCCTACTGGTGCTGATGGTGCCGCTGGCCCCACTGGTCCTACCGGTGCTGATGGCGCTGTTGGTCCCACTGGTCCTACCGGTGCTGATGGCGCTGCTGGTCCCACCGGTCCTACCGGCCCTACTGGCGCTGACGGTGCTGCTGGGCCTACCGGTCTCACCGGCCCTACTGGTCCTACCGGTCCTACTGGTCCCACTGGTCCTACCGGTCCTACCGGTCCTACCGGTCCTACTGGTCCTACTGGTCCTACCGGTCCCACTGGTCCTACCGGCCCCACTGGAACTCTGACCCCCGGTCCCGCAGTGGCAGACGTCTCCACGAGTGCCAGCCTGCAAACCCTTATCCAGTCCTACAACAGCCTGCTGGCCTCCCTGCGCTCTGCTGGTGTCATCGCCAAGTCCTGATACACAAAGCACCCCGGGCATCTCTGCCCGGGGCGCTTTGCTGTTCTTCAATTCTTCTGTTTCTTTGCCTTCTCCATGGCGGCACGGACCGGCTTGGACTTCTCCTGCCGGTTGTTCCGGGCCAGAATATCGGAAATCTGCCCCTCTGCCTGCTCCACCTCCGCCTTGAAGATGCGGGCGGAGACACGGAGGGCACCGTGGCCCAGAATGATGAGCTGCTCGGCGCTGTCCGAGGTGGCCACCCGCACGTGGTGGTGCTTGCCCAGCTCGTAGGTGGCCCGCTCGATGTAGGCGTCGGCGGTCTCCGCCTCCTTTGTGTAGACCACGTAGATGTTGTGGTACTTGCTCACGTCCCCAGTGTTGCGTGGCACCTTGTAGGCGTCAAAGACCAGAATCACCACGCACTTACGGAACCCCTGGTAATTGCTCAGAATGTCCATCAGCAGCTGTCGGGCGGCATCCAGACTGGTGCGGGCCACCGCCTTCAGCTCGTCCCAGGCGAAGATGATGTTGTACCCGTCCACCAGCAGATACTCCGGACCGGAATCCCGCAGCGTCACCTCCCGGCGCTCCGGCAGCTCGGCGTGCTTCTTGTGGACAGGCTCCTGGGGAAGAAAATCCCGCCGCTTGATAGGTCCGTAGGTCCGCTCAAAGATGGCCTGGAGCTCCTTGTCCTGGGCCACGCCGTCAGAATAGGTGGTACTGGGGCGGTAGACCGGTGTTTCCTCCTCCGGTTCCTCCCCGTCGTCAAAGCGCAGGCCGCTGTCCACGTGCATGTGCTCCCGCACCTCGTTCCACTTGACCACCACGCCCGCACCATGGGAGCAGAACACCGAGTCCGCCGGGTTCTCCGTGTCCCGTTCACACTCATAGCCAATGGCCGCCACTACCTCGTCCTGGTTGTGGCATGGCTCGTAGCCCTTCAGGGTGCAGAAGAGCCGCCCACGGCCCTTGGTGTAGGACATGACCTCGGCAGCGTAGTCTCTCAACCCCGCCACCGGCGCTGCTCCGGTGAGCACGGTCTCCTCGCCAATGGTCTCGGGGGTGTCTGTCTCGCCGCCCATGCGCTGCAAATCCGTCATGGCACGGCCCACGCACTCAGGGGGAATCTCCAGCCGGAAGCTGTACCAGGGCTCCAGCAGAATGCTCCTGGCCTGCATCAGGCCCTGCCGCACGGCCCGGTAGGTGGCCTGACGGAAGTCGCCGCCCTCGGTGTGCTTGACGTGAGCACGTCCCGCTACCAGGGTGATGCGCATATCGGTGATGGGCGATCCGGTGAGCACGCCCAGGTGCTGCTTTTCCTCCAGATGGGTGAGGATGAGCCGCTGCCAGTTCCGGTCCAGCATGTCCTCCCCGCAGGCGGAGGCAAAGTGCAGGCCGCTGCCCCGCTCTCCCGGCTCCAGCAGAAGGTGAACCTCCGCGTAGTGCCGCAGAGGCTCAAAGTGGCCCACGCCCTCCACCGGCTCGGCGATGGTCTCCCGGTAGACAATACTGCCCGCGTCAAAGGTGACATCCATGCTGAAACGCTCCGCAATCAGCCGCCGGAGCACCTCCAGCTGGACCTCGCCCATGAGCTGGATGTGGATCTCCCGCAGCTGCTCGTTCCAGACGATGTGGAGCTGGGGGTCCTCCTCGGCCAGCTCCCCCAACTTGAGGAGTGCGGTGTGAGGGTCGCAGCCCTCGGGCAGCACCACCCGGTAGGTGAGCACCGGCTCCAGCACCGGTGTCTCCCCCTCCGCCTCCCAGCCCAGTCCCTCGCCGGGCACAGTATGGCTCAGGCCGGTGACGGCGCACACCGTCCCCGCCGGAGCCTCGTCCACGGTGGTGAATTTGGCGCCGGAGTAGATGCGGATTTGATCCGCCTTCTCCTCCCACACCTTCTCCTCCGCCAGGGCCGCCCGGCGGTTGGTGAGCAGGGCCTTCACCTTCAGGCTGCCCCCCGTCACCTTCAGATAGGTCAGCCGGTTGCCCTGGGGGTCCCGTGCAATTTTGTACACCCGTGCGCCGAACTCAGATGGGTAATCCGGGCTGCTGCCGTATTTGCTCAGGCCGGCAAGCAGCTCCTCCACCCCCTCCAGCCGCAGGGCGGAGCCAAAGTAGCAGGGAAACAGCTTCCGCGCCCGGATGAGGGTGGCGATGTCCTCATCCGCCACCTGACCGCTCTCCAGGTAGCGCTCTAGCACGTCCTCGCCGCACACGGCCACGTTCTCCAGCCAGCTGTCCCTGTCCTGTCCGGGCCCGAAGTCCACGCAGCCCTCGTCCAGCCTGACCTTTAGTCCGGAGAGCAGCGCGGCGCGGTCCGCTCTCGCCAGGTCCATCTTGTTGACAAAGAGGAACACCGGTACGCCGTAGCGCTCCAGCAGCCGCCAGAGGGTCATGGTGTGGCCCTGGACGCCGTCGGTGCCGCTGATGACCAGGATGGCGCAGTCCAGCACCTGGAGGGTGCGCTCCATCTCGGCGGAGAAGTCCACGTGTCCCGGGGTGTCCAGCAGGGTGATGACCATGTCCTCCAGAGGCAGCACCGCCTGCTTGGAGAAGATGGTGATGCCCCGCTCCCGCTCCAGGGCGTAGGTATCCAGGAAGGCGTCCCGGTGGTCCACCCGACCTAACTTTTTTAGACAGCCGCAGGTGTAGAGCAGCCCTTCGGACAGGGTGGTCTTGCCCGCGTCCACATGGGCAAACAGGCCTGTACAGAGCCTTCTCTTCGCTTTTGATTCTTCCGCCTGTTGGCCCATAAAAAACCGCCTCTCACGGAGATTCTATCTCCGTTGTTTTCAGAATATGGCCGGGCAGGAACTGCCCGGCACGCACCATTATAGCACAGGAACCGTCCCCAGTCGAGACACCCTTTCCCGCTTTGACAAGCAGAGCGCCCGGAGCCGGGAATTCCCGGCTCCGGGCGCTCTCTTTGCGTCGGTATATGTGAAGGGCTGAGTTTACTCAGGCAGCCTTCTTCTCCTTCTTCCAGCGGCGCACGATGGCCACCACGCCCCAGATGATGAGGGCTGCGGCTACCACGTTCTCCACGATGAGGATGATGTAGTAGTTGGCGAAGGGCAGCGCCTCCACGGCCACACCGTGGACAATGCCGTTCATGGCGTTGGAGTTGACGGTGGTGTAGAGGATGTGCTTGATGGCCTGACGGGCAAAGTACTGGGTGGCGGGATTGGTCGGATCCATGGGCGCGTCCACCTCGAAACCGGTCAGCTTCAGGTCGCCGCCGGCCCGGATGCACTGCTCGGTATCCATGACGCCGCCGCCGTCGTAGTCGGTGATGATGGTACCGTCAAAGCCCCACTCGTTGCGCAGCACACCGGTGAGCAGGTTGTAGTCGCCGCCCGACCAGGTGCAGCCCACCCGGTTGAAGGAGGACATGACCGCCATGACGGCCGGGATCTCCGCCTCCGTCTGGGTGAAGGAATCGGTGGCCTCGTCGTACTGCTGGACCATGATAGTGGTCATGGGCCGCTCCTCGATACAGGTCTGGAAGGGCTTGAGGTAGATCTCCCGGATGGCCTGCTCGTTGGCGAAGGTGGCCACATGGCTGCGGTGGTCCTCCTGGTCGTTGAGGGCGAAGTGCTTGATGTAGGCGTACACGCCCTTCTCAGCACAGGCGCTGGCAGCCTGGAGAGCCATCTCGCCGGACATGAAGCCGTCCTCGGAGTAGTACTCAAAGTTACGGCCGGCGAAGGGGGTTCTGTGGATGTTCATAGCGGGGGCATACCAGCCGGAGATGATGCCGGTGTAGGTGTGGTCGCCCCAGTTGCCGTCAGCGGCCAGGGCATCCTCGCCCACGTAGTAGCCGTGGAGATAGGAGTTCTCCCGGTCCCAGCTGGCAGCCAGGTTGGTGGCGCAGGGGTAGGTGATGGAGTAGGGCTCGTGGGTGATGCCGCCCTCGTTCAGGCCGGAGGGTCCGTCGTAGTCGATGGCTCTGGGCTTGCCCATGTTGACGGACATCAGGGTCTGATAGCCGCCGTTGCGGATGATGGTCTCCAGCTCGGTGACCTCCATCTGGTTGATGAGGGCGTCCCAGCCGCCCTCGGCCTCCACCTCGTCAAAGTCTCTGCCCCGGAAGTCGATGAGCTCCAGGTCGCCGTCCTGGCCGTACACGCCGGCCATGGAGGCCGCCTCTTCCTCACTCATGGGGTTGAGGGAGGCACTGGCGCCCTTGGCTTTGATGGCGTCCCGGATGGTGTCGGACACCTCCACCTCCCAGGTGTAGCCGTTCTTCTCACTGTACTGGCTCTTCCGCTGGCTGTCCTGATTGCCGTGGGTGGTGGGGAAGGTGCCCACCCAGTCCTGACGGGTCAGGTACTGGTCTCTGGGAGTCAGCTCGTCATAGCTGGCGTGGTCAAACTGGTTGGTGATGGTTACGCCCGTCAGGGAGACGGAGTAGGTCTTGTTGTCCACGCCGTTGTTGTCCAGGTAGGTATAGGTCCACTTGCCCACAAAGTCCGCATTGGGCTCTCCGAAGAGGCCGTCGGTCTCATGGCCGGCATAGGCCAGGAAATTGTTGTTGGCGGCGTGGGCGTTGGGGGCGGCGGTCAGCAGGTAGTCGCCCGCCTCCAGGATGTAGGTCTTGGCGTTCACGTCGTCGTAGGAGATGAAGTCCTTCTGGTTCACGGTGATGGTCACGGTCTCGGAGGCGCCGGGCTCCAGGTCATCGGTCTTTTCAAAGCCCACCAGGGATACAGAGGACTTTTCAATGTGGTTGGTCTTGTCGTACTCGGTGTAGGGGGCGTTGAGGTAGACCTGCACCACGTCCCGGCCAGTCACGTCGCCGGTGTTGGTGACGGTGACCTGAATCTGAATGTCGCCGTTGGCGTCCATGTCGCTCATGGTGAAGTCGGACCACTCAAAGGTGGTGTAGGACAGGCCGTAGCCGAAGGGGTACTGCACCACCTGGCTGTAGTCGTAGTCTCCGGCGTTGCCCTGGTCCAGCATCTTGTCAAAATAGCGGGTCTCGTAGTACTTGTAGCCCACGTAGATGCCCTCGTCGTAGAACACGCCGGCCTCCACGTCCTGGCCGTTGTTCACCAGCATCATGTCGCCCATGTTCTGCATGGCGGGAGAGGAGAAGGCGTCGTAAGCGAAGGTGTCCACCAGGTGGCCGGAGGGGTTGACATTGCCGCTGAGCACGTCGGCGATGGAGCGGCAGGTGTCGCCGCCGGCGCCAGGAGCCCACAGGACTGCGGAGATGTTCTCGTAGTCCTTGACCCAGCCCAGCTCAAAGGCGTTGTTGGTGTTGACCACGATGATGACGTTGTCAAAGTTGTCGTTCAGGTACTGGATAACACCCAGCTCCACGGAGTCGGGCTCCAGGTAGTGTTTGTCCTTGTCCTCTTCAATGTCGGTCCAGTCGCCCATGTAGCGGCCCAGGTCACGGCCCTCGCCGCCAGTGCGGGCGATGAAGAAGACAGGGGTGGTGCCTACGGCCTCATCCTTGGCCTCCTGGGGGATGGCGGAGATGGGAGCCTCGTTGATGGACCAGTCCTCGGCGCCGCCGTACATGATGGCGCCGCCGCCACGGGTGTAGGTGCTGTGGTTGTCGCTGTAGAACTTCCACAGGGACTCATTGACGGAAAAGCCCTGCTCGGTGAGGGCGGTGCGCATATCGCTGGAGATAGTGCTCACGCCCGATCCGGTACCGCCGGCCAGCAGGTCCACGGAGGAGGCGGAGAACAGGCTCAGCTTGGAGCCCGCCGCCACGGGCAGACCCTTGCCGTTTTCCGTGTTGTTGTAGAGGAGCACGAAGCCCTCGGCGCCCGCCTTGCGGGTGTAGGCCTGCTCGGCGGCCTGGAGCTCGTCGGAGTCGGTGATATCCCGGGTGTAGTACTCCGCATCCACGCCCTCAGGGGCGCCGCCGGTCTTCAACTCGGTCTCGCCGAAGATGTCACGGAGCACCAGGTCAAAGGAAGACGTGGTCACCACGGAGAGCACCACGGAGAACACCAGCAGTACGGCCAGCAGCGGCGTGAGGACAGCGGTAAACGCCTTGGCGCTCAGCTTTTTTCTCTTTTTCTTTTCCATGAAATTTCCTCCCAATCAGCGGTTCGCTCAGGCGCCCAGCTCCGCGCCCTGAGCGGAAGTCTTGACCCACTCATAGTCGACGGTGGCGCTGTCCGGCGTATAGACGCCCATCCAGCCCTCGGCGTCCTCGTTGCCGCACCAGTAGTTCATCAGGATACGGCCGGGGGTAGAGGGCATGGGGCCGTTGTCCTCGGTATTCACGCTGTAAACAGCCTCGCCGTCCACGAACCAGGTGATGGAGTCCTCCTCCCAGCGGAAGCCGTACTCGTGGAACTCCTCAGAGGCGTCGAAGCCCAGCTCATACCAGTACTCGTGGCCACCCTCACCGTTGACGAAGTAGTTGAACTGCACGCCGGTGGTGTCCTTGCCCAGGAACTCGATGTCAATCTCATCCCAGGGGTTGGGCTCGCCGTTGGCGATGTCGTAGGGGCCGGTGCAGGTGAAGAAGGTGCTGGCAGTGCCCTCCACCTTGGCGGGCTTCATCCGCACGGAGTAGTCGCCGTAGCCGTAGTAGAGACCGGTGCGGGCCTCGCCGCCGTAATAGTCCTGCTCCACCTCGTCACCCGCCTCGCTGATGCCCAGGTGCAGCTGACCGTCGGTATAGGTGACGTTGCTGCCGGTCCACCACACGTTGAACACGCCGCCGTTGGACCAGCCGTCGGAGGCAAACATGGCGTCCACAGGGCCGTTGGAGAAGTCGGCCAGCATATCGCCACCCAGAGGCTCCTCGTCGAGGACAGCGGGCGTGGTTGCGGCAGGAGCAGTCGCTGCGGGAGTGGTCACAGCGGGGGCGCTGGGCTCACCGGAGGGGGTGCCGCTGGCAGAAGGGGTTTCGCCGCAGGCGGTCAGGGTCAGCGCCAGCGCCGCGGACAGGACCAGTACAGGAACGTTCTTTTTCATGGGTTCTCTCTCCTTCTCAAAATGTATGCCGCGGTGCGCGTGTCCGAGCACGATTCCCGGTAATTCTCACGCCCCCGGCCTGTTGACCACAATATAGCAAAAGGAACACCCGTTGATAATGGGTGTTCCTTTAACTATCATATTTTTTCGTATTCTGTATTTCCGGCCCTAAAAATCCCCTGTGGTGAAGAGGATGTTCAGGTGAAAAACACCGTCGCTGGTGTAGGTGTTCAGCTCACCCTCATACTTGCGGACAATCATGCGGATGCTCTGCATGCCGAAGCCGTGGTAGTCCTTGTCCGCCTTTGTGGTCACAGGCAGGCCGTCCCGGAAGGTCAGGTCACCGGCGTAGTAGTTCTCCTCCTGAATGATGAGCATGCCGCCTCTGGCCTTCACCACCAGGTTGATCACCCGGCGCTCCCGCTCCTCCAGCTGCTTCACCGCCTCCAGGGCGTTGTCCACCACGTTTCCAAAGAGGCAGTAGAGGTCGCTGTCCTCCAGGAAGGACAGCTTCTCCCCGTCCGCCATGCAGGAGAGGGTGATGCCGTTTTGCTCACAGTAGAGGCTCTTCTCCGTCAGCAGCACGTCCAGCAGCCGGTTCCCCGTCTCAATCTTCGCGTCGTAGATGGCCACGCTCTTCCGGATATCCTCCATGGCGCCCGGCGGCACCTGACCGCCCTGGGCGGCCAGTGAGGACAGCCGGTAGCGGATGTCGTGGCACTTGACATTGATAAGCTCGATGGTGTCCCGGGAGATCTCATACTGCCGCTGGCTCTGGCGGACAGCATGCTGGAGATATGCCACCTCCTGCTTCAGCTCCCGCTGCTCCACGGTGCGGGAGGCCAGCAGCAGCACAATCATGCAGCACATGACGGAGATCAGGTTGCCCGACTGCCGCAGGACAAAGTACTCCACCATATCAAACTGATTTTCCCGTCCCACGCTCAGCCGGGCGAAGTAGATGTCCTCCACCGAGCACAAAATGGCGGTGATGACCAGGATAAGCAAAGAGATGGCCAGCAGCTGCTTGTCCAGCTGCCAGCTGTCCACGTGCCACACCACCCGGCGGATGAAAAACACATACACCGCCGCCACCGCAATGGCGAAGATGAGGTAGTAGGTCAGGCGGTAGTAGAGGTTAAAGCGCATCCCCCAGCTGTCGCTGACCTCCACCAGCCAGCCACACCACACCAGCAGATACAGCTTGTAACACAGGTTCTGGGCGGCGTAGGCCACGCTGCAGCAGAACAGGATGGCGGAGAAGGATTCGGCAAAGCACAGCTTCATATGGGCGATGGTCACGGCAAACAGGAAGAGATACACCCCGCTCCGCCCCAGCACCGTATTCCCGCAGAGCTGGTAGACCCAAGCGCTGCCCAGGGCCACGGCCAGCACCGCACACAGGCCCCCAACCGCTTTCAGCCCGAACCGTGGCGCCCGGTTCGGCTTCCAGGTGGTGAGGACATAGAACACATAGAGCTCGAACAGGAACTCCAGGATGATGTTTCTGTAAATCAGGAGGACCTCATCCATCTTCACTGCCCTCCCATGGAACCGGCATACCAGTTGGACAGCTCCGCCAAGAAGGACGCCCGTCTGGGACGGCTGATCTGAAGCTCGGAATCCCCCACCTGCACGGTGCAGCCCTTGACCCGCACCACGAATTTGGGGTTGACCAGATAGCACTTGTTGCAGCGCAGGAAGCCGAAGCCCCGCAGCTCCTGTTCCACGCCGGAGAGCACGCCGGTCATCTCAATCACGTCGTCGATGAGGTGGTAGCACAGGCGGTGATTGGAGATCTCAACATACATCAGCTTGTCGGTGGAGATGCGGCACAGGCCGCCGGGAGCGTTCACCGTAAAGCTCCGGTCCTCGTTCATGATGTAGATGTCCAGCGCCTTCCTGAATTTCAGCGAGAAATCGCAGTAGCTCACCGGCTTGACCAGGAAGCTGACCGCGTCCACCTCGTAGCCCTTCAGGGCGTACTGGACCAGGTTGGTGATAAAAATAATGGATACGTTCTTGTCTTTTCTGCGCAGCTCAACCGCGGCCTCCATGCCGTCCTTTTTGGGCATCTGGATGTCCATGAACACCACGGCAAAGACACATTTGTAGTCCTTCAGGAACTCCTCCCCATTGCAAAACCGGGTCACACGGAACTCCTGCCCGGTCTCAGCGGCGTATTTGTCGATGTATCCGGCCAGCCGCTGAGCGGCGTTGTCCTGGTCCTCCACAATGGCAATGTTTCGCACGTCTTCCCCTCCCCTTATATCAGCAGCACACACACGTCGGGCGGGAAACGCCCGGTTTGAAAAAAGGGGGTCTTGCTTTCTCTCTCAGTCCTTCTCGTCCTCTCCGTCCAGCACATCCTGGATGATGAACCGGGGACGCTCCTTGGTCTCCAGGTAGATTTTGCCGATATACTCGCCGATGACGCCCAGAGACAGCAGAATCAGGCCGCCGATGGCCCAGACGGAGCAGATCAGGCTGGCCCAGCCCAGGATGGTCTCCCCCATGGCCCAGCGGACCACGCTGTAAATGAGCATGATGATGGACACCAGGAACACCAGGAAGCCCAGGCCGGTGATGTACCGGATGGGCTTGGTGGACAGGCTGGTGATGCCCTCCATGGCGAAGGAGATCATCTTTTTCAGGGGGTACTTGCTCTCACCGGCGAATCGCTCTCCCCGCTCGTACTCCACGGTGGCGGAGGTGTAGCCAATCATGGGCACGATGCCCCGGAGGAACAGGTTGACCTCCCGGAACTGCGCCAGACCCTCCAGGGCACGGCGGGAGAGCAGACGGTAGTCGGCATGGTTGAACACGGTCTCCGCCCCCAGGAAGTTCATCACCCGGTAAAAGCCCTCGGCGGTAAAGCGCTTGAAAAAGGTGTCTTTTTTCCGGGAGGAGCGGACGCCGTAGACAATGTCGCAGCCCTCGTGGAACTTGTCCACCATGGCGTCCACGGCATCGATGTCGTCCTGGAGGTCGGCGTCCATGGAGATGGCCATGTCGCAGCGGTCCTTGGCGGTCATCAGACCGGCCAGCAGGGCGTTCTGGTGGCCCCGGTTGCGGGACAGGTTCACCCCGGAGAACACCGGGTCGGCTTTATGGAGGTCGGAAATCATCTCCCAGGTCCGGTCTCTGGAGCCGTCGTTGACGAAGAGGATGCGGCTGTCCGGGCCAATCTTTCCCGCCCCCTTCAGGGCCTCCACCTTGGCCTTGAGCCGCTTGGAGGTCTCGGGGAGCACCTCCTCCTCGTTATAGCAGGGGACTACGATATAGAGGGTATCATTCATCTTCTTTGTCCTCACCAAACATCGAAATTTCCAGTGCGTCGCAGATCCGCATCAGTACATCCAGTGACGGTTTCTTTCTTCCGCTCTCAATCTCGGCAATAAAAGGCTGTGAGACATGCACTAATTCCGCCAGTTTTCCCTGGCTAATTCCTTTTTCCGTGCGTTTTTGTCGGATTATGGTTCGATAGTCCTTCATTCTCTCACCTCGCCTTCTTATTATAGCTCACAGCAATACCCTTTGCACTCATAGCTTTCAGCTATTGACTTTTTGTACGATTCGCGTTAATATAGCCACAAGCTATATTGGAGGGATGTATATGACCCCCACCGTGGAACTGATGCAGAATACGGCCCGGACGCTGTGCCGCCGGGCGCTCTCCGGTGACCCGGAGTACCGGGCCATGACAGCGGAGGCAGAATCCCTCCGGGCCCAATTCCGAAAAGAGCACCCGGACGCACTGTGCGCCCGGGTGCTGCAAATTCTGGATGCCTGTCTGGCTGTCTCCGACATGGAGGGAGAACAGCTCTTTCTGACCGGTCTCCAGATGGGTCTGGAGCTGGGCGGGCTGGACTGCCTGCCCAGGGATATGCCCCCTATTCCTCCAGCCTGCGGCGGAGATACTCCATGGCCTTCTTCTCCACCCGGGAAATCTGAACCTGACTGACCCCCATGATTCTGGCCGTCCTGTCCTGGGTCAGCCCCCGGAAGTAGCGCAGCACAATCACCTGCCGCTCCCGGTCGGGCAGGCTGCTCACCGCCGAGCGCAGAGCCTCCCGCTCCACAATGCCCTCCTCCATGCCCTCGGTGCCCAGCACGCTCTCCAGGGTAAAGCCGTCCCCTGTCTCCATCTGGAGGGAGGCCACCGGGGCGTTGGCCTCCTCGGCGGCGGCAATCTCCTCCGGCTCCAGGCCGGTCTCCTCCGCCAGCTCGCTGAGGGTGGGCTCCCGGCCCAGGTCGGCCTGAAGCCGGTCCCGTGCGGTGCGGATGCTCCCAGCCCGCTCCTTCAGCCCCCGGCTCACCTTCACCGCCCCGTCGTCCCGGAGAAAGCGGCGGATTTCCCCGGCGATTTTGGGCACGGCATAGGTGGAAAACTGGCAGCCAAAGGCCGGGTCAAAGCCCCGCACCGCCTTGAGAAAACCCATGCACCCCAGCTGATACAGGTCCTCCGGGTCCACGCCCCGGCCGTAGTACCGGCGGACGATGCTCCAGATGAGGCCGCTGTTCTCCTCCATCATCCGTGCACAGGCGTCGTTGTCCCCCTGGCGGGCGGCCTCCAGCAGGGACAGGGTGTCCGCCGCCATCAGCGCACGCCGCCGCTGTACCGGCGGGAAATCCGGCGCCGCATGGTGACGGTGGTGCCCTTCCCAGGGGTGGATCGCACCCGCAGAGCGTCCATGAAGCTCTCCATGATGGTGAAGCCCATGCCGGATCGCTCCTCGTTGCCGGTGGTGTACAGGGGCTGCCGGGCTTTCTCCACGTCCTCAATGCCCACGCCCCAGTCCTTCACCACAATCTCCAGCACCCCGTCCTCAAACAGCCGCAGACGCAGGGCCACCTTGCCCAGCCGGTCCGGGTAGGCGTGGACAATGGCGTTGGTCACCGCCTCGCTGACGGCGGTCTTGATGTCGTTGACCTCGTCCAGGGTGGGGTCCAGCTGAGCGGCAAAGCAGGCCGCCGTGGTGCGGGCAAAGCCCTCGTTGGCGGAGCGGCTGAGAAAGGAAATGGCCGCCTCGTTGATTGGTTTCATATGTAAAGACTCCTTCCGTATTGGGTGGTTCCCCACCGCCGGAGCGCCTGCCGCACTCCGGCGGTCCGTTCCCTATTCAAAGCGGATGATCCGCTCCAGCCCCGCCGCCCGCAGCACCTTGAGGGCCTGAGGCGGTACATTGGCCACCGTCAGGGCGCCCCCCAGCTCCGCCATCCGGCGGTAGGCCCGCAGCAGCACCGCGATACCTGAGCTATCCATAAAGGTCACGCCGCTCAAATCCAGGGTGAGCCGCTTGGGCAGCCCCGCGTCCACCTGGCGGTCCAGCTCCTGCATGACGGCCCGGGCGCCGTGGTGGTCCACCTCCCCCGACACGGTCAGCCGCAGATTCCGGTCCTCCCCGGTACAGGTCACTGACATAGCTTGTCCCTCCTGTGCGTTGAAAATATCCGTCCGTTCCCAAAGCGGGACAGAAAAAAATCGCCATATGCCATTTTCTGGTATATGGCGATTATAATTCATATGAGCTGCGCTTTCGGTCGAATTCCCTATTCCGGCCACGAGAATTCCGTAAAGAGCCACTTGTCCCCCACTTTTTCGTAGGGGAAGGAGGCGGATACGGCCTGTGCCGGACGGGAGCCGTCGGACCAGGTCAGAGTGCCCTCCAGACGGCAGATGAGCTTGGCATCACTGGCCCGCTCCACCTGGACCTTGGCGTCGGTGAGTGTGGGGGCGGTATTGCTGTTCTGGGCACAGCAGAGCACATCGTCCACGTCCCGGTACAGCCCCAGACCCAGCAGCTCCTCCGCAATCTCATCGGAGAAGATGCCCTTCAGGTACATCCGCAAGTCCAGCACCGTGGAGAACCGACTGTCCTTCACCGGGTACCAGGTGCTGCCGTCCTCTGCCTTCCTGGCGTCGGCAGTTGTCTCCGGAGGTGCGCCGTTGAACCAGCCCCATGCCTCCAGCGCCCGGGCAAACTGAATCCGGGCCTCCACCTCGGGCTGGCGGACATACTCGCCAAAGGCGTCATCCCGCTGCATGCGGTACACGTTCCCCTCCCGCATGATGACAAACCAGCCGCTGCTCTCCTGGGTCACGGCGGAACCGGTGTAGCTGGGGTGGAGGACCCACATGTCCGTCCCGATGCCGGGAATCTCAGCGGCCCAGGCGTCAAACCAGCTCTTCAGCCGGTTCTGGTCCTCCCAGCCGCCGGTGTAGGCCGCCATGTGCTCCGCGCACAGGTCCAGCAGACCGTCCCGGTCCAGCAGGGACTGGGTGGCCACTGTCCAGTCCCCCTCCGGGTCGGCGGACTGGAGCATCACATTCACCAGCTCGGCCGCCACGTCCTCGGGGGCCATGGCGCCGGTGGCGTCCTCATAGAAATAGATATCGGGCTGGGAGAGCGGGGACGCCTCCGTCCCCTCCCCCTGGTCATCCACCGTCTCTCCGGGCACGTAGTCAGCAAACCAGTAGGCCCGGTCCAGGGTGTACCACTGGCTGTTGGACAGGCTGTCGGGGTACTTGTCCCACAGCTCCTCCGCCAGCGCACGGGTATCGGGTGCACCGGTCTCAACAGGCGGCTGGCTCTCCGTGGGCGCGGGCGAGGTGGTCTCCTCAACGTAAGAGGTCTCCTCCGGCTCCTCCTCCGTGGGCATGGGGGAGGCCGTCTGCTCCGGCGTAACGGCAGGCTTTGTGCTCTCCGGCGGCTCAGGCTGTCCTGTCTCCCCCGCCGGCTGCGTCCGGCATCCGGCCAGCAGCACAAGCAGCAATATGGTAAGCAAAGCGGCCCGCTTTCTCATGCCGAACCCTCCCCACAGCAGTTGATTTTCTGGTTACAGTGTGTCCAACTTTTCATATTTTCACAGCCCCAAAGAGCGCAAAAAACTTATCCCATGCTATATGGTATGTTATCATACCTTTTTTCTCCGCTTCTATCAACGCTAATTTGTAAACTTTTTTGGGCGTGAGGCACAGCAAAGTTTATTCTGCCCCATGGAAGTCCCTCGTTCTCGCTTTTTCGCCCGTTTGGAACAAAATAAATATTTTTCTGCATACAGATGAAAAAAATACCGCCGGAGACGTGAGGTGTCTCCGGCGGCAAAAATCTTATGGGGTTGGCATTACATATTGGAGAGCTCTCCCTGGAGCTTGGTCACCAGCTCACGGAGCTTGACAGCCCGCTCCCGCTCGGCCTCCACCACGTTAGCGGGGGCCTTGTTCACAAAGCCGGGGTTGTTCAGCTTGGTGTCCAGCTTGTCCAGCTCAGCCTGGTTCTTCTTGAGCTCCTTCTCCATCCGGGCCTTCTCCTTCTCCATGTCCACCAGCTCAGCCAGAGGGATGGAGATACGGGCGGCGTGGGTGATGACGGTGACCATGCCCTTGGTGTCCTGGTCAGCGTCGGTGACGCCGGTGATGGTCACATCGCTGGCGTAGCCCAGGCGCTTGAGGAAGGGGATGCCCAGCTCGAACACGTCCCGGTGCAGGGTGGACACGGTGACATGGGCCTTCTTGCTGGGGGGCACGTTCATCTCGGAGCGGCGGGTACGGATGGCGCCGATGGCGTCCATGATCATCTCCATGGCCCGCTCCTCGTCGGGGAAGTCCAGGGCCACGCTGTGCTCCGGCCACTTCTGGAGCATCAGGTAGTCGCCCGATTTATGAGGTTGCTTCGCTTGTTCTCCATCGAAGTGTCCGCCGGACACTTCGACGTGGGGCAGAGCCTGCCAGATCTCCTCGGTGATGAAGGGCATGAAGGGGTGCAGCAGCTTGAGAATCTGGGTCAGCACGTAGCAGAGCACCTTCTGGGCGTTGACCTTGGCCTCCTCATCGTCGCCCTGGAGACGGGCCTTGGTCAGCTCAATATACCAGTCGCAGTAGGAGTCCCAGATAAAGTCGTAGATCTTCTGCGCCGCCACGCCCAGCTCATACTTGTCCATGTTCTCCGTCATCTCGGGGATCAGGCTGTTGAGCTTGGAGAGAATCCAGCGGTCCTCCATCTCCAGCTTCTCGGGCAGCTCGCACTTGTCGATGGTCAGGTTCATCATCAGGAAGCGGCTGGCGTTCCAGATCTTGTTGGCAAAGTTGCGCATAGCCTCGCACCGCTCGGTGTAGAAGCGCATGTCGTTTCCGGGAGAGTTGCCGGTGACCAGGTTGAAGCGCAGGGCGTCGGCGCCGTACTTCTCGGCGATCTCCAGGGGGTCGATGCCGTTGCCCAGGCTCTTGGACATCTTGCGGCCCTTGTCGTCCCGGACCAGGCCGTGGATGAACACGGTGTGGAAGGGGGGCTTTCCGGTGTGCTCGCAGGCGGAGAAGATCATGCGGGCCACCCAGAAGAAGATGATGTCGTAGCCAGTGACCAGCACGTCGGTGGGATAGAAGTACTTGTAGTCCTCGCTGTTCTCATCGGGCCAGCCCAGGGTGGAGAAGGGCCACAGAGCGGAGGAGAACCAGGTGTCCAGCACGTCGTCCTCCTGCTTGATGTGCTTGGAGTGGCAGTGCTCGCACTCGGTGGGGTCGGTCTCGCTGACGGTGATGTGGCCGCACTCCTCGCAGGTCCAGGCGGGGATGCGGTGGCCCCACCACAGCTGGCGGGAGATACACCAGTCGTGGACGTTCTCCATCCAGTTGGTGTAGGTCTTGGAGAAGCGGTCGGGGACGAACTTGACCTCCCCGTCGTTGACCACCCGCAGGGCCTCCTCAGCCAGGGGGCCCATCTTCACGAACCACTGGGCGGAGATGATGGGCTCCACGTCGGTGCCGCAGCGGTAGCAGGTGCCCACGTTGTGGGCGTGAGGCTCCACCTTCTCCAGCAGGCCCAGGGCCTCCAGGTCGGCCACAACGGCCTTGCGGGCCTCGTAGCGGTCCATGCCCTCGTACTTGCCGCCGTTGGCGTTGACCTTGCCCTCATCGTCCAGCACACGGATGGACTCCAGGTTGTGCCGCAGGCCCACCTCGAAGTCGTTGGGGTCGTGGGCGGGAGTCATCTTCACGCAGCCGGTGCCGAACTCCATGTCCACGTACTCATCGGCCACAATGGGGATCTCACGGTCCATCAGGGGCAGGATGCAGGTCTTGCCGATGAGGTCCTTGTAGCGGTCATCGTTGGGGTTGACGGCCACGCCGGTGTCGCCCATCATGGTCTCGGGACGGGTGGTGGCCACGATGACATAGCGGCCCTCCTCGCCCTTGATGGGGTACTTCAGGTGCCACAGGTTACCGGGCTTGTCCTTGTACTCCACTTCGGCGTCGGACAGAGCGGTGACGCAGTGGGGGCACCAGTTGATGATGCGGCTGCCCTTGTAGATGAGGCCCTTCTTATAGAGGGAGACGAACACGTGGCGCACGGCGTTGGACAGGCCCTCGTCCATGGTGAACCGGGCACGGCTCCAGTCGCAGGAGGCGCCCAGCTTCTTCTGCTGCTGGACGATGCGGTCGCCGTACTTGTGCTTCCAGTCCCACACACGCTCCAGGAACTTGTCCCGGCCCAGGTCGTAGCGGGTCAGGCCCTCGTTCTTGCGCAGCTCCTCCTCCACCTTGATCTGGGTGGCGATGCCGGCGTGGTCGGTGCCGGGAACCCACAGGGCGGCGTAGCCCTCCATCCGCTTGAAGCGGATGAGGATGTCCTGGAGGGTGGAGTCCATGGCGTGGCCCATGTGGAGCTGGCCGGTGACGTTGGGGGGCGGCATGACGATGGTGAAGGGCTTCTTGTCGGGGTCACGGTGGCCCTCAAAGCAGCCGTTCTTCTCCCACATCTCGTAGACGCGGCCTTCCACCTCCTGGGGTTCGTAAACCTTGGGAAGTTCTTTCTTCATTCTTTCTGACACTCCTTTTCGGGGCAAACAACTTTTTTGCGCAACAAAAAAGTCCGCCCCAAGCGTTTTGCTCAGGACGAACCGATGCAGTCCGTGGTACCACCTGAATTTTCTCCCGTGGGAGAACACTCATTGTCTCGGTAACGGGAGAACCCGCCGCCCCCTACTTGCTTCAGGAGCGGAGCTCCGGGACCACCTTCCGCATTCCCAACGGAGAGCCTTGCACCGACCGGCTCCTCTCTGCACCCTGGGAAACGCGTACTCCTTCCCTTCGCGGCTTTTTACTATGAACGCTCTCTAGTATATGCATTTTCCGGAACATTGTCAAGGAGAACAAATGGTTTCTTCGCTTTTTCGCCACCGGAAATACCCGGAACTTCTCCGGCGTTCCTGCGTCTAAAAGGTACACAACACCACAGGAACGGAGGCTGACAAGATGAAAAAATCTGCTCTGTTGGGTCTGGTGCTGGCGCTGATCCTGCTGCCGGTCGGCTGCGGACAGGACACCGCTGCACCGTCCGCCGAAATTCCCTCCTTCTCCTACGCGGAGGTGCAGGATACCTACGGGGAAAACACGCCGGGCGTCCTGCGGGACGACTTTCAAAACACCTCTCCCCTTGCAATCGGCAGCGCGGAGGAGGCCGCTCAGCGGGCCGCGGCGGAGTGTACCATCTCCTACGACTCCGTCACCTGCTCCTACGACAGCGAGGCCGACATGTGGAATGTCAGCTTCTTTACATCGGGGGTCGTCGGTGGCTGTCAGGATGTGTACCTCAACAGCAGCGGCGTCACCTGCCTGATTGTGTACGGCGAATAATTCCCGACCCGCTTCCCCAAAAAGTTCCATTCAGCCGTTGCGTTTTCCCGCTTCGTCCTGTATAATATTTTCCGATATTTTTGCCCCTGTCTTTTCGGGGCTGTATGCGGAGGCAATTTTCTATGACCATTGATTACAGAACCAAAGGCGTCTGCTCCACCCGGATGGTAATTGACGTGGAGGGTGACACGGTCCAGTCCGTGAAGATTTTCAACGGCTGCGACGGCAACCTCCAGGGCATCTCCCGTCTGGTGGAGGGTATGAAGGTCACCGACGCCATCTCCAAGCTGGAGGGCATCCGCTGCGGCGGCAAGGCCACCTCCTGCCCCGACCAGCTGGCCCAGGCCCTCAAGCAGGCCGTCAACGCCTGACCGGCCACAGCCCATAACCAAAGAGCGGTCCCAACGGCCTTTGCGCCGGTGGGGCCGCTTTCTGTGAGGAGAGATTGTCTATGGCTTCATCCATTGTTTCCTTTGTCAAGCGGGAGGCCGTGGGCTGCATCGCCCTGCTGTGCGCCCTGGTCTCCATGATTTTCGTCCCGCCCTCGGCGGCCTACCTGGGGTACATTGACTTCCGGGTGCTGGCCCTTCTCTTCTGCCTGATGGCGGTGGTAGCAGGGCTTCAGGACTGCGGCCTCTTCGCCGTGCTGGCCCAGAAGCTGCTCACCGGCAAGAAGCGGATGCGCTTCATCTCCCTGGTGCTGGTGCTCCTCCCCTTCTTCGTCTCCATGCTCATCACCAACGACGTGGCCCTCATCACCTTTGTCCCCTTCACCCTGCTGGTGCTGGGGCTGGTGGGGCGAATGGAGCGGGCACTGTACCTGGTGGTACTCCAGACCCTGGCGGCCAATCTGGGCAGTATGGCCACACCGGTGGGCAACCCCCAGAACCTGTACCTCTACTCCGCCTTCGGCATCCCCGCCGGTGAGTTCTTCGCTGTCATGGCGCCACTGACCCTGGTGAGCCTGGTGGGCCTGTCCATTGCCGCCCTGTGCGTCAAGCCGGAGGGTATTGAGGTCCGCTTCCCCGAGAAACAGACCATCCGGCGTCCTCAGCAGCTGTGGCTGATGGTGGTTCTCTTCCTGCTGTGCCTGCTGTCCGTGTTCCACGTGCTCCACTACGCCGTGCTGCTGGCCATCGTGGCGGTGTGTCTGCTACTCTTTGCCCGGCACCTCTTCCCCCGTGTGGACTACGGACTGCTCTTTACCTTTGTCTGCTTCTTCATCTTCGCAGGCAACATCGGCGACATCCCGGCGGTGAAGGACTTTCTCTCCTCCGTCATGGCGGAGAACACCTTTATTACCTCCCTGTGCGCCAGCCAGATCATCAGCAACGTGCCTGCGGCGGTGCTCCTCTCCGGCTTCACCGAGGACTGGAAGGGTCTGCTGCTGGGCACCGATGTGGGCGGCCTGGGCACCCTCATCGCCTCCCTGGCCAGCCTCATCTCCTTCCGGCTGTACCTCAAGTCCCCCGGCGCCAAGCCCCTGCGCTATCTGGGTGTGTTCACCCTGGCCAATCTGGTGGGGCTGGCGATTTTGATTACCGTGTCTCTGGTCTTCCTGCTGTAACAAAAAGCGGCTCGCACCCAGGTGCGAGCCGCTTTTTTATGTACTTGTTCAGGAGAGCAGGATGCGGTCGTTGTCCAGCCCCTTGCCCACGTTCTCCCGGAAGCGGCGGAGCAGGTCGTCCACGGTCATGCCCTTGCGCTCCTCCCCCTTCACGTCCAGCACGATGCGGCCGGAATCCATCATCAGGGTCCGGTTGCCTAACTCCAGGGCTTGGTGCATGTTGTGGGTGATCATCAGGCAGGTCAGGTGGTCCCGCTCCACAATCTCCCGGGTCAGACGGAGCACCTTCTCCGCTGTGGCCGGATCAAGGGCGGCAGTGTGCTCGTCCAGCAGCAGCAGCTTGGGGGGCACCATGGTGGCCATCAGCAGGGTGAGCGCCTGGCGCTGACCGCCCGACAGCAGGCCAACCGGCTGCTTCATCCGGTCCTCCAGCCCCATGTCCAGCCGGGAGAGCTGCTCCCGGAACAGCTCCTTGTCCTTCCGGCTCACACGGCTGAAATAGGCCCGCTGGCTCTTGCCCGCCCGCAGGTAGGCCAGAGCCATGTTCTCCTCAATGGTCATGTGGGGCGCTGTACCCCGCATGGGGTCCTGGAACAGACGGCCCAGCTCACGGCTGCGGCGGTATCCAGGCAGATAGGTGATGTCCTTCCCGTCCAGGGTAATGTATCCCTCGTCGGGGAAGAAATCTCCGGCGATGGCGTTGAACATGGTGGACTTGCCGGCGCCGTTGGAGCCCACGATGGCGGCGAAATCACCCGGCTCCAGCTTCAGGGACAGGTTGTTCAGCGCCTTCTTCTCGTTGACGGTGCCCGGATTGAAGGTCTTGGACAGGTTATTCAGCTCCAGCATGTCAACGCGCCCCCTTTCTTGCCGCCATGGCACGGCGCTTTCTGTTCTGAAGAGCGGCCCACTGCTTCAGGGTGGGCATGGCGATGGCCAGTCCCACCACGATGGCGGTGACCAGCTTGAGGCAGTCGACGGGCACCACCTTGGTATAGAGCACGATGGCATAGATAAAGCGGTAGAGGATGCTGCCCAGAATCACGGCAATGGCTCCGCGGAACATGGCTCCACGGCCCACAATGGTCTCACCGATGATGAGGCAGGCCAGGCCGATGACCACGATGCCAGTACCGCCGTTGATGTCGGCGGTCTTCTGTGCCTGACCCACCACCGCGCCGGACAGACCGGTGAGGGCGTTGGCCAGGCACAGACCGATGGTGATGGTAAAGGTGGGGTTGATGGAGGAGGCCCGCACCATGTCCCGGTTGTCGCCGGTGGCCCGGATGGACAGGCCCAGCCGGGTGTTCAGGAAGAGCACCAGCAGCACGCCCATCAGCACCGTAATGCCGCCGGAGAGGATGATGGCGTACCAGTCGCCGCCGATGCCGGTGGAGCGGAAGAGGGTGAAGATGGTGTCCTGCTTGAGCAGGCTCTGGTTGGCCTTCCAGCCCATAGCCATCAGGTTGATGGTGTACAGACCCGTGTTGGTGATGATGCCCGCCAGGATGGAGGGCACCCCCAGCTTGGTCTGGAGGAAGGCGGTGACGAATCCGGCGCAGGCGCCCGCCAGCATGGCGGCGGGGATGGCCAGGAAGGGGTGGCCGGCGGCGGTGAGGGTGACCGACACCGCGCAGCCCAGCACAAAGCAGCCGTCGGTGGTCATATCGGCGATGTCCAGCACACGGTAGCTGAGGAACAGGGCCATGGCCACCAGGGCGTACTGAAAGCCCAGCTCCAGGGCCGTTTGCGCAACGTAGAGCACGGGAAATCCGCTCCTTTCCAAAGGCAAGGCCATCCCCCGGCCTCAGCCGGGGGACAGCCTGTGTGAGATTGAATTTAGTCCTGGGTGGTGGTGACGGTGGTGACCTGGCCCAGGCTGTCGAACACGGAGTAGTCAATGCCCATGGCCTCGGCGGTCTCGGAGTTGACGGTGATGATGCCGCCGGAGACCTGATAGCACTCCTCCATGGCGTCCATACCCTCGGTGACGGCCTTGTAGGCCAGGTCAGCGGTCTGGGCGCCCAGGTCGGTGTAGTTCACGCCGCAGGTGGCGAAGGCGCCGTTGCGGACAAAGGAGTCAGCGCCGGTGTAGTGGGGGATGCCGGCCTCGATGAAGTCCTCATAGATGGCCAGCTCAGCGGACATAATCACGTTGTCGGTGGGGGTGAACACCGCGTCCACACCGTCGGCGATGAGGGTGCTGGCGGCTGTGATGACCTCGTCGTTGGTGTTGGCGGTGGCCTCCTCATAGGCGATGCCCTTGCTGTCCAGATATTCCTTGGCCTCGGCGATGGGCACCTGGGAGTTGGGCTCGGACAGGGAGTAGAGCAGGCCAACCTTATCCACGTCCGGGTTCTGAGAGAGCATCATGTCCAGAATCAGGTTGGTGTCCAGGGCGTCGCTGGTGCCGGTGACATAGTCGATACCGGTCAGGTCGGCGGTCTCGGGGTAGGAGATGGCGGCAAAGACCACCGGGGTCTGGGTCTCCTCGGCGCACACGGCCATGACCTGGGCGGCGGTAGTGGCGATGGGGATAATGACGTCCACGCCGTCGGCAACAGCCTGGTCGCCCAGCTGACGCAGCACGCTCTGGTCGTTCTGGCCGGAGGACACTTGATAGTTGATGGTCACGCCCTGCTCGGCGGCGATCTCGTCCAGCCGGGCGGTGATGGCGTTGGCGATCTCATCCAGAGAGGCGTGGTCCATCTGCTTGACTACGGCCACATTATAGGTAGTGCCGCCGGACTGCTGCTGGGTGTTCCCCGCTCCGCCGGTGTCACCGCCGGTGGACTGCGTGCAGGCGGTGAGGGAGAGGGTCATGGCGGCTGCGGCGGTCAGGGCGGCGATGGACTTCAGATTCAGCTTCTTCATGGTAGTTCCTCCAAATTCTCGTCCCCGGCGGTCTCTGCCCCGGTGGACTGTAATGTGTTTGGATGGTTGATGGAGGGGCCGTCTGCCAAGCGGCCTTGATTTGAGAAACAAAAAAAGCTTCTGTCCCCACATGGGACAAAAGCTTCTGCTTCTGCGATACCACCCAAATTGACGCTTGCGCGTCCGCTCGCTTCGCGCACCATCATGCGCGCCCGATGGGTAACGGGTGGGAGCCCGTCGGCATCTACTTGGGTTGCCCCGTTCAAGCCGCCCTCCGGAGTCCATTCACACGCCCGCCTCAGATCCCGCTCACACTGCCCGGGAATCGCTTTGCATCAGCCGCGGCGGCTACTACTCTCCGTCATAGGTTTCTCTGCTTTATTGCTTTGTTGTAATGCATTATACGCAGGAAGCGGACATTTGTCAACCCTTTCTTTCTCTATTTTCCTCCCCACGTGGCGCACCCGGCAGAACAATTCAGCCGGGTGCGCCCCATGACGCTCGCATCACAGGTTCAGGAATATGGAAATCAGAATGGGGACAAAGAAGGAACAGATCATCCCGTTGAGCACGGACAGCACAACCGTTTCCTCATTTGTATATTTCAGCATGACAGGCAGCGTTGTGTCCTCGCTTGTGGCGCCGGCAGGCGCGATACAGGTGTAGTAATTGAAATAGACCGCCAAAAATGGTATGATGCCAAAGGAGAAAACCTCCCGCATCAAGTTGCTCATAAACGCAATGCTCCCCATCTCCGCTCCCACCAGTTTGCTGATGGTGGCGCCGGCGAGACTGTACCAGCCCATTCCGCTTGCAATCGCCATGGAGTAATTCACCGGGATATTCGCTATCGCCGAACAGAGCAGACCGCCCACAAGGGAGCCTGCGATGATGCCCAGCGGGACAATAAAAATTTTGATATGGTACTCTTTTATCTTCTGAAGGATGCCTTCATGCATTCCGATGCTGATTCCTACCGAAAACATCAGGACGTACAGGACGATATTCGTATTCTGCGCAATCGTGGATATGAGGCCGTTTTCAATGCCGAAAAATCCGTACGCCAGCCCCAGCACCAGGGAAAGAAGGGTCAACAGAACGATCATGCCTTTTCCTCCCTCGTCTCAGGTGTTGCCTCAGGCTCTTTTTCTTTCTTCATAAAGCGCTGGGTCAGGACGTAGACAAACAGGATGGAGAATGCCATCGGAATCAGGCAGAAGAGCAGGCTTGTGAGGCCCAGAGAGGAAAGCTCCTGAAAGAAGTTATCCTTTCTCCCCAGCATGACGCCCATGGAGAAAATTAGAATAAACGTACAGGCCAGGGACAGGTACTCATTTTTCTTTTTCATGCGCCGCAGCAGCTTGCATCTGCCTATCAGCATGCCAATGCACATGATAATCAGTATATCCATATCTGAATCTCCTTTCATTCAGGCAAACACATTCCACTCTCTGCACAAAACAGCTGATTCCGGAGGTCTCTATGAAACTCTTTGATTTTGACGGCACGCTGGTGGACTCCAACGGCGTCTGGGAGGAGATCGACGTCCGCTTTCTGGAGCGCCGTGGGCTGACTCCCACCCGGGAGTACTGCGAAACGGTGGGGCACTCCATCTTCCCCATCGCTGCCCAGTTCACCCGGGAATACTATCACCTGGACATGGAGCCCCAGGCCATCATGGACGAGTGGCTCTCCATGGCCAAAGATGCCTATGAGCACCAGGTGCCCCTGAAGCCGGGTGCGGCAGAGTATCTGGAGCAGTGCGCCGCCGAAGGGACGCCCATGGCCCTCTTCACCGCCTGCGTGCCCGAGCTGTGCCGGGCGGCCCTGGACCGCCACGGCCTGACCAAATACTTTTCCCGGGTTATCTACGTCCAGGAGATGGGGCTGGAGAAGCGCAACCCCGATTCCTTCCGGCTGGCCCTGGAGCAGCTGGGGGTTCCGGGCAGCGCCTGCACCATATATGAGGACTCCCCCGGTGCCTGTGAAGCGGCCAAGACCGCCGGTCTGACGGTGGTGGGCGTGTACGACCGCTTCTATGCCGCCCACGAGGAGAAAATGCGCCGGCTCTGCGACTGTTATGTTTATAGCTTTACAGAGCTTCTGGCCTGATTTTCTCTCTGTCTCTTTTATTCCAGTCGCTGTACGGCGCGCACCCTTTACATCAGGTGCGCGCCTTTTTGCGTTCTTTACAGCTTGGCCATGTGCTGGGAAGCCGACTTGAGCATCAGCTTTTTGGTGCCAACGTTGTCGAAGGCAATCTCGATGAGGGCATCGCCGCCCATGGGCATCAGGTTGACCACCATGCCCTTGCCGAAGGCCTTGTGCTGGACCATATCTCCCTTGCGGAAGTCGGCCAGTCCGGCAGCGGACTTGGCGCCGCCGCCGCCAATCTTGGGCTCCACCGCGGTGCCCTTGGGGTAGGTGGTGTAGCCGCCGCCCAGGGAGTACCCGCGCTCAGCGGGCTTGCGCCAGGCGGGCGCCTTCTTCTTGGGCTGCTCCCCGTCCTGCTTCTCCTCGGTCCGCTCGCTGCGGGGCAGACGGCCCGACTTCTCCACGTACTCCTCCGGGATTTCACCCAGGAAGCGGGAGGGCCGGTTGTTGTTGGTGCGGCCGAAGAGCATACGCTGGGAGGCGCAGGTCATGTACAGCTTTTCCTTGGCACGGGTCATGGCCACGTAGCACAGACGGCGCTCCTCCTCCATCTCCTCGGCCTCACCGATGGCCCGGATACCGGGGAAGATGCCCTCTTCCACACCCACCACAAAGACCACCGGGAACTCCAGGCCCTTGGCCGAGTGCATGGTCATCATGACCACGCAGTCCTCCTCCGGGTCGTGGCTGTCCAGGTCGGTGTACAGGGCGATTTCATCCAGGAAACCGGCCAGGCTGGGCTCCACCGCGTTCTCCAGGTAGCCGTTGATGGAGGTCAGCAGCTCCTGCACGTTCTCCAGACGGGTGCGGTCCTCAATGGTGTTCTTCTGCTCCAGCATGACGGCATATCCGGTGCGGGCCACCAGCTCCTCATAGAAGGCGGGCAGCTCCATCTCGCCGGAGAGCTTGCGCAGCTCGGCAATCATGTCGGTGAAGGAGGCTAGCTTGGCCGCCGCCTTCTGCAGCTCGGGGTAGACCCGGGCGTTGGAGATGATCTCCCACAGGGAGCGGCCCTCCTGAGCGGCGATGGTCTGGGCCCGCTCGATGGTGGTGGCGCCGATGCCGCGGGGCGGGTTGTTGATGATGCGCTGGAGACGTAGGTCGTCGCCGGGGTTGTTGATGACGCACAGGTAGGCCAGCATGTCCTTGATTTCGGCCCGGTCGAAGAATCGGATGCCGCCGATGATGCGGTAGGGCACGCCGTTGCGCTTGAAGGCCTGCTCGATCTGGTTGGACTGGGCGTTCATCCGGTAGAGGACGGCGTGATCCTTCCAGTGCCGTCCAGCGGAGAAGCTGCCCAGAATCTGGGCCGCCACATACTGGGCCTCGTCGTGCTCGTTCATGGCGGTGTAGCACTGGACCTTGTCGCCCTCGCCGTGGTCGGTCCACAGCTCCTTGCCCTTGCGGCCCTCGTTGTTGCGGATGACCGCGTTGGAGGCCTCCAGGATGTTCTTGGTGGAGCGGTAGTTCTGCTCCAGGCGGATGACCCGGGCACCCTTGTACTGGCTCTCAAAGGAGAGGATGTTCTCGATGGTGGCGCCCCGGAAGCGGTAGATAGACTGGTCGTCGTCGCCCACCACGCAGATGTTCTCATACCCGCCCGCCAGAGTGGAGGCCAGCAGGTACTGGAGGTTGTTGGTGTCCTGGTACTCGTCGATGAGCACATAGCGGAATTTCCGCTGGTAGTACTCCCGCACCTCATCAAACTCCTTGAGCAGGCGGACGGTATGGAGGATGATGTCGTCAAAGTCCAGGGCGTTGGCGTCACGCAGCCGCTTCTCGTACTCCACGTACACCTTGGCAATCTTGATGAGGCGGTAGTCCCCCGACTTCTCACACTCGGCCAGGTAGTCCGCACCCAGCTTCATGGCGTCCTTGGCCCGGGAGATGTAGCCCACAATGCTCTTGGCAGGGAAGGCCTTGTCGTCCAGGTTGAAGTCCTTGATGATGTCCTTGATGACCCGCTCGGCGTCGGCGGTATCATAGATGGTGAAGGACTTGGAGAAGCCCAGCCGGTCGATGTCCCGCCGGAGGATGCGCACGCAGGCGGAGTGGAAGGTGGAGGCCCAGATGTCGTTGGCCGAGGGGCCAAGCATCCGCTCCAGCCGCTCCTTCAGCTCACCGGCGGCCTTGTTGGTGAAGGTGATGGCGATGATGGACCAGGGCACTGCCGGGTCCACCCGGCACAGCCGCTCCTGCTCCGCTTTCTTCTCCGGGTCGGGATGGGCTACATAGCCCTCCAGGAAGGCCAGGTCCTCGGCGGTGACCCACTCGGGCACCTCGTCACAGTCGGAGCCCCGGCCGTACTTCATCAGATTGGCAATACGGTGGATGAGTACGGTGGTCTTACCGCTGCCCGCACCCGCCAGCAGCAGCAGGGGGCCCTCGGTGGCCAGCGCGGCCTTACGCTGCTCGGGGTTCAGATTCTGATAATCCAGCTCTATGGCGGCCCTGCGGGCCTTACAGAAGCGCAGTTCTTCTTCTCGATTCAGCATATTCTTCTCCTCGGCAATACGGAAGCCGTCCACGGTGTGGACGGCTTCCGCCAGTTTTGTGTGTTCTATTTTATCGGAAAATGGCGGTCAGGTCAAGGCGTGGCGGCGGTCTTTTTTCGTGCTACTCCCACGCCTCCAGGCCCCATGTGCCGTCATCCAGCTCGCTGATCTTCAGCAGATCAGGCTCTGCCGCTCCCTCCTCCCCGATCTGCCAGTAGCCCAGGATATGGGAGGTCCAGCGGCCCACGTTGTCCTCGCTGAACAGCACGATAGCCAAGGTGTCCCCCGCCTTGGCGGACACGTCTCCCAGCGGCACATTGACATAAGTGGACAAACTCCAGTTTGGCTCCACCACGATTCCGCCTTCCTCTGTGTCCACCGGTATGGTTTTCACCAGCTTCTCTCCCACAAGCACGCCCACCTCCAGCCGGACCACCTCAGTCCTGGTGCCCACGTTGTAGGAGTCGCTGCAGTCCACCGTCACATTCGCCATCTCCGACGCGTCTTCGGTCAGCCCGTTCTCCGACAGCCAGGTACTGGTTACCGTACCGCCCAGGCGCACGGAGTAGCGCTCCGCCAGCCTCATGTCGGTATAGAGCTGCTGGGTGCGGCTCACGCCCGCGGAGTCTGCCACCAGATAGATCTGGATATCATCGCTGAGAGGGCAAATCAATTGGGCGGTAAAGACCTGCTCTTCTCTCATTCCGGTGACTGTGACCTGATCCCCACCGCTGCGGGCCAGGAAGGACACAGTCGTATCCTCCCCCACCTCTTTCATGGTGACGGCGATGTCATAGGTGGCGGTATTGGCCGCCAGATCCACCGCCGACAGGATGCAGCTCCAGTCCGTGACCAGGCTGCTCTCTGCCTCCAGGGTGGCTGTGACCTTGTCCCCCACGCCGGAGACAATCTTCCACTCCAGCTCCTCCATCTCCCGGCTTATGCTTGACATTCTCCGTTCCAGCTGGGTGAGCCACTCCCATGCAGGCAGCAGCACCACCGTCAGCACCAGAATACCGCCCAAAATCAGCGGACCGGGCCGGATACGCCGCTTCCGCTTTTCCAGATAGCGGGTCACCACCGCCTCCACCATGGCCAACTGTTCCTCGCTGAGCTGTTCCCCGCCGGTGCGCTCCGCCCCATCGCCAAGGGACTCCTCCACCTCCAGCAGGCCGGCCAGGGAGATGCCGAAGACCCGGCTCATGGCGATGCAGTTGTTCACGTCAGGCACGGTCTTGTCCGCCTCCCACTTGCTGACGGCCTGGCGGGAAACCCCCACCAACTCCCCCAGCCCCTCCTGTGAGAGGCCTTTTTCTTTTCTCAGGGCGGCAATCCGCTGTCCCAGTGTCATGGTCCGCTCCCTCCTTCCGCCTCCAGCATACCCGGTTTTCTCTCCCGCCGTCCACCAAATATGCCTTCCCTTTTGTCAACCGGAGCTTCCATCCGGTACTTTTTATCAAAATTCCTGCTTTCAGCATACCATATATCTCCCGTGCGCACCATTCTTTTCTTCTGCTTGTGTTTTCCATCAAAAGCATGTATACTAGTAAGGCCGACTTTTGCACTTTAAAGAGCATTAGTCTCCGCCGGGGCGGCAGGTCAAACGGCCCGCCTGTCAGGCGGTATTTTTTACTGGAGGTACTCCCCATGTCCCATCACAACTCCGCCCACAGCGGAAAGTTCCGCAGCTCTGCCGGCTTTATTCTGGCGGCTGTGGGCTCTGCCGTCGGCATGGGCAACATCTGGCTCTTCCCCTACCGGGTTGGCCAGTACGGCGGCGGCGCGTTTCTCATCCCCTACTTCATCTTTGTGGCCCTGTTCAGCTATGCCGGACTGTCCGGTGAATTCGCCCTGGGCCGCCTCACCGGCACGGGCACCATCGGTTCCTTCGACTATGCCCTGAAAATCCGGGGCAAGCGGGGCGGAAAAATCATCGGCATCATGCCTCTGCTGGGCGTGCTGGGCATCGCCATCGGCTACTCGGTGGTGGTGGGCTGGGTGCTGCGGTACATCGCCGGGTCGGTGACCGGCTCCGTCCTGTCCGGGGACTCCGCCGCCTTCTTTGACACCCTGGCGGTGGACTTCGGCTCGGTGCCCTGGCACTTCATCGCCGTGGCCCTGACCGTCCTGGTTCTGGTGCTGGGCGTGTCCGCCGGCATTGAGAAAATCAGCAAGTTCATGATGCCCGCCTTCTTTGTGCTCTTCCTCATCATCGCCGTGCGGGTGGCCTTCCTCCCCGGAGCGGTGGACGGATACCTCTACCTGCTCAAGCCGGACTGGAGCTATCTGCTCAACCCCGAGACCTGGATTATGGCCATGGGACAGGCCTTCTTCTCCCTGTCCATCAATGGCGCCGGTATGCTCATCTACGGCAGCTACATGAAGAAGTCGGAGGACATCATCCACCACTCGGTTGTCACCGCCCTGCTGGACACCATGGCCGCTCTGCTGGCCGGCTTTGCCATCATCCCGGCGGTGTTCGCCTTCGGCATCGAGCCCGCCTCCGGCCCCTCCCTCATGTTCGTGACATTGCCCAAGGTGTTCCAGCTGATGCCCGGCGGACAGCTCTTTGCCCTGCTGTTCTTTGTCTCCGTATTCTTCGCCGGCATCACCTCCCTGATGAACATGCTGGAGGCCTGCGGCGCCGCCCTGGAGTCCAACCTGAAGCTGCCCCGGTGGCTGTCCACCACCATCGTGGGCGTGGTGGTGTTCGGCGTATCCGTGTTCCTGGAGTCCCTGTCCGGCATGGGCAGCTGGCTGGACCTCATCACCATCTACGTGGCTCCCTTCGGGGCGGTGCTGGGCGCCGTGTTCATCTACTGGGTGCTGGGCCTGGACCCCATCAAGAAAGAGCTCATGCTGGGCCGGGACAAGCCCATCGGCAAGGCCTTCGACTTTATCGCAAAATACGTCTACGTTATCCTCTCCGCCGCCGTGGTCATCTTCGGCATCATTTACGGCGGCATCGGCTGACCAGGAAGCAAAAACGCGCCCTGCGGGAGCTCCCGCAGGGCGCGTTTTGTATATTCTGATGCTCAGAAGGGCATCTTCTTGGGCCCCACCTGCATGGTCAGCCACTTGAGCTCGGTGAAATCCTCCATGGAGTAGCGGCCGCCCTCACGGCCGAAGCCGCTGAACTTCACACCGCCGGAGGGCGCCGTAGTGCCGCTGAGGAAGGTGGTGTCGTTGATGTGCACCATGCCCGCCTCCATCCGCAGTCCCATGGACCAGGCCAGCTCCAGATTGTGGGTCAGCAGGGCGGCGGACAGGCCGTACTCGTTGTCGTTGCACAGGGCCAGGGCCTCCTCCGGGTCTTTGGCCCGCATCACCGACGTCACCGGACCGAAGGTCTCCTCGTGGAAAATCCGCATCTCGGGGGTCACGTCGGCGAGTACCGTGGGCCAGTACCAGGGGCCCTCATGGCGGCCGCCGGTGAGAAGCTTGGCCCCCTTGGACAGGGCGTCCTCAATCTGCCCGTCGATGAACTTCCACTTCTCCGGCTGGATGAGAGGCCCGATGATGGTGTCCTCCTCCCTGGGGTCGCCCACCTTCAGGCCTTCCGCCCGGCAGACCAGGGCGTCGCAGAAGGGCTGGTAGCCGTCCCCTTCCACGATGATGCGGGAGGTAGCCATGCACACCTGCCCCTGGTGGCAGAAGGCGCCGTAGGCGGCGATATCCGCCGCCTGGACCGGGTCAAAGTCCTTCAGGACAATGAGGGGATTCTTGCCGCCCAGCTCCATGGCCACTTTTTTCAGGTCACGGGCGGCCCGGACGGCAATGGAACGCCCCACGGCACTGGAGCCGGTAAAGGTGACCATCCGCACCCGTGGATCGTCCACCAGCATATCGCCGATGACCTCGCTGCGGCCGGGCACCACGTTGAGCACACCGGAAGGCAGTCCAGCCGCCTCAAAGACTCCCGCAATGGCCAGGCCGGTGGCGGGGGTGAGGGGGGACGGTTTGAGGATGAAGGTATTGCCTGCTGCCAGGGCGTAGGCCAGCTTCTTGATGGCCAGAATCATTGGGTAATTGAAGGGGGTGATGCCCAGCACCACGCCCAGGGGCGACCGGACAGCCATGGACATCTGCCCAGCTCCACCGGGCTGGAGCACCTCGCCGTGGAGGCGGCGGCACTCCCCGGCAGCTACCCGCAGGATTCCTGCGCTGCCCATGACCTCGCCCCAGGCCTTGTACCGGGCGGAGCCGCTCTCGGCGATCATCAGCTGGGTCAACCCCTCCGCTCTGGCCTCCATCTCGTTGGCAGCCCGGAGCAGTATCCGCTCCCGGACATCGGGGGCTGTGGCCGCCCACTTCCCTCTGGCTGCATAGGCCGCCGCCAGCGCCTTCTCCGCGTCCTGACGGCCGCCCATGTGGACCATGGCCATGACCGACCCGTCGGCCGGATTCCGGTCCTCCATCACCTCGCCGTCGGTCTGGGGCACCCATTCCCCGTTGATATAGAGCAGGTGCTCTCTGAAGTATGGCTGTTGTCCTCTCATCGTCTCTCCCCTTCCCGGCATAAGCGCCGTATGTCGTACTGTATCAGAGCGGGCAGCCGCCCGCAAAGGTTACATCAGGGGCGCGAATACACGCAGCACCGCCCGCAGCAGACGCCGGAGCATTGACCTCTCCCGGCACTGGGCCAGGGTGATCTCCTGGCAGACGGCCAGGGTGTCCAGAAAGTCCCGCTTCACATCCAGCACGGCGGGAGCACCGCACAGCCAGACGCCGTCCTCAAAGTGGAGGAACATGCTGCGATAATCCATGTTGATGGATCCAACGGTGGCATATTTATCGTCCACGGCGAAGTTCTTGCCGTGGACAAAACCGGGGGTGTACTCGTAGATCCGTACCCCTGCCTCCAGGAGAGGCTCGTAGTGGGCACGGGTGACCTCAAAGATAATCTTCTTGTCCGGGATATGGGGCGTCATGATGCGCACGTCCACGCCCGACTTGGCGGCATTGCACAGGGCCGTGTTGACGCTGTCGCTGATGATGAGATAGGGCGTGGTGATATACACATAGCGCCTGGCCTTGCTGATGAGGTTGAGGTACACCGTCTCCCCCACCGGCTCCCCGTCCAAGGGGCTATCAGTGTAGGGCTGGACGTACCCCAGAGGCCGATCCGCAGGGATGGGCGGCAGGACACTGGGACGGTAGCTGTTGTAGTCCTCCTCACCGCCGCAGATATACTCCCACATGGTGAGGAACATGACCGTCATGCTCCAGGCTCCCTCACCGGTGACCCGGATGGCGCTGTCCTTCCAATGGCCGTACCGCTGGCGCTGGTTGATATACTCGTCGGCCAGATTGATGCCGCCGGTGAAGGCGGTATGGCCGTCCACAATGCAGAACTTCCGGTGGTCCCGGTTGTTCAGCCGCACGGACAGCACCGGAATGAACCGGTTGAACACCCGGCAGCGGATGCCCCTGGCCTCCAGCTCCCTGGGATAGTTCTTGGGCAGGGTGTAGAGACAGCCCACGTCGTCATAGATGACCCGCACGTCCACACCAGCTCTGGCCTTCTCCTCCAGGATATCCAGAATGGAGTTCCAGAACAGGCCCCGGTCAATGATGAAGTACTCGAGAAAGATATACCGCTTCGCCCCCCGCAGAGCCTCCAGCATGTCGGCGAACACGTCGTCCCCCAGTGGGTAGTACTTGGCGTCGGTATTGACGCAGAGGGGGCAGTGGGCGTAGCGCTCCAGGTAGCGGGACTGGTTGACCGCATCTGCGCCGTACTGCTCCTCCAGAATATCCGCCTTGTACCCGTCGCTGAGCACCTCGGTCAGGCGGCGGTCCATGCCCTCCATCCTCCGGCGCATCCGGACGGAGAGCTGGTTGCCGCCCGAGAGCAGGTACACCAGTCCGCCGAACACAGGGGCCAGAAGGATGGGCACAATCCACGCGATTTTATACCCCGGATCGGTGCGGGCGTTGACAATCCACAGCACCACCAGGATGGAGACCACCACGCAGAAGAGATAAAAATAGATGAAGTAGCTGGCAAACCGCGCCATCACCACCACCAGAATGGCTACCTGGAGCACCAGAAGGAGCCCCACCAGGGCGGTACGGTGGAAGAGGATGGACGCCGCTTTTTTCAAAAATCCCGTAGCTTTTTCCTCCGTTCTCTGTTTCTCTCTGTGACGGCGCTTACTGAATGACCACGTTCTCCTCCCCCAGCAGCTCCCGCAGTTCCCGCACCAGGGAGGGATGGACCACACAGGGCATGGTGGGCGCCCACTGCTGCACGTCCATAAATTTGGCCTTGAAGGGCTCGTCCCCGGGGAAGAGCTCCAGAATCAGCTGGATCTTCCGCCAGCGGGGATCGTGGGCGCTGGGCAGGCGGATAAAGAGCTTCTGCCGCTTTTTCCCCTCCTGGACCGCCGGCTCCTCTGCGGGCGCGGCTCCGTTCTGAAGGAGGGGCCGCACCGAATCCACCATCAGCTGGGGCGCCTTCTCGTCCCGGACGGAGATGCGTCCCGTTGCCAGCACGGGCATGTTCTCCTTGATGTAGCTGCCGCTCTCCCCCAGCACCCGTGAGAATACCAGCAGCTCCATGGAGCCTGTGTCGTCCTCCAGGGTGACGTAGGCCATGAGGGAGTTGTTCCGGGTGGTCTTGGTCTTGGCCGAGGAGATGACGCCGGCGATGTTCACCTTCTGCCCGTCCTGGAAGTCGGTGTTGCCCTCCTCCTTGGCAAAGTCGGACAGGATGGCCCCGATGGGGGCGGCGTGGTACCGCCGTGCGGTCTCCCGGTACTCGTCCATGGGGTGGCCGGTGAGATAGAGACCGGTGGTCTCCTTCTCCATGGTCATCAGCTCCCGACGGGAGAACTCGGGGATGTCGGGCAGCTCCATCTCCGGGGCGGCCTGGGGCTGATCCCCGCCGCCGCCGAACAGGTCGAACTGACCCTCCAGATTCTTCCGCCTGGTCTGGGCGATGGAGTCCACCACCTGAGGGAATACCTTCAGCAGCTGGGAACGGCGTGCGCCGGTGCTGTCAAAGGCGCCGCACTTGATCAGGTTCTCCAGCACCCGCTTGTTCAGGTCGGCGTCCATCATGCGGGAGCAGAAGTCGGACAGGGACTGGAAGGCGCCGCCCCGCTCCCGCTCGTCCAGGACGGACTGGATGAAGCCCCAGCCCACGCCCTTCACCGCCGCCAGGCCGAAGCGGATGTTCTCCCCGGTAACGGTGAAGCTGGCTCCCGACTCGTTGATATCGGGGGGCAGCAGGGAGATGCCGCACTCCTTGCACTCGGCGATGTACTCGGCCACCTTCTCGCTGGAGTCCAGCACGGAGGTGAGCAGGGCTGCCATATATTCTCTCGTGTAATGGCACTTAAAATACGCGGTCTGATAGGCCACAATGGCGTAGGACACGGCGTGGGCCTTGTTGAAGGCGTAGTTGGCGAAGTCGTAGATCTCGTCGTAGATGTCCTTGCCGGTCTGCTCGGGCACGCCACGGGCGATGCAGCCCTCAATGCCCCGCTCGCTGTCGCCGTAGATGAAGGTCTGGCGCTCCTTCTCAATCTGTGCCTTCTTCTTTTTGGAGATGGCACGGCGCACCATGTCGGCCTGGCCCAGGGAGTAGCCGCCCAGCTCCTGGAAGATACGGATGACCTGCTCCTGGTAGACGATGCAGCCATAGGTGACCTTCAGGATGGGCTCCAGCATGGGGTGCTTGTACTTGACCTTGTCCGGGTTCTGCTTACAGGCAATGAACCGGGGAATGGATTCCATGGGACCGGGGCGGTAGAGGGCGATGATAGCGGTGATATCTTCGATGTTCTGGGGCTTTAGGCCCACACACACGCCGGTCATGCCGGCCGACTCCATCTGGAACACGCCGGAGGTCTTGCCGTCGGAGAGCATCTTGAACACCGCCGGGTCGTGGTCGGGGATGGAGTGGATGTCAAAGTCGGGGATGCGGCGGCGCACCAGCTGCACCGCGTCGTCCAGCACGGTCAGGTTCCGCAGGCCCAGGAAGTCCATCTTTAAGAGGCCCAGCTCCTCCAGGGTGGTCATGACATACTGGGTCACCACGGATTCGTCATTTTTCGCCAGGGGGACGTACTCATACACCGGCCTCTTGGTGATGACCACGCCGGCGGCGTGGGTGGAGGCGTGGCGGGGCATGCCCTCGATGGCCTTGGCAGTGTCGATGAGGTTGTGAATCCGCTCGTCCCCCTCGTAGGAGTCCCGCAGCTGCTTGGACAGCTTGAGGGACTCGTCCAGGGTGATGTGCAGCGCGCCGGGGCCGCTGGGCACCTGCTTGGCCACGGCGTCCACGTCGGCATAGGGGATGTTCAGCGCCCTTCCTACGTCCCGGATGGCGCCACGGGCGGCCATGGTGCCGAAGGTGACAATCTGGGCCACATGGTCCTCGCCGTACTTCTGCTGGACGTACTCGATGACCTCCTGACGGCGGCGGATGCAGAAGTCAATGTCGATATCGGGCATGGTGACCCGCTCCGGGTTGAGGAAGCGTTCGAAGAACAGGTCGTACTTCACCGGGTCCACGTCGGTGATGTTCATGCAGTAGGACACCATGGACCCGGCGGCGGAGCCGCGGCCAGGACCCACAGGGATGTTGTGGCTCTTGGCGTAGCCGATGAAGTCGGACACGATGAGGAAGTAGTCCACAAACCCCATCTGCCGGATAACCCCCATCTCGTACTCCAGCTGCTCCTTATTCTTCTGACTGCCCTCCGGGTAGCGGCGGGCAAAGCCCTCCCAGCACAGGTGCTCAAAGTAGGCGTCGGGGTCGGTCCAGCCCTCGGGAAGCTTGAACTCGGGCAGGTGGTACTTGCCGAACTCAAACTCCAGATTACATTTCTCCGCCACCCTGACCGTGTTCTCAATGGCCTCCGGCCAGTCGGGGAACAGCTGGGCCATCTCCTCCTCCGACTTGATGTAGAACTCCTCGGTCTCAAACTTCATGCGGCCGGGGTCGTCCACCGTGCGCCCCATCTGGATGCACATGAGGGTGTCCTGCATGGCGGCGTCCTCCCGCCGGGTGTAGTGGGCGTCGTTGGTGGCCACCAGGGGGATACCCGTCTCCTCGTGGATGCGGATGATACCCCGCACCACCTCGGCGTCCTCGGGCAGGCTGTGGTCCTGAATCTCCAGGTAGTAGTCCTCGCCGAAGTGCTCCTTCATCTCCAGAGCGGCCCGCTTGGCCCCCTCGTAATTGCCCCCCAGAATCAGCCGGGGCACCTCGCCCGCCAGACAGGCGGACATGGCAATGAGCCCCTCTGTATGCTGCCAGAGGAGCTCTTTGTCGATGCGGGGCTTGATATAGAACCCGTCCAGAAAGGCACGGGACACCAGATAGCACAGGTTGCGGTAGCCGGTCTCGTTCTTGCACAGAAGCACCAGGTGGCGGGCCTCGGCGTCCAGCTCATGGACCCGGTCGGTCATGCCCCGGGGCGCCACGTACACCTCGCAGCCGATGATGGGCTTGACCCCCTCGGCCTTGCAGGCCCGGTAAAAGTCCACCGCGCCGTACATCACCCCGTGGTCGGTGATGGCCACCGCGCTCTGCCCCAGCTCCCTCACACGGGCGGCCAGAGCGGGGATACGGCAGGCGCCGTCCAGCAGACTGAATTCGGTATGGACATGCAGGTGGACAAAAGACATATAGAACCTCCTCAAGAGAAATCAAATGGAATTTTCTTGTATTTTCTCCATATGGGCGCGCAGCAGCGCCAAAATGCGGCTGTTCTCTTCTATCGCGCTGTAATCTGCAAATTTGCTGCGTAATGCCGATACAAGCAAAAAGAGCAGGCACAGCAGTATTTCCAATCGCTTCGTCTGGATAAGCCAAACCACAATGAACGTAAAAAGCACAGCATAAGCGGCTTTTATGGCACCAGATACCACGAATCGTCCGGACAGAATACTCCCTCCCGCACCGTCCGGCCGGATACGCCCGGAAAATGGTCTAGGGAAATAAGCCTCTGCATGTGTGCCTATGTGGAACCCACCCACTACGTGCGCCCGTTGTTCACCGAAGGGTCTGGGCATCTTCTCAGCAGGCGTAATCGGTCTGTGGGCGTCAGTACGCCTCCAATACGGCTTAGAAAAGGTATATATCCCCGTCTCCCCAGCCCTCCAGTGCTTTTCCTTCAGAGTGAAGCGTCCCTTCCTGCGCCAGCGCACACGGCAGCTCCAGCGGCCATCTGAGAGCGCCTGCCGTGCTTCCTTCCAGCGTTCCGCTGTAATCCATTGCTCCAGCTTCTCTCTGAGGACTTCCGGCGAATCGGGACTGTGAAAGCAAAACAGTCGTGACATCCCCATTCCCCCTACCAGCTTTACGTGCTTATGCAGCGGATGGCTCAGGCGGCACTCACTTATCTCCGGCAGCTGCGGTATTTACTGCGCCTCTTCTCCCGCTTGGGAAAGTGCCAGCAGCTTGCGCAGCCGGTGGTTCAGGCAGCTCTTGGTGACAGGCGGGTCGCACAGCTCCGCCAGCTGGGACAGGGTCAGCTCCGGGTTCTCCAGCCGCAGCCGGGCAGTCTCGTACAGCTTGTCCCCCAGCTCGGTCAGGTCCATCCGCTCCTCCAGACGGCGGATGGCCTCAATCTGCTCCATGGCCGCGTCCACTGCCTTGTCCAGGTTGGCCGCGTCGCAGTTCACCCGGCGGTTCACGCTGCCCCGCAGGTTCTTCTCCAGCTTGGCGTTCATCAGCTCCATGGCCGCCACCGGCGCGCCGATGGCGGTGAGGAAGTCGGCGATGTACTCGCTCTGCTTGAAATATGTCATGTAGTTGGACTTGCGGGTGGTCTCCTTGGGGGAGAATCCCGCCTCCAGCAGCAGGGCGGTCAGCTCCCGGCTGACGCTGTAATGGGAGGTGACCAGCTCCAGGTGGTAGCGCTTGGCCGGGTCGGTGACCGAGCCGCCCGCCAGGAAAGCGCCCCGGAAGAAGGCGGTACGGCAGTGCTCCTCCTCCAGGACGGCAAAGTTGATATGATGGGCCAGGCTGTCCGCCGGGTCAAAGCCAAAGGCGTCAAAAATCCGCCGGAGCTTGCCGGCATCGGTGATGGCAAACACCCGTTTTCCGCCCTCGTTCTCCGGCAGGCTGTCAAAGTCCAGCTGGAAGGCCTTGCGGAACAGCTGGGGCAGCCGTGCGGCAAAGCTACCGCTCTCGGTGATGACACGGATTTCCCGGTTGGAAAAGGCGTTGCAGAAGAGGAGCACGCCGTAGGCCTCCGCCTGGGCGCAGCACTTCCGGGCCAGGGGGGTGCGGCACAGCTCCTCCTTGGTCTGGCTGGAAAAGGACATGAAACATTCCCTCGCTTGTTGTTTGATATCCGTCCGGGCGGCTCAGAACACTCTGGTCTGGGCCCGGTCCTCGTAAATCTCCATGACCGCGGCGGCCAGCCGGGCGATGGAGTGTCGGGCATAGTTGGAGGTCTCGGAGGCCAGGGGCCGGGTGATGACCTCCACCCCAAGGGCCTCAATGGCGGGCGTGTCCACCACAATGGGGGCAGCGTCCTCCTCCTTGTACCGCTCCACCAGGCGGGGCCGCACCGGTGCGGAGTTGCACAGGCACAGGTCGATGAGCCCGGGACCCGAGTGGGCCAGCAGGGCCTTCACGTGGTCGGAGGCGGTCATACCCTCGGTCTCGCCGTCCTGGGTCATGATATTGCAGATATACATCTTCAGGGCCTTGGCCTGGCACACCGCTTCGGCGATGCCCTCCACCAGCAGATTGGGGATGACGCTGGTGTACAGGCTGCCGGGGCCCAGGAGAATCATATCCGCCTCGCCGATGGCCTTCAGGCTCTCGGGCAGGGCGGCAGGCCGCTCGGGCAGCAGCCGCACCTGCTTGATGCGGCAGTCCTGCTCCTTCTTGAAGGCGCTGATTTTGGACTCGCCCACCACGGCGGTGCCGTTTTCAAAGGTGGCCTCCAGCTGCACGTCGGCGTTGGTCACCGGCAGCACCCGGCCGGTGATGGCCAGAACCTGGCTCATCCGGGCCACAGCCTGGTCGAAGGAGCCGGAGATGCCGTTGAGGGCGGCCAGAATCAGGTTGCCGAAGGACTGTCCGGCCAGGCTGCCCGAGTCTTTGGGGAAACGGTAGGACAGCAGCTCCCCCATCACAGGCTCCACGTTGGCCAGGGCCTCCATGCAGTGGCGGATGTCCCCCGGCGGGGGCATGCCCAGGTCCTGGCGCAGCACGCCGGACCCGCCGCCGTCGTCGGCCACGGTGACGATGGCGGTCAGATTGTGGGTATAGCTCTTCAAGCCCCGCAGCATGGTGGACAATCCGGTGCCGCCGCCGATGGCGACAATCCTCGGCTCATACTCCCACCTGCGGTCGGCGGTATAAGGCTCGGTCATACGGCGTACCTCCTACGCTCTTGTCATGTCCCTGTGGTTGTCCGTGGCCTGATAGCCCTTCTGCTGGATAAAGTCCGCCAGGGCCTTTGTGATGGCCACGCTCCGGTGCTGGCCGCCGGTACAGCCGATGCCGATGACCAGCATGGTCTTTCCCTCCTCCACGTATTTGGGGAGCAGGAAGCCGATGAGGTTTTCCAGGTGGGTCATAAAGTCCCGGGTCTCCTGGTAGCCGAACACAAAGTCGGACACCGGCTTATCCAGCCCGGTCTGGTGCCGCAGCTCGGCGATGTAGTAGGGGTTGGGGAGAAAGCGCACGTCAAACACCAGGTCGGCCTCCAGGGGGATGCCGTACTTGAAGCCGAAGGAGATGACGTTGACGCTCATGGCGGGCACGGCGCTGTCCCCGCCGAAGAGGCGGATCACCTCGCCCCGCAGCTTGGACGTGGAGAGGGCGGAGGTGTCGATGATGTACTCCGCCCGGCGGCGCACCGGCTCCAGATCCTTCCGCTCCTGGCTCACCGCGTCGGCCAGGGTCTCGCCCGGCCGGAGCAGCGGGTGGATGCGGCGGGTCTCCTTGTAGCGCTTGATGATGGTCTCAGTGGTGGCCTCCACAAAGAGGATTTTATACTGGCAGCCCATGCTGTGGAGGGCGTCCAGGGCTTCAAACAGGCCGTCAAAGGTCTGGCCGCCCCGGATGTCGGTGACCAGGGTCACCCGCTCATACTTCCCCGGGCTGGCCATGCACAGCTCGGCAAACTTGGGAATCAGCGCCGCAGGCATGTTGTCCACCACGTAGAAGCCCGTATCCTCCATAAAGGAGGCCGCTTTACTCTTTCCCGCGCCGGAAAGGCCGGAAATAATCACAAATTCCATAACTCCACACCTCTGCCAATGGTTTTCTCTCTTATCCGCAGCCCAGGGTCCGGACCTCCAGCTCCAGGGTGACCCCGGTCTCCCGGAGGACGGTCTCCTTGATCTGCTCTGTCAGCTTCAGAATGTCGGCGCAGGTGGCGCCGCCCCGGTTGATGACGAACCCGGCGTGCTTCTCCGACACCTGGGCGCCGCCCACGGTCAGACCCTTCAGGCCGCACTGCTCGATGAGGGCAGCCGCAAAGTGGCCCTCAGGCCGCTTGAAGGTGCTCCCCGCGCTGGGGTACTCCAAAGGCTGCTTGCTCTTGCGCCGCTGGGCCAGGTCCTCCATTTTGGCCCGGATTTCCTCGGCGTCTCCCTGCTCCAGCTCCATCTCCGCCTCCAGCACCAGCCACTCCGGGTGGTCGGTGAACATGCTGTGTCGGTAGGTAAGGCCGCACTCAGAAGCGGGTACGGTGTGCTCCTGGCCGTGCTTATCCAGGTAGGTGACAGCGGTGAGCACCTGGACCATCTCCCCGCCGTAGGCGCCGGCGTTCATCACCACCGCGCCGCCCAGGCTGCCGGGGATGCCGTGGGCAAACTCCAGGCCGGTCAGACCCCGGCCCAGAGCGGCCACGGCCAGCCGGGACAGGGGGATGCCGCACTCAGCCCGCAGACGGCGGTTGACCTCCCGTGTCTGGTCCAGACCGCCGGTCTTGATAACAAATGCCTCTACGCCCTCATCGGCCACCAGCAGATTGCTGCCGTTGCCCAGGAAAAAGGGGATGACCCCCATCTCATCAGCGGCTCGGACAGCCGCCTTGATCTCTTTTTTATCTCTGGGAAATGCCATCAGCCTGGCGGGGCCGCCCACCCGGAAGGTGGTGTGCCGGGCCATAGGCTCCTCAGTGCGCAGCTCCAGTTCCGGGCACTCCCGCTCCAGCACCATGCGCACAGCAGAAAAAATGTCCATTTTGACCTCCAACAATTGAGTTTATAGGCAATACCGGCTAAAACACCGGCAAAATATTTCAGCTTTCGACAGACGGCATACGCCGCCCAATGGATATATTATAGCAGAAACACCGGCCGATTAGAATAGTCAGAAGTCAGAAAAGGGACAGCGCCCGGAAATGTGCAGAAACGCCGGAATGCAGCTGCATTCCGGCGTTCGCTTCGCCCAGAGGGCGCACAAATTCAGTTCATCTGCTTGCGGCGGGACAGGTTCATGGTGCCGTCCTGCATGTCGCCCACAGAGTCCAGGGTCTTGCCGGTGCCGTAGGCCACGCAGGAGATGGCGTCATCCGCCACGTGGGTCTCGATGCCGGTGTGGGACTCAATCAGCTTGTCAAAGCCCCAGACCAGGCTGCCGCCGCCGGTCATGACAATGCCGTTGGTGGAGATATCGGCCACCAGCTCGGGGGGAGTGCGCTCCAGCACGCCGTGAACCGCCTCCAGAATACGGGTGGAGACCTCCTCGAAGGCCTCGATCATCTCGCTGGAGGTGACGGTGAAGGTACGGGGCAGACCGGTCATCAGGCAGCGGCCCTTGACCTCGTAGCTCTGCTCTTCAGGCCGGGGGAACACGCAGCCGATCTGCATCTTGATCTCCTCGGCAGTCCGGTCGCCGATGAGCACGTTGTGCTTGCGGCGGATGTACTTGATGATGGCCTCGTCGAACTGGTCGCCGGCGATCTTGATGGAGGTGGACTCCACGATGCCGCCCAGGGAGATGACCGCAACGTCGGTGGTACCGCCGCCGATGTCCACCACCATGTGGCCGTCGGGCTTGGTGATGTCGATGCCGGCGCCGATGGCGGCGGCCAGAGGCTCCTCAATCAGGAACACACGGCGAGCACCGGCCTGGATGCCGGCGTCCACTACGGCGCGCTCCTCCACCTCGGTGATGCCGGAGGGCACGCAGATGACCACACGGGGCTTGAAGAACCGGAAGGCGGCAGCCTTGCGGATGAACTCCTTGAGCATCCGCTCGGTCATGTCGAAGTCGGAGATCACGCCCTCACGGAGGGGACGGATGGCCACGATATTGCCGGGGGTACGGCCCAGCATCTGCTGCGCCTCGGTGCCCACCTTCAGGAGCTTGCCCGTGTCCTTGTCCATGGCAACCACGGAGGGCTCCCGCAGCACCACGCCCTTGCCTTTTACGTAAACGAGGATCGACGCTGTACCCAGGTCGATTCCGATATCTTTACTGAACATACCCGCACCTCTAAGCTTTTTTAGCATTTCTTTTAGTTTGGCCCAAAAACCCATATCTTAATCCTCTACATTATAATGTGGCAGGTGTGGCATTTCAACGCTTTTCCCAAATTTTATAGATTTTTCACATTTTCCTGTGCTGGATTGGAATTTTTTCTCTCCCTTAGGTCAAATTGCCCAGTCAGCGCCCGGAGCGGGCCCTGGCCAGGGTGGCGCACACTACCTTTTCCGCACCGGCGGTCAGCAGGGTACGGGCGCACTCGGAGATGGTTGCGCCGGTGGTGATCACGTCGTCGATGAGGAGAATCCGCTTCCCCGCCACCAGCTCGGGTTCGGTGCAGGCGTAGGCGCCCAGCACGTTGGCACGGCGGTTCTCGTCGTGCTCCAGGCCGGACTGTGCCTCGGTGTCCCGCAGCTTGCGCAGAGTCTCCACCGCCGCGTCGTTCAGGTTCACCGCTGCCGACTGGGCCAGCAGAAAGGCCTGGTCGTAGCCCCGCTCCTTCTTGCGCTTGTCCGACAGGGGCACCCAGGAGATGAGGTCATACTCCCCCGCCAGATGGTCGTGGACGCACTGGGCCGTCAGGATGCCGTAGATACCGGCGTACCGGCTCATGCCCTTGAACTTGTAGCGGTGGATGGAGTCCCGCACAAAGTTCTCATAGCGCAGAGGCGAGACGCACTTGTCAAAGAACTCCCCCGTCTGCTCCGCCGCTTCCTCGGTGAGCCAGGGCAAGGTACTCTGGCACTGGGAGCAGATCTCCCGCTCGCCGGTGCCCAGCACCCGGCCGCAGAACACGCACCGGGGCGGAAACAGCAGGTCCAGCAGAATCTGCCCCGCCTTCATTTCAGGTCCTCCGGCCGGATAGGCCCATGTTCCTTCTCAAAATCTCGTATACAAGTGTTAATCAGATACAGAATCTGTCCACTCATAGAGCGGCCTTCATAGGCTGCAATATACTGGAGTTTGTCATGGATGGCCTTGTCTGTCCGAATGCTGAGATGATTCTTTTCCATATGCCTCGTCTCCTTCCGGTAGACAAAGCATATCTTTTGCACAAATTCCTAGTTAATTCTTACGGCATTTTTACGGCTTAAAATTTCCGTTATTCGATAGAGGCCAACCGGGCACGCAGGCCGGAATACCGCCGCTGCTGGCGGTTGTTGGACACCATCTGGGCCACCTTGCCCTCGTCCCCCACCACGATGAACAGCTCTCTTGCCCGGGTGATGGCGGTGTAGAGCACGCCTCGGGTGAGCAGCATGGGCGCTCCGTCCAGCGCCGCCAGAATTACCGCCCGGTACTCGCTGCCCTGGGCCTTATGTACCGTGACGGCATAGGCAGGCTCCAGCTCCATGAGCATGTCCGGCGTGTACTCCACCGTCCGGCCCTCAAAGTCCACGGTGATGACCTCGTCCCGGTTGTCCACCTTGACGATGACCCCGATGTCCCCGTTGAAAATACCCATGCCCGTGTCGGTGTTGTCCTTGCCCCGCCACATGATGTCGTAGTTGTTGCGCACCTGCATCACCCGGTCGCCCTCCCGGAAGATATACTCCCCAAAACGGCGCTCCGCCTTGCCGGGCTGGGCCGGGTTCACCGCCTCCTGGATGCTCCGGTTGAGGGAAGCGGTGCCGGTGGTGTGCCGCCGGGTAGGCGAGAGCACCTGAATCTGGTCGGCGGGAATACCCATCTTCTCGGGCAGACGGGTCTTGCACAGCTCCACAATGGTATCCGCCACCCGCACCGGGTCGGTGCGGCGGAGGAAAAAGAAGTCCTTGGCGGCGCTGTTGTGCAGGTCGGGCAGCTCGCCCCGGTTGACGCTGTGGGCGTTCATGACGATGGCGCTCTGGGCGGCCTGGCGGAAAATCTCGGTCAGCCGCACCGTGGGCACCCGCCCACTGCGGATGAGGTCGGAGAGCACGTTGCCCGGCCCCACCGAGGGCAGCTGGTCCGGGTCCCCTACCAGCACCAGGCGGCACTCCCCCCGCAGGGCGGACAGCAGCGCCCGCATCAGAGTCACGTCCACCATGGAGGTCTCGTCCACAATCACCGCGTCCGCCTTCAAAGGCTCGGACTCGTCGTGGGCAAACACCAGCTTGCCGGTGCCCGGGTCGAACTGGGTCTCCAGCAGGCGGTGGATGGTGTAGGCCTCCATGCCGCATAGCTCCCCCAGCCGCTTGGCCGCCCGTCCGGTGGGGGCGGCCAGTGCGGTGTCCAGCCCCATATGGTCGAAGAGAGCCAGCACCCCCCGGAGAGAGGTGGTCTTGCCGGTACCCGGGCCGCCGGTGAGCAGCATCACCTGGGACCGGGCCGCCAGCTCCACGGCGGAGCGCTGCTGGGGGGCATAGGTGATGCCCTGGTCACGCTGGATGCGGTCAATCACCGTGTCCATGTCCTCCGGCGGCAACAGCTCTTCCCGGCTCATCTCGGCCAGCCGCTGGGCCACAAAGCACTCCGCCTCATACAAGTCGAAGAGGTAGACCGCCTCCTCCCCAGCCGTCTCCTCCTGGATGACCTCGCCCCGCTCGATGAGGGCCTCCAGCCCGTCCCCCAGGGTGTCCAGGTCCTCCAGGCCCAGCAGCTGGGCGGTGGCGGCAAGCAGCTTCCGCCGGGGCAGGAAGGTGTGGCCGTTGTTCAGGTTGTGGCTCAGCTCAAAGAGCAAACCAGCCTCCAGCCGCTGGGGATCGTCTCCCTCCATCCCCTGGTCCAGGGCCAGCTCGTCGGCCTGGTCAAACCGCACTCCCAGCTCCTCGTCCACCAGCAGATAGGGGTTGGACCGCAGCACCTCCAAGGTCCGGTCCCCGTACCGCCGGTAGAGGGGCATGGCCAGCTGGAGGGGCAGACCGTGGTCCCCCAGAAACTCCAGCAGGCGGCGCATGCCCAGCTGAAGGCGGAAGTTCTCCCCCATGGCCAGGGCCCGCTTGCGGGTGATGCCATGGATTTTGGTCAGCTGCTCCGGGTGCTCCTCCAGCACGGTGAGGGCCTCGCCGCCGAACTCCTCCACAATCTTCCGGGCCGTGGCCGCGCCGATGCCCCGCACCGCCCCTGAGGCCAGATAGTCGAAGATGGCCCGCTCGCCGGCAGGCATCCGCCGGTCCACAGTCTCGGCCTTGAACTGCTCGCCGTAGGAGGCGTGGCGCATCCAGCTGCCCCGGACGGTGATGCTCTCTCCCGGCGCGGCCCCAGGGATGCACCCCACCACGGTGATGCCCCCCTGGTCCCCCGCGTCCAGCCGGAGAACCGTGTAGCCGTTCTCCTCGTTCTGGTAGATGACGGCCTCAACGGTGCCCTCGATACAGTTGAGCTGTTCTTCTTCCATGGTGTCTCTTCCCCTATCTGTCCGGTCTCATTCGTACATATGTTATACTATACCTGTTTTTCTTCCCCAAGGCAAGCGGGAAGGTCCTCTATGGCGCAGAGAATCACGCTCCTGTCCCGACCGGTCAGCAGCTCGGCCAGACGCCGCCCCTGTGCGCTCAGGCCGCAGTCGGCGATGACCACAGTAAACCGGGCCATGCCTCCCTTTCTCAGCCAGCGCAGCCCCGCCAGGTCCTGCTCCAGACGCTCTCCGTCCCCGGTGGCGGGCACCACGGCGTACACGCTCCCCCGCCCCACCGGGGCCAACGCGGCCCCCAGCAGCAGCCAGCCAACAGCCAGCAGTCCCGCCGCCGCCAGAAAGACCAGCACAGTTTTGCCAATCACAAATAACAACGCCCCTCACCTCCGCCATATCCTATGCGCGGGAGGTAAGGGGCGTTCAGCAGAAAAGGCCGTTTTTTCCGCCCGTTCAGGCCAGAACGGAGGAAAACAGGTTGACACCGAAGGCGGTGAGCAGGCTCATGATGCACCCAGCCAGCAGCACGCCGGCGAAGATGCTGGGCAGCGCCTTGCGCAGGGGCATGTCCAGGAAGGCCGCCGCCAGGGCGCCCGTCCAGGCACCGGTACCGGGCAGCGGGATGGCCACGAAAATCATCAGGCCCAGGTACTTGTACCGGGTCACCTTCTGTCCCTTCAGGTGTGCCTTCTTCTCCATCTTGTCCACCAGGCTGTTGAGCCGGGGCAGATGGCGGCGCATCCAGAAGAAAATCCGCCGGATGTACACCACAATGAAGGGAACGGGAATCATATTGCCGATGATGGCCGCCACAAAGGCCACCCCATAGGGCAGACCCAGCGTTGCCACGCCAAAGGGAATGGCGCCCCGCAGCTCTACAATGGGAATCATGGAGACCAGCACCGTGAACACAAATTCGCCCACAGGCGCGCCGGTCAGCCACTGCATGATATCCAAAATCAAATCACCCCGTTTCTTCTTTGATACCGGATTACACCCAACAGGCGCACCCGCGTAAAAGATATTCTACCATCCAATGGCAGGACAGGGCAATAAAGTTTTTATTAAAATTTCCGTCGTCCGCCTATTCTCCCGCCACAATCACCCGGATCTGGCCGCCCTGCTCGGGCTCACGGTCATAGTAGGCGGTAAAGGTGTCGGTAAAGGCCTTGGCCTGGGACAGGGTGACCCAGGTCTCGGTGACAGCGTTGTACACCTTCACGTCGGAGGCAATGGGGATGCCCGCCACGCTGTCGCTGCCGTCAAAGTCCGCCCGGGTCAGATCCTCCACAGCGGTGAGCACCACCAGCGAGGCCACCTTGCCCTCACCGGTGCCCACCACGCCGCCCACGGCGCCATCGGTGAAGCTCATTCCGGTAATATAGGCGGTATTGTTCTCCCCGTTGTCCACGGTGACGGTGGTATTGGTGTACTGCATGGTGCCGCTGCCGCCGGTCTGCTCTCCCTTCTCCAGGAAACCGTAGGTGTAGCAGCTGCCCGTCACGTCCTCCAGCACCAGCAGATTTACCTGCCCGGCGCTGTCCGTGCTCACGTAGGCGATAGAGGATGCGGGCACCGTGTCCACCAGGATGTCGCTCAGGGACACCTCCACCACACCGTTGCCCTCCACCTGGTCATAGATGGTCACGTCAGGAGACAGCGCCAGCTCCTCCAGGGTTCCGGCCGCCACGTCCAGGCTGCCGGAAACGGAGGAGGTCCCCAGCGCGGAGACTGACAGCTTGCCCTTTGCCGGGCTGGTCACCTGCACCAGGCAGCCGCTCAGGGCGGAGGCACTGCCCGAGTACAGCTCACCGGGCACGGTGACGCCGCTGCTCAGGGCCACGGACACTGTGCTGTTGTTCCCGCTGGTCAGGATACCCGCCATGACGGGTGCGCCGGAGGAGGCGGCCTCCACAGCAATTACCTCCCCGTCGCCGTTGAGGGTGACGGAGATCTTGTCCCCGATGGAGAAGTCCCGCAGGCTGTCCAGCCCCTCCTCCGCCACAGACAGCTGGGCCCCCAGCACCGTAATGGTGTCAGGGGCCGCAGTGTTGGGGCTGGCGTTTTCGTACCATCCGGTGAGCACCGTCCCGGCGGCAGTCTCCCGCTCCTTGACCCAGAGCGCCTCGATGCTGCCCGCGGCGCTGTAACAGAGGACCACCGTGTCCCCCGAACGCAGGTCATACCAGCTGTCGCTCCAGGTCAGGGTCTCGTCCTTCAGCAGCACGGAGACGCTGTTGGCAATGGCAAAGGTGTTTCCGTCCCCGTCGGTGAGGCCGGAGCCGTCCACAGTGGCCAGGGTGACGGTGCGGGTGGCGGTTTCATCGGGAATGAAGCCCACCGCCTTGCCGGATTCATTCAGCAGCAGGGTGCCCCGGGTGCCGATGAGCTCCTCGGAGAGGGCATTGACATAGGAGTAGTGCTTCACGCCGCCGGAGGCCGTCCAGACCTCCACGGTGTGGGCGGTGCCGTCGTCGGCGGTCACGTCCACACCCGTCAGAAGGGCGGAGGTCACAGTCTGGGACGCCAGCCCCTCATAGAGGGGTCTGCCCTGGGTGGTATCCATGGTGAGAAGGGTGTACAGCAGGACGGCGGCCTCCCCACGGGTCAGCAGATGGTTCCCGTCGGAGGAGATGCCCTCCAGAAGGCCCAGCTCCTCCGCCCGGGACAGATAGTCCTCCGGCCAGAAGGGGCCGATGTCGGCGTCGGTATACCCCAGCAGCCGCAGGGCAATGGTCACCGCCTGGGACACGGTGACGCCGTCATCGGGGCCGAAGGTGCCGTTGCCGTACCCCGCCACCAGGCCCTCAGAGTAGGCCAGGTTCACATAGGGCGCGTCCCAGCGGCTGGCGGGCACGTCGGAGAACAGGGTCTTGTAGGCCGAGGAGGCCACGCTGTCCCCGTGGCCCTCGGTCAGGACAATCAGCTTGCAGAACTGGGACCGGGTCAGTCCGCTGTCGGGATAGTAGGCACCGGTGCCGTCGCCGGAGACAATGCCCAGTCCGGAGAGGACCTCCACCGCCTGGGCCACCTCCGGGTCGGTCACGTCGGTGAAGGCCGCCGAGGCGCTGGGCACCAGCCCGGCGCACAGAAGGGCGGCCAGCACCGCCGCCAGAAATCGTTTTTTCATGGTTGATACTCCCTTTCTGTCTCACTCTGCCCGAAGGGCGTCCACAGGCTGGAGGTTGGAGGCCTTTGCGGCCGGATAAATGCCGAACACAATGCCGATGACCACCGAGAAGCCCGCTGCCCCCAGAGTGATGAGGGCATTGGGGAACAGAATCAAATCGTACATCAGCTTGCCCAGCACCGCCGAGAGCACAAAGCCCAGTCCGATGCCGATAAGGCCGCCCAGGCCGCTGAGAATGGCGGCCTCCACCAGGAACTGGGTGACAATCTCCCTTCTGGGGGCGCCGATGGACTTTTTGATGCCGATCTCCCGGGTGCGCTCGGTGACGGTGACCAGCATGATGTTCATGATGCCGATGCCGCCCACCAGCAGGGCGATGCCCGCGATGCCGCCCAGCACCACGCTCATGGAGGTGGTCTCCTCGGTGCTCTCCGTCATGGCGGCGTTGCCGTCGGTGAGGGTGTAGGTCCCCACGCCGGAGGAGATATTCTCGCTCAGGTAGCTGTCCAGCTTGTCAATGACCGTGTCCACCTGGTCGGAGGTGTCCACCTTGACGGTGTAGCTGGTGATGTAGTCGCTGGTCAGAAGGGATCGGGTCAGGGAGCTGGGCACCACCAGCATGTTGTCCATGGAGTCCTCCTCCCCGCCGTCCTTCTGGTAGTAGGTACCCACCACCAGGAAGGGGTCTCCGTTGAGGTAGACGGTCTGGCCGATGGGGTCGGCGTACTCAAAGAGGGTATCCGCCACATAGGAGCCCAGGACGCAGACCTGGCTGCGGTTTTCAATGTCGTAGCTGAGGATGTCCCGGCCCGTATCCAGGGTGTAGTTGTTGCAGGCGGCAAACTGGTCGCTGCCGAAGTAGACCGTCACACCCTCGGCGGTGCTGCCGCCGTGCTTGACGGTCTTGCTGGTGCTCAGACTGGGGGACACGCCGGTGACCATGTCAGAGAGTTCCCCGTTGCCGTACTCATAGAGCAGGGTGCCCACGTCCTCCGCCCGTGTGGTGTCGTACCAGGTCAGGTCCACCGTCACCTTGTTGACACCCAGCTTCTCGTAGTAGGCGGTGATGTCGGCGTTGTACCCGCTCACCAGCGCCACCAGCACCAGCACGGCGGTGACGCCGATGATGATGCCCAGCATGGTGAGAAAGGAGCGGCCCTTCTTCTCCCGGATGGAGTCCAGAGCCATAATGATGGCGTTCATCGGGCGGCCACCCGCCCTCCCCGGAAGGCCGCCGTCTCGGGAATCAGCACCCCGTCCCACAGGCTGTCGTGGACAATCTTCCCGTCCATGACCCGGACGGTGCGGTCGGCCTGGGCCGCAATGGAGTTGTCATGGGTGATGAGGATGACGGTGGTGCCCTGCTCCCGGTTCAGCTCCCGCATGAGGGCGAGCACCTGGGCGCCGGTCTTGGAGTCCAGTGCGCCGGTGGGCTCGTCGGCCATGAGGATGGGGGACCGTGTGGCCATGGCACGGGCGATGGCCACACGCTGCTGCTGGCCGCCGGAGAGCTGGCCGGGCTTTGCGTCCGCCTTTTGGGCGATCTCCACCCGCTCCAGAGCCTCCATGGCCCGTTTCCGCCGTTCTTCCGCCCGGACGTGCTGGTAGGTCAGGGGCAGCGCCACGTTCTGCCACACGCTGAGGGCGGGAATCAGGTTATAGCCCTGAAAGACGAACCCAATCTGCCGGGACCGGATGGCGGACAGCTCCCGCTCCCGCCGCCGGGAGATGGGCACGCCGTCCAGATAGTACTCACCCCGGGTGGGTACGTCCAGGCAGCCCAGAATGTTCATCATGGTGGACTTGCCCGAGCCGGAGGTGCCGATGATAGCCACAAACTCCCCCAGGTCAATCTCCAGGGTGACCCCGTCCAGGGCGTTGACCTGATTATCCCTGCCCTCGTTGTAGATTTTATAGACGTTGTCCAGTCGAATCAGACTCATGGTATCTCCTTTCCGGCCTCAGCCTCTGGGTCCGCCCATGACGCCGCCGCTTGTGCTGCCACCGGAGAAGTCGGGCATCTGACCGCCGCCGGGGAACTCTCCGCCGGAGAAGTCGCCGCCGGGGAAGCCCTCCTGCTCCTCGCCGTCCTCCAGGTCGATGGCGTTGTCCGGCCGGGTGTCCGCCTTGACAAAGACACAGGTGCCCTCGTCGGTGCTCTTCAGCGCCGCCAGGGGAACCAGAACACCCTCCTCGTCGTCGCCGGTGGAGATGTAGTAGGACACATTCACGCCCGCCGACAGCTCCCCGGCGGAGTCGATCTCAATGGTGATGGGGAAATAGGCCACGCCGCTGGAGTTGGTGGCCTCATAGCTGATCTCCGTCACCGTGCCCCGGTAGGTCTTTTCGCCGGAGGAGGCCACAATGGTCACGTCCATGCCCATCTCAATCTTGTCGATGTCCAGCTCGTCGATGTTGGCGGTGATGGTCATGGTGTCCATATTGTAGATGGTCACAGCGGTGGTCGCCTCCATCCGGGGGCTCTCCCCCGCCCGGACGCCCACCGAGATGACCTTGCCGGAGATCTCTGCCGTCACGCTGTAATCGGACCGGGACTCTTCCGCCTCGGTGATCTTCTCCTGAGCGGAGGTAATTTCCTCCTCGGTCTGGGTAATGCGCTTGTTGACGGTCTCCAGCTGCTCCTCATAGTCGCTGCCGTCAACAGTGAACAGGGGCTGTCCGGCGGACACCGTCTGATAGGGCACCGCGTCGGCGTAGGTGATCTCGCCGGCCACCTGGGCCTGGATGGTCTCCTGGTCGGCGTACTCCAGGCTGCCCTCCACAGCGGGGTAAATCTTTTCGCCGCTGTCGGCAATGAGATAGCCTGCGCCGGTCATCCCCTCGGTGAGGGCGCCCGGATTGTTCACTGTCACAGTGACGGCAAAGCATCTGGTGCCCTCGGCGGTGAGCCGCTCCACCATCTGGACATCGGTCACCGTGCCCTCCAGGTTCAGCATCAGAGACGCCACCGACACGCCGGCGCTCATGCCCACATAGACCTGGTCGGCGTAGGCGTAGCTGAAATACTGGGTGAGGGTCATCCGGCTGTCGTCCACCAGAACAGCCAGCTTGCCGCCGTTCTGGACGCTGTCGCCCTCCTCGGCGTCCACTTCCGTGAGGCGTCCGGCAAAGGGGGCGGTGACGGTCAGGGCGGACAGGCTCTCCTGAAGGTCGGAGAGCTGGTCGTAATAGCCGTCCAGCTCCTCCTCCAGCTCGGCAATCTCGTCCTGATAGGTCTCAATTTCCTCGTCCAGCTGGGCGTCATCCTGGACGTAGAGCAGGTCGCCCGCCTCCACGGTGTCACCCGCCGAGACATACACCTCCAGAATCTCCGCCGTAGAGGCGGTGGTCACGGTGACGCTGTCGTTGGGCATGGTTGTGGCGTTGCCCTCAATGGCAGTGGACAGGGTGCCGTAGGTGGTCGTCTCGGTCAGTGCCACCTGCTCCTCCTCCGTGAAAAAAAGAGCTCTGGCCCCCACTGCCGCGGCGGCTACCACACCTACCACCACGACCAGGGCCACCACCCGCCGGATGGGAAACCGGCCTTTTTTCCGGGGCTTTTCCCCGCTGTCCCCGCCGCTCTCCACGGCAGGCCGCTGTTTCAGAAGCTGCACACTTTATTCCTCCCTGCAGCAAATTTTTGACAGGTGCAAGTATACGGGGAAAAGCTGAAATCGCTCTGAAACTTCCAAGTTGGAAATATGAACACTCTGTAAACGTTTTGTTCAAAACTGGATTTTTCCTTCGTCCCTGATATAATTTCAGGTAATCTAAAGGTTCCCGCCTTACAATGTGCCTGAATACAGAGTCTGCCGGGGCCTGTGCAGTTCCCGGCAAGAGAAAGGTGTGACCCCTATGCGGATTTTAATTGTTGAGGACGAGGTGCGTCTGGCCGAGGCGCTCTCCCAGATTATGGCCGAGCAGCGCTATCAGACCGATGTGGTGTACACTGGCTCCGATGGCCTGGACTACGCCCTCACCAGTCAGTACGACGTCATCGTGCTGGATGTGATGCTCCCCGGTCTCAACGGCTTTGAAGTGGTGCGGCGGCTCCGCTCCGCCCACAACTCCACCCCGGTCCTCATGCTCACCGCCAAGGACGAGACGGCCGACAAGGTCACCGGGCTGGACTGCGGTGCGGACGACTACATGACCAAGCCCTTTGACCCGGAGGAGCTGATGGCCCGCATCCGCGCCCTCACCCGCCGCCAGGGCGAGGTGCTGGGCGAGACCATGTCGGTGGCCGACCTGACCCTGACCCTGTCCACCCGCAGCCTGAGCCGTGGGGAGAAGTCGGTGCGGCTGGGCTTTAAGGAGTTTGAGGTGATGAAGCTGCTGCTGGCCAACTCCAGCGCCGTGGTGCCCAAGGACGACATCATCACCCGTGTGTGGGGCCTGGAGTCCGACGCTGAGGACAACAACGTGGAGGTCTACGTGTCCTTCCTGCGGAAGAAGCTGGCCTTCCTGGACTCCGTGGTCCAGATTCGCACCATGCGGAAGGTGGGGTACTTCCTGGAGTACCCGGCCGCATGACAGATACTGAATCGGAGCGGCTGTCCTTCGCCGCCGGGAGCGTGATGGGATTTTGATCCGCAAGCTGAGAATAAAATTTATCCTCACCAATATGGTTCTGGTCAGCCTGGTGCTCCTCGTGGTATTCGCCGCGCTGATGGGCTCCACCTCCCAGCGCCTGGCCGGCCAGAGTATGACCGCTATGCGCATGTCCCTGGAGTGGAGCGATGACCGGGACCCTCCCCGCTTTGAGTTCTCCCCCTCCAGCGACATGATTCCGGACAAGTGGGCGGACAAGGGCGGCGGCTCCGTCCAGCAGGTGATGATGATCCCCGTCTTCTGTGTCTCCCTGACGGAGGATGGACAGGTGGAAGCCGTCTACTCCCAGGCGAGCGTGTCCGTGTCTGACGAAGTGCTGGAGGAGGCTGTCTCCCAGGCTCTGGAATCCGGCACCCGGGAGGGCATCCTGAACAAGCTGGGGCTGCGTTACCTGGTAGAGACCAACCGGGAAGGCGAGACCCGCATCGCCTTCGCCGACCGGAGCTGGGAGCGGCAGAACCTCCAAGGCCTGCTCCTCACCTCCCTGCTGGTGGGCATTGGGGCACTGCTGGGCTTCTTCCTCATCAGCCTGTTTCTCTCCAAGCTGGCCACCCGGCCGGTGGCCAAGGCCTGGGAGCAGCAGCGCCAGTTTGTGGCCGACGCCTCCCACGAGCTGAAGACCCCTCTCACCGTCATCCTGGCCAATTCCGGCATCCTCCTCTCTCACAAGGAGGACACAGTGGCCGCCCAGGCCAAATGGATTGAGTACATCCAGGAGGAGGCCAGGCGGATGAAAGGCCTGGTGGAGGACATGCTCTTTCTGGCCAAGAGCGACGCCGCCCGTCTGCCCACCACCCGGCTGCCGGTGGACATGAGCGAGCTGACCGAAGGCTGTCTGCTGCCCTTTGAGTCGGTGGCCTTTGAGGCTGGCGTCAACCTGGAGAGCGACATCCGCCCTGGGCTGTACGTCAGCGGCGACGAGGGCCAGCTAAGGCGTCTGGTGTACATTCTGCTGGACAACGCCTGCAAGTACGCCGGAACCGACGGCACCGTGTCGGTGACCCTCAGCCGCCCCTCCGACCGTCTGAAGCTCACCGTGCGCAACACCGGACCGGCCATCCCGCCGGAGCACCTGGAGCACCTTTTTGAACGCTTCTACCGCTCCGACAGCGCCCGCACCCGTGAGGCCGGCGGCTACGGTCTGGGCCTGGCCATCGCCAAGGCCATTGTCCAGTCCCACCGGGGTCAGATATCCGTCACCAGCAGCGAGGCGGAGGGCACGGTCTTTACCGTCCTGCTTCCCCAGGGCAAGCGCCAGTTCTACCCCTCTTTTCTGGGCTGATTTTTCCCCATACAGCAAAACAGCGTTCCGAACCGGTACAACCGATTCAGAACGCTGTTTTCATTTTCTTTTCTCAATGCTTGCCATACCGGCTCCCGCAGTCTCTGCACCAGGCGAGCAGAATATCCCGTGCCTCTGCCTCGCCGGCGCCGCTGCCTTCGCCGGTAATATAGCTGGCAGCCTCCTGCCATGCCTCAGGGGCCCACACGCCCCGGGGCGCACCCCGGAGCACCTGTCCCAGCCTGTCGGCCACGGACGGAAGGCGCAAATCAGAGAGATATGCGCAGCCGCTCCTGTCCGCCAGATAGTCCAGCAGTTCCTCGCGTCCGCGCTCCGTGTCTTCCACTGCGCTCGTCCCCCATTCCTGAATCGCAACGTTTCCTTCGTGCCCGTCTCCGGGCACACTGGAAAATTTCGCGACCGGATTTGCTGCATATTTTAACACATTTCAGTATTAAAATCAACCGTCGGCTTTGGCTCCCCGCAGACGGCGCAGATCCTCCATTCTTCCGGCAATCATTTTGGGGAAGAACAGCAGGAACAGCACGGTGGTCACAATGGCGCAGAACACGTCACACACCGGCTCGGCGTAGAAGGCCGCGTCAGCGGTCAGCAGGATGGGGAAGAGCACTGTCCCGGTGAGGAAGGTGGCCTTGCGGAACAGGGAACAGAACAGGGCCAGCCGCAGGTGGCCCATGGCGGTGGTCTCGTCCACCAGGGTGTACTGCACCGCCAGAGGGATGATGCCGAAGGTGTACACCTTAATATAGGCCACCGTCCGGGCCATCAGAGCGGCGTCGGCGGTGAAGAGGCGGACAAACAGGGGCGAGAGGGTGTAGGTAAAGACGGTCATCAGGGTGGTGAAGGCCAGGCACAGGCCGCAGATGCACCGGATGGCCTTCTTAATCCGGTCGGGCTGCCCGGCACCGTAGTTGAAGCTGACCACGCTCTGGCAGCCGCCGGTGATGCCGCCCATGGGCATGGTGATGATGCACATGTAGCTCTGGACAATGGTGGCGCAGGTGACCAGGATATCGCCCTCACCCGGTCCGCCGTACCGCTGGAGCATGGCGTTGAGGACAATGAGGAGCACGCTGTCGGTGGCGATGATCAGGAAGGGGGTCAGGCCGAAGCTGGCGATGCGCCCCACCACACGCCACTGGAAGCCGCCCCAGCCCAGCCGCACCGGCATGGACTTCCGCCGCAGGAGGAGAAGCACCAGGACACAGGAGCACATCTGGGAGATGACGGTGGCGATGGCGGCGCCCGCCACGTCCAGGCCCAGCAGATAGATAAAGATGGGGTCCAGGACGATATTCATCACCGCGCCCACCAGGACAGTGGCCATGCCCAGCCCGGAACGGCCCTGGCAGATGAGGAAGCTGTTCATACCCGTAGCCATGAGGGCGAAGAAGGTTCCGGCGGTATAGATGGTCAGATAGGTGTTGGCGTAGGGAAAGGTGGCCTCGCTGGCGCCGAAGCACATAAGCAGCGGCTCCCGCAGCAGCAGGAACAGGGCTGTAAGTACCCCCGAGAGCACCAGCAGCATGAGAAAGCCGTTGTTGAGTACCCGCTGGGCCTCATCCCGGTTGCCCTCCCCCATGCGCATGGCCAGGTTGGGCGCGCCGCCCAGACCCACCAGGGTGGCGAATGAGGACAGCAGGGTCACAATGGGCCCGCATACGCCTACGCCCGCCAGGGCCACGGTGCCGATATCGGGAATATTGCCGATGTACATCCGGTCCACGATGCTGTACAGCACGCTGACCAGCTGGGCCAGCATGGTGGGGATGGCCAGACGAAGGATCAGGGGACCAATGGGATCCTTCCCCAAATCGTTCTTATGTCGCACACTATCTCTCTCCTTTTTGTCTGTCAGGCAGACTCACTCCGGCCCATTATAGCCGATCCTTTTCCCGCCGTAAAGGGGGTAATTCCCTATTATTTTCTCCCCTCTTGCGCCATCTTTTTTCTCTCCGGCACCCCTCTGCTATTTTGGCTTCATTTTTAGCACTCTATTTTCTTGAGTGCTAACGTTTACAATTTAGACATAATTTATTGTATATTTGTTCACAGTCCGGAAGTATACTAAGTCCAGAAAAAGAGATAGAGAGGTTGAACAGAACAGCGTTCACCCCTCTGAAAGGGGATTTGCAACATGCGTGATCACTGTGATTAGCAGAGTGATAGTTCGACTGCCAGAGTCCCACGGTTCCCAAAAACAGAATTTTAAGTCCAAATCCAAAGGAGAGATTTCTATGTTTGGTATGCTTCCTTTTGAGCGCAGCAACGACAACATGTTCGATACATTCGATAATTTCGCCCGTGACTTCTTCCGCAGCAGCAACACCTCCCTGCCCGCCTTCCGCACCGACATCCGCGAGGTCAACGACAAGTACGTGCTGGAGGCCGAGCTTCCCGGCTTCAACAAGGAGGACATCTCCCTGGACGTGAAGGACGGCATCCTCACCATCACCGCCGAGCACAAGGAGAGCAGCGACCAGAAGGATGAGAAGGGCACCTACCTGCGCCGTGAGCGCCGCTACGGTTCCTTCTCCCGTTCCTTTGACATCACCGGCATCGACGAGGCCGGCATCACCGCCGCCTACAACAACGGGGTGCTGGAGCTGAACCTGCCCAAGGCCCAGCCCGTGGTCCCCGAGGCGCGCAGAATCGCCATCGAGTAAGGGAACGCTGCGGGAGCCGGTCAGCCTTGGCTGACCGGCTCCCTTTCCCTTTTCATTATTCCTAGAAAAAAGGTATGGACTTTCCGTCCAAAAGATAGTAGATTATTGGCGGGATGGGAATTTCCCCCTCCCCCGCCCCAATTCAGAATCTGTTTTACACCCTGAGAGGATGTGACTTACCATATGAACGCCAACAAGTATACGCAGAAATCCCTGGAGGCCATCCAGGAGGCCCAGGCCGTGGCCACCGAATACGGCAACCAGCAGATTGAGCAGGCCCACCTGCTGCTGGCCCTGCTGGAGACCGAAAACGGCCTGATTCCCCAGCTGCTGGCCAAGATGGGTCTGACCGTGCCCTCCTTTGCCGCCGCCGTGAAGAACGAGGTGCAGAAGCTGCCCCGTGTGTCCGGCTCCGGCCGTGAGCAGGGCAAGATCTACGTGGCCCAGGACGTGGACAAGACCCTCAACACCGCTGAGTCCATTGCCGAGTCCATGAAGGACGAGTTCATCTCCGTGGAGCACCTGCTGCTGGCTCTGGTGGACTGCGCCAACAGCAGCCTGAAGCACCTCTTCCAGACCTACCGTGTCACCAGAGAGGGTATCCTCCAGGCCCTGTCCTCCATCCGGGGCAACCAGCGGGTCACCAGCGACAACCCCGAGGAGACCTACGACGCCCTGAAGAAGTACGGCTCCGACCTGGTGGAGCGTGCCCGCCAGAACAAGCTGGACCCGGTCATCGGCCGTGACGACGAGATCCGCAACGTGATCCGTATCCTCAGCCGCAAGACCAAGAACAACCCCGTCCTCATCGGCGAGCCCGGCGTGGGCAAAACCGCCATCGCCGAGGGTCTGGCCCAGCGTATCGTCAAGGGCGACGTGCCCGGCAGCCTGAAGGACAAGACCATCTTCGCCCTGGACATGGGCGCCCTGATTGCCGGCGCCAAGTACCGGGGCGAGTTTGAGGAGCGGCTGAAGGCCGTCCTCAACGAGGTGAAGAAGAGCGAGGGCAAGATCATCCTCTTCATCGATGAGCTGCACACCATCGTGGGCGCCGGCAAGACCGAGGGTGCCATGGACGCCGGCAACCTGCTCAAGCCCCTGCTGGCCCGTGGCGAACTCCACTGCATCGGCGCCACCACCCTCAACGAGTACCGCCAGTACATCGAGAAGGACGCCGCTCTGGAGCGCCGTTTCCAGCCCGTGCTGGTCAACGAGCCCACTGTGGAGGACACCATCGCCATCCTCCGCGGCCTGAAGGAGCGGTATGAGGTGTACCACGGCGTGAAAATCACCGACAGCGCCATCATCGCCGCCGCCACCCTGTCCAACCGCTATATCACCGACCGGTTCCTGCCCGACAAGGCCATCGACCTCATCGACGAGGCCTGCGCCATGATCCGCACCGAGATCGACTCCATGCCCACCGAGCTGGACATCATCCAGCGCAAGATCACCCAGCACGAGATCGAGGAGGCCGCCCTGAAGAAGGAGACCGACAAGATCTCCCTGGAGCACCTGGCCGAGATCCAGAAGGAGCTCTCCGACATGCGGGAGGACTTCAAGGCCCGGAAGGCCCAGTGGGAGAACGAGAAGAACGCCATCGGCAAGGTCCAGAAGCTCCGTGAGGAGCTGGAGAAGGCCAACGCCGAACTGGAGAAGGCCCAGCGGACCTACGACCTGAACAAGGCCGCCGAGCTGCAGTACGGCCGCATCCCCGAGCTGCGCAAGCAGCTGGAGGCCGAGGAGGCCCTGGCCCAGCAGGGCAAGGAGAACTCCCTCCTGCGTGACAAGGTCACCGAGGAGGAGATCGCCCGCATCATCGAGCGCTGGACCGGTATCCCCGTGGCCAAGCTGATGGAGGGCGAGCGGGAGAAGCTGCTCCACCTGGAGGACATTCTCCACAAGCGGGTCATCGGTCAGGACGAGGCTGTGCGCCTGGTGTCCGAGGCCATCCTCCGCAGCCGTGCCGGCATCGCCGACCCCAACAAGCCCATCGGCTCCTTCCTGTTCCTGGGCCCCACCGGCGTGGGCAAGACCGAGCTGGCCAAGACCCTGGCCGAGGCCCTGTTCGACAGCGAGAAGAACCTGGTCCGCATCGACATGAGCGAGTATATGGAGAAGTTCTCGGTCTCCCGCCTCATCGGTGCCCCTCCGGGATACGTGGGCTATGAGGAGGGCGGCCAGCTCACCGAGGCCGTCCGCCGCCACCCCTACTCCGTGGTCCTCTTCGACGAGGTGGAAAAGGCCCATCCCGATGTGTTCAACGTGCTCCTTCAGGTGCTGGACGACGGCCGCATCACCGACAGCCAGGGCCGCACCGTGGACTTCAAGAACACCATCATCATCCTCACCTCCAACCTGGGCAGCCAGTTCCTGCTGGACGGCATTGATGCCGACGGCGAGATCAGCCAGACCGCCCGTGACCAGGTCAACGACCTGCTCAAGCACTCCTTCCGGCCCGAGTTCCTCAACCGGCTGGACGAGATCGTGTTCTACAAACCTCTGACCAAGAGCAACGTCACCCACATCATCGACCTGCTGGTGGCCGACCTGAACCGCCGCCTGGCCGACAAGCAGCTCACCGTGGAGCTGACCCAGGCCGCCAAGGACTTCGTCATCGACAGCTCCTACGACCCCATCTACGGTGCCCGTCCCCTGCGCCGCTTCGTGCAGCACACGGTGGAGACCCTCATCAGCCGCAAGATCATTGCCGACCAGGTCTCCCCCGGCGACACCATCACCGTGGACTGTCAGAACGGCGAGCTCACCGTGGACACCCATCAGGTGCTCACCGGCGAGGTTGTAACCGAATAACAGACCGCAACGGCGGCAGCGCACTTTTCATGCGCTGCCGCCGTTTTTTATGTTTCGGAGGGCTCCTCCCCCTCCGTCACGGTACTCACAAGGCGTGTCCCGGACCAGCGCTCGTAAAACGCCGGCTTGCCGCCCATCACCTGGGTCAGGGCCAGGAACATAAACACCAGATACCCCACCACAACAGCGCCGCCCACAGCCAGGCCGGCCAGCTCCGGCATCAGCCCGTGAGCCTCCAGCCAGTCCAGCAGGCAGCGGACCACTGGGAGGCTCCAGCGCCCCACGGCCAGCAGAATGCCGTAACGCAGCAGGTACTGGTACCACCTGGGCCGCTGCCCTTCCGCTGTGGCCAGCTTCAGCCGGGTCAGGCGGTGTCCCACCGTGCTCCCGCCCAGCAGCAGGGGGCAAAGGGCAAAATAGGCCAGCACAAGCCCCTGCACCGCCGGTTCAGGCAGATGCACCTGCCAGTGAAACGCCGTGGACGCCAGATTCAGCACCACCACAGCCAGCGCCAGCACAATGCCGTCATACAGCAGCGCCACCAGCCGCCGCAGGAAGGACACCCGCCGCCCTCGGGCAAAGCTCACCTGGTCCATTCTCTCCCGGGTGGGGAGTACCCTGGCCGCCAGCCCGGCAATCAGATAGCCAATCATGCTGCCGCAGGTGTTGACCATCAGGTCGTCCACGTCAAACATGCGGTAGCTGCCCGGGTAGATGAAGTACAGTCCGCTGAGCTGCGTCAGCTCAAAAAACAGGGACAGCAGCGCCGCGAGAACCAGCGTCTTTTTCCAGCTGCACCGGAAGTAGTACCGCAGATACATGCCAAAGGGCATGGTCATCAGGAGGTTGAACGCAGTGGTCAGAAAGGCGCCGCAGGTGAAGAGGGAAACCCAGGTCTCCGGCCGGTTCCAGACAACGTGGGAGGTTCGCATGATGTCCCCCACAAAGGCAAAGGGGATCAGCTGGGCCTCGTGTCCGTGGAGCGTGGACGCCGCCTCGCTGCTGGGCAGGGGCAGAATCACCAGGCAGTACACACACAGGAGGTACAGCACAAAGGAGTACACCACCAGGATGCGCATGCTGAGTACGGAGCCGTACTTGTGGTAGTTGAACGCGATATAGGGGACGGTGAACAGCACCGCCAGAATGGGGAACAGAATGGCCGCCTGCCGGATTGCCTCCAGATAGCTGCTCATGGAATCTACCTTCTCTCTCCTCTTGGATGTCTCCCAGCTTATCAGACAAAATTCAAGGAATTATTAAGAAGGACATTATTTTTTCTTTTTTCGTGTTTTCTGTTCTCTTTTAAACCCGCAAACCCTTGGAAATGCAGGGATTCTACCGCTGGTTTACCGCCTCCCACCACAAAGCGGTTGCCAAATATGCCCCGCTCGGCTATGCTGGAGACAGAAAGAAGGAGGTGCCACATATGGACAGCATCCGAACCGGCAGTTTCATCGCTTCCCTCCGCCGGGAAAAAGGCATGACCCAAAAAGAGCTGGCCTCTCTGCTGGGCATCAGCGATAAGGCCGTCAGCAAATGGGAGCGTGGCGAGAGTTACCCTGAAATTACCCTGTTCCCCGCTCTGGGCGCCACCCTGGGCGTCACCGCCGACGAGCTGATGGCTGGCGAGCGCCAGCCTCACACCCCCACGGAAGCCCCTGAGCCCGTCCGCATCCCCGAGCAAGCCCTCTATCCGCTCCTGATGGACAACGTCTGGGAGAAGGCGGCCCGCAGCGCCCTGCTGGCCTGGCTGCTGGCGGTGCTGGCCTTTGTGGTCAAGTACGCCTTCTCCGGCAACAGCCTCAGCGAGGGCGTCCTCTTCCCCTGGCTGGCCCCCGGAGCCGCCGCCCTGCTGGGCATCGGCGGCGCGGTGCTCCTCTTCCTGGCCTCCGGACAGTTCTCCGCCTCCCGGCGGCAGTACCACGCCATGTCCGGCCTCACCGACAGCCGCACCCTCTCCCCCTATATTCTGCTTTTCGCCCTCACCGCGCTGTTCCTGCTGTCCAGCCTGACATTGGACGCCATGGCGGGCAGCAGCGTGTTCAACTCCCATGGTGAAAACCTGATGGTCCTCAAATCCAGCACCATCAACCTCTCCATCGTGGCCGCCTGCGTGCTGGCTGCCGCCAACCTGGCCATCCGCCGGTGGGGCGACCGGCGGCCCGACCGGCCGGACAGGCTGGAGATGGCCGTCACCCTGCTGACTGCCGCCGTGACCGCAATTGCCGCCCTCCTGCTGATCCGCTTCCTGTGGGACGCGGTGGAGCAGGGACTGTACCAGCGGCCGCCCCTGCCTGACCTGGGGGAGGATACCCCCCAGCCCGGCAGCTACGACTATCTCAACTACCTGGTATCCGGCCTCCAGTACGGCCTGCCCGGCGTGGCCCCCACTATTTTCGGCGGCATCGGGGTCTGCGCCCTGCTCAACCTGTTCTGGATGGTCCGCCGCCGGGACCTGCGCAGCGTGGTGTGCGGTCTGGCCAATCTGGCCATCCCCGGCCTGGTGCTGGGCTGCTTCGACTTCTGGTTCAAGCTGGCCCCCTTTTATCGCGAATGGTCTGATACATTCCTCTTTGTGGTGATAATCGGCCTGTTCGACCTGCTCCTGGCCGCCGCCCTCACCATCCGGCATCTGGCCGGCGCGGCGGTTCCGGTCCGGCAGCATACTACCGACAACTGACATACGCACTGGCGGGCGGAAAATTTCTCCGCCCGCCAGTGTTTTTATACTTGACATTTGTCCAGTTCTGTGCTTATAATTTAGCAAATCAAATCGATAAACCGATGACGAAGAGGAGTAGCCCGGAGGGAAAGCCTCCCAGAGAGCCGCGGATGGTGGGATCGCGGCAGGTGGACGCCGGGTGAATGGACTTCCGAGGGCACAGCGAACGGGCCGCGGCCTCAGTAGCGCGACGGGGACTCCACCCGTTATCAGGGGAGCCTGCGTTTCTGGACGCGGGAAAGTGAGCGGGCATACGGCACACCGTATGTCAATCCGGGTGGTACCGCAGAGGTCTTCGGCCTTTGTCCCAGAGAACACAAGTTCTGGGACGAGGGTCTTTTTTGTTGCCTTCTCCCAGAACAGTCCCAGCAAAAAACATTGAGAAGGAGCGATTACCATGACAAAGATTCCCCACAAGCTGTACCTCACCGAAGACCAGATGCCTCAGAAATGGTTCAACCTGCGCTCTGTCATGAAGGAGCAGCCCGACCCCATGCTCCACCCCGGTACCCTCCAGCCCGTCACCGAGGCCGACCTGGCTCCCATCTTCTGTGAGGAGCTGGCCAAGCAGGAGCTGGACTGCACCCACGAGTATATCGACATCCCCGAGCCGGTGCTGGACATCTACAAGATGTACCGCCCCTCTCCCATCATCCGGGCCTACGACCTGGAGAAGGCCCTGGGCACCCCCGCAAAAATCTACTACAAGTACGAGGGCAACAACACCTCTGGCTCCCACAAGCTCAACTCCGCTGTGCCCCAGGCCTACTACGCCAAGATGCAGGGACTGTCCGGCGTCACCACCGAGACGGGCGCCGGACAGTGGGGCACCGCTCTCAGCGTGGCCTGCGCCTACTTCGACCTGTCCTGCGACGTGTACATGGTCAAGTGCTCCTATGAGCAAAAACCCTTCCGCAAGGCAATGATGAACGTATTCGGCGCCAACGTTACCCCGTCCCCCTCCATGCTCACGGAGGTTGGCCGAAAAATCCTGGCCGAAAACCCGGGTACCACCGGATCTCTGGGCTGCGCCATCTCCGAGGCGGTGGAGGCCGCTGTCACCGGCGGCGACAAGCGTTACGTGCTGGGCAGCGTGCTCAACCAGGTGCTCCTCCACCAGTCTATCATCGGTCTGGAGTGCAAGCAGGCCATGGAGCAGCTGGGCGAGTATCCCGACATCGTGGTGGGCTGTGCCGGCGGCGGCTCCAATCTGGGCGGCCTCATCGCCCCCTTTGTGGCCGACAAAATCAAAGGCTTGAAGAACCCCCGCATTGTGGCGGTGGAACCGGCCTCCTGTCCCTCCCTCACCCGTGGTAAATACGCCTACGACTTCTGCGACACCGGCAAGGTCACCCCCCTGGCCCGGATGTACACCCTGGGCAGCGGCTTCATCCCCGCCCCCAACCACGCAGGCGGCCTGCGCTATCACGGCATGAGCCCCGTGCTCTCCAAGCTCTACCACGACGGGTACATGGAGGCGGTGAGCTACCAGCAGACCCAGGTCTTTGAGGCCGCCGTATTCTTCGCCAAGCACGAGACCATCCTCCCTGCCCCTGAGTCCTCCCACGCCATCAAGGGCGCCATCGACGAGGCCCTCAAGTGCAAGGAGACCGGCGAGGCCAAAACCATTCTCTTCGGTCTCACCGGCACCGGCTACTTCGATATGACCGCCTATGAGAACTACCTCAGCGGCAAAATGACCGACTATGTGCCCACCGACGCCGACCTTCAGAAGGGCTTTGACTCCCTGCCCGATATTCCCCAGAACAAGGGCATCTGAACACAGAAAATCCCCCGGACCTGCGGTCCGGGGGATTTTCTTGCAAAAAGAGGACGGCGCAGAAACTGCGCCGTCCTCCCTTTTTATCTGATCAGAGCACCTTGCAGATGCGCTCCACAGCCTCCACGGTGGCGTCCGCGCCGCCGAAGGCGGTCAGTCGGATATAGCCCTCGCCGCTGGGGCCGAAGCCGGCGCCGGGGGTGGTGACCACGTTGGCCTGGTGGAGCAGCTTGTCGAAGAACTCCCAGGAACCCATGCCGTCGGGGGTCTTGGCCCAGACGTAGGGGGAGTTCTCGCCGCCGGACACGGTGAGACCGGCAGCCTTCAGGCCGTCAAAGATGACCTTGGCGTTGCGCTTGTAGAAGGCGATGTTCTCCATGACCTGGGCGTGGCCCTCGGGGGTGTAGATGGCCGCGGCGCCCCGCTGGACCACATAGGGCACGCCGTTGAACTTGGTGCACTGGCGGCGGTTCCACAGGGCGTTCAGGCTGGCGCCGTCCCGCTCCAGGGCCTTGGGCACCACGGTGTAGGCGCAGCGGGTGCCGGTGAAGCCGGCGGTCTTGGAGAAGGAGCGGAACTCGATGGCGCAGGTCTTGGCGCCGGGAATCTCAAAGATGGTGTGGGGGATCTCCGGGTCGGAAATGAAGGCCTCGTAGGCGGAGTCGAAGAGGATCACGCTGCCGTTGGCGTTGGCCCAGTCCACCCAGGCCTGGAGCTGAGCACGGGTGGCCACAGCGCCGGTGGGGTTGTTGGGGAAGCAGAGGTAGACCAGGTCGGCCTTCTCCTCGGGGATGGCGGGTGCAAAACCGTTCTCCGCCACGCAGGGCATGTAGACCAGACGGTTCCACTTGCCGGTCTCTTCGCTGAAGTCACCGGCACGGCCGGCCATGGCGTTGGTGTCCACATAGACGGGGTACACCGGGTCGCACACCGCAACCACGTTGTCAGTGCCGAAGATGTCGCCGATGTTGCCGCAGTCGCTCTTGGCGCCGTCGGAGACGAAAATCTCGGAGGGGTCAATCTCCACGCCCCGGGCGTGGTAGTCGTGGGCGGCAATGGCCTCCCGGAGGAAGTCGTAGCCCTGCTCAGGGCCGTAGCCGTGGAAGCCCTCGGCGGTGGCCATCTCGTCCACAGCCGCGTGCATGGCGGCGGTGACGGCGGGCACCAGGGGACGGGTCACGTCGCCGATGCCCAGACGGATAAGCTTCTTGTCCGGGTTGGCGTCGGCGTACACCGACACCCGGCGGGCGATCTCGGAAAACAGGTAGCTGCCGGGCAGCTTGAGGTAATTGCGGTTAATGGTGGTCATATGCATCCTCCGTATCTGCTCCGCCCCGGGGACCTGGGCGGAAATTTTCTGCTGTAACGCATTACAGTGGCTTAGCAGGCACTATTGTACCGCGTTTTTCTCCCGGACACAACGGTAATTTTCGTTTTCCAGGGAAATTTCTCCTTCAAACACCGTCACTGCCGGGCCGGTCATGTAGAGATGGCCGTTCTCCTCAGCCCAGCGAACCTCCAGCTCGCCGCCGGGCAGATGGACCGTGGTATGCCTGGACACCAGTCCGGCACGGGCGGCGGCGGTCAGGGCGGCGCAGGCGCCCGTACCGCAGGCCAGGGTCTCGCCGCTTCCCCGCTCCCATACACGCACCTTCAGGCCGCCCCGGTCGTCGCTCTGGGCGAACTCCACGTTCACCCGGTCGGGAAAGGCAGGGTGGCGCTCCAATGCGGGGCCAAGCTCCGCCAGATTCAGAGCGTCCACCCCGCCGCAGAACACCACCGCGTGGGGGTTGCCCACCGACACAGGGACGGCCTGCCATGTTCTCCCCGCCGCCATCAGCTTCACCGGCGGCGACAGCTCCGGCCGCCCCATGTCCACCAGCACCGACTGCACCAGCCCGTCCCGGAGGAACAGCTCCAGGTAGCGCACCCCGGAGGCGGTCTCCACCGTCAGAAGGGAGGTCTTTCTGGTCAGCCCCTTGTCATACACATACTTGCCCAGGCAGCGGATGCCGTTGCCGCACATGGCCCCTTCCGATCCGTCGGCATTGAAAATCCGCATGCCGAAGTCCGCCCGCTCCGACGGGCAGATGCAGATCAGCCCGTCCGCGCCCACGCCGAAGTGGCGGTCGGACAGCCGGACCGCCAGTTCAGGCAGATTGTCCGGCAAGCCGCCGGTACAGTTAAGATACACATAATCATTGCCCAGACCCTGCATTTTAGTAAAGCGCATGGCTCTCTCCCCCGCCGCCCCGCCGGATTTCCGGCGGGACACCCTGCGGGGGATGTCCCCCGGAGCGGGGCCGTTCCCCTTATCCCTATGCGCCGCAGTCCTCGCTGAGAACCTGCCGGGCGGTGTCCAGCAATCTGGAGCCGCTGTCCATGCTCCGCTTCTGGAGGTAGCGGTGGGCCTCCTCCTCCGAGATGCCCCGGCTGGACATCAAAACGGCCTTGGCCTGCTCCACCACCGCCTTTTCCTCCTCGCTGCGGCGGGGCCGGGTCATTTTCTCCAGCCGGTGCCCCACCTGGAGCAGCAGCCGCACCGAGGCGATCAGGTCCCCACGGGATACCGGGGAGGCCAGCTTGAAGATATCGTCGCTCTCGCACATCTCCAGCATGCTCTGGGCCGCTATCATCAGCATGGCGCAGGCAGGAGGCAGGTCCTCAAACAGGTGCTCGGCGGACTCGTCGTGGAATTTATACCCGCAGACCACGGCGGAGATGCGCTGCTTGCTCACCACCCGCTTGACCTCGGCGGCGCTGCGGCAGACCACGCAGGCGGCGGTGCCGGAGCTCTCCAGAATCTCCCGGATGCGCCGGCTGCTCTCCTCCTTGGCAAAGGCCACGATAATTTTTTCCATCTTCCGCTCTGCTCCTTCCTGTGAGGAGTATGCGCCGGGGGGACGGCGCGTCTGTTCCGCCCCGTCCCCCCGGTTTTGCCGGCAGTGCCGGAGCTGTCATTTGGTTTTGCTTAGTAGTTAATAATATACTTCTCCCGCTCCCAGGAGGACACACGGGTGCGATATTCATCCCACTCTTTTTTCTTGCCCTCGATGTAGTTGTGGGCAACGTGCTCGCCCAGGGTGTCCAGCACCAGGGTGTCCGCCTCCATCAGGCGGATGGCCTCCTCCAGAGAATTGGGCAGGCTGGTGATGCCGTGGGCCTTCCGGGTCTCCTCGTCCATGGCGTAGATGTTCTTGGTGATCTCCGCGGGAGGGGTCAGGCCCTTCTCGATGCCGTCCAGACCGGCGGCCAGGCACACGGCGAAGGCCAGATAGGGGTTGCAGGCCGGGTCGGGAGAGCGCAGCTCCACACGGGTGGACTGGCCACGTGAGGCGGGGATGCGGATGAGGGCGGAGCGGTTGGAGGCGGACCAGGCCAGGTAGCAGGGGGCCTCGTAGCCGGGCACCAGCCGCTTGTAGGAGTTGACCAGGGGGTTGGTGATGGCGGCCATGCCGGGCACGTGGCGCAGCAGGCCGGCGATAAAGCTGTACGCCTCACGGGACAGGCCCCGCCCGTCGTTGGGATCGTAGAACACGTTCTTGCCGTCCCGGAACAGGGACATGTTTGTGTGCATGCCGGAACCGGCCACGCCGAAGATGGGCTTGGGCATGAAGGTGGCGTGGAGGCCGTTCTTCTGAGCCAGGGTCTTGACCGCCAGCTTGAAGGTCATGATGTTGTCGGCGGCGTGGAGGGCCTCGGCGTACTTGAAGTCGATCTCATGCTGGCCCTGGGCGCACTCATGGTGGCTGGCCTCAATCTCAAAGTCCATCTGCTCCAGGGCCATGCAGATCTCCCGGCGGGTGGACTCGCCGTGGTCCAGAGGGCCCAGGTCGAAGTAGCCGGCCTCGTCGTTGGTCTTGGTGGTGGGCTTGCCCTCGTCGTCGGTCTGGAACAGGAAGAACTCCGCCTCGGGACCCACGTTAAAGGTGTCAAAGCCCATATCGTGGGCCTTCTTGATGGTCCGCTTCAGCACGTCACGGGGGTCGCCCACAAAGGGAGAGCCGTCGGTGTTGTACACGTCGCAGATGAGCCGGGCCACCTTGCCGTGGCCGGGCCGCCAGGGAAACACGCGGAAGGTCCGCAGGTCGGGGTAGAGATACTGGTCGGACTCGTCGATACGGACAAAGCCGTCGATGGAGGAGCCGTCGAACATGCACTGGTTGTTGACAGCCTTCTCAATCTGGGAAGCGGTGATGGCCACGTTTTTCAGCTGGCCGAAGATGTCCGTAAACTGGAGGCGGATGAACTCAATGTCCTCCTCCCTGACAATGCGAATGATGTCTTCCTTCGTGTGAAGGTGGGTCATGGTGCGTGTCCCCTTTCATCCTCAAAAAATCATTTTCTCTGTGTTCCGTCGAAAAAAGGCGCTCCGATCCCCTGAAGGGCGGAACGCCTTTGTTCTCAGCCATTGTTTTGAGTATAAGCACTTCCGGGCTTGTTGTCAATCGGCAAAATTATCGGCTTTTTTCGTCAAATGTCCGAAGTTTCCGTTTTTGTTGACAAGGACCCCTGTGCGCTGCCTCGGCCCGGACTGCCGCGCACATATTCTGACCCATTCCCTCTTCTATACAGGCAAAGAGTTTTGATCCGCCCCACCACGGAATTTTTTCCAGACCCCCTTGACAAATCAAGTTAGCTGATGTAAACTCAATCCGTTCCAATGGTTAGTATAAGCTAATCAAAATTCTGAATGAACCTAACAGCCGGGAGGAGCGCTTATGATGCCGCTTACAATGGCAAAAGCCGGTGAGACGGTCACCATCCGGAAAATCACCGGGAAGGATGAAATCCGCCTGCATCTGGCGGAGCTGGGATTCGTTGTGGACGGTACGGTCACGGTGGTCAGTGAAATCGCCGGCAACCTGATCCTTCGGGTCAAGGACAGCCGGGTTGCCCTGGACAAGACCATGGCCAACCGAATCATGATTTGAGAGGAGCAGGGATATGAGAACACTCAGGGACGCAAAGGTGGGCGATACCGTCACCGTCGCCAAGCTTCACGGCGAGGGCGCCGTCAAGCGCCGCATTATGGACATGGGCATCACCAAGGGGGTGGCCATCCATGTGCGGAAGGTGGCCCCGCTGGGGGACCCCATGGAGCTGAACGTACGGGGCTACGAACTGAGCGTGCGCAAGGCGGACGCGGAGATGATTGAAATCCAGTGATGTGTGTTGTCTGAGCACCGGCGGCGAAGGCCGCCTGTTTTTCGGCAGTATAGTTAGCATATGCTAATGGAAAGGGAGTAACAAGATGGAGTACAAAATCGCGCTGGCGGGCAACCCGAACTGCGGCAAAACCACGCTGTTCAACGCCCTGACCGGCTCCAGTCAGTATGTGGGCAACTGGCCCGGCGTCACCGTGGAGAAGAAGGAGGGCAAGCTGAAGGGCCACAAGGATGTGGTCATTCAGGACCTGCCCGGTATTTATTCCCTCTCCCCCTACACCCTGGAGGAGGTGGTGGCCCGGAGCTATCTGGTCAATGAAAAGCCCGACGCCATCCTCAACATCGTGGACGGCACCAACATTGAGCGCAACCTGTACCTCACCACTCAGCTCATCGAGCTGGGCATCCCGGTGGTGGTGGCGGTGAACATGATCGACCTGGTCCGCAAGAACGGCGACAAGATCGACCTGGTCCGGCTGGCCAGCGCTCTGGGGTGCCAGGTGGTGGAGATGAGCGCCCTGAAGGGCGAGGGCGGCATGGCCGCTGCGGAAAAGGCCCTGGAGCTGGCCAGGACCCACCAGTCCGGTGAGCTGCCCCACGTGTTCACCGGCAGCGTGGAACACGCCATTGCCCACATTGAGGAGTCCATTCAGGGCAAGGTGGACGACCGGTATCTCCGCTGGTACGCCATCAAGGTCTTTGAGCGGGACGAAAAGGTGCTGGAGCAGCTGGGCCTGTCCCCCGAGCTGAAAAAGCACCTGGAGCTCCACATCACCGACTGTGAGCACGAGCTGGACGACGACGCCGAGAGCATCATCACCAACCAGCGCTACTCCTACATCAGCTCCGTGGTGGACAAGGCGGTAAAGAAGAAGCACGCCGCCCACAGCCTGACTGTGTCCGACAAGATCGACCGGGTGGTGACCAACCGTATCGCCGCCCTGCCCATCTTTGTGGCGGTAATGGTGCTGGTGTACTCCCTGGCCATGGGCAGCTGGACCGTGTCCATCGGCACCCGGCTCACCGACTGGGCCAACGACGGCCTGTTCGGCGACGGCTGGTTCCTCCCCTTCACCGCCGACGTGGACGCCTGGGACGAGGCCTCCGGCGCATTTGAGGAGGCCTCCGGCATCATCGAGGGCTACGAAGCCGGTAAGGGCGAGGTCTACTTCTACGACGACGAGACCGGCGAGACCACCGTGGTGCCCGTCACCGAGGAGGCCTATCAGGAGGCCCTCACCGTGGCAGAGCCCGACCCCAACGACTACGGCACCTGGGTGCCCGGCATCCCCACGCTGGTAGAAAACGCACTCACCTCCGCAGGCACCAACCCGGTGCTCAAGGGTCTGATTCTGGACGGCATCATCGCCGGTGTGGGCGCGGTGCTGGGCTTTGTGCCCCAGATGCTGGTGCTCTTCCTGCTGCTGTCCATCCTGGAGGACGTGGGCTACATGGCCCGCATCGCCTTCATCATGGACCGGATTTTCCGCCGCTTCGGCCTGTCCGGCAAGAGCTTCATCCCCATGCTGGTGGCCACCGGCTGCGGCGTCCCCGGCATTATGGCCTCCCGCACCATTGAGCAGGAGCGGGACCGGAGAATGACCGTCATGACCACCGGCTTCATCCCCTGCGGCGCCAAGATGCCCATCATCGCCCTGTTCGCCGGCGCTCTGTTCGGCGGCTCGGCCTGGGTGGCCACCTCCGCCTACTTCATCGGCGTGGCCGCGGTGATTATCTCCGGCATCATCCTGAAAAAGACCAAAATTTTCGCCGGTGACCCCGCCCCCTTCGTCATGGAACTGCCCGCCTACCACGCCCCTGCCGCCGTCAACGTGCTGCGGGCCACCTGGGAGCGTGGCTGGTCCTTCATCAAGCGGGCCGGCACCGTCATCCTCCTCTCCTCCATCATCCTCTGGTTCCTCCAGGGCTTCGGCTTTGTGGACGGCGTGTTTCAGATGGTGGAGGACAACAACGACTCCCTGCTGGCCAGCGTGGGCCACACCGTGGACTTCATCTTTGCGCCCCTGGGCTTCGGCACCTGGCAGGCCACCGTGGCCACCGTCACCGGCCTCATCGCCAAGGAGAACGTGGTCTCCACCTTCGGCGTGCTCTATCCGGGCAACCTGAGCCTGGAGATTGCCACCGCTTACAGTTCCATCGCCGCCTACTCCTTCATGATCTTCAACCTGCTGTGCGCCCCCTGCTTCGCCGCCATGGGCGCCATCAAGCGGGAGATGAACAACTGGAAGTGGACCCTGGGCGCCATCGGCTACATGTGCGGCTTCGCCTATGTGGCGGCTCTCATGGTCTACCAGCTGGGTGGCCTGCTGACCGGCGCTGTGTCCTTCGGCGTGGGCACCGTGGTGGCTCTGGTCCTTCTGGCCGGACTCATCTACCTGCTCGTCCGCAGAAACAAATATGAGGATCGTCCTCTGGGCGCCCGTGCTGTCAGCGCTGCGGTCAAGTAACACACATATCTCTGGGGCGGACGGCTGAGCCATCCGCCCCAGCCACTCCCCGAAAGGAGCTGTTCATTATGGCAGATATCATCATCGGCCTCATCATCGCGGCGGTCTGCGTGGCCATCATCACCAGAGGCATCCACAACCGCCGCCAGGGTAAGCACAGCTGCTCCAGTTCCTGCGGCAGCTGTGGGTGCGGCTGCAGCGGCTGCGCTTCCTCCGGCACATGCCACACCGGTCAGACCGTCTCCAAATAACCGACCTATGAAAAACCCGGCGCTCCAGACTGGAGCGCCGGGTTTTTGTGTTATTCCTGGGAATTGGCTCCGCAGATGGCCAGTACAAAGGCCCGCAGAGCGTTCATCCGCTCCGCCTCGTCCTCCGGCCAGGGGATATCCCCCATGTGGTCGGCCAGCAGAACGGGCACCTTGTAGTTGTATACCTCCTGGGCCACCTCCATCTCCACGCCGTCCACCGTGTGGTCGGGGCCGCCGTTGACAATGATGCCCTTCAGGTTGGGCAGCTTGTCCAGCTCCTCGGCAGTAATGTTGTGGGGGTAGAGGATGCTGTCCACGCCCAGGGACTGAATCTCCTTCAGCAACCGCTCATTCTCCCGGCTGCCCAGGTTCAGCACCGCAATCATATCCCGCGCCATGGGGATGACCTCCTTTTATCTGTTCTGCCCGGTCCGGTCCCAGTCCAGCGCCACCCACTGGGCGTTGGGCACGTTGAACCGGTAGAGGGCCTTGTTATCAAAGGGCACCCCGGCCTGCCAGCCCAGCACCGCACGGATCACCCCGCTGTGGCACACCACCAGGGCAGTCTCCCCCGGCCCGGCGGCTACGGCGTCCAGGGCGGGGAGAATCCGCTCCAGGGCATCCCTCAGGGACTCCCCATCCGGCGGCCCCACCTTCATCCGGTCCACCTGGTAGGCCTCGTACTCCTCTGCCCACTGGCGCTCAATCTCCGGCCAGGTGCAGCCCTCCCACGCGCCGAAGCTCACCTCCCGGAGGTCCTCCACCGGGATGGGCTCCAGCTCCAGATGGCGGCAGACAATTTCCGCCGTCTCAAAGGCCCGGCGCTTGGGGCTGGCGTAGCAGATATCTATCTTCTCTCCGCTCTCGGCCAGACGGCGGCCCAGCTCCTCCGCCTGCGTGCGGCCCTTGTCGTTCAAATTGGTGTCGCTGGCGCCCTGGACACGCCCGGCGGCGTTCCAGTCCGTCTCTCCGTGCCTGGCCAATATGATTCTCATGGGCAATTCTCCATTCTCTCTTTACAGCATCCGCTTCAGGTACCGCCCCGTGTAGGACGCCTCGCAGGCCGCCACTTCCTCGGGCGTGCCGGTCACGACAATGCTGCCGCCTCCATCGCCCCCCTCGGGGCCCAGGTCGATGATGTGGTCGGCGGTCTTGATGACGTCCAGGTTGTGCTCAATGACCACCACCGTGTTGCCCACCTCCACCAGCTTCTGGAGCACCTCGATGAGCTTGTGGACGTCGGCGGTGTGGAGGCCGGTGGTGGGCTCGTCCAGAATATAAATGGTCTGACCCGTGCTCCGCTTGGACAGCTCGGTGGCCAGCTTCACCCGCTGGGCCTCGCCGCCGGACAGGGTTGTTGAGGGCTGGCCCAGCTTGATATAGCTCAGGCCCACCTCATACAGGGTCTGGAGCTTATTGTAGATGCGGGGCAGGTTCTCGAAGAAGGGCAGCGCCTCCTCCACGGTCATGTCCAGCACCTCGTAGATGTTCTTGCCCTTGTAGCGCACCTCCAGGGTCTCCCGGTTGTACCGCTTGCCCTTGCACACCTCACAGGGCACGTAGATATCGGGCAGGAAGTGCATCTCGATCTTGATAAGGCCGTCGCCCTGGCATGCCTCGCAGCGGCCGCCCCGCACGTTGAAGGAGAAGCGGCCCGGTCCGTAGCCCCTGGCTTTGGCGTCCTGGGTGGAGGCGAACAGGTCCCGGATGTCGTTGAACAGTCCGGTGTAGGTGGCCGGGTTGGAACGGGGAGAGCGGCCGATGGGGGACTGGTCGATGTCGATGACCTTGTCCAGATACTGCTCTCCCTCAATGCCCTTGCTCTTGCCCGGCCGGAGCTTGGCCCGGTTCAGATCGGCGGCCAGCTTCTTGTAGAGAATCTCGTTGACCAGGCTGGACTTACCCGATCCGGACACGCCGGTGACGCAGGTAAAGGTGCCCAGCGGGATGGATACGTCGATGTCCCGCAGGTTGTTCTCCGCAGCGCCCCGGATGGTGAGCACCTTGCCGTTGCCCTTCCGGCGCTCAGTGGGCACGGGGATCTTCTTCCGGCCGGACAGGTAGTCGCCGGTGATGGAGCCGGGGGTGTTCATGACCTCCTCGGCAGTACCCGCGGCCACCACATTGCCGCCGTGGACGCCCGCGCCCGGGCCGATGTCCACGATATAGTCGGCGGCCCTCATGGTGTCCTCGTCGTGCTCCACCACCAGCAGGGTGTTGCCCAGGTCCCGCAGGTGCTTCATGGTGTCCAGCAGCATATCGTTGTCCCGCTGGTGCAGACCGATGGAGGGCTCGTCCAGAATGTAGAGCACCCCCATGAGAGAGGAGCCGATCTGAGTGGCCAGCCGGATGCGCTGGCTCTCGCCGCCGGACAGGGTGGCGGCGGAGCGGCTCAGGGTCAGGTACTGGAGGCCCACGCTCTGGAGGAAGCCCAGGCGGCTCTTGATCTCCTTGAGAATGCGCTCAGCAATGAGCATCTGCTGGTCGGTGAGGGTCAGGTGGTCGATAAAATCCAGGGCGTCGGTCACCGACTTGCGGCAGAATTCGTCAATGTTGATGCCGCCCACCGTCACCGCCAGAGACTCCTTGCGCAGACGCCGGCCGCCGCAGTCGGGACAGGGCCGCTCACTCATGCACTCCTCCAGCTCCCGGCGCACTGCGTCGGACTGGGTCTCACGGTAGCGGCGCTCCAGGTTGTTGCACACGCCCTCAAAGGCCTGGTACAGCGTGCCCTGGCCCCGCTCCCGATCATAGGTCAGCTTCAGCTTCTCCCCCTTGGTGCCGTAGAGGATGATATCCATCACCTCAGGGGGCAGGTCCTTCACCGGGGTGGTCAGCTTGAACTTGTACTTCTTGGCCAGGGCGTCAAAGTACATCCGGGAGATGGAGTCCCCCTTGATGTTGTTCCAGCCGGAGGCGGTGATGGCCCCCTCCAGGATGGACAGGTCCTTATTGGGGATGACGATGTCCGGGTCCACCTTCAGCTGAGCGCCCAGACCGGTACAGGTGGGGCAGGCGCCGAAGGGGTTGTTGAAGGAGAACATACGGGGGGTCAGCTCCTCGATGGAGATGCCGCAGTCCTCACAGGCGTAGTTCTGGGAGAAGAGGATGTCCCGGTCCTCCCCCACCACGTTGATGATCACAATGCCCCCCGCCAGGTTGGAGGCCACCTCCACCGAGTCGGTGAGCCGCTGGGCGATGTCCGGCTTGATGACCAGCCGGTCCACCACCACCTCGATGCTGTGCTTCTTGTTCTTGTCCAGCTTGATCTCCTCGGTCAGATCGTAGATGGACCCGTCCGCCCGGACACGGACATAGCCCGACTTGCGGGCGTCCTCAAAGACCTTCTGGTGCTCGCCCTTCTTGCCCCGGATGACAGGGGCCAGCACCTGGATGCGGGTGGCCTCGGGCAGGGTGAGGACCTGGTCGATGATCTGGTCGATGGTCTGCTGCTTGATCTCCTTGCCGCACTTGGGGCAGTGGGGGGTGCCCACCCGGGCCCAGAGCAGACGGAGGTAGTCGTAAATCTCGGTCACCGTGCCCACGGTGGATCGTGGGTTCTTGGAGGTGGTCTTCTGGTCGATGGAGATGGCGGGGCTCAGGCCGTCGATGTAGTCCACGTCCGGCTTCTCCATCTGGCCCAGGAACATCCGGGCGTAGGAACTGAGGGACTCCACATAGCGGCGCTGTCCCTCGGCGTAAATGGTGTCAAAGGCCAGGGAGGATTTGCCCGAGCCGGACAGGCCGGTGAGCACCACCAGCTTGTCCCGGGGAATCTCCACGTCGATGTTTTTCAGGTTGTTCTCCCGGGCGCCTTTGACGTAAATATGGTCCAGCATAGTCGTTGGTTCTCCTTTAAATTGCTCTGTTCTCTATTGTTCCGGATTTGGCCGCGCTTACCCCAGCAGCGCCCGGAACACAATCACAAGACTGACCAGCAGGATGATAACTCCCACTATGCCGCAGAGGATGCGCACCCCTTTGGGCGGCTTTTTGTTTGTGGCCACAGCCAGCAGGGCTAGGGCGGCCAATCCCGCCAGCAGTGGCCAGTAGATGGTCAGCAGGACGCCCAGGTTCTCCCCCAGGTCATCTCCCAAAAAGTTCATGGCGTGTGCTCCTCATTCACCAGATGACGCAGGCAATGCGCAGTGCTTCACCGTCCGTCAAAATCGTCATGTGGTTGATACCCGTTTCTATAACCGGTACGCCATTCCGGGTATATCGCTTTTCATAATGGCTGCGGACGAGAAAAACGCCCTCTTGCTCCGTCCATTCCACGCTGGTCTGACGTTCATGAAATCCCGTTTTGAACAGCTCCGGATAGTCCCGGACTGCCGTCTCAAATTCCCAGATATGTTCATCCGGCGTTTTTGACCGATACCTGCCGTTCTCCATTCGCTCCAGCAGCAGAGCATCCGGGCGGAACAGAGAACGGAATCTGTCAGCGGGAAAGGACTCGCCGGCCTGGAATGAAATCGTACGGTAGAACCTGTCCAGGAATTTTTCAAGCATGGCGGGTTCCGCCTCTCTCCGGGCAGGCTGTTTCCGCCAGCATGCGGCGGATGCCATCGGTCAGGAGGGAGATATTCTCCGCCTGAAAGACTGTGTCACGGTCGGTGTGGATACGGTCCATGTACCAGCCCAGCCGCTTTCCCTTCTTCAGGGCGCACACACCAGCCGCACGGCGGAAGGTGGCGTTGTCCGAGGGGTAGAAGCCGAAGCCCCGCACCACCTCCACCGTCTTTCCACTCTGGGGAAGAAAGGCCCCCTCAATCCGGACCAGGGCGGTCTCGTCCTTTTTCAGGGCAGAAGTGGGATAGAACTGGATGGAGCTGCCGTCGGATACGCAGTCGAAGTTGAGCACCAGCTTCTCCGCCTTCACCCGCTTGTGCTTACGGGCAAAGGCGGCGGAGCCCAGCATCCCCCGCTCCTCGTTGTCAAAGAACACGAAGCAGGCCTTGTCACGCAGCTCCGGCGGCAGGGTGAGGGCGCTCTCCAGCAGGGTGACCACGCCGGAGGTGTTGTCGTTGGCGGTGTGCCGGTTGGCCCTGCCGAAAAACACCCACCAGATGCAGAACGCGCACACCAGCCAGCCGGGCAGCATAGCTGCCAGCGTGGGCAGCTCCGCCATATACCCAATCAGTGCGGAGCAGAAGGATACCACCGCCACCACGAAAAACATCACCACCACAATCAGCAGCTGGTAGAGAAGGTACACGCCCATGTTCCGGGGCGTAATGAAGTTGGGAAAGGGCAGCACAGCCTGGGTGTCATAGTGGGCGGTAAAGAGCACCTCCGCCTTCTCCGGGTCTCCGGCGATGACGTTGGTACCAGAGAAACGTCCCCGTTCCTCGGTGACGGTCCAACCCGCCCCCTCCAGCTCCCGGCGCAGCCAAGCCCGGAAAGCCCGCTTCTGCCCCCAGGACTTGCGGATTTGGAAGTCCGATAGTATCTTTTGGGATTGCTCGGTCATGAATCGGCCTCGCTTTCTCTCTTTCAGCCTATCTTGCGGGGTTATCCCTCGCCCCGCAGCTTGATGATCTTGTCTCTCAGAATGGCGGCGTACTCGAATTCCAGCATCTTAGAGGCCTCCTTCATCTCCTTCTCCAGCTTGGCGATGGCCTCCAGGCGCTGCTGCTTGGTCATCTGCTTCTGATTGAAGTCGAACTTCTTGGTCTCCTCCACCTCGCCGGACAGCTCGATGAGGTTGCGCACCGACTTGACCACCGTCTTGGGCACAATGCCGTGGGCCTTGTTGAAGGCGTCCTGCTTCTCCCGGCGGCGCTCGGTCTCGTCGATGGCGGCCCGCATGGAGGGGGTGATCTTGTCGGCGTACATAATGACCAGGCCGTCGGCGTTTCGGGCGGCACGGCCAATGGTCTGGATGAGGGAGGTCTCGCTGCGGAGGAAGCCCTCCTTGTCCGCGTCCAGGATGGCCACCAGGCTCACCTCGGGCAGGTCCAGGCCCTCACGCAGCAGGTTGATGCCCACCAGCACGTCGAACACACCCAGACGCAGGTCACGGATGATCTCCTGCCGCTCGATGGTGTCGATGTCGTGGTGCATATAGCGGACCTTGATGCCCGCATTTTTCAGATAGGCGGTGAGGTCCTCGGCCATCCGCTTGGTGAGGGTGGTGACCAGCACCCGCTCCTTCCGCTCGGTACGGGCGTTGATCTCGCCGATGAGGTCGTCGATCTGCCCCTCCACCGGGCGCACCTCGATACGGGGGTCCAGCAGGCCGGTGGGCCGGATGACCTGCTCCACCACCTGTCCGGAACGGGTGCGCTCGTACTCGCCGGGGGTGGCGGAGACGTAGATGACCTGATTGACCCGCTGCTCGAACTCGTCGAACTTCAGGGGCCGGTTGTCGTAGGCGCAGGGCAGACGGAAACCGTAGTCCACCAGGGTGGTCTTACGGGCGTGGTCGCCGTTGTACATGGCACGCACCTGGGGCAGCGTGACGTGGCTCTCGTCGATGAACATGAGGAAATCCTTGGGGAAGTAGTCCAGCAGGGTGTGGGGCGGCGTACCGGCTGGACGGCCCTCGATGACCCGGGAGTAGTTCTCAATGCCGGAGCAATAGCCCAGCTCCTGCATCATCTCAATGTCGTACATGACCCGCTGCTTGAGCCGCTGGGCCTCCACCAGCTTGTTCTCCCGCTCGAAGAAGGCCACCCGCTCCTCCAGTTCCTTATAAATCTCGCCGATGGCGGCGTCCATCTTCTCCTTGGGGGTGACGTAGTGGGTGGCGGGCCAGATGGGCACGTGGTTGAGGATGCGGATGGGGGTGCCGGTGACGGCGTTGACCTCGCTGATGCGGTCAATCTCGTCGCCGAAGAACTCCACCCGGATGGCGGAGTCCTTCCAGTAGGCGGGGTAGATTTCTACCGTGTCGCCACGAACCCGGAACATGTTCCGCTCAAAGGCGATGTCGTTGCGCTCATAGCGGATCTCCACCAGCCGCTTGAGAAGCACATCCCGCTCCATCTCCATGCCCACCCGGAGGGAGACCATCATCTTGGCAAAGTCCTCGGGCTCGCCCAGGCCGTAGATACAGGACACGGAGGACACCACAATCACGTCCCGCCGCTCCAGCAGGGCGCAGGTGGCGGACAGCCGCAGGCGGTCAATCTCGTCGTTGGTGGCGGCGTCCTTCTCAATGAAGGTGTCGGTATGGGGAATATAGGCCTCGGGCTGGTAGTAGTCGTAGTAGGAGACGAAATACTCCACCGAGTTGTTGGGGAAAAACTCCTTGAACTCGGCGCACAGCTGGGCGGCCAGGGTCTTGTTGTGGGCCAGCACCAGGGTGGGCCGCTGGAGCTTCTCGATGGTCTTGGCCATGGTAAAGGTCTTGCCGGAGCCGGTGACGCCCAACAGGGTCTGCTCCTGGAGCCCCATCTCCACACCGTTGGCCAGGGCCTCAATGGCCTGGGGCTGATCGCCCGCAGGCTTGTATTCGCTGACTACCTCAAATTTGGGCATACCATCACCTCGTACATCCATTCTATCAAAACGTATGTTCTATTGCAACCTCTATTTATAGTATTTCCATCAGAAAGCCGCTGTCCCCCATGGACACCATATCGTCATCCACAAAAATCAGGTGGTCCACCAGAATAACGCCCACCTGGCGGAGTAGCTCTCTCAGGTAGAGGGTGGTCTGCTTGTCCTCGTCAGAGGGCAGGGCCAGACCGGACACGTGATTGTGTGCCAGAATCACCCGGGAAGCGTTGTGGTTGAGGGCGGCCTCCACAATGACGCGGGCGTTGATTTCAGCGGCGTTCACGTTCCCCTCTCCCACCTTGGGGCAGCCCAGGTACTTGCCCTTACCGTCCATGCACAGGAGATAGACCATCTCATTCCGTGCGCCGTAGAACAAAGGCTCAAACACCTCACGGGCGGCCCGGGTGGAGTCCACAATGTCCTCCAGGCTGGCACGGGACACGCCGTACCGCCTGCCCAGCTCCTTGACGGCCCGAAAGAGCACCGCCGCCCGCTCCCCTACCCCCTTCACCTGGGAGAGGGCCTCGGGCGGAGCGTCCAGCACGCCCTGGAGGGAGCCGAACCGGTCCAGCAAGTCGTGGGCCAGCGGGTTTGTGTCCTGCCGTGGCAGCACATAGAACAGCAGCAGCTCCAGCACCTTGTGGTCGGGGAAGGACTCCGGTCTGGCCATAAATTCCTTACGCAGCCGGTCTCTGTGTCCCGTATGGTCCGCCATGTCCTTCCCTCCTCTCATCATCAAAAGCGCAAAAACCTCCGCGGGGAATTGCCCGCGGAGGTCTGCGCCTGTCCTCAGGCCCGGGCGCCGTATTCGGCCAGGTAGGCCTCCATGCGGGCCTTCATGTCGTCGTCGATATACACCTTGCCGTCCACCGGATTGTTGTGGAGGAAGGAGATGACCTCGCGGACGGTGACGATGGGGAACACACGGATGCCGTGCTCCTCACGCAGCTCGTCCAGGGTGGTCTTGTCGCCGGTGCCACGCTCCATGCGGTCCACGGACACCACCAGAGCGGTCAGGTCCACGTCGGCCACGTGCTTGAACAGCTCGATGGTCTCACGGACGGCGGTACCGGCGGTAACCACGTCCTCCACGATGACCATCTTGTCGCCGGCCTGGGGCTTGTAGCCCACCATGGAGCCGCCCTCGCCGTGGTCCTTGGCCTCCTTACGGTTGAAGCAGTAGGGCAGGTCACGGTTATAGTTGCGGTACAGGCTGGAGGCAGCGGCCACCGCCAGAGGGATGCCCTTGTAGGCGGGGCCAAAGAGGCAGTCCACGCCGTCGGGCAGGTTCTCCTGGATGCAGGCGGCGTAGTAGTCGCCCAGCTTGGAGGCCTGGGCACCGGTCTTGTAGTTGCCGGTGTTGATGAAGTAGGGGGTCTTGCGGCCGGACTTGGTGGTGAAGTCGCCGAAGGTCAGCACGCCGGAGCGCACCATAAAGGTGATAAATTCTTCTTTGTAGGTCATGGTAAATCCGCCCTTCCTTTTCCTGAAATCAGTCGAAATATTATACCACCAGGCGCAGGTGGAAACAAGTATATATCCGAAGTTTCCTTATATGCATCCCGAGGCAAACGAATATAGGGCCGTCCTTCATAAAAGGACGGCCCTATGTTCTTCCGTGTCGGCCTCAGCGCCCCAGCGCCTCCATAAAGCGGCGCACCCGGCCGGTGTCCACCTTGTTTCGGACGTCTCCGTTCTCCTTGAAGGAGCTTCCCACAATCGCCCCATCCGCTATCTGGAAGAATGCTGCTGCATTTTCCTGGTGAATCCCGCTGCCCAGCAGTACCGGAGTTTCCCCCGCCAGCTCCTTGCAGCGGCAAACATCCTCCAGGCTGGGGTTCTGCCCGGTCACAACGCCAGTAACAATCAGTGCCCCAGCGCCAGCCTCCTTTGCCTCATGGATGGAAGCGTCCAGCGGCTGCTCCACCATCGGATAGGTGTGCTTTACATTGATATCCGCCAGCAGCATAGTCTCCGCGGGATAGCGGCTCTTCAGACGCAGGAGCGAAGGCGCCGCGGCAAAGGCAACGCCATGGACGCCCACCCGGTTCTCCACCAGCGCCTCCACCCGAATAAAGTCGTATCCCGCCGCATAGGCAATGCCCCATTCTGCCTCTGTACAGTTAAACTGTACATTCAGGCCCAGCCGCAGACTGCTCTCTGCCCGGAGCTGCACTGCCAGCGCGGTCATGGCCGCCAAGGTGATAAGCTCATGATTGAGGGCATACGGTGTGTCGCCGAAATTCTCCACAATGGCGGCGTCTACCCCGCCCTGCTCCAGCGCATGCAAATCTTCCACTGCGGCGCGGTAAATCTCATCCATACTGCCGCCATAGCCCGGTGCACCGGGCAGCGCCTGCAGATGGACCATTCCAATGACCGGCTTTTGTCCCGGAAACATTCGATGAAACTCCATCAAATCCCCCATTTCTCCGCTATACGCGATGTCATTGCGCCCGTGCTGCTTACACGCACCGGCTTACTCGCCGAAGCCGGTGGAAATCAGCTCCACAAGCGCATCCACCGCAGTCTCTTCGTCCTCACCATTGGCGGTAATCGTCACCTCGGTCCCCTGGACCAGCGCCAGCGTGAGCAGCATTACAATGGACTTGGCGTTGGCCTTCTTCTCGCTGCCCGTACGACCAATGGTAATTCTGGATCGGAATCCACCTGCACAGCGGACGAATTCCGATGCCGGGCGGGCATGGAGCCCGGATTGATTCTGAATGACAACACTGCGCTGATACATGTTTTCTCCTCCTTAACGGTTCAAGACTTCGCCCAGCTCCTGTTCCAGGAAACGGTGCACTTTTTTGGCCGTGGAACGGTTCGCTGCCTGCTGCGCAATGTGCCGCGCCTCTTCCATGGTCAGCCCGCAGAGCATCTTCTTCACCCCGGCCACAGCTGAGGCGCTCATGCTCAGCTTGGTCACACCCAGCCCCACCAGCACCGGTGCGGCCAACGGATCTCCACCCAGTTCGCCGCAGACTCCCAGCGGCTTCCCCGCCTCCCGGAAGGCGCTGCCCGCTATACCAATCAGGCGGAAAAGGGCGGGATGATAGGACTGGTAATACTCCGCCACCTCCGGGTTGAGCCGGTCCACTGCCAGCGCATACTGACAGAGGTCATTGGTGCCGATGCTGGCAAAGTCCACTTCCTTCGCCGCACGGTCGGCCAGCACCGCCATAGCAGGCGTTTCAATCATAATTCCCAGCTTGACTTCCCGGTCAAAGGGGATCCCCTCCCTTTCCAGCTCCTGCCAGACCTCTTCCGCAATCTGCTTGGCCCTGCGGATGTCATCCACACTGGACACCATAGGGAACATAATCCACAGCGTGCCATAGACCGACGCCCGGTATGCCGCCCGGAGCTGGGTACGGAAAATATCCTTTCGTTTGAAGCACAGGCGCAGCGCTCGGCTGCCCAGAAAGGCGTTTTCCTCCCTGGGTAAATCCATACACTCCAGCTTCTTGTCCCCGCCGATATCCATGGTGCGCAGTACCACGGGTCGGGGCGCAAAGGCCTCCAGTGCCCTGCGGTAGGCCTCCATCTGCTCCTCCTCTCCGGGTAACTGGGGACGGCTCATATACAAAAATTCACTGCGGAACAGCCCCACACCGTCCGTATACATACTGGCGCTCAGCTCGTCCGGCGTTGCTGATCCAATATTCAGATGGATTCCCACCTGGGTACCGTCAGCCATCACACAGGGAACGTCCCTCCAACGGCGCAGTTCTGCCGCTTTGACCGCATACTCTGACTTTCTCCGTTCAGCAGTGGCCAGCTCATCATGGGTGGGCTGGGTGGACAGGGTGCCCTTCAGTGCATCCAAAATAACAGTCTCTCCATCCTGGACGGCATCCAGAATGCCCTCAATCCCCAGCACAGAAGGAATGCCATAGCTCCGGGCGATAATGGCGGAATGGGAGGTACTCCCGCCGATCTCCGCCGCAATGCCCAGCACCCGATCCCGATCCAGAAGCGCAGTCTGCGAGGGGAGCAAATCATGGGCCACCACAATCGCGGCATGCTCCAGACTGGAGAGGTCGTGGTCCTCCGCCCCTTCCAGGCAGCGCAGGATCCGGCGCGACACGTCCTTCAGATCGGATGAGCGTTCCCGCATCAGTGGATCCGCCGCCCCGGCAATCTGTTCCGCATATCTGCCATAGACCTGCTGGACCGCCCATTCGGCACATACCAACTCATCCTCTACAGCGGTACAGATGTCCTCCTCCATAGCCACATCCATGAGAATATCCAGGTGGGCGGCAAAGATAGCGGTTTTCTCCTGGTCGCTGGCGGAAAAACGGCGGCATAGCGTCTCCAGTTCCTCTCGCGCCGCCGCCTGTGCCCTATGATAACGGTCCAGCTCTGTCCGGACCTCTCCATGCGCAATCTCTCTCTGCTCCACCAAGGGCGTATAGGGGATAAAACGGTACACTGCCCCTATGGCCAGCCCGGGTGAGACGGGATTTCCTTGATACTGCAATACAGTTCTCTCCTTTCCTTGACACGCTTCACAGGACACGGCGGATAAAGTCCCACATGTGCTGGGGTTTCTCAGCGTAAACGCAGATTCTTCCGTAAGCGGCGCACTCTCTTTCATTCAGACTGCCGCCCCAGCCCGCCGCAGCGAAGAAAATTCCGGTGCGTGCCGCTGCCAGGCCGTCATAAGGTGTGTCCCCCAGCAGCACTGCCTTGTGCCGGTCGCCACAGTCCAGATGGGCCAGGCACTCCTCCACCAGCTCTGCCTTGTCGCCTACGCTATGCTCCGGCACAAGGGCGACATAGTCAAGCAGTGTTTCCAGGCCTGTGCGCCGGAGGGTCTCCCTGGCCAGCGGCGGCTGCTTCATTGTGGCGATGGCTGTGCGCCCGCCCTGCGCCCGGATATATCTCAGGGACTCAGCGGCACCGGGGAACACCTCTGTATGGTCAATTCCCACTTCCATGTAGCACGTCCGGTAGCAGCTGACCATGTCCTCGGTGTCCGCTTCCGTCACATGGTAGTGCTCCATAAAACATCTGCGCAGCGGGGGGCCAAGGAAGGTCCGCAGCGTTTCATCCGGCAGTGGGTGCAGCCCAAGCCGCTTCTCCATCTGCCGGAGGGACGCCAGGATTGCGCCGGAACTGTCTATCAGGGTGCCGTCCAGGTCAAAAACAAAATACCGCAGCTTCACTTTCTCCGCCTCCCGCCGTTCTATGGCAAAGGCGGGGCGGCCACTCGGACCGCCGCCCCGCCTTTCTGTTCAAAGCTTCCAGAGCTTCTTCGCGTTGTCGTAGAAAATCTTCTGCCGGTCCTCCGGCGAGAGGTGATACGGCTCAAACTTCACAATCTCACTGCCCGGATATTTATAAGGCCAGTCAGTGGCGAAGATGATCCGGTCCGGTCCCAGCTCTTCCAGCGCCTTCTCCATAACCTGAATCTCCACCTGCCCCGCGGTATCCACATAGACATTGGGCAGCGGCTTGGCGCACTCCACGCAGCCGTAGCCGAAGTCCAGGTAGCCGATATGTGCAAATACAAAGGTCGCTTTGGGATGCCGGGCCGCGATGGACGCCCACTGCTGGGGCAGCGACAGGGGCGCCGTGCCGGTGTGGCAGAGGATGGGGACGTCATAGGGTGTGATAGCGTCGATAATCCCGTCCAGCGCGGTATTATTGTCCGGGAAATAGCCGTGCTTCCAGGAGTGAAACTTGATGCCCCGGAACAGTCCGCTGTCCAGGCAGCGCCGGACCTCATCAATGGCTCCCGGCTCCCGGGGATTTATGTAGGCAAAGCCCACGATGCGGTCCGGGTACTCTTTTACCGCAGCCATAACCCGGTCGTTGAGCTCCGGCGTCAGCACGCCGTTGAGAATGGATAGACCGGAACGTTCGATTTCAAAGCGATCCATGGAGTCGATGAGGTCCCGGAGGGTATAGCTTGTACCCTTGCTGCTTTTGCCCATATGGACATGAAAATCATGAATCATGGATATCCCTTTCTTATTGAACCGACGTAGTGTTACTGCTCAGAAAATACCGAGATATGTGCCGGCCACACCCGCAACCATGAGGATGAGCATCAGCACGACGGGAGATACCTTCTTCTTGGAGAGGAGGAAGTACATCAGCAAGGTCAATGCCACCGGGAGAATGCCGGGGAGCAGGCTGTCCAGGGTCTCCTGAATGCTGATGACTGTCTCGTCCGCAGTGTAGGACAGCGTGGTGGCCAGGGTGACGTTGCTGGTGGTAAAGCCGCCTATGATAACAAAGGCCGCTACCGAGGCCAGCTCGGTAATCTTACCGATAAGGCCCGACTTTTGAAGATCCGCCACCATGCTGACGCCCTTCTCGTACCCCTTGAACACGCCGAAATACCGCACACCCAGTGTGATGATGGCCATGCCGATGAGGAAGAGAATGGGGCCGAGGATGCTGCCCTGCATGGCCAGGCCGCAGGCAATACCGGCCAGAATAGGACGGGCGGTGCCGTTGATCAGACTGTCGCCCAGGGCCGCCAGCGGTCCCATCAACGCAGTCTTGACGGCGCTGATACTGGAGGGGTCAATGTCCCCTTCGGTAGCGAGCCGTTCCTCCATGGCGACCGCCACGCCCACAGGGATGGCAGACACCATGGGCTGGGTCAGGAAGAGCTCCATATGGCGCTCCATAGCTTCCGCCTTTTCCTCAGGCGTATCATAGTACTTCTCAATGACAGGCCCCATGGCGTGGGTAAAGCCGATACACTGCTGGCGCTCGAAGTTCAGGGCGCTGCGGATAAACATCTGGCCACGGAAGATTTTCCAGAGTTCCTTCCGCGTCAGCTTCTGATCCGTGTTTTTCATACTGCTCTCCTCCTCTCACGCCGCGCTGTCCGCCGCACGGCTTCCGGTGAAAATCTGGTGCAGGAATACCGCCGCGACGGCGATGAGACCGATGCCAAGCATGTTGATACCGAGGAACGCGGTGGCAATATAGCCAATAATAAAGTAGGGCCACAGCTTCTTGACCTTGATGGTGGTCAGCAGCAGGCCAAAGCCCACGGCACCAATCATGCCGCCGCCCACAGACAGGCCGCTGATGATCTTCTCGGGGATCATGGCAATCAGCGGCTCCACAAACTCAGCACCGAAGTAGACGGCCAGGAAAGTGGGCAGGCCGTAGAACAGCGCATTGAATGCCAGCGCCACATAGTTGCCCCGGCGTACACCTCGCATGTCGCCCCGTGCGGCTGCCTTATCAGCCCAGTGCAGAATGGCTACATTTACTACGCCATACTGGAGGGTGGTGATGGTCTGTCCAATCAGTGCGATTGGGATGGCCGTAGCCACAGCCAGCTCGGTATTGCCGCCGGCAAACACAGCGAACGCTGTAGCAATCGCAGAAGCCAGCGTGGGATCAGGCGGAACCGCTGTGCCCACAAAGACAACCGCCAGGAACATCAGCTCTACCGTGGCGCCCACAATCAGGCCCGTCTGAAGATCTCCCATAATGAGGCCGACCACCACGCCGGTGATGATGGGCCGGGTGGTCTGAAGCTGGAGGGTCTGTTCGTCGATGATTGCCCAGGTAACCCACAGTCCCACCAGAATCGCTTGGACAATTAACATGGTTTTCCTTACCTCCTCATTCTTTTTTCGGCAGGCCCTCCATCCGGACTCCGGAATCCTTCCGGCAGTACCCGCCTATGTCCCGCAGGTGGTGTCTATCCCGCAAAACATTCCGCTCTTCCGCTTACTTAACCATAGAGAACAGGTCTGTGCCCTTCTCGCTGGGCACCACTCGTACCTCAAGGTAAATTCCCTTGTCCCGCAGACTGCGGAAATTTTCGATATCCTGCTCATCCAGCCAGACCGACTTGGAGTATTTGGTTTTCTTGGGATTGGCGCTCACATTTCCCACGTTGATCTCGTCCAACTCCACTCCCTGATCCACCAGCGCCAGCGCGCTTACCACATCCCGCAGGACCACCAGCGTCCTGGGCCGTTCTGCCTCCGGGCTGTTGAGCCAGGCGGCTGCGTCTGCCACTTTCAAAATCTTCAGCTTGATTCCGGGCGGGACCGCCATCTCCAGCAGCATGCTCTGGAGCGGGTCCCCTGCCGCCTTGTCGTCGGCCACCACAATGGTGTTGCAGCCCAGGACGGAAATCCAGGATGCCACAATCTGGCCATGAATCAGCCGGTCATCAATTCTCACATGCCCAATCTTGTCCATGCTCCCATACTCCTTTCAACTGGTTACGAAAATGAAATCTTTCCCATAGCAAAGGCCCCTACCTCCAGTACGCCTTCGGCCAGTTCATCCAGATCGTCCGTCTCCTCCCGTCCTTCAAAGGCCTGGAGCAGCATGGGAATGCTGAAGCCGTAGACTGTCCTGATGTTCTCCCGGGTCTTCTGCATCAGAGTGGCCGCGTTGCAGGGGCTTCCCCCCTTCAAGTCCGTCAGAATCAAAATGCCATTCTCTGTTCCAAGCGCGTCAATGGCTGCCTGGAACCGTTCCAACAGGTTCTCCAAGCTGTCTCCCGCCTGAAAGCCAATGCACTCCACACGTTCTTTCTCCCCGGTGAGCATCTCAGCCAGCTCCAGCGCGGAGAACGCCATGGTGCCGTGCGCGGCTAAAATAACGCCTGTCATACCCTCTTGTCTCCTTTCGAATTGTATCTAAATTGTCTAATTGTTATTATGTATATACTACAGAGTGCATGCAGCAGGCCGGACGAACCCTGGTCGCTGCTCGCACTACCCTGCTCAGATGGTCCGCTGGTGATAGCAGACAATCTGATAGATATCACTGCGCAGATAGTTTCTTGTGTACTCGAACAGCTTCTTCTCCCTGTCGTAGTTGAAGCGCTGCCCATAGATGATGGGTTCGTTCCGGCCATATTGAAGAAGCGTGTAAATCTCCTTCTCTGATATGACACCGATGGTAAAGGTTTCTTTTGTTGAAAAAGGTTCAATTCCTTTGTCCGCCAGTACTTTGTAGAGGGACCGCCGACGTTCCAGAAAGATGCGGTCCTCACATTTGAATACATCGGACGGCATATAGGAAATAGACACTGCCGCTGGTTCATCGCTGGCATAGCGCAGGCGCTTGACCATGGTCATTTCCGTTCCCTGAGGGAGTCCAAACAGCTTTGCAATCTCTTGGTCTGTCACGGTCTTCACATCAAGAATACGGGTATGGGGAATATACCATTTCTCCTCCAGGTTTTCCGCAAAATCCCCGGATACTGTCTTCCAGTGCAGGGCCCGCCGACGGACAAAGGTTCCTTTTCCCTGTTCCGCATAGAGGACTCCCTCTCGAATCAAATCAGAAAACGCCTTGCGTACTGTGATGGAACTTACGCCGTATGCAGCCCGATACCAGCTCTCCGGTGGAATCGCTTCCCCAGGCTGCAGTTTCTTTTGTCTGATGTTATAGACAATATCTCGCTTTATCCACTGATACTTCGGATACTTATCTGACTCCGGTGAAACGTAAATCAACTTTTCCCTCCCTTTTACTGGAGAAAACGGGACCTGGTACCTTGCTTTCGTATTCATAATACCTCTTTGATTTTCCATTTGCAACACCCCCCGCTTTGTTTTGTAGCCTTACACGAAAAGATAATATATGAAGTTTCGTAATTACATATGCTTTTTTGATAAAAAAACAATATCATCTTTTTTATATGACGATTTTCTAGATATTTTGCCCATCAGTTTTTACCATAAATATACTTAAAAGTTAAAATAAAGACGATTTTTGCCGTATCGGTATTTGACACCTTTATTCTATTATGATAAGGTAAATACATCCAGACAATTACAATACAATTGGGTGATAAATATGCTCCGAGCAGTAGATAAAGAGAAGCCCATCCCCCTTTATTACCAAATTGAGGAAAGCATTCGCGCACAAATCGAGTCGGGTGAGCTGGCACCGGGAGAAAAGCTTCCCACAGAGCAGTGGTATTGCAGCTTTTTCGGCGTAAGCCGGATGACCCTCCGCAAAGCGCTTCAAGACCTCATCAATGCCGGTGTAATCGAACGCAGTCGGGGCCAGGGTCCAACAGTGGCGCAGCCCAGACTGAGCCAGCAGCTGGTACGTTTCTCCGGATTGTATGACACACTGGAGGCCCAGGGACTCCACGTCACCACCCGTATCCTCTCCATCGGGAAAAAACGCGCGGGCGCACTGGAGGCCAGCCGGCTATCCGTTCCGGAGGGGACGGAGATTCTCGCCCTCCGCCGGCTCCGCTTTGTACATGAGTCCCCCATCGCACTCCAGCATACCTGCCTGCGGGGCGATATTACCGGCCCCATCCGCTCCGCTGATTTGGAGGATGGCTCTCTCTATCACCTTCTGGAAGAACGCGGCGTGTGCATTGAGCGCGCCACCCAGAAGTTTACCGCCTGTATCCCAACCAAGGCACAGTGCAGGATGTTCTCTCTCTCTGAGGAGACGCCCCTGCTCTACACCGAGCGGACTTCTTTTCTGAAAGATGAAACCGCTCTTGAGTTCTCCAGGTGCTGGTATATCTCCTCCCGTTTCTCCATGACTGTGGAGCTGAAGCGCTGAGAGGTGGCCTACTGCGCACCTGGAGCCATATAGCAAACGCACCCCAACCATTACGCAGTATCCGTGCTGCCTAACGATTGGGGTGCGCTTTTTTGCTGAAATTAGGGGTTACTCGTTCTCCACGGCCACGTCGAAGGAGGGACGCTGGGGTGCGCCGGAGGCGGCGGCGCTGGCAGCCCGGAACTTGTTCCGGCTGGCCTTCAGCTCCTCGTAGGCCTCGCCGATGGCCTCCTCGGTACGGCGGAGGGCGTCCTCGCAGTAGTCATTGGCCGACTTGCGCAGCTCTCTGGCACGCTCCTCGGTCTGACGGAGAATCTCGCTGGACTTCTGCTTGGCACGGGCCATGATCTCCTCCTCGGAGAGCATCTGCCGGGCCTGGTCTTCCGCCTGCTTGCGGATCAGGTCTGCCTCACGCTTGGCGGAGGCGATATAGTCGGTGCGGGCCGCAATGAGCTTCTTGGCCTCGTTCAGCTCCATGGGGAACTGGGCCTTGATGTCATCCAGCAGGTCCAGAGCCTTGTCCCGCTCGATGATACACTTCTCGCTGGACAGAGGCACGCTCTTGGCCTCATCAATCAGCTCATAGAGCATGTCCAGCAGTTCTTCCACGCCAGTCGCCATTTATCCGTTCCTCCTGCTTTTCATCTTTTCATTCACGTCGTCGATAATCTCCCGGGGGACAAAATCGGACAGGTCCGCCCCGTAGTAGGCCATCTCCTTCACCACGCTGGAGCTCAGATAGGTGTACTTGGCGCTGGAGGGCAGGAACATGGTGTCCAGCCGGGGATTGAGCTTGCGGTTGATGAGGGCCATCTGGACCTCCTTCTCGTAGTCGGACACGGCCCGCAGGCCCTTCACCACCACACATGCGTTGACCCGCTTGGCGTACTCGGCCAGCAGGCCGGTGGAGCTGTCCACTTCCACGTTGGGCAGGCGGTCCACAACCTTGTGGATGAGCTCCACCCGCTCCGCAGGGGTAAACAGGCCCTTGTTTTCCTTTTCGGAATTCACCATCACACAGACGATGAGCTTATCAAAACAGGCCGCTGCCCGCTTGATGACATTCAGGTGACCCAGGGTAATGGGGTCGAAGCTGCCGGGATATACCGCTGTTTTCACTGGAATCTCTCCTTGCCGCGGGGAAGGGTCATACGGTGCGCCGGTACAGCGTCACCTTGATCTTGCCGTAACGGTACTCCCGCCCCTTCTCATAGGGGGCGCTGAGCTCAGGCAGGACCTGTTCCGCCGCACTTTCGCAGACTATTATACCATTCTCGGACATGATGTCAATCTTTGCGATAACCTCCAGGGCCCGTTCCAGCAGACCGGAGGCATAGGGCGGGTCCAGAAAGACCAGGTCGAACTTCTCCCGGCAGCCGGTGAGGAAGGCAATGCCGTCCCCCTGCACCACCTTGCCCTGACCCTCAAAGCCGCAGAACTTCACGTTCTCCCGGATGACGGCGGCGGCCTCCTTCCGCAGGTCCACAAAGGTGCACCGCTCCGCGCCCCGGGACAGGGCCTCAATGCCCAGCTGGCCGGTGCCGCCGAAGAGGTCCAGCACGTTCCGGCCCTCAACATCAAACTGCACGATATTGAAAATGGACTCCTTCACCTTGTCGGTGGTGGGCCGGGTCTCCATGCCGGGCAGCTCCTTGAGCCGCCGTCCCCGGGCTGTTCCTGTAATGACGCGCATGGTCTCTCATCCTTTCCCGTCCTCCGGCTGGGACGCCTGCGTCCCCCGGAAGTAGTCGTAGACGGCCTTGGCCGTATTCTTGGGCACCGCCGCCTCCAGCTCTTCCAGGGTGGCGGCCTTGATATTCTTGACGCTTTTGAAGTGTTTCAGCAGATCTGCCCGGCGTTTTTCGCCCACGCCGGGGATTTTGTCCAGCACCGAGCCCTTCACCCGCTGGTTCTGCTGCTGGCGGTGGAACTCGATGGCAAAGCGGTGGGTCTCCTCCTGAATCTGGCCGATGAGAGAGAACACCGCCTGGTTGGCCTGGATGCCGATCTCCCGTCCCTCCGGCGTGACCAGGGCACGGGTGCGGTGCCGGTCGTCCTTCACCATGCCGAACACCGGGATGGACAGCCCCAGGGTCTCCAGCACCTTCACCGCCACCTTGGCGTGGTTTTCGCCGCCGTCGATGAGGAGCAGATCGGGCAGATCCTTGAATTTCTCGTCCCCGTCCAGATAGCGGCGGAAGCGGCGGGTGAGCACCTGCTCCATGGAGGCGTAGTCGTCGGGGGCGTCCATGTCCTTGAGCTTAAAGCGGCGGTAGTCCCGCTTCAGAGGCCGGGCGTTCTGATAGACCACCATGGAGGCCACGATGTCGTCGGCGCCCTGGTTGGAGATGTCGTAGCTCTCCATCCGCATGGGCGGCTTGTCCAGCTTGAGCATCTTGGCCAGCAGCTCCAGCAGCTTGGAGGTCCGCTCCTCCTTGGTGGTCCAGCGGGCCACCTCCTCCTCGGCGTTCTTGTTGGCCAGGCGGATCAGGTCCATCTTGGCGCCCCGCTGGGGAGTAATCAGGTTCACCCGGCGGCCGGCGTTCTCAGACAGCAGCCGTGCCAGGGGCACCTCGTCCTCAATCTCACAGGGCAGGAGAATCTGCCTGGGAAGCTGATTCCGCTCCCCGTAGTACTGCCGCACCAGTGCGGACACCACGTCGGCGATCTCCTCCTCCATGGGGGTCTCCATCAGGTCCCAGTCCTTGGCGGCCAGCTCGCCGTCCACGTAGTGGAGCACTACAAAGCAGCTCTTGGCCGTGCCACGGTGGAAGCCCACCACGTCGGTATCCGCCAGGCTGCCCGCCATCACCTTCTGCCGCTTGCCCAGCAGCTCAATGGCCCGGTACCGATCCCGCAGCTCAGCGGCCTTCTCAAACCTCAGTTCCTCGGCAGCCTGTTCCATCTCGGCCTGAATCTCATCCCCTACCTCCTTGAACTGTCCCTCCAGCAGCCGGATGGCCTGGTCGATGGCGTCCCGGTACCGCTCCTGGGGCATGCCGAACCGGCAGTAGCCGTCGCACAGACCCATGTGGTAGTTCAGGCAGGGACGCTCCTTGCCGATGTCCCGGGGGAATCTCCGGTTGCAGGAGGGCAGCTTGAGGGCAGCCCGGAGGGCGTCGATGATGCCCTGGGTGCTGCCCCGGCTGCCGTAGGGCCCGAAGTAGCGCGCCCCGTCGTCGGCGGCCTTGTTGGCCAGGGAAAAACGGGGATAGTCCTCGTTGACAGTCAGGCGGATATAGGGATAGCCCTTGTCGTCCTTGAGGAGGATGTTGTAGTGGGGCTGGTGGCGCTTGATGAGGGAGCTCTCCAGCACCAGGGCCTCGAACTCGCTGTCCGCCACGATAACGTCGAAGTGGTCAATCTGGCTGACCATGGCCCGTGTCTTCTCCGTGTGGGAGGCCAGGTCGGCAAAGTACTGGCTCACCCGGTTCTTCAGTGCCTTGGCCTTGCCCACGTAGATGACCACGTTGTGCTTATCCTGCATGATATACACGCCCGGTTTCAGCGGCAGGGCATGTGCTTTTTCCTTCAATTCATCAAATGTCATACGTTGCTGTTCCTGCCCTCCTCTGCCTGCCAGACTTCCTTCATGCCCTGCCGCTGGGCGCGTCAGCGCCCCGGCGCTCTGCGCCGTCCAAGCGTTTTGCAGAGCAAAACCTTGATGCCGGGGCGATTCACTCGCCCCGTACAGATATCATAATTTTCCGGGTCCCCAAATGCGCCTACGCATTTGGGACAGGGCATTGGCTTTTTCTTTTAACTCATCAAATGTCATGGATATTTATTCCTGCCCTCCCCTGTCTGCGGACCTGTTCTGCGGATAAAAAAAGCGCCGCAGTATGCGGCGCTTTTTGTCGGAATGGTGTTACTCAGAGAAGTTGGACTCAATCAGCTCCACCAGAGCTTCGACCGCCTCTTTCTCATCGGGGCCGTCGGCGATGAGGTTGATGGAGGTTCCCTTCACGACGCCGAGGGAAAGTACACCCAGCAGGCTCTTGGCGTTCACCCGGCGCTCATCCTTCTCAACCCAGATGGAGCTCTTGAACTCGTTGGCCTTCTGGATAAAGAATGTGGCGGGTCTGGCGTGCAGGCCGACCTGATTGTTTACGACTGCCTCTTTCATATACATAAGCGTTTCCCCCTAAGATGCGTTTATGAAGTCGCATACTTTCCTGTATAGAATATCAAATTTGTGCCAAATCGTCAATGACATTTTACACAAAATCCGGGTACCATTCTCTCTCAATTGACGGAACGGGACGTTTGACGGAATTTGTATGTTCTTGCGTGGACACTGTCTTTCAGTCGAGGACAATTCGTCTTACCGCAGCTCCGCCACCGTCACGCCGTCTTCACCCTCACCATAGCGGCCGGGTCGGAAGGACTTCACATACCGGCTGCGCTTCAGGTGCTCCCGCACCGCCTTGCGCACCGCGCCGGTACCCTTGCCGTGGATGATGGTGACGGTCTCCAGCTTGGCCAGCATGGCGTTGTCCAGGAAGCTGTCCAGGGCTGCCACGGCCTCGTCGGTCATCATGCCCCGCAAATCCACCTCCGAAGAGGCGCCCACGGTGCGCAGCTGCCGCTCCGCCCGGTGGATGATCCGCTGGGCCTGCTTTTTGCTGCCGTCCTCCTCGGTGACACGGACCTCGTCCTGCTTGGCGGTGATCTTCAGGATACCGGCCTGGAGCTGGAGACTGCCGTCCTTGTTGACGGCCAGCACCTGAGCCTTGGTGCCGCCCATCTTCACCAGCTCCACCGTGTCACCCGCCTGTGCGGGACGGGTGGGCGGCGGCGCAGGCTCCTCGGGACGGGCGCCCAGGGCGTCCTCCGCCTGGTTGAGCCGCTGGCGCAGCCCTGCCCGCTCCTCGTTCACCTTCTGCCAGTCCTCTTCCTTCCGCTGGCGGCGGCGCATCTCGTTGAGTTCCTTGAACACGCTGTCAGCGGTGTTCCGGGCCTCGTCCAGAATGGCTCTGGCCTCCGCCTGGGCCTTCTCCACCGCTTTGGCCCGCTCCTTCTCCAGCTTGTCCCGGTACTCCCGGGCCGTGCGGGCGGAATCCTCCATCTCCCGGCGCAGCTTCCGGGCCTGGTCCTTCTCCTGCTCCATCTGCTGGCGCTGCTGCTCCAGTCGGGTGATCACGTCCTCAAAGCGGACGTTTTCCGCGTCGATACGGGCGGAGGCCTTATCGATGACCTCCTTGGGCAGACCCAGCCGCTCGGAGATGGCGAAGGCGTTGGACTTGCCGGGGATGCCGATGAGGAGCCGGTAGGTAGGGGCCAGGGAGTTGACGTCAAACTCACAGGAGGCATTCTCCACTCCGGCGGTGGTCATGGCGTACACTTTCAGCTCGGCGTAGTGGGTGGTGGCGGCCACCAGTGCCCCCAGCTCCCGGGACTGCTCGATGATGGCGGCGGCCAGGGCAGCGCCCTCGATGGGGTCGGTGCCCGCACCCAGCTCGTCGAAGAGGATGAGAGTCTTGTCGTCCGCCTCCTTCAAAATGCCCACGATGTTCACCATGTGGGAGGAGAAGGTGGAAAGGCTCTGGGCGATGGACTGCTCGTCGCCGATGTCGGAGAGCACCCGGTCGAAGATCATCACCGTGCTGTCATCCGCCACCGGGATGTGGAGGCCGCACTGAGCCATCAGGGTCAGCAGGCCGATGGTCTTCAGGGTGACGGTCTTGCCGCCGGTGTTGGGGCCGGTGATGACCAGGGTGTCGAAGTCCCCGCCCAGGTACAGGTCGTTGGCCACCGCCTTGTTGGGGTCCAGCAGAGGGTGCCGTGCCTGCCGCAGGCAGATGCCCCGACTGACGATTTTGGGCTCGCTGGCCCGCATCCGGTAGGACAGCTTGGCCCTGGCGAAGATGACGTCCAGCATGATCAGCAGGTCGTAGTCCTGGGCGATGTCCTCCTTGTGGGCGGCGCAGTCGGCGGACAGTTCGGCCAGAATCCGGTCAATCTCCTTCTCCTCGTCGGCCTGGAGCTCCCGCAGCTCGTTGTTGGCCTTCACCACGCCCATGGGCTCGATGAAGAAGGTTCCGCCGGAGGAGGACACGTCGTGGACCAGGCCGGGCACGTCGTTCTTGCACTCGGAGCGCACGGGCACCACGTACCGGTCAGAGCGCATGGTGATGATGGGCTCCTGGAGGTACTTGGCCTGGGAGGAGGAGATGAGCTTCTGGAGAATGTCCCGCACCTTGGCGGAGGTGGCCCGGATGTGCCGCCGGATGGAGGCCAGCTCAGGGCTGGCCGAGTCGGCGATCTCGTTCTCCCCCAGGATGGAGCCGGTGATCTTGTCCTCCAGGAACCGGTTGGCGGTGAGGGATGCGAAGAGATGGTCGATGCAGGTCTTGCCGTTGTTCTCACCGGCGGCGTAGTCCCGGGCGGAGCGGGCCGCACGGAGAACGGCGGCGATGTCCAGCAGCTCCCGGGTGTTGAGGGCGCCGCCCATGTCCGCCCGCTGGAGGGATGCCGCCACCGGCTTCACGCCGGACAGGGCAGGGCTGCCCCGCAGGGCGGTCATATTCACAGCGGCGGTGGTCTCGGCCTGGAGACGCTGGACGTCGTCGGCGTCGGTGAGGGGCCGCAGGGCCATGGCCCGCTCCTTGCCCTCCTCGGTCACCGCCTGCTCGGCCAGCTTCTCCAGCACCCGGGGCAGCTCCAGGGTGTGAATGGATTTTTCAAATAAGTCGGTCATAGAACATACCTCACGGAAGAATTCCTTTGCTCTTTATATCATACACCATTTTTCCAGACTTATCTACCCCCGGCTCACAGGGCAAAAAGCAGCGGCAGAGCAATGCTCCGCCGCTGCCGCAATTGTTTTATCGGTTCTCCACCCAGGCACAGAACCGGTCCCACAGCTCCATGGCCTTGAATTTGACCACATACCCCTCGTTTTCGCCGGTGATGAGGGATATTTCGTCCTCGCTGAACCCTGCCGAAGCGGCGGTCTCCGCCGTGGTCTCGGAAACCGAGCCCAGGCACAGGGGCGGAAACACCACGCACCACCAGTTCTGTCCGCCGCCCTCGCCGATGACGATGCGCAGGGCGGTGTACTCCCCGGCGGGCAGGGCGAAGTCCTCATACTCCTTGGTGGGAAACCACACGTCCTCCTCCAGGGAGGCGGTGACCGGGTAGTCGTACCCGGCCTCCCCCACGGTCTCCGCGCCTGCGGCGGCCAGGTCGCCCAACCGGGCTGTGATGGCCGCCTCCGCCTCCTCACGGGTCAGGCCCTGGTCAAACAGGTCCCCGGCCTCGGAGAGAATCCGGTCCCGAACCTGGAGCTTGAGAGCCTGGTCCGCCGGGTCGTCGGAGTTGGCGATGACGTGAAGCCGGATGACCTTGTCCGCCAGTGCGGACTGCTCCGCACCCAGCGCGCCCCCTGCCAGCGCAGCCAACGCCACCCCCAGCAGCAGGGCCAGTTCCCACCGGCGCAGGGTATGTCTGCCGTCTTTTTTCTTCCGTTTCAACACAGGATACCACCATCCAATATGTAGCAATTTTGTATGCACCAGTTATCCGGTACGGTCCTATTCTGGCCGGAAACGCCCAATCTTATACATATCACAGGAAAAACACGTAAAATTTGTGTAAAACATACCTTGTAAATCACATATTCAGTGGTATAATAAAATTTTGTCCCTACAAGGAAATTTTGTGTGTATAGAAAGGAGAAGGGCGTGGAGATGGAGGAGCAGACCCAGGTCAAATGTGCCGAACGGGAACAGCCCACCCAGAATAAGCCGCTGTTCAGCCGTCAGATGTTAATACGGCTGATCATCCCTCTGGTAATTGAGCAATTTCTTTTGATGTCCGTGGGTATGGCGGACACGGTGATGGTCACCACAGCCGGTGAGGCGGCGGTGTCCGGCGTCTCTCTGGTGGACAACATCAATACCCTGATGCTTCAGATTTTCGCCGCCCTCAGTACCGGCGGCGCAGTGGTTGTGTCCCAGTACCTGGGCCGCAAGGAGTCCCACCACGCCAAGACCGCTGCCAAGCAGCTGCTCTACGCGGTGACGGCGCTCTCCTCGGTAATTATGATTCTGTGCCTCATCTTCCGTGAGCACCTGCTCTTCCTGATCTTCGGCAGCATCAACGATGACGTCATGGAATCCGCCGTTGTCTACTTTATCTCCACCGCCCTGGCCTACCCCTTTATGGCGCTCTACAACGCAGGCGCCGCCCTGTTCCGCTCCATGGGCAACTCCAAGGTGTCCATGTTCAACTCCCTGATCGTCAACATCGTCAACATCGCCGTCAACGCCATCCTGATTTTCGGCTTCGGCATGGGCTCCCTGGGCGCCGGCATCGGCACCCTCACCTCCCGTATTGTGGCGGCGGTGATCATCCTGTTCCTGCTCCAGCACAGAGACTGCGTCCTGCGCATTGAGCACATGTTCCGCCCCGAGTTCCACTGGGTCATGGTGCGGCGTATCCTCACCATCGGCATCCCCACTGGCCTGGAGAACGGCCTGTTCCAGGTGGGCAAGCTGGTGGTGCTCAGCCTCATCACCTCCTTTGACGCCGGAGTCAACCTGGCGGTGGTGGGCTCCGCCGTGGCCGCCAACGCCATCGCCAACAGCGTGGCCGGCGTCATCAACGTGCCCGGTCAGGCCATCGGTCTGGCCATGGTCACCGTGGTGGGTCAGTGCGTGGGCGCACAGCAGCTGGACCAGGCGGTCCGGTACACCCGCAAGCTGATGATTCTTACATACCTCTCCATGGGCACCATGGCCGTCATCCTCTTCTTCGGCGCGGGCTGGCTGGTCACCCTCTTCAACCTGAGCGCTCCGGCAGCCGCCATGGCCGCACAGGTGCTGCGCTGGAACTCCGTGTTCGTCCTGCTCTTCTGGCCCATGTCCTTCACCCTGCCCAACGCCCTCCGTGCCGCAGGCGATGCCATGTTCACCATGAGCGTGTCCCTCATCTCCATGTTTACCTGCCGCATCGTCCTCAGCTATGTGCTGGGCGCCGACGCCGTGTTCGGTATCCCCATGATGGGCCTGCACCTGCTGGGCGTGTGGATTGCCATGTTCTGCGACTGGATTGTCCGTGCCACCCTCTTCCTGATCCGCTTCTGGCGCGGCAAGTGGAAGCAGATTCAGCTTATCTGACATTGCCCTTCACCCCGGCTGTCTCTTTCTGAGGCGGCCGGGTTTCTTTTTCCCTTGACAGCCCGGACGTCCTGTGCTAATTTAAACATACCAAAAGTATGTATCCAGGAAGGAGGCATCCCATGGCACGCAACAAGCACCCGGAAGAGACAGTGCAGAAGATTCTGGACGTGTCCATGGCCCTCTTTCTGGAGAAGGGCTATGAGCACACCACCATTCAGGACATTGTGGATGCCCTCGGCATGTCCAAGGGCGCGGTTTACCACCACTTCAAGTCCAAAGAGGACATCTACGACCGCATCAGCGACACCTACTATGAGCGGCTGGGCTGGACAAAGGATCTGACCTCCCTGCCCGGAGAAAACGGCCTGGAGAAGGTCCGCAACCTGCTGCGCTTCCTTCTGACAGATCAGGAAAAGCTGACCCTGGACAGGGCATGCGCCACCATCTCCCTCAATCCCAAGCTCGTCACGCTGACGCTGGAGTCCTCCATCCGGGACGCCGCCCCCCTGCTGGAGCAGCTCATCCGGGAGGGCAACGCCGACGGCTCCCTTCATGTCGCCCAGCCCCGTGAAACCGCCGAGGCCTTTATGATTCTGATGAACATGTGGGTGGGCATCTTTACCTCTTCAAAGGAGGACTTTCAGGCAAAGCTCACCTTTTTCCAGGATTTCTGCGCGCGCCAGGGCCTGCCCATCTTCAACCCCCAGGTCTGCGATGCCGCTCTCACCTACTATGACCGCATTACAGCCGTTCAGAGCTTGTCCGGCTGACCCCACCACCGCCCCATCATGGGGCGGTTTTTCCGGGCAATATACATACCAACCGTCGGTATTTATAATTGACTCTAGATTCAAGGGGAGGTGAACCGCTGCTGTCTCCAGGCTACATATCACACCAAAAAGGAGCATATTATGAAGTCCTCAAAGCTTTTTCACCGTGATTTCACCATTATGATCCTGGGACAGATTATGTCCCTCTTCGGCAACGCCATTCTCCGGTTCACCCTGTCCCTCCATGTGCTGGATTTGACCGGCTCCGCCGCCGTATTCGGCAGCATCCTGGCCCTGTCCACAGTGCCCACGGTGCTCTTCTCCCCCGTGGGCGGCGTGGTGGCCGACCGCTTCCCACGCCAGCGGATTATGTACGTTCTGGACTTCTCCACCGCCGCGCTGGTGCTGATCTACCTGCTGTTCTTTTTCCGGCAGGGCGGCGTGGCAGCCGCAGGTGCGGTCATGGTTCTGCTGGCCGTCATTCAGGCGCTGTACCAGCCCTCTGTGGTCTCCAGCATCCCCCTGCTCTGCGCCCAGGACCAGCTGATGGCGGCCAACGGCGTGGCCGCCCAGGTGCAGGCTCTGTCCACGCTGCTGGGCCCCATTCTGGGTGCGGTGCTTAAATCCACGCTGGGTGCGGGGCCTCTTCTGGCTGCCGGAGCCATCTGCTTCTTCCTCTCCGCCGTGCTGGAACTCTTCCTCCATATCCCGTTTGTCCGCCGTCCCTCTGCCGCTCCCTTCCGCCAGGCCAGGCAGGATCTTGGCGAGGCCTTCCGCTTTCTCCTGCGTGAAAAGCCCTATCTGCTTCACTTTCTGCTGGTGCTGGCCGGCGTAAATTTCTTCCTCTCCGCCCTCTTTACAGTGGGACTTCCCTTTCTCATCAAGACCTATCTGGGGCTGTCCGACCTGCTGTACAGCTTCTCTGAGGACGCGCTGGGTCTGGGTTCCATTCTGGGCGGCCTGTTTGCCGGTGTGGCGGCACGGGTTTCCATGCGAAACTCCCACCGTTTTCTCATGGCTACCTCCGCCATGGTGGCTCCCATGGTGCTGGCGCTGGCCTTCTCCATGACGCCCATGGGCGTTTGGGCCGTCATCACGCTGTGCGCCGTACTGGGTATGGCTTTTGCAGTTTTGTTCAACATCTTCGCCCAGACCTACCTCCAGCAGCAGACCCCCGCCCCGCTGCTGGACAAGGTTTCCTCCCTGGATTCAGCCGTGTGTGTCTGCGCCCTGCCGCTGGGCCAGGCCGTCTATGGCGCACTGTTTCAGATGCTCAGCGGCGCCGTATGGCTGGTGCTCCTCTTCGGCCTGGTGTCCAGCCTACTGATGGCCCTCTCCCTCGGCAGACTGTTCCGCCGCCTGAGCGGCGGAGCCTCCGGCGTCCTCCAGTCAGGACAATAAACTGCATTTTATTTCCAATTTTGTGCGGTGCATAATTCTCTCCGGCCCGGGCAATGCTATCCTCGGAATCCAATCTGAGGAGGTCTCTTCGAGATGATCATCGATAAAATCGCCCTGATCCTTGCCATTGTCGGCGGGCTCAACTGGGGCAGCATCGGCATTTTCGGATTCGACCTGGTGGCGTTTGCCTTCGGCGGCTCCGACAGCGCCATCTCCCGGGTTGTCTATACCCTGGTGGGCCTGGCGGCCGTGTGGTGTATTTCCCTGCTGTTCCGGGACCGGGACGGCGACAAGGCCTGAACCCAAAAAGGGAGCGCGGTTTTCTGAAAAACCGCGCTCCCTTTTGCTGTACTTACTTATCCGTTATGACTTTCCGCTCTGCTCCAGCCACTTCTTCAGCTGCTCCGCCATGGCCGAGGAGCCCTGTTCCTCCCGGCGGTCCTGCTGCTCCAGGTAGCGGCGCACGTCCCCCTTGCCGGCGGACTTCTCCGAGCGGCGCTTCTTGAAGTCGCTCAGCTTCTCCCGGTAGCCGCACACACAGGCGAACATCTGCTTCTCCCCTTCGCCCCGCAGCTCCATCTTCTTGTGGCAGTTGGGACAGCGGGCGTTGGTGATCTGCTTGACGCTTCGGCGGTAACCGCACTCCCGGTCGGGGCACACCAGCATCTCGCCCCGCTTGGTCTTGACCTTGAGCAGGTACTTGCCGCAGTCAGGACAGGGGCTGCGGGTCTGGTTGTCGTGGTGGTAGGAGGCGTCGCTGGCCTTCACCTCGCTCACCAGCCGGGAGGCGTAGGACCGCATCTCCCCCACAAAGTCGCTCTCCCGCTCCTTGCCCTGGGCGATATCCCCCAGCCGCTTCTCCCATTTGGCGGTGAGCTGGGCGCTGCGCAGGTCGGCGGGCGCCAGCTCCACCACCTGGATTCCCTTGGAGGTGGGATAGAGCTCCTTGCCCCGCCGCTCAATGTAGAAGGCGGAGAACAGCTTCTCGATGATGTCCGCCCGGGTGGCCGGGGTGCCCAGACCGCCGGTCTCCTCCAGAATCCGGGACTGCTCCGCGTCCTTCACCTGGGCCTGGGGGTGCTCCATGGCTGTGAGGAGGGTGGCCTCGGTGTACCGCTTGGGCGGCGCGGTCTTGCCCGCGTTGATCTGCAGAGCGGTGATCTGAATCTTGTCCCCCTGATTCATGGGCGGCAGGTTCTGCTCCGCGTCCTCGTCCTCCGCCGTATTCTCGTCCTCCTCCAGGGTGAAGCGGCTGTACGCCGCCTTCCAGCCCTGGTCCTTCACAATCTTGCCCCGTGCGGTGAAGGTCTCCCCGTCCACCGTCATGGTCAGGCGGATCTCCTCGTAGGTGAAGGGAGGCAGCAGCACCGCCAGGAACCGGCGGACCACCAGGTCGTAGATGTTCCGCTCCGGTCCGGTGAGCCGCCACAGGTCGGGCTGCTCCTCGGTGGGGATGATGGCGTGGTGGTCGGTGACCTTGGCGTTGTTGACCAGATACCGGGTCTGGAGGGGACGATTGCGCATGATCTGCTGGGCCAGGGGCTTGTACTCGTCTATCATCACGCTGCGCAGCCGCTCCGGCAGGGTGGGCACCACGTCGTCGGAGATATAGCGGGAGTCGGTGCGGGGGTATGTGAGTACCTTGTGAATCTCATAGAGATTCTGCATGATGGACAGCGTCTCCTTGGCGGAGTAGGCGTACTTCCGGTTGGCGTCCCGCTGGAGTTCGGTCAGGTCGTAGGCAGGCGGAGGCGGGGTCTGCTTCCAGGTCTTCTTCACCTGGGTGAGCACGCCGGTCTTGCCCTCCAGCTTCTTGGCCAGAGCCTCGGCCTGCTCCCGGTCAAAGATTCTGGCCTGGCCCTTTTTGTCCCGCCAGGTGGCGGTGAAGCCGGGGGTTTTGGCCGCCAGGGTGAAAAAGTCCTTGGGCACAAACCGGCGAATCTCCTGCTCCCGGTCTACGATGAGGGCCAGAGTGGGGGTCTGGACCCGTCCGGCGGAGAGCTGGGCGTTGAACTTGCAGGTGAGGGCCCGGGTTACGTTCAGGCCCACCAGCCAGTCGGCCTCGCTGCGGGCACGGGCGGAGCGGAACAGATTGTCGTACTCGGCCGCCGGGCGCAGGTGGGCGAAGCCCTCCTTGATGGCCTTGTCGGTCTGGGAGGAGATCCACAGCCGCTTGGCCGGCTTCTTCCAGCCCGCCTTCTCCATGATCCACCGGGCCACCAGCTCGCCCTCACGGCCCGAGTCAGTGGCGATGACCAGGTCGGAGATATCACCCCTGCGCATGAGGGCCTGCACAGCCCGGAACTGGCGGCCGGTCTGGGGGATGACCTGGGTCTTCATCTTCTCAGGCAGCATGGGCAGGGTGAGCATGTCCCACTTGGCCCAGGCCTTGTCGTACTCTTCCGGGGGCGACAGCTCCACCAGATGGCCCAGGGCCCAGGTGACCACGTATCGGTCTCCCTCCAGGCAGCCCTCTCCCTGGTGTTTGCAGCCCAGCACCCGGGCCAGCTCCCGGCCCACGGAGGGCTTTTCTGCCAGTACCAGCGTCTTGGACACCGTCCTCACGCTCCTTTTCAATGCATGGATAAAGACAGTATAGCCCGGCGGAGAGAAAAAGGCAACGCCAAGTCTCTCCGCCGGGCTTCGGACAGAGGAAAAGCCGCCCCAACCGGGACGGCTTTTCCCACGTATTTATGCGATGACTTCGCCCTTGAAGATCACATTCCGGATGGACAGGTCCTTGTTGAGCAGCACCACATTGGCCCACTTGCCGCTCTCCAGGCTGCCGCACCGGCTGTAAATGCCGATGGCACGGGCGGGGTTCACTGCGGCCGCACGCACTGCGTCGGCCAGAGGGATGCCGAAGGACACGGCAGTGCGCATGCAGTCCATCAGGTCGGTGACGGAACCGGCCAGGGTGCCGTCGGCCAGAGTGGCATACTTGCCCTTCTTGATGACCGGCTGACCGCCCAGAGAGTAGTCGCCGTCGGCCATGCCTGCAGCCCGCATGGTGTCGCTCACCAGCACCACCCGGTCCGCGCCGAAGAGCTTGAACACAGAGCGCACCACGGAGGGATGAATGTGGATGCCGTCACAGATCAGCTCCACCCGGCAGTCCGGCGTGTCAAAGGCAGCGCCCACCACACCGGGAGCCCGGTGGGTAAAGGCCGGCATGGCGTTGAACAGATGGGTCACGTGGCTGGCGCCTGCCGCAAAGGCGGCCATGGCGGTGTCGTAGTCGGCGGTGGTGTGGGCGATGGAGATGCGCACCTCGCCGGACACCTCACGGATGAAGTCCATGGCGCCCTCCACCTCAGGTGCGATGGACACCAGCTTCACCAGTCCGCCGGAGACCTCCTCCAGCTTGCGCAGCAGCGCCACATCGGGCCGCTGGATCCAGTCGCCGTTCTGGGCACCCTTTTTGGCCACGGACAGGAAGGGGCCCTCCAGATGGATACCGCACAGGCTGGCGCCCGGCTTCTCTGCCTTCCGGTGCTCTGCCGCTACTACGCACATCTTCTCCAGATCCTCCGGCAGCAGCGTCATACCCGCGGGGCAGATCTGGGTTACGCCCCGGCTCAGCTCATACTCGGCGATGGCAGCCAGGCCGTCGGCGTCTCCGTCGGAGAAGTCGTGACCCACCGCACCATGGAAGTGAACGTCCGTCAGGCCGGGGATAGCGTAGCACCCCTCGGCGTTGATCACTTCACCGCCGCAGTCCCGGTCGGTCAGCATGCCGCCGTCCATATACAGATCCCGATTGACAAAAGTTCCCCGGGCTTCAAATACCTGTGCGCCTGTAATTTTCATTGTGTATTCCTCCTTGCGCCACCCGGCGCGTATATCAGTTGCTTACATCTTGGACAGAGCCGCCTTGTCGGCCACCAGAGTCACATCGGGATGGAGCTGCAGGATGGAGGCGGGCAGCTGGGGATTCACGGGACCCTTTACCATGCCGTACACGGCGTCCGCCTTGTCGGCGCCGCTGGCCACCATCACGATCTTCTTGGCGCCCATGATCACGCCGATGCCCATGGTCAGAGCCTGACGGGGCACCTCGTCACGGGAGGCAAAGAAACGGGCATTGGCCTCAATGGTGCTCTCGGTCAGATCCACCACATGGGTGGGCACCACGAACTCGTCGCAGGGCTCGTTGAAGCCGATGTGGCCGTTGCGGCCCACACCCAGCAGCTGCAGGTCGGCGCAGCCCAGGCTGCGGACAAAGGCGTCATACCGGGCGCACTCGGCCTCGGCATCCTCGGCCAGACCGTTGGGCACGTGGGTGCACTCGGGGCGCACGTCGATGTGGTCGAACAGGTTGTGCTGCATGAAGTAGCGGTAGCTCTGGTCGTGAGTGCCGGACAGGCCCTTGTACTCGTCCAGGTTCACGGTGGTCACGCCGGCAAAGGAAATCTTCCCCGCCTTGTAACGCTCCACCAGGCCCTTGTAGGTGCCGATGGGAGAGGAGCCGGTAGCCAGGCCCAGCACGCACTCGGGCTTCACAATCACCTTGCGGCGATGAAGCGGGCCGCCTTCTCACTCATCTCATCATAGTTCTCCGCTGCATAAATCCGAATCATGGCATGTTTCTCCTTTTTCATTATAGTCCCTTGCCCTTGCGGGCCGTCCTTTAGTTCTATTCTAGCCGCTGCGGCCCATTTAAGCAAGGCCATATCCTGTTTATTTTTTATCCAAAAAGCCATTTTTGCACGATCGATTTGTGGCACTTTTTTCCACCGCCTTCCGCCTGTTGCCTTTCCCGCCTGATTTGCTATAATGTGAAGCAATATTCCCGTCAGCGAAACGCTTTCGGGGCAGGAGGTTGCAGCCCATGATACGCATCGCCGTTGTGGAGGACGATCCCCTCTGTCAGGCACAGCTGACGGAGCATATCCGCCGGTATGGCGCGGAAAATCAGGTGGAATTCCAGATCACCTGCTTTTCCGACGGTCTGGACATCGCGGAGGAGTACCGCCCCGTCTACGACATCATCCTGCTGGACATCGAGATGCCCCAGCTGGACGGCATGGCGGCGGCCAGGCGCATCCGTGACTTTGACCCGGCGGTCATTCTTATCTTCATCACCAATATGGGCCAGTACGCCATCAAGGGCTACGAGGTGGACACACTGGACTTTGTCCTCAAGCCGGTGAGCTATTTTCAGTTCTCTTTGAAGCTGAAGAAGGCGGTTTCCTCTCTGCGGAACCGGGCGTCCAGGGACCTGCTGCTGACGCTGGAGGGCGGGATAAAGCGGGTGTCCTCCGACTGTATCTGCTACATTGAGGTCCAGGGGCACAGGCTGATTGTCCACTGTGAGGACGGGGATTACGCCCTCTCCGGCGCCCTGCGGGACATGGAGCGCCAGCTGGAGGGACAGCACTTCATCCGCTGCAACAAATGCTATCTGGTCAACCTGCGCCACGTCACCGACGTGCGCAGCGGCACGGTGCTGGTGGGCGGACACGAGCTTCAGGTGAGCCGTCCCCGGCGGAAGGAGTTCCTCCAGGCCCTGACGGACTATTTCGGAGGTGGGGGACGGTGAACATCCAGTTTCAGCTGGTGCTGAACAACGCCCGGTTCATGATGGAGCTGCTGGCCGCCTGTGTAGTCTTTCTGCTGCCCCTGGCCAAGCGGCGTCACTTCCTGCTGCGGCTGATTCCCGGTCTGCTGGTGTGCCTGCTGCCCGCTTTTCTCTACATCCCCGCCACCGACCTGACCCTGATTGTCACCAAATATCTGCCCCTGCTGGCATTGGCGGCTGTGCTGGTGTTCTTCTGCTGTGACGTGTCCTTTTACGACGCGGTCTACTGCGTGCTGTGCGCCTACGCCTCTCAGCACTTTGCCTACGCTCTGCTCATCGTCTGCTCCTACAGCACCGACTTTTATAAAAATATCTGGTATTCCAACTGGCTCTCCCCCGTCTATCTCCTCTGCTACGGCGGCACCTACCTGCTGTTCTATTTCCTCTTTGCCAGAGTGCTGCCCGAAGGCGGCCGCTATCAGGCCGGCGCCAAGCAGTCCATGCTCTCGGTGGTCCTGGTGCTCCCCTTTGCCATGGTCTTTTCCCTGGTGTCCAAGCTGTGGTTTTACCAGGAGGGCGGCCGGGTGTTCCTCATCTGCCAGTTCTACGCCATGCTGTGCTGCTTTTTTGTGCTGTGGGTGCAGGTGGGCAGCCGCAGGCGGGATCGGCTTCAGGAGGAGCTGGCGGTACAGCGGCAGCTCTTTCTGAAACAGAAGAAGCAGTACGAGCTCTCCCGGGAGAACATCGCCCTCATCAACCGGAAGTGCCACGATTTGAAGCACCAGGTGGCCGCTCTGCGCACCGTTCGGGACGAGACGGAACGTGAGGCCTCTCTCCGGGAGATTGAGCGCTCGGTGATGATCTACGACTCCATCGTCAAGACAGGCAATGAGGTACTGGACACGGTGCTCACCGAAAAGAGCCTGCTGTGCGAGAAGGAGCACATCACCATGACCTGCGTGGCCGACGGCAGCAAGCTGGGCTTCATGGACGCGGTGGACCTGTACACCATCTTCGGCAACGCCCTGGACAACGCCATCGAGAGCGCCCTCACCATCCCCGACCCGGAACGGCGGGTCATTGCGGTGACGGTGTACACCCGCAGCAGTCTGCTGCTCATCCAGCTGGAGAACTACTATGAGGGTTCCCTCACCTTTGCCGACGGCCTGCCCGTCACCACCAAGGAACACAACGGCTACCACGGCTACGGCATGAAGAGCATCCGCTTCACGGCGGAGAAATACGGCGGCGTGGTCACCGTCAACACCGAGGATAACCTCTTTATTCTGCGTGTCTCCATCCCCATGGCCTGACCCCTGTTTTGACAGCTCAGGCGCTCAAAATGACAGTTCGTGCAGGCGGCCCCCATTTTCGGGGGCCGCCTTGCTATACTTCCCCCGTCAACTGTGCACGCGCACAATTACAGAAGGAGGAAGAGAAACAATGGAAAACGCGCAGCCCAAGAAGAAGATGAGCCGCGGAAAGAAGGCCGGCATCATTGTGGGCGCCATTCTGGCCCTGCTGATCGCCGCCGTTCTGGTCTACGGCTTCGTTCTCACCCGTACCGGCTACTGGCTCATCGCCAAGTTCACCCCCGACACCCCGGAGCAGCAGCTGTCCTACACCTCTGCCAGCGACACGGTCCGCCAGATCGCGGAAGAGGGCTTTGTTCTCATGCAGAACAACGACGGCCTGCTGCCTCTGGCCAGCACGGCGGAGAACCCCGGCAAAATCAACCTCTTCGGCATCCGCTCCATCCAGATGGTCTACAACGGCGGCGGCTCCGCCGCGTCCGACGTGACCAAGTGCACCCGTCTGGAGGAGGCCCTGGAGGGGCAGAACTTTGCGCTCAACCCCGACCTGCTCAACGTGTACTACAACTTCTTCAACACCGGCGAAATCTCCCTGGAGCCCGGCAAGGAGCCTGCCAACGGCGGCGCCTCCGAGTTCATCACCACCCCCGACTCCATCACCATCCCCGAGCTGCCCGTCTCCGCCTTCACCGACACCTCCCTGTATGAGGACGGCAAGACCCTGATGGAGCACGCCAAGGAGTACTCCGACGTGGCCGTGGTGGTGCTCAGCCGCAGCGCTGGTGAGCACGCCGACCTGGACGTGCGGGACCTCCAGCTCACCGACGAGGAAATCGCCCTGCTGGACACCGTCACCGGCACCTTTGACGACGTGGTGCTCATCCTCAACTGCGCCAACACCATGGAGCTGGGCTTCATCCGGGACTACCCCCAGATCAAGAGCGTGCTGTGGGTGGGTTTCCCCGGCGAGACCGGCAACCTGGCCACCGCTTCCATCCTCTCCGGCGCTGTGAATCCCTCCGGCCGCACCGCCGACACCTGGGTCACCGACAACCTGAGCGCCCCCGCCGCCAACAACTTCCGTGAGCTCCAGTCCGACGGCACCTGGGCCGCCAACAGCTTCCACTACACCAACGTGTCCGACAACCCCGACGTGTCTGAGATCCTCAAGGCTCTGGGTGAGGACGTAACTGTCCGCGACTTCTTCAACCACTACGCCGAAGGCATCTACGTGGGCTACAAGTACTACGAGACCCGCCACGACACCGACCCCTCCTACGACTATGACGCCGAGGTGGTCTATCCCTTCGGCCACGGCCTGTCCTACACCACCTTTGACAAGAAGATCATGGCCATGAACGTGGAGGACGGCGTGGTCACCGTCCGCGTGGAGGTGACCAACACCGGCGATGTGGCCGGCAAGGACGTGCTGGAGCTCTACTTCAATCCTCCCTACACCGGCGCCATTGAGAAGTCCACCGTCAACCTGGTGGCCTTCAAGAAGACCAACCTCATCGAGCCCGGCGCCACCGAGCACTACTCCATCGAGTTCGCCCTGGAGGACATGGCCTCCTACGACTACAAGGTCAACAAGTCCTACGTGCTGGAGGCTGGCGACTACGTCATCTCCCTCCGGGACGACGCCCACACCGTGGTGGACGAGGAGACCTGGACCCTGTCCAATGACATCATCTACAACGACGAGCACGACGGCAAGCGTCCCAGCGACCAGCAGACCGCTGTCAACCAGTTTGACAGCGCCCTGGGCCAGGACGACTACCTGACCCGCGTCTGGGACGAGAGCGGCCGCGCCTTCACCGGCCCCCTGGAGGAGGACTACACCGCTGACCAGTCCGTCATCGACGCGCTGACCTGGACCAACCCCACCGACGCTGAGCTGGGCCTGACCGAGGCCGACATGCCTGCCACCGGCGTCAAGCTGGACACCACCCTCATGCTCTCCGACATGGTGGGCGTGGACAAGGACGACCCCAAGTGGGACGAGTTTGTCTCCCAGCTGACCGTGGAGGAGATGGCCACCCTGTGCACCAGCGGCGGCTACACCATCGGCGCCATTGACCGGCTGGGCGTGCCTCTCTCCGCCACCCCCGACGGCCCCTCCGGCATGATGGCCAACGCCTGGTCCGGCCCCATCATGGGCGTCAGCGGCAGCGGCGTCACCTACCCCACCGAGGTGGTGCTGGCCTCCAGCTGGAACCAGGATCTGGCTCAGCTGATGGGCTCCACCGTGGGCAGCGAGGCCCAGGCCCTGGGCTTCTCCGGCTGGTATGCCCCCGGTATGAACACCCACCGCACTGCCTTCTCCGGCCGCAATTTTGAGTACTACTCCGAGGACGGCGTGCTGGCCGGCGAGATCGCCGGCTCCGTGGTGAAGGGTGCCACCGAGAAGGGCGTCATCTGCTACATCAAGCACTTCGCCCTCAACGAGCGCGAGGCGGAGAACCGCCAGAGCCTCTTCACCTGGTCCAACGAGCAGGCCATCCGTGAGATCTACCTCAAGCCCTTTGAGATCGCTGTGAAGAAGGGCGGCTCCCTGGGCGTCATGTCCGCCTTCAACTACATCGGCTACGAGTGGTGCGGCGGCAACTCCGCCCTCCTGAACCAGGTCCTCCGCAACGAGTGGGGCTTTGACGGCGTGGTCATCACCGACTCCAACCGCTACTCCTACATGTACGTGGACCAGATGCTCTACGCCGGCGGCGACCTGTCCCTGGACTTCATGGCCGCCTTCAAGCTGCCCGGCGGCGACGACCAGAAGAACCGTCTCCTGGCTGCTGCCGAGAATCCCGACACCAAGGTGGGCTTCACCCTGGAGCTCCAGCGGGCCAGCAAGGACATCCTCTATGCGGTGTCCAACACCTGGAAGATGCAGTAACCAAACCCTCGCATATCAAAGGCAGGATGGGAAATTCCCATCCTGCCTTTTTCTCTCTTCCCCGCCAAAAAGATGATTGACACAGCGTCCCGGATGTGGTATTCTCACATCAGTTAGTTTTAGCTAACCATCAAGAGGTGCAGGACCTCTTTTCTTTCGGCTATTAGTTAGCTTTAGCTAACAAAAAGGAGGCATATGGAATGGCACACCCACAGTTTGAACGCTCCGTGGTCTATCACTGCGCTCCGGCGCTGGTGGGACTCAAGCCCGCCTGTCTCATCTCCCTGTCGGCGGCGGAGTACCCCGACCTGCCTCGGCTGGCCGCAGCCTACTCCCGGCTGCTGGAGCACCGGGGCGTCCGGCTGGAGGTGCTGTGCCGGTGCCGCAGGCGTTTCCTCCTGCTGGTCTACCGACCTGCGCTGCTGGAGCGGTGCCTCTCCTCCCCCCGGGTGGCTGGGCTGCTGGAGGATGCGGGCTATCCCGCCGGTGCCTCCTGTTCCGCTCTGCTGCGCCGTCTCAGCGGCCGGATTGCCGCAGGCGACGGCTTCCCCCATGAGTTAGGCCTGTTTCTGGGTTATCCCCCCGAGGACGTGGTAGGTTTTATGACCCACGGCGGCAGCGGCTGCCGCCTGTGCGGCGAGTGGAAGGTGTATCAGGACGTGGAGGGGGCCAAGCGGCAGTTCCGCAAGTTCGCCCTCTGCCGCTCCGCCCTGTGCTCCCGGCTGGAGCGGGGCTGTTCCCTGCTGAACCTGTTGGGCGCGGAGCAGCGCCCGGCGGCATAAAATCGGAAGTTCTCTCAAAATTTAAGGAGGTTTTTATTATGAGCAAACTTGCAGTCATCTATTGGAGCGGCACCGGCAACACCGAGGCCATGGCCCAGGCCGTGGCGGAGGGCGCCCGGGAGGCCGGGGCTGACGTGTCCCTCTTCTCCGTGGCCGAAATCTCCGCCGCAGACGCCGCCGGATATGACCGTCTGGCCCTGGGCTGCCCCGCCATGGGCGCCGAGGTGCTGGAGGAGGGGGAGTTTGAGCCCTTCTTCGAGGAGCTGTCGGCAAGCCTGTCCGGCAAGCCGGTGGCCCTCTTCGGCTCCTACGGCTGGGGCGACGGCCAGTGGATGCGGGACTGGTACGACCGCACCGCCGCTGCCGGTGCTGTCCTCCAGGTCAGCGAGGGCCTCATCTGCAACGAGATGCCCGACGACGACGGTCTGGCCGCCTGCCGGGAGCTGGGCCGGACCCTGGCGGGCTGAGAAAGGAGGTGCCGGAAGCCATGGAACTCTCCCAGACCGCATGCCGCTACCTGCTCACCATCTATGAACTGGGCGGCGGCCTGGACGCCGTGCGCTCGGTGGACGTGTCCCGGCGGCTGAACGTGGCCGCCTCCAGCGTGGCCCATATGCTGGGCATCCTGGACCGGGAGGGTATGATTGAGCGGCGCCGCTACGGCCGGGTGCGGCTCACCCCCGACGGCCTGCGCTCCGCCAACCGACTCTACACCGACCGGATGCTGCTGGAGACCTACCTGCGGGAGCATCTGGGGGTGGACGGCGACACCGCACGGCTGGACGCCGACCGGTGCCTGTGCTGCCTCTCCCCCACTACCCGGGAGCTGATGAATGAGATGGTTCTCTCTGGCACACCCATGCCCTCGGTGCTCTTCCGCCAGGCTATGTGCTCCTGAGCTCATACTTGACAAATGTCCTTTCCTGGGCTAAAATAAACGCAATCACATTGCAAAAGGCGAGGAAGGGAAGAAGGCACGGTAAGTCCCGCTCAGAGAGCCGGTGGTTGGTGCGAACCGGTGTGAGGACGCCGTGCGGATACTGGTCCCTGAGCCGTCCGCCCGAACCGCAGTAGGGTGGAACGTCTGGCCCCGTTACCGGCCACGGCCTTGTTGGAGGCCAATGAGCGCCTGCCGGAGACGGCTGGCGGAAGCAGGGTGGTACCGCGTATTATACGCCCCTGACCTAATGTTTTAGGTCAGGGGTGTTTTTTCGTCCCCTGGCCGCAGACCATAAGGAGGTCACTGTCATGAAAAAAGCCTATGAAAAGTACATTCCCTTCGTTCCCCTGAAGATGGAGCACCGTTCCTGGCCCGACAAGCGGATCACCAAGGCCCCCATCTGGTGCTCGGTGGATCTGCGGGACGGCAACCAGGCCCTGGTGGACCCCATGAACCTCCAGGAGAAGCTGGAGTACTTCCACACCCTGGTGGACATCGGCGTGAAGGAGATTGAGATCGGCTTCCCCTCCGCCAGTGAGACCGAGTACGAGATCTGCCGGGAGCTCATTGAGGGCGGCCACATCCCCGACGACGTGACCATCCAGGTGCTGGTCCAGGCCCGGCCCCATCTGATTCAGAAGACCTTTGAGGCCATCCGGGGCGCCAAGCACGTCATCCTCCACTTCTACAACTCCACCTCCACCCTCCAGCGCAAGGTGGTGTTCCACATGGACATGGACGGCATCACCAAGATCGCCACCGACGCCGCCAAGCTCATCTACGAGCTGTCCCAGCCCGTCATCGCTGAGGGCATGGACCTGCGGTACGAGTACTCCCCCGAGTCCTTCATGGGCACCGAAATGGACTACGCCGTGGAGATCTGTCAGGCGGTCATCGAGGCCATCCACGCCACACCGGAGAAGAAGATCATCCTCAACCTGCCCACCACGGTGGAAAACTGCATGCCCAACTACTTCGCCGATGAGCTGGAGTACTTCATCTCCAAGCTGCCCAGCCGGGACAGCGCCATCATCTCCCTCCACCCCCACAACGACCGGGGCTGCGGCGTGGCCACCGCCGAGATGGGCCTGCTGGCCGGCGCGGAGCGGATCGAGGCCACCCTGTTCGGCAACGGCGAGCGCACCGGCAACGTGGACATGGTCACCCTGGCCATGAACATGTACACCCAGGGCGTGGACCCGGAGCTGGACTTCTCCGACATCAACAAAATCAAGGCCATGTACGAGCGCTGCACCAAGATGAAGGTGGGCGAGCGGCAGCCCTACGCCGGTGAGCTGGTATTTACCGCCTTCTCCGGCTCCCACCAGGACGCCATCAACAAGGGCACCGCCTACATGGAAGAGAGCGGCAGCGAGTACTGGGAGATCCCCTACCTGCCCATCGACCCCGCCGACGTGGGCCGTCAGTACGAGCCCATCATCCGCATCAACTCTCAGTCCGGCAAGGGCGGCGCCGCCTACGTCATGCACCACAATTTCGGCTTCGACCTGCCCAAGGCCATGCACCCCGAGTTCGGCCACATCGTCCAGGTGGAGACCGACCGGGTGGGCACCGAGCTCAAGCCGGAGCGGATTTACGAGCTGTTCAAGGAGAACTACATCGAGGCCACCGCGCCTTACCAGCTGGTGCGCCACTCCTTCGCCGAGTTCACCGACGAGGAGGGCCACTCCCACGTCACCTTTGCGGGCACCATCCGCTGTGAGGGCAGCACCTTCCAGGTCAACGGCTCGGGTAACGGCCCCATCGACGCCTTCTTCAACGCCATCCACGGCCAGAAGATGGACCGCTTCACCTTTGTGGACTACAAGGAGCACGCCATCTCTGACGGCTCCGACTCCATGGCCGTGGCCTACATCCAGCTGCGGGATCAGGAGGGCAAGGACCACTTCGGCGTGGGCATCTCCCACAACATCAACCTGGCGCCCCTCAAGGGCATCCTGTCCGCCATCAACCGGGCGGTCACCGGGAACTGAATGAAATAAAAAAGCACCCCGCCGTTCATATGGCGGGGTGCTTTTTTATTTGTTTTACACCACTTGGGTCAGGAAGGTATCCCGGTAGGACACCGACAGCTCCTCCCAGGCGGCGTGAGCGGCGGCAGGGTCGTCGAAGATGCCGAACACGGTGGGGCCGGTGCCGCTCATGCAGGCCCCCAGGGCGCCAAACTGGATGAGGGAATTGCGGATGGAGGCGATTTCCGCCGCCTTCCGCTCGGGAAGCACATCCTCAAACACGTTGTACAGCCGCCGGGCCACTCCCTCCAGGTCCTGACGCTCCAGCGCCTCCAGCATACCCGCTGTGTCGGGGCGGCAGCGGAGCTTTACGCTGTCGATGCGGCCGAAGAGCTCGGGGGTGGACACCGGGAAGGCGGGCTTGCACAGCACCACGTGGCACTTGGGCAGCGGCGGCAGCGGCGTGAGCCGCTCTCCCCTGCCCTCGGCCAGGGCGGTGCCGCCCAGGACGCAGTAGGGCACGTCGGACCCCACCCGCTCTCCGATCTCCGCCAGCTGTTCCACCGGCAGATTGACCCCTGTCATCTGGTTGAGGGCACGGAGCACCGCTGCGGCGTCGGTGCTGCCGCCGGCCATGCCGGCGCACACCGGGATGCGCTTTTCAATCCGCAGGGACAGCCCCCCCAGGTCCACGCCGGTGGCCTCGCAGAACCGCAGAGCGGCAGCGGCGGCCAGATTCCGCTCGTCGGTGGGGAGAAACTCCTTGTCGGTCTCCACCGTCAGCCCCCGTCCGGTACCCGTCTCCAGGGTGATGGTGTCGTGGAGGGACACGGACTGCATCACCATCCGCAGCTCGTGGTATCCGTCCTCCCGTGCCCCCAGCACGTCCAGGGTCAGATTCAGCTTGGCAAAGGCGCTCACTTCCATTGTGGCCATACCGTTTTTCCTCCGCAAAGAGCGGGGGCGGCAATCCGCCGCTCCCGCTCCTGTTATCTGATTTTCCGCGCCTCCAGATAGAAGCGCTTCTCGTTTGCCTCCCCCATGGAGAAGGTCTTGCGGGGCAGCACCCCGTCGTGCAGGATGATGGAGAACAGCCGCTCCTTGTCCATGGCATGGAGCAGGAAGGCCAGGTTCCCCGGCCGTGCGGCCAGCTCTCTGGCCACGTCGGCGCCGTGGATGTAGTCCATGCGGCAGCGGTGGGCGATGGCATAGTCGTCCAGGAAGGGCTGGAGGGTCCCCACCGGCAGCCGGGAGGCCGGATGGGGTACCGTCACCACACCGGCACCGTCCCGGTGGACAAAGGCCAGGGCGTGGCCCTCTCCCGGCCCCAGATGGGCACCCGGGAAGGCGGCCAGGAGCTGCCGGATCACGTCCTCCGGGTCCACCCCGAAGAGCACCCGGTGGATGGGCCGGAACTCCAGGGACTGGTCGTGGAGGTTCACCAGCTCGCACATGGCGTACCGTGCGGGCAGCGAGGCCCAGCGCTCGGGCGGCGTAAGCCGCTTCTGCCGCTCATAGCACTCCTTGGCGGTGGCCAGGGAGTGGTTGCCGTCTCCCACGGCAAAGAGCAGGGGCGCGCCGCTGTCCCGACCGTACCGCAGCCGGAAGGCGGTGGGGTCTGCCAGGGCACGGAGCGCGGAGGCCACGGCGGCCTTTTCTTTCTCCCCCAGCAGCCAGCCCTTCAGATGGCCGCCCTGCTCCATCAGGTCAAAGTCATACAGAACCTCCATCCCGTCCTTTGCGGCGGTGAGGGGGTCCATGATGGTGCGGTCCGGGTCGTCAGCCAGAAGCATGGCGTGGGGCAGCTCAATGGGCGCGTTCTTCCGCACCGCCACCCTGGGCGGGATGCGGGTGAGTACGGTGCCCTCGGTACCCCGGATCAGGGTGCCGGAGCCCGGCTCATAGTCGTACTGCTCCAGGTCCACCATGCCCAGCAGTCCCCGGCGGGTCCGTCCGCCGGACAGGGTGCGCTCCACATAGATCATGGCGTCAGGCAGGGTGCGGAACCGGCCCTCCCGCAGATAGCGGGTCATGGTGTTGTTCACATCCATGATGTCGGTCTCCACGTCCGGACCCTCCAGGCAGCTCTCGGGCAGGATGAGCCGCAGGGCGGACGGGGCGGAGCCCACATACTCCTCCACCCGCTGCCAGTACTCCGGCTGGGAGGTGTACTGGTCGCAGGGCGCCACCGACCACTTGGAGTACTCGCAGTCTTTGGGCAGGAGGATGTCGGCCGGAACAAAGGGCAGTCCCTCAAAGCATTTGTCCATGTCTCTCCCTCACTTTCCGCCGGTGGTCCGGCAGGTCAGTCCATGGCCTTCCGGATGGCCGCGATCAGGTCGTCAAACTCCTCATAGGCGGGAATCTGGGGATAGTCGGCCTTGATCTGCTCCGTGCTGCGGAACAGGAAGCCGGCCTTGCTGGCCTGGATCATGCCCAGGTCGTTGAAGCTGTCGCCCGAGGCGATGGTGTCGTAGCCGATGGACTGGAGGGCCTTGACGGTGGTCAGCTTGGACTGGGGGCAGCGCATCTTGAAGCCGGTGATCATGCCGTCAGGGGCCACCTCCAGGGTGTTGCAGAACAGGGTGGGCCAGCCCAGCTTCTTCATCAGGGGCTGGGCGAACTGCTCAAAGGTGTCGCTGAGGATGATCACCTGGGTGAAGCTGCGCAGCTCGTCCAGGAACTCCTTGGCGCCGGGCATCGGGTCGATGGTGGCGATGGTGTCCTGAATCTCCTTCAGGCCCAGGCCGTGCTCCTTCAGCACGCCCAGACGCCAGTTCATCAGCTTGTCGTAGTCGGGCTCGTCCCGGGTGGTGCGCTTGAGCTCGGGGATGCCGCTGGCCTCGGCAAAGGCAATCCAGATCTCCGGTACCAGCACACCCTCCATATCCAGACAGGTAATGTACATCTCTGCGTCCCCTTTCTCTGGGTTGATGGGTGCCGCGCTCAGTTCTCGGCGGCACGGGCCTGCTTCTTGCGCAGGTTGGTGAGGAAGTTGTCCATGCGGGTCAGGGCCTCGGCGATGTCCTTCATAGAGGTGGCGTAGCAGCAGCGGACAAAGCCCTCGCCGCCGGGGCCGAAGGCGGTGCCAGAGATGACGGCCACCTTCTCCTCCATCAGGAACCGCTCGCAGAACTCGTCGGAGCTCAGGCCGGTGCCCCGGATGTCGGGGAACACGTAGAATGCGCCCTTGGGCTCGAAGCAGGGCAGGCCGATGCGGCGCAGCCCCTCCACCAGGTAGCGGCGGCGGCCGTCGTACTCGTCCCGCATACGCTCAATGTCCCGGTCGCCGTTGCGCATGGCCTCCACGGCGGCGTACTGGCTGACGGTGGGGGCGGACATGATGCCGAACTGGTGGAGCTTGAGCAGCTGCTTGATGATCTCCTTGGGGCCGCAGACGTAGCCCATGCGCCAGCCGGTCATAGCGTGGCTCTTGGAGAAGCCGTTGATGACGATGGTCCGCTCATACATGTCGGGGATATTAGCGATGGAGGTGTGGTGCATGCCGTAGGTCAGCTCGGAGTAGATCTCGTCGGAGATGACCATGATATCGGTGCCCCGCAGCACCTCGGCAATGGCCTCCAGGTCGGACCGCTCCATCACCGCGCCGGTGGGGTTGTTGGGGAAGGGCAGCACCAGGGCCTTGGTCTTGGGAGTGATGGCCTTCTTCAGCAGCTCGGGGGTGAGGCGGAACTCGTCCTCGGCCCGGGTCTCCAGCAGCACGGGGGTGCCGCCGGCCATGGAGGTCAGGGGCCCGTAGCACACAAAGGAGGGTACGGGGATGATGACCTCGTCACCGGGGTTGATCAGGCAGCGCAGCGCCAGGTCGATGCCCTCGCTGCCGCCCACGGTCACCACGATCTGGCTGGCAAAGTCGTACTTCAGGTCAAAGCGGCGCTCCAGGTAGGAGGCGATCTCCCGGCGCAGCTCGGCAAGGCCGGCGTTGGAGGTGTAGCGGGTGCGGCCCTTCTCCAGAGAGTAGATGCCCGCATCCCGGATGTGCCAGGGGGTGACGAAGTCGGGCTCGCCCACGCCCAGGGAGATGGCGTCCTTCATCTCCTCCAGAATATCGAAGAACCGGCGGATGCCGGAGGGCTGGACCTCCTGAATCCGCTGGGACATGATCTGCTCGTAATTCATACGAAAATAAACTCCCTTTCTCCCGGCGCCTGCTTTTCGAAGATCAGGTGCTTTTCTTTGTATTTTTTCAGAATGAAGTGGGTGGCCGTACTGGTGACGCCCTCCAGCGGGGCCAGACGGTCGCTGACGAAGGAAGCCACCTCCCGCAGGGTGCGGCCGGAGATGATCACCGTAAAGTCAAAGGCGCCGCTCATCAGGTACAGGGCCTCCACCTCATCATACTGGTAGATGCGCTCTGCGATGCGGTCAAAGCCCTCCTCCCGCTGGGGGATGACCTTGACCTCGATCAGGGCGGTCACTGCCTCCCGGTCGGTGGTGTTCCAGTCCACAATTGCCTGGTAACCCAGAATAACCTTTTCCTCTTCATATTTCTTAATGGCGGCTTCTACTTCCTCCACCGTCATGTTTGCCATCGCGGCGAGCTGCTCGTGGGTAAGGGTGCAGTCCTCTTCCAAGAGCTGGAGCAGCTTGGTCATGCAGATCTCCTCCTGTCGTTGTGTTTCCTCCGCCGCCCGGCGGCGGATGCGGAGCCGTTCTCCGCTTAATATTCCTATTATAATGCGTACGGATCAAAACCTCAAGTCTTGGTCTGCTGTTTTTCTTGCTCCGGAACAGTCCGTCCACCCCTGATCTGCCGTCCGAACCGCCCCTTTTTCCGCTGTTGGGCTTTTCCCCGGCCTCGCCGCTTCCGGCGGAAAAATTAGCTTCCAAAGGGTTTTTTCACACATTTTCCAGCTTGACCAGCCATTTCTTTTTGACCGCGTTTTTCATCTGTCGAATGACAGAATCCGCTCCCCAGAACGGCCAAATTTTTGTCTATTTTCCAGTGGAAATTCGTGTTGTGAAGTGTTATGATAAAAATTGATGCATAGCTAATTATTGTGTCTTTTGTATTCCGGCAAAAGCACGCGGAGGTGACAGCACAAGTATGGAAACTGAGTATATTGACCTGGTCAGTAAAATCATTGCCGCGGAGCACACTGCCCAGGAAATCGCCCGTGAGGCTCAGGAAAAGCAGCAGTCTCTGGACGCCGACCTGGAGCGGGATATCGCCCACATGCGTGAGGACTATTTCGCCCGGGCCAAGCACCGGATTGAGGCCGTGGAAAAGGCTGAGCGGAAGGGCGCTGAGGAGGATATCGCAAAGCTGGACAAGCGTCTCAAGGACGCTATGGACAAGGTGGAGCGGGCCTATCAGCAGAACAAAGACCAGTGGGTGGACACGCTCTTCTTCAGAATTGTGGGCGGCCGTTCCTGATGCGCCCCGCACCCCTATCCTACGGGCGCAGAAAGGAGTGGTCGTGACATGATCGACAGCTATATGCGATACGGTGCCCTTGCCGCAAAGGTAAAGGCGCTGTACGGCAAGCGCCTTCGTTTTTCTGACTTTGAGCACATGGCGGGCCTGCCCAACGAGCAGAGCATTCTGGACTATCTGCGCACCCAGCCCGGCTGGTCTGCTGCGGTGTCCGCCGCTCTGTCCGCCATGAACACCTCCGGCTACGTGGGCCGCATGGAGCTGGAGGATGCCCTTCGCCTTCAGGTTTGGAAAGAGTACGAGGGACTCAATCACTTTGTCCCCCGTCCCGACAAGAATCTGGTGGCATTTCCCCTGCGGCAGGCGGAGCTGCTGGCCATCCTTGGCACGCTGCGCCGCCTCAAGTCCCACGGACGGGTCCGGGAAGGCGTTCTCGCCCTGCCAAACCTGCCCTTTAAGGTGAACCGGAAGGCCCTCATCGCCTGCAAGGACTACAACGGTCTGCTGGCTGCGGTGCAGGGCAGCATCTACTACGAGCCTCTGCTCCACATCCGCCCGGACAACCCGGACGTGCTGCCCGACTACACCACCACCGAGGCCCTTCTCCGCTCCACCTACTTCTCCCACATCTACCGCATCATCTACAAGTCCTACAGCGGCGAGACCAAGTCCGTGCTGCTCAAGGGCATGGGTGAGCGGGTAGACCTGCTCAACATCATCCACATTCTCCGGCTCAAGACCTACTTCCCCGGCGACGACCAGTACTACTCGGCCCTCTTCCCCATCAACTACAAGCTCAGACCGGAGAAGATCAAGGCCATGTGCGACGCCGCCGACGTGTCTCAGGTATTCGCCGTGCTGCAGGACACCCCTTATGCCGGACGCTTCACTTCCCTGGATGTGGCCGGTGTGGAGGACTGCTACCGCCGTTCCTTCTACACCTTCAATAAGCGCCAGCTGGTCTCGGGGCCTCCCTCCATCTACACTGCGGTTTCCTACCTGAACGTGAAGTCCACCGAGCTGAAGGCTCTGGTGAACGTCATCGAGTCGGTCAAATATGGTGCCCACTACGATGAGGATTTCGCCCGTCTTGTGGGTGAATGACCCACCTGCAAAGTTTGAAAGAAAAGGGAGATGGTCTGTTTGTCAGTCATCCCGATGAAGTTACTCACCATTGCGGGACCCCTGGATCAGTTTGACACAGTGGTGCGTGAGTGCGTCATCAACCAGGAGTTCCACCCGGAAAACACCCTTCAGACCATGAAGGATGTCAAAGGGCTTCGTCCCTTTGAGCTGAACAACCCCTATACCGCCCTTCTCCGCCGGGCCGAACAGGTGGCGGATGAGGCCGGTATCCCCCTGGAGTACGAGCCCTTTGAGTCTGCTCTGGGAGACGACCCCGCCACCTTCGCCGATTACTTCGACACCCTGGAGAAGCGGGTCAACGACCTGACCCAGAAGCGGGAGGACCTCCTTCAGGAGGCCAAGAACTGCCGCAACCTGGCGCTCCAGCTGGAGAAGCTGAAGGGCGTTGCCGCCAACCTTGAGGACCTCTGGAGCCTGGATTTCTCCCGGTTCCGGTTCGGTTACCTGCCCCGGGAGACCTACGACAGCTTCCAGCAGGCCCTCAACGAGGACGACAACATTCTCTTCTTCCCCACCAGCATCGAGCCCAAGCTGGTCTACGGCGTGTACTTCACCACCAAGGCTGCCCACGAAAAGGTGGACACCCTCTTCAACTCCCTCCACTTCGTCCGGCTTCACATCGATGCCCACGCCCACGGCTCCGCCGACCAGGCCATCATCGAGCTCAACGCCGAGGCGGAGGCCGCGGAGAAGGCCGCCGAGCAGGCCAAGCAGGACATCTTTGGCCTCAAGCCTGCCGAGCACGACCACCTGCTGGCCGACTACTGCTACCTGCGGTATATGAACGACGCCTACGACATGCGCCGCTTCGCCGCCCACTCCCGTGAGACCTTCTACCTCATGGGCTGGGTGCCCAGCGACAAAATCGAGGCGGTCCAGGCCAAGCTGAACAAGTTTGACCGGCTCTCCTGCGTGGTGGACAATGCGGGCGACCTGCCCGACATGACGCCCCCCACCAAGCTGAAAAACTCCTTCCTGGGCCGGACCTTCCAGCCCTTCCTGGAGATGTACGGCCTGCCCTCTTACAACGAGATCGACCCCTCCATCTTCATGTCCATCACCTACTGCCTGTTCTTCGGCATCATGTTCGGTGACCTGGGCCAGGGCCTGTGCCTGGCGCTCGTCGGCATCGTGCTGTCCAAGTGGAAGAAGATGTGGCTGGGCAACATCATCACCTGCTGCGGTCTGTCGGGCGCTGTGTTCGGCTGTATCTACGGCAGCGTGTTCGGTCTGGAAGAAATCCTGCCCGGCTTCAAGATCATGGAGGAGAGCGTGCTCTCCGGCATGGGCGAGGTCAGCAACGTTCTGCTGCTGCTGGTCATGTCCATTGTCCTTGGCGTGATTATGCTGGCCTTTGTCATGGTGCTCAACATCATCAACGGCGTCCGCCAGCACAACTTCGAAAAGATTCTCTTCGGGCCCAACGGCGTGGCCGGCATGGTGTTCTACCTGGGCCTCATCGGCGCGGCTGTGTCCACCCTGCTCTTCGGCGTGAACCTGTTCGTGCCCGCCTACGTCCTGCCCGTCATCGTGCTGCCCCTGGTGGTCATCCTCTTCAAGGAGCCCCTCTCCCTCATGCTGGAGGGCAACCCCGAGTGGAAGGAGATCAAGATCGGCGGCATCATCGTCACCGGCTTCTTCGAGCTGTTTGAAACCTGCCTGTCCTTCCTCACCAACACCCTGTCCTTCATGCGTGTGGGCGCTTACGCCATCACCCACGTGGGCCTGATGCTGGTGGTCCAGATGCTGGCCAACATGGCCGGTGGTCTGGCAAGCCCCGGCGGCATCATCGTCATGATCCTGGGCAACCTGTTTGTCATGGGCTTTGAGGGCCTGCTGGTTGGCATTCAGGTGCTCCGTCTTGAGTTCTATGAGCTGTTCGGCCGCTTCTATGACGACGGCGGCGTGGCTTACGAGCCCAAGATCATTGATTACACGTCCCGCAGCGCGGCCTGAGCGCCGTCCGAACGGGACAATCAGCATCTTTTATTCTGCCCTGTGGGCTGAATATAGGTTCCAAGTGATTTTAGGAGGTCTATAACAATGAAATACCTGGTTCTTCTTCTGGCTACCTTTGCCGTTTTCTGCCCCCTGTTCCTCATCGGCATCCGCAAGTACACCGGCAAGCGTGCCAAGAACGCTCTGATGGCCAATGTCTGCTCCTTCTTCGGCTGCCTGGCGCTGTGCACTGTGGTGGGTATCGGCGGTGCCGCCGGCGCTGCCGACGTGTCCGTTGAGGCCGCTACCGCCTCCGCCAACGGCATCATGATGGGTCTGAAGTACATCGGCGCCGCTCTGGCCGTGGGCCTGTCCGGCATCGGCGGCGGTATCGCCGTGGCTTCCTCCGCTTCCGCCGCTCTGGGCGCCATCTCCGAGAACGACAAGGCCTTTGGTAAGGCCCTGATCTTCGTCGGTCTGGCCGAAGGCGTCGCCCTGTACGGCCTGATCGTGGCCCTGCTCCTCCTGTTCACCTAATATAACAGGCGACTGTTCCCCCTGGCCGGCCCGTCCCAATGGGCGGCGCCGGCCAAAACCTCCCCTGCGCGGGAGCCGGCACAGTCTCTCTGGCCCGGCTTCCGCCGCTGTCTGCCCTCGGGCGGACAGCGGCGGGGTCCTCCATCCGCCGGAGGTTTTATTTCCTGACTGCGCGCCGAAAGGCGCATGGAGGTCTGTATGAAGTATTTTGTTATCACTGACAGCACCGATACCCAGGTGGGCCTGCGTCTGGCGGGTATCGAGGGCGTGGTGGTCCGGGAGATCCCCGAGGCACGGAAGGCCATCCAGGCCGCCGCCGCCGACCCTGACATCGCCGTCCTCCTGGTGACGGAGAACCTGGCGGCCAAGTGCTCCGACCTGCTGGAGCCCCTGAAGATGAGCTGCCATATCCCTCTGGTGGTAGAAATCCCGGACCGTCACAGCACCGGCCGTGCCTCCGACTCCATCACCCGTTATATCCGCGAGGCCATCGGGGTCAAACTTTGACCTGTGTCCTCCTCTTTTAACCAAAGGAGGTTTCATCCATGTCTGAACTGAACAAAAAGCTGGACCACTTTACGTCCACGCTTCTGGCTGAGGCCACCGCTGAGACCGACCGGGTCCTCAGCGAGGTGAAGGCCCAGCACGATAATTCCTACTCCGAGGCCGAGGACAAGATCCTGGCCGAGGCTTACCACTACATCCGCACCGAGGTGTCCCGCATCCGCAGCGAGGAGGGCCGCAAGGTCTCCCGCCACATGCTGGACAACAAGAAGACCCTCTATCTCCGCCGTGAGGAGATTGCCCGTGAGGTCTTTGAGGCGGTGCGGGACCGCATCGTCGCGTACAGCGCCACCCCCGACTACCGCAAGCGGCTGGCCGAGGTGGCCTGCCAGGCTGTGGACACCCTCAAGGGCGCCGATGACATCGTCATCCGCCTGCGCGCTGAGGATATGGACCAGTCCGACGCCATCACCGCCGCCCTGAAGGGCGTCAAGGTGACCTTCCAGGCCGACCCCTCCATCCTGATGGGCGGCCTGACCGCCGTGTCCCCCTCCCTGGGCCGCCGTGTGGACGCCACCTTCGGCACCGCCATGGCCGAGCTGAACGGACACTTCGCTGAGATCTTCGGCCTGTCCCTGTCCGACGATCTGACCGAGACCGAGGAGTAAGACCGCGTCCCCGGTCCCTGATTACCTGTTTGTTGTGAGGATGATACTATGAGCCAATATGTTATCAAGGGCGTCAACGGCCCTGTTGTCACCGTCGTCGGCGGCCAGGGTCTGGCCATGATGGACATGGTGCACGTGGGTAATGAGGGTCTGATTGGCGAGGTCGTAGGCGTGAACGGCGGTGTGACCACCGTGCAGGTCTACGAGGATACCGCCGGTCTGGCCCCCGGTCAGCCCGTCACCGCCACCGGCGCCCCCATGTCCGTCAAGCTGGGCCCCGGCCTGCTGAGCAATATCTTCGACGGCATCGCCCGTCCCCTGAACGTCATTGAGGAGAAGGCCGGCCCCTTCATCACCCGGGGCATCAACATCTCCGCCCTGGATGAGGAGAAGCTGTGGGATACCACCGTCACCGTCAAGGTGGGCGACACCATCCGTCCCGGCACCGAGTACGCCTTCTGCCAGGAGACCTCCCTCATCAAGCACCGCTGCCTGGCCCCCGCCGGTGTGGACGGCAAGGTCACCCGTGCCCTCCCCAGCGGCAGCTACAACGTTAACGAGGTCCTGGTGGAGGTCACCGACCTGTACGGCCGTGTGCACAAGCTCTGCTTGGCCCAGGACTGCCGCATCCGTACCCCCCGTCCCATGGCCGAGCGTCTGCCCATCTCCCGCCCCCTTATCACCGGCCAGCGCATTATCGACACCCTCTTCCCCATCGGCAAGGGCGGCGCCGCCGCCATTCCCGGCCCCTTCGGCGCCGGAAAGACCATGACCCAGCACCAGCTGGCCAAGTGGTCTGACGCCGACATCATTGTCTACCTGGGCTGCGGCGAGCGTGGCAACGAGATGACCCAGGCCCTGGAGGAGTTCTCCGAGCTGCTGGACCCCAAGAGCCACCAGCCCCTGATGAACCGCACCATCCTGATCGCCAACACCTCCAACATGCCTGTAGCCGCCCGTGAGGCCTCCGTCTACACCGGCATGACCATCGCCGAGTACTACCGTGACATGGGCTACCACGTGGCCCTGATGGCCGACTCCACCTCCCGTTGGGCCGAGGCTCTGCGTGAGATCTCCGGCCGTCTGGAGGAAATGCCCGCTGAGGAAGGCTTCCCCGCCTACCTGGCTTCCCGTCTGGCCGAGTTCTACGAGCGTGCCGGCTACGTGAAGACTCTGGAGGGCAAGGAGGGCAGCGTCACCGTTATCGGCGCCGTCTCCCCCCAGGGCGGCGACTTCTCCGAGCCCGTCACCCAGAACACCAAGCGTTATGTCCGTACCTTCTGGGGCCTGGACCGTGCTCTGGCCTATGCCCGTCACTTCCCCTCCATCAACTGGCTGACCTCCTACTCCGAGTACGCCGCCGACCTGAAGCCCTGGTATGATGCCAACGTGGGCCCTGACTTTGTCCCCTGCCGCAACAAGATCGCCAACCTCCTCCAGGAGGAGTCCTCCCTGATGGAGATCGTCAAGCTGATCGGCGCGGACATCCTGCCTGAGGACCAGAAGCTGGTCATCGAGACGGCCAGACTCATCCGTGTGGGCTTCCTGCAGCAGAACGCCTATCACGACATTGATACCTACGTCCCCCTGGAGAAGCAGCTGAAGATGATGCAGGTCATCCTGCGCCTGTACGACGGCGCCCGGGCCCTCATCGCCCGCTCCATTCCCCTCTCTCAGCTCAAGGCCACCGGTATCTTCGAGACCCTGACCAAGATCAAGTACGAGGTCGCCAACGACCAGATGGAGAAGTTCGCCGAGTACGACAGACTGGTGGACGAGGCCCTGGACTCCGTGGACAAGGCCAACCGCTGAGACGAGATTTTTGAGGTGATTTTATGCGCATGGAATATATCGGCCTGTCCGAGCTGTCCGGTTCTCTGATCGCCCTCCAGGGCGTGGAGAACGTGGCCTACGACGAGATGGCCGAAATCACCCTGGAGAACGGCGAGCGCCGCTACGGCCGTGTCATCACCATCGACGGCGACAAGGCCATCCTCCAGGTCTTTGAGGGCACCAAGGGTATCTCCCTGGAAAACGCCCGCACCCACTTCACCGGCAAGCCTATGGATATCGCCCTCTCCCACGAGATGCTGGGCCGTATCTTCGACGGCGCCGGCCGGCCCATTGACGGCCTGGGTGAGATTTACCCCGAGCAGCGCCGCAACATCAACGGCTCTGCCATCAACCCGGTTTCCCGCCAGTACCCCCGCTCCTGCATCTACACCGGTATCTCCGCCATTGACGGCTGCTCCACTCTGATCCGTGGTCAGAAGCTGCCCATCTTCTCCGGCGCCGGTATGAAGCACAATGAGCTGGCGGCCCAGATCGTCCGCCAGGCCCGCGTCGGCGACCAGGACGGCGAGTTCGCCATCGTGTTCGCCGCCATGGGCGTCAAGAACGACACCGCCGAGTTCTTCCGCCGCAACTTCGAGGAGGCCGGCGCCCTCCAGCGGGTGGTCATGTTCATGAACCTGGCCTCCGACCCCATCATCGAGCGTATTCTGACCCCCCGCTGCGCCCTCACCGCCGCTGAGTATCTGGCCTTTGACCTGGGCTACCACGTGCTGGTCATCATGACCGATATGACCTCCTACTGCGAGGCCGTCCGTGAGTTCTCCTCCTCCAAGGGCGAGATTCCCTCCCGTAAGGGCTTCCCCTCCTACCTGTACTCCGACCTGGCCTCCCTCTACGAGCGCGCCGGCATGATCAAGGGCCGCCCCGGTTCCGTGACCCAGGTGCCCGTTCTGACCATGCCCAACGACGATATTACCCACCCCATCCCCGACCTGACCGGCTACATCACCGAGGGTCAGATCGTGCTTAACCGGGACATGGACCAGAAGGGCGTCTATCCCCCCATCTCCATTCTGCCCTCCCTGTCCCGTCTGATGAAGGACGGCATCGGCAAGGGCTTCACCCGGGACGACCACCCCGACGTGTCCAACCAGCTCTTCGCCTCCTACTCCAAGGTGCAGGACGCCCGCAGCCTGGCCAGCGTTATCGGCGAGGACGAGCTGAGCGACACCGATAAGAAGTACCTGGAGTTCGGCAAGGCCTTTGAGGCCAACTTCATCAACCAGGACATGGGCGACAACCGCACCATCGACCAGACCCTGGACCTGGGCTGGAAGCTGCTGAGCATCCTGCCCAAGAGTGAGCTGGACCGTATGAGCAGCGCCACGATCGAGGCTCACTACGTGGAAGGCGCCTACAAGACCATTCTCAACCCCGAATCCGCCGGCGGAGACGGGAAGCTCAACTAACCTGAGAGGAGGCCCGTAAATGGCTGCTGTCCTACCAACCAAAGGCAACCTGATGGCCACCAAGCGCTCCCGGGCCCTGGCTCAGACGGGTTATGAGCTGATGGACCGGAAGCGGAACATCCTCATCCGGGAAATGATGTCCCTGATGGAGACCGCCAAGGAGGTCCAGGACCAGATCGACACCGTCTTCACCGAGGCCTACGCCTCCCTCCAGACCGCCAACATCAAGCTGGGCATCTGCGACCGTATCGCTGAGGCCGTTGACGTGGACGAGAGCCTGGAGGTGCAGTACCGCTCGGTCATGGGCGTGGAGCTGCCCCATATCCCCGACCGGTCCGCTCCGGTCCGGCCGGAGTACGGCTTCGCCTCCACCAGCTCCGAGCTGGACGAGTGCTACCTCAAGTTCCATCAGGTGAAGGAGCTGGTGCGCCAGCTGGCGGAGGTGGAGACCTCCATCTACCGTCTGGCCACCGCCATCAAGAAGACCCAGAAGCGGGCCAACGCCCTGAAGAACATCGTCATCCCCGGCTTCAACGACACCATCCGCTTCATCACCGAAGCGCTGGAGGAGAAGGAGCGGGAGGAGTTCACCCGCCTGAAGGTCATCAAGTCCTTCCAGAACAAGAAGCGTTCCCGCACAAGCGCCTGATAAAAAACCGCCCGCTGTCCAGAGACAGCGGGCGGTTTTTGCTCTTTTTCACTTCATTCCTCTTCCTCACGGGACCAGTCCGAAATCATATGCAGTTCCCCGGAATCCATGTCCATCGCCGTGTAGTCGTCCATCCGCATCAGCAGGTCCCCATCGGAATCAATTGCCATGCGGTCTGAGATGGCGTATGCAAAGTCCCCGTCGTCATAGTCAAAGAAATGCTTTCCCATGGAATACCGTTCTCCTTTCTCTTGCGTCTCCGCTGTCAAAGCATGATGCGGGATCCGCTGTGAAGCTGCTGCCATGAACATACGTTCTGCAGTCTTATCTGCTGTTTTATCTGATTACATACATTGTTTACAGCCTCGATATAGCAGACAAAGGACGGAAGGTTCACATACGTATCCCCCAGTTGGGCAGCATAGCCGCTGTAGCTCAGGTATTTGTTTTTGATTTTCAGATACTCCTCGCGCAGCTGCGCCCATTTTCCATGTGCCTTGATGTCGTCCGCCTTTTCTCCGATTCTCTCTGAATCTGGTACAATATTCCAGTAATACTGGTCCCAATCTGCGCATCCTGTTTTTTTATGGATCAGTCTGTGGTATCGGCCCGCTTCATCCTGCCTTGTGATACACACATCAATGGAAAATTCCGTTTTGTTCCCTCTCGTAAAATATATCCTTGGGCTTGTCAGGCAGGAGGTGGAGTCCTGACAGTCCCCGAATCTATGTTCATTCAGCACCTCATTGAACGCCTTTCTGATGTCCTCTTTGAGTTTCCGGCCGTTATTGATATCCTCGCATTTGAGAATTTCCAGATTGTAGTCCAAATCCACCGGCTCGTCGGCGTTCTGCAAGATGAGATTGCTCCCGCCGCTACCCACCAGCTTGAAATTTGCCCCGATGTCATACTCGACCTTCAAGCGATGGCACAGGCTCTGCATGATTTTTCCCGCCAGGCGCCGCATTCTGTGCTCAAATTCCCTGTCGTCCAAATAGTGGTACATATACCTTCTCCTTTCTTTTCCCCAACCGACCATTCAGACTTGGAATCTAAATCATTGTATTATATCCGTGTTGGATATGATTGTCAATCCTTTTCCAAGATTTATCTGCTTATATAGAAAAAATTCTCCTACTGTCCCTTGAGACAGCAGGAGAATTTTTCTTATCACTCAATAGGTTCTAGTGCAGATTTCCTTGATTTTGGCCTGGAGGGACTTCAGGTCCTCAAAGGCGGCGGGACGCCAGCCAGGGTTGCGCAGCAGGGCTGCCGGGTGGTACATGGCGGTCATCTGTACCCCCGCCTTCTCCACCCACTGACCGTGCTCCTTGGTGATTTTGAAGTCCTCTTTGATCAGCTTCATGGCGGCGATTCGGCCCAGACAGACGATAATCTTGGGCCGGATGATAGCCACCTGGTTGCGCAGATAGCCGATGCATGCCTCCTGCTCCACGTTGAGGGGGTCCCGGTTCTGGGGCGGACGGCACTTGACCATGTTGGTGATATAGATTTTGCTCCGGTCCAGGTCGATGATCTCCAGCATGTCGTCCAGCAGCTTGCCGGCCCGGCCCACAAAGGGCTCGCCCTTCAGGTCCTCCTGCTCGCCGGGGCCCTCGCCGATGAACATGACCTCGGCGTTGGGGTTGCCCGTACCGAACACCACGTTGTGCCGGGTCTCTGCCAGAGCGCATTTCCGGCAGTCCATACACTCGGCCTGGAGCGCTTCCCAGTTCTTCATGGCTTCTCCTCCGTTCCGTAGACTTCCTTGGCGTAGCGGACGGTGGCCATTGCGTCCCTGGCGTAGCAGTCGGCGTCGATGCTGTCTGCGTACTCCTGGGTAAGCACCGCGCCGCCCACCACCACCTTGACGCCGCTGCCGCTTTCCCGCAGTGCCTTGATGGTCTCCTCCATGCTGACCACCGTGGTAGTCATGAGAGCGCTTAGGCCCACCAGCTGGATATCAGGGGCAGCGGCAGCCGCCACAATCTTCTCCGGGGCCACGTCCTTGCCAAGGTCTATTACCTCAAAGCCGTAGTTCTCCAGCAGGACCTTGACGATGTTCTTGCCGATGTCGTGGATGTCCCCCTTGACGGTGGCCAGCACCACCTTGCCCTGCTTCTCCTGGGGCTCACTGGCCATGGCGGCCTTGACCACCTCAAAGGCGGCCTTTGCCGCCTCGGCGCTCATAAGCAGCTGGGGCAGGAAGAGGGTCTTTTTCTCAAAGCCCTGCCCCACCTTGTCCAGAGCGGGGATGAGGGCGCTGTTGACCAGCTCCAGGGGCTGTGCGCCCTTGTCCAGCGCCGTACGGGCGGACTGGGCCGCTCCCTCCTGCATGCCTCTGGTCACGCACTCCTCCAGGGACAGCTCCGTCCCGGAAGCGGGCACAGCGGGAGCGGCGGTCTGGCCGCTGTACGCCCCGATATAGCCGCCGCACTGGTTGTCCAGCCCGGCCAGGGCGCAGTAGGACCGCCAGGCACCCATCATGCCCTCGGCCAGAGGGTTGATGATGGCGCAGGACAGCCCGGCCTCCAGGGCCATGGCGAAGAAATTGGCGTTGATGATGTCCCGCCGGGGCAGGCCGAAGGACACGTTGGACACGCCCAGAATGGTGTGCCCGCCCAGCTCATCCCGCACCCGCCGGAGGGTCTCCAGGGTGACCACAGCCGCCTTGGGCTCGGAGGAGACGGTGAGGGTCAGGCCGTCAATCACGATATCCTCCGAGGGGATACCGTACTCAGCGGCGGTGTTGTAGATCTTCCGGGCCACCGCCAGGCGTCCCTCAGCGGTCTCGGGGATGCCGCCCTCATCCAGAGCCAGACCCACCACCACGCCGCCGTACTTGCGCACCAGGGGGAACACCGCCGCCATGCTCTCCGCCTTGCCGCTGACCGAGTTGATCATAGGCTTGCCGTTGTAGCGGCGCATGGCACGGGCCATGGCCTCGGTGTCGGAGGTGTCAATCTGCAGAGGCAGGGGGATGACGCTCTGGAGGGCACACACCGCCTCCTCCAGCATGGCAGGCTCGTCAATCTCGGGCAGGCCCACGTTCACGTCCAGGATGTGGGCTCCCGCCTCCTCCTGAGCAAAACCCTCGTTCAGGATATACTCCAGGTCATGGCCGCGCAGGGCCTCCTTGAAGCGCTTCTTGCCGGTGGGGTTGATGCGCTCGCCGATGATGACGGGCTTGGGGCCAATTTCCACCGCCTGAGAGAAGGAGGACACCACGGTCCGCCGCTTCCGCTCCGGCGGAGTGACGGGGATGTTCCGGCAGGCGGCGGTAAGGGCGCGGATATGGTCGGGGGTGGTGCCGCAGCAGCCGCCCAGGCCCCACACACCCAGCTTTGCAATGCGCTCCATGACGGCGGCAAAGCGCTCGGGGTCCACGTCGAACACGGTCTTGTCCCCCTCGCGCCGGGGCAGGCCGGCGTTGGGGTTGACCACCACGGGGACAGATGCCAGTTTCACCAGCTCCTCGGCCAGGGGAAGCATCTGCTCCGGGCCCATGCCGCAGTTGACGCCCAGAGCGTCCACCCGCAGGCCCTCCAGCAGGGCCACAGTGGAGGCGATGGTGCCGCCGGTGAGCATCTTGCCGTTCTCGTCGTACACCGTGGTCACCACCACGGGCAGGTCGCTGTTCTCCTTGGCCGCCAGTACGGCGGCCTTGGCCTCGTAGCCGTCGCTCATGGTCTCAATGAGCACCAGGTCGGCCCCCGCCTGGGCGCCCACCCGGACCACCCGGGCAAAGAGGGCCACCGCGTCCTCAAAGTCCAGGTCCCCCATGGGCCGCAGCAGCCGCCCGGTGGGGCCCAGGTCCAGGGCGATATAGGCGTCATTCTCGCGGCCCGCCTCCGCTCTGGCCTTCTTGGCGTTGTCCACGGCAGCCCGGACAAGCTCGTCCAGATCCCACTCTCCGCCGTCGGGGAAATTCAGGGCGTTGGCCCCGAAGGTGTTGGTGCAGATGACGTGGCTTCCCGCCTCCAGATAGGCCTTATGCACGGCCTGAATCCGCTCGGGATAGCGCAGGTTCCAGGTCTCGGGCAGCTCGCCGCCCTTCAGGCCCTGGGCCTGCAGCAGGGTGCCGGTGCCGCCGTCAAAAAAGAGGCGCTCCCGCCCCAGTTTCTCCAAAAAACTCATAGGTTCCTCCTGTTATCTGCGAAAGGCGCAGTCGGTCTTGTCGCAGGCCTCACAGCCCTGCCGGTGACAGGGCGCCGCCTGGCGGGACATGCCGATCACCGCGGTGACCGACTTCATGGGGGCCAGCAGCATCTGCCCCGTCACCGTCAGGCCGATTCTGGCCGGGGTCTGGAGCAGAGTGGTGATATCCCGCTGGTGGGCGATGGAGAAGTCCCCGTAGCCGGGGCTGAACCGGGGCCGGAGATACCAGCCCTCCTTCTCCGCTTCCAGGCGCAGCTCCTCACAGGCGTTGTCACAGCACACCTCGATGAGGGAGGCCGCAGCGGCCTGGAAAATCACCGCCTCGCTCATCCGCACGGCGGTGGCTCTTGCGATGAGCCGGTCGGCCTCCACCCCCAGGGTGGCGGCGAAGAACATCACCCGCTCACAGCCCTTCAGGTTGCGGGACAGGCTCTTGCTCTCCACCCGGACCTCCCCCAGCTCCAGGGCCCCGTCGGGCAGGTGGGTGAGCGGGAGTTCCCGGCTCACCCACCGGGGCGTGACCGCCTGCTCCAGCCGCCTGGCGCAGGCCCGGATGGTCTGCTCCATGCCGCTGTCGGGCGACGTGTCTTTCCGGTAGCCTAAGTACCGGCATATCTCGCCGTAGTCCGTCTCCAGGGTCACTTCAGGACCTCCGACAGGCTGGCCTGAATACCGGCGGCAATCTCCGGCTTGTTCATGGAGTAGATATGGATGTGGTTGACGCCGTTGGCGATGAGGTCGATGATCTGTCCGGCGGCGTAGGCCACGCCGGCCTGGCGCATGGCGGCCGGGTTCTCTCCGAACTTGTCCACAATGGCCTTGAATTTTTCGGGCAGATAGGTGCCGGACAGCTTGCAGATACGGGCCATCTGCTTGCCGTTGGTCACCGGCATGATGCCCGCCACCACGGGAACGGTGATGCCCTTCTCCCGGATGCGGTAGAGGAAGTTGTAGAGGATGTTGTTGTCAAAGAACATCTGGGTGGTGAGGAACTCGCAGCCTGCCTCCACCTTGGCCTTCAGGTAGTCGATATCGCTGGCCTTGGTGGGGGACTCGGGGTGACCCTCGGGGTAGCAGGCGCCGCCCACGCAGAAGTCGCCGCTGGCCTTGATCTCCCGCACCAGCTCGGCAGCATGGTGGTAGTCATGGGCCGGAGCGCCTCCTTCCGGGATGTCTCCCCGCAGGGCCAGCACGTTGCTGATGCCGCTCTCCTTCAGCTTGCCCAGCACCTGGTGGACGTGCTCCCGGGTGGAGGAGGCGCAGGTCAGGTGGGCCAGGGGCTCCACGCCGTACTTGTCCCGGATGCCCGCGGCGATGCCCACGGTGTAGTCGCTGGTGCCGCCGCCGGCTCCGTAGGTCACGCTCATGAAGTCGGGCTTGAGGGCCGCAATCTCCTGGGTGGCCTTCGCCACCGACTCATAGGAGTCGCTGGTCTTGGGCGGGAATACCTCGAAGGACAGGGTGACTTTGTCCTGGCTGAGAATGTCAATAATTTTCATGGCTGGGTTCTCTCCTTTGGGTGTATCACAGCGCCAGGGACCTGACAGCCCCTGCGGCAGCTGACTCAATCTTGTCCATTATAGCACATTCCATCGGCAAAGATCATCTTTTTTCTTGCATGGAAAAATATTGAAGAAAAATAACCGTTGACAAATGTCCTCCTGTGGGCGTATAATGCCTCCAACATCACAAAGGCAACGAGAAAGACCGCCCCTCGGGCATCCGACAGAGAACGTGGGTCACCGACTGAGAGCCCGCCCCGGAGAGAAGAGATGGCGCAACACTTTTGAGCCGGCGTGCCGAGCCTCCTGACGGAGGGGTAGGTTCGCCCGTCCCCCTCCGCGTTAAGGAGTATAAGAGGTCGCGTCAATGGGGACGCCGCAACTTTGGGTGGTACCGCGGAACAGGTATGTTTCGCCCCGAAACTGCTTTGGCAGTCTCGGGGCTTTTTTCGTTTTTTGTGGTGGAATTTTTTTACTTTTTCAAAAGGATGTGAACGGTCATGATCACAGCGACAGCGCTTACCCCAGTCAAGCAGCCCGCCATGGACGACATTATCGGAGGTGCCCTGGCCAATCAGGCCGTCTCCGTCCGTGGTATGGTCCACGCCCTGCGGGACATGGGCGGCCTCACCTTCCTGCTCCTGCGCAAGGGGGATGGGGTGCTCCAGTGTGTGTGCCCGCCGGAGGTTGAATTGGACGGCGTCACCGAGGAGTGCGCCGTGGAGGTGCTGGGCACCGTGCACCCGGAGGAGCGGGCCCCCGGCGGAGCCGAGCTGGCCGCAGCGGCGGTACGGGTGCTCTCCCGGCCCGCAGCTCCCGCGCCGGTGCCCCTGTCCAAGTGGAAGCTGAACCTGACATTGGATTCCCGGCTCTCCCTCCGCCCCGCGGTGCTGCGCAGCCTGCGGGAGCGCAGCGTGTTCCGCATCCAGGCGGGCATCTGCCGGGCATTCCGTGAGTACCTCCAGAGCCAGGACTTTACTGAAATCCACACTCCCAAGATTGTCCACGCCGGAGCAGAGGGCGGCAGCAACATCTTCCGGCTGGACTACTTCGGCCGCAAGGCCTTCCTCACCCAGTCCCCCCAGTTCTACAAGCAGACCATGGTGCCCGTCTTTGAGCGGGTATTCGAGGTGGGCCCCGTGTTCCGTGCCGAGAAGCACAGCACCACCCGCCATCTGAACGAGTACACCTCCATGGATTTTGAGATGGGGTATATCGACAGTTTTTATGATATCATAGCCATGGAGACCGGCTTCCTCCGCTACTGCTTCCGCCTGCTGGGCGAGGAGTACGCCGGCGACCTGGCCCGTCTGGACATCACCCTCCCCGAGATGAAGGATATCCCCTGCGTCCGGTTTGACGAAGCCAAGCGGCTGGCCGCGGAGAAGTACGGCTACGCCATCCGCAACCCCTACGACCTGGAGCCCGAGGAGGAGCACGCCATCGGCCGGTATGCCAAGGAAGTGTGGGGCAGCGACCTGGTCTTTGTCACCCACTACCCGGCCAAAAAGCGGCCCTTCTACGCCATGGACGACCCGGAGGACCCCAAGTATACCCTGTCCTTCGACCTGCTGTTCCGGGGCATGGAGGTGACCACCGGCGGCCAGCGCATCCACGACTACTACCAGCAGGTGGCCAAGATGGAGCGGCTGGGCATGGACCCGGCGGAGTTCGAGTCCTACCTCATGCTCCACAAGTATGGCGCGCCCCCTCATGGCGGCCTGGGCATCGGCCTGGAGCGGCTGACCATGCAGCTGTGCGGCCTGGACAACGTGCGCCTGGCCACCCTCTTCCCCCGGGACCGCACCCGGCTGGAACCTTAAGGAGGAATTGAGATGAAAATTACCGAAGAGCTGGTGGACTACGTCTCCACCCTTTCCCGGCTCCGCCTGCCCCAGGAGGAGAAGGCCAAAATGGCCGGTGAGCTGGAACAGATCGTCACCTATATGGACACCCTCAACACCCTGGACACCGACGGCGTGGAGCCTATGAGCCACATCTTCCCCCTGAAGAACGTGCTCCGTGCCGACGTGGTGGTCCCCTCGGCGGACCGGGAGGTCCTGCTGTCCGGCGCACCGGCCAGAGACGAGGAGACCTTCCGGGTGCCCAAGGCTGTGGAATAAGGAGGGTTTACTGTGAAAGAACTGCTGGAACTGAGCGCCCTGGAGCTGGGTGCGGCCATCAAGGCGGGGGATGTGTCCATCGCCGAGGCCACTCAGACCGCCCTGGACGTAATGGCGGAGCGGGAGCCCTCCCTCAACTGCTTTATCACCGCCGCCGGTGAGCAGGCCATGGCCCGTGCCCAGGCCCTCCAGGCCGGTGTGAAGGATGCGAAAAGCCCCCTGTACGGCGTGCCCATGGCCATCAAGGACAACATCTGCACCAAGGGCGTCAAGACCTGCTGTGCCTCCAAGATTCTGGGGGACTTCACGCCCCCCTATGACGCCGCCGTGACCGAGCGCCTGACAGAGGCCGGAGCCGTCTCCCTGGGCAAGCTGAACATGGATGAGTTCGCCATGGGCTCCACCACCGAGACCTCCTTCTACGGCCCCACCCGCAACCCCTGGGACACCGGCCGGGTGCCCGGCGGCTCCTCCGGCGGCGCGGCAGCCGCGGTGGCCGCCCGGGAGTGCTGGTTCGCCCTGGGTTCCGACACCGGCGGCTCCATCCGCCAGCCCGCCTCCTTCTGCGGCGTCACCGGCATCAAGCCCACCTACGGCACTGTCAGCCGGTACGGCCTCATCGCCTACGCCTCCTCCCTGGACCAGATAGGCCCTCTCGCCCGCTCTGCCGCTGACTGCGCCGCCGTGCTGGACGCCATCCAGGGCAAGGATAAGCGGGACGCCACCTCTCTGGACGTCCCCGCAGGGAGCCTGCTCTCCGGCCTGACCGGGGATATCAGGGGCATGAAGATCGGCCTGCCGTCTGACTGCTTCGGTGAGGGTCTGGAGCCCCAGGTGGCCGATGCCGTCAAGGCCACTGCCGCCGTGCTGGAGGCAAGAGGGGCCACCGTGGAGCCCTTCTCCTTCCCCTTGATGAAATATATGGTGCCTACCTATTATATCATCGCCTGCGCCGAGGCCAGCAGCAACCTGTCCCGGTACGACGGCGTGAAATACGGCTGGCGGGCGCCCGAGTACGAGGACCTGACCGACCTCTACTGCCGCACCCGCACCGAGGGCTTTGGCTCTGAGGTGAAGCGGCGCATCCTGCTGGGCACCTTCGTCCTCTCCTCCGGCTACTACGACGCCTACTACAAAAAAGCCCTCCAGGTCAAGGCTCTCATCAAGGAGGCCTTTGACAGGGCCTTTGAACAGTACGACCTGCTGCTCACCCCCGTCGCCCCCACCACCGCCCCCAAGCTGGGGGAGAGCCTCAGCGACCCGCTAAAGATGTACCTGAGCGACATCTACACCGTGCCCGCAAACCTGGCGGGTCTGCCCGCTCTGTCCATGCCCTGCGGCTTTGACGGCGGCGTGCCCATCGGCGCCCAGCTCATCGGCCCTGCCCTTGGGGAGGCGGCCGTCCTCAACGCCGCCCACGCCTTCCAGCTGGACACCGATTACCACAGACGTTCCCCCTATGGGAAGGAGGTCAAATAATATGACCTGGGAAACCGTCATCGGTCTGGAGACCCATGTGGAGCTCTCCACGGCCACCAAAATTTTCTGCTCCTGCACCACCGCCTTCGGTGGCGCACCCAACACCCACTGCTGTCCGGTGTGCACCGGCATGCCCGGCACCCTGCCCGTACTCAACGAGAAGGTGCTGGAATTTGCCGTCAAGGCCGGTCTGGCCCTGGGGTGTGAGATCACCAAAAAGAGCCGCTTTGACCGGAAGAACTACTTCTACCCTGACCTGCCCAAGGCCTATCAGATCTCCCAGCTCTACCTGCCCATCGCCCGGAACGGCAGGGTGGATATCGGCGGCGGCAAGACGGTGGGCATCCACGAGCTGCACATGGAGGAGGACGCGGGCAAGCTGGTCCACGACCCCTGGACCGACCAGACCTGCTGCGATTACAACCGCTGCGGCGTACCCCTCATCGAGATTGTCACCGAGCCCGACTTCCGCACCGCCGAGGAGGTTATCGCCTATCTGGAGCAGCTGCGCTCCACCCTCCAGTACCTGAGTGTGTCCGACTGCAAGATGCAGGAGGGCTCCCTCCGCTGCGACGTGAACCTGTCGGTGCGCCCCGCAGGCTCCACGGAGCTGGGCACCCGCACTGAGATGAAGAACCTTAACTCCTTCAAGGCCATTGCACGAGCCATCCAGTACGAGAGCAGACGGCAGATTGAGCTGCTGGAGGAGGGAAAGCGGGTCATTCAGGAGACCCGCCGCTGGGACGAGAACAAGGACGCCACCTACGCCATGCGCTCCAAGGAGAACGCCCAGGATTACCGCTACTTCCCCGACCCCGACCTGCCTCCGGTGGAGCTGTCGGAGGACTATCTGGAGCGTCTGCGTGACGCCCAGCCAGAGCTGGCTCCGGCCAGAATGGAGCGCTATCAGCGCCGGTTCGGCCTGCCCGCCTACGACACCGAGATGCTCACCTCCCAAAAGGCACTGTCCGACTTCTTTGAGGCCGTGGTTGACCTGGGCGCCCCCGCCAAGCAGGCGTCCAACTGGATTATGGGCGAGGTGCTGCGGGCCCTGTCCGCACGGGCCATGGAGGCGGCGGATATGCCCCTCTCCCCCGCCACCCTGGCCCGGCTCATCGCCCTGGTGCTCGAAGGCAAGCTCAACCGCAACACCGCCGTCACAGTCTTTGACGCAGTGTTCGACACCGACGGCGACGTGGACGCCTATGTGGCGGAGCACGGTCTGGAGCAGATTCAGGACGACAGCCTGGTGGAGTCCGCCGTGGAGCAGGCCTTTGCCGACAACCCAAAGTCGGTGGAGGACTACCATGCCGGCAAGGAGAAGGCCTTCGGCTTCCTGGTGGGCCAGGTCATGCGCGCCCTCAGGGGGAAGGCCGACCCCAAGGCCGTCAACGAGGCGGTCCGCCGGAAGCTGAACGAACAGCAATAACAAAAAACGTGCCGCCGGGCGGCTGCCCGGCGGCACGTTTCAGCCTGTCGAAAAAGCCTTTTCGACAGGCTGAAGCACTTTTTCAACCTTTAAAAAGTTTGAAAAAGTGGTTTGATTGCACGCGAAAGACAACCCTGACGGTTTTCTTTCACACTATCTTTCCCTCCGAAACCTTCAGCCTCAGCGTTTATCGACAATCTCTTTTCATTACCCTAGCGTGTTCAGGTAGTTGATGATGCCCTGGGCAATGCCCTGGGCCAGCTTATCCTGGTAGGCGCTGTCGTTGAGCTTCATCAGCTCGTCGTGGTTGGTCATAAAGCCGGTCTCCACCAGCACGGCGCACATGTCGGTCTCCCGCAGGACCACGAAGTCCGCCGAGGCCACACCCCGGTCCTTGGCGCCGGTGGTCTGGCAGGCCGGGGTCTGGATGGCCTGGGCCAGCCGCTTGCCCCGTCCGCTGGAGGGGTGGTAGTAGGTGATCAGGCCGTTGACCGAGGGGTCGTCAAAGGCGTTGGCGTGGATGGAGACAAAGATATCCGCGTCCACGCTGTTGGCGATGTCCGCCCGCTCGTAAAGGCCCACATAGACGTCGGTGGAGCGGGTCATGACCACGTTGTACCCTGCCGCCTTCAGCAGCGCCTCCAGCTTCAGGGAGATGGGCAGGGTCAGATCCTTCTCCAGAATGCCCTCATACACCGCGCCGCTGCTGGTGCCGCCGTGGCCCGGGTCGATGACCACGGTTCTGCGGGAGGGGTCAATGGGGTTGGACGGATTCACCGGGTCAGTAGGCTCCTCCGGCGTCTCGGGAATCTCCGGTGCCTCCTCCTCCGGCCGGAAGGCGGTGATGAGGATGCCGTCGTCCTGCTGCTCGATGGTCAGGTTCTTCTCCCGGGTGACGCCGTCGGCCAGAGTCAGCTCCACACGGACCACATGGTCATAGCCTTCGTACAGATCAGACCCGTGCTGGGCATACCGCACGGTATTGATGAAGTCGTTGTCCACCGCAATGGTGCCGGGGAAGCCTGCCGACAGCTCCGCGCCCAGCACGTCCAGCGTCACCTTGCCGCTGCCGTCGGTGATGCGGTACTCCAGCTTCTGGTCCGTCTCAATGAACACGGTCTGGCGGTCGTAGTCGGCCTGGATGCGGGTGATATAGGCCGTATCATTCTCCCCGCTGATGATGATGGCGGTAAAGGTATCCTGGTCCCAGTCCACCTGGGCGCCCAGCTGCTCGGACACAAACCGCAACGGCACCATGGTACGCTCCACGCCCTGGCACTTCACCACGCAGGCGGGTACGCCGTCAGGCAGCGGTTCCACCTTGCCGTTGACCACGGCGTTGGCTGAGCCCAGAGTGAGGACGATGGTGTCCACGCCCTTGCGCAGGATGACCTGGTTGCTCCCCTCAGGCCAGAGCACGGTGGCACCCAGCGCCTCGGCCACAGTGCGGATGGGCACCATGGTACGCCCGCCCAATGCCAGACCGGGCACGTCTCCCGTCAGGTCGATGATTGTCCCGTCCAGGCTGATGTTTACCTTCTCCGCCTGCTGGGGTTCGTAGCGCCCCGTGGTCTCGTTATGTACCTCAATATTCAGCAGCCCGTTGGGACCCGCCGCCTTGACCGGCAGAAAGGTCACCAGCAGGGCCAGCATCAGCAGAAATGCGGCTACTCTCTTTGTCTGTCTCATGGGGAACTCCTTTTGTCCTTTGTAAACCTCTCTTACGGGGCCTCAGCCGCCCCGGCAAACGTTCCCTATTATTCTACCGAATCCCCCTCTCTCCGTCAATGGATTTGGGTTAAAAAGGTTAACATAAATTTTTACAATTTTTATGTGTCCTGCCGAGGACATGGGGAAATCTGCATTTTCCCACCCCTGCCGCTTGCACTTTTCCCGCCGCTTTGGTATGATAATGTTTATCGAATCAGCGTGCTGATGCCCTATAAAAGTCTCTGCACATGAAAAGATTCTAAATCCACAAGATATGGAGGTACGTCCATGAGCATCAAACTGACTCTCTCCGGCGTCTACTATCGGGACGGCGGCTTCCTCTCCGAGGCTGAGGGTATGGCCGCCGGTCTGCCCGCACCCCAGCTGGCCAAGTCCGGCACCATGGCCTACAACATCCTCAAGGCCCACAACACCGCCGAAAATATGGCCGACCTGAAGCTGAAATTCGACGCCATGGCCTCCCATGATATTACCTACGTGGGCATCATCCAGACCGCCCGTGCCTCGGGCATGAAGGAGTTCCCCCTGCCCTACGTGCTCACCAACTGCCACAACTCCCTGTGCGCCGTGGGCGGCACCATCAACGAGGATGACCATGTGTTCGGCCTGTCCGCCGCCAAGAAGTACGGCGGCGAGTTTGTCCCCGCCCATCAGGCCGTCATCCACTCCTACATGCGGGAGCGGTACGCCGCCCCCGGCCGCATGGTGCTTGGCTCCGACTCCCACACCCGCTACGGCGCCTACGGCTGCATGTCCATCGGTGAGGGCGGCCCCGAGCTGGCCCGCCAGCTGCTGTGCAAGACCTACGACATCGCCTACCCCAAGGTCATCGCCATCCACCTCACCGGCGCGCCCCGTCCCGGCGTGGGTCCCCAGGACGTGGCCCTGGCCCTCATCGGCGCTACCTTTAAAATCGGCGCGGTGAAGAACGCGGTGATGGAGTTCTTCGGCCCCGGCGTGAAGAATCTGTCCATGGACTACCGCTCCGGTATCGACGTAATGACCACCGAGACCGCCTGCCTGTCCTCCGTGTGGAGCACCGACGACACCGTAAAGGAGCACCTGGCCGTGCTGGGCCGCGGCGACGCCTATCAGGCTCAGGCCCCCGCCGACGGCGCCTGGTACGACGGCGTCATCGAAGTGGACCTGTCTGCCGTGGAGCCCATGATCGCCCTGCCCTTCCACCCCTCCAACGCCTTCACCATCAAGGAGTTCAAGGCCAACATGGCTGATCTGCTCCACCAGGTGGAGGAGGACGCGGTGCGTCAGCTGGAGCTGAAGAACGGCGCTCCCTCTCTCACCAGGAAAATCAGGGACGGCCAGTTCCACGTGGACCAGGGCGTCATCGCCGGCTGCTCCGGCGGCACCTATCAGAACCTGGTCCGGGCCGCCCAGATCCTCAAGGGCCACACCATCGGCTCCGACGCCTTCTGGCTCTCCTGCTACCCCGGCTCCATGCCCATCAACCTGGAGCTGACCAAGCAGGGCTACATCGCCGACCTGATGGCCGCCGGTGCGTCCATCCGCTCCTGCTTCTGCGGTCCCTGCTTCGGCGCTGGCGACGTGCCCGCCAACGGTGCGTTCTCCATTCGCCACTCCACCCGCAACTTCCCCAACCGGGAGGGCTCCAAGCCCGCCGACGGCCAGGTGGCCTATGTGGCACTGATGGACGCCCGCTCCATCGCGGCCACCGCCCTTAACGGCGGCGTGCTCACCGCCGCCACCGAGCTGCCCGATGTGCCCGCCGACACCGCCAGCGAGCCCTACCACTACGATGATTCCGCCTACAAGGCCCGTGTGTACTTCGGTGTTGGCCATCCCCAGCCTGAGACCGAGCTGGTCTTTGGCCCCAACATCGCCGACTGGCCCGAGCAGATTCCCATGCCTGAGAACCTGCTCCTCACCGCCGCTGCTGCCATCTACGATCCGGTGACCACCACCGACGAGCTCATCCCCTCCGGCGAGACCTCCTCCTACCGCTCCAACCCCATCAAGCTCTCCCAGTTTGCCCTGAGCCGCAAGGACCCCCAGTATGTGCCCCGTGCCAAGGCGGTCCAGGAGGTGGAGCTGCTCCGTCGGAAGAACCCGGAGGATGCCGCTGTTGTGGAGGCCCTGGGCGGCAAGGACGGCCACACCACCGGTCTGGGCACCTTCGTCATGGCCCTCAAGCCCGGCGACGGCTCCGCCCGTGAGCAGGCTGCCTCCTGCCAGCGTGTGCTGGGCGGCTGCGCCAATCTGGCCGCTGAGTACGCCACCAAGCGCTACCGCTCCAACGTGGTCAACTGGGGCATGCTGCCCTTTGTGGCCGACGGCGTGAAGGACTGGAACGTCCAGCCCGGAGACAAGCTGTGGCTGCCCGGCATCCGGAAGGTGCTGGAGTCCATGGAGGAGACCGTGGAGGCCGTCCTCATCCAGAACGGCCAGGAGCGCACCGTCACCCTCCGCCTGCCCGGCATGACCCGCGAGGAGCGGGATATCGTACTGGCCGGCTGCCTGATTAACTACTACGCCAAGTAAATAAAGCAAAAGCGAGAGGCCCCGCCGGTAACGGCGGGGCCTCTTTTTATCTCTTCTCCAGACGGAAGTTCGGATTTACCCAAACGTTTCCTCAGACTTTTTTATGTGCGCTCTGATTTCCGCTTCATTCTCTTTGCAGTAAGCATAGCTTTTGCGCATAAATTCTCTTATATTGCCGCATTTATAGTACTCATCAATCACATCAAGCGCCATTTTCTGTTTCAGTCTCATATCCTGAAAATATCCATACACACAGCCGCCGTTTTCCCTCGGAAAGTATGGATTAATGGAGCTGAGTCTGTCGTCCCGCATAATGCTTTCCACAACCATTTCGCTCAAAATCCACTTCAGGGACGGCCTCTCGTACTCATCATAGCTGTCTTTAAACACCTGATTCCACACATAGAACCACAGAAAATGTATCACCTCATGGATGGAGAGCCCAATTGCGCCACGCTCACTGTTCAGATAGAAAATCTGGAAATATCGCTCCTGCAAGAACCTGGGGCAGATGGGATTCAGGCATATTTCCGCCCTCAAATCGTTGAACAGCGGGTGCACATCCAAATCGAACGCCTCGGAAAGCGCCTCTTCTATCTGCGGCCTGCATCTGCTCCAATGGCTGTTGTAAAACGCAACCTTTTGATTGAGCAGCACTTCCTGCTCACAGTATATTTTTTTCATCTCACGGGACAGAAACTCTTTTTTCCCTTGAAAATCAAGGGCCTCAAAGTTCTCTTTTTTTATGGTCGGGAAGAAATAAAAGAGGCTGTCGGACCAGTACGCTGCCTCTTCATCGGTCTGAAACAGCATGATACTGTCAATCATCGCCTGAAAGCCCGGATTTACATATGTGACATCCATAAAATCTACTCTCTCAAACTTCCATTCTATGTTCGGCTCATTGCAAAAATCCCCCTCCTGCGTGTGCGGGAGGGGGATTTGCTTTGTTTTGGTTTACACGCCGGCCAGGGCCTTCTCGATGTCGGCCAGGAGGTCGGCGGGGTCCTCAATGCCTACGGACAGGCGCACCAGGTCGGGAGAGACACCGGCGGCGGCCAGCTCGGCATCGTTCATCTGGCGGTGGGTGGTGGAGGCGGGGTGGAGCACGCAGGTCTTGGCGTCGGCCACGTGGGTGGCGATGGAGGCCAGCTCCAGCCCGGCCATGAACTTGGAGGCCGCCTCACGGCCGCCCTTCACGCCGAAGGACACCACGCCACAGGTACCGTTGGGCATGTACTTGGCAGCCATGGCGTGGTACTGGTCGCCCTCCAGGCCGGGGTACTTGACCCAGGCCACCTTCTCGTGGCTCTGGAGGTACTGGGCCACAGCCAGGGCGTTGGAGCAGTGCTGCTTCATCCGCAGGGGCAGGGTCTCAAGGCCGATGTTCAGGTAGTAGCAGTTCTGGGGAGAGGGGATGGAGCCCAGGTCACGCATGAGCTGGACAGTGGCCTTGGTGATGTAGGCGCCGGCCAGGCCGAAGCGCTCGGTGTAGGTCACGCCGTGGTAGCTCTCGTCGGGGGTGGTCAGGCCGGGGAACTTGTCGGCGTGGGCGTTCCAGTCGAACTTGCCGGAGTCCACAATGGCACCGCCCACAGCATTGGCGTGGCCGTCCATGTACTTGGTGGTGGAGTGGGTGACGATGTCAGCGCCCCACTCAAAGGGACGGCAGTTTACAGGGGTGGGGAAGGTGTTGTCCACGATGAGGGGCACGCCGTGGGCGTGGGCGGCCTTGGCGAACTTCTCAATGTCCAGCACGGTGAGGGCGGGGTTGGCGATGGTCTCGCCGAACACGGCCTTGGTGTTGGGCTTGAAAGCGGCCTCCAGCTCAGCTTCGGAGCACTCGGGGTCCACAAAGGTAAACTCGATGCCCATCCGCTTCATGGTGACGGCAAAGAGGTTATAGGTGCCGCCGTAGATGGCGGAGGAGGCCACCACATGGTCGCCGCAGGAGGCGATGTTGAACACGGCATAGAAGTTGGCCGCCTGGCCGGAAGAGGTGAGCATGGCCGCCGTGCCGCCCTCCAGGGCGCAGATCTTGGCTGCCACGTAGTCGTTGGTGGGGTTCTGGAGACGGGTGTAGAAGTAGCCGCTGGCCTCCAGGTCAAAGAGCGCGCCCATCTGCTCGCCGGTGGCGTACCGGAAGGTGGTGGACTGGACAATGGGAATATTCCGGGGCTCCCCGTTTCCGGGGCGGTAGCCGGCGTGGATGCAGTTGGTGTTCATACGGTAGTCACTCATGGTCATGCTCTCCTTTTTCTTGGGTAAGCCGTCTGTCCGGCGGCAGGCCTGCTCCCAGGCCTTGAACTGGTCAAATTTCTCTTTTTACGGCAAGTTATATCCTACACGTCCGGTGGGACTCTGTCAAGACTCCAGCAGGGTCCAGTCCGGCTCCAGGGGCATGGAGGCGGGCACGCCGCCGATGGACTCTATGGCGTGGCCGTCGGAGAGAAGCTGCACGGTGCTGATGGACAGCTTCTCCTGCATGCACAGGGTGTCCACAATGGAGTACAGCAGCAGCCGGGCAGCCTGCTCCTCCTTGGGCAGTCCGGCCAGGAACTCGGACGACAGGTTCACGGTGCATACGCCGCCCTCCACCGAGATGCCCCGCAGTTTGGTGCCCTCCGGCATCAGACCGGAGAGCTCCTGGTATCTGGGGCCCTCCAGCAGGGCGGTGAACACCGTGCTGGCCATGGTGTCCCCCTCATTCTGTACCACGTCCCGGTACTCTATGCCCAGGCCTCCGCCATCCGCTCTGGGGAAGCACAGGCCAACCGACACTGTGAGCTCCGTCTCCCCTGTTCCTGGCAGAAGCACATCGTCGGCCCCCATGGTGCGCAGGGTCTGGTAGGGAATGGCCTCCCCCTCCACGGTGATGTACACCTCCTCCACCCCTTCCAGCTGGCACAGGGTGAGGGTAAGGCAGGAGTTGGCCACGGTCAGATCCACGCCGGACAGGCCGCCGTACTGCTCGGACAGGTCCAGCCGCAACTGTCCGTCCTCCTGCTGGCAGGAGAGCAGCCGGGTTCCCGAGGGCGCGGGGGATGCCAGACCAGCCGTCTCAGGCTGGGAGAGCACCAGCTCCGCCAGAGCGGAGGCGGTGTCCTCACCGGTGGGGACCCGGTATTCCCAGTCCACCACCTGTACTGTGGCCTGTTCACCGGTCACCGCGTAGTAGACCCTGTAGGCCCCCTGGGGCTGGGTCTCCTCACCGCCCTCCACCAGGGCGCAGGCCGACAGGAGCAGCAGCCCGGCACACAGGGCCAGCAGCAGTCCGCTGTTTCGTTGCAGCTCATACCGTCTCACAGCTTGCTCCCCCCTTCCGGCTGACAGAGCGGAAACACGACCTCAAAGCAGGTGCCCGGCTCCGGGTCACGGCGTCGGACCGTGACGCTGCCGCCGTGCTGCCGGGCAGTATCCCGCACGATGGACAGACCTAGGCCGGTGCCGCCGGCCTCACGGGAGCGGGCTTTGTCCACCCGGTAGAACCGGTCGAACACCTTGGGCAGATCCTCTTCCGGGATGCCCACGCCGGTGTCCTCCACCCGGAGGATTGTGCTCTTTCCCCGGACAAACAGGGTGACTGTCACTGTGCCCCGGGGCAGGTTGTACTTGATGGCGTTTTCCATCAGGTTAAAGGCAATCTGGTAGATATCGTCCTGCGTGGCAAGGACAAAGCAGCCCTCGTCCAGCCGGCAGAGCAGCTTCACATCCACCGCCTTGGCCAGCGGGGAGAGCATGTGCTCCACCTTCTCCACCACATACTTCACGTCCACCGGCTCGGTGTGGACCGGAGCGGCGTTGTCCATACGGGTGAGGGTGAGGAGCTTTTCGGTGATGCGGGTGAGCCGCTCGGCCTCCTCGCCGATGTCGCTGACAAACTCCTTGCTGGTCTCCGGGTCGATGTGGTCGGACTGGAGGATGGAGTCGGTGAGCAGGCGGATGGAGGCCAGCGGGGTTTTCAGCTCGTGGGAGGCGTCGGACACAAAGCGGCGCCGCACCTCCTCTGTGGTCTGGAGGCGGCCGGTGAGCTGGTCGAACTCGTCGGCCAGCAGAGCCAATTCGTCGTGACCGCCCAGCTGGACACGGTGGCTGTACTCGCCCTCCCGCACGATGCGGATGGCCTTGAGCAGGGTGCCCATCCGCCGGGTGAGGGCCCGGGAGAACACCACGCTCAGCAGCAGTGCCACCAGACAGATGACCACCGAGATTCTGCCCAGATTCCGCTGGACGCCGGAGAGCAGAGCCCCCTGGTCGGCGTCGTACTCATAGAGGCAGACAGCGCCGATGATGGACCCACGGTAGACCACCGGCGCGGCCGCCCGGTTGCGGAACACGCCGTCCTGGTACTGGCAGGTGAACACGTCGTAACCCTGGCCCTTAAGGGCGGTGACCACCTCGCCCACCAGGGCGTACCGGCCGATGGTGGCGCCGGTGTCCCCGGTGTCATAGATGATCATGCCGGAGGCGTCGGTCACTAGGATGCGGATACGGGCCAGGTCCACGTTGTCCTGGAGCCGCAGCTCCTGAAAGACGCCGTCTGCGCCGTCGTAGGTCATGGTGCGCAGGCTGGACAGGGCGGACGAAATAAGGGACGCCTGGCTCTGAAGTGCGGTCTGCTTGGAGGTCTCCACCAGCTCCCGGGAGGCCAGGAGCGGGTAGGTGTTGAGCAGCACCAGCACCGCCGCGATGACCGCGATGTAGGTCAGGGCAAATTTGGTCTGGAGGGAGCTCCAGAGGTGCACCTTCCGGGGCGCGGAGCGCTCGGGATGCTTTTCCTTTTTTCTGTTCAAGGACTCCGCCTCCTCTCGTCTCCGGCGGTGATGTCAGGCCCTGCGGCCCCGCAGCAGGAAGGTGACGGCGAAGAAGGCCGCCAGATACAGCGTGATGGACGCGCCGGCAGAGGTGCCCGCGTAGTAGGAGGTCATCAGTCCGGCAATGCCGGCCACAATGGCCCCCAGAATGGAAAACAGGTGGTACTGCCGCATGTTGCGGGCCAGGTTCCGGGCGGCGGCGGCGGGGAGCACCAGCAGGGAGTTGATGACCAGCAGGCCCACCCAGGTCATGGACACGGTGACCACCACGGCGATGGCCGCGGAGAACAGAGCCTCCTGCCAGAACACCTTAATGCCACGGCTGTCGGCCAGAGCGGGGTGGATGGAGGAGAGCATCAGCTGGTTGAAGGACACCAGCCACAGCACAATCACCAGCAGCAGAATGAGGGCCAACAGGCCGATCTTGCCCGGCTCCACGCTGAGGATGTCGCCGATGAGCAGGTTGTTGAACTTGGTGAAGCTCTTTCCCCCCAGGGTGGCCAGGAAGATGCCCAGAGCCACCGCCGTGGAGGAGAAGACGCCGATGACGGTGTCGCTGGCCATATGGGTCCGGTGGCGCACCAGGGTGAAGAGCAGGGAGAAGGCGATGGCAAAGACCACCGCGCACCACATGGGGTCCACAAAGCCGAAGATGGCGCCGATGGCCATGCCGGTAAAGGCGGAGTGGCCCAGGGCGTCGGAGAAGAAGGACATCCGGTTGGTGACCACCATGGTGGACAGCAGTCCGAACAGGGGCGAGATGACCAGCACCGCCAGCAGGGCGTTCTTCATGAACACCAATCCGTCCGGTCCGGCCCATTCAAAAGGCAGGACGGACACAATCTGATACCACAGCTCCATTATGCGCCCGCCCCCTTTCTCAGGTCCAGGTGGAACACCGACTTGAACTCATCGGAGGAGAGGACCTCCGCGGGGGTACCCACCTTCAGCACCGTGGACTTGAGAAGGATCACCTGGTCGGCGTACTCCTCCAGGGTGGCAAAGTCGTGGGTGGACAGGAGGATGGACAGGTCGTACTGGGTGCAGATCTCGTCCAGCATGTCCAGCAGCTGCCGCTCACCGTCGATGTCCACGCCGGAGAGGGGCTCGTCCAGAATCAGGATGTGAGGCAGAGGCTCCAGGGCCATGGCCATGAGCACACGCTGGAGCTCGCCGCCCGACAGGGCGCCCATGCGCTTGTCGATGAGGTCGGCCCCGTGGACCCGCTCCAGGCAGGAGAGCACCCGCTTGCGCAGGCTCTTGGGCGTGGGCAGGAACACCGGCCAGGAGGAGATGGCGGCGGAGAAGAAGTCGAACACGCTCACCGGGTCCCCCCGGTCAAAGGCGGGAGACTGGGGCACGTAGCCGATCAGGGGGCGGGTGTGCTTTCCCCCCGCCTTCTGGAACTCAATGGTGCCGCTGTGGGGAATCTGGCCCAGCACGGCCTTGAACAGGGAGCTCTTTCCCGCGCCGTTGGGGCCGATAAGGGCCACAATCTGGCCGCAGTGGAGGTGGAAGCTCACGTCCCGGAGGATGTCCGCTCCACCCATGTCCACCCCCAGGTGCTCCACCCGGAGGCAGCAGGCGCCCGCACAGCCGGCGCCCTGGATTTCATGCTTTGGTTTTCTCATTCATAGGCCTCCAGGATTGCGTTGACATTCTGCTCCAGCCCGGCCCGGTAGGGGTCGGCGCTGTCCGCGGGTACCGCCTCGGCGCTCATCAGCATGGTCAGCTGCTCCACCTTGACCCCCGTCTCCCGGGACACCGCGTTGGCGGTGGCGTCAGAGCCGTTGGCCTCGGTGAAGATGGCGGGCAGCCGGTACTCTTCAATCAAATCCAGAATTTCCACCAGTTCCTTGGCGCTGGCCTCGCTGCCCGCCTCCTCCTCAATGGCCTTGACTACCGTCAGGCCCATGGCGTCGGCAAAGTAGCCGAAGCCCTCGTGGAAGGTGATGAGCTCTTTAGGTTCCAGGCCGGAGAGCTTGTCCCGCAGCTCTTCCCCCAGGGCGGTCAGCTCGGCGGCGTAGGCCGCGGCGTTGTCCGCGTACAGCTGGGCGTTGTCCGGGTCGGCCTGGGAGAGGGCGGCGGCGATGTTCTCCACCATCACGGCGGCCCTGGCAGGGTCCATCCAGATGTGGGGGTCATACTCGCCGTGGTCGTGGCCGTCGTGGTCCTCCTCGTCGCCGTGCTCGGCGTGCTCCTCGGCGCTCTCGCCGTAGTGGAGGAGGGCCACACCCTCGGAGCAGTCCACCGTGGACACGCCGCTGGACTCGATGGCGGCGGACATGGCGTCCTCCAGACCCACGCCGTTGAGCAGCAGCAGGTCGGCGCTCTGGATGGCCTTCATGTCGTTGACGCTCAGGGTGTAGTCGTGGAGGCAGCTCATGGGCTGGTTGATGACAGCCTGTGTCTCCACGCCCTCCGCGCCCTCAATCACCCGGCTGGTGAAGAGATAGATGGGGTAGGTCATGGCCGCCACAGTCAGGGTGTTGTCCTCCTCCACCGGGGCGGAGGCCGGGCCGCAGCCGGACAGCAGCAGCGCAAGGCTCAGGAACAGGGGGATGAGTTTCTTCATATAATACCTCGCCAATAAAATACCTGCCGGACCGCGCTTTCCCGCAGGTCCGGCAGGCTTTATTATACCGCTCTTTGCACATTTTGTAAAATGTTTTCCCACTTGTCAGGTGGATTTTCCCGGGAACAGGGTTTCGCACCGGTCCAAATTGGCCTGGATATGCTCCAGATCCCGCCGGAGCCGCTCCAGTTCATCCGTGGAAAAGCCCTGGCACAGCAGCTCCTCAAGCCGCTCAAAGCCCTCCTGGACCTTGGCCGCCTTCTCCCGTCCGGTGTCGGTGAGCCGGACCAGGTAGGACCGGCGGCTGCCCGGGTGCTCCTCCCGGCGGATAAGCCCCATCTCCTCCAGCCGGTCCAGGGCACGGGAGAGGGTGGCGGCGTCCAGCATGCACTCGTCGGCCAGCTCTCGCTGGGTCAGGCCGTCCCCCTTGAGAAGCCGGGCCAGAATCCGGGGCTGGCCCTGGCCCAGGGTGAGCCCCAGGCTGGAAAACCAGGGCTGGAGCAGCCGGCGGCGGCTCAGGTCCATCTGAAACAAAATGGTGCGCAGCGCATCCTTTTCCATGGCGCTCCCCCCTTACTCCAGCTCGAACTGGCCGGTGTAGAGCTGGTAATACCGCCCCTTCTGGGCCAGCAGCTCCTCATGGCTGCCCCGCTCGATGATCCGTCCCTGCTCCAGCACCAGGATGGCCTGGGCGTTGCGGACGGTGGAGAGCCGGTGGGCGATGACGAACACGGTGCGGCCCTCCATGAGATGGTCCATACCCTGCTCAATGAGCTGCTCGGTGCGGGTGTCCACCGAGCTGGTGGCCTCGTCCAGCACCAGCACCGGCGGCGCCGCCACAGCCGCCCGGGCGATGGTGAGCAGCTGACGCTGGCCCTGAGACAGGTTGGCGCCGTCGGAGGTGAGCATGGTGTTGTACCCGTCGGGCAGACGGCGGATGAAGGAGTCGGCGTTGGCCAGTTTGGCCGCCTCCTTCACCTCCTCATCGGTGGCGTCCAGCCTGCCGTACCGGATGTTCTCCAGGATGGTGCCGGTAAAGAGGTGGGCGTCCTGGATGACCATGGCCATGGACCGGCGCAGGTCGTCCTTGCGGATGTCCCGCAGGTCAATGCCGTCGTAGGTGATGGTGCCCTCATTGAGCTCATAGAACCGGTTGATCAGGTTGATAATGGTGGTCTTGCCCGCACCGGTGGAGCCCACAAAGGCGATCTTCTGTCCCGGCTTGGCAAAGAGGTCGATGCCGTGGAGGATGGTCTTTTTGCTGTTGTACCCGAACACCACGTTGTGGAACCGCACGTCTCCCCGCAGGGGCACCAGCTTGACTGTTCCGTCGGCCTGGGGCACCCGCCAGGCGTAGATACCGTCGGTGTCCTCGGTGAGGGTGCCGTCGGCGTTCTCCCGGGCACGGCACAGAGTGACCTTGCCCTCGTCCACCTCGGGCTGCTCCTCCATCATCTCAAAAATCCGCTCCGCGCCTGCCAGAGCCGCCATCAGCAGGTTGACCTGCTGGGTGAACTGGTTCATGGGCATGGCGCTCTGCCGGACATACACCAGGTAGGCGGACAGGCTGCCCAGGTCCATCAGCCCGGAGAGGACGAACATGCCGCCCACGCAGGCGGACACGGCATAGTTGAAGTAGGACAGGCTGACGATGGTGGGCACCGTCATGCCCGAGTAGGTGACAGCCTTGGTGGCCGCCTTCCGCAGGTCCTCATTCTTGCGGCAGAAGGTCTCAAAGTCCTGGGGCTCGTGGTTGAACACCTTCTCCACCTTCTGGCCGGAGACCATCTCCTCGATGAAGCCGTTCAGGTCGCCCAGCCTGGCCTGCTGCTCGTTGTAGTACCGGCGGCTGCGCCTGCCGTTCCAGCGGATGAACAGGGCCATGGCCGCCAGGAAGGCGATGACAATCAGGGATAGCTTGAAATTGAGCACCAGCAGCATGGTAATGGTGCCCACCACCATGATGGCGCTCTGGATGATCATGGTGAAGGAGTTGTTGAGCATGTTGGTGAGGGTGTCCACGTCGTTGGTAAAGCGGCTCATCAGCTCGCCGTGGGTGTGGGCGTCAAAGTACCGCAGGGGCAGGGTCTGGACGTGGGCGAACAGGTCGGCCCGGATCTCGGCCACCACCTGCTGGCCGGTGTGGGCCATGAGCTGGTTGTAGCCCCAGGTAGCGGTGGCGCCCGCCAGGTACATCACGCCCATCATCAGCAGCATGGTCAGCAGTCCGCCCACATCTCCGGGCAGTACGTACCGGTTGATGACCGGCTTGAGCAGATAGGTGCCGAAAATATTGGCGCCGCTGCCGATGAACACCATCACCGCCACGGCGGCCAGAGCCAGCTTGTGGCGGCCCAGATAGCGCATCAGCTGGCCCACCGTCTTTCTGACGTCCTTGGGCCCGCGGCCTCTTACCATTGCAGCCATTATTCCAGCGCTCCTTTCTGCTGAGACTGATAGAGCCCCTGGTAGAAGGGGTTGGAGGCCATCAGGCTCTCGTGGGTGCCCACGGCACTGATTTTTCCATCCTCGAGGATGAGGATCTGGTCCGCGTCCTGGACGGAGGTCACCCGCTGGGCGATGATGATCTTGGTGGTGCCGGGCAGGCCGTCGGCCAGACCCTGGCGGATTTTGGCCTCAGTGGCCGTGTCCACAGCGGAGGTGGAGTCGTCCAGGATGAGCACCTTGGGATTTTTCAGGATGGCACGGGCGATGCACAGCCGCTGCTTCTGGCCTCCGGACACGTTGACGCCCCCCTGGCCCAGCTCGGTGTCGTACCCGTTCTGGAGCCGGTCGATGAACTCGTCCACGCAGGCGATGCGGCAGGCGGCGTCAATCTCCTCATCGGTGGCGTGGTCGTTACCCCAGCGGAGGTTGTCCTTCACCGTGCCGGAGAAAAGGGTATTCTTCTGGAGCACCATGGCGATGGCGTCCCGCAGATGCTCCAGGGGGTATTCCTTCACGTCGCGGCCGTCCACATACACCGCGCCGCTGGTGACGTCGTAGAGTCGGGGAATGAGCTGGACCAGTGTGGACTTGGCCGAGCCGGTCTGGCCCAGGATGCCCACCGTCTGCCCCGCCTCAATCCGGAAGGACACGTGGTCCAGCACGTTCTCGCCCTCCCCCGCCCGGTAGCGGAAGGTCACGTCGTCGAACACAATCTCGCCCCGCTCCACCTTGGCGTCCGGATCGGTGACGCCGGGGATCTCGGTGATGTCAATCTCCTCGTCCATGACCTCCAGAATCCGGCGGCAGGAGGCCAGGGACCGGGTGAGCATCAGGAACACGGCGGAGAACATCATCAGGGAATTGAGCACCTGGAGCACATAGCTGAGGAAGCCGGTCAGGTCGCCCACCTCCATGCCCCCCACCATGGTCAGCCGGCCGCCGAACCAGAGGATGGCCAGGATGGTGGCGTACATAATGAGCTGCATGGCGGGCATGTTCAGGGCAGCCAGACGGAAGGCCCGCTCGGTGGTGTCCCGCAGGTTTTTGTTGACCTCCTCGAACTTCTCCACCTCGTAGTCGCCCCGGACGCAGGCCTTTACCACCCGGATGGCGGTCAGGTTCTCCTGGATGATCCGGTTGACCTGGTCCATGGCGCCCTGCATCTTTCCGTACATGGGCCGCACCCGCTTGACAATCTGCCACAGCAGGATGCCCAGCAGAGGCGCCGCCACCAGGAATACCACCGCCAGCCTGGGGCTCATGCGGAAGGACAGGCCCAGGGCCATGACCATCATAATGGGGGACCGGACGCCGGGCCGCAGGCCGGTGGCCACCGCATTCTGTACGGCGGTCACGTCGCTGGTAAGCCGGGTAACCAGAGAGGCGGTCTGGAACCGGTCGGTGTTGGCGAAGGAGAAGGCCTGAATCTTGCGGTACTCCTCCTTCCGCAGCTCAGCGCCCAGGCCCTGGCCGCAGATGGCGGCAAACCGTGCGCTGCCGGCGCCGAAGAGCAGCGCCAGCAGCGCGCACACGCCCATCATGGCGCCCCGGGTGAAGATGTAGGTTGTATCCCCGTTTTTGACGCCCACATCCACGATGTCCGCCATCAGAAAGGGGATGATCAGCTCAAAGACCGCCTCAATGGCGATACAGAGCACTGCCAGTATGGTGTATTTCCGGTAGGGCTTCAGGTAGGAAAAAATCCGCAGAAGCACAGGCCGTCCCTCCTCAATTGCAGTTCTTATTGTTGCGCGTGCAATTATTGTATACGCATCACTTGCATCTGTCAACCCCGGCCCCTATTTCCGCTGCAATGGAGGCAAAAAGAGCGCCCTGTCCGCCACAAAACAGACGGACAGGACGCTCTCTCATATCCTTACAGATGCAGGTCTTTGCGGCGGAACACCGTGACAGCCAGCGCCGACAAGAGGACAGCGCCCGCCAGCAGAATGGCCGCGCACAGCCATGCTCCGCTCTCTCCGCTCACCAGGCCCTCAGCCTGATAGAGGGAGAAAATGGTGGCGTACTTCATGTTCTCCAGCTTTCCGCCCATGTTGGCCAGCATCTGCACCACATACATGAGCACCGGTACACCCGCCCCAAAGGCCAGGCTGTATCTGGTGTCCTGGAAGGCGCAGGAGCACAGGAAGCAGAAGCCGCCGATGAACAGCTGGAGGAACAGCAGCCCCACATTGAGCCGCAGCAGCTCCGCTGCCGCCAGCTCTCCCGGGAACAGAGCCTGGGCCGTGGCCAGCTCCAGGGCGGTGCAGTAGGCCAGCAGCAGGAAAATGCCCGTAAAGAGTGCGGCCAGCTGGGTGAGGGCCACCGTGGTGCGATGCACCGGCGCCGCCAGCAGGGATGCCATGCTGCCCCGGTCCACATATTTGGCCACCAGGCCGTTGGAGCGGATGATGGTGTACACCATGGGGAACACCAGCATGAGCATGCCGTAGAGATAGGAGATCATGAATCCGGCCAGGGTGTCCCCCGTACCCGTCATGCCCACCGCCGCCATCACCTCGGGCATCAGCTCTTCAAACTGCTTGAGGGCATCGGCCATCTCCGGGTCGAACATGCCGATGATCATGGTGATGTAGAGGGTCAGAACACCCGCAATGATCACCAGCAGCTTCCAGGAGCTTTTCAGCTCCTTCTTGTACAGCGTCAGATTGATCATGTCCGGTCACCCCCATAGTAGTGCAGGAAAATCTCCTCCAGCGACTGCCGTGCGGTGACGGTGACCCTTCTCGGCTGCTCCGGGTCCTGTCGGCCGCCGAACTCCCTGGCAAACTCCGCCGCTGTCTGCTCCTGGTCCAGGGTGACCGTATAGGTCCTGACGTGCCGTTCCCGCAGGGCCTGGGCGCTGTCCAGGGCCACCAGCCTGCCGTCACGGATAATGCCGATCCGGTCGCAGGTCCGGTCCACCTCCTCAAACATGTGGCTGGACATGAGGATGGTCTTGCCCCGTCCCTTTTCCTCCTGAATCAGCTCAATAAACCGGTTCTGCATCAGCGGGTCCAGGCCGCTGGTGGGCTCGTCCAGAATCAGAATGTCCGGGTCATGCATGAAGGCGGCCACAATGCCGATCTTCTGCTTCATGCCCTTGCTCATCTTCTTGATTCTGCCCTTGGGGTCAATCTCAAACCGCTCCAGCAGCTCCTTCATTCTGCCGCTGTTCGGGAGACCCCGGTATTTTCTGATGAAGGTGAGATACTCGTCGCCTCGCATCTCGTCGAAGAAGCAGATCTCTCCGGGGATATACCCCAGGTTCTTCTGAATCTGGACCGCATCACGCCAGCAGTCGTGCCCGGCAATGGTGCAGCTGCCGCTGTTGGCCTTGATGAAGCCCATCAGGTGACGGATGGTGGTGGTTTTTCCCGCGCCGTTGGGGCCAAGGAAGCCGAACACCTCCCCCTCCCCCACGTCCATGGTCAGGTCAAAGACCCCTTTCCCTCCGCCGTAGTCCCGGGTCAGATGCTCGATCCGGATGACGCTCATAGATACTCCTCCCTGTACAACGCCTTTTTCAGCAGCTCCAGGAGCGGTTTCAGCCCCTCCATAATCTTCTCCGGCGGCTCCTCCGCGTGGTCACGGATAAATCCGCCGGACACATAGGTCACCATCTGATATGCGCTGGCCCGGTCTACCTCCGGCTTCAGCTTCTCCCAGTTCACATTCCGAAAGAGCAGCGCCGCCGCCTGCTCAATCTGACACTGGTTGGACCGCTCCAGCTCCTGCTCCAACTGCCGGTTGTCCTCTTTCACAAGGGACAGCAGAAAGGGGTACAGACCGGAGTAGGACTGCATCACCCGCAGCTTGATCTCGCTGGCCAGCCACAGGCAGTCAAAAAAATCGTCGTTTCCCTCCCGCATCTCCCGGGAAATGATCTCGCAGGAAAACTGGAAGAGGTATTGATACAGCGCCTGCTTGGTGCCGAAATAGTAGAACAGCGCCGCCTTGCTGACCCCTGCGGCCCTGGCCACGTCGTTCATGGAGGTCTTGGCGTAGCCGTTCCTGCCAAAGGCGTTCAATCCGGCGTCAATGATATTCCGCTGCTTTTCCGGCGGCAGGTTTTGAAAATTCGCCCGACCTTCCTCCATTCCGCTCACTCCTCGCTCAAGTTTGACCGAACCGGTCAAGCTCATTATAGCACGTCTGACCGAATCGGTCAAACAAAGTATTTAAAAAATGCGGCATCCGGATAACCGGATGCCGCATAATTTGCGTATAACGGATGCCGTCAGCGCTGTCCCTTGTCGTAGGGAATACCCTCGGCCTTGGGTGCACGGGACTTGCTGGAGGTGAAGGCCAGGATGATGAGGGAGATGATATAGGGCAGCATGTTGTACACGCTGCTGGGCAGGTTGAGCGCGGCCAGGAAATCGAAGCCGGTGTACACGTTGCCCAGGGCGCGGAACAGGCCGAACACCAGGGCGGCCAGAGCGATGCGGGTGGGCTTCCACTGGCCGAAGATCATGACGGCCAGGGCCAGGAAGCCGAAGCCGGCCACGCCGTTCTCAAACTTCCACTCACTGACGCCGGCGGTGATATAGACGATACCGCCCAGACCGCCCAGCACGCCGGAGATGAGGACGCCGGCATAGCGCATCTTGTACACGTTGATACCCACGGAGTCGGCAGCCTGGGGATGCTCGCCGCAGGCGCACAGGCGCAGGCCGAAGCGGGTCTTATAGAGGGTCACATAGGCCAGCACCAGGGCGATGAGGGCCAGGAGCATGAACCAGTTGAACTCAAAGCCGGCAATGTTGACGATAAAGGCCTTCTTGGGCTCGATATACTGGATGGTGGAGGAGACGTTGTTCACGTTCTCCGCGGTGTTCATGGCCTTGACGAACACGGTGGCGGCAGCGGTGCCCAGCAGGTTCATGGCGGTACCCACCAGGGTCTGGTCCGCCTTGAAGTTGATGGCGGCCACGGCCAGCAGCAGGGAGTACACCAGGCCCAGACCCATGGCGGCCAGGACCACCAGCAGGAACATAACCGGTGCGGAGGTGCCGGCGGGCAGGAACTTCATCATCAGTGCGCCGCCCAGGGCACCCATGACCATGATGCCCTCCAGGCCGATGTTAATGACGCCGGAGTGCTCCGAGAAGCAGCCGCCCAACGCCACCAGGATCAGGACGGAGGCAAAAATCAGTGTATACTGAATGAGCAGTACCATTACTTGTCCCCTCCTTTCCCGTTTTCACCATCATTCTTGGCAGCCAGAGCCTTGGCTTCCGCCTTGCGGTCAGCCCGCTTGTCCATGAAGCTCTTGAAGAACAGCACGAAGCCGCACAGGTAGATGATCAGGGCGGAGATAAAGTCGGCAATCTGGGCGGAGTACATGGTCTTGTCCACGTAGGCGCCGCCGTTGGTGATGTGCTGAATGAAGTAGGAGGAGAAGATGGCGCCGATGGGGTTCAGACCGCCCAGGAAGGCGGCGGCGATGCCGTTGAAGCCCATGGCGGGCACAGCGGAAGCGGTGGTCTGCCACTGCTCGAAGCCGGTCAGGTAGAACAGGCCGGCGCCCATGGAGGCCAGACCGCCGGCGATGACCATGGTCAGGATGATGTTGCGCTTCTCCTTCATGCCGCAGTACTTGGCGGCAAACTTGTTGAAGCCGGTGGCCTTCAGCTCATAGCCGAACATGGTCTTCTCCAGCACCACCCACACCACAATGGAGATGATGACGGCCAGGGGGATGGCGATGGTCACGTACTGGTTGTTGCTGAAGAACTGACCCAGGCCCAGGCTGGGCAGCAGAGCGGCCTTGTTGGTGCTGGCCAGAGTCAGGGTGTAGGGACTGGCGGTCTCCTTCACGTTGGCCAGCAGCATGTTGACCGCGTAGAGGCTGATCCAGTTGAGCATGATGCAGGAGATAACCTCGTTGACGTTGCAGTAGGCCTTCAGGGCGCCGGAGATGCCGCCCAGGATGCAGCCGGCGATGATGGCGGCGATGAGGCACACATACCAGGGCATGCCGAAGGCAAGGGCGCAGTAGAGGCTGGCGCCCGCGCCCACCACGTACTGGCCGGCGGCGCCGATGTTGAACAGGCCCACCTTATAGGCGAACAGGATGGACAGGGAGCACATGATCAGGGGCACGGTCTTGACCAGGGTGTTACCCAGGTACTTCAGCTGTGCCGCACGGCTGGGATAGTAGAGGAAGTTCTCCACAATGGTCTTGATGGCTTCCGTCGCGCCGGCGGGATTGATGATGAGCAGGACGATATAGCCCACCAGCAGTCCGATCAGGATGCACAGCAGCGAGGCCGCCAGAGATTGAAAGCCTTTGTTTTTCCAGATGGAACCGGACTTTTTTCCTTGCTTCATCCTTTATTTCCCCTCCCTCTTGGCGCCCGACATATACAGGCCCATTTCTTCCACCGTGGTGGTCTTGGGGTCCAGCTCGCCCACGATCTCGCCCTCGTACATGACCAGGATGCGGTCGCTGAGGGCCATAACCTCGTCCAGCTCCAGGCTGACCAGGAGGACGGCCTTGCCGGCGTCCCGCTGGGCCACGATCTGGCTGTGGATGTGCTCGATGGCGCCCACGTCCAGGCCGCGGGTAGGCTGAACGGCGATGAGCAGATCGGGATTCTTGTCGATCTCACGGGCCACGATGGCCTTCTGCTGGTTGCCGCCGGACATGCTGCGGGCGATGGTGATGGGGCCCTGTCCGGAGCGGACGTCGTACTCCTTGATGAGCCGCTCGGCGTAGGACCGGATGGCCTTGCGCTTCATGAAGCCGGCGTGGACAAACTCAGGCTCAAAGTACCGCTGTAGCACCATGTTGTCCTCCAGGGTGTAGTCCAGCACCAGGCCGTGCTTGTGACGGTCCTCGGGGATGTGGCTCATGCCGGAGGTGGAGCGCTTGCGGATGGGCATGTGGGTGATGTCCTGGCCCTTGAAGGTAACCGTACCGGAGACAATGGGCTCCAGGCCGGTCAGGCCGTACACCAGCTCGCTCTGGCCGTTGCCGTCGATACCGGCGATACAGACGATCTCTCCGGCCCGTGCCTGGAAGGACACGTTCTTCACGGCGTTGTTCTTGTGGACCTTGGATGCCACGGTCAGGCCCTTCACGTCCAGCACCACATCGCCGGGCTTGGCGGGCTCCTTGTGGACCACGAAGTCCACGTCACGGCCGACCATCATCTTGGACAGCTCTTCCTTGGTGGTGTGGGCCACGTCCACGGTGCCGATATACTTGCCCTTGCGCAGGACGCTGCAGCGGTCGGCCACGGCCATGATCTCGTTGAGCTTGTGGGTGATGAAGAGGATGCTCTTTCCCTCTGCCCGCAGGCCCCGCATGATCTCCATGAGCTCGTCGATCTCCTGGGGGGTGAGCACGGCGGTGGGCTCGTCAAAGATCAGAATTTCGTTGTCCCGGTAGAGCATCTTCAGGATCTCGGTGCGCTGCTGCATGCCGACGGTGATATCCTCCACCATGGCGTCCGGGTCTACCTTCAGTCCGTACTTCTCACTGAGGGCCAACACCTTTTTCCGGGCCTCATCCTTCTTCAGGAAGGGACCCTTTGTGGGCTCCACGCCCAGGATGATGTTGTCCAGGACGGAGAACACCTCCACCAGCTTGAAGTGCTGGTGCACCATGCCGATGCCCAGGTCGTTGGCATCGTTGGGGTTTTTGATGGAGACTACCTGGCCGTCCTTCTTGATGACGCCCTCTTCAGGCTGATAGAGTCCGAAGAGTACGCTCATCAGGGTGGACTTACCTGCGCCGTTCTCGCCCAGAAGGGCATGGATTTCTCCCTTTTTTAACTGAAGCGTGATGTTGTCGTTTGCGATGATGCCGGGAAACTTCTTGGTGATGTTCAGCATTTCGATAGCATATGCTTGTTCCAAGCCGACGACCTCCCCCTCATATAGTTCCGCGCCGGGCTTCTGCCGGAGGCAAAGCCGCCCTGCGCTTAATTGACAATACTATTATACAATATCCCTGGGTTTCTTCCAAGGAAATTTGACGGATTTTATAGGAAAATTCACAGTGCTTTTGTCTGACTTGCCCACCCAACAAAAAGAGGGCGGGACTTGGCCCGCCCTCTTTTCAGGATCTGTTTCTTACTTAATGTTGCTGTAGCTGTTGACAGTGATGGTGGTAGCGTTGGCAGCAGGCTCCACGGACACGTCGTTGGAGACGGTGATCTCGCCGTCGAACATGGCCTTCACCAGGGCCTTGTAGTCGTCCTGGGTGAAGCCGTCGCCCCACTGAGTGGTCTCCATGGGCAGCTGGACGTAGTTGGCAGTGGGATCGTCGCCGGACACCAGGCCCAGGGTCTCGATCTTGCCGCCGTAGTTGGCGAAGTTGCCGTTGACGACCTCGTCAATCAGGTGCTGGGTGGTGTTGGCCAGGCCCTTCATAGCGGAGGTGACGGTCATGTCCTCGCCGTAGGCGGAGAGGATACCGGCCTGATCCACGTCAACGCCGATGACCTTGCCGCCGACCTTGGCAGCGGCCTCAGCAGCGGAGGTGTAGATGCCGCCGCCGCAGGCGAACACGACCTCAACGCCCAGGGACTGATACCAGTTGTCCATGTAAGCGGTGATGTCGGCGTCGCCGAAGAACTGGTTGCCGTAGACGTACTCCAGAGTGACGGAAGCGCCGGTCTCAGCGGCGGCAGCGTCAGCGCCCTGGATGTAGCCGTAGCCGTAGCGCTGGACAGCGGGCACAGCCATGCCGCCCAGGAAGCCCAGGTGAGTGTAGCCCAGCTTCACAGCGGCGTAGCCGGCCATGTAGCCGCACAGCTCTTCCTGGTACACGGCGCAGTACACATTGGAGGGAAGGGTGTAGCCCTCACCATTGGGGTCCAGGTCGCCCTCGCCCACGTCCAGGGCGATGAAGGTGGTGGTGGGGTACATCTCAGCGGTCTCCTTGATGGCCTCGGCAAAGGCGTAGCCGGGCATCACGATGACGTTGTAGCCGTCGGCCACAGCGGCGTCGATCATGGCCACACGCTCGGGGGTGGAGTCACCGGCGGGCTTGTAGTACTCAAAGGGGATGCCGGCGGGCTCGCAGTAGGCCTTGCAGGCCTCATAGGTGGTCTGGTTGAAGGACTGGTCGGTGATGTCGCCGTAGTCGGTGATCATGGCCACCTTGACGTCACCAGCGGTGGGCTCGGTAGCGGGGGTCTGGCTGTTCTCCACAGGCTGGCTGCCGGAGGGAGCGGGGCTGTTGGTGTCCCCGCCGCTCTGCTGGTTGCCGCAGGCGGCCAGCGCGAAGACCATCGCCAGAGACAGAATGAGAGCCAGGATCTTACGAGACTTCTTCAATGTGATCTACCTTCCTTTCAAGAAACAGATCGCCCAGGTTCGGCAACAGACCTATCTCCGTTCCTCCCTGGGTTCGCAAGGCTATTATAACGCAGAGTTTACCAAAGAGCAATCGCCATTTGACGGTTTAGCCCGAATTTTTTACAAGTTACACGGGATATTTTTGTGTCCGCTCGAGCATTTTGAACAAATGGCACAGCTGTTTTCCTCTTTTGACCACTTTTTTCCTGTTCACCCGAAATCACGGAACTATTTCTTTTTCATTTTATGCTTGACTCCTGCAAATATCTGTGGTATTATATCTCGGCACAATAAAGCAGGAACGGTACCGCCGTCCTCACCTCCAGCCACAGGCAAAGAGGTCAACATGATTCAGCGCGCGCCGATTTTGAAAATCCGGCGGGTGTTGTTGTGTTGGACGCGGGTACCGGTTGGTAGCCGCTTTTTTGCGGTTTCAGCCAGGTGCAGGCTTGGCTTGCTTAACGAATTGGAGGTGCTTTCCTATCAGCAAACAGGGTCATCAGCTCAACGAGGAGATTCGGGACAGAGAGGTGCGTCTGGTGGGCGCCGACGGCGCTCAGCTGGGCATCATGTCCGCCAGAGAGGCTCTGGAGAAGGCCATGGAGCAGGGCCTGGACCTGGTCAAGATCTCTCCCACCGCGGTTCCCCCGGTCTGCAAGCTCATGGACTACGGTAAGTTCAAGTTCGAGCAGCAGAAGCGGGAGAAGGAGGCGCGGAAGAACCAGCGCGTGGTGGAAATTAAGGAAGTGCGCATGTCTCCCGGCATTGACGTCAACGACTTCAATGTGAAGGTCCGCAACGCACAGAAGTTCCTGGCCGACGGCGACCGGGTCAAGGTGACGGTCCGCTTCCGCGGCCGTGAGATGGCCCATACCGAGATTGGTAAGGACCTGCTGCTCAAGTTTGCCGAGCAGTGCGCCGAGGTGGCCACGCTGGACAAGGACCCCAAGCTGGACGGACGGCACATGTCCATCTTCCTGTCCTCCAAGGTCGGTAAGGACGCCAAGAAATAAAACCGCCGTCCCGGCGGCTGTCCCAGGTATTTAACAGTAAAGGAGATCACGAAAATGCCTAAGCTCAAAACCCACAGCGGCGCCAAGAAGCGCTTCAACCTCACCAAGAGCGGCAAGGTCAAGCGCGCCCACGCCTTCAAGTCCCACCTGCTCAACGGCCACGGCAAGGACACCAAGCGCAAGAGAGGCCTCCGCGCCGGCGCTTATGCGGACAAGACCAACGAGTCCGCCATCAAGCGCATGATTCCCTACAAATAAGAATACTACCTTTTACTCATAACATAGGAGGCTTTTGACAAATGGCTAGAGTTAAAGGCGCGATGATGACGCGCAAGAGAAGAAATAAGGTCCTCAAGCTGGCCAAGGGCTACTGGGGCGCCAAGAGCAAGCACTTCAAGATGGCCAAAGAGCAGGTCATGAAGTCCCTGAAGTACGCTTACACCGGCCGCCGCCTGAAGAAGCGTGACTTCCGTCAGCTCTGGATCACCCGCATCAGCGCCGCCTGCAAGATGAACGGCATGAACTACTCCACCTTCATGAACGGCCTGAAGAAGGCCGGCGTGGAGATCAACCGCAAGATGCTGGCTGAGCTGGCCGTCAACGACAAGGCCGCCTTCACCGCCCTCACCGAGATGGCGAAGGCTCAGCTGGGCTAAGTCCCGAAATCCAGCCTGATACAAGCGGGGCATGGCAGACGCCATGCCCCGCTTTTTGATTTCCGCAGCATAAAAAAACGGTGCCGCCCTTCAAGGGCGGCACCGTTTTGTCTTATTCGTGCTTGATGCACTTCTCCAGCGCCTGGTAGAGCAGCGCCACGTCGATGGGCTTGGAAATGTGTCCGTTCATACCCGCCTTGGTGGTCTTGTCGATGTCCTCGGCAAAGGCATTGGCTGTGACCGCGATGATGGGCACCGTGGCCGCGTCCGGCTTGTCCAGGCTCCGGATTGCTCTGGCAGCCTCGCAGCCGTCCATCTCCGGCATCTGCATGTCCATCAGAATGGCGTCAATGGAATACGGGGCCGCGGCCTGGAAGATGCGCACCGCCTCCGCGCCGTTGACCGCCTGGAGCACCTCCACGCCGCTCATGTCGAGAATCTCGGTGGCGATCTCCATGTTCAGCTCGTTGTCCTCGGCCAGCAGAATCTTGCGTCCGGCCAGCTGGAAGGGACTGCTCTGGTCCTCCTTCTTCTCCTGGCTGTCCTCCTCTATGTGGACCGCCTCCAGCGGCAGGGTGACGGTGAACTTACTCCCCTTCCCCAGGGTGCTCTCCACCGAGATCTCGCCGCTCATCTGCTGCACCAGGCTCTTCACAATGGGCATGCCCAGACCGGTGCCCACGGTGGCGGCGCTGGTGAAGCAGGTCTCACGGGAATAGGGGTCAAAGAGATGCTCCAGGAACTGCCTGGACATGCCGATTCCCGTATCCTCCACTACAATCTGATACTTGCTGTGCCGCCGGAAATCGAACTGCCGGATTTCCAGATGGATCTCCGCACCGGGATTGCTGTATTTCAGGGAGTTGGAGAGAAGATTGTTGAGGATCTGGCCAATTTTGAACTCATCACCCACCACAATCTCGTTGTGCATATCCAGATCGGCGGTAAAGCGCTTGCCCTGGTGTTCCGCCTGTTCACGGAAAATATCCGCCGCTTCCTCTACATATTTCTTCAGGTTGAAGCGCTGGTTATTCAGGGCGTTCTTCCCCGCCTCCATCTTGGACAGCTCAAGAATATCGTTGATCAGCGCCAGCAGCTGTTTTCCGGAAAACTCAATCTTCTGCATGTAGTCCCGGACCTTCCCGCTGTCGTCAGAGTTTTTCTGCGCCAGTTGAGAGAAGCCGATGATGGCATTGAGGGGCGTGCGCATGTCGTGAGACATGCTGCTGAAGAAATCGGACTTGGCCTTTGTGCTCTTTTTGGCCGCCTCCAGCGCCTCCTGGAGGATAATGGTATGCTGGAGCTGCTGCCGTTTCTCAATGTCCACGTCCCGGAAGCAGAGGATCACCTCGTCGGGGGCCAGCTTCTCATCATAGAGGGTGCGGATGTTCACCCATTTATAGATCTCGCCGAATCGGCGCCGGTAGTCGCCGCCGTAGTCAGCGATGTGCTCGCTCACCCGCTGGCGGATGCTTTCCAGCGAAAAGTTCAGCTCAAATTCCTGGTAGGTCCCCGACTCCACCACCTGCTTTACCGTGGCCAGCAGAAAGTCGTATCCTCCCGTCCGGGGCATCTGGGGCTCCAGATCCCTGGACATCTTGATGGCCTCATAGGTCCCTTCGCGGAAGTTCACCCGGTAGACGGCGTAAAAGGAGTCGCTGAGAATCCGAATGGTGTTGCCCGCCTTTTTGATCCGCTTGTTCTGCTGCAAATCCCGGATCACCATGGCGGTCAGGACCACAAAGAGCAGCACACCCACACCGGCCAGCACGTTTGCCGCCGCGTTGCGGTCCCCCAGAAGGATGTCCCGGATGGGAATGGTCATAATCACAGTCCAGCCGTTGCTCATGACCGAGTAGTAGGCTCCACGCTCCACCCCCTCCATGTCTTCAAAGGAGGCGTCGTAAGCGGAGAGGGAGCCGTCCTGAATTCCCGCCAGCAGGTAGTCGACATAGGTCTGAAGGGTCTCCTCGTCCGCATCCCACTGAGTCACGGAGTAGAGCATGGTGCCGGCGGCGTCGCACAGGTAGTAGGAGCTGTCTTCCGGCAGGGCCTGGGCCGTATTGTGGAGCCCCTGGTTGCGGATATAGACGTCCATGGCCAGCACATCTCCGCTGCGCTCCAGAGCCTTGGAGATGGTGAACACAGGGGCGCCGGTGATGGCGTCGGTGTACACGTCGCTGAACACCACCTCGCCGTCAGCCTCCAGCGCGTTGCGGTACCAGTCGGTGGTCTGATAGTCGTAATCGGCATCTCCGTCCCAGGGATTGGCTGCCACAATCTCCCCGTCAATCACCGCATAGGGGTCCACCATACTCTTTCCCTGCAGCGCCGTCAGCTTGGCAAAATACTCGCTGAGCCAGTGCTGGATTTCATCGCTGTTTCCGGCCTCACTGTCAATCTCGTTTACATACTCGGCGGCCAGGTTGATGGTCTGCCGGAAATTGTCCAGGTGCATCTCCTCCTCCACGGCGTAGCTCTGGGCCAGGGCCATGCCCAGGTCCTGGGTGTTCTCCAGCAGCTTGGTCCGCACAAGGAAGATGCTGAACGTCAGCAGCACAGCCACCAGAACCAGCATGAGAAGGCTCAGCGCCGTATTGGATGAGATGGAAATTTTTCTGTCTTTCACTGATAAGTCCTCCTTCTCTATCCCGGAGGATTCTGCGGGATATGAGTGGGCATCGAGCCCCTTACAGCAGCGGCGCAAACAGCCGCAGCAGACACTGGCCGCCCCGCAGCACGGCGGATCGGGCGGCTCTGTACTGCTCCGTCACCTCCCGGCACTGGGGGAAGGTGTCCAGAAAGTCCTGCTCCACCTGCTGTACCGCGGTGCAGCCGTGGAAGAGCACCGCGTTTTCAAAATGGAGATACAGACTGCGGTAGTCCATGTTGATGGTGCCCACCACAGCGGTCTTTCCGTCGGCCACGCACTGCTTGGCGTGGATAAAACCGGGCGTGTACTCGTAAATCCGCACGCCGCTGCGGACCAGACCGGCATAGTAGGACCGGGTGACGCTGTACACCAGCTTTTTGTCTGGGATGCCGGGGGTGATGATGCGGACATCCACACCCCGCCGGGCCGCCAGGCCCAGCACACGGTTCATCTCATCGCTGATGATGAGATAGGGCGTGGTGAACCACACCCGCTCCTGTGCCCCCTCCGCCATACTCAGATACACGTTTTCCCCCATAAACTCCTGGTCCAGGGGGCTGTCTGCGTAGGGCTGGACAAAAGCGTCCTCCCTGCTCCGGCAGGGAGTCCTGGTCAGGTAGGCGCCCATGTCGCTGTCGGTAGGCCGGACGGCGTTCCACATCTCCAGGAACTGTTTCGTCAGGCTGACCACCGCCTCCCCTTCCAGCCGGATGCCGGTGTCCTTCCAGCGGCCGAAGGGGTGGGTCAGATTGAAGTATTCATCGGCCAGATTGTACCCGCCGGTAAAGCCCACCGCGCCGTCAATGACGGTAATCTTCCGGTGGTCCCGGTTGTTCATGAACACGTTGAGCACCGGAATCACCGGGTTGAACACCCGGCACTGTATCCCGGCCTGCTCCATCCGCCGGATAAAATCCCGGTCCACGAAGCCGATGCTGCCGATATCGTCGTAGAGAAAGCGGACCTCCACGCCCTGGGCCGCCTTCCGGGAGAGCACCTCTTTCAGCCGCCCGAAGGCCTCGCCCTCCTGCACGGCGTGGTACTCCATAAAGATGAACCGCTCCGCCCGCTCCAAATCCCGGAGCTGGGCCTCCAGGCCGTCGGCGGCATCGCCGTAAAACGCCACGTCCGTGTTCCGGAAGAGGGCGTAGCCCCCGTACCGCTGGAGGTAGCCGGCCAGGTTGCCTGCCACGGCATCCCGTTTCTTCAGTTCCTCCACCGTACCCTCCGGCATGTCGGGCATGGCCTGTTCCAGCGCCCGGTCCACTTCTTCAAACCGGCGGGCCATCCGCCTGGTGGTCCCCGACCGGCCCAACAGCAGATACAGGCACACGCCCAGCACCGGGAAGGCCAGCAGAAGCAGCATCCACGGCATTTTGAAGGCTGCGTTGATATGCTTTCCGTACAGCCGGAGCACAATCGCCAGGGCTGCCAGGCGGGTAAACACGCTCAGAATAGCTGAATACTCGTTGAGCCTGATGCACAGCAGGACGATCCACAAGACCTCCAGCAAAATGCAGAGCCCCACAAACACCAGCCGGCCAATGCTGTTCTGTACGCTGGTTTTCTGTTCCGCTGTCATAGAATCCCTTCTCTCTTTCGCCCGGCGAATACTCCGGCACGATTATACCAAATCTTCCGCCATATGTTAAGAGCAGGGGGGCGGAAAAAACCGCTCCAGGCAAAGAAAACGGTCTCCGGCACCCGTTTTTCGGGCAGCCGGAGGCCGTTTTTCAGTTTCTTTTGGTCACTCCTCCACCAGGATGGCGTTGGGGTAGACATGTTCAATCCGCTCGTCCGGGTAGTGGCGGTCCAGGAAGTCGGACAGCGGGGTTGTCGGCGCGTCGGGCACAGTCTGCCGCTGGGTGTACCGGGCCAGGGCCAGGGCCGAGAGCACCATGTTGAGTACCATGAATATAACCAGCACCCAGGTGCCAATGCGGCCGATTTTGGGCGGAATCCGCTCAATCAGGCCGGAGAGCTTGGGATAGATGCCCTTGAGCCACACCACCGCCGCAATGCCCCAGAAGAAGCAGTAGAGCAGATTGATGCGGCCGCCCAGATTGAAGGGGATGTGGCTGTAATCCCAGAACACCGTGCCGAACACCAGCTCGGTAAACACGCTGCAGGCATACTCATAGGCACCGCCCAGAATGGTGCCCGCCAGGAAGACATACCGGTCGCTGCGGTCCTTGTACTTGTAGAGCACGGCGGTGAACATCACCGCGCCCAGGCCCCACACTACGCTGAAAGCACCGTAGATCAGGCTGCTCCGGCTCATCCACACTCCAGCCGTCACCCGGCAGAACAGTGTCTCGATGATGTCGCCCAGGAAAGCGGCGATGACAAAGAGCCACACCAGCTTGTGGAAGCAGCAGCCCTCGGCAAAGACGCCGCTCTTCTCCGGTGCCTCCTTCTGGGCCTCCAGCAGCTTCTCCGCCTCCAGATTGTGGGCTCTCAGCACACGGCGCTGGACCCGGCGGGTGATGGCGTTGCCGAACACATCGGACAGGTCCCGGAAGTCCTCCGACAGCCTGGACAGCCGCTTCAGACGGAACCGGAACTGGAGCACGGACACCAGGGAGACCACAAAGTCGGCCGCAATCAGGCCTAGGCAGACCAGCAGGATGATAAGTCCCGCAAGCCTGGGAATGCGGTCAATCAGCCCTGCCAGCAGCGGGTCCAGGAACAGGATGGACACCAGCGCCAGCAGGCCCCACACCAGCAGCAGCGGGAACGAGATGTAGCCCTCAAACTGGAAGCGGTGCTTGGTGTAGTCCCACCAGCGGCGGCGGAAGATGCGCTCCAGCAGGAAGCCGGTGAGGAAGGTGACGGCCGCGGCGATGACTGCGCCGCCCAGCACCAGGAAAAAGGGATTCTCCGACAGCTCGGGCAGGAACACGGCAAACAGCACCGCGCCGAAGCCGTAGGACGGGTTGAGCGGCAGGTTGAGGAAGCCGCTGTTGACAAAGGTGTGCCGCCGTACCGCAGCGGCCGCAACGCCGACACACCATCCGGCCACGGAGTAAATCAGGAAAAGCCAGGCCAGCTGATAAAGGGTGTAGTACATAATTTCTCTCCTTCCGGGGCACGGACCCCTTCGCGCCCTCTTGGGGCTATTCTGCCATACTTTTTTCCATATTGCAACCTGCGTGCCAACGCCATTCCCCAAAATTCTCCTTGAAATGGCGCTGAATTTCCTGTATAATATGGAGTAACGCATGGAAGCGGGCAGCCGCTTTTCTCTCATACGCCGGTGTGATGAAATTGGTAGACGTAGCGGACTCAAAATCTTGTTCGTCCATTCACAGGCGTTTTTGTAGGACCCTTGGTATTACAGCATATTTTCAACTGAATAACAGCATTTGGTTTTAATATCCCTCCCGCATATCCCTCCAAAATCAGAGATATGCGGGACACAGGGAATTAAAATATAAATGCCGGTGTGGCGGAATTGGCAGACGCACCGCACTCAAAATGCGGCGGAGCAATCCGTGCCGGTTCGAGTCCGGCCACCGGCACCAGAATTTTCAGCCCTGAACTTACAGAGTTCAGGGCTTTTTTATTGCCCGATAGTCTGTACTCTGGTGTTTTGCGGGTAAAATGCGAGAATCGCATTTGCCGACGAAACCTTGCTGCTATAATCAAGGTGGGTGTAAATATTCGATGTCGTTCCGATGTCGCTATGTCCCAGCCACTCCTGGATGTCCCTCAGACTGACACCGTTGGCGTAAAGAAGGCTGGCACAGCTATGGCGGAGATCGTGGAAACGGATTTTTTTCAATCCGTGGTTTTTCAATACAATCTCGAAATGCTGTGTGATGAAGTTTGGTTTGACAAGTTCGCCCATTGCATTTACATAGATATAATCCAGATATTTTTTGCAGTAGGCTGCACCGCATACCTTTTGATTGACAAGCTGCTCTTGTTTCAAGCGCCGCAGCAGTTCTTCAAAGGGTGGGACCAAAGGCAAGGTCCGGTAACTGGACTTCGTTTTCGTTCGGTCCTTCTGTACGGTGATGTTCTTGCCATCCACATTGACTTGCGTAACGGTGTGCTTTATGCTGATTGTCTTTTTTTCAAAGTCAATCGCATCCCATTTCAGTCCGACTACCTCGCTCCGCCGCAGTCCGTAAAATGCGGCAAGAATAACACCCAGCTCAATGGGGTCGCCCTTTACAGTCTTGAAAAGGATTTCCAGCTCTTGCTGGTTGTAAATCGTCGCAAGATATTTGTCTTTCCGGGGTCGCTCTACACGGTCAGCGGGGTTCGACTTGATTAGTCCGATCTGGAACGCATACTGCAAGCATTTACGGATGTTGGCGTGGCGATGGATTACGGTATTAGCCGTAAGCCCTTTACCAAGCTCAAATTGATAGTAGTCCTGGATGTGCTTGGGGTGCTTCTCCAGGTCCTGCAAGGTGAGCATTTTGTCTTTGAAGTACGGGACAATGCTTCCCTTGATGGAATTGGCATAGGATGAATATGTGGTCAGCTCAACGCTGTTTTTCATCATTTCCAGCCATTCCAAAATAAAATCGGTAAAGAGTATGGGGGCTTCATCTGCACACGGGTTGATATGAGCCACGGGATTTTCCTTCAGCCATGTCAACTCAACGGCATATTGAAATGCTGCCACGATTATCTCGTGGTATTGCAGCAATTCCTGCGAAGAAGCCTCGTGTTCCTGTCTTTCATAGCGATAAAATGCCTCCAGATCGCGTCCAGACATTTTGAGCAAACCAATAGGATGTTTCTCAAAGAATGGCTCAATCTGACTTCTAACATCGTAGGCATATTCCGCGTATGTACTTGGGCTAAAGGAAAAAGCGTTTTCTTTCAGCCACTTATTCAAAAAAACATGAAACGGCATATCTGCGTTTTCCAGCAGATTTTCGGGGTTAAATTCTTTTCGGGTCTTGAGCAGCATTGCTTCAGCCCGTTTTTTATTGCCCTTTACGGCAAGTCCGGTGCTGATGGATTTGCTTTTCCGTTTACCGTCAGCACCTTTCCAGCTTAATATCATCTGGAAATATCCATTTTGTTCTCTCAGGTGGCCTGCTACCATCATCATTCCTCCTTTTTGCAGCAGCTATATTCACCCGCTGTTGACGGTATCATCGTACCATCAACCTATAAATGCAGCAAGGATATGAATTAGCTTCGTCTGATGATGTGCAAGTAATTCAATATGTGAAGTTTGGGAATCTTGTAGGTTCGGCCTACTCGAAAATGTTCGATGCTGTTTTCTTGCAACAATCGGTAGGCGGACTTTTCGCTGATCCCCAACATTTTACTCATTTGTGCGACGCTGACAATATCAGGGTAGTTTGAAAAAACCATGCCGTAAGCGTCTTTTTGAGATATTGACATACTCATAATCAACACCTCCTCAGCGCGGAGAATGTCAAAATAGAAAAGCAGCCGTACCGATAAAGGTGAAGGTATATGCTAACCTATAAATCGATACGGCTGCTGTATTGTAATTTGATTTCTATTCGCCATATTTGCCACGCGCCCTGACGATGGGGACACTTCTGGTCTCCGCTGGCGCGGCTGTCATAACTCCGCAGCGTCGTTTTACTCGTGCGCCGCAGGGTTCCTCCCAAGTCTTTAGGAGGCCGTGAGGAAGTATCTTTAAGCCCCCATGCAGTCACCGCGCCCTGAAGTGCCACCTCCAGGTTCCAGGCTTACGTTGATCGCTCAGGACAGCCGATTCATCACCTCCTTGGCTTGTCCTTCGTGGCGGCGCGCCTGATTCGCTCATACATGGGTTATGTACCAGAAATGCCGTCTATTCAGTTGTCAATGTGCCAATGAAGGGGAAGAATTGTCCTTCTAATTACGCTGACAAAAAAGCCGCAAAACGGGCGCGTGTAAGAAGGACTTATCAAAAAAGTTTAGCAAGGTGTTTCAATCCCCGGCGAATGCTATCTCGGACACGGCTGACATCAACTCCCTCAGCCTTAGCAATTTCAGTTGGCGTCATGCCCAGGTAGAACCGGGCATAGATCCGCTTGGCCTGCTTGTCCGGCAACGCCATCACCGCAGCGTAGAGCTGTTCCCGCCGTTGTTTGTCCTCCAAGATTTCCTCCGGGGTAAGTGGGCGATTTATTACGGCATTTTCAATGCCATTGTCATGGTCCAGAGAATAGTATGCCTTATAGCGATACATCTGGCGCTCATAGGCAGCGTCAGCTCGTTTGTCTGCCAAAAACACAGTGTGTACTTCATCGGTCACTTCCAAAAAAATGTCTGTTTTATATATATCGGGATACAGATCCCGAAGATTGATTTTCTGCATTATGTACCTCCATTTCGGTTCACAAGTCCAGTTGACGGGTGAGCCGAAATGAGGTGGCGAACGGCACCGAAATAATCCGAGTCCATTCAACAAAAAACGACAAACAAAAACGCCAGTCTTCCGTAAAGGAAAACTGGCGTCATACCAACTCCATATTCTCTGAATGCCGATTAACCGGTAGAATAATACCGGTGGTGGTGCGCAAGGAGCCAGGGCGTGAGCAAGGCTTTTTTTGATGAACTACATATTATTGATCTCATGGCAGCTCTCTCCCAGGGCCGCCAATCCGAGTATCACACTCCTTTAGATATAGATAAAATAAGAGCGGCGGCCTTGATTTCTCAAAACCGCCACTGGGATATATAGAATGGACGCACAGAACCAACCTGCCCGGCAACGGTTTTTTTCTTTCCCCGTTGAATGGGGCAGGCTGTTGTTCTGTATATGATAAAAAGAAGCCGATACCTACCAGACAAATTATCTTGTGTTATCGGCTCTGCGTCTGGCTCTGTGATGACTGATTTATTGGGTTTCTCACTTGCACTTGGAGCGAACAGATGGAGTTCACATGAAATGATTGGTTCTTGCAATGAAACTCCGCCAAGTTGAGAAATTTGTTACTCGATGGAACCATTGTCGAGCAAATTGTCTGCTTCTGCCTGTGTCATATTTCCCGATGAAACTTGCTGCTCCAAGTATTCCTGCACAGCCTTTGTAGCAGCATCTGCGGTATCAAAATGGCCCAAATCAACTGTCGAACCGTCAGGTAAAGTAATGATTGTTGATCCGTGGGCAGACGCTGGTGCAGCGTTCCATGTTTCAGGGTCAAACGCTCCGGAAATGATACTTCCGTCCGACAATTCCATGGATTTAGTAAAGTGATAGCCCTCTTTCATAAGCGCAAGCTGATCCTGCCAGCTTTCATACAGACTATCTACATCCTCCTGTGTCCATTCACGACACACATAGCTGCCGTTGTCATCTTTGTAATAAAAGGATTTATCCTTATTGTCCGCCAACTTTTGAATTTGGTCTCGCTGTTGCTCCATCCATACTTCAAATTCTTCAATTTTCCAATACTCCGGTTGGGTATCAGACGGGCCACCCGGCAAGCAGTTTTCATCTGCTATCACATCAGATGAAACTTGGGTGCTGATGTTCATAGGAGCAGGTTGATCCTCTCCTGAAGTACGCGGTATTTCTGGTGCGGAAGTGGCGTTTGCAGCACACGCGGATAACATCAGGCAGGTACAGGTAAACAAGGCAAGTGATACGGCTATAAACATACTTTTTTTCAGCAATGTTTTCATAACATGACCTCCATATTGGTAATTACACATATTCCTCTGTGCAATGATAATCTACCATCTGTATGTGGAGCATATATGAAACCAATATGGAAGTATGTTTTATTTTCTCATAGCAAAGGGATGACATCAGGATCATCAAAAAGTAATGGTAAACCGCATTCCCAATGGTTTTTGCATGGGTTCCAGTGAGTAGGCAAGTTTCAAAGAATCTAAAACCGAGGCCACTATGTATAACCCAAGACCATTACCACCATCATTTTGATTGCGAGCATAGTCGGGGCGATAAAATGGTTCAAATATATGTTTTAGATGCTCTGCCGGAATTGGCTCACATTCATTTTCGACTATCAATTTACGGTTATCAATGCGGACAAAAATAGAGCTACCGGGCAATGTGTAGGCAACGGCATTGGAGAGAATATTTGAAAATGCTCTTGCAAATGTTTTTGGGGGCAAGGAAATTGTAAAGGTTTCAGAGAAATCCTCTTGAAAGGAAATTCCATTTGCCTGAGCAATCAAGCGATATTGTTTACACAACCCTGATAAATAGCAGTCCACAGCTAATGTTTGTGGTTTTTCCGCCACCGTTGAGCCAAGTTTGGATGCGTCTAATACCTCTGAAATCATTTTGCTGAGTTGTTCTGTTCGTTCTTTGCACAGAGGTAGATATTCTTCATAATCGCCGTATTTACCGACTTTTAAGATCATATTTTCCAGCATGGCATTCAATGCTGTAACCGGAGTTTTCAGTTCATGGGATGCCGAGCGTAGAAAGTCAATTTTTTGCTTTTCAGCTTCACTAACTTTATCCTTTTCCTCTTGCAGATGTTCAATCGTACTCAATAAATTTTGATATAGTTGGTTGATTTGGTTGGCTAATATTCCGATCTCGTCGTTAGCGTCAGTCTTACACACCGCTTTGCGGTCCAAAACAGCCATTTGACTTGTTGTGTCTAAAATACCCTTGATGGGATTTGTTATTGCTTTTGAAAAAAAGTAGGCACATAAAAGTGAAACTACAATACAAATTACTACGGTATAGGGTAATGAGCGCAATATTGTGTGGGCTATTTCTGTATTTCTCGGAATGGCAGCAGTCTTAATCGCTGATGACATTCCATCGACATAAGTTCCCTCTGATAAGACTGAATTTTCTCCCATCATCGGGGCGAGAAGATAAATCGTTCCGCTGGCAAGCGTTGTTATGAGCAATAATAGCGCCAAGGTATAAATAAATATTTTGGGAAAGAGCTTTAATTTTTTCATGTTTCTACCTCGAATTTATACCCTATCCCTTTTACCGTAACAATACAATCAAGACGAAGTTTTTTGCGTAAGTTCTTAATGTATGTATCAATGGTACGATCAATAATAGGGTAATCGGCCCCCCATAGACTATCCAGCATTTGAGATCGGGTAAGCACTAAACCTTTATGTTCAACCAAGAGCTTCAGCAAATCAATTTCTTTTGGGGTAATGTCAATTTTTCCTTCGGGTCCTTTAGCTGTGTATCCAGAGAAATCAACTGTCACATCCCCAAAGGTCATAGTATCAGGTGAAACCGTTTGTCCGCTTCTCCGCAGGAGGGCAGTAACCCGCCGCCCAAGTAGAACCATTGAAAACGGTTTTGTAATGTAGTCATCCGCCTGTTCATCGAAACTTGTAACCTGAGTATATTCATCACTAATTGCGGTCAGCATGAGAATTGGTACAGAGCTTTTTGCTCTGATCGTATGTAATACAGCAAGTCCCGTCTTTTTGGGGAGCATAATATCCAGAATAACCAGGTCAATGTTACTGCACTCAAAAAGCTGCAATGCTTCATCGCCATCATAGGCTGAAAACATTCGGTGTCCTAAAGATTTTAGATATTCAGAAACCGCATCATTCGTTTGCCTATCATCTTCCACAATCATGATTACTGCCATAAAAACACCTCCTTGTGCAGTCTACCATTTGCTTATGGAGTGTATATGAAATCACACAAAACATTCCCTGCTCACATAATAATAGTAACTATGCCATCTAAATAATTTACAAAGTTTTATATATTTTCTTCTATCAAAGGGCTTTTCCGCGTCTTTGGGTATCAACCAAACGCAGGCTATCAAAAAACAAAGCAGCGACCTTACCTTTGCAAAGTCGCTGCCTGTTTATGTTGTTTGGCTCTGCGTCTATGCGTCTGGCTCTTTATTATTCTCATTCCAAAGTACCATGATATTTTTTGAAAAAATGTATATATGATATTCCACCCGGAATACCAATCCACACGATCATAGTGCATAAAGTCACAATCTCAAAATTTGAAATCGTCAATGTGCAAGCAATATATAACAGGACAACCGGAAATGAAATATAGCCAATAATTTTATGTGCAATATTCCATGTATCTTCATCTTGTACCGTCCACGGCAAACGCAACCCCGTATGTTTGGTGTATGGGAGTTTAGGCGACACAATTCCTGCAAATAATATCACACATGAAACCAATGCCATAGCAAACATTTTTTCGCCATTTTCTGAAAATGTAATAATATCAAATGCAACCAACAAAGAGAAGGCAATACCTGCGACTAAAACACCAATATTAAAAAAGGTTGTTATACGCAAAATGCCAAGTTGTAAATAGTCGGTAGTTACACTTGTAAGTAACGCTAAATTGCGATACAAAACAATTAGCGTCGCAAAAACACACAAGCCTACTAACAGAATTGAAATAATTTCATTTTTCACAAGCAAGGCAATCAGCATAGCTATGAAAGAAAAGAAAACAATCAATCCTCTCTTTTTGTTAGCTTGGAGTAACAACCTCTCCTTTTGATTTTTCTTTGCAAGCTGTTCATTTAGCTTTGACAATTTCTCAGATAAATCCTTATCAGATTTATCCTCCGCTTCAATGCCGAGAAGCTGACTAACAGATACATTAAGCAGTTCCGCCATACGAATTAGAACATCTGCGTCTGGAACAGATAAACCATTTTCCCATTTTGAAACCGTCTGCCGTACAACATTTAACTTTACTGCCATTTCCTCTTGGCTCATTCCTTTAGCTTTTCGGAAATGTTTTATATTCTTATCAATCATGTCCATCACACTCCTTATGGTTACTATTTTACAAGTAGACCATTTTGGATACAAGCAACGAGAATTAACATACTTGAATATAGCTAAAAAACACATAAAAGCGTTACTTTCTTCTCACGTCAATCGGCTTTTTCGAGTCTTTAGGTGTGAACCAAATGCGGGCGATCAATAAACAAAGCAGCTGCCTATTTATGCTGTTCGGCTCTGTGGTAACTCATGCATTGAATTCTTTTGCATTTAAGTAATCGTGCTACAAAAAGAAAAACGGTATAATCGTGCCGAAAAACCGGAATGATAAGGTTATTCCACAATCCAAACCGGAACGATACAATATTATTGAGGTGAACGATAATGCCGATTGATGATTTGACCGCCTTGGGGGATGCACTTCGAGCTGCAAGAAAAGAGAAGAGTCTGACGCAAGAACAGCTGGCTGATGAATCCCATGTTTCTACCAAACAGATTGCCGATATTGAGAAAGCAAGGAGAAATCCTTCTTATCTGATTTTGAAAGCATTGGCAAAGGTGATTCATCTTTCACTGGACTCGCTTATGTACCCGGATCTCTCGCCGGACGAAGCAGGACAGAATGAGATGAAGCTCCTTTATATGAACTGTCCGCCGGAGATGCGGGAAACCTTGTTGCACCACACTCGTGGATTTGCAGAGGAGCTAAAGGAACTTTCCAAGAAACTTGAAACAAAGTAGGCCAGTGAGCGAAATTTGAAGGTTTCGTCACTGGCTTATTTTATTCCTGCGGGAAAGAGGCAAGCAATGCCCCTGGATAGCCATTTGGCTCCCGGCGCTGCTTGTTGAGGGTATCCCCCAAGCCCCCATAAACGCAGAATTTTATTCTGCGGCTGCGCGTCCGATGGACGCTTTTAGCCCTGCCCTGGATTGTCCAGGGCAGGTTTTTTTATTCTAAATGGAACTGCACAACAACATTGATGACATAGATGGCAATTACATTATATTCATTCCAAATTATAGCTCTTAAAACCAGTTTGTTTTCTCGTTTCTAAATTCAGGAGTATCGCTATTTTGATAGGGATTATAGTTATTAAGATTGCACCCAAATTCCTTTAAGGTTTTAATTCTATTATCTTGTGTCCATTCAATTAAAGAAATCCCATCAAATTCTTCAATCTTTCCGTTGTCCATTTGGTTTTTGAAGTACCATATCACAACGGTCTGATTACCCTGATGAAAAAACTGCTTAATGTCCCATGCAAGAACTTTCCCACGAGTATTCCATTCCTCAAACCAGTGTTTTACTGTTTCTCGATCAGTATATTGGGGACTCCAACTCTCAGTATAAACTACATCCGCCGCAAAAATATTATCAATCCCTAAATCTTGTTGTGTAAGCCACATATTGAACCATAAGCGGACAATATTTTCTCTTTCCGACATAAAACAAAAGCCTCCCTGTCCTTTTACTTTTTCGCCCATTTTTACTATAAATTTTATCATAAGAATTTGAACAAATCTATGCCACAATTTGCACGGACGTACTTTTAACCATGAACATAAACAACGCCGGACGCAGAGGCATACAGCCACCGCGCCCGGTGTTTTCATATACTCGCTTATGTACCTTTTTTTCGGGTATTTAACAACATAATCACTACACCGCAAATAACAAGGGCACAACACAAGATAAACAACCATGTAATGTTATGCAGTTTCAAAAATGCTGTAAATCCTGTTGCTACGATTGCTCTCACTTCCCCTTGTGGCGGATCATAAATTACCGCAGGATATACCGAACTTAAGATGCCAATAATCAACAACCCGATTGCTCCAAGTCCAGATATAATTCCTGCTACAATTATATGAAAATGATTTTTCTTTTTTGCTGTCTTTTGCGGTGCGGCTTGAGAGGGAAAGGGCTTTATGCTTGTTTCTTCCGCTTCATTATTCATAAGATAATCCAATGAACAATCAAAAAAACGACTAATCTTAATGACATTATCCATATCGGGAATAGCACCCATTTCCCATTTTGAAATCGCTTGTCTTGACACGTTTAACTTTTCAGCCAACTGTTCTTGTGAAAGCCCATTTACTTTACGAAGCCGTTGAAGTTTCTCACTGAACGTCATATATGAAATACCTCCTTGTTCGCTTTACCTGTAAATAATTGTACTTAAAATTGCAGCTTATCTCAACCGTCCGATATAGTCATTTCCGCAATTATGCGTGGCATTTCGCTACTACTGTATATTTTGTTGTAAAATCTATTTATTCTATTATAAAGATACCTCGGCTTCGTCCATTTGAGCGATAGAAGCAAGGCTTGGTAAGTTGTCGTTGCTTTTCCGGTTGTGGTATCCGTAAAACCATGTTGCTGTCGCTAAAACGATTATAACAAATAAGATAGTTATACGAAAATTATACCACATTGATATGAACAATTCTGTGTAAATCGGCACACATAGGTTAAATTTTCCCAAAAACAAAAACAGCGCCGGACGCAGAGGGCATGTAGACCACGCGCCCGGCGCTTTGCTATGCTTGGATCACTCGTCCGTGAAATGGGACTGTCGTACAACACACTTTCCAACACTTATGGAGTTTTATCGGTTCATCTCTTTGCCTTTATCTTCCTGTCTTTCTTCATCCATCTCCATAAGTCGATCCACATTGGCCTTTGCCGCCAGCAGCTCCCGCATTTTCTCACGGGAGCGCCGGTACTCGGCATAGGTCTTTTTCTTTTCCTCCAGCAGCCGGGCGTACTCAGCTTGCAGCTCTTTGACTTTGGGTAGCTTCTTGACCCCCATATCGTCAAAGGCATTTTTGGCTGCCTGATGGAGCAGGATTTCTTCCTCATGTTCCTCTCGGAATTTCTTGGAGTAACCGGCCTTCCGGTAGGCCACATAGGTGTCGCGGGTCTTGGCATAGTTGATTATGTGGGTCCGCAGGACGGTGGTCTCCGCCATGCGTTTCTCCACCGCCTTGATTTTTGCAGATAGCTCATTATGGTGGGCCGTGGCCGCAGCAGCCTTTTCTTCCAGCACAGCATACTCCAGTAGGTTATGCTCCGTGAGAAAATTCACGGTCTGTGCCATCTGTTTCAGATTAAAGACCTTGGCCCACCGCACATACCCGGCACCTTTTCCGGCCTGGAGCTTTGCCTGGATGTCAACCAGCAGATTGACCTTTGGCGGATCTGCTTGCTTGATCGGCTTCTGATGGGGTGTATGCTCCTTTTGACCGGCGAGGACAGCCAGCAGATGCTCCAGGGTGTAGCCATCACCCAGACTGTCCAGGCGGGACACTTTGCCCCAGCCGGGGAGCTTCAAACGGTAGGATTTGCCGCGCTTGGATACTTCACAGCCGGATTCCCGGAGTAGCTTCAGCAGCTCGTCCAGATCAGCAGGCTTTTGTGCCAGGGCGTTATCAATGGCAGCACGGAGCAATTCCCGATGGGAGGGCTTTGCCTGATCGCCCAGCCATTGGTCGTAACTTTTGCCGTGGGGCTTTGGGTTTTCGACAATGGACAGTCCGTTCTCAATGCAAATGGTGTCGCTCAATCGACGGACGGCTTTTGTGCTGCCCCAAAAGTTGCGAAACTTCCGGTCACAGTCCAGGTTGACCGAACTCCAAATGATATGATTATGGACATGGGCCTTGTCAATGTGGGTACAGACGATAAAGGCGTGTTTTCCCTTGGTGAACCGCTTGGCAAATTCTACACCCAGCCGGTTAGCTTCCTCCGGGCTAATCTCCCCAGGGCAGAAAGACTGGCGAACATGGTAGGCAATTACATCATCCGCACCCCGGACCCGTCCTGTGGCAGCGATATACTGGCGCTTGGCCAGCATGAACTCGGCGTCGGCTACACGGCTGTCGCACTCATAGCCGGTGATGAGCCTGCCGTGGTCGGTCTTTTGCGGGTTGGCCACATAGTCGATAATCTCGCTGATGGCACGGCTCTCGGTCCGGCCCTTGCCGATATGCAGCGGCATGATGCGTGTGGTTGCCATAAAGGTTGCCTCCCTTCCCAAAATAGGCAGCCTCAACTGCCTGTCTCGTCACGGTATGAAATAATTTGTTTCTTTTTCTGTTTGGCGCACCGCAGCGTTGTGGCGGCTCCACCCCAATCATGGAGAACATACGCTACTACCACATCACTGGCCTCTACCATCCAGCGGTTTCTGTGAGAAATCGCAAAACGGCGTGGCGTAGTTTCCAACGGCGGGTACACGGTGCTGTCGTAACCGGAAGTGTTCCTCCCGGTGTTTAGATATGCCAGAACAAGGATCAGCTCAATCTGCGGATACCGTTTTTTCTGCGCCCTCAGAACAGACGCTGCCAAGCTGTCAAAAGCTCCATAGCCGCCCAGGTAAAAGGTAGTCGCTCCTTGCTCAATTAGTTTCTGCGTAACATCGTATAACCATTTCTCTATTTTCTCGCTCTGCGAAATCTGTGCATGACCGCAAAAGGCCACAGTCATAAAAACACCCCTGTTCCCATCATAGCGCAAATAACGCCAATAGTACAGGTACAGGGACTAATTTTCGCG
>NZ_AAXG02000031.1 GCF_000169255.2 Pseudoflavonifractor capillosus ATCC 29799
CACGGACGATGGCTATTCTGGTGCGAACTTCCAAAGACCGGGCTTTCAATCCATGCTTGCGGACATTGAAGCCGGGAAAGTGGCTACCGTTATCGTAAAGGATATGTCACGGTTAGGGCGAAACTACCTGCAGGTGGGAATGTATACCGAGATGATTTTCCCACAAAAAGGCGTCCGCTTTATCGCAATTAACGATGGAGTGGACAGCGCACAGGGCGATAATGATTTTGCCCCTCTGCGGAACATTTTCAACGAATGGCTGGTGAGAGATACGAGTAAGAAAATCAAAGCTGTAAAACGGTCAAAAGGCATGAGCGGCAAGCCTGTTACGAGCAAACCCGTGTACGGCTACCTCATGGACGAGGACGAAAACTTCATCATTGACGAGGAAGCCGCACCCGTGGTCAAGCAGATATACCGTCTGTGCCTTGCCGGGAACGGTCCGACCAAGATAGCCCGTATGCTGACCGAGCAGGAAATCCCAACGCCGGGAACGCTGGAATACCGCAGGACGGGCAGCACACGCCGCTATCACCCCGGCTATGAGTGCAAATGGGCGACAAATACCGTGGTGCATATCCTTGAAAACCGGGAGTACATGGGCTGTTTGGTGAACTTCAAGACGGAGAAACCGTCCTACAAGACCAAGCACAGCATAGAAAATCCCATTGAGAAACAGGCAGTTTTCGAGAACCACCATGAGCCTATCATCGACACCCAGACATGGGAGCGTGTGCAGGAATTACGCAAACAGCGCAAGCGTCCGAACCGCTATGATGAAGTGGGCTTGTTCTCTGGTATGCTCTTTTGCGCGGACTGCGGCAGCGTCATGTATCAGCAGCGTTACCAGACCGATAAGCGGAAACAGGACTGCTATATCTGCGGGAACTACAAGAAGCGCACCCATGACTGCACCGCACATTTTATCCGCACCGACCTTTTGACTGCGGGCGTTCTCTCCAATCTACGGAAAGTGACGAGCTATGCGGCAAAGCATGAAGCCCGTTTTATGAAGCTGCTGATCGAGCAAAACGAGGACGGCGGCAAACGCCGGAACGCCGCCAAGAAAAAGGAACTGGAAGCTGCCGAAAAGCGTATCGGTGAACTTTCCGCTATTTTCAAGCGGCTGTATGAGGACAGCGTAAGCGGTCGCATTTCTGACGAGCGTTTCACGGAGCTTTCGGCAGACTATGAAGCCGACAGCAGGAATTGAAAGAGCGTGTTGCCAGAATACAGGCGGAGCTTTCCAAAGCACAGGAGCTACCGTAAACGCAGAAAGTTTATGATCATTGTCCGCAAGCACATGAACTTTGAAGAACTGACCCACCCCCCTCCTGGCGTGGGTTGGA
>NZ_AAXG02000030.1 GCF_000169255.2 Pseudoflavonifractor capillosus ATCC 29799
AAGAACGGCATCGACATGGGCCGCGATCTGCTCCGGCGCTCCCGTGTGTTGGTGGTGTGCGGCCATTCCGTGACCGAGGCCATGAAAAATGATATTGCCGTGGCCCAGCGCCTGGGGATTACCGCGACTACCCTTGAGGGCATCCTGACCGTCAAGGGCCAGGGCCGCCGCTGATGGCGTCCCTGTTTGAAGCCTACATCACCAACCTGGGAAAGTACAACGAGGGCGAGCTGGTTGGCGAAACCTTGAAATTTCCTACTACCACCGAGGAGGTGCAGGCCCTTTTGAAGCGGATCGGTGTGGATGGGGTACGTTATGAGGAATTTTTCATAACCAGCTTTGACGGTGATGTGCTGGGGCTTTACGACTATCTCACAGAATATGAAAACCTGGACGAGCTCAATTATCTGGCCTGTCTGCTCTCCGAGCTGGATCAGGGCGAACTGGAGAAATTTGAGGCCGTCATTGACAGCGGCGAACATACTTCCAGCGTGGCCGATCTCATCAATCTGGTGCAAAACCTGGATTGCTATGAGTTTTACCCCGGTGTCGAGGACGATGAAACCCTGGGCCGCATCTATGTGGAGGACATGGAGGCCATTGACGTGCCGGAGCACCTGCTGAATTATTTTGACTATGAGGCATACGGGCGGGATATTCGGCTTGAAGAGGACGGCCACTTTGCCCCTGGAGGCTATGTTTTGAACAACGGCGGTCAATTCATCGAGCACTACCACGGGATCGAGGACATTCCCGACGAGCACAAAGTCTTTGCCTTTCCGCAGCTCACGGTGCGGGAGCAGATGGCGGCCTACAAAGAAATTATTGACGGTTCCTCCCTGGAGGGCTATCGGAAGATTGCCGCAAAGGAACACGAGGAACGATAACGGCACTTCTGGACACTTTGTCCAGAGGTGCTTTTTTCATGGAAAGGAGGGATACGGCTGATTGACGAGGACGTTTCCAGACGTACCATAGCAGTTTCGATCAAGGCGACAAAGCTCACGGGCCGGGTGCTGGCCCAGGCGTGTCTGGCGGTGGGCCGGAAGATCAAGAAAACGTACCGGGCCCGCCAGACACCCCACGGAAAACAGACGGTGCGCCAGCTTATGGGCCACGGGGCCGCCACGAACAGCATCGAGGTGGAGTCCCCAAAGGACTTTGATCGGGTGGCCCGGCGCTGGAATGTGGACTATGCCTTTTATAAGACCGGGCCGGACAAATACCTGTTGTTCTTTAAGAGCGGGCAGGCCGACGCCATCACCGCTTGCTTTTCGGAATATTCCCGGCGCGTGTTGAAGCGTTCCAAGTCCCAGCGTGTTCCCATCCGGGAACAGCTCAAACGGGCTGCCGCTGAACTGGCCCGCCAGCCGTCCCACAAGAAAGAACGTGCAAGGGAGGCGGTGCATGAGGACAGATAGCGTCAAAAAGTATGTGATACCCAATATCCCGTACCTGTTTATTCTGTGGGCCTGCCTAAAGCTGGGGACGGCCTACCGCCTGGCCCCTGGAGCAGACTTTGCTCACAAGCTCATGGGCCTGGGGCAGAGCATCGGCCCGGCCTTTGCCGACTTTGCGCCGGGGCTGGCCCCCTTTGACTGGCTCATCGGTATTGTGGGCGCGGTGGGCTTTCGCCTGCTGATCTACTTCAAAAGCAAGAACGCAAAGAAATTTCGGCGGGATGAGGAATACGGGTCGGCCCGCTGGGGCACCGAAAAAGACATCAAGCCCTTTGTCGATCCAAAGTTTGAGAACAACGTCATTTTGACAAAGACGGAGTTTCTTACCATGAACACCCGGCCCAAAAATCCCGCCAACGCCCGCAACCTCAACGCCTGTATCATCGGCTCGTCCGGCTCCGGCAAAACCCGTTTCTGGCTCACGCCCCAACTGCTCCAGGCGCACAGCTCCTATGTGTGCGTCGATCCGAAAGGCGGGGTGCTCTCCCAGGTGGGGGCTTTCCTGCAACGCCGGGGGTATCAGGTCAAAGTGTTCAACAGCATAGATTTTTCAAAATCCATGCACTACAATCCGCTGTCCTACATCCACAACGAGGCGGACATCCTCAAATTCGTGGACACCCTCATAGCCAACACCAAAGGCGAGGGCAAGGAGGGCGATCCGTTTTGGACGAGTGCGACTCGTTCGCTGGCGGTAAGAAGTCAGCGGACAAACAACAAAATACCGTTGTTTGGATAACTGGTAATTCGACAGGTGGAATGACGGGGTAACGCCCTGAAACGCCTGCCCTCGGTGGGCGTGCATCGGCTGCAAAGCCGGTGTACGAAGCCCCACGACAACGGCTGAGAGCAACCGTAGCCGCCGCCAACGGCAGCCGAAAGCGGTCTGGAGGCAGACTGTGTTGCCTATAGGCCAAGGGTCTACAAAATACCCATGGTTAGAATGTTCGCCGTAGCGGGCGGACTGACGAATCTGCGAATGTACGGGTCTATAAGAAGACCATATAGAAATGTATGGGTGCGTTCAAGCGCAGCCGGTGTGGTTTAGTAGAAATTTGCCCTACGAACGACCATGTTGTGTTACAGGCACATCCCAGCCGGCAGGCTCATAGCAGAAACCTAAAGGTATAGATGCACAGATAGAATTACCGGAACGAGGAAAGGCAGCGGCTTTCGCAAGGAAGAACCCGGCGAAGAACAATAAGCGGGTGAACCGCTGCTGAAAAGTAGTGATCGAACCGGAAAAGTCCCTGTAATGGGGATGGAGGAATGGTCACAAGTCGAATTGTGGAAACAGGCATTATTCAATCCAATCATAAGGATTCGAGTAAGACCAAAAGGGTCACTTTTCCAAACGGGAGGTGATGCCTTATGCCAAAAGAAAGGAAAAAAGTCCTGTGTATGGACGCCCAGCGGCACGCCGAGTATTACGGCATGCAGCGGACATTTGACGAACTGTACGCCAAAAGCAAAGCCGGAGAAACTTTCACCGGCCTGATGGAACTGGTATTAAGCCCGGACAACATCCTGCTGGCCTACAGAAATATCAAGACCAACACGGGCAGCTACACAGCAGGAACAGACAAGCAGAATATCGGTGACATTGGACGGCTTCCACCGGCTGAGGTCATCGGTAAGGTCAGAAAAATTGTCACAGGCAGCGAACACGGCTACCGTCCCAAATCAGTGCGCCGGAAGGACATTCCAAAGCCAAACGGCAAAACCAGGCCGCTGGGTATCCCCTGTATCTGGGACAGATTGGTGCAGCAATGCATCAAACAAATCCTGGAGCCCATCTGTGAGGCAAAGTTCAGCAACAACAGCTATGGGTTCCGCCCGAATCGGTCAGTGGAGCACGCAATTTCCCGTACTTACTCCCTGCTGCAACGGGCGCATTTACACTATGTTTTGGAGTTTGACATCAAAGGATTCTTTGACAATGTGAACCACAGCAAACTGATTAAGCAGCTCTGGACGCTGGGCATCCAGGACAAACAGCTTCTGTTTGTCCTCAGGCGTATCCTGAAGGCCCCCATCCGTATGCCGGACGGCAGTACCGTTTATCCGACAAAGGGAACGCCCCAGGGCGGGATCATTTCCCCGCTGTTGGCCAATGTGGTGCTCAATGAGCTGGATCACTGGATCGACAGCCAATGGACGGAACACCCCGTGGCAAACCGCTACGGAACATGGCGCACTATCCGCACCTCTGAGGTCTTTGACAAGAGCAAGGGCTACCAGAAAATGCGGAACAGCAATCTCAAAGAAATGTTCATTGTGCGCTATGCGGATGACTTCCGTATCTTCTGCCGGAACCGAGAGGACGCGGAGAAGACCATGGTGGCTGTCACAAGGTGGATTACCGAACGGTTGAAGCTGGAGGTCTCCCCAGAGAAGACACGCATTGTCAATGTCCGAAAGCGATACTCCGAGTTTCTCGGCTTCAAAATCATGGTGTACCGCAAGGGCGGAAAGTATGTCGTGAAGTCCCACATCTGTGACAAAAAGCTACAGTTGGAAGAAAGCAAGCTCGTGGAGCAGGCAAAGCGTATTGCAAAACCAGCCCAAGGGCGGACACAGCCGGACGAAATCGGCCTGTTTGACGAAATGGTGTTGGGCATCCAGAACTACTACAGGATTGCTACCTGTATCAGTCTGGACTGCCGGAAAATTCACCGCAGAGTTATGACAGTGCTAACCAACCGTCTAAACACGGAGACCGGCTGTCAGCTCGTCCGGGAGGGCGGCGCTATGACGGACAGCGAAAAGGAGCGTTTTGGCGCTTCTCAAATGGTGCGGTATGTGTCCGGTATCAACCGGCCAATCTACCCCATCGCGTTCATCAAGTATAAAACCGCAATCGGAATCAGCGCCGCCGTCTGCTGCTTCTCTCCGGCGGGACGGAAAAAGATACACGATAATCTGGAGATGGATGCGACCCTGTTTGCATATCTGCGGAAACATCCGCCGGAAGGCCACAGCCTGGAATACGCCGATTGCAGGCTCTCCCTGCTGTCTGCCCAGAAGGGCAAGTGCGCTGTCAGCGGCGAATGGTTCTTGCAGCCGGACAGTATCGTGTGTCACATGAAGGTTCCAAAGGAGCAAGGCGGCCAGGAGCGATACAGCAATCTGGTGCTGCTCCACAGGCGGTATCTGCCCTTGCTGACCGACCAGGATGCTGCTGCCCTCAAGAGTATCTGCAAACAACTGACTGTAACAAGAAAACAACTGACCAAAATCAACGGCCTGCGCACCGCCGCAAAACTGGCGGCAATCTGAACGACTTTCTATTGGTGATTGATTAAATGCCTGATAACACAATCGATGGAACGCCGGATGCGGTGAAAGTCGCATGTCCGGTGTGGAGTGGGGGAAAATCCGGCGATTACTTCAAAGGATTACCTATCACTATAGGCGGAAACGCTTTTGTACTGCGCCCTAATTGCCTATATCATTTTCGAGGCACCCGCCGAGGATCGGAACATCAATACCCTGGTGGATATGATTTCCGGCATGGACGTGAAAGAGGATGACGAGTCCTATATGAACGCGGTGGATTATATGTTTAAGGGCCTGGAAAAGCGCAAGCCGGATTGTTTTGCCGTGAAGCAGTACAAAAAGTACAAATTAGCCAGCGGCAAGACCGCAAAAAGCATTTTGATTTCCTGCGGCTCCCGGCTGGCCCCCTTTGACATCCCCCAGCTCCGGGAGATTATGAGCTATGACGAGCTGGAGCTTGACCGCATCGGGGATCGGAAAACGGCGGTTTTCTTCACGATTTCCGACACAACCCCCACTTATAACTTCATTGTTGCCCTGGCCTTTTCCCAGATGTTCAATCTCCTGTGTGAACGGGCGGACAATGTTCACGGGGGCCGCCTGCCCCATCATGTCCGGGTGCTGTGGGACGAGGCGGCCAACACGGGCCAGGTGCCCTCGCTGGAGAAGCTGGTGGCCGTGATCCGTTCCCGTGAAGTAAGCCTGTGCCTGTTCTACCAGCAGTACGCTCAATGCAAGGCCATATACAAGGACAACGCCGAAACGATCCTGGGAAACATGGACAGCGTGATTTTCCTGGGCGGGCGGGAAAGCTCCACCATCAAGGAAATTTCCGAGAACTGGCTGGGAAAGGCCACGATCTCCATGCAGACCGAGGGCCGCTCCCGTGGGCAGTCGGAAAGCTACAACCAGAACACCCAGCGGCTGGGCCGGGAGCTGATGACACCCAGCGAACTGGCTACCATGCCGGGCGACAAGTGCATTTTGCAGCTGCGGGGCCTGCCCCCGTTCTTCTCGCCCAAATACGATTTGAAGCAGCACCCGAACTACAAATATACATCGGAGGCTGACAAACAGAAAAACGCCTTTGACCTTGATAAGCTCATCAACCGCCGCAGGCGGCCTGGGCTGAACGAGGCTTGTGAGGTGTACGAGATAGACGTATCGGACACAGGGCCCGTAAGCGAGGACGAGGACATCCTCAACTACGACGATGTGGACGATCCGGATGCCTATGTATAAAGCACTTCTGGACAAAGTGTCCAGAGGTCGTAACCTGCCGCCTGCATGGGCGGCTTTTTTCATGGCCGGGGAAACCCCCGGAGAAATGGAGGATATATGCAGTTTTTCACTTCCGCGATCACCACTTTGCAGACGCTGGTTGTTGCTCTGGGCGCTGGCCTGGGCGTGTGGGGCGTTGTCAATCTCCTGGAGGGGTACGGCAGCGATAATCCCGGCTCCAAAAGCCAGGGTATGAAGCAGTTCATGGCTAATTAAAGGTAACAAAAAGAAAGGAAAAGCACAATCCAGACGGTATCAGCGGCAGGTTACAAGAATAAATTGTGATTTCACAAGATTGGTGCTATAATAAGAGAAAAGTTCCTGCCGGGGCAGCCGCCCCGGTGGTATGGATAGAAAGGCAGGAAAACAATATGCACATCAGCTATAAACCACTCTGGCACACACTGTTAGAGCGTGATATGAGAAAAGAGGATTTAAGGCTTGCCGCTGGTATGACAACAAATATGATTGCCAACATGAGCAAAGAGGGAAAGCACATCAGCATGGATACATTAGCCCGTATCTGCGAAACGCTGAATTGTGAGATTACCGATGTGATTGAGTTAGTACCAGACGAGCCTGCTTCCACAGGAGGTAAGGAACATGAGCGAATTGAAACCAAGAATAACGGAAAACGGAATTGATTATATCCTTGTCGGAGATTATTACATCCCGGACTTGAAACTGCCGGAGGAACACCGCCCTATCGGAAAGTACGGACGGATGCACCGGGAATATTTAAGGGAAGTCCACCCAGCCAGATTGAATACATTGATACTGACCGGGGAATTGTGGACATATCTTGCAGACCTGAACGAACAGGCACAGGAACGGTTAGACACCATCATGGAGCAGATGAAAACTGCCGAGGGCGTAACCGAGGAATTGAAGCGTACCCACCAAATGGAATGGGTGCAGCGTTGCAATAACATTCATAACCGGGCAGAAGAAATTGTTTTGCATGAGATGATTTATTCATAACGGGAGCAATTAAATCGGAGGTATATAAGATGATTGAAATTGTATTTGGTGAAAGTGCCTGTGGAAGTTTGAAAATTGCCCAAACTTACGGCAAGGGAAAGTATAGAGGAAGTGCTGTTTCAATATTTATGAGGCATGAAGACGGGAGTGTTCCATCTTCAGATGAAATGAAAAAAGCACAGCTTCAAGCACAGGAACAAGAACGCATTGCTTGGGAGAATGCTATTCCATTGGGAGGCAAGAGCTGTGATGTTTATTGTTTTGATATGGCTCTTAGTGTGGGAGATATTTCTGATAATGGAATTGGCGAACAGCGGAAAAATGTTTTCAAGAAAATGCTGTCTGTCTGCTTTGTAGAGGATTTAGATTATCAGGTTGAAGAAAAAATACAGAAAATTAAAACTACATTGTCCTCAGTTATTGAACGATATGTAGCTGGGGAAGAAGTTCGCATTTGGTATAGCTATAATCCGGATGAACTTTGCGGTATGTACTGGCTTATGAAACAACTTCGACCATTAAACTGTCAGACAACAATTTATTTGGTTAAATTACCTACATGGGAATATGGAAAAGAAAATACTATGACATCTAAAATATCATGGGGTGAGGTGTCTCCTAGCGAATGGGGAAATTATATAACTCTACAAGAGAAAGCTGAGCCTGTATTTCTTTCAGCTTGCGCTATGAAATGGAATCAACTTCAAAATGAAAATGCACCTTTGCGTGCAATGTTAAATGGTAAATTGCAAAGCGTTTCAGAAGATATATATGATAGTTTCATTCTTCGTGAAATTGCGGAACAGCCAGAACAATTCAAAATGGCTATTGTCATAGGTAATGTTTTAGGAAAATATCAACTTGGAATTAGTGATGTATGGATTTCCAATCGCATTGATAAAATGCTTGAAGATGGTGTGTTGGAAATTATACAGGACGCACCAAAGGGAGAAACAAATTATCGCCGGATATTAAGAAAACGAATGAAATAATAACCACAGTAAGAACCGCTGCTACATGGAAGGCATCCCAACCATGCAACAGCGGTTTTTCTTTATCGTTTTTTCCTCTGGCTGATAGGCGTTCCCATTTTCTTTGACTTTTTGAGAATCCGAATTAGCCAGCGAAATTCTTCGTCTGACAGATTTTTATAGTTGATACCAAGCTGTTTGCAGTAAAGTACAACGAGCTTTTCATCCCGGCTGCCCTTGAAATTTTCGACCGCTTCCAGATTTTCTTTCAGTTCATCGGCAACGGTGGTCTGGGGTGCACTTTCACTGTCCTTTTTGTGAGCTTCCCGAATATCCCGGATAATGAGATTGAGGTCATCCCGTACCATGTGACTGAAATATTCATCATCACTGATATGGGCAGCTTGCAGCACCTTCAAATGCGGGTCATCTTCGCCGGGGCGATACCGTTCAATGATTTCATGCCGGACGGTATCGACAAGGGCGTTGAGGTTTTGAATCTGCATGGTGGCAATCCCATCCACATAAATCTCAATGTCCGCAAGAAACTTGATAAAGTCCTTATGGGTGGCAAGTTCGCAGAGCAGACGGTTGTTAATCCGACCGCTTTTCAGAAGTGCTACCATCTCATCACTCAAATGCAGCTCCCTTAATGGCGTGTTGATCTCCGCCCGGTTCTCTGTCCGGCAAAAGAGATAATCGAGGGACACCCCATAAAAATCTGCCAGCAGGATAAGGTTGCCATGATTGATTTCCTTATAGTCATCTTTTTCATAACTGCCAAGAGCCGATTTTGAAATACCCGTTTGCTCTGCCAGTTCTTCCAGTTTTAATCCTTTGTTTAATCGTAAATCTTTTAGCCGTTCCTGTATTGTAGTAGCTCCGTTCATTGAAGCAGTTCCCCCTTCTGACAACATTTATAACCGTTGAATTGATTATACCATATCAATTCCGCAATCGTGGAAATTTCTGATTTTTACCCCTAATTCCTACTTTGTGGACATACGGCACAGGGTACAAAAATGTTCTATGATACAGGTAGTTCATCGATGGATTATTCCAATCGAATGACCAGCCTGTGTGGGATATGCTTCCCCGGCGATGTAGTGCCATGACTTTTGGCAGGGATGTGGAGGAACTCTCGACCAAACGAGCGTACCAAAGGGAGCGATACGCCGCTGTGAGATTCAGGGGAGGAACGACACCGGGGAGAACTGGCGAACTGACACCGAAA
>NZ_AAXG02000029.1 GCF_000169255.2 Pseudoflavonifractor capillosus ATCC 29799
AAAATCGCCAAACAGCGCCATCTGCTGGCCATGCGTGACGGCCTGGTGCTCTCCCTGCCCCTGCTGATTGTGGGTTCCCTGTTCATCATCATCGGCGAGCTGCCCATCCAGGCCTACCAGGACTTTATGACCAGCGTCCTGGGCGAGGGCTGGAACGAGTTCGTGTGGAACGACATCTTCCCCGCCACCACCGGCCTTATCGCTCTGCTGGCCGCCTTCGGCATCGCAAAGTCCCTGGTAGACAGCTATGACATTGACGGCGTACCCGGCGGCGTCATCTCAGTGGCCCTGTTCTTCCTGCTCAACACCCTGGACGTGGAGAACAACGCCTGGAACGCCGACCTCTTCGGCTCCGTCAACGTGTTCACCGCCATCATCGTGGCCCTGGTCTCCGCTGAGGTGTACCGCCTCATCGTCCAGAAGGACCTGGTTATCCACCTCCCCGCCAGCGTGCCCCCCTCCATTTCCCGCTCCTTTACCGCACTGATTCCCGCCTGCGTCATCATTGTGGGCGGCTTCATCGTCAAGTTCCTCTTTACCCTCACCCCCTACGGCGACTTCCCCGGCTTCGTCAGCGGCGTGCTCAGCGCACCCCTCCAGGCCGTCGGTACCTCCTACCCCGGCATGCTCATCATCCTCTTCTTCGAGCAGCTGCTGTGGTCCTTCGGTATCCACGGTTCCACCATCGCCTGGTCCTTTGTTGACCCCATCATCCAGGTCAACACCCTGGAGAACCTGGCCGCCTTCCAGGCCGGCGAGGCCATCCCCCACGTTATCGCCCAGCCCTTCATCGACAACTTCCTGCAGATCGGCGGCTCCGGCGCCACCCTGCCCCTGGTTGTCTTCCTGCTCCTGTTCGCCAAGTCCCGCCAGCTCAAGGACATCGGCCGCCTGAGCGCCGCCCCCGCTGTCTTTAACATCAACGAGCCTGTGGTCTTCGGTCTGCCCATCGTGATGAACCCCTTCCTCATGATCCCCTTCATCCTGGGCCCCATGATCATCATGACCATCACCTATGTCACCATGTACTTCAACATCTTCCCCCGCCTCATCGGCGTGAACATCCCCTGGACCACTCCCTATCTCATCAGCGGCTTCCTGGCCACCGGCGGCCGGATCGGAGGCGTCATCCTGCAGCTTATCAACTTCTGCGTGGCCTTCCTCATCTGGTTCCCCTTCCTCAAGAGCTGGGATAAGCGCCTGGTCCTGGAGGAGAAGGGCGAAGTGGCTGCCAAGTAAACCATACCCCATCCAATGTCTGGAGGAAACACCATGCAAGGAATCCGTGCCGTTGTTACCAGGGACAGACTGCTCCGTCTGGCCGCATTTCTCATCGACATGCTGTTCCTGGGCCTGATTCTGGCCCTGTGCGATCTCATTCTGCACAGACCGGACTTCGGCCAGGTCCGCGCCGCGCTGGACAGCGTGGCACAGATTGCCGACTATGAGGCCCGGCAGGCCCAGATGAACATGGCCATGGACCTGTTCCAGGACGCCTATCTGTTCTCTGTGGCGGTCTGGCTGGGATGTGAGGTGGTTTTCCAGCTCATATTCAACGGTCAGACGGTGGGCAAGAAAATCTGCGGTCTCCGGGTGGTCTCCACCAAGCCGGGAGAAGGCCGGCTGAAGGCCTCCCTCCGGTTTACCGTCCGCAGCCTGGTCAAGGGTGTGTTTCTCATCCTCTTCCAGGGCTTCCCCATTCTCATCTCCTGGTTTTACATACTGGCCAATCCGGCTAACCGCGCCGGTTACGACTTATTCCTGAGCACACGGGTCGTCTCTTCCAGACAGTGATATGCTCTGAAACCGCAGCGGCCCTCCGGCCCCGCTGGGGCTGGAGGGCCGTTCCCTTTTTTGCAAAAAATCCCGGAAAATCAGCGCAATTCCGCTGAAATTTATGGTTAAGAAGGTCTCGCGCTATGAAAAAAGATTCTCTGAAGTTTGCAGTCATCGGCGGCGGCAGCAGCTACACGCCCGAGCTGATTGAGGGCATCCTCAACCGCAAGGACCACCTTCCCGTCCGGGAGCTGGTGCTGGTGGATGTGCCCATGGGCGCGGAAAAGGTCTCCATCATCGAGGCCATGGCCCGCCGTATGGCGGAAAAAGCCGGCGCCGACATCAAGATCTACGCCACCATGGACCGCCGCGCCGCCATCAAGGGCGCCGACTTTGTCATCACCCAGTTCCGGGTGGGCGGCCTGGACGCCCGCGCCAAGGATGAGGCCATCCCCCTCAAGTACGACGTCATCGGCCAGGAGACCACCGGCCCGGGCGGCTACGCCAAGGCCCTGCGCACCGTGCCCGTGATTCTGGACATTTGCCGGGACATCGAGGAGCTCTCCCCCGACGCCTGGCTCATCAACTTCACCAACCCCTCCGGCATCGTCACCGAGGCCATCCTCAACTACACCCACGTCAAGGCCCTGGGCCTGTGCAACGTGCCCATCGGCGCCAAGAAGAACATCGCCAAGGCCCTGGACGTGGACTTCAACAGAGTGCAGGCCAGCTTCATGGGCCTCAACCACATGAACTACATCTACTCCGCCACCCTGGACGGCGAGGAGATTCTCCCCCAGCTCATCGACATGTTCGAAAATCCCCCCGAGAGCACCCGGCCCTATCTGGAGGACATGACCGACATCATCTGGCCCATGCCCTTCCTCCGCTCCCTGGGCATGCTCACCAGCCCCTACCACCGCTACTACTACCGCAACCGCATGATGCTCCAGCAGGAAAAGGACGACATGGCCAAGAACGGCTCCCGTGCCATGCAGGTCAAGGCCATCGAGAAGGAACTCTTTGAGAAGTACAAGGACCCCAACCTGTGCGTCAAGCCCAAGGAGCTGGAGCAGCGGGGCGGCGCCTACTACTCCGAGGCCGCCATCTCCCTCATCGACGCCATCTACGGCAACCGCAACGAGATCCACACCGTCAACCTCCAGAACCACGGCACCATCTCCAACCTGCCCTACAACGCCGTCATTGAGGCCAACGCCATCATCGGCGCAGGCGGCGCCACCCCCCTGGCCATCGGCGAGATGCCCACCCGTGTGGCCGGTCTGGTCAACGAGGTCAAGGCCTATGAGCAGCTGGCTGTCAGGGCCGCCGTGGAGAAGAGCTACGACATCGCTCTGGCCGCCATGCTGGCCAACCCCTTCATCAACGACTACGAGGTGGGCAAGGCCATCCTGGATGAGCTGATTGAGGCCCACTCCCCCTACCTGGATTATCTGAAGAAGTGAGGGCTCTGCTGTGAATGCCGGCATCAGTCTCTACCCCGACTTTATGGATGAGGCCGCCCTGGACCGGTACGTCCGGGAGGCGGCCGGTCTGGGCTTCCGCCACGTCTTCCTCTCCCTGATTCTGGAGGAGCTCCACTTCGCGGGCGCGGCGGGACCCGATTCCCCCCTGTTTGACCGGGCCATGGCCAGGTGCCATGCCGCCGGAATGACGGTCACCGCCGACATCAACCCCGAGGTGATGGAGGGCTTCGGCTCCCCCGAGGAGGCCGTGGCCGCCCTGAAGCGCCGGGGTGTGGACATTCTCCGGGCGGACAGCGCCCTGGACGAGACCGTCCTGGCCGCCCTGGCCCATTCGGGCATGGGAATCGAGCTCAACGCGGCGGATCTGGACGCCTCCACCCCCAAGGGCCGCGGCAAGGCGGACAGGGAAATCAGGCGGCTGCTGGACAGCCTTCCCGCTGAAACGGTGCGTGCCTGCTTCAACTTCTACCCCAGAACCGGCTCCGGACTGTCCCTGGACCGGGTGCGGCAGACCACCGCCTTCCTCCACACCTACGGCATCCACACGGCGGCCTTTGTGTCCTCCCTGACCGCGCCGCCCGTGCTCCACGCCCACGGCAGAGGGGTGTGCACCGCCGAGTGCCTGCGGGATGTGCCGCCGGAAATCGCAGCTGCCGTCCTGCGCTGCTGCGGCATCGACGAGGTGCTCTTCGGTGACCTCACCGCCTCCCACGCCGAGCTGGCCGCTCTGGCCGGCTGCTGCCGGGATGAGGTGCTCTCTGTTCCCGTGGTCTTCTGCCGGGACTGCCCGGAGGAGCTGCGGAAACAGCTCACCGGAGTGACCCTCTCCAACCGGGAGGACTCCCCCGAGTACATCCTGCGGGCCACCGCCACCCGGGGCATCAGCGTGCCCCCCTTCCGCACCGGCCCCAGACCCCGGTTCTCCGTTACGGCCGACAACAGCCGCAGCGCCCAGTACCAGGGCGAAATCCAGATTATGCTCCGGGACATGCCCGCCTGCGAGGAGGCCAGCGTCATCGGCTTTGTCCACCCTGACGCCCATGTCCTGCTCCCCTTCCTGACAGATTATCGCCTGGCCTTCCGCCTGATTGGCTGAGGCCGGGCACCGCGCTTCGGTTAGCCCACAACACCGGGAGGTGATTTTATCGCTCCAAGCCCGCAGCTTTCCGTAAAAGCAGTGGAACAACCGTAAATCCAGGACAAAAGGAGGAAACAAGATGAAACCACGCAAATTACTGGCTCTGGCACTTACCTTCGCTCTGACCGCCACCATAGCCGTTCCCGCGCTGGCGGAGGACATCCTGTCCGGCTCATCCGCCGCGCCCAAGTTCAACGACACCCAGGGACACTGGGCGGAGGAGATCATTGACCGCTGGGGCGGCTACGGCGTCGTCCAGGGCGATCAGAACGGCAACTTCAACCCCGACCAGCCCATTACCCGCGGCTCCATGGCCACCGTCATGGTGAACCTGCTGGGCCTGTCCGAGAAGCCCGCTGAAAATCCCTACCAGGACCTGAGCGGCTCCGAGTGGTACGCTGATGCCGTGCTCAAGTGCACCGCCGCCGGCGTCATGCAGGGCGACGGCAGCAACTGCAACGCCGGCGCCAACATCACCCGCCAGGAGGCCACCGTCATGTTCGCCCGTGCTCTGGGCGTGGAAGAGGACGCCTCCCCCAACCTGAGCAAGTTTGCCGACGGCAGCGATGTGGCCGGCTGGGCGGCCGGCGCCGTCTCCGCCATGGCTGACCGGGGCATCATCACCGGCGCGGGCGACGGCAAGGTCCTGCCCACCCAGAACATTGACCGCGCCTCCACCATGGCCATCCTGGACAAGGCCATCAGCACCTATATTGTCAAGGGCGGCAGCTATGAGGCCAAGGACTCCGGCATCACCCTGGTCAAGGCCGGTGACGTGACCATCTCCGGCTCCGCCCAGGATATCCTCATCGCTCCCGGCGCTGCCGGCGGCAGCGTGACCCTCCGCAATGCCTCCGTCTCCGGCATCATCACCATCAACGCCGACGACGTGACCCTCAGCGGCACCGGCTCCGTGGATGAGGTGGCCGTCAACGGCGACAACTGCAGCGTGACCCTCCCCGGCAAGACCACCGTCAGAGTGGCTGACGGTGTCACCGGCACCAAGGTCTGCGGCAAGGACGTGGCCGGCGGCTCCTCCACTGTGATCGGCGGCTCCACCGGCGGCAGCGACGGCGGCTATGTCCCCCCCACTGAGCCTGTGAAGCAGTACGGCACCTGGGAGGACGCGCTGGAGAGCTCCTCCGTGCCCGACGACGTGAAGCAGTACATCCGTTACGCTTATCTGGGCGAATACCAGGGCGTGAACTTCAAGGTCGTGCCCAACGTGATCCCCGTGGGCGACGGCTTTAACACCTCTATCTTTGACGCCGACCGCAACCTCTGGATCGGAACGGACACCGGTATCCTGATTCTCTCCGAGGACGGCAAGGACACCACCGTCATCACCAGTGACAGCAAGGATGCGGACTATCTGAAGTACGACAACGTGACCATGCTGTTCAGCGACGGCGGCAGCGGCGCCTGGGTCCTCTGCGGCAACCCCGAGACAGAGGAAAACGCCGTGTGCCACATCATTGAGGTAAAGTAACGGAACCTTTCAAAACGGCGGCTCGCTGCCCCGCCTACCGGCGGTTATGAGCTGCCAGTGAAAAGAAGGAGGGAATTAAAACATGCATCGCAACTATAAGAGACTACTGGCTCTGGCGCTGTCCACGGCCCTGACTCTCTCTTGCGTCGCTCCCGCGGCAGGCGCCTCCTCCGTGCCCGAGGCCGTCTCCACCGCTTCGGCCATTCAGCTGGATTCCTATCTCACCAAGGAGATGAACTATTTCGCCAAGGGTGACGCCCGCATCCCCACCGACGGCTGGGTCCGGGACGCCGAGACCTACGGCGGCGACCTGGCGCTGCTCCCCTTCCTGGGACTGTCCGATGAGGTCAAGGCCCAGTTCGGCGACATCGGCGCCGATGTCACCATCGCCCTCAAGGACAAGGACGGCGTATACTGGGCCGCCTTGGGCGAGAAGGGCATCATCCGGGTTGACTTCTCCGAGGAGGACACCCGGGACATCTTCCAGTATTTCTTCGGCCCTCGCTACATCTACGACGGCAACGACGCCGCCCGCAGCACTGTCACCGGCCTGCGCTCCGACGGCGAGCACGGCATCTGGGTAGAGAACAGCGAGGGCGCGGTCCACATCCGTATGGTGGAGCGCACCCTGCGGGAAAAGGCGGATGTGTACGCCCAGATCAACGACAAGCTCAACACCTACCGCGGCACCATCATCGACTCCACCGTCAAGCCCTATGACATGGGCAACGACAACTCCGACGGCGCTCCCGCCAGCGAGACCGAGCTCAATCCCAGCTACGGTGAGTGGCAGGAGATCGTGGAGCCCGACGGCACCGTGCGCAAATTCCAGCAGCTGTCCAAGTACGGCGACAACAACGACTCCTACTGGACCGGCGTCAGCCTGCTGGGCTACGGCAACGAGTACGCCGCCCTGAGCCAGTCCGACGACCCCGAGGACCAGGCCGCCGCTGAGGAGGCCCGCACCCGTGTGGTCAACGGCGCCATGAACTGCATGCTGCTGTCCAAGATTCACGGCACCGGCGACGGCTTTGTCATCCGCAACTACAAGTTCACCGACGAGCCCGGCGGCGGCGTGGCCGGTAAGATTACCTACCAGCTGACCAAGGGCGAGGGCAACACCGACGTGACCAAGATTGAGGCCGGCGACCGCTTCACCGTCCAGAACCTGGGCAATATGGCGAAGGCGTGGAACGGCCAGGAGGTCAAGTACTTCCCCACCGAGTCCTACTTCGGCGACGGCCTGCCCAACTTCGCCATGGGCGAGGAGACCGCCACTCAGCCCGATGCGGGCATCGACGTGGTCACCGGTGAGACCATGGCCTCTCCCGGCTACATGCTGATGGAGGACATCTACGGTCCCAACGGCAAGAACGACCCCGTGATCGCCGCAGCCTACAAGGCCTACACCGACGCGGGCAACCCCGTGAAGATCTACTCCCCCTATGTCTCCTGGAACACCCCCGTCTACCAGGACGGCCCCGACGGCAAGCCCGTCCTCCAGCCCAACCGGGAAGAGGGTCACGACTGGGCCTTCTCCTATGTGGTGACAGAGGACGTGTCCGACAAGTATCCTGAGCTGGTGGCCAAGTTCTCCGTGGCCGACCCCAACCAGCCCACCCGGCCCGGCTACGGCGGCCAGGAGGATATGACCCGCCTGACCTACTACACCGACACCTCTTCCGAGGAGCCCACCGGCCAGTTCGCCTCCTACTTCGCCCTCTACTACTATGTCCTCAAGCCCGAGCTGGCCGACCCCGACACCAGCCCCGAGCGCCGCGCTGAGGATGAGAAGCTGCTGGAGCTGCTGCGGGACAGCGCCGCCACCACCTTCAACCACATCGTGGACAACGGCTATGTCCTCATGGACCCCTGCGGCCATCAGACCACCTGGGGCAAGTGGAACCGGGACTACTTCAACTGGGACTGCGACCCCGAGACCGAGGGCGTGCAGAACCACGTGTTCATGCCTGACGCCATCCTCAACTCCGCCGAGATGGTCATGTTCACCCGTGTGACCCTGGAGCTGCTGGAGGGTGTGAAGGACGACACCGAGACCTCCACCGGCATCAACATCGTGGACGACAGCCCCGTCCTGGTGGCCGGCACCGACGGCTATGCCACCTACAAGAGCGCCTATGAGAAGGTGGCCGCCGAGTACGAGAAGATGAAGCAGCCTCTGGCGGAGGATTCCCCCATGGATCCCTTCACCGCCATCACCCCCAACGACCCCAAGAACGGCGTGGGCTATCTGGAGCTGATGCAGCAGTTCAACCAGCGCCAGAAGGCCATGATCCAGTACTGGATTGACGACATCACCTACACCCTGGCCGACGTGGACGCCAACGGCGGCGCCGTCAGCGCCGAGGCCGCCATGAAGTCCATGACCGCCCACGACTACTACAACGGCGGCGAGGCCATGAGCGCCGAGGACCGGGAGTATCTGGAGACGGCTCTGGCCACCTATCAGGACGCCTACAAGAACAACGACTACGCCTCCACCGGCAACTTCTCCGACGCTCTGATGTACTTCTGCGTCTATCTGCCCCTGAGCACCCTGACCAAGGACGAGTCCGACGTGTTCCCCAAGGTGCAGAACGCCTTCTCCCAGATCTATGACGGCCAGCTCAAGGCCCAGGAGATCCCCTTTGACGCCTTCCTGATGCAGTCGTCCTGGATGGTCATGTTTTTCAGGCTGTCGATGCCCGAGTACATCTGGATGCCGCCGGAGGAGGGGTTGACCCCCTGCCAGGAGGCGTTGAGCCCGGCATAGTCCTTTCTGGGGGAATAGCGATTGGCCATCGCTTATCCGCCTCCCCCGTACCGCACCGCCAGGTAGCCGGCGTCGCAGCCGTCCCTGGGCAGCAGATGGGCCACCGCGCTGACGGTGCCCCAGGGGAAGTCGTACCTGACCTCGCCTGGGCGCTCATAGTGGGGCTTGCCCAGACGGACAAAGAGCCAGCGGGCGCAGGCCACATAGCGCAGCCGCTGGCGCTCGGCCGGGTCGGTCATGCTGGGGGGGTACTGGACGGCGGGCCGGAGCAGCACCAGGCTGGGCAGGCTGCCGGAAAAATAGAACTCCGGCAGGAAGGGAGCGCCGTCCACATGGACCAGTCCGGAGCCGCGGACCAGGGTGATTCCGGCGGAGGGCGCGCCGGCGGCCCGGATGGGCAGGCCGGAATTCCTGAGCTGGTCCAGGGTGGTCCGGGGGCCAAAGGCAGTTCCGTCAAGCTCCAGGGTTCCGCTGGTTAAGTCAAGCATGGCGATTACCTCCTGTAAAAAGATTGAGGAATATAACAGAACGGGCGGCCGCGGGTCAGCGCGGCCGCCCGTCAGGTGGAGCGGATGGCGGGAGCGTTACTTACTCCACTTTTCGATGGCGTGGTCGCCCAGGGTCTGGAGGTCCTGCACCAGGGCGCCCAGCTCGTTGAGCATACGGTCGGTGTCGGCGGTGGGCTCGCTGATGAGGGAATAGAGCGCGCCGTTGCCCACCAGGGAGCGGGCGCCCGCTCCGATGCTGATGGGTGAGCCGTTGGCCTTGGAGGAGAAGATGGACAGGAAGAAGCTCTTCTGGAAGGCGAGAACGCACAGAGCGATACCCAGGACGATGCCCAGCAGGCCAATAGCGGCCATATCGCCGTCGCCGATGAGCACGAACAGGCCGCCCAGAGCCATAAGAACGCCCAGAATCAGCAGGCCAATGTTGACGTTCAGGCCGTAGTAGCAGTCCAGGCCGGAGACCGAGTCCAGCACCACCTCCTTGGCGATGCGGCTGGTGGCCGCCTTACCCTGGAAGAGGACGCGCTTGTTGGTGACGGTCAGGTAGCCCACGCAGCGGGGCTGCTTGACGTTGCTGCACTGGTACTGCCGGACGATTTTCTCGTTCTCAGCCAGCACCAGGTTGTCCACCCGGTGGCCGGCGGAGGGACGGTAGGACGGGGCGCTCTTGCGCTCATGGTTGGGGTTCTGCTGACTGTAGCTGGGGGCCTGGGGCTGTTCGCCGGCCACCGGGGTGCCGCAGGCGGGACACTTGGCAGCGCCGTCGGGGATGCGGCTGCCGCACTCTTCACAAAAAGCCATAGTGAAATTCCTCCCTTTTCTTTTTCTATGGGGTATAACTGCGTTGCGATGAGATTGTCACAGCAGGGTATGAGATTTTACCAGGGACAGGGCGGCGCACAGGGCGCAGTAGCACAGGGCCAGGTGGGGCAGGAAGGGCAGGGTGGTGAAGGCCTGAATCAGCAGAATCAGGGCGAGGGCGCCGGTGCCGCCCAGGCAGAGCAGGCGGAAGAACAGGTCTTTCGCCGTCAGGGCCAGACCCAGAGCCAGAAGGAACAGGCAGGGGGTCAGATAGGAGAGGGAGGCGTAGTGGTTGACCACCAGACTGAGCAGATTGAGCACACCGGTAAAGCCCAGCAGCGTGGACACACATCCCAGCACCAGGGCCGGACCCTCGGGCGCGGAGTTCTTCACCACACCGACGCCCCCAACACCAACGGCGATCAGCCCCACCGTCTCCAGACAGGTGAGGACCAGGTAGACGTCGTAAGAGACGCCGTCAGACAGGGAGAGAAAGGCATCCAGCAGGCTGAGCAGGGCCAGCAGGACGAAGCCGGCCGCCGGAGCGATGCGGAAGGGGTCTCTGGAGGCGAGCAGTGCTTTCAGATCGCCGGCCAGAGTGGAGAAAAAGAGGGCGCCGGACGACGCCTGGACCGGAGATGCGGACGGGGCTTCAACCGGGCCGTCGCACACCGGGCAGCGGCCGTTCTCCAGTGGCCGCCCGCACTGTCTGCAGAAATTTGCCATAGAACCAACTCCTTTGCGATACATCCCACACACAGACACAGGATGATTTACCACATTCTAGCACCAGGAAAAACCGGCTGCAATTATTTAGGTTAACGCCAGGGCGAAATTAGGGGAAAAGAGAGACAATGGGGATAAAAATAAAAAAAGTCCCCCGGCGATAGGCCGGGGGACGGGGAAAACGGGGCTTACTGCCGGGGATAACGGGCCAGAAGGGCGTCGCAGCCCTCCAGAACGTCGGCCAGAGTGGCCTCAAAGTCGCCGGTGTACCAGGGGTCGGCAATATCACGGGGGCGGTCGGTCAGGTCCAGCATGCGGCACACCTTGCCCTCGGGGTCACTTCCCAGGATGCGCAGCATGTTGCGCACGTTGGCGCTGTCCATGCCCAGCAGCAGGTCGTACTTGTCATAATCCGCCGCTGTGAGCTGGACGGCCCGCTTGCCTGCCGGATGGATGCCGTAACGGGAGAGGATGCGCCGGGTACCGGGGTGGACGCCGTTGCCGATCTCCTCCCGGCTGGTGGCGGCGGAGGCCACGGAGAACTCCGAGCCTCTCCCCTGCTCCTCGGCCAGATGCCGGAAGAGGAACTCCGCCATGGGAGAGCGGCAGATGTTGCCGTGACATACGAACAGAATTTTTGTCATGGTTTATAACTCCTCATAAGCCCTGTGTTTCTTTAGATGCTTGATATGACAGGATTTTTTGCACGTTTCGTGTAGCCTCTGCCTGTTTTAAAGCTATTTTCTCAGGGTTAATAACCCCGCGCAGTAAGACGTGGGTTCAAACACTAATTTGGGGAAAGCGTCTTTCAATTCGTCAAACACGAAATAGATTTCGGTCTCATCCCATTCCTCTCCGGCTTGCAGCTTACACGTTTCCAGCTCATCACGGGTTGCAAAGGCCACATCACCAATGTAAATACATCCATCCTCGTTCAACAAAGGCAGCAGCTCGCCAAGGAAACGGATTTTCTGAGCGTCAGTCAGATGGTGCAGGGAGTATGTAGCAATAATGGCGTCATACTTAAACTGCTTCAAATCATCTGCCAGTCCACAGGAAAAGTCCCCCTGATACAGCCTGGCCTTCGGCATTTTATTTTGCGCCAGTTCTATCATTTTACTGGAAAAATCCTGCCCGAAAATACAACATCCCTGTTCGTAGAGTTTGGAAGTAAGCGTCCCTGTACCGAATCCGATGTCAAGTACGTTGCCTCTGCGGCCAGAAAGGACTCGGTTATAGATTTCGTTCAAAATGGCTTTATATCCGGCAAACGGGTATGTGTCACACTCATCGGACAGGCTGACGCTCTTATCGTATCCATCTGCCCATAAATCAAATCCCTTGCTATTCAACATACCATGATACCTCTCGTAGAATCCTAAGTTATCGACAATATAATAGGCTTTTCCGGGATTAGTACATCTCCGGCTCAATGGCCGGGGTATTCCAGCATGGCGTGCACCATGGCATCAACGCCCAGCATTACGTCATGGCAGCTGCCGGTCTTGCGGAAGGCGGGGGTGTAGAAGATGGCGCCGCTGGTGTCCCGGCAGAAGGAGACGGCATCCAAATCCCTGACCTCCTCCCGCAAAAGCCCGGCGCCCAGGATGCCCCGGAGAAAGTCGATGCCGGCGCACATGGTGCCGATGGGCTTCTTCTGCTGGACGAAGCGGTTCACCCAGTCCGCAACCAGGCCGGACTCCCGGTAGTTGACCACCAGGCCGATGCCGCCGGGAATCAGAAGGGCGTCGTAGTCGTCCGGGCTGATGTCGTGGAGATTGCGAATCCGGCCTCTTCCCGTGCGGGCCGACTCGGTGAGGACGGAGCGCTTTTCCCCCGGCTGCTCGGTGATGTGGTCCATGGAGGGGACCAGCATATCCGCCGCTGCAGGGGTGTAGTCACAGCCGTACTTGTCCAGGGCAGTGTAGGTCAGCACGACCTCCTCGATACAGGAGCCGTCGCCCAGGCCGCAGCCTGCCAGCAAAACCAGAAACTTCATATTGCATCTCCCTTCCCGGGCGGCAACGCCCGCAGTATCCGTATTCCATCAATGACCGGAGGGCTTCCGCTCCTCCACCAGGCTCTTTTCGGTGGTCAGGTCGGCGTGGAGCAGGCTGGCGAAGATGACGCCCAGAGGGATGATGGTCAGCCAGATGGCCTTCCCCACCAGCAGGTGGCAGAAGACGGTGCCCACAATTACGCCTGTGGCAAAGAAAAACAGCATCCCGGCGTGGGTGGCCAGCTTTCTCCGGTGGGATTTGTCGCCGGAATGGCGGTGGCGCAGCTCCTTGGCCAGACCCACGCCGATCTGGCGGATGTGGTTGGTGGTGAAGGTGGTGGCCACGGGGATGCCCTGGGCCTGCCGGAAGGTGTTGTACTGCATGGAGGCGATGAAGTTGATGACCACCTGGGAGATCTGGGCGGGAGCGGACTCGGGCACAAAGCCCAGGGCCAGCACCGCGACCATCTCAATGAGCATGAGAATGGTGTCCCACCGGATGGAAAAACGGTGCTTGACGGGGTTGGGGGCCAGTTCGGACACAAAGGCGCCCAGCACATAGGCCGAGATGGGCACCAGGTAGTACAGACCTGTGCGCCACTGTCCGGAGCCCAGGGCCAGACCCATGAGCACCACGTTGCCGGTCTGGGCGTTGCAGAACACGCTGCCCCGCAGCAGGTAGGTGTACGCTCCCCAGAAGCCCGCCACGGCGATCAGGGTGAAGTAGACCCAGTCCCGTTCACAGGTCAGAAAATACTGCTCATTCTCTTGTTTGTTGCGCGATTTCACGTTTGCCAGCCCTTTCCAAGCCCGATTTGGTACGAATTCCATTATACGCCCCGGGAAAAGAAAATGACAGCCGCATTTTGCACAACATGTGGTGCGAAGCGGGCGGGAAAGGTGGAACTTGGGACGGAGCGCTGGGCCCGGATGTGCCAGACCGGATGCTGTTTGCCCAAAATGGAAATATTGTAACGCTGAAAAGGGGAATTGTTCACACTTTTTTATTGAATCAGGGGAGCGGAAGGGATATTTTATTTCGTGTAAAAAACAAACCGGAGCCGCAGAAGGAGGCATTGTGATGCAGGAAGTGAAGGACACCAAGCCCACACCCCCGAAAAAACCCCTGATATTTTACTATCTCGTTGCCATGGTGGTGGTAATGCTGCTCAACGCCCTGCTGTTCCCCTCCGTGATGGAGAAGCAGGTGGTGGAGGTCAGCTATGACCAGTTCCTCACCATGGTGGACGAGGGACAGGTCAGCCAGGTGGCCTGGGAGAAGGAAGAGGAACAGATTGTGTTTATCGCCCAGGGCGACGACGGCCGTGAAGGCTATTACAAGACCGGCGTCTGGCCTGACGACGGCCAGCGGCTGCTCCAGCAGCTGCGCAGCGACCCGGATATCCAGTTTGCAGCCTCCATTCCCACCCAGGCCTCTCCCCTGCTCAGCTTTGTGGTCACCTGGGTGCTGCCCATTCTGTTCTTTATCGCCATCGGCGAGCTGCTCTCCAAGTGGATGGTCAAGCGGATGGGCGGCGGCATGCCCGGCGGCATGGGCAACGCCATGACCTTCGGCAAGTCGGGGGCCAAAATCTATGTGGAGGAGAAGGCCACCGGGGTCACCTTTGCCGACGTGGCCGGTCAGGACGAGGCCAAGGAGTCCCTGATGGAGGTGGTGGACTTCCTCCACGAGCCGGAGAAGTACGCCGCCATCGGCGCCAAGCTGCCCAAGGGCGTGCTGCTGGTGGGCCCTCCGGGTACCGGCAAGACCCTGCTGGCCAAGGCTGTGGCCGGTGAGGCCAAGGTGCCCTTCTTCTCCATCTCCGGCTCGGAGTTTGTGGAGATGTTCGTGGGCATGGGCGCGGCCAAGGTGCGTGACCTGTTCAAGCAGGCCAACGAGAAGGCCCCCTGCATCGTGTTCATCGACGAGATTGACGCCATCGGCAAGAAGCGTGACGGCGCCGGTGTGGGCGGCAACGACGAGCGGGAGCAGACCCTGAACCAGCTGCTGGCCGAGATGGACGGCTTTGACGGCCGGAAGGGCGTGGTGCTGCTGGCGGCCACCAACCGGCCCGAGTCCCTGGACCCGGCTCTGCTGCGGCCCGGACGGTTTGACCGGCGGGTGAGAGTGGAGCTGCCCGACCTCCAGGGCCGTATCGCCATCTTGAAGGTCCACGGCAGGGACGTCCATCTGGACGCCGACGTGGACTGGAATGCCATCGCCCGGGCCACCGCAGGCGCTTCGGGCGCTGAGCTGGCCAACATCGTCAACGAGGGCGCCCTTCGGGCGGTGCGCATGGGCCGCAGAACCGTGACCCAGGCCGACCTGGAGGAGAGCGTGGAGACCGTCATCGCCGGCGCCCAGCGGAAGAACGCGGTCATCTCCCCGGAGGAAAAGAAGATTGTGGCCTACCACGAGATTGGCCACGCCCTGGTGGCAGCCCTCCAGACCCACTCGGCTCCGGTGACCAAGATTACCATCATCCCCCGCACCTCCGGCGCGCTGGGCTACACCATGCAGGTGGAGCAGGGAGAGAAGGCCCTCATGAGCCGCACCGAGCTGACCAACAAGATTGCCACCCTCACCGGCGGCCGTGCCGCCGAGGAGCTGGTCTTCGGGCCGGACAACATGACCACCGGCGCATCCAACGACATCGAGCAGGCCACCAAGCTGTCCCGGGCCATGGTGACCCGGTACGGCATGACCGACGAGTTTGACATGGTGGCCCTGGAGACGGTGCAGAACCAGTACCTGGGAGGCGACACCTCCCTGGCCTGCGCGGCGGACACCGCCTCCCGGGTGGACGCCCTGGTGGTGGAGACGGTGAAGAACGCCCACGACAAGGCCCGCCGTCTGCTCAGGGAGCACGAGGACCAGCTCCACAAGCTGGCCGCCTACCTGCTGGAGAAGGAGACCATCACCGGCGAGGAGTTCATGGCGCTGCTCAGCGAAAAGTAAAAACAGCAAAAAAGTGCCCCCGCCGGTGTTGATAACCGGCGGGGGCAGAGTCAGGAGAGAAGAGAATTAAGCGTTCTGGGCGGCCACGAAGGTGTGGAAGGCCTCCTCAGCGGCGTCGGGGTCCTCAGCGATGACGAAGAGGATGTAGTCGCCGTCCACAACAGTGCGGGCGTTCTGCACCTTGGGCAGGTTCTGGCTCAGGTACCAGGAGAAGGTGTCCTCCTGGCTCTTGCGGTAGGCCTCAAAGGCCTCCTTCACGGCGTCCACATCGGCGCCCTCGGCCAGCTTGCCCAGGATGATGGTGTCGGGAGAGGTGATCATGGGGAAGAAGGCCACGCCCTCCTCCAGAGCGCCCTCGGGCACACCGTAGTTCTCCACCAGCACGTCCATACCGGTCTTCATGCCCATGGAGATGCCGGCGGCGTCACGGATGGTGTAGGCGCCCTGGATGAGGGGGTCGTTGTTGGGGGTGGTGATGGCGATGGAGCCGTCCTCAGCCTCGGTCACGTCGTAGCCCTCAAAGAGCTCCAGCACGCTGGCGGACAGGAAGGTCACGCCGCTGACCACCTCAGCCTTGCCCTTCACCAGCTCGTCGCCCACGGTGATGGTGTTGTCGGCAAAGTTGACGGTGATGTTGCCGCCGTCCAGGTAGAACCAGCCGGTGTTGTCCTCGGGGAACCAGCTGGCGGAGCCGTAGTCGTTCTCGGCCACCAGGCGCATGGGGATCAGGCCCTCGCCCTCCACGGCGGGGATGGCGCTGGTGTCCAGCACCTTGCCGTTGAGGGTGATGGCGGTGTCGTAGCCCACCTTGGCGGAGATGGGCATGGCCTCCACGGCCAGAGCGGGCAGGGTCATGGATGCGGTGAGGGCCAGGGACAGGCCCAGAGCGGCAGCTTTTTTCATTCTCGTAATGCTCCTTTGCGTTGTTATCAGGGACGCACCGTCCCGTTTCACAGCCATATAGACGAAGGAAAAAACCAAAGGTTCCCGAAAAAGGAAAATCGGGCGAAAAAATTTTTGCCGGGCGGTGCCCCGGGGAAAGTAGGAACAATATGTCCTGGGACATCTGCTATGAATACATGTGGTACTTTTTCCTCTACGCCTTCCTGGGCTGGTGCTGCGAGGTGTGCTTCGCGGCGGGTAAGTCGGGGAAATTTGTCAACCGGGGCTTCCTCAACGGCCCCCTCTGCCCCATCTACGGCGTCGGCGTGGTGCTGGTGGTGGGCCTGCTCACGCCGGTGAAGGACAATGTATTCCTTCTCTTCCTGTGCTCGGTGCTCCTCACCACCGCCCTGGAGTGGCTCACCGGCTTTGTGCTGGAGAAGGCCTTTCACCAGAAGTGGTGGGACTACTCCAAAATGCCCTTTAATCTGAACGGATACGTGTGCCTCCTCTTCTCCCTCATGTGGGGCCTGGCCTGCCTGCTGATTATGGACGTCATCCACCCCATGGTGGCGGGCTTTGTGGCCGCCATCCCCCACACCCTGGGCGTGGTGCTGCTGGCGGTGTTCACCGTCCTGGCCCTGGCCGACCTGGCGGCCACCGTGGCCACGGTGGTGGGGCTGAACAAGCGCCTGCGGCAGCTGGAGGAGCTGGCCGCCAAAATCCATGAGGTGTCGGACAGCCTGGGGGAGCGGCTGGCAGACACCACCCTGGCTGTCTCCGAGAAGGGGGAGGCCCTGAAGGAGTCCGCCGGAGAGCGCCGGGCCCAGCGGGAGGAGGAGCTCTCCAAGCTGCGCACCGCCCGGGAGGAGGCCCTCCGCCGCCGGGAGGCCGCTCTGGCCGAGCTGCGCTCCGCCAACGAGGCCCTGCTGTCCACCTACCGCTTTGGCCAGAAGCGCCTGCTCAAGGCCTTCCCCGACATGAAGTCGGTCCGCCACAGCGAGGCCCTGGAGCAGATCAAGGCCCGGCTGACCGTCCGGAAGAACGAAAAATGACAGAAAAAGAGGTCTGCGGCACAGCCGCAGGCCTCTTTTCTCGGATAAAATACGCTCAGCCGCTGATGGGGGCGAACCGGGCACGGACCAGACCGGCCAGGTCGGCGGGAGAGAGCTCCACCTGGAAGCCGATCTTTCCAGCGCTGACCACCATGGCCTCCAGGTCCTGGGCGCTGTCGTCGATGACAGTCTTGAACTGTTTCTTCATGCCCACCGGGGAGCAGCCGCCGTGGACATAGCCGGTCAGGGGCAGCAGCTCGGCCTGGTGGATCATCTCAATGGACTTCTCCCCCACCGCCTTGGCCGCCGCCTTTAGGTTCAGGGAGCCCAGCACCGGCACCACAAACACATAGTTCTGCTTGCTGGCCCCACGGGTCACCAGGGTCTTGAACACCCGCTCCGGCTCCACGCCGATGAGTCCGGCCACAGTGGCGCCGTCCACCGCGCCGTCGGGACAGGGGTAGGTGTGGGGGGTATAACGGATTTTCTTCTGGTCCAGAATCCGCATTACATTGGTCTTTTCTTCTGCCATGGAACGTCGCCTCACTTGAAATTTCCGCGTCTTAACGCTATGCTGTACTGGTAAGAATATCACAGCAGAGGAGCTGATTTCAATGGATATTTCCGCGTATCAGAGTCAGTTGATGAAAAATGCACAGGAGCTGCTGGGCATCGACAGCCCCAGCGGCTTCACCCAGGCCGCGGCCGCCTTTCTGACCGGCTTTGCCGCCCGCCTGGGCTATGAGACCACCGAGACCAACAAGGGCAACGTAATTGTCCACATTCCGGGCCGGGAAAGTGGAAAAAAGGTGGCCCTCTGCGCCCACGTGGACACCCTGGGCCTGATGGTCCGGTCCATCACCGCCGACGGCCAGCTGAAGATCACCCGGGTGGGGGGTCCCATTCTCCCCACTCTGGACGGCGAGTACTGCGCCATCTACACCCGGGACGGCCGCCGGTACACCGGCACTGTCCTCTCCCTCTCCCCCGCAGTCCACGTCTATGACGACGCCTCCACCCGTGCCCGGGATGAGGACAATATGGCCGTGCGTATCGACGAAGTGGTCAAGTCCAAGGAGGACGTGGAGGCTCTGGGCATCCGTCCGGGAGACTACGTCTGCTTTGACCCCAAGACCCTGGTGACCGAAAGCGGCTTCCTCAAGTCCCGCTTCATCGACGACAAGGGCTCCGCCGCCTGCCTGCTCACCCTGATGCAGGTGCTCAGCGACAAGGGCCTGAAGCCCATGTACGACACCAAGTTCATCTTCTCCGTCCACGAGGAGGTGGGCCATGGCGGCGCCACCATTCCCCGCGACCTGGATGAGCTGCTCATCGTGGACATGGGCTGCGTGGGCCTGGACCTGACCTGCACCGAGTACCAGGTGTCCATCTGCGCCAAGGACAGCGGCGGCCCCTACGACTACGGCATGACCACCCGGCTGGTCAACCTGGCCCAGCAGGGTGGCGTGGACTACGCCGTGGACATCTACCCCCACTACAGCTCGGACGCCACCGTGGCCTGGCGCTCGGGTGCCGACGTCCGCGCCGCTCTCATCGGTCCCGGCGTCCACGCCTCCCACGGCATGGAGCGCACCCATTGGGAGGGTATGAAGAACACCATGGCCCTGTGCCTGCTGTATCTGGATGTAAAGTAATTTTGCTTTTCGAGAAACGACAGTAGCGCCGCTGTTTCTCTGTTTTGCGCTCAATTGTGACAAAAAACCCCGCGGATAGTGGTGCCCGCGGGGTTTTTCTTATCCAATTGTCAGCCTCAGAGCTTGACCACCCAGCCGTGGGGGTCGGGAACGGTGCCCCACTGGATGCCGGTGAGGGTGTCGTACAGCTTCTGGGTCACGTCGCCAATCTTGCCGCCGTTGACCACAGTGTGCTTGTCCTCCCAGCCCATCTCGCCGATGGGGGAGACAACCGCAGCGGTGCCGGTGCCCCAGGCCTCCTCCAGCTTGCCCTCAGCGGCAGCGTCAAAGAGCTCCTGGGCGGTGATGAGCCGCTCCTGGACGGGATAGCCCCAGTCACGCAGCAGCTCCAGGCAGGAGCGGCGGGTGATGCCGGGCAGCACGGAGCCGGTGAGCTCGGGGGTGATGATCTCGCCGTTCACCTTGAACATGACGTTCATGGAGCCAACTTCCTCGATGTACTTGCGGTGGACGCCGTCCAGCCACAGAACCTGGGCGTAGCCCTGGCCCTCGGCCCGCTCACCGGCACGGATGGAGGCAGCGTAGTTGCCGCCGCACTTGGTGTAGCCGGTGCCGCCCCGGACGGCGCGGACGTCCTCATTCTCCACGTAGATGCGCACCGGGTTGATGCCCTCGGCGTAGTAGGCGCCCACGGGGCAGCAGATGACGCAGAACAGGTAGGTGTGGGAGGCGTGGACGCCCAGGCTGGCGTCGGTGGCGATGATGAAGGGGCGGATATACAGGGAGGTGCCCGGCTCGCTGGGCACCCAGTCGGCCTCGGTCTTGACCAGGGCCTTGATGCCGTCCAGGGCCAGGTCCTCGGGCAGCGTGGGGATGCACAGACGCTCGCAGGAGTCGTTCATCCGGCGGACGTTGTCCATGGGACGGAACAGCTGCACGCCGCCCTCGGGATTGCGGTAGGCCTTCATGCCCTCAAAGACCTCCTGGGCGTAGTGGAACACCATGGCGGAGGGCTCCAGGGCGATGGGGGCGTAGGGGACGATGCGCCCGTCGTGCCAACCCTGATCGGGGTTGTAGTTCATCAGGAACATGTAATCGGTAAAGACCTTGCCGAAGGACAGAGTCTTGGGGTCGGGCTTGGGCTTGAGCTGCGCGGCCCGGGTGATGGGAAATTCATGCATGGAGACGGCCTCCTTACCTCATAAAAGATATTGGGATACCCTTTAGTATAGCAGTCGGACGGGATGGCCGCAAGGGAAACGGACACCCGGGCTGTTTGCATTATTATGGCACGGCAGCCGGGGGAAGAATGTAACGTGAGATACAATTTCCCGGGGAAAGGGGAGCCTTTTTGTTCCGCCGCCCCTGTTTTCAGCCGGATATGGGCTGCCGCACTTGTATTGAAAAGGGTTTTTTGATATAATAATCTCTCTCATTATGTGCTGTGTGCCGAGGTGAGAACGCCATGAAAAAGAAAAATAAGCTCAGCCATCTGCTGGAGCCCAGTCTGCGGCTCTATTTTATCGCCCTGGTGTGCTTCACCGTGGCCTCCGCATTCTTCAACCTCTACCTGGGGCTTGCCGAGGCGGTGGTGGTGCTCATGCTCTACTGCTACTTCCGCAGAGCCAGCAACCTGCGCCGCCGGGAAATCCTCAAGTATATTGACAACGTCACCTGCAACATCGACGTGGCCACCAAGGACACCATGGTCAACGCCCCGCTGCCCATGGTCATCTTCAAGCCGGAGACCGACGAGGTCATCTGGTCCAACGAGCGCTTTCTCCAGCTCACCGGCGAGCGGGAGCACCTGTTTGACACCAAGCTGTCCGCAGCGGTGCCCGACTTCAACTCCCGCTGGCTCATGGAGGGCAAGAGCCAGTGCCCCAACGAGGTGCGGATTGGGGACCGGCGGTTCCTGGTGTACGGCCACCTGGTGCGCACCGACGACCGGGGCCGCCAGAGCTTCCTGGCCACCACCTACTGGGTGGATGTGACCGAGTTCTCCAGCGTGAAGGAGGAGTTTTACGACTCCCGGCCCGTGGTGGCCATCCTCCTGCTGGACAACTACGAGGAGATTCTCAAGGGCCTGTCGGACAACGCCAGCTCCGCCCTGCTCAGCGAGATCAACGCCCGGCTGGACGAGTGGGTGGCCCCTGCCGGCGGCATCTTCTGCCGTTACAGCCGGGATCACTACCTCTTTATCTTCGAGGAACGCCACCTCCAGGCCTATCAGGACGGAAAATACTCCGTGCTGGACGCGGTCCACGCCATCACCAGCCCCAACGGCATCCCCGCCACCCTGTCCATCGGCATCGGCAAGGACGCCGACAGCCTTCAGGAGCTGTTCCAGTTCGCCAACCTGTCCATCGACATGGCCCTGTCCCGTGGCGGCGACCAGGCGGTGGTGAAGAACAAGTTCACCTTTGAGTTCTACGGCGGCCGGTCCAAGGAGACCGAGAAGCGCACCAAGGTCAAGAGCCGGGTCATGGCCAACGCCCTGTCCGAGCTGGTCAGCTCGGCGTCCATGGTGTTCGTCATGGGCCACAAGTACCCCGACCTGGACTGCATGGGCGCGGCGGCAGGCGTCATCTCCCTGTGCCGCAAGCGGGGCGTACCCGCCCACATCATCAAGGAGAGCGGCCGCAACCCGGCCAGTGTCATGGCCGACCGGCTTGCCGCTCTGCCTGAGTACCGGGATGTGTTCCTCTCCGCCCAGGACGCCCTCATCATGGCCGACGCCAACGCCCTGCTGGTGGTGGTGGACACCAACCGGCCCGAGCAGGTGTCCGCCCAGGAGGTGCTGGAGTCCTGCAACAAGGTGGCGGTCATCGACCACCACCGCCGGGCGGCCACCTACATCGCCAACGCCGCCCTCAATTTCCACGAGCCCTACGCCTCCTCTGCCAGCGAGCTGGTCACCGAGCTGCTCCAGTACGCCATGGAGCCCGCCGACATGCTGCGTCTGGAGGCGGAGGCCCTGCTGGCCGGCATCGTGCTGGACACCAAGCAGTTCACCATGCGCACCGGCGGCCGTACCTTTGAGGCGGCGGCATACCTGCGCCGTGCGGGCGCCGACACCGGCGACGTGAAGAAGCTCTTCCAGAACGACCTGGAGGGCACCATCGCCAAGTACGGCATTATCCAGAACGCCAAGATGTACCGCAACAACATCGCCGTGGCCAGGGTGGACCACACTGTGGGCCGGGTCACCGCCGCCCAGGCCGCCGACGAGCTGCTGAACATCGCGGGCATCGATGCGTCCTTTGTCCTCTTCCCTGACGGGGAGCGGGTCATCATCTCGGCCCGCAGCATGGGCGACACCAACGTCCAGGTGGTGCTGGAGAAGCTGGGCGGCGGCGGCAATGCCGCCACCGCAGGCGCCCAGGTGCCCGGAACCCTGGACCAGGTCACACGGAACCTCATCCGGTCCATTGACCAGTATTTTGAGGATGAATAAGCAAAAAACCTATTTTCAGAAAGGAACGATATAACATGAAGGTTATTTTACAGCAGGACGTCAAGGGTCAGGGCAAGAAGGGCCAGATGATTGAGGCCAGCGACGGCTACGCCCGCAACTTCCTCCTGCCCCGGAAGCTGGCCGTGCCCGCCACGGCGGAGAACATCAACACCATGAAGATGCAGGAGAAGGCCAAGAAGGCCCAGGAGGCCGCCGAGAAGGCTGAGGCCCAGGCCATCGCCGAGAAGCTCTCCGGCCTCACCGTGAAGGTGGTGGCCAAGGGCGGCAACGGCGGCCGTCTCTTCGGCGCCGTCACCTCCAAGGAGATCTCCGACGCCCTCAAGGCCCAGCACAACATCGACATCGCCAAGACCAAGATTGTCCAGGAGGAGCCCATCAAGGCCTTCGGCGGCTACAAGCTCAAGGTCAAGCTGGGCTACGAGATCACCGGCACCCTCAGCGTCATGGTGGTGGAGGAGTAAGGAACACTTCTCCCCGAGAGAAGCCTTTTCTCCCACGACAGAAAAGCGTTTGATTTTTACCCAGGAGGTGAGAATATGGATGAGGCGCTGCTGACCCGGCAGATGCCCCACTCGGTGGAGGCCGAGCAGGCGGTGCTGGGCTCCATGCTCATCGATTCCCGATGCGTGCCCGAGGTGGTGGAGGAGCTGCGGGGTGAGGACTTCTACCTGCGGCAGAACCGGGAGATCTACGAGACCATCTACTCCATGTTCAATTTCTCCCTGACCATCGACCCGGTGACCGTGCTGGACCATATGCGCCAGAACGGCGTGTACGATGAGAACACCTCCCGGAGCTACCTGCTCCAGCTGATGGAGATCACCCCCACGGCGGCCAATGTGAAGGAATATGTGTCCATCGTGAAGGACAAGTCCCTGCTGCGGCGGATTGCCGAGACGGCGGGGGACTTGACCGCCCTCATCCAGGAGGGCACCGGCACGGCACAGGAGGTGCTGGAGGCGGCGGAGCAGCGGATTTACGCCATCCGCCAGGGCCGTGGTTCCCAGGGCCTGGAGCACATCTCCACGGTCATTCTCAGCGTGTACGAGCGGCTCAACGAGCTGGCCGCCCAGGACAGCGAGATTCCCGGTCTGAGCACCGGCATGCCCGACGTGGACCGGGCCATCGCGGGTCTGAACAAGTCCGACCTCATCCTGCTGGCCGCCCGTCCCGGCATGGGCAAGACATCCTTCGCCCTCAACGTGCTGCTCCACGCGGGCAAGTTCTCTGGCAAGACGGTGGTCTTTTTCTCCCTGGAGATGAGCCGGGAACAGCTGGCCATGCGTCTTATCTCCGGCGAGAGCTTTGTGGACAACAAGAAGCTGGTCACCGGACGGCTCACCGAGGAGGACTGGACCAAGATTGCCGCCGCCTCGGCCGCCCTCAACCGGACCCAGATTCTCATCGACGACAACCCAGCCCTGTCGGTGGCCGACATGAACGCCAAGTGCCGCCGGGTGGACAACCTGGGCCTGGTGGTCATCGACTACCTGCAGCTGATGACCTCCGCCGGAGGTCCCCAGCGCAGCAGCGGCGAGAACCGGCAGCAGATTGTCTCCGACATCTCCCGTGCCCTGAAAATCATGGCCAAGGAGCTCAACGTGCCGGTGGTCTGTCTGTCCCAGCTGTCCCGTGGCCCCGAGAGCCGCAGCGACAAGCGCCCCATGCTCTCCGACCTGCGTGAGTCGGGCGCCATCGAGCAGGACGCCGATATCGTCATGTTCCTCTACCGGGACGACTACTACAACGACAACGACGACAACCACAACCTGGCCGAGTGTATCATCGCCAAGAACCGACACGGCGAGACCGGCACGGTGGAGCTGCAGTGGCTGCCCGAGTATACCACCTTCTCCTCCATCGACCGGCGGCACGAGGAATATTAAGCGTCCGAGCCGTCGTGAGCAGCGCGGATGGACCGGACCGAGGGCGCGAAACCGAAGTGCCGCGCAGCGGCACTGTTTCAAGCCCGAGTGGGAGGGAAGCCGCGCGTCGCGAACAGGCGAGGCGTGATATCTTCCAGGGGGGAATTCTTCCCCCTAGATACGCGGGCACCGCGCCGCTGGGGCGGCACAATGCCCGCGATACCCCCCCTCACCCCCGCACGGCGGGGGTGGTTGCCCGCCGGTGGCGGAGCAAGCAGTGGTGTGCTGCGCAGGCCATGTCCTGCTCCGCACCTCTTTGAATTTTCTTTCCGCCGCTATGCGGCGGAAACTCTGCGAGGCTTTTCCCCTGTTTATAAGGAGAATCTATGACAGACGCCCTGAATACCCTTTCAATGGAATACGACATGCTCCCCCGTGGGGGCACGGTGCTGTGCGCCGTGTCCGGGGGCGCCGACTCGGTGTACCTGCTCCACCGGCTGTGGCTGCTGCGGGACATCCTGGGCTTCAACCTGATTGCCGCCCATTACAACCACTGCCTTCGTGGTGAGGAGTCCGACCGGGACGAGGCCTTTGTCCGGGACTTCGTGGCCAAGTGGTGCGGTCCCCAGCGCTTTGACGGCCCCGAGGGAGAACATACTCTGCCCGCCGTGGAGCTGGTGGTGGGCCGGGGTGACGTGGCCGCTGAGGCCGAACGGCAAGGCCGTGGGCTGGAGGAGACCGCACGGGACATGCGGTACGCCTTCCTGCGGGACACGGCCCAGCGCCTGGGCTGCGACCGCATCGCCACCGCCCACACCGCAGACGACAACGCCGAAACCCTGCTGCTCCACCTTATCCGGGGCACCGGGCTCCAGGGCATGGCGGGCATCGCGCCCCGCCGTGGGGACCTGGTGCGGCCCATGCTCACCACCACCCGCCGGGAGGTGGAGGAGTATCTGGAGCTGTACAGCATCCCCCACGTGGAGGACAGCTCCAATTCCGACCAGCGCTTCACCCGCAACCGCATCCGCCGCCAGGTGGTGCCCCTGCTGGAGGAGCTGAACCCCGGCTTTGTCCGGCGCATGACGGACACCACCCGCTATCTCCGGGCGGACAACGACTACTTAAACGCCCAGGCCGCCCAGGTGTGCGCCCACGCCCGCTGGGCGGAGGACGACCTGGTCATCGAGGCCCACTACCTGGCCGACGCCCCCACCGCCATCGCCCCACGGGCCGCCCGGCGGCTGCTGGAGATGATGGGAGACGGGGACACCGACTGCTCCGCCGCCCATCTGGAGGCCATTGTGAACCTGTGCCGTGGGGACGACCCGTCGGCGGTGGCCTTTCTGCCCGGCGGACGTCTGGCCCAGCGGGTGTACGGAGAGCTGCTCCTCACCACCCAGGACGACCCCCGTCCTCCCTTTGAGCCGGTAACCCCGGTGCGGGGAGAGAACCCCATCCCGGGCACCGATTGGACTCTGGTGCTGGAGGAGGAACCCTGGCCGGGGCTGACTGTGCGTCCCCGGCAGCAGGGAGACGAGCTGACCCGTCCCGGCCGAAGAAGCCGCACGGTGAAGAAGCTGATGATAGACGAAAAAATCCCCAGGCGGGACCGGGAGCGGATTCCCGTGGCCGCCGACGGCGACGGCGTCATTGCCGTGGCCGGTCTGGGAGAGAACGGGTCACACCCCCGCTTCGGCGCTGCCCTGCGCTTTGTCCGGCGGGCGAGAGAATACAACCAAACAGAGAGAATGGAAGGATGAGCGATTATGCTGGAACAGGACATTGAACGGGTACTTTTTTCTGAGGAAGAGCTGGATAAGCGTGTAAGCGAGATTGCTGCCGAAATCAACCGTGACTACGCCGGTAAGGAGCCCATGCTCATCTCGGTGCTCCGGGGCTCCTTTGTGTTCATGGCCGACCTGACCCGGAAGATTGAGGTGCCCTGCACCATCGACTTCATGTCCGTGTCCTCCTACGGAAAGGGCACCACCTCCTCCGGCCAGGTGCAGATCACCAAGGACCTGTCCGACGACATCGAGGGCAAGGACATCATCGTGGTGGAGGACATTCTGGACTCCGGCAACACCCTGTCCTACCTGCTGGAGCTGCTGCGGGCCCGCAAGCCCGCGTCCATGAAGCTGTGCACCCTGCTGGATAAGCCCGACCGCCGGGTGAAGGAGGTCCACGTGGACTACAGCGGCTTCACCATTCCCGACGAGTTCGTGGTGGGCTACGGCCTGGACTACGCCGAGAAGTACCGCAACCTGCCCTACATCGGCATCCTCAAGCCCCGGGTGTACGGCGGCGAGGGCTGATTTGCCCTCATCCATCCCGGCTTCCGGCGCATCATAAGCTGTGAAATGAAACGGGCCCGCCCTCATGGGGCGCCCCGTGGAGGGAGAGGTCCGTATTGAAGAAGAAAATTTCCGGCCGCGACCTGGTGTTCTACCTGTTTATTTTCCTCATCCTGCTCTCCACCGTGTACGCACTGATGGGGCTGAACGCGGGGAAAGCGGTCTACTACTCCGAAATCCACGACCTGCTGGACAACCAGCAGGTCAAGACCGTCCAGGTCAAGGACGACACCCTGACCATGGAGCTGTGGGAGCCCTACCAGGGCAGCTATACGGTCAGCTACAAGCTGCCCAGCTTTGAGCTGTTCTACCGGGACTTCAACGACACCATCGTCAAGCAGCACGCCAACGGCATCATCCAGGCCTTTGATTACCCTGCGGGCTTCCGCCTGCCCGCCTGGGCCAGCGCCCTGCTGCCCACGCTGGTGATTGTGGTCATCTTCTTTGCCATGTGGTACATCATGTTCCAGCGGCAGGCCGGTGGTGGCGGCGCCGACAAGACCAGCCGCTACTCCCGGGCCCGCACCCGCACCGTCTCCGACGAGGGCAAGAAGGTCACCTTTGCCGACGTGGCCGGCGCCGACGAGGAGAAGGAGGAGCTGCGGGAGGTGGTGGAGTTCCTGCGGGACCCCAAGCGCTTCCTGGCCCTGGGCGCCCGCATCCCCAAGGGCATCCTGCTGGTAGGCCCTCCGGGCACCGGTAAGACCCTGCTGGCCAAGGCCGTGGCCGGTGAGGCCGGGGTCCACTTCCTGTCCATCTCCGGCTCCGACTTCGTGGAGCTGTACGTGGGCGTGGGCGCCAGCCGTGTCCGCGACCTGTTCGACCAGGCCAAGAAGAACTCCCCCGCCATTGTGTTTATCGACGAGATTGACGCCGTGGGCCGCCAGAGAGGCACCGGTCTGGGCGGCGGCCACGACGAGCGGGAGCAGACATTGAACCAGCTGCTGGTGGAGATGGACGGCTTTGCCGCCAACGAGGGGGTCATTGTCATGGCCGCCACCAACCGGCAGGACATTCTGGACCCCGCTCTGCTGCGTCCCGGCCGCTTTGACCGGCAGATCTACGTGGGCGCACCCGACATCAAGGGCCGGGAGGAGATTCTGAAAATCCACGCCCGTAACAAGCCCCTGTCCGAGGATGTGGACCTGAAGGACGTGGCCAAGGCCACCGGCGGCTTCACCGGCGCCGACCTGGAGAACCTGATGAACGAGGCCGCCCTGCTGGCCGCCCGCCGTGGGGAGCGGTTCATCACCATGCCCGACCTCCACGAGGCGGTGATCAAGGTCATTGCCGGACCGGAGAAAAAGAGCCGGGTGGTCATTGAGCGGGAGCGCAAGCTCACCGCCTACCACGAGGCGGGACACGCCATTGTCAGCCACGCTCTGGAGACCGCCGACCCGGTCCACCAGATCACCATCGTGCCCCGTGGCCGTGCCGGCGGCATGACCATTTCCCTGCCCCAGGAGGACAAGAGCTTCCTCTCCCGCACCGAGCTGGAGGAGCGCATCACCTCCCTGCTGGGCGGCCGTGTGGCCGAGCAGCTGGTGCTGGGTGACATCTCCACCGGCGCAGGCAACGACCTGCAGCGTGCCTCCGCCATCGCCCGCAACATGGTCATGCGCTACGGCATGAGCGACAAGCTGGGCAGCGTGGTCTTTGATACCGGCCACGACGAGATCTTCATCGGCCGCTCCATGGCCCAGGCCAAGAGCTACTCCGAGGAGACCGCCGACCTCATCGACCAGGAGGTCAAGGCCATCATCGACAAGGCCTATGAGCGCTGCCGCGCCATCCTCACCGAGCAGCGTGCCCAGCTGGAGCTGACGGCCGAGTACCTGCTGGAGAACGAGACCATGGACGCCGCCGCCTTCGAGCAGGTCTTTACCGACCCGGACGCCCTCCGGGAGCCGGACGGCCGCATCAAGAGCCGCCCGGACAGGACGCCCTCCATCCGCAGCCAGCGCAGCGAGCTGACCCCCGAGGGCAAGCGCATGTCCCCTGAGGAAATCGACGTCCCCGCCCCCGACGAGGATAAGCCGGAGGACAAGGACTAAAAGCCGAAAAACAGCCCTTCCCCGGACGGATTTCCGTCCGGGGAAGTTTTTTTGCGCCCGCTTTAAAAGTCCGGTTTATAGGACTTCCTGTTTGCTATACTGTGCCTGTAAGGAAAAACAGAGACAGCCCGCCAGGGCGGGGCAGACAGAAAGGAGCGTCCGGTTATGAAGGAGTATTCCATGCGTTGGGTCTATGGTCATGTGGAGGTGTACGACGCCTGCGGGCGCTTCTGCTTCTCCGCCGACAGCGAGCGTGAGGCCATGGCCGAGCTGGCCGAAGAGGCCGCCTGAGGGCAGCCCCTTGCCATTCCGGCCCGGTTCATGCTATCATGGTGCCAAGAGAGAAAACGCCGTGACCGGGCGGAAATAACAGGGAGGAATGGCCATGCGGCTGCTGAATTTCGGTTCCATGAACGTGGACCACGTGTATCAGGTGGAGCATTTTGTCACGCCGGGGGAGACCATCTCCGCCCGCAAGCTGGACCACTTCTGCGGCGGAAAGGGGCTCAACCAGTCGGTGGCCCTGGCCCGTGCGGGTGCGGAGACCTATCACGCCGGCATGCTGGGCAAGGGCGGTGAGGAGCTGGAGCGGATGCTGGCCCACAGCGGCGTGAAGCTGGACCATCTGGGCGTGTCCGCTGAGATGACCGGCCACGCCATCATTCAGGTGGACGCCTCCGGACAGAACAATATCATCATCTACGGCGGCTCCAATCAGGCTGTCACGGAGGAGTACATCGACAGCGTGCTCTCCCACTTCGGGCCGGAGGACATGGTGCTCACCCAGAATGAGATCAGCAATATCAGCTATCTGGCCAAACGCTGCGGCGAGCTGGGGATTCCCCTGGTGTTCAACCCCTCCCCCATCACCCAGGGGATGCTGGAGGCGTTCCCCTTTGAAAAGGTGTCCATCTTCCTCATCAACGAGGTGGAGGGCCAGGCCCTCACCGGTCAGACCGAGCCTGGGGCCATCCTGGACACCCTGCTCACCCGCTGGCCTCATGCCCGGGTGGTGCTCACCCTGGGACAGCGGGGCGTGGTGTACCGGGACAGTGAGCACATCTTCTCCCACGGGGCCTACAAGGTGAAGGCGGTGGACACCACCGCCGCCGGTGACACCTTCACCGGCTTCTTCCTGGCGTCCCTGGCCAGAGGCGAGGACATCCCCCGCTGCCTGGAGAACGCCTCCCTGGCCTCCGCTCTGGCGGTGTCCCGGTCCGGAGCGGCTCCCTCCATCCCCACCATGGCGGAGGTGGACGCCGCCAGAGGCACCATCACCCCCTCCCCCGCACCCTGAACAAAAAAGCGCCGTCCCGGCAGGGACGGCGCTTTCGTTTTGGCTTTAATCGGGGATATAGGTTCTCACACGGAGCGTGACTCCCAGGTCCATGGTGAGACGGCGGCACCGCTCAATTTCCTCCGGGGTCTTGTCCTTGTTCACAATGGTCATAATCACGTGGGGCACGTACTCCCGGCACCGGGCGGCAAAGTCCAGCATGGCTTTCCAGGCGGCGGGGCCGTCCTTGGGCTGGGTGACGGCGCAGTACTCCTCCGCCGTGGAGCCGTTGAGGGAGATGGACACCGTGTCCACCCGGCCGGACAGCTCGTGGGTCACGTCCCGGCTCAGGAACAGCGCCGCGTGGCCGTTGGTATTGATGCGCACCGGGGGCAGGTTGGGGCATCTGGCCTTCAGGGCGTCGATGAGCCAGGCGATGTCGTCCCAGCGGTACATGGGCTCGCCGAAGCCGCAGAACACAATCTCCCGGTAGCTGGTCAGGTCACGGCGCAGGAAGTCGTCCAGGGCCTCCTCCCGGGTGGGCTCGTGGTCCAGCCACAGGTCGTCGGCGTAGATGCTGCCCTTGTGGCCGTTGTGCCGCAGGCAGAACACGCAGGCGCAGTCACAGCGGTTGGTCAGGTTCACGTACAGCCCGCCCTCGTACTCATAGGTGATGGTCTCCATACAATTCGCCTCCTGTCAGGGAATGTTAAAAAATCGTTTGCCGTTTTCCGTGGTGATGCGCCCCACCTCTTCGGCGGTCAGGCCCTTCACCTGGGCGATGGCCTCCGCCATGCGGAACACATACCGGGAGTCGTTCCGCTTGCCCCGGTAGGGCTCGGGGGCCATATAGGGCGCGTCGGTCTCAATCATAATCCGGTCCATGGGCAGCCACTCGATGACCTCCAGAGCCCGGCGGGCGTTCTTGAAGGTGACCACCCCGGTGAAGGACACCATCCAGCCCATAATGACCAGGGTCTTGGCGTCCTCCACGCCGCCGGAGTAGCAGTGGAACACACCCCGGGCGTTGGGATGGGCCCGTACCATGTCCAGGCTGTCCTTGTGGGCCTCCCGGTCGTGGAAAATGACGGGCAGGTCCAGCTTCTCGGCCAGGGAGAGCTGAGCGGAGCAGAAGTCCCGCTGGAGCTTCCGCTTGTCCGGGTCCTTCTCCCAGTAGTAGTCCAGGCCGATCTCCCCGATGGCCTTCACCTTGCGATGGGCCGCCATGGCCTCAATCTCCGAGAGCTGGTCTAGGGAGACGCCCTCCAGGTTTTCGGGGTGGAAGCCCACGGCGGCGTACAGGTGGGGGTACCGCTCCGCCAGGGCCACCGACTGCCGGGAGCTGACCAGGTCGCAGCCGGGACACAGGGCCAGCTCCACCCCGGCGGCAGGCAGGGCGGACAGGACTTCATCCCGGTCGGCGTCAAAGGCGTCGTCATAGTAGTGGGCGTGGGTGTCGAAGTACATAGATGCTCTCCTTATCAGCGCATTTTCTAACCCTATGATATCCCTTTCCCGGGGAATTTGCAAGGCTGGCCGGGGTTGACAGAGGGCGGAGAATGTGGTATCATTCCTCCGCAAGTGAATCAGGGGAATGAAGTGCTCCCCGGGGCGTGGCCCCGAACCGCGTTTGACGCTGATGACTTCTGCATTTTGTGTGATGCAGGGGTTATCAGCTTTTTTGCTGTCTCCCCTGCGGAAGGGATGGAAGTACCATGTTGACAAGTCTGGCCTATATCCTGCTCCTGGGATTGCTCCTGGGGGCGCTGGCGGGGAAGCTGCGGCTGCCCCCCCTCATCGGCATGATTGCCGCCGGCATCCTGCTGGGGCCCTCCTGCCTGAACCTGCTCTCCGACAGCCTGCTGAACATCTCCGCCGACCTGCGGCAGCTGGCCCTTATCATCATCCTCACCCGTGCGGGCCTGACCCTAGACGTGGCCGCCCTGAAACGGGTGGGCCGTCCGGCGGTGCTCATGTGCTTCCTGCCCGCCTGCTTTGAGATTGCAGGCATGGTGCTGCTGGCGCCCCGTCTGCTGGGGGTCAGCGTGCTGGACGCGGCCATCATCGGCGCGGTGGTGGGCGCTGTGTCCCCTGCCGTCATCGTTCCCCGGATGATCAAGGTCACCGAGGAGGGCTACGGCACCGACAAGGGCATCCCCCAGCTGGTGCTGGCAGGTGCCAGCGTGGACGATGTTTTCGTCATTGTCATGTTCACCATGTTCACCGGTCTGGCTTCCGGCCAGGGGGCCTCTCCCCTCACCCTGGCCGGAGTGCCCGTGTCCATCGTGTCGGGCGCTCTGGTGGGTCTGGGAATGGGCGCGGTGCTGGCTGCCTTTTTCAAAAAATTCCACATGCGGGACTCCGTGAAGGTGGTCATCCTGCTGTCCCTGGCCTTCCTGCTGGTGGCCGCTGAGGACGCTCTGGAGGGTCTGTTCCCCTTCTCCGGCCTGCTGGCCGTCATGGGAATGGGCGTTGGCCTCCAGCGGTTCCGTGGTGAGGTGGCCGTCCGCCTGTCCGCCAAGTTCTCCAAGCTGTGGGTGGCCGCCGAGGTGGCCCTCTTCGTGCTGGTGGGCGCCGCCGTGGACCTGAAGTACGCCGCCGCTGCGGGCGCCGCGGCTGTGCTGGCCGTGCTGGGCGCCCTGTGCTTCCGGGCCCTGGGCGTGGTCATCTGCGTGGCCGGGTCGGGCTTCAGCCGGAAGGAGAAGCTGTTCTGCGTCCTCAGCTATTTGCCCAAGGCCACCGTCCAGGCCGCCATCGGCGGCGTGCCCCTGGCCATGGGCCTGGGCTGCGGCCAGATTGTCCTCACCGTGGCGGTGGTGGCCATCTTGGTCACCGCACCCCTGGGCGCCCTGGCCATTGACGCCAGCTACAAGAAGCTTCTGACCAAGGCCCAGTGAACCTGTTTTCCACAAAAAAGATGCCCCCGGCGGAAAATTCCGTCGGGGGCGCATTCTATTTTATTCAGTCCGCTTCCCGCTCAAAAGTCAGCTCGATGGCTTTGGTGCCGCCGTTGCTGGTGAACTGAGTGGGAATATAGCCCACATACCGCCAGCCCTGAGCGGCGTACTGGTCGATGATCTCCCGGTGCTGGCAGTCGCTGTTATTGGCAAAAAATCCGCCGCCGGTGAAGAGAGGGACGTATTCATAGCGGTACATGGACATCTTCCTTTCTTTTTTCACATTTTCAGCGGATGATGTGGAAAACAAACCGGACGGCCCGGACGGGCCGTCCGGTGAAAGACGGATGTGTTGGGAAATATGTGCGACGGCTCGGACGCTTTGGCGAATCACGCCTCGCGTCGTCCTCACAAGCTGCGTATCACTCGCCCCGGCATAAATGCCAGGGCTCGTTCACTCCGCTGCTCGTCCTCTCCCCAGAAAAGCGCTTTGCGCTTTCCCGGGGGCCCCGGTTCCTCCGGGCGGCGCATGACGGCTCGGACGCTTTAGCAGAGCTTGGCGCCGGCGGGGATGGCGTCGTCCACCATGAGCAGGTGGAGCTTCTCCTCGCCGTGCTCGGTGTGGACGGCGGAAATCAGCATGCCGCAGCTCTCCTGGCCCATCATCTTGCGGGGAGGCAGGTTGATGATGGCCACCAGGGTCTTGCCCACCAGCTCCTCGGGCTTGTAGTACATGGCGATGCCGGAGAGGATCTGCCGGTCGGTGCCGGAACCGTCATCCAGGGTAAACTTGAGCAGCTTGTTGCTCTTCTTCACGTTCTCACAGGCCTTCACCTTCACGGCACGGAGGTCGCTCTTGCAGAAGGTGTCGAAGTCCACCTGCTCCTCGGCGAAGGGCTCCACCTCAACGGCGGGCAGAGCGGCCTTGCGGGCCTGGGCCTCCAGCTCCTCCAGAGCGGCAAGCTCCTTCTCCATGTCGATGCGGGGGAACAGGTTGTCGCCGCGGCTGACGGTGGCGGTGGCGGACAGAGAACCCCACTTGCCGGCGCTCTCCCACTGGGAGCAGCAGGGGCAGGCACCGATCTGGCGCAGAATCTCGGCGGAGGTGTCGGGCATGAAGGGGGTGAGGAGCACGGCGGAGATGCGCAGGCTCTCCAGCAGGTTGTACATCACCCGGGCCAGACGGGGCTTGTTGGCCTCGTCACGGGCCAGCACCCAGGGAGCGGTCTCGTCGATATACTTGTTGGCCCGGGAGATGAGCTTGAACACCTCGCTCAGGGCGTCCTGGAAGGCGAAGCGCTCCATGGCGGCCTCGTACTTGTCCCGCAGGCCGGAGGCCAGGGCGATGAGCTCGTCGTCCAGACCGTCGGCGGTCTGCTCGGCGGGCAGGGTGCCGCCCTCAAAGTACTTGCCCACCATGGACACGGTGCGGCTCAGGAGGTTGCCCAGGTCGTTGGCCAGGTCGGTGTTGATGGTGCCGATGAGGGCCTCGTTGGAGAAGTTGCCGTCGGAGCCGAAGGGGAAGGTGCGCAGCAGGAAGAAGCGCAGGGCGTCCACGCCGTACCGCTCGGAGAGCAGGTAGGGGTCCACCACGTTGCCCTTGCTCTTGCTCATCTTGCCGCCGTCCAGCAGGAGCCAGCCGTGGCCGAACACCTTCTTGGGCAGGGGCAGATTGAGGGCCATCAGGATGGCGGGCCAGATGATGGAGTGGAAGCGGACAATCTCCTTGCCCACAAAGTGGACGTCGGCGGGCCAGAACTTGTCGTAGTCGTTGTACTTGTCGTTGTCATAGCCCAGGGCGGTGATATAGTTGGACAGGGCGTCAATCCACACGTACACCACGTGGCCGGGGTCAAAGTCCACGGGTACGCCCCAGGTGAAGCTGGTACGGGACACGCACAGGTCCTCCAGGCCGGGCTTGATGAAGTTGTTCACCATCTCGTTGACACGGCTGCGGGGCTCCAGGAAGTCGGTATTCTCCAGCAGGTCCTGGATACGGTCGGCGTACTTGGACAGACGGAAGAAGTAGGCCTCCTCCTCGGCGTCCTGCACCTCACGGCCACAGTCGGGGCACTTGCCGTCCACCAGCTGGCTCTCGGTCCAGAAGGACTCGCAGGGCTTGCAGTACTTGCCCTTGTAGGTGCCCTTGTAGATGTCGCCCTGCTCGTAGAGCTGCTTGAAGATCTTCTGCACGGCGGCCTCATGGTAGTCGTCGGTGGTGCGGATGAAGCGGTCGTTGGAGATGTTCATCAGCTTCCACAGGTCCAGAACACCCCGCTCACCCTCCACGATGTTGTCCACATACTGCTTGGGGGTAACGCCGGCGTCCTTGGCCTTGTCCTCAATCTTCTGGCCGTGCTCGTCGGTGCCGGTGAGGAACATGACGTCGTAGCCGGTCAGGCGCTTGTAGCGGGCCATCACGTCGGTGGCCACGGTGCAGTAGGCGTGGCCGATGTGGAGCTTGTCCGAGGGGTAGTAGATGGGGGTGGTGATATAGTATTTTCCTTTATTGCTCATCGGGGGTTACCTCCGTTTCAGAATCTTCGGCGCTGAATTCCTCTTCGGAATGGCTCCGGCGGGGCTTGGGCTCCGGCCGGGCGTCGTTGGCCAGCAGGGCCGTCACGTTGGCGGTGAGGCTGAGAATGCAGAAGCCGTAGAGCAGCGTAATATAGAGCTCGTGGCCGTCGGCCAGGGTCACCAGGGAGAAGTACACGCCCAGCAGGGAGAACAGGGACGAGCGGAACACCTTGGCCCGCTCAAAGGAGAAGCCCGCCATGAAGTACAGCCCCAGCAGGGACGCGATGATGGCGAAGAGCTCGTAGATATAGTCCTGACGCACCGGGTCCCCTGCCCGTACCTGATAGGCGGCAATGAGCCAGATGCAGCCCATGTAGGCCGGCGCCAGCAGGGGGAAGCTGAACTTGCCCTTGCCCTCGCCCCGGTAGTTGTTCTTGCCGGTGGAGAGGACGCAGAAAAAGGAGATGGCGGAGAGCAGGCCCAGAATGGCCCTGGGCAGCACGGCAAACAGGGGCGTGGTCTGGGCGTTGCCGGCCCGTGCGGCGGCCACAGCCTCGGCATAGGCGGCGGGGATGCCCATGTAGTTGAGCACAGCCGAGGCCAGCAGCAGGAAGCCGCCCAGCACCATGGCGGTGACGTACACCGTGTTGCCCTTGGCGGCAAAGGCGGCGTCATAGCCGCCGTTAAAGGGGCGGTGCTTGCCCCGGCACAGCAGGATGAACACCACCGCCAGCACCGCCGACCAGATGATCAGCGCCCAGGTGGAGGGCATGTTGGGGGTGACCAGGCCGGTGTCCGCCTCAAAGGCGGTGGCCAGCTCCCAGCGGCGGAGGAGCAGTCCCACGATACCCCCGCCCACCGCCAGGGACGGGAGGACAATCTCTTTTCGCATTGCGGCAAGACCTCACTCAGGAAAATAAAGATAATAGCTAATATAGCAGTATATCACAAAAGAAGGAAATTTGCACCGTTTTTTCCGGCTGCGGCTGGGGCGGGGCCCCGAAGAGCAGTCGCCTTTGCTCTGGGAGAAAGGCTTTTTGTGCGGCAGACCCGCTCGAGCGGAGACCAGAGCACGGCGCAAAAACTTTGTGCGGCATTGAGACCGCCGATGAATTGCAGCTGCTTACAAGTCTGGGCGGGTAACGCTGCTCGTGTGACGCAGGAACGGCACGCAGGGCACCGAACCGGCAAGCAGCTGCTTTTAAATACGGTGGCCGATGAATTGCACCGCCGCAAGCCGCGTCTCCGAAAGGGGTCCGGGGAAACGGGGGCGTTTGGCTCTGAAAGAGCCTTTCCACCCCTGTGTCCCCGGCGGCTTTTGGGTACTTTTCGCCGGAGAAAAGTACCCCGTCGGAGACCGTTCCCCCCTCCGGCG
>NZ_AAXG02000028.1 GCF_000169255.2 Pseudoflavonifractor capillosus ATCC 29799
TTTTTCGACAGGCTGAAACGCGCTCCGGACTTTTGTCCGGAGCGCGTCTGGAGAGTGGAGAACGCTCAGCCTTCGACCTTGGCGGCCATCTCAGAAGCGAAAGCGGCCGCAGCGGCCAGATCCGCCTGGTCAGGGTGGGAGAGGGCATGGTCAAAGTTGGCCAGGAAGCTGGCCGCCTTGGAGTCACCCGGATTCTGGGCGGCCATGGCCTCGTACCGGGTCCGGACGGCGGCGGGCATCTTTCCCTGGCACATCCAGCCGCCCAGCACGGTGTTGCCGGCGGGGAGCAGGGCGGCGGTCCGCTGGAGAATGGCGTCAAAATAGGCCTGGCTGCCGCCGAAACCGGCAGTGCCGAAGAGAACCACCTGTTTGCCGCTCAGTTTGGCAAAGAGGTCCTGCATATCCGGCGGGCAGACACCCTTGTCGGTCCAGAAGCCCAGGAAGAGCACCTCCTCCACAGGGGCGGCGGTGTCCGGCCCCACGGCCTCCAGCCGGGCTTCACCGGCGGGGAGAGCGGCGTAAATAGACCGGGCCACCTGCTCGGTGTTGCCGGTGCCGCTGGAATACAAAACTGCGTAACGCATGTACACACATCCTTTCAGGAGACAAAAGCGGAAGGAAACAGCCGGAGAACCTCCGGCGGGATGATCATATCACGGATTCACGGCCTTGTCGAGGGACAGGTGGGATGTTATAATGATGGCTGTAATTGTGCAATAAGGAGGAGAGCGGGATGGAAGTAATGTTTCTGCCGGTACTGTCTCACTTTCAGAATGAAAATATCTGGATTGCCAGCGACGGCAAGCTGCGCTATCAGGTGAGTCCTGTCACTGTGGAGAAAGAGGATGGGACGAAGGAGGAGCTTCTCATCGGCGAGGTCTGGGAGGGCCCCTGGAGCCGGGAGTTCTCCGTCATCGAGGAGGTGGAGGAGTTCCCCATGACCGACGACGGCATTGAGGATCTGCGTGCCTGGCTGATTCTGGAGAGCCTGGAGATCAACGACCGGCCGGACAAGAGCCTGGAGGAGAATATGGCCCGCAGGGAGGCGGCTATCCAGGCCAGAAAGGCCGCTGAAGATGAAAAGGGGAAGGAAAACTGACCTCTATTTCTTATAAAACCGCAAAAAACCGCGCCTGTCATCTGACAGGCGCGGTTTTTGTTATGGGTTTCAGGCCTCCGCGGTGGCGAAGAGGTCGGCGGCCCGGAGAATCAGGGCGGCCAGCTCAGCGCGGGTGGCGGTAGCCTTGGGGGAGAGGGTGTCTCCCTTGCCGGTGCCGGTGACCAGACCGGCCTCCACGGCCCAGGCCATGGCGTCGGCGGCGTAGCCGGAGACGTCGGCCGCGTCGGTGTAGGCGCTCAGGTCAGCCTTGCCGCTCACGTCCAGATCCAGAGAGGCGGCGTAGTTGTAGAACATGACCACGGCCTGCTCACGGGTGAGGGCATTGGTGGGATAGAAGGCACCGTTGTTGCCCTGGACAACGCCGGCGGAGGCGGCCCAGTTGACGGCGTCGGCGTACCAGGCGTTGTCAGCCACGTCGGAGAAGTTGGCGGACTCAGCCTCGGGGGAACCGGCCAGCCGGTAGAGCACGGTGGCCAGAGCGCTGCGGTCGGTGGTGCTCAGGGGGAGGAAGGCGCCCTTGCCGTTGCCCTGGAGCAGGTCCTTGGCGGTGGCGCTGCCCACGGCCTCGGCGAACCAGTCGCCGGTGTTCACGTCGGTGTACTTGGCGGCGGCCAGAGCCTTGGCGTTGTCGCCGCTGTCAGCGGTGCCGGTGCAGATGTCGCCCAGCAGGCTGGAGAAGGCGGTGTTGCTGATGAAGTTGAACTCATCCCGCTGGTGGACCTTGTTGGTCAGGGTGTTGGCGAAGAGGACCAGGTTCAGGCCGTTCTCGTGGTACTCGATGGCCTGGACGGAGTCGTTGAGGAAGTCCTCATAGTGCTCGCCGCTGCTGGGCAGGAAGCCCTCCAGCAACTCCTTGGAGCCGTCCAGCTGGATGAGCACCTGGGCGCCGTCGGGGATGGCGGCGAAGTAGCCGGCGCCGTAGCCGTAGAGGATGTCGTCACCCTCGGCCACATAGCTGGCGGTCACCAGGCTCTCGGTGGGGTAGGTCACATAGGCCAGAGCGTCCATGGCGGAGCGGTCCACGGTCTCCCGGACCAGCTCACCCTCGGCGAAGAGGGACACAGCGGAGTTGATGGCGTTGGAGCCGTAGCCGATGTAGGGAGTGCCGGACTTGACAGCGGCCAGGGCCTGCTCGTCCAGCTTGGCAGCGCCGATGATGAGGTCGGCCTCAGCGGCGTTGTCGGTGACGGTGAAGCCCAGCATCTCCATAGACTGCCGGTCGTAGTTGTACTGGGAAGCGCCGCTGACCAGAGTGCTCTTGACGAAACCGGTCTCGTTGTCGGCGGGCTTGCCGGAGATGTAGATGACGGGGGACTTGGTGATGGTCAGGGACAGGGGAGCCTCAGCGGCGGTGACGCCCTTGCCGGTGAGCAGGTAGGTCTTGGAGACGGACTGCCAGTCGGCGTAGTCGCACAGGAAGGAGCCCTTGTCCTCGCCGGAGATGATCATGGACACGGTCTTGCCGGCCTGGAGCAGGGCGTTGACGGCGCTGGTGGAGTCCTCGGAGGCGTTGGACAGGATGACCTTCTCGCCGGTGACGCCGGTGAAGGCGGAGGACACATCCCACTCGTCGGACACGGAGCAGGCGGCGGCGATGGTCTCGTAGGCGGCGGGCTCGGCACAGGTGATCATGTCAAAGCCGCGGGTGTGGTTGAAGGCGGTGATGCCCTCGGAGTAGAGGACGGGCCACTCGGTGATGACGGTGCCGTCGTACAGCACGCCGTTGGCCACGCTCCGCTTGGCCTGGTACATGGAGACCACAGCGGTACCGGCGGGATACTCCACGCCGTCATAGGTGAAGGCCTTGTCGGCCACCATGATCTCAACACCGTTGCGGGTCAGGTAGGTGAGCATGTCGTCGGCATCCTGGAGGTTGCTCTGATGCTCACCGTCCAGGGGGATGATGTAGCACTCGGGATAGAAGTTGCCGTTCTGACCCTCGCCGTCGTACTCGGGACGGAACAGGTCGGCCTCGGCGCCCTCAACGTCGTACTGGTCGCAGAACCACTGGCCAACCAGCTCATAGGCGTCGGAGTTGGCGTTGGTCACGCCGCGCTCGAAGATCTTGGCCTGGCAGAGCAGGTAGCTGTCCTTGTTGGCGGCGATGTAGTCGCTCTGGCCCAGCTGGCCGTAGGCCAGGGCGGTGACCATGTAGTCGTCGTAGGCGGGGACCTCAACGGTGTAGGCCACGGTGCCGTGGAGCATGGCGTACTGGGGAGTGTAGCTGGTGGACATGTCGTCCCAGGGGTCGTACCACTGGGTCTGGTAGCTGCCGTCGGCGTTGACCTCGCCGGTGTAGCTCAGGTAGTCACGCTGGGGGGTCACATAGCTGTTGTGGCCGTCGTTGTTGGCCACGGCGGCAATGCCCAGAGCCTCGCCGCCGGCCAGCAGGTGCTCGGCCAGCAGGTCGTACTCAAAGTTGGGCTCGTGGGGGGGATCGCAGGGCTCGCACTGGAAGGCCTCAATCCGGCCGTGGAACTCGGCAAAGCTGACGGGGTTCCACTCCGCGATGAGAGCGGTCATGTTCTGGGTCTCGGCCTGGGTCTGGAAGGAGTTGTCCCGGTTCAGGTCGAAGCCGCCGGAGGAGGTACGGGTCAGGTAAGTCCGGCCCTCCACGTTCTCCTCGGGCACCAGGATGAAGAATACGTCACTGAGGAGGTCGTCCACGTTGACGGTCTCGGTCTCGATGGTGTAGTACTTCTCCAGGTCCACCACAGTGGAGACGTCGGCGGTGGTGCCGTCGGCGTTCTTGCCCTTGATGTAGCCCAGGTAGGTGGCGGTGTCGGCCACCAGGTCGGGCACGGCCACGGAACCAGCCTCACCCTCGGGGCCCATCTGAGCGGCCAGCTCGGCCTCACCTTCGGCGGTGAAGCCGGTGAGCTTGTCGTAGTCGATGGTGCCGTCGCCGGCAGCGGCGTTGAGGAGCATCCAGGCAAAGGCGGTGACGCCGTCGCTGGCGGCCACCTCGTTGGCGTGGACGTTGGAGTACATCACGGGCACCTGGTAGTCGCCCAGGGTGCCGTTCTCAATCTTGGCGATGAGACCGGTGGGGTCGCTCTCGGCCTCCTCCTTGATCTCCTTCCACTTCTCCACAGCGGCCTTGTCCTTGGCCACGATGAGGTAGGGCATATCCAGGCTCTCCAGCCCGTTGTCGCCCTGGCTCATGCCCATGGAGAACTTCTCCACGTACAGGTCGGTGTTCTCGGCGGCGAAGGAGACCATCTCGTCAATCTCCTCATAGATTTCGGCCATGGTGTGGAACTGGTCGTAGGGGGCAATCTTCACGCCCACGGAGCCCAGGGTCTTGCCGTCGGCCTCAGCGGTCAGGTTGAAGTAGCCGCACACGTCCATGTAGTAGCCGCCGTTGGTGTGGGGTACGCTGAAGTCGTCCAGGAAGTAGCAGCTGTTGGCAAAGGTCAGGGTCACGTACACCTGGCCGTTGACCTCTTCAGCAGAGGCGCTCAGGTCGGTGAAGAAGGGGGTCTCGCCGTCCTTGCACATCCAGGTGCTCAGGGCGCCGCCCTCAGTCTGGTTGGGGAACAGGGTGTCGTCCAGGTAGTCCTGGGTCTCGTCGGGCACCAGGGACCACACAGCCTCAGCGGCAGCGGCCTTGGCCTGGTCCAGGGTCATGTCAACGGGGAGCATGACCTTGAAGGTCCGCTCGGCGGTGAGGGAGATGGCGTTGTCGCCGCCGTCCTCGGTGGTGTTGACAAAGGTTGCTGCGGTGGCGGCGGTGGTCTCCGTCTCCGCGGCAGCGGCGGGCAGAGAGACCAGCGACAGGCACATGGCCAGCGCCAGAATCAGTGACAGCCACTTTTTCGGGGTGTAGGTACTGCTTTTCATTTGCTTCACCTTTCCTTCTCTCAAATCGCGGGCACACACAGAATAAAAATACGGAATACTCACAACTTGATGAATAATTATGAAAGAATAATACCACCATGAAACAAAAGTGTCAACTGTCCAAATGGTAAAAAACAGACAAAATACAGCGTTAAAAATGGGCGTACATTAGTCGAAATGAATGTGATGACATGGAAAGAGAATGAATGATGAGGCTGTATACGGATAAAAATGGGAATAAAAAAGCACCCTGTCCGAAAAACAGGGCGCTTTTTGCCTTGAAAATATTCAGAAGGTAAAGTCCACGGCCACCCGCTGCTCCACAACCTTCTTGATGTAGTCCACCACCTTCAGGTGCTCAGGGTGGTTGGCGTAGGCGGAGAGGGTGTCGGTGTTGTCGGTGTCCACGATGAGGGCCAGGTCAAAGTTGCCCTGGATGGAGCCGATATCAATGCCGATCTCCATGTGCTTCACCTCGGGGATGACCCCCACCAGGGCCAGCAGGCGCTCCCGGACCAGGGCGCAGTTCTCGGCCCGGGACTTGCCCTCGGCCTCGTCCTTGAACTTCCATACGACAATGTGCTTGAGCATGGGAAAAACCTCCTCTGCAAAGTCACCGGAGCCGCCGGACAGTCAGGCAGCCAAAAATCCGGGGAGAAAACCCGCCGTGTTTCCACCAGAATGACCGTTGCGCCGGGCATCTCGTTTATATTATAATGCGTACGGCGCAGAGGGGCAAGCCCGGAACGGGGATGATTTCCTCTGCCTGCCGGCAGAATCCGGCACAACGGCGGATACTGCGGCACTCATCCTGAAAGAAGGAAAAAACATGGAATATCGGATGAATCGGAGCCTGAGCGCCTCCTACCGCCTGGCGGGCGTGGTGTTTCTGGCGGCAGCAGTGCTGCTGTGGGTGTGCAGCGGACTGGAGCTGACGGGGGACGACAGCCTGCAGCTGCTGTGCCGCATCGGCGCCGTGGTGGTGGCGGTGCTGGGCGTGGTGTCCATGCTGCGGCCTACCCGGGCACGGGTCCGGCTGGAGGATGACGACACCCTGGTCTGCTGCGAGGGCTATGGTCCCGCCAGACGGATTCCCATGGGGAACATCGCCCGGGTGGATCTGCTGGGCGGCCGCCGCATGGCCATCTTCCTCAAAAACGGCCGGCGGGTGAACCTGGAGTTCCTCTTTGAGGGACGGGAGATCTTCCTGGCCGAGCTGCGGTCCAGAGGCATCCCGGTAGAAACCCCGGCTCAGCGATAATAGAAGATACAGAGCGCCGCGCCCTTGCAGGGCGCGGCGCTCTTTTCTTTGCGGGAAAGGGTCAGTAGGCGTACAGGTACAGGATATCCTCGGTCAGAAGGGTGAGAGCGCCGTCGGGAGAAACGGTATAGACGTCCACAGGAGAGAGGGCTGAGGTTGCGAGGTCAGCAATAGTATACGCTGTGACGCAGGTCAGATTGCCCACCCCGGCGACGGTAATGAAGGCGTCGCCATCCTCCGTACCGGGCACTTCCAGCGGGATGGGTTCGCCGCCGTCGGAGAAAAGAAGGCCGGTGCTGTCACCGGTGGAGCAGAGGACCGTGTTGTCCGCGGTGAGCACGGCAAATTCGTTGCCCTGGGTCAGAAGCACCGGCTCACCACCGGCCTTCAGGGCGTAATAGGTCCGCACCAGATCCGTATCGAGGCAGGTGTAGAGCAGGAGGGACAGGTCGGGGGAGGCACCCAGCAGGGAGAGCTCATGCCCATGGTCCAGCTCCTGGGATTCCAGGTCGCCCCACAGGTTGTCGAAGCGGTAGAGGGTGTTCTTCTCGCTCACGCCGGTGGTCTGGACCACCAGGCTGGTGCCGTCCTGGGAGACATAGGCACTGGTGATGGTGCTTCCGTCGGGGAAGAGGGGGGAGGCGTCCCCGTTACTGTCCAGCAGCCAGACGTTCTGGTCCGTGCGGAGGCATTTTTGCCGCAGCGTGTCCGTGTTATACAGCCAGACAGAGAGGTGATCGGTGTCAATATAGCTGCTGGAGGAAAAGGCCGGGGAGCAGAGGGACTGGAAGGCAAAGGAACCGATGCTCCGGGGTTCCTCGCCCTCTTGGCAGAACCAGGTGACGGGGCCGTCGTCCTCCTCTGTCATGTAGAGCAGCTCGGTGCCGTCCCGGTTACAGGCCAGCGTGGTGCCGAACGGGAGCAGCCGGTCGGTGAGCAGAGTGGACGTCCCATCCCTCCAGACGTACAGGGAAAGCATGTCGCCGTCCAGGACGGTGTAGTACAGCGTGCCGCTGTCGGTGACCAGGGCGGCAGCCGCGTCCTCCGGCGGCAGCTCCTGGAGCGCCCCGCTGTCCAGCATCAGGCAGAGGTGGGAGCTGCCGTCGCTGTCGGAGGCTGTCTGCCACGCCAGAGTATGGCCGCCGTAGGACAGGAGAACGGAGTAAGGGGAGACGCCGTCAGCCACCAGCACCGGGGCCTCTTCGTTCCGCTGGAGCCAGAGCTGTCCCGCTGCGGTGACCCAGGCAGAGGTGCTTCCGTCACCGGAGAGTGCGCAGTACAGGACCTGTTCTGAAAGCGTGGTACAGCCAACAGAATCGGCCCGGTACAGAGTACCCCCGGCATCCACCAGCAGGAGCACGGACTTGTCCATGGAGCCGGCGGCGGAGCGGAACACCACGTCTTCCGCCGGGAGGGTCAGCACCTGCTCCGTACCCCGCCACAGCTCCGCCTGAGTGGGGTTGTCCCTGGCCAGGAAAAAGAAGGAGGTCTGACTGTCAGGAACAAAGGACGGGTCCGGCTGGGACGAGCGGGTGAGGAAGAAGGCCAGCACGCCTGCCGCTGCGGCCAGCACCAGCACCGCCGGAATCACAAACCGGGGCAGCCGCCGCTTGGGGCGGGCTGGAGGCGGAAAAGGCTGCTGAGGGGGAGGGGCAGGGGCCGAGTCCTCCCGGCCGGGAAGGGCGGCGCCGCAGCGGCCGCAGAAGCGGTCGTCAGGACCGTAGGGGAAGCCGCAGTTGGGACAGAACACAGCGCATCATCTCCAGACTGTGGGAATGGACAGGATATTCTTTCCTTGCATCCATCCTAGCACACCGGTGATATGCTGGCAAGAAGAGAAAGAAAAAAGGAGCGGCATCGGCCCAAAAGGTACGGAAATGGGTGACAGAGGGGAGAAAACATGCTATACTATCTATAATTGCGCGTATGCCGCGTATCGGAAAGAAAGGACAATGCACAATGAAATGGATGAAACGTACGGCCGCTCTGGGCGCCGCCGCGCTGCTGACCCTCTCTCTTGCGGCCTGCTCCGGCGGAAATGCCGACGAGACGGTGGCTGCCGCCCTGGAGAAGGTAAAGGGCGCCTCCAGCATGGACGCTGTGATTGAGATCGCGGCGGAGTACACCTCTGAGGACCAGAATCTGTCCGTCACCAACCGGATGAATCTCACCACCTTCCAGGACCCGCTGAAGATTAAGGCGGATGTGGCGCTGGATATGGTCAGCGGCGAGGACACCTACAACCAGACCATCACCATGTACGCCCAGAAGGAGGGCGAGGAGCTGGTGCAGTACGCCACCGACGGCAGCTACTGGGCCAAGCAGACCACCACCCAGGAGGTGCTGGACACCTATAACGCCGGGGACACCCTCTCCACCTACCTGGCCCAGGCCTCCGGCTTCAAGAAAAACGGCACCGAGACCGTCAATGACGCTGAGGCGGTGAAGTACACCGGCTCCCTTGGGGGCAAGCCCCTGGTGGACATCCTGGAGAGCAACGGCTATCTGGAGTCCATCGCCTCCATGTCCGAGGACCAGCAGACCAAGATTAAGACCAATCTGGAGAGCATGCCCGCTGCCGAGATCACCGTATGGGTGGACCAGGAGGGCTACCTGGTGAAGATGGAGATGGACATGCTGAAGGTCATCAACAATATGGAGGCCAATATTGACGAGACCCTGGGCCACCCCACCACCAGCACCGACGAGGAGTCGACCAGCGAGCTGGTGAGCTCGGTGATCCGCATGAGCTGCTCCAATTTCGACGCGGCCACGGAGTTTGAGATTCCCGCCGAGGCCCTGGAGGCCGAGGACCTGACCAATGCCGGTACCGAAGACACCCAGAGCACCGACAACACCCAGGACACTGACAACGCCCAGGACACTGACAACGCCCAGGGCGCTGCCGGTGCTGAGGACGGCAGCGCTGCGGCGGAGTAAACAGCATACATATATAATATAGGTAGAGCGGAGACGGCGGAGCTGTCTCCGCTCTCTTTTTGCCGTGGAACTTTTTTCGGGGAAAAACGTCTGAAAAGCAGCAGATTTTGGAACGGGAAGAAAAAGACAGGGTTCCCGTTGCTTTTTCCTGGACAAGCCGCTATAATTATGTTAAGTGTAGAAACCCGCCTTGTGGCGGACGCAAGGACGAAGCCCAAATTTGGAGGTGCGCTATGAAACGAAACAGACTGCTTTCCGGTGCGCTGGCCCTGACGCTGGTGCTCTCACTGACCACGGTACCCGCATTCGCTGCCACGTTCCCCGATGTGCCCGCCGGATACTGGGCGGAGTCCTACATCAACGACATGGCCGAGCAGGGTGTCTTCAAGGGCTACGACAACGGCGAGTTCCGGCCCAAGAATGAGCTTCAGGGCAGCGAGGCGCTGGCTCTGTGCGCCCGTATCGCCGTGGAGACCGAGCTTCGGGCCCAGATCGGCAAGGACCGGGCCGACGATATCTCCGCCATCATGGGCGACCAGCAGTCCTGGTTCCGGGACGAGTACGCCACCTGCCTGGAGGCGGGCATCCTCTCCTACACCGAGCTGAAGGGGCTCTACGACTCCGGCGCGCTGGACAACGGCAAGACCATCACCAAGGAGGACTTTGCCCTCTACCTGGTGCGGGCCATGCAGCTGGCCCCCATGGCCGAGCATCTGTCCAGCTACACCCTGACCTTTACCGATAAGGCCGACATCACCCCCGGCCGTGAGCCCTACATCTATCTCCTCAATACATACGGCATCATCACCGGCACCGACCAGAACGAGTTCCAGCCCAAGAGCACTGTCACCCGTGAGGTGGCGGCCACCATGCTCTCCCGTGCCATCGCCTTCATGGAGGAGCGGGGCACCAGCGTGGAGCTGCCCAATTACACCGACTACGAGTGGCAGGCGGGCACCATTGTCTCTGCCACCTCCAGCAGCAAGAACGTGATCCACCTCACCCTCAACAGCGATCTGTCCGGTTCCTACACCATCTCCCTGCCGGTGGACACCCCCATCTATGAGAACAGCATGCTGGTGGACAGCGCCCTGCTCCAGACCGGCACCTACGCCCGTGTGTGCTACGACGAGGACGGCACCCCTATGGCCGTGCGCCTGTCCGGCAAGCTGGACACCGTGGCCGGCACTGTGGTGGGCGTGTCTGACAGCGAGCTTCTCCTCAACGTAAACGGCGCCTCCGTCACCCTGCCCTACGACCGCTTTACCGAGGTCCAGGTGGGTCAGAAGGTGGGCGGCTATGAGCTCATCGACACGGAGGGCGGCTACACCACCGCCGTCTGCCGGGTGGATCAGCAGGGTCACCTGGCCGCTGTCCAGCTCTCCGGCGGCACCCGTAAGGTGGAGGGCCTGATTACCGCTGTGGAGACCCAGGCCTCCGGCGGCTCCGTGATCACCATCTCCGGCTTTGACGGCCAGCTGGAGCGGCTCACCGTTCCCGCAAACACCGCCATCACCGCCAACGGTCTGGCCGTCTCCGGCATGACCGCCAGCTATGTGGGCAGCTATGTGACCCTGCGGGCGTCCAATGACGACGGCAGCGTGACCAGCGCCACCCTGGACACGGTCACCCAGTACATCCAGGGCGCCGTGAAGAGCGTGGGCAGCGCCAGCGGCGTCAGCAACGTGACCATCACCGACCTGAAGACCAACAAGGCCACCACCTATAACTTCTCCGCCGACGCCGTGGTGACCTACAACGGCAAGGCCAGCACCGTCAGCGGCGTCCAGAAGGACTGGTTCGTCACCGTCCGCCTGTCCGGCGGCGAGGTGGCCATGCTGGCCGGCTATCCCGGCTCCACCGTCACCGAGGGCACCATCACCGACATCAGCTACCCCACCGGCACCACCATGGAGATCATCAGCGTCACCACCGCTGACGGCCGGGTGGTCCCCTTCCAGATTGACCTGTCCGATCCCCCGGAGGTCCGCCGCAGCGACAAGAGCAGCTCCATCGACAAGCTGCGCACCGGCGATGCCGTCACCGTGACCGTCCGGTACAACGCCGTCACCCAGATTGACTCCCAGCCTCAGAGTGCCAACGTCTCCGGCACCATCACCCGCAAGAGCGAGGACACCTCCGGCATCACCATCGAGGTGGAGCTGGACAACAACGGCGGCACCGCCACCTACTCCATCACCAGCGGCGTGTCGGTTAGCCAGGACGGCAAGCTCATCTCCATGTACGATCTGCGGGTGGGCTACCACGTGGCCATGGTCACCAACGGCGACAGCGTGGCCTCCATCGAGGTGGACAAGACCACCACCAGCAGCAGCCAGCTCAACGGCACCGTCATCTACGTGAACACCTCCGACCGGACCATCACCTTCCGGGCTGACGACGGCACCGGTACCGGCTCCGTCATCCAGGTCAGCGCCCCCTCCGGCACCGTCATGCAGGAGGCCGCCGGCGGCACCTTCTCCCTGAGCAGCCTGAAGACCGGCGACAGCCTGAACATCTACGGCGGCTACACCACCGCCGGTGAGTTCAAGGCCAGCATCATCATCCGCACCGCGAAATAAGCAAAGCGGCACATTCCGACGCCTTTCAGACCGGGCTGTCCCAGCAGGACAGCCCGGTCTTTTCTGGCCCCGGACAGGCAAAGCGGACAGAAGAAGAGGCTATGTCGACAGCAGGCTTTGTGTAAGTGGCCAAAAGCGTGATTTTCCTGAAAAAATAATAAAAAAATACCCGGAAACCCTTGACATAGATCGGGGTTTAAGGTATTATATCAGAGCGCCTGTTAAGGGCGCGATCTGCGATGATGCGGGAGATTGCGGCGTGAGCCGGTAACTTCCGCGGAGTATGTCCGAGCTAGAATCGGGCGGCTGAGGAATCTGTGCACGGGCGTATATCGCCGGTGCATGGAGTAAACCGGCCTGCTTAGAGCCGGTTTTCTTCATGCCACGGAGTGATACGCACGGAACCGTGGACATAAGATTTCTCACCGTACGAAGCGTGCGAGGAGTACCGAACCCCACTTCGTATGTTTTAAGGAGGAAACACCATGGCAGCCCAGAAAGAAATGATTCGCATCCGTCTCAAGGCTTACGACCATCAGCTCATCGACCAGAGCGCCGAGAAGATCGTGGAGACCGCCAAGCGCACCGGCGCTTCCGTGTCCGGCCCGATCCCCCTGCCCACCAAGAAAGAGGTCGTGACCATCCTGCGCGCTGTGCACAAGTACAAGGACTCCCGGGAGCAGTTTGAGCGCCGCACCCACAAGCGCCTCATCGACATCCTCAAGCCCTCCCCCAAGACTGTGGAGGCCCTGATGAGCCTGGAGCTCCCCGCCGGCGTGGAGATCGAGATCAAGCTGTAATCACAGCTGAGTCTCACAACTATGTTGTACCCGCAGTCCGCCGCGTTTTGAGGCGGACGGGTCAAGTTGGCAGACCAATGGGAAGCCTGATGTCCCAAGTCTTCCAACCAATAACCTTATTTAAGGAGGAAAACACATGGAAAAGGCCATTATCGGCAAGAAGGTCGGCATGACGCAGATCTTCGACGAAGCCGGCAAGGTCATCCCGGTCACCGTCATTGAGGCTGGCCCCTGCGTGGTCACCCAGAAGAAGACCGTGGAGAAGGACGGCTACACCGCTGTGCAGCTGGGCTTCGAGGACGTACCCGAGCGCAAGCTCACCAAGCCCGAGCTGGGCCACCTGAAGAAGGCTGGTGTCAGCGCCAAGCGCGTGCTCAAGGAGTTCGCTCTCAACAACGCCGAGTCCCTGAACATCGGCGACGAGGTCAAGGCCGACGCTTTCGCCGCTGGCGACCGCGTGGACGTGACCGGCATCAGCAAAGGTAAGGGTTACGCCGGCGTTATCAAGCGTCACGGCGCTCACCGCCTGAAGGAGTCCCACGGTACCGGCCCTGTGCACCGTCACGCTGGTTCCATGAGCGCCAACAGCGATCCTTCCCGTATCTTCAAGGGTAAGATCGGCGCCGGCCAGATGGGTAATGAGCAGGTCACCGTGCTCAACCTGGACGTGGTCAAGGTCGACCCCGAGCTGAACCTCATCGCTGTCTGTGGCGCCATCCCCGGCCCCAAGGGCGGCATCGTGTGCCTGCGCAGCTCCGTCATCAACGTCAAGGAGAAGGGCGCCGGCGCTGACATCTCCAAGAACCCGCAGAAGGCTTCCGGCCGTAATCCCCAGAAGGCTTCCGCCCGTAACAAGTAAGAAAGGAGAGATACCAAATGCCTAAAGCAACTGTTGTTGATATGACCGGCAAGAAGGTCGGCGAAGTGGACCTCTCCGACGCTATCTTCGGCATTGAGCCCAACGTGAGCGTTGTTCACGAGGCTGTCAAGAATCACCTGGCCAACTGCCGCCAGGGCACTCAGTCCGCTCTCACCCGCGCCGAGGTTTCCGGCGGCGGCATCAAGCCCTGGCGCCAGAAGGGCACCGGCCGTGCCCGTCAGGGTTCCACCCGCGCTCCCCAGTGGACTCACGGCGGCGTGGTGTTCGCTCCCAAGCCCCGCGATTACAGCTACACCCTCAACAAGAAGGTGAAGCGCCTGGCTCTCAAGTCCGCCCTCTCCGCCAAGGCCGCCGAGGGCAACGTCATCGTGGTGGACGGCCTGAACCTGGACGCCGTCAAGACCAAGAACATGGCCGCTTTCCTGGGCGCTGTCGAGTCCAAGAAGGCCGTCCTGGTCACCAACGAGGTCAATGAGAACGTGGTCCTGTCCGCCCGGAACATCCCCGGCGTGGTCACCACCACTGCCAAGCTCCTCTCCGTTTACGACATCGTAAACGCCAACCAGTTCATCGTGGACAAGGCCGCCCTGGCCGTCATCGAGGAGGTGTTCGCATAATGGCTACCACCGCTTATGATATCATTAAGCGTCCCGTCATCACCGAGCAGTCCATGGAGATGACCGAGATGAAGCGCTACACCTTCGAGGTGGCCAAGAGCGCCAACAAGATCGAGATCGCCAAGGCCGTCGAGGAAATCTTCGGCGTGAAGGTGGTCAAGGTCAACACCCTGAACATGCAGGGTAAGGAGAAGCGCACCGGCGCCTATCCCAAGGGCCGCCGCCCCTCCTGGAAGAAGGCTGTGGTCACCCTCAGCGAGGACTCCAAGACCATCGAGTTCTTCGAAGGCATGGTGTAAGGAGGATAACGAACAATGGCTATCAAAACTTATAAGCCCACAACGCCCTCCCGCCGCCACATGACCGTGAGCGCCTTCGAGGGCATTGACAAGAAGGCTAAGCCCGAGCGCAGCCTGATTGAGAACCTGAAGAAGAATGCCGGCCGCAACAGCTACGGCCGCATCACCGTCCGCCACCGCGGCGGCGGCAACAAGAAGAAGTACCGTATCATCGACTTCAAGCGTCAGAAGGACGGCGAGGTCGCTGTGGTGCTCCGTCTTGAGTACGACCCCAACCGTTCCGCCAACATCGCCCTCATCCAGTATGAGGACGGCACTAAGAGCTATATCCTGGCTCCTGTTGGCCTGAAGGCCGGCCACAAGATCGTCTCCGGCCCCAACGCCGACATCCTGCCCGGCAACTGCCTCCCCATCGCCAACATCCCCGTGGGCGAGCTCATCCACAACATCGAGCTCTACCCCGGCAAGGGCGCTCAGCTCGTCCGGTCCGCCGGCGTGGCTGCCCAGCTGATGGCCAAGGAGAACGGCATGGCTCAGGTCCGTCTGCCCTCCGGCGAGGTCCGCTATATCCGTGAGGACTGCAAGGCCTGCATCGGCCAGGTCGGCAACACCGACTGGGCCAACATCCAGATTGGTAAGGCCGGCCGTAAGCGTCACATGGGTTGGCGTCCCACCGTCCGCGGCTCCGTCATGAACCCCAATGACCACCCCCACGGCGGCGGCGAGGGCAAGAGCCCTGTCGGTCGTCCCGGCCCTGTTACTCCTTGGGGCAAGCCCGCTATGGGTTACAAGACCCGCAAGACGAAGAACCGTACCGAGAAGTTCATCGTCAAGCATCGTAATTCTAAGTAAGGAGGCAGTAAAAGATGTCCAGAAGCATTAAGAAAGGCCCCTTTTGCGCCCCCGAGCTGCTCAAGCGGGTCGATGAGATGAACAAGACCGGTGAGAAGAAGGTCCTGAAGACCTGGAGCCGCGCCTCCACCATCTTCCCCTCCTTCGTCGGTCACACCTTTGCCGTGCACGACGGCCGCAAGCACGTGCCCGTCTACGTTACTGAGGATATGGTCGGCCACAAGCTGGGCGAGTTCGCCCCCACCCGTACCTTCCGCGGTCACGCCGGCGCCAAGTCCGGTAAGTAAGGAGGAGAGATAACATGGAAGATAAAAAGGTAGCCCAGGCTACTCTGCGTTATGCCCGCATCTCTCCCCGTAAGGTTCAGATCGTCTGCGATCTGATCCGGGGCAAGAGCGTGCCCGAGGCCACTGCTATTCTGATGGCCACTCCCAAGGCTGCTTCCGAGCTCATGCTGAAGATCCTCAAGAGCGCGGCTGCCAACGCGGAGAACAATCACCAGATGGATCCCGAGAAGCTGTACGTGTCTGCCACCTACGCCAACCCCGGCCCCATCATCAAGCGTATGCGTCCCCGGGCCCAGGGTCGCGCGTTCCGCATCAACAAGCGTACTTCTCACATCACCATCGCGGTGAGCGAGCGCTAAGGGAGGAGGAAAAATATGGGACAGAAAGTGAACCCCCACGGCCTTCGCGTGGGCGTCATTAAGGACTGGGACTCCCGTTGGTACGCCCGCAACGAGAAGGTCGGCGACCTGCTGGTGGAGGACAAGAAGATCCGGGACTTCCTGAAGAAGACCCAGTACGGCGCTGGTATCCCCAAGATTGAGATCGAGCGCGACAACGCCAAGGTGCGCATCTACCTGCACTGCGCCCGTCCCGGCGTGGTCATCGGCAAGGGCGGCGAGGCCATCGAGGCCCTGCGCCTGCAGCTGGAGAAGATGCTGGGCAAGAGCGTTGCCCTGAACATCGTCGAGGTCAAGAACCCCGACATGGACGCCCAGCTCATCGCTGAGAACATCGCTCAGCAGCTGGAGAAGCGCATCGGCTTCCGCCGCGCTATGAAGAACGCCATGGGCCGTGCCATGCGCATGGGCGCCCGCGGCATCAAGACTCAGGTGTCCGGCCGTCTGGGCGGCGCCGAGATCGCCCGCACCGAGCACTATCACGACGGCACCATTCCCCTGCAGACCCTGCGCGCCGACATCGACTACGGCTTCGCTGAGGCTGCCACCACCTACGGCCGCATCGGCGTGAAGGTGTGGGTCTACAAGGGTGAGATTCTCTCCCAGGCCCTGCGGACCACCCCCCGCACCCTGGACACCAAGAACTTCAAGGAGCGTCCTGAGCGTCCCCGCCGCGAGCGCCGCGACGGCGACCGGAAGCCCGGCTTCGGCGGCGACCGCCGTCAGGGCGGCTTCAACCGGAACGGCCAGGGCCGTCCCCAGGGTCAGGGCTTTAACCGGGGCCCCCGTCCCGCCGCTCCCGCTGCCAAGGAAGGAGGCGCCAACTAATGCTGCTGCCTAAGAGAGTGAAATACCGCCGCGTTCACCGCGGCCGCATGAAGGGCAAGGCCACCCGTGGCAACACCGTGACCTACGGGGAGTTTGGCCTGCAGGCCACCGAGCCCGCCTGGATCACCAGCAACCAGATCGAGGCCGCCCGTGTCGCCATGACTCGTTACACCAAGCGTGGCGGCCAGGTGTGGATCAAGATCTTCCCCGATAAGCCCGTCACCGAGAAGCCCGCTGAGACCCGAATGGGTTCCGGTAAGGGTTCCCCCGAGTACTGGGTGGCCGTGGTTAAGCCCGGCCGTGTTATGTTCGAGATCGCCGGCGTCTCCGAGGAGGTCGCCCGCGAGGCACTGCGTCTCGCTTCCCACAAGCTGCCCGTCAAGTGCAAGATTGTGGCCAAGGAGACCGCCGAGACCGAGAATGGTGGTGAATGAAGATGAAGGCTACTGAAATCCGTAAGATGAGCGCCGCCGAGCTGGAGGCTAAGCTGGGCGACCTGAAGAAGGATCTCTTCCAGCTCCGTCTTCAGCACGCCACCAATCAGCTGGACAATCCCGTGCGGATCGCCCAGGTGAAGAAAGACATTGCCCGGGTCAAGACCCTCATCCGTGAGCAGCAGCTCGCAGGCCGATAAGAAGGAGGAACTAGACAATGGAAAACAGAACTTCTTCCCGCAAGACCAGAGTCGGCCTGGTTGTCTCTGACAAGATGGACAAGACCGTGGTGGTGGCCATTGCCGACCGTGTGGCCCACCCCCTGTACAAGAAGATTGTTAAGCGGACCTACAAGCTCAAGGCTCATGACGAGCTCAACGAGTGTGGCGTGGGCGACCGCGTTAAGGTGATGGAGACCCGTCCCCTGTCCAAGGACAAGCGGTGGCGCGTGGTCGAGATCATCGAGAAGGCGAAGTAAGGAGGTGCCGGTATGATTCAGCAGGAGACTTATCTGAAGGTAGCCGACAACACCGGCGCCAAGGAAATCAAGACCATCCGTGTGCTGGGCGGTTCCAAGCGCAAGTATGGCAACATCGGCGACGTGATCGTGGCCTCCGTCCGCAAGGCTCAGCCCGGCGGCACGGTGAAGAAGGGCGAGGTCGTGAAGGCCGTTATCGTCCGCTCCGCCAAGGGCATTCGCCGCGCCGACGGCAGCTATGTGCGCTTCGACGAGAACGCTGCCGTTCTCATCAAGGACGACAAGAATCCCCGCGGTACCCGTATCTTTGGGCCCGTGGCCCGCGAGCTGCGCGACAAGGACTACATGAAGATCCTGTCGCTGGCTCCCGAAGTGCTGTAAGGGGGTAGGAGTAGACAATGAATAAGATGAGCATTAAGAAGGGCGACGAGGTCGTCGTTCTGTCCGGTAAGGACAAGGGCAAGCAGGGCAAGGTCATTGCCACCCTGCCCAAGAGCGGCAAGGTCGTTGTCGAGAAGATCAACATGGTGTCCCGCCACACCAAGCCCCGTCAGCAGGGCCAGGAGGGCGGCATCATCCCCAAGGAGGCCCCCATGTACGCCTCCAAGGTCATGCGCGTCTGCCCCAAGTGCGGCAAGGCTACCCGCCCCGCCCACAAGGTTCTGGCCGACGGCAAGAAGGTCCGCGTCTGCAAGAAGTGCGGCGCTGAAATCTGAGAGAGGAGGAGTTAACAATGGCTGATAAGAAAATGCCCAACCTGAAGGCAAAGTACCAGGCCGAGGTGGCTCCTGCTCTGATGCAGAAGTTCGGCTACAAGTCCACCATGCAGATCCCCCGCCTGGAGAAGATCGTGGTCAACTGCGGCTGCGGCGAGGCCCGTGACAACTCCAAGGTTCTGGAGGCCGTTGTGGGCGACCTGACCAAGATCACCGGCCAGAAGGCCATCATCACCAAGGCCAAGAAGTCCGTGGCTAACTTCAAGCTCCGTGAGGGCATGCCCATCGGTGCTAAGGTTACCCTGCGCGGCGACAAGATGTGGGAGTTCCTGGACCGCCTGTTCAACGTGGCCCTGCCCCGCGTCCGCGACTTCCGCGGCATCAACCCCAACGCCTTCGATGGCCGCGGCAACTACGCCCTGGGCATCAAGGAGCAGCTGATCTTCCCCGAGATCGAGTACGATAAGATCGACAAGATCCGCGGCCTGGACGTGGTCATGTGCACCACCGCCCACACTGACGAAGAGGCCAAGGAGCTGCTGACCCTCATCGGCGCTCCCTTCGCCCGCTAAAGGAGGAGAACGAAATGGCTAAGAAGTCTATGATCCTGAAGCAGCAGGCGGAGCCCAAGTTCTCCACCCGCCGCTACAATCGCTGCAAGATCTGCGGCCGTCCCCACGCCTACCTGCGGGACTACGGCATCTGCCGTATCTGCTTCCGTGAGCTGGCCTACAAGGGTCAGATTCCCGGCGTGAAGAAGGCGTCCTGGTAACTTTGTGAAATGAGAAATTAGGAATACGGAATTAGGCGCCCGCCTAATTCCGAACTCCTAATTTCAATTTTCAATATAACCCCAGCCGGCGGTCAACAGGTCGAAGTTGCCTAGCTCCGATACCTTGCCGCTGATACGGGCAATGCCCGTAATTCTAATAGGAGGTAACACTCATGCATATTACCGATCCCATTGCGGATATGCTCACCCGCATCCGCAACGCCTCGAATGCCAAGCATGACACCGTCGATGTCCCCGCGTCCAACATGAAGAAGTCCATCGCCCAGATTCTCCTGGACGAGGGCTATATCAAGAACTTCCAGCTCATCGACGACGGCACCCAGGGCGTGATTCGCGTCACCCTGAAGTACAACAACCCCGGCAAGGAGAAGGCCATCTCCGGTCTGCGCCGCGTCTCCAAGCCCGGCCTGCGCGTCTATGCGGGCGCCGACGAGCTGCCCCGGGTCCTCAAGGGTCTGGGTATCGCCATCGTGTCCACTTCCAAGGGCGTCATGACTGACAAGAAGGCCCGCGAGGCCCATGTCGGCGGCGAAGTCCTTGCATTCGTTTGGTAAGGAGGAGTCTCAGATATGTCTAGAATCGGAAGAATGCCGATCGAGCTCCCCGCCGGCGTGGAAGTGCAGATCGGCGACAATAACGTCGTCACCGTCAAGGGCCCCAAGGGCGCTCTGACTCAGCAGCTCCACCCCGCGATGAGCATCAATCAGGAGGGTAACGTCATCCACGTGACCCGTCCCAACGATCTGAAGGAGAACCGCGCTCTGCACGGCCTGACCCGCAGCCTGCTCCACAACATGGTGGTGGGCGTGACCGAGGGCTTCAAGAAGGAGCTGGACGTCAACGGCGTCGGCTACCGTGTGCAGAAGGACGGCAAGAAGCTGGTCATGAACCTGGGCTATTCTCACCAGGTCACCATGGACGAGCCCGAGGGCATCACCATCGACGTGCCCAACCCCAACAAGATCGTCATCAGCGGCGCTGACAAGCAGAAGGTGGGCCAGTTCGCCGCCGAAGTGAGAGAGAAGCGTCCCCCCGAGCCTTATAAGGGCAAGGGTATCAAATACACCGACGAGGTCATCCGCCGCAAGGAAGGCAAGACCGGCGTCAAGAAGAAGTAAGGAGGTGTGCCACTATGATCAATCGTCCCAATACCAAGGCTCAGCGGCTTAAGCGCCACAAGAGAGTGCGCGGCAAGATCGCCGGCACGCCCGAGCGTCCCCGTCTGAACGTGTTCCGCAGCGAGACCAACATCTATGCTCAGGTCATCGACGATGTGGCCGGCAAGACCCTGGTCTCCGCTTCCTCCCTGGAGAAGGGCTTTGAGGGCCCCGGCTCCAACTGCGAGGCCGCCAAGAAGGTCGGCCAGATGGTAGCCGAGCGCGCCAAGGCCGCCGGCATCACCACCGTGGTCTTCGACCGCGGCGGCTATGTCTACCATGGCCGCGTCGCCGCTCTGGCCGAGGGCGCCCGTGAGGGCGGCCTGGAATTTTAAGGGGAGGAGAAAACGAACATGGCTAGATTTGAAAGAGAACCCAGCGAGTTCACCGAGAAGCTCGTTTCTCTGAACCGCGTCAGCAAGACCGTCAAGGGCGGTCGCGTGATGAAGTTCGCCGCCCTGATGGTGGTCGGCGACGAGAAGGGCCGGGTCGGCTTCGGCACCGGCAAGGCCGCCGAGGTGCCCGAGGCTATCCGCAAGGGCATTGAGGATGCCAAGAAGAACATGTGCACCATCACCCGCTCCGGCACCACCATTCCCCACGAGGTCATCGGTGAGTTCGGCGCCGGCCGCGTGCTGCTGAAGCCCGCTGCCCCCGGTACCGGTATCATCGCCGGCGGCCCTGTCCGCGCTGTCATGGAGGCCGCCGGCATCCGCGACATCCGCGCCAAGTGCCTGCGCTCCAACAACCCTCAGAACGTGGTCTCCGCCACCTTCGAGGGCCTCAAGTCCCTCCGTGGTCCTGAGGAAGTGGCCCGCGTCCGCGGCAAGAGCGTGGAAGAAATCGTAGGTTAAGGAGGGGCTATACAATGGCTAACCTGAATATCAAGCTGGTCAAGAGCCTGAACGGCCGCATTGTCAAGCACAAGGCGACCGCCGAGGCTCTGGGGCTGCGCAAAATCGGTGACGTGACCGTACAGCCCGACAACTCGGCTACCCGGGGCAAGATTGCCGCTATCGGCTACCTGCTCCAGGTCACCGAGGAACAGTAAGGAGGTGCACGTCAATGAATCTGCATGAACTCTCTCCCGCTGCCGGTTCCACCCGTCCCGCGTACCGCAAGGGCCGCGGCCACGGTTCCGGTAACGGCAAGACTGCCGGCCGCGGCCAGAAGGGCCAGTGGGCCCGTTCCGGCGGCGGTGTCCGCACCGGCTTTGAGGGCGGCCAGATGCCTCTGGTTCGTCGTCTGCCCAAGCGCGGCTTTAACAACATCTTCGCCAAGCCCCTGGAGGCTATCAACGTCTCCGCTCTGAACAAGTTCGAGGATGGAGCCACCGTCAACGTTTGCGACCTGCTGGAAAAGGGTATCCTCTCCAAGTGTGAGTACGGCGTGAAGGTGCTCGGCAACGGTGAGCTCACCAAGAAGCTGATCGTCCGTGCCTCTGCTTTCTCTGCCTCCGCCAAGGAGAAGATCGTCGCGGCAGGTGGAAAGTACGAGGTGGTCTAAGTGTTCAAGACCGTCAAGAACGCCTGGGCAATTCCCGAGCTGCGCAAGAAGATCATGTTCACCATCTTTGCGCTGCTGATCTTCCGGCTGGGCGCTTCGGTGCCCGTGCCCTGGATTGACACGAAAGGCCTTCAGGACTACCTGAATGCCATGAGCGGCAGCATCTTTGGCCTCATCAATGCGATGAGCGGCAACGCCTTCTCCATGGCCACTGTGTTTGCTCTTGGCGTACAGCCCTATATCAACAGCTCCATCATCATCCAGCTCCTCACCGTCGCCATCCCCGCTCTTGAGCGGCTGCAGAAGGAAGGCGGCGAGGAGGGCCGCAAGAAGATCGCGGCCATCACCCGTTACACCACCGTGGCCATCGCCCTGCTGCAGGGCTTCGGCTACTTCACCCTGATCAACGCCAACGGCCTGGTCGGCAGCGACCTGCCCACCTGGCTGGCCGGTATCATCATCGTCCTGACCTTCACCGCTGGTTCTGCCTTCGTGATGTGGCTGGGCGAGCAGATCACCGAGTTCGGCATCGGCAACGGCATCTCCATCATCCTGTTTGCCGGCATCGTCTCCCGCTTCCCCAGCATGCTGATGAACATGGTGCAGGGCGTGCAGCGGTGGTCCATGCACCTGTCTGACGAGGAGATCTCCGCCATGTCCAATGGCGAGGCCTTCCGCAACAGCCTGGTGCACCCCGCTATGATCCCTCTGATCATCATCGGTATCCTGGCCCTGGTGGTGTTCATTGTCTTCATCAACGACTCTGAGCGCCGCATCCCCGTCCAGTACGCCAAGCGCGTGGTGGGCCGGAAGATGTACGGCGGCCAGTCCAGCCACATCCCCCTGAAGGTGAACATGAGCGGCGTTATGCCCATCATCTTCGCCCAGGCCATTGCCTCCCTGCCCGCCACCATCGCGGCTTTCATCCCCGGCGGCATGGACTCCACCTTCATGAAGGTGTTTGACTCCAACGGCCTGGTCTACGCTATCGTCTACTTCCTGCTGATCCTGGGCTTCAGCTACTTCTATGCCACGATGCAGTTCAACCCCATCGAGGTGGCCAACAACCTGAAGAAGAACGGCGGCTTCGTGCCCGGCTTCCGGCCCGGCAAGCCCACCGCTGACTTCATCTACAAGGTGCTCAACAAGATCACCCTGTTCGGCGCCATCTATCTGGCTGTTATCGCGCTGCTGCCCATCATCACCTCCAACATCATCAACCTGGCGAGTGGTTCCCAGATGGGCCGTAGCCTGTCTATCGGCGGCACTTCCATCATCATCGTCGTGGGTGTTGCTCTGGAGACCGTAAAGGCTCTGGAGGCCCAGATGCTCATGCGTCACTACAAGGGCTTCCTTGAGTAAACGCAGGGAGGAAGAAATGAAGCTGATTCTCTTGGGAGCGCCTGGTGCCGGCAAGGGCACGCAGGCTGAGATTCTCAGCAAGAAGCTGGGGATTCCCACTATTTCCACTGGCAACATCCTGCGCGCCGCCGTCAAGGCCGGCACCAGCGTGGGACTGAAAGCCAAGTCCTATATGGACGCAGGCAAGCTGGTTCCCGATGACGTCATCCTGGACATCATCGAGGAGCGGCTGGCCCAGCCGGACTGCAATGGCGGCTATATCCTGGACGGTGTGCCCCGCACCATCGCCCAGGCGGAGGCTCTGGAGGAGCGCGGCATCATCTTTGACCACGTCATCTCTCTGGAAGTCTCTGACGAGGATATCGTGAAGCGTATGGACGGACGCCGCGTTTGCTCCCACTGCGGCACCCCCTTCCACCTTGAGTCCAATCCCCCCAAGAAGCCCGACGTGTGCGATGTATGCGGCGGCGAGCTGATTGAGCGGGACGATGACAAGCCCGAGACGGTTCGTCATCGTCTGGAGATTTACCACCAGTCCACCGAGCCGCTGAAGGATTTTTACCAGAAGCGGGGTAAGCTGGACCCGGTGGCCGGCGCTCAGGGCACCATTGAGGCCACAACTCAGGCGATTGTTCAGATTCTGGAGGCGTGAAAATGGAAATCATTTCCATTAAATCTCCCCGTGAAATTGAGCACATGCGCCGTGCCGGGCGGATTACCGCCCAGGCCCGGGAGCTGGCGGGCAGCATGGTCCGTCCCGGCGTTTCCACGCTGGAGATTGACACCGCAGTCCGCAAGTTCATTGAAAGCCAGGGAGCCCGCCCCTCCTTCTTAGGGTACGGCGGGTTCCCCGGTTCCGCCTGCATCTCGGTGAACGAGGTGGTCATCCACGGCATCCCGGACCACCGGGTGCTCAAGGAAGGCGACATCGTCAGCGTGGACGTGGGAGCCCTCATCGACGGCTTCCACGGCGACTGTGCGGGCACCTATCCATGCGGAGAGGTGAGCGAGGAGGCCATGCGCCTCATCAGCGTCACCGAACAGAGCTTCTGGGAGGGCATGAAGTTCGCCCACCCCGGCTGCCGGGTCTCCGATATCTCCCATGCGGTTCAGAAGTATGTGGAGAGCAACGGATACTCTGTGGTGCGGGATTTCGTGGGCCACGGCGTGGGCGCCAAGCTCCACGAGCCCCCCGAGGTTCCCAATTTCGGCCCCGCCGGTCACGGCGTCCGGCTTCAGCCGGGCATGACCATCGCGGTGGAGCCCATGGTGTGCGCCGGCCACTGGGAGGTCCGCGTCCTCAAGGACAAGTGGACCACCGTCACCTGTGACGGCAGCCTGGCCGCCCACTATGAAAACACAATTCTCATCACCGAGGGCGAACAGCCCGAAATCCTGACCACCACTGCGTGAGAGGGTCGGTGAACAGCATGGAAATCCAAACCGGACACATCGTGCGCGCCCTGGCCGGCCACGACAGCGGAAATCTCTACTGCGTCATTGCGACGGAGGGAGACTTCCTGCTGCTGGCCGACGGAAAGGGGCGGACGCTCACACAGCCCAAGCGGAAACGCAGAAAGCATGTGGAGCTGGCCGGTGAGTTCGGCCCCATGTCCGCCATCCCGGACTCCGACCGGGAGCTGCGGCGGGTCCTGGCCCGTGCCAGAGACCAGCTGTGCGGAAGCAAAGGTCAAGGAGGTAATCACGCTTGGCGAAAGACGATATGATCGAGCTGGAGGGCGTCGTCACCGAGGCCCTGCCCAACACCACCTTCAAGGTGGACATCGGTAATGGGCACATCATCCTGGCTCATATCTCTGGCAAGCTCAGAATGAACTTCATCAGGATCCTGCCGGGCGACAAGGTAACGGTGCAGATGTCTCCGTACGACTTGACCCGGGGCCGGATTACCTGGCGGAGCAAGTAAGGCGAGGGCCTTCCTGCTCCATGGCGGGAAACACCCGCCGTTCCATCAACGACCGGCGGCCGAGGGGCCTTGCCCCCGTCCACGCCGGGGCCATCAGGCTATCAGGAGGTTATCATTATGAAAGTAAGACCGTCCGTGAAGCCCATGTGCGAGAAGTGCAAGATCATCAAGCGCAAGGGCAAAGTCATGGTCATTTGCGAGAACCCCAAGCACAAGCAGAGACAAGGTTAAGTGGAGGTGCACGAGAAATATGGCACGTATTGCCGGCATTGACCTGCCCAAGGATAAGCGGATCGAGATCGGTCTGACCTATATCTATGGCATCGGGCGCACCAGCGCCAACAAGATCCTGGCCGAGACCGGGATCAACCCCGATACCCGCGTCAAGGACCTCACCGAGGCCGACGAAGCCGCTCTTCGTGAGTGCATCGCCCACAACTATACTGTGGAAGGCGACCTGCGTCGCGACGTCGCGATGGACATCAAGCGTCTGACCGAGATCGGCTGCTACCGCGGCCTGCGTCACCGCAAGGGCCTGCCCGTCCGCGGCCAGCGCAGCAAGACCAACGCCCGTACTCGCAAGGGTCCCAAGCGTACCGTCGCCAATAAGAAGAAGTAAGGAGGGAGATACACATGGCTACTGCTGCTAATACCAAGGGCAAGAAAGTGGTGCGTAAGCGCCGCGAGCGTAAGAACGTTGAGAAGGGCCAGGTGCACATCCGCTCCTCCTTCAACAACACCATGGTTACCGTGACCGACATGGGCGGCAACGCCCTGTCCTGGGCCTCCTCCGGCGGCCTGGGCTTCCGCGGTTCCCGTAAGTCCACCCCCTTCGCCGCCCAGACCGCCGCTGAGACCGCCGCTAAGGCTGCCATGGAGCACGGCCTGAAGACCGTCGAGGTCTACGTGAAGGGCCCCGGCGCCGGCCGTGAGGCTGCTATCCGCGCCCTGCAGGCCGTGGGTCTGGAAGTCACCCTGATCAAGGACGTGACCCCCATCCCCCACAACGGCTGCCGTCCGCCCAAGCGTCGTCGCGTGTAATAGAAGGAGGAAGAATCAATGGCAAAGAATATGCAGCCTATCGCCAAGCGCTGCCGTGCGCTGGGCATTTCTCCTGCCGCTATGGGCTACGCCAAGAAGGAGAGCAACCGCAATCCCGGCGGCCAGATGAGAAAGAAGAAGAGCGAGTATGCCCTTCAGCTGTCTGAGAAGCAGAAGGTCAAGTTCGTCTACGGCATCATGGAGAAGCAGTTCCGCTCCTACTATGAGAAGGCCGCCCGTATGCCCGGCAAGACCGGCGACAACCTGCTGGTCCTGGTGGAGCGCCGTCTGGACAACGCCGTGTACCGTCTCGGCTTCGCCAACACCCGTCGTGAGGCCCGTCAGCTGGTCAACCACGGTCACTTCACCGTCAACGGCCAGCGCGTGGACATCCCCTCCTACCTGGTGAAGGCGGGCGACGTCATCGAGGTCAAGGAGGGCAGCCGCTCTTCCGCCAAGTTCAAGAAGCTGACCGGCGAGGACGCCCCCAACGTGCTGCTGCCTCAGTGGCTGGAGCGCGAGAAGAACACCCTGAAGGGTACTGTCACCAAGCTGCCCGTCCGCGAGGACGTGGATCTGCCTGTTGAGGAGCACCTGATCGTCGAGCTGTACTCCAAGTAAGAGAGCGCGTACCCTCGATTATTGGTGAGCTGTAAAACCAGGCGGCGGGCTGCCCGGCCCGCCGCTGCGAAAAGGAGGGTAACACATGGTAGAAATCGAGAAGCCGCGCATCGAATGTGTGGAGAACCCCGGCGACGGCTCCTATGGCAAGTACGTGGTCGAGCCTCTGGAGCGTGGTTACGGCACGACTCTGGGCAATTCCCTGCGCCGCATTCTTCTCTCTTCTCTGCCCGGTACGGCAGTCACTTCCATCAAGATCGCCGGTGTGCAGCATGAGTTCTGCAGCATCCCCGGCGTGAAGGAGGATGTGACGGAGATCGTCCTCAACGTGAAGAGCATCATTGCGAAGCTCCACTGTGAGGGCGTCAAGACGGTCTATATCGAGGCCAGCGGCGAGTGCGAGGTCACCGCCGGTGACATCAAGGCCGACGGCGAGGTGGAGGTCCTGAATCCCGACCTTCACATTGCCACCCTGGGTCCCGACGCCTCCCTGAACATGGAGCTGACCCTGTCCCACGGCCGGGGCTATGTGCCCGCCGACCGGAACAAGCCGGCCCAGAACATCATCGGCGTTATCCCGGTGGACTCTGTGTACACCCCCGTGCGCAAGGTCAACTACACCGTGGAGCCCACCCGCGTGGGCGATCAGACTGACTTCGACAAGCTGACTCTGGAGGTGTGGACCAACGGTACCATCACCGCCAGAGACGCTGTGAGTCTGGGTGCCCGCATTCTCTGCGACCACTTCGTCCTGTTCACCGACCTGTCCGAGACCATGGGCAACAAGTCCACGGTGGTGGAGAAGGCCGAGGCACAGCGGGACAAGGTGCTGGAGATGACCATCGAGGAGCTGGACCTGTCCGTCCGTTCCTTCAACTGCCTCAAGCGCGCCAACATCAACACCGTCGAGGATCTGATTTCCAAGACCGAGGACGAGATGATGAAGGTCCGCAACCTGGGCCGCAAGTCCCTGGAAGAGGTCGTCAACAAGCTGGCCATGATGGGCCTGAGCCTGGCCAGCGACGACAACTGAGTTTTCCCCACATACCGGAGGGCGGTCGCGGGCAAGTAACGTTCCCTCGCGGCTCCAGGCTCCGCCTGGGCGCTCCGCGCGCTTTCCAGAGAAGGCAATGCCTTCTTCAGGACGAATTTAGAAGGAATTTTGCGTCTGCGTACGTGAAATCGAATAGGAGTGTTTTTCATGTCCGGATATCGTAGACTGGGCCGCCGCAGCGACCAGCGTAAGGCCATGCTTCGTGCCATGGTGACCTACCTGCTGGAGAACGGCCAGATTAAGACCACCCTGCCCCGCGCCAAGGAGGTTGCTCCTCTGGCTGAGAAGATGATCACCCTGGCCAAGAAGAACGACCTGGCTTCCTACCGTCAGGCGCTGTCCTTTATCACCAAGGAGGACGTGGCCAAGAAGCTCTTCTCCGAGCTCAACCTGAAGTATCAGGGCCGCGAGGGTGGCTACACCCGCGTGGTCAAGATCGGGCCCCGTCGCGGCGACGCCGCCGAGATGGCCATTGTCCAGCTCGTCTGAGCATAAAGGAAAGTATACCGCCCGCTGCTCCACAGGGAGCAGCGGGCGGTTCTTTTTGCAGTCTGAAAGCCCACGGCTATGCCGGGGAGCCAATTGCCGTGCCTGTTTTCGTGGTGCGCTCCTGACGCATGAAGGTTCATCCCAAATCGTGACATGTCCCGCCATGACTTTCCGTCATAAAATATCAAAGAGGATGCACAATGGGAGCAAGGTAGACATTACGAGTAGTCCCCAAATGCTTCTTTCCACCAGGAAAGGAATATCCTTTAGCTTTCGTGTCTCTAAAAAGACCGGCCATGTCAGAAGATTTATAGGTATTATGGCCACAGCGGTAATCGTGTCGGCAAAGTCAAATACGGTTTGCAAGACACACAGCGTAATGATATATGCCCAAGATATCCAAAAAAACGCACCATAGTGCCTGCGAACAAAGCAAAAGAAATTGTCCAATGCATCGCAAAACTTATCCAAATATATCCCTCCCCCACAAATTCCAATTCCAATTTCTTTTAACTTTATGTTGATTTTATTATAGCAAGCCATGATCGAAAAGCAAGTTATCATCACCCGGCTGATCCGCAAGGGAAGCTGTGCGGGGAGCGTAACATATCAGGAAAGAGATAAGTTGACAGAGCTATCCCCGCCGCCTGTTTGAAAATTTCTGGTTGCAATTTTCAGACAGGCGGCGTATAATAGCTCCAATCCAAACTCTGTGAGGTATCCCATGAACCGATCCGCCCTCACAACTGCATCCTTCTCCTTTACCTACGGCTGGGCTCGATTTATGAGCACCGGCTATTTTGCGTTGGGTAAATAAGAGGGATGAAATGAATGGCGCAGGTCCGGATTGTCCGGATCGCGCGTATCTTCGTATCCATTACGGGGAGCACATTGATTTCATCAATGTGCTCCCTTTCTATTTTGCGCTGCAAAGAAAGGATGTTTGAACATGGTTGTCATTATGAAGCCCGGTACGCGGAAAGAGGATATTGACGCACTGGCCGCCAGCTTTGAGGCCCAGGGCCTGGGCGTGGGCATCACCAACGGCGTGGGCTGCACCATTCTGGGCCTGGTGGGCGACACCACCGCCGTGGATATGGACAAGATCTCCATCAACCCCAATGTGGAGCGTGTCATGCGTGTCCAGGAGCCCTACAAGAAGGCCAACCGCAAGTTCCACCCCGAGGATACGGTGGTCACCGTAGGCAATGCCAAAATCGGCGGCGGCAGCTTCGGCGTCATCGCCGGCCCCTGCTCCGTGGAGAGCGAGGAGCAGATTGTGGAGGTGGCCCAGGCAGTGAAGGCCTCCGGCGCGTCCATGCTCCGGGGCGGCGCCTTTAAGCCCCGCACCTCCCCCTACGCCTTCCAGGGCATGGGCACCCCCGGCCTGGACCTGCTGGTGGAGGCCAGACAGGCCACCGGTCTGCCCATCGTCTCCGAGATCATGGCTCCCCGGTACGTGGAGCTCTTCGAGGAGAAGGTGGACGTGGTCCAGATCGGCGCCCGGAACATGCAGAACTTCGAGCTGCTTAAGGAGGTGGGCAAGATGTCCAAGCCCGTCCTCCTGAAGCGGGGCCTGTCCAACAGCTACGAGGAGTGGATTATGTCCGCCGAGTACATCATGGCTGGCGGCAATGAGAACGTCATCCTCTGTGAGCGGGGTATCCGCACCTTTGAGACCTACACCCGCAACACCTTGGACGTGTCCGCCATCCCCGCCATCAAGCAGATGAGCCACCTGCCCGTCATTGTGGACCCCTCCCACGCCGCGGGCATGTACTGGATGGTGGAGCCCCTGGCCATGGCGGCTGTGGCCGCCGGAGCCGACGGCCTTATCATTGAGGTCCACAACGACCCCGCCCACGCCAAGTGCGACGGCCAGCAGTCCCTCACCCCCAAGAAGTTCGACGACCTCATGGGCAAGGTGAGCGCTCTGGTGAACATGATGGGGAAGACGCTGGTATGAAGACGCTGAACGTGAATCTGCCCGGCCGCTCCTATGACATTCTCATGGAGCGGGGGCTTCTCTCCAGGGCGGGGGAGCTGTGCCGGGCAGCTCTGCCCAAGGCCAGCCGCCTCTTCGTGGTGACTGACTCTACGGTGGGCCCCCTGTACCTGAACCGTATCATCCCCGCTCTGGAGAACACCGGATTTGAGACCGCCATCTGCGAGATTCCCGCCGGAGAGGCCTCCAAGTGCGTGGAGCAGCTCTCCCGGCTGTGGGAGTGCATGATGGACTTCGGTCTCACCCGTACCGACGCCGTGGTGGCTCTGGGCGGCGGGGTGGTGGGGGACCTGGCTGGCTTTGCAGCCGCCACCATTCTCCGGGGCGTGGACTTTGTCCAGATTCCCACCACCCTCCTGGCCCAGGTGGACTCCTCCGTGGGCGGCAAGGTGGCCATCGACCTCCAGCACGGCAAGAACCTGGCCGGAGCCTTCTGGCAGCCCAGACTGGTGCTGATGGACCCGGCAGTGCTGGGCACCCTGGACGACAAGACCTTTGCCGACGGCATGGCCGAGGTCATCAAGTACGGCTGCATCCGGGATGCCGCCTTCCTCTTCTGGCTGGAGCAGCACCCCTCCCGGCAGGAGATTATGGCAGATATTGAACACGTTCTGTATACCTGCTGCGATATTAAACGCTCTGTTGTGGTAGAGGATGAGCGGGACACCGGCGCACGGATGGTGCTCAACTTTGGCCACACCCTGGGCCACGCCTACGAGCTGGCGGGACACTACCAGACCTGGACCCACGGCCAGGCGGTGGCAGCCGGTATGGTGAAGGCGGCGGAGCTGGGCGTGGCCATGGGGATCACTCCCGCCGGTCTGCCCGAGCGCATCGGCGTGCTGCTGGGCTGCTTCGGCCTGCCGGTGTTCATCCCCTGCACCCACGCCGACTACGCCGCAGCCATCGGTCTGGACAAGAAGGGGGCCGGGGATTCCATCTCGGTTATCCTGCTGGAGGAGGCGGGCAAAGCTGCGGCCCACCTCATGCCCAAGGCCAAGCTGCTGGAGGAACTGAAATGAATGTCACCATAACGCCCACGCTTCTCCATGGTTCTGTCACCCCGCCGCCCTCCAAATCCCAGGCCCACCGGCTGCTTCTGGCCGCCGCACTGGCTGACGGCACCAGCGCCCTCGCCAACGTGGCCTTCTCCCAGGATATCCAGGCCACTGTCCGCTGTCTGGAGGCCCTGGGGGCCGCTGTCCGGCAGGAGGGGGACCGGCTGGCGGTTACCGGCCTGGCAGGTCAGACAGTCTCCGGCAAAGAGCTGCCTGAGCTGGACTGCGGAGAGAGCGGCTCCACCCTCCGTTTCCTCATCCCGGTGGCTCTGGCTGTCCGTGGCGGTGGCGTGTTCACCGGCCACGGCCGCCTGATGGAGCGGCCTCAGGAGCCTTATTTTGATATCTTCCGGGAGAAGGGCATCTCCTATGAGCAGCAGGACGGCACCCTCACCGTCAAGGGACAGCTCACCTCCGGGGTGTACACCCTGCCGGGGAATGTGTCCTCCCAGTTTGTCACCGGTCTGCTCTACGCCCTGCCCCTGCTGCCCGGCGACTCGGAAATCCACCTCACCACCCCGCTGGAGAGCGCGGACTATGTCTACATGACCATGGACGCCCTGGCGCAGTTCGGCGTGGCGGTGGAGTATGACGGCGAACGCATTTTCCGGGTGCCTGGGAATCAGACCGGCCATCCCGCCGCCATGACCGTGGAGGCCGACTGGTCCAACGCCGCTTTCTGGTACGCGGCCGCCTATCTGGACAGCAAGCTGGATATCCGGGGTCTGAATTATCAGTCCGCCCAGGGGGATGCCTGCATCGGCAGGCTGTACTGGACCCTGGCCAAGCCAGGTGAGGCGGAGATTGACGTGTCCGGTTGCCCCGACCTGGTGCCCCCGCTGGCGGCCATGGCCGCCCTCCGGGGAGTGGGCCAGGTTACCCGGTTGGTGAACGCCGCACGGCTGCGCATCAAGGAGAGCGACCGGCTCGCCACCGTGACGGAGGTCCTTACCGCCCTGGGGGCGGAGGTGGAGGAGCACGCCGACCACCTGGTCATCACCGGAAAGGACAGTCTGCCCGGCGGCGTCACCGTCTCCGGCCACAACGACCACCGCATCGCCATGATGGCCGCCATCGCCGCCACCAACTGCGCAGCCCCTGTCACCATCACCGGTGCGGAGTGCGTGCGCAAGTCCTACCCCAGCTTCTGGGATGAATATGTCCGGCTGGGTGGACAGATTACGGTCAGCGAATGACGCCCCACCGAAAGGAAGTGCGATTCCATGAAGCATATTATCTTCGGCGAGTCCCACGGCCCCGCCATCGGCGTGGTGCTGGAGCATGTGCCCTCGGGCATTGTGGTGGATATGGACTTTATCCGCGCTGAGATGGCCCGCCGTGCCCCCGGCAAGAGCCCCATGTCCACCGCCCGGCAGGAGGCCGACGAGCCCCACATCCTCTCGGGGGTCTTTGAGGGCAAAACCACCGGTACCCCCCTATGCGCGGTGATTGAGAACACGGACACCCGCTCCAAGGACTACGCGAAATTAAAGGATCTGCCCCGGCCCGGCCACGCTGACTATTCCGGACATGTCCGGTATGAGGGATGCAACGACTACCGGGGCGGCGGCCACTTCTCCGGCCGTCTCACCGCGCCTCTGGTTTTTGCCGGAGCCCTGGCCAAGCTGATTCTGAAGGAGAAGGGCGTCACTGTGTCTGCTGTCATCTCCAACGTGGGCGGCGTGGCTGACCCCACCCCGGAGCAGGTGGAGGAAATTGTTCTTGCCGCCAAGAAAGACCTGGACAGCGTGGGCGGCGCCATCCGCTGCACGGTGGACGGCCTGCCCGCCGGGCTGGGCGCCCCGGACTACGGCCGCAACGTGGAGGGTATTTTCTCCCAGCAGCTGTACGCCGTCCCGGCGGTGAAGGCGGTGGCCTTCGGCGCTGGCTTTGGCTTCGCTGTCATGCGGGGCAGCCAGGCCAACGACCCCTTCTATATGGATGGAGACGCCGTCCGCACCCGCACCAACCACACCGGCGGCGTCAACGGTGGTATCACCAACGGTATGCCTGTGGTCTTTGAGGTGGCCATCCGGCCCACCCCCTCCATCGCCCAGGAGCAGGACACGGTGGACCTGTCCACCGGCAGGGATGCCAAGCTGATCATCGAGGGCCGGCACGACCCCTGCATCGTCCACCGGGCGGTGCCTGTCATCGAGGCGGCGGCGGCCCTGGCGGCCTGCGAGCTGCTGGGCATCTGATACGCCAATTCACGGGGGCCCGCGGCTCCCCATTTCAACAACAGGAGTGACCTTTCTATGTCTCAGCTGGAGGAGTACCGAGACCAGATCGACGCCGTAGACCGGGAGCTGGTGGAACTGTTCCGCCGCCGGATGGATATCACGGCCAAGGTGGGGCAGTACAAGCTGGAGCGGCAGATGCCGGTGCTGGACGCCGCTCGGGAGCGCCGGGTGGTAGAGGCACGCACCGCCATGGTGGAGGACGCCGCCCTCAAGGCCGACGTGGCCGAGCTGTACGCGTCCATCATGGCCATCTCCCGCCGCCAGCAGCGGCGGCTGGTCCACGAGGGAACAGAGGACCCGAGTTACGCTGCCTGGGTCTCCGACCTGTCCCGTGCCCGTACGCCGGTGGCCAATCCCAGAGTGGTTTATCAGGGAGAGCCGGGATGTTACAGCGAGGAGGCCGCTGTGGGCTTCTTCGGCCCCCAGGTGAACAGCAAGGGGCTGGCCTGGTTCACCGACGTGTTCGCTGCCCTGGATGCGGGAGAGGCGGATTACGCCGTCCTGCCGGTGGAGAACAGCTCCACAGGCTCCATCCGGCAGGTGTACGACCTGCTGGCCCAGTACCGCTACTACATCGTAGGCGAGTGGCAGGTGAAGGTGGAGCACTGCCTCATGGCTCTGCCCGGTGTGACCCTGGACGACATCCGCACGGTGTACTCCCACGAGCAGGGGCTGATGCAGAGCGAGCGCTTCCTGGACGCCCACCGGGACTGGAAGCGGGTGCCCACCCTGGACACCGCAGGCTCCGCCAAGGAGGTGGCCGCCTCCGGCGACCGCACCGCCGCCGCCATCTGCTCCCGCCGGGCAGCGGAGATCTACGGCCTGAACATTCTGGCCGAGAAGGTCAACTACAACAACACCAACACTACCCGTTTTGTGGTGGTCTCCACGGTGCCGGAGCACCGGAGTGAGCGCAACAAGATCAGCGCCCTCTTCACCCTGCCCCACCAGAGCGGCTCCCTCCACGAGATTCTCACCATCTTCGCGGTGCAGAACCTGAACCTGCTGAAGATTGAGTCCCGTCCCATCCCGGGTCGGAACTGGGAGTACCTGTTCTTCCTGGAGTTTACCGGCGACCTGGACGCCCCCGGTATGGACGGTGTGCTCCATGAGCTGAGCCAGCTGGCGGCGGGCATGCGGATTCTGGGCAACTTCAAGGGCTACGAGCCGGAGGAACAGCCATGAATCTGGTGTTGATTGGCATGCCGGGCAGCGGCAAATCCACGGTGGGGAAGATTCTATCAAAGATGCTCTGTATGCCCCTGGTGGATACCGACGCTCTGGTGGAGCAGACGGCAGGGAAGACTATCCCGGAGCTCTTTGCCCAGGAAGGGGAGAGGGCTTTCCGGGACCGGGAGACCGCTGCGGCCCGACAGGCGGCAGAGCTTGACAACACTGTCATTGCAACGGGCGGCGGGATTATCCTCCGGCCGGAGAACATGGAGGCCCTCGCCGCCACCGGCCTTATCTTTTTCCGGGACCGGGACCTGGAGGACATCATAGGGGAGGACCACATGGGCCGTCCTCTGGTGGGCAAGGACCCGGATAAGCTGCGGATTCTCTATACACAGCGCATAGACTTTTATCGAAAATACGCTCAGTATACAATTTCCGACACCAAAACAGCGGAAGAGGCGGCGGCACGCATCGCCGCACTCTATCGGGAGGCATGTCAGTCATGAAATTTCTCATCCTCAACGGTCCCAACCTGAACCTGCTGGGCAAGCGGGAGCCGGGCATCTACGGCGAGAACAGCTATGAGGCGCTGTGCACCCGGCTGAAGGCCTTTGCGGCGGATCACGGCTCCACCGCCGAGTGCTTCCAGTCCAACCACGAAGGGGCCATCATTGATGCCATCCACGCCGCCGATGGGGTGTATGACGCCATCGTCATGAACCCTGGTGCCTTCACCCATTACAGCTACGCCATTCTGGACGCCCTGAAGGCGGTGAGCGTGCCCTGCATTGAGGTGCACATCTCCAACGTCCACCAGCGGGAGGAGTTCCGCCACAAGAGCGTCACCGCCCCCGCATGCGTGGGCCAGATCTGCGGCCTGGGACTCTACGGCTATGAGGCCGCCATGGGTTACTTTCTCTCGAGAGAGAAAGTAACCAAAGAGAGCTTTCATTCTTAAATCGCCCAAGTGCGAAAAGAGCCAAAGAGAGCTCTCGTTCTTAAAAGGCGTGGCCTGCAATCTCGACAGGGGGAGATGGACATGAAGGTAGAACTCACAAACACCACAAAAAAGCTCTGCGTCATCGGCGACCCGGTGCTCCACTCCAAGTCGCCCCTGATTCACAACACCATGCTCTCCGCCCTGGGGCTGGATTATGTCTACCTGTGCCAGCCGGTGCCCCATGGCAGTGTGGAGGAGTGGCTCCGGTGCGCCAGGTTCGCCGGGTACGCCGGATTCAACGCCACCATGCCTCACAAGGAGGTTCTCTTTCCCCTGATGGACGAGACCGACGAGGACGCCCGTCTGTACCGTGCAGTGAATACGGTTTGTATAAAAGATGGCAGAGTATACGGATATAACACGGATGGACGGGGATTTCTCCGGGCGCTGGAGGATCTGGACACCACGCCGGAGGGGAAAAATGTCCTGCTGCTGGGGGCTGGAGGAGCCGCACGGGCGGTGGCCCTCAAGCTGGTACAGCAGGGGGCGAAGGCGGTGTTCGTGTGCAACCGGACGGTGGAGAAGGCCGCAGCCCTCTGTGCCCACGACCCGCAGGGCCGCCTGGCACCTGCCGGGTTTGACAGCGCCACCCTGCACCGTCTGGCTGCCTGGGCGGACCTGGTGGTCAACTGCACCAGCCTGGGTATGGAGGGGACACAGGGTCAGTTTGAGGATCTGTCCTTCCTGGAAGCGCTGCCTGACGGTGTGCCGGTGTTTGACCTGATCTACGCCCCCGCCGAGACGGAGCTTCTCCGTCGGGCCAGGGAGCTGGGGCACCCCACCGCCAACGGCCTGGGGATGCTGGTCTATCAGGCGGTGTTTGCCCTGGAGCACTTTACTGACACCAGAATTGACGCCGCCGCCATGGCGGAGGTACTGAGAAGGGTTTTGACATGACAGAGTAAGGGCCGGTCTCCGACACAGCGGAGACCGGCCCTTGCCGTCTATATGCCCGGGATGGTTCAGGCTCCCTTGTATTTTTTCCTGGTGGCGATGCCGCCGCGGATGTGCCGCTCCGCCTTGTTCTCCTCCAAAACCCGCTTGGCCTGTTCATACAGCGGACGGTTGAAAGCGGGCAGACGTTCAGACAGGTCTTTGTGTTTCGTCGTTACGAATTAGAACGGTTTCATCCAAGCCCAGATTGCCAAGCAGCCGGAGGTAAATGTCCACATTCCCGTCTTTGTCCACCTCGATTTTCTGGATGATCCGCTTGAGTTGGGCGTTCGTCATTTGCCGCACATCGGTGATATCCTCAATCTCCTTGAAAGTCTGTTGCAGAATGTTTTCCAACTGCTCACCTTTTGTCAGGTGGTAAGACACCATTTTTAATTCGCTTTCCAAGCGTTCAATCTCTTTGCGCATCCCGCCAATCTTGTCATTGAGTTCCTCGCGGGAGATCAAGTCATCAGCATACATATCCATGTACTTTTGCCGCGTCTTTTGTAGCTTGGAAAGCTGGGCGGTCAGTTCCTTTTCATAATTCAGGTTTTCATCCTTTGCCTTATAGACCCGCTGGAATTCCCCTACCACATAACGGATCACATTCTTTTTTGCTTTCAGTAGCCCGGTGAAATACTCCTGCAAAACCTCAATGAGTTCATCTTCATCCACCGTCACAGCGTTGGGGCAGTTGTCAGCCCCGCGCCCATTGTGGCCGGAGCAGACCCAGCGGACATAGGTGTTCTTGTAGGTACGGACGGTGCGCCGGAAGGACCAGCCGCACTCCTTGCACTTGATGAGGGTGGAGAACAGGTATTTGTTGCTTTGCCGCTCCTTATCCACCTTGAACGCCTTGCCGCGGGACTGCATGATCTGCTGGGCTCGCTCAAAGATTTCCGGGTCGATGATCCGCAGGTCTGGCTGCTCCACCACCATCCATTCCGAAGCGTCCTTGTCCGCCCGCTGGCCGGTCAAAAAGTCGGTTACTTCCTGCTTGCCGTTAATGATTTTCCCCGTATAGAGTTCATTGGTCAGGATGCGGCAGACACCGTTCTGGCTCCATTGGCAGTTCCGCTTTGTCCGCAGCCCCCGCTCATTGAGGAAGATGGAGATTTTTGCCGCCCCGTAACCGTCCTTAATATACCACTCATAAATCTGGCGGACAACCGCCGCTTCCTCCTCGTTGATAGCGAGGTTGAAGTAATCCCCAATGGTCTTATCATACCCGTAGACGATGTTGGGGACGCGGCCTTTTTCCGCATTCATTCTCTTACCGAACTTCACCCGCTTAGAGGTATTGGCGCTTTCTTCCTGCGCCAGCGCCCCGAAGATTGTCAGGACAAATTCGCTGTTGCCCATACTGGTCATGTTGGCGGTCAGAAACTGCGTTTCAATCCCCAACGCTTTCAATTTGCGGACATTCTGCAAGAGGTCAACGGTGTTCCGGGCAAAGCGGGAAATGTCTTTTACTACGACCATATCAAAGAGGCCATGCTCCGCATCCGCCATCATACGCAAAAACTCTTTCCGGTTCTTGATTTTCGTTCCTGAAATGCCCTCATCTGCGTAAAGGCGCACAAGGTTGTCCCCCGTACGCTGGGTATATTGGGAAAAAAATTCTTTTTGCGCTTCCAAACTGTTGAGCTGATCCTCTTTGTCAGTGGAAACACGGCAGTAGGCAGCAATGTTCATGACAATACCTCTCTGTTATAATAGTACCATTCTGTATTGACCATATTATATCAAACGAATGCTCACAGCACAATGAAAACCACTGGTTCCATCAGATGGAACCAGTGGTTTCGCCGGGCCTTTCCTCTCCTGCCGCCTATAGCCGGCACCGTCGGAGCTCTTATGTATTGCCGGTAGGTGAGACGGCCTCCGGCATCTGGCGTTGCTCCTGGATTCGACGTATCGCCGCCTCTAGCTTTGGCTGATTTACCTCCGTGAAGAGCGTAATGAGGAAGTTGGAGGTAGCCTCCTCCGTGTTGGGGTTGTGGAAGATATAGGTCAATTTTCGCGTTCTCAAGGCGCAGGCCGCCTCCTTTCTCTACACCGGATAGCTATGCGGAATTACCGCACGGTATGCCTGCCTTTACAGGCATCAGTAAGACAGCGAAGCCGCTTTGAGCTTTGTGAGGTTCAGTTCCAGGTAGCGCTGGCCTTTGATTTTCTTTGCAGCCGCGCGGCTTTCACGGTGTGAAGTTAGCACGCCCTCTTCACGCAAGCGCCGGTTCATAGCGGTCTTGCTCAGTTCCCGGTAAGGCGTGGCGTTGCGCAAATATGCCAGGAGTGTGTCCGTTCGAATACAAAGAGCATCGTTTTCCACTACGCAGTCTGCATCAGAACAGATATTCTGGCGGGACACGATGTGAAATTCATTTTCCCGGTAGGCGTGGACAATATACCAGCAGAGATTCCCACGCGGAGATTGGCGCGCGAACTGGTTGGCCTTACGGGTTTGTCGCTCCAGAATCTCGTTCAGAATTTCTTCCGCACGTACCATTGCCTGACGGACATATTGCGCTGTAACCGCACCTGTCTCAGCGGCAAACTGATAGAAGAGCCGGATTGACCAGAGAAACAAAATGCGGTTTTTGCGCAGACGGAGATCAGAACCAAAGGAGATATCGTCCAGCGCTTTGCGGAGCGCTGCTAATTCCTCATCCAGCCGCGGAAGGAGCCATAGAATCAAGGCGTGAAAAGCGGTAGCAGCCAGCGTACGGTCGCCAGAGCTTCCGTTCTGCATAGGCTGATGGAGTTCGACCGTGGTAAGACGGGTCAGGTCAGAGGGATTATTGAGGTGGAATTCGCCTGTAAAGACCAGACCGCCCTGACAAAATTGCTCTTCCGGTTTCCTGTGGGGGGATAGACGCACGCGCTCAGTGTCGTTTGAGGCAAAACGGCTCACCTCTGCAATTAAATCCAAACGAGTCCGCGTTTCAGACGAAGCGGCGCTTCGCGCCAGGTCATCCACCAGGACCACCTGATCCCGGAACCGGCTTATCGCTTCGATTGTAGCTGCCGCCGTGGAGCGGGCGTCCAGTTGTCCCCAACAGCGGCCCGGGCGCTGATTGTCGCTGTACAGAAGCGCAAAGCGCTGCGCAACCGTGGTCTTACCCAAGTTCTGCCCTCCAATGATGGCCAAGGATGGGAAGGTGGTCAGGTTGAGCTGGCTGACGCAGGAACGCAAGCTGCCAAGGATGGTGAAGCCCCAGACAGGCAGCAGAACGGAGTCATTCTGCGCAAGCCGCAAACACAGTCTGCCAGCGGCGTCAGCCGCTGGCATTTCCGGGTCCCATGCCAGATGCGCCCGGGCAACATCGGCGGCGATCTCGCAGGTCACCCCTTGAGGCGTTCCCAGAACCATATCGCCACAGATATAAACCCATTGGCCGCCAGCCAGCCGGTGAAGGCCATGTTTTCGAAAAATTAGGGCGTTGGGCGGCGCATTGGCACCAGACTGCTTGGCAGCCAAGTCCAAGATATAGGCTTCAATGGCCGCCCTCCATGCGTTCTGCAATATCCTGCAGGTGGGTATCCGCGCACTGATCTGCCCAATCAGATTTTGAACTCTGGTATCCAAATCCACTGAAATTGCGCGGCCAAGGTGGAGAACCTGCAGGCGGAGCATGGGCGGTTCCTCTGGGAGTGCTGGGTCATAAAACGCGCCAACAGTTCGAAAGGAGAAGTTCGTGAGCTGAACGCCATCCTCGCCGGCCCAGAGCGCCTCACCAACTTGACAGATCGATTGGACGCTCATCTTCACGGGGTATCTCCCCAATCATGGGATTCTCCCGGCAGCGCCGGGAGAATCCCATTCGTCTGCGCTGTCAACCGCAGCAAATACTTTGCCAGCTTCAGTTCTGCTTCAAGTTGGTATCGCAATTCACGCTCCGCGTTCAATTTGCGCTCGGCCTTGAGCCCACGCCTCAGTTTTTTCTTCGCTTTTTTTGCTTTTTTCAATTTCTTCTTGAGCTTTTTTGCCTTGGAATCAGATAGTTTTCTCTCATTTTGTTCCTGCATTGTCTTTGGTTGATAATCATTGAGAGGTTCATTCATTGTGTTGTCACTCTCCGCATAAATTTGGCTTTGCCTCAGTCCATTGCTCTGAACATTAAAATTGTACACTTTTAAGTACATAATGGCAAGACGAAATTGTACACAAAAGTATACTTATATATACACTTTGTAATTTGACAGATTGTATACAAAATAGTACAATAAAAATGCTAGGGGGGAGAAATGAATGCCGATCTCATATCGGAAGTTATTTGAATTGATGGAGAAAAAGGGAATCAAAAAAGCGGATTTGCGCAAGATGGGATTTTCTCCAACAATCATTGACCGGCTTGTAAAGAACCACAATGTAAATACCTCAACGATCATAAAGCTTGCGGAGATCCTCCAGTGTCAGCCAGGAGATATTATGGAGCGTGTGGACTCAGATGGATTTACCCACCTGGTTCCGACGATGAAGGGGGCCAGGAAGCTGCAGGAGATCGAAGAGAGCCAAGGGGCGAAAAGAGAAGAATAATTCCTCTGCTGCGTCTCAGAACAGTGGGAAATGTGGGATTATCCCACATTTCCCACTGTTCTATTGCCTCTGGTCAGGCGGGACATCCTTCGGTAAAACGTGGCCTTGCTCATATTCAGCTTCTTCATAGCCTGAACAGCGGTGAGTTCTCCCCTCCGCCATTGGGCGGCCACCCTGTCAAAGTCCGGGGAGAAGATGGGCTTGCGGCCTGTGTACTTGCCCTGGGCCTTGGCGATCTCGATGCCCTCCCGCTGACGCTGCAAAATATACTCCCGCTCCAGCTCGGCCACGGCCCCAAATACGGTGAGCATGAACTTTCCCGTGGGCGTAGTGGTGTCAATGGCCTCCTTCTGGGACACGAACTCCACCCCCTTTTCGGCCAGCTGCTCCACCAGCTCCAGCAGGTCGCGGGTGTTGCGGGCAAAGCGGCTGATGGACTCCACAATGACTGTATCGCCCCTCCGCACATATTCCAGCATCCGCTTGAGTTCCGGTCGGCCGATGTTCCTGCCGCTCATACGGTCGATGTAGACCTCGTCCACGCCCAGAGACTCCATAAGGACTTCTTGCCGGACGGTGTTTTGCTCCTGGGTACTTACCCGGATATAACCGATTTTCATATTTTGACGCTCCTCTCCGGTTCGACTTATTTTCTCTTTGCTTTATGTTATATTAGGGAAGAGTAAAATAAGAAGTGAATATGATATGTTACTTTCTCATTTACTTTCTTATGTTTTTGTGATAACATAAGAGAAAAGGGGGCGGATCGCTATGCTGGATCAGGAGTTCATCGGGCTTGTGGACAGAATCCAGGCCAGAAAGTGCGAAGAACAGGCCATTGAAGTGAAGGCCGCGGCCCGGGGGTGCCCGGAGCGGCTCTATGATACCTTTTCCTCCTTCTCCAATCAGGATGAGGGCGGTGTGATCGTCTTCGGCCTGGATGAAAAGCAGGGCTTTCAGAAGGTTGGCGTGTATGACGCGCAAGATCTCCAGAAAAAGCTCATGGAGGTGGGCGAGGAGATGACGCCGGTGGTGCGCCCGGTATTATCCGTCTTTGATGAAGATAGGCTGGTGTTTGTCACAGCGGAGATTCCCCCGGTGGATCTCACGGACCGTCCCTGCTTCAAAACTGCCAGAGGACGGTTGAAGGGTTCTTTTGTCCGGGTGGGCGACGCCGATAAACCCATGACAGAGTATGAGGTCTACAGTTATGAGGCGTATCGCCGGAATTACCGGGACGATATCCGACCGGTGGAGGAGATTACTCCGGCGTCACTGGATCAGGCTCAGGTGGAGCAGTATCTGCTGAAACGGAAGTTGGACCGCCCCAATTTTGCGGCGGTGCCGCTGGAACAGCTCTATGAACTGACCGGCATCACCCGCAATGGGAAGGTCACGCTGGCAGCCGTTCTTCTGTTCAGCGCCTATCCCCAGGCCTACTTCCCTCAGCTTTCCATCATCGCCTCCAGAGTTCCCGGTACGGAGCTGGGGCAGGTGGACAGTCAAGGACAGCGGTTTTCCGACAGCAAGCGGCTGGAGGGGAATCTGCCAGAGCTGCTGGATGGAGCCGTGAGTTTTGTCAACAGCAACATGCGCACCGCACTCCGGGTAGAACAGAATACCGGGAAGCGGGTGGATATCCCGGAGTACCCCATGGATGCCGTGCGCGAGGTAGTGCTTAACGCGCTGGTTCACCGGGACTACAGCCGCTACACGGAGAACATGCCCATCCAGCTCACCATGTTTTCCGACCGTATGGAGGTACACAGCCCCGGCGGCCTCTATGGACGTTTGACGCTTGATCAGCTGGGCAAGGTGCAGCCGGATACCCGAAACCCCTTCCTGGTCACCGCCATGGAGGCGCTGGGCCAGACGGAAAACCGCTATTCCGGTATCCCTCGTATCCGCCGGGCCATGGCCGAAGCCGGTTTGCCTGAGCCGCTGTTCCAGGACAGCCGCAGTACCTTCTCCGTTACGCTGTATAACGACCGGAATCCCCACGAGGAGCAGCCGGACAAAGCGGTTCCCGAAGATGAGAAAGGCCTGCTGGCCTTCTGCTCGACCCCTCGTACCCGCAAGGAGATCTCCAGCTTCCTTGGCATTGCCTCCACCCAGTATGCCATCCGCCGGTATGTGGAGCCCCTGGTTCAGTCTGGCGCCCTCCAACTCTCAATTCCCGACCACCCCAGAAGTCCGAAGCAGACCTATACTGCCCGTTAGATTTCCGCCTGCTTCTATGGAACAATAGCCGCAGAAGGGGAGGTACAGCGCGGAGCGTCTGATTGAGGAAATGGCGGCTCTGGTCAACAGCTATCAGGCCAACCGGCTCTGCCTGTTTGGCTCTAAGGGAGATCACCGGCCGGACAGCCTGAGCCAGTAAAGCAGTCCCATTAGGGCAACTTTCCGTTTTGAGACGCTTCAAAACCGGAAAACCGACCCTATCGGGACACTTTTTGCTGGTCTCACAGAGGTATACCCCAATGAGACGACGGGAAACAGGAGAGCCATCGGAGTGCGGACCGCCTGTGCCGGAAATGTTCTGTCCAGGCATCCCCGGTGGTGTTGTCCAGAGCGGTCCAGCCGGTGTCCTCTCTGGACAGGAAGCGGCCGTGGGGCTGCCGGCTGCTCATTACCGCCAGCAGCCGGGACAACGAAACATCCCGGACGTCAGAGCATCCCGGTCTCATAGAGAGCCTCCTCGATTTCGTCAGTGGTCCAGCCTTCGTCCAGCATGGCGTCAATGTGTGCCGGGCTGTACCCGAAGGTAGAGGCCACACTCTTCAGCGTCCGGAGATAGTGGGACTGGGCGTTGTACCGGACCGGCGGGGGATACCAACCATAGAAAGGCCAGGACTCCTGCTGCCGGAACCGGTCTGTCCGGCGGCTCCCATCCGTCCGGATGGTCAGGATTTCTCCACCATCCACCTCCACCTCTGTGGAAAACATTCTGCCCAGCCAGGTGCGGTTCAGCGCCTTCCGCAGGATTTCCTCCGTGGAGGCATACACATAGAGGTCCGGGCCGGGAAAGTGGAGCAGGCAGAGGGGGTTGTCCCCCTTGACGAAGGTAAGCGTGTCCCTGTCATCCAGCACGGTAAAGACAAAAGAGCCCTCCACCGATTCAGCCATGTACTTCAGGCTGTCCGGTGTGAGGGCTCTCTGCTGTTCAATGAGCTGCACCGCCACATAGCTGTCCGTCTGGATTCCGGTGTGTGGCAGGTGCTTCTCCGCACGCAGGATGTGGTCATTATAGAGCACGCCGTTGTGGGCCAGTGCAAACCGCGTTCCGGGTACTTTCCCGGAAAAGGGATGGTTGTTTTTGTTATATTTGGCCTTGCCCTGAGTGGTCATACGGCTGTGCCCCATAACGACCCTTGCATCATCCGGGATGCGGAAGCCGCATTTCCGAGCGGGAACGGGCCGCTTGTAAAGCCTGAGCCTACCGCCGGAGTTGTAGGCAATACCCGCCGCATCAGTGCCCCGGGCCTCGCTCTCTGCGGCAAGAGCCTGTATGAGCATGGTCTTGCGGCGGGCGCTCAGCGTGCGGCCGCAGTCAATGAATCCGAACAGACAACACATTACGCATCCGCCTCGCTTTCCACCGGCTCGTTGACGTAGAGCGTCCGCTCCTTCAGATACTGAATCAGCTCCGGGTAGCTGTCCTTGGAGATGCCGGCGGCAAAGCTGGTCCATGCCACCGTTTTCAGCTCATCATCGGTGAGACACAGGGCCATGTCACAGATGCGGTCCAGCAGCTCCAGAGTAGCCAGAATGGTGTTGGGCCTCAGAGTACCGCGGAACATTCGGAATTCCACGGTAGCATCATTCTGGAGGTTGACGCAGGTGTACCGTCCGCCGTGATAGCCCTTCTTGGCGTAGTCCAGAAGCTCGGCGGGCTGCTCCTTGTATCCGTAACGGGCGGCCCAACGCTCCAGCTGGCGGGGTGTGCGGCGGCTGAACTTGAGCAGCTCCTCCCAGTGCTTCTCGAAGAAGTAGAGCACCCGGGCAATGGCGCTGTCCTGGGCAGCCTCATCCAAGCCGAAGGCACTGCGGCTGATGTGGACATGGAGGCCGCAGGTAGCCGTTCTGTGGCTGAGATAGCCAAGCTCCACCGCCTTTTCGCACAGCTGTGCCCAGGGCATTCTGTGAAGCTGCCAGTCCAGGGACATGGGGTGGGTCACCAGCTCCAGCCCGTCGTTGAGGGAGCCGTCATGCTTGATGTAGGCGAAGTCTCCGTCCTGGTTGGCGATATTCAGAAGCGCAAGGGCGTTAGATGTACGTTCACCCGCACCGTCAATTTCCAGCTCCACGCCGAAGAACCGGGGGCCTTTCCCGTGGAAAACGGCTTTCGGCTTATAGTAATAGTCATGGATGCTCTGGTCTTTATCCAAGGTATGGTAACAACTGGAACAATAGGGCCGCTCATCATACTCATCAGTTGATTCATAATAGGCCTCGCTTTCCCGCAGAAGCTGCCCGCACCGGCAGCAGCTGGTATAGCTCTCATCATAGCAATGCTGGCACAGAGGGACATCCCGGGTACCCGAATTGTCGTCTGCCCAGAGGCGTTCCCCGCACTCGCAGCAGCAGACGGTATTGTTATCCAGGCAGCTCTCACACAGATTCTGACCGTCGAATTCGGTATGCTCCTCCCATGGCCGCTCACGGCCGCAGATGTCGCAGACAAAGGTGCGTTCTGACATAGTGCTCATCCTTTCTGATTATGAGTTGGAGTTCCGCTCCAGGAGTTCCCGCAGGATAGGGAGCTTGGCCTGTACCGGAGCGGTGATGTGCTCGCTGATGCTCAGAGCCGCCCGGGCATCAAAGGTATTTTGGAATGTGCTCAGCTGGTGTGCCGCATCCTCCTCCAGGTGCTGGATGGCGGACAGAAGGTCATAGCCGTGGCGGGTGAAGGCCTTGGCCACCAGCTTCATCAGCCCCTCCTCTGACTCTGAGGGGTCATACTGCACATAGTTGATCCACTGGTGGTAGCTGGCTGCCTCCGGCAGTGGGTGTGCTGTTGTCAGTTCACGGTTGACCTGTTCCATGTCCCGGAACACCGGGACGGGAGAGAGCAGTGCACCGATGCGGTTGACTATGGCGGCAGTCTCCTGGGTGCGGCAGCGGCCCAGCGCTTCCCGCAGTTCCGACAGGTGACCGCTCAGCGCGGACTGGAAGCGGAGCAGGAAGCTGTCCGGCGAGTGGGGGTCTGTATAGCGCCGGAATTTCTCTTCCGCCTGACGGTACAGGGCATCCATGCGCTTCTCAGCCTCGCATACGGCTGACAGGCGGGAGGGGAGACCGTCCTCCCAGATCCAGGGCAGGCGCTGCCAGCTGTCGTAATCCAGGAATACATGGGGATACAGCACCCCGGAGTTACAGCGGGCCAGACTGTGCACCAGGGCCTGTACGTTGGCAAATTGTTTGTCCATGAACACCTCCAGGTATGACAAAAGCCCCAGGGTCTCCCCTGGGGCTCAGCTGTTATCTTCTAGTTGCTCTGACCGATAGGCCAGCACGTCCACCGCCAGCAGGGCAGCCCGGCAGAAGCCCTCCCGGAAAGCGCCCTCCATGATGGCCTGCTCCCGCCGGATATAGCTCTCAGAGAGCTTTTCCAGCCATGCGGCTCCCTCTGTGTCCAGGCGTTGGGCCAGGGCCTCAGAGGCCTGAAGGATCTCCGCTGTGGCACGGCTGTACTCCGGTTCCCCGAACCGCTTCTCGCTCTCCAGCAGATGTTCTATCATCCCTCCGCCCCCTTTGGTACGAAAAACTCCGGGGTGCGGAACCGCTCCGTGTACCGGGCCAGCTGTTCCTCTGTCAGGCTCTCAAAGTGCTCGCTGTCCGGCGGGGCGGCGCAGAGGAAGAAGGTGCCGGCAATCACATCGTAGATGGCTCCGCTGTCCTCCAGGTGCAGGCAGCGGTTGAGGGGCAGGCCCAGGAGTTTGCCCTCATCATTGCAGACCAGGGCCACCGGCTCGTCGAAGGGGTACACTGCCTGGATAGGGCCGCCCACCACGGCCTGCATGCTCTCCAGGGAGTTTTCAATTTCCACCCGTCTGGGCGGCTCCATTGGTACTACCAGCAGTACATTCATAATCATGACCTCCGGATAAAGAGATAGCCCAGAGAGCGACTGCTCTCTGGGCTTCATGATTATAATATATACTTCTATTTGCCGTCAGAACGGAAACTGTCTGTTCAAGGGTCATCGTAGAAGAATGTGGGCATCATATCTGCATCAAAGTAGAGATAGAACGTGTTGTCCGGGGTGTGCCCCTGGTAAACAGAGCCGGTTTCCAGCGTTGCAACTATGCTGCCGGGGTCATCCATGACTTCGACGGTCAGACTGGTCTCCGCCATATAATCGCCGAGATGAACGGTGACATTCTGGAAGACAAGGCTGCCGTCTGAATCAAGCGCTGCATCGGAGCCTATGGTGACATCGGCGCTTCGGGTCTCACCAAAGTTGGATACGGTATAGCTCCCCGCTATCCCCAGCCGGACGCTGCCGTCAAACCGGATACTCTCCAGCTCCCAGGCATATGCGTCAGTCCAGCGCATGAGGACTTCAGCGGTAACCATGGAGACATCAAAGATGGCCGGAGCGGTGGAGTTCAGTTCGCAATGAGAAATGCGGACATATCCAGGCTCCCCTTCATAGTCCATGACGCCGCTTCCTGTTCTGAACGTACCGATTTCGGCGGGTAACACCGAGGCAATGGCAGCGGACAGCTCTTCCGGCATTATCTCCGGAGGCATGATATTCTCCCCCGTGTCCTCCGGCTCTGTCGGCTCAGAGGCTATGTTTGCGTCCGGATCATCAGAATATGCGGCAATATACTCGTTGGCATCAATCCCGTGAGAGATTGCATAGTCGAAAATGGCAGCCAAATTGTTCGCGTCCAGATTCAGGGCGGCCAATTCCGCAGTTCCCTCCTCATCCACTGTGTCATCATAATACCAGTATACCAGGCGGTTGAGTCCCAGATAGCGGTTATAGCTGTTGCCGTCTGCGCCAATCACCATGTAGTCCAGCCTGTCACGGGCCAGCTGAGCATCAATATCCTCCGAATCGGGAGTCTGTGTGGGATCCTCCGTAAAATCCAGACCGTTGGTCGTCTCCACCGGGTCAGAAACAGAGGGTGTATCCTTACCGTGGAACAGATTGTTTCCCTTGACCATCCACAGGCCGGTGAGAACGGCGGTAATCAGCAGTGCGATGACAAAGGAGGGGACCTGTTTTTTGGGCTGGGGCAGGCCGGAGGTCAGCACCGGGTGAAACACTGTCCCCTTTAAGGTCAGCTTATCCCAGGGGTCGGACAGGTCTGTGTAGAGTACGGCAAATACGATGCTGACCACGATACACAGAATTGTAGCGAGGATGCCCAGATGCAGGAAGAAGAGGTTGGACACCCCCAGCAGGAAAAATGTTCCGCCGATTATCCCATACACCCTGGGGCGGACACCCAGTCGGAACAGCCGCGCCTTGTGAATCTCCTTTTCGGTGCAGGTCTCCAGTGCGGAAATATACCGCTCCGAAGCGGCAGTGCGGGCTGTCTGCTTAATCTCTTCCAGGGCCTTCGCTACTGCATCAGAATCCGTTATGTCGGTGGCCAGGTACAGCTTTTCAAAGAGCGCCCCATCCTCCGCCGACCAAATCTCCTCCACCCGCTGCTGAAGCCGGTTCAGGAAGGGTTCTTTCTGTTCTTCCGGGGCATCATAGGCCTGTACAGCGGCTTTCATGTCGCCGCACGCCGCTTCATCGGCCTGCTCATATCCCGCACACAGGGCGCTCAACTCTTCGTTCCAGATGACAATCAGCCGCTCACTGACCCGCTCCAGATAAGCCGCTTTATTCTTTTCCAGGGCATCATAGCGCTGGAGCTTCTCCCGCATGGCCAGGCAAGACCTTCACCATTAAGGCCAATGAGGGCTATGTGATTGCCGACGTGCTGGTGGACGGCGTGTCCGTGGGCGCGGTGTCCGAGTATACCTTCGAGAAGGTTGGCGCCAAGCACACCATCGAAGCGCTGTTCAAGTCCGCCGAGGGCGGTGAGACCGAGGAGGGCTTCACCGACGTGCCCTCTGACGTCTGGTACACCGAGGCTGTGAAGTACGTCACCGAGCAGAGCCTGATGAACGGCACCAGCGAGACTGCCTTCAGCCCCATGCTCTCCATGAGCCGTTCCATGCTGGTGACCGTGCTCTACCGTCTGGAGGGAGAGCCTGAGGCCGGCGAGTGCTTCTTCGCCGACGTGGCCGACGGCACCTGGTACACCGACGCGGTGGCATGGGCGGCTGCCAACGGCATCGTCACCGGTGTCAGTGACACCACCTTTGCCCCTGACGCTGCCATCACCCGCGAGTCCCTGGCTGTTATCCTGTACCGCTACGCGGCCATGAACGAGCAGGCCCAGGGCGAGAAGGGCGACCTGACCGTCTTTACCGACGGCGCTTCCGTTTCCGACTGGGCTGCTGAGGCTGTGGCCTGGGCTGTGGGCGAGGGCATCCTCACCGGCAAGAGCGGCAACACCCTGGATCCTCAGGGCACTGCCACCCGTGCTGAGGTTGCCACCATCCTGATGCGCTTCTGCCAAAAGGACAAGTAAATACGAGATAGGGTGTAAGAAAAGTTCCTTATGGAATTCTTGGCCGTAAGGAGTTTCATCTTAACCTAACTGCCCCGTCAGGAACGGTGGGGGACTCTGTTCCCGACGGGGCACTATTGTTCCGGCTTATTTGTTCTACTCCAATAACGGTTGCCTACTCCAAATGTATGAGGGTACGAAGAGATGGGATTTCCGTCTTATCCTTACTATATAGGTAAAACTTAAGTGAAATACAGTCAAAAATTATTAAAAAGTATCAGAAGCTGGAGATAAAAATTAAAAGCAGCTAATTTCCAAAACTTTTTAATGATTTTACCTGTATTCATGGCGTTTTTAGCTCAAAATAATGGATGAGAGGATATGCGTATTATTCCAATCTGTTTGAAAGGTTCTGCACTTGTTAACTACACAAAATTGTGATAAACTGCGGTCGAAAAAGGGTGGACTGATTGCTGGAAAATCTATTTCTTTGGAATACTGATGCTTCAGAAAAATTCCTGTAATGGTTACCTCTTCAGCCTTTAAATATTTGATACAGACTGGGGATTGGCAGACACAGTGGACTTCCCAGGCAGTGCAGGAGAGGCCCAACAAGGTGGCGCTGCGGCGCAGAGACAATGCTGAGCTGCTGGGGCTGATGTCCTATACCCTTGATGAAAAGGGACTTGCTGTTGAGATTATTTATTTGGAGAGCGCCGGTCACAGCAATGCGAACCTGCTGCGCACCAGGGGTGGAGAGAAAAAATATATTGGGATTGCCAAAGCGCTCTTTGCCCATGCGGCGGCTGTGTCTGTTGAGGCTGGTTTTGGGGGTGTCCTGTTTTTCAAGGCAAAGACCACTGAATTGCGGGAATACTATATACGGGAGTTTGGTGCGATGCCGCTGGGGTCTTATGATCCGTTCCGGCTGATTATATGGGAGGACGCAGCAGAATACATCATTGCAGAATATCAGTAAGGAGGCGTAACCAAGTATGCTGGAACAGAAGCGTTCTTATCTTCAGAACATGGAAGAGCATGGTGCGGTTCATGGCTGGGTTGCGCCGCTGAACAACGAAGACTGTGAATTTCTCACCTACTTTCGCTCTGTCTGTAAACGCTATAACATCATTCCCTCAAAAGCTACAAAGCTGGAGTATGATTTTGTGACCAGGGTCGCGGAGAGTGAATTCTATTTGCAGCAGGCAAACGGATGATAGAGAAAGACTGTCTATCGTTGAAGAGCTGCCCTGCTTTGAAAGATATCTGCCTCAAAGTTTTCCCTTTATTTTCCCTTAAGCGGTCAAGGTGAGTTGGGAGCAAACGGTACAATCTAACAGCTAAATCTTCTCAAGTATGCCACAAAACAGTTGAACAGGCCTATATAATTGAAGAAAAAATGAGATAAAAGGCTGTTTGGCTAATTCGAATCCTTCTCCCGCTGCCAAGATGAAACCCTAGAGCCTCAACGGCTCTAGGGTTTTTCTTTTGCTTAAGAACCACTGGCTCTGCCAGTGGATAAAGAGCTTATAGCTATGGACAAAAAAGGACTCCCCGATAGATTAGAGTTAAGGTCTGCCAACCTAACCTAAAATATCGAGGAGGTCTTCGTATGAAAGACATAAACAGTTTAGAGCACACGAAATGGCGATGTCAATACCATGTTGTGTTTGCACCAAAATATCGCAGACAAGTAATATATCGAGAGATAAGAGCAGATATAGGATTTATACTCAGGAAGTTGTGTGAACAAAAAGGAGTAGAGATCATAGAGGCAAACGCATGTCCCGATCATATTCATATGTTGATCAGTATTCCACCGAAATACAGCGTATCGCAGATCATGGGATATTTGAAAGGGAAGAGTAGTTTAATGATTTTTGACAGACATGCAAACCTCAAATACAAATATGGGAACAGGCATTTTTGGGCGAGAGGATACTATGTGGATACAGTAGGACGCAATAAAAAGCAGATACAGGAGTACATCAAACAGCAGTTGCAAGAAGATCAGTTGGCAGACCAGATGAGCATAAAGGAATACATTGACCCGTTTACGGGTAGCAAGCAGACAAAGGCATAAAAATAATACCCCTTAAGGGGTGGCCTGAAAAAGCAATGCAGTTGGCAGACCTTTTCAGGCCCCCTTTAGGGGCATTGTCTGTATTATGCCCTTATAGGGCTTAATCAAGCCTCCGGCTTAGCCGGAGGTTTTGACTGCTGTTTTCCGGGTGATTACTCTTTAATTGACCCTTTCTCAAGCTGCATCTGAACAGACGGTGTCGGAGGTGCCGCCCGGGCAGCTTTGCTTCCCCGGAGGCGGTGGCCCATATCATGACGCAGAAATTCGTCATGTACTCTCCGCTGTGCCGTCTGGAGCAGGAGTTCCAGCGGCAGGGGCTGAAAGAACCGGACAGGACTTCTGCCAGCAAGTCCTACATGTGGCTCCACCGGACCAGCGGCTGTGCCGAACAGCCCCTTGTCCTGTACGAGTACCAGCCCAGCCGGAAGGCGGAGCACGCAAAACCAGCCGTGAGCCCAGCAACGCGGGTCACGGCTGGAGAGGAGGAGCAGCGGAATGAGGGAGCTCTGCCGTATACGGCGGAGCGAGGGATATGGAGCTTGCGACGACGAGGGCCCATGCCAGGCGAAAATTTGACGAGGCGCTGCAGACGCTGCCGAAAGAAAAACGGCAGGATTCTCTGGCGGCAGCCGGTGAGTGTTGCTGCACCCGGCTGTTTCAGCTGGAGCAGTCTCTCGCGGACCTGACACTGGAAGAACGCTATACCAAGCGGCTGGAACTGGAGAAACCGGTTCTGGACGCTCTGTTGGCATGGGCAAATGAGGCCAGCGCCAAAACAGCGCCCAAGTCCGCCCTGGGCAAGGCGCTGCACTATCTGCGGGAACAGTGGCCCTACCTGGTGCGCTATCTGGAGGACGGCAGGCTGGAGCTCTCCAACAACCGTGCCGAGCGCAGCATAAAGCCCTTTGTGATGGGCCGGAAGAACTGGCTCTTTTCCAACACTCCCGCCGGCGCTCAGTCCAGCGCCGTGGTCTACAGCCTGATTGAGACCGCAAAGGAGAATGACCTGGCCCCCTACCGCTACCTGGTTTGGCTCCTGAACACCGCACCTGCCCTGAGCCAGAGGGATGAAGCCTGGGCGGAATCTTTCTTCCCGGCGAACGCACCCCAGGAATGCAGAATTCCAAAACCATAACAAAAATGCCGACCGCCATCTCAGTGCTTATGCACTGAGATGGCGGCCTTTTTATCCGCTCGGAGATTTGACGGTTACGTTACGCTTATACCATTACCACTCTTCTCCTGCTCCATACCTCCACCGCACTACCTTAGAGTCTTAGATACTATCCGATACTGCGCTGTCGAAATTACAGGAGAGAAAATAGTACGGAAATCGAATTTTTTCTGCGCTATATCGTCCGTAAAAGCGTAATTTTGGAAAAAGAACGGTTTTTTCTGCTTTTTTATGAAACGGCGGCACCAAATTTTTGTCGTTCAAATTTTAGATATTTTACCTGATTTAGAGTTTAAGGTTTCTAATTTTGACGTTTCTGTCAGACGGAATGCTTTTTTTGCTTTCGTTTGGTTTTTGTAAAAATGACGGCCATTAGTCTGCAAAAATTGTAAAAAATAATCAAAACAGACATATGGGGATATTCTTTTAATATCGAAAATGCTAGAATAATTTTACCCGAATGGTTTGGGCCCTGAATCGTTCATTACGTCTGAGAAGGAGGAAAAAATGAAAAGTATAGCGAAAAAAGTACTATCATGTCTGCTCGTAATCGCGATATCCTTTTCCATGCTTCCCCTTGGGGCACTTGCGGAGGATGCCTCCGCCACTGCCTGGACCAAGGTGTCGTTGGAGGAGATTACCCCTGACGACACTGTCGCCGTCACCATGACCAAGGGGGACGTAACCTATGTCCTGCCAACGGCAGGGAAGGGAGAGCTCTCCGAGCCTCTGGGCGATATCGGCGTGGTCAACGGCACTACGCTGACTACCGCCGGAGGCAGCTCGGACTACGGCTGGTCCATTACGGCCGTGGAGGGCGGCTACACCCTTCAGACCGGCGGCGGATATCTGTACATTGATATCTCTGGAAACAAGAACAACTGTGTCCGGATTGGCGAGACTGCCGCGGTCTGGGCTCTTGGCGAGACCGGTTACCTGTCCACCGAGGACAGCAACGGCACCACCCGCTATCTGGGGGTCTATACCGGCGCCCCTGACTGGCGGGCCTATGAGAACACCACCGGCAATACCAAAGAGCAGACGCTGGGATTCTGGGTTCTTGATCCCGACGCCACACCTTCCGAGATTCCGGACCCCGGCGAGCCGCCTGTGACACCGGAGCCTACGCCCACCCCTGATCCGTCGGAGGATCCCGCGCCCTCCACCGGCGCGACGGCCGCTCTGACGGACAATGTGGGAGACGGCGCTGTGGTGTACGTCTACCACCCCGAGAGCGGCACGGTTCTCACCGGGATTGCCGACGGTAACCAGCTGGAGTCCACGCCCGGCACGGTGGAAGCTGGCCAGCTCACCGTCACCAGCGATATGGTTCAGCTGTTTGTCACGGTGGACAGCGAGGGGAAATACAGCTTCCAGAACGAGGCCGGCGAGTACCTGACCGCCACCAGCTTCAACCAGCTGGCCTTTTCCAGCGACTCTACCGCCAATGGTCAGTGGACCATGGAGGCTCTGGAGGACGGAAGCGGCTTCTATGTGCACAATGTGGGCAGCTCCTATTTGGACCTGGAGTACTATAACGGGAACTTCACCACATACCGCAGCGGCACCTCTGGGGCCTATGTTTTCCAGTTCTACGCGGCGGGCAGCGGCGGCTTTACGGACACGCTGACCGCAGGCGACCAGGTGCTGATTTACAATCCCACCTCCGGCATGGGTCTGTCCAGCCAGTTTGTGTCTGAGGACAGCAACCTGAACCTGGCCGGAACGGAGCTGATTCTCACTGCCGACAACAAGCTCTCCGGCTATGGGGAAGAGAATATCTGGACCGTGGGCGTAGGCGAAAGCGGCGGGTACAGCTTTGCCTCGTCGGATGGCCGATATCTCGCCCAGATAAACGGACCCAATATCACCCTGGGCAGCGATGAGATCTTCTGGAATCTGAGCGCTGTGGATGGAAAGAGCGGGCTGTTCTATGCCGGAGGCAATATGGGCGGCAAGCTTCAGTGGGACGCTGCCAGAGCCTGCTGGACCGCCTCCTACAGCTCCAACGAGGAGACAGCCGGTATCCAGTTCTACCGGGTCACCGGAACCGCCCAGCCTTCCAATGTGGTAGCGGCCCCCAAGGCGGACGTGAAGCCCGGCGAGGTCTATTCGGGCACGGAAATCTCCTTCACCTGCTCCACCGAGGGCGCCACCATCCTCTATAAGGTCAATGACAGTGTGGAGTGGACCGAGTATACCGGCCCCATCGCCATTACGGAGGACAGCGTCTTTACCGTCAAGGCCACAAAGACGGACATGGAAGACAGCCGCGAGGTGTCCTTCGAGTACACCATCTATGTGCCCCCTGTCCTGGGAGAAGATCAGGCCCAGCTGGTGACGGACGTCTCCCAGCTGGTCTCCGGCGATCAGATTCTGATTGTCACCAGAGACCTGGACTACGCGCTGGGCACCTCTCAGAAGGAAAACAACCGCGACCAGGCCACCGTTATCAAGGCATACGACAAGCTCAGCTATGATGAGTTTGCCCAGATTATCACCCTGGAGTCCGGCGTGGAGGAGGGCACCTTCGCGCTGTACGCCACCAACGGCGACGACGCCGGCTATCTCTACGCCTCTCCCGACAGCGGCAACCTGCTCCGCACTCAGGCGGAGAAGGACGTCAACGCCTCCTTCACCATCACCATTGATGAGGACGGCAGCGCCAACATTACCTCCAAAATTGACAAGAAGGCCAACACCATCCGCTACAATACCATCGGCATCTTCTCCTGCTACGGCGAGGGTTCCCAGAAGCCGGTGTGCATCTACAAGCTGGACGGCCAGGAGCGGCCCGGTCTGCCTGAGGAGAACGACCAGGTTGTCATCTTCAACCAGGCTGCCAAGGGCGTGCTCTCCGGCATGGAGGGTGACATCTCTGACGTGTATACCTGCTCCATCGCCTCTGCCGGAGCCGTGATTCAGGACGGCAAGGCCAACTGCGACAACGGCGCAGTCATCTTCACCGTGGAGAAGAACGGCGAGTACTACCGCTTCCACAACGAGTCCTTCGGCTATCTGTGCTCCACGGGCACCGGCAACAACGCCTTCTACGCCCAGGAGGCCACCGAGGATGCCGACTGGATTGTGAGCGAGTACAACGGCGGCTACAGAATGGGCAGCAGAACTGCCATGTTTGACGGAAACACCCAGTATCTGCAGTACTTCTCGGGCGGCTTCACCACCTGGGGCATGTACGCCGTTACCGACCGTGACGTGTTTACCTACCACTTCTATCCCTGCTCCAGCGACAAGATTACCGACGGCGTCGTCAATGATCCCCAGGCTGTGTTCGGCAATCTGGCGCCTGCCTATGCCGGCCAGAGATACCTGCTCCACTTCACCGTGGACGCCCTTTTCGGCGTGAAGGAGCTGAAGGTCACCCTGGGCGACACCGAGCTGACCTGCACGGTGTCTGACGGCCGCTATACCGCCACCATTCCCGCTGAGATGATCACCGGCGAAAAGCTGGTCATCACGGTGACCGGCCTTGACAACAAGGACGTGGCCATCAACTCCGCCGTGGAGATTGAGGTCAAGGATGAGCCCGGCATCTCCCAGGTTTCTCCTGCTGCCAATTCTCAGACCAGAGAGGACAAGCGTCCCGAAATTTCCGCTGTTCTCACCAATGTGGGCGAGAACCCCACCGTTACCATGACGGTGAACGGCGAGACCGTGGAAGCGGTCCTTGCGGACGGCAAGCTGACCTACAAGCCTGACGCGGACATGGCGGACGGCCGTGTTAGCGTCACGGTCACGGTCACCCGTGCCGACGGCAAGAGCACCAGCAAGACCTGGAACTTTACCGTGGGCGAGTCTGACTATCAGCTCTACTTCGGCCAGCTCCACTCCCACAACGGCGAGTACTCCGACGGCTCCGGCACCCTGAGCGGCGCACTGGAGTACATTGCGGAGCTGCCCGAGGAGGCCAATGTGGACTTTGTGGCCTTTACCGACCACTCCAACTACTTTGACAAGTCCGGCGAGGCCAACCCCGAGGAGGCGCTCTACGACCTGAGCAAGGCCACCGAGTACAGCCAGGAGCGTTGGAGCACCTACAAGAACACCATTGCCGAGTTCAATGACAGCCAGTCCAAGGTAATTGCCATTGCCGGCTTTGAGATGACCTGGTCGGGCGGTCCCGGCCACATGAACACCTTTGTGACCGAGGGCATCGTCTCCCGCAACAACACCACGCTGAACAACAAGACCGCTGACGCCGGCATGCGGGCCTACTATGACCTGCTGTCCCAGCCTGAGGGCGTGGATTCCATCACCCAGTTCAACCACCCGGGCAGCACTTTTGGCAACTTCACCGATTTCAGCTACTGGAGCCCCGAGGTTGACAGCCGCATCTACCTGGTAGAGGTAGGCAACGGCGAAGGCCAGATTGGCAGCAGCGGCTACTATCCCAGCTATGAGCAGTACACCCTGGCGCTGGACAAGGGCTGGCATCTGGCCCCCACCAACAACCAGGACAACCACAAGGGCAAGTGGGGCAACGCCAACGACGCCCGTGACGTGGTTCTGGCGGAGACCTTCACCGAGGAGGCCATCTACGACGCCATCCGCAATTACCGCGTCTACTCCACCGAGGACAAGAACCTTGAGATTGGCTACATGGTCAATGACCTGCCCATGGGCACCATCATTGAGACCGTCCCCGATAAGCTGAGCTTTGAGGTCACCGTCATGGACCCCGACGACACGGATTCCATCGCCAAGGTGGAGCTGATTGTCAACTCCGGCAAGGTTGCCTACACCTGGGATGATCCCGATGAGCTGGCCACCGGCATTCTGACCGCCGAGCTGACGCCCGAGTACTCCTACTACTATGTCCGCGTCACCCAGGCCGACGGCGACCTGGCCGTCACCGCTCCCGTGTGGGTGGGCGACAGCCTGATGCTGGGCATCTCCGGCGTGAGCGCCAGCACCTCCACGCCCGTCACCGGCGAGGCGGTGTCCATCAACACCCAGCTGTACAACAGCGAGGACTCCGACGCCCTGGTCAAGAGCGTGACCTATACCACCAACGGCTCCCAGGTTCTGTGGGTCGACACCACCACCCGCACCCTGACCGCCGGCGGCACGCTGGACCTGACCTGGGACTATACGCCCGACGCTGCCAAGCTGTCCACCATCACCGTGACCGTGGTGATGGAGCTGGAGAGCAAGGAGTATATGTTCTCCTCCTCCGTGGAGCTGGACGTTCAGGACGCGGCGTCCCTGACCTACATCGGCGTTGACGCCTCCCACAGCAACGAGTACGTAAGCGGCTACAACAAGGACCTCATGAACAACTTCACCACCCTGGCCAACCAGTCCGCCATCCGTGTGGAGCTGCTGACCTCCTCCGAGGCCCTCATTGCCGCCTGCGGCGACACCGAAAAGTACACTGCCATTGTCCTCAACACGCCTTCCCGCCGTCTGTCCGAGGCGAAGGACTATTCCGAAGAGGAGCTGGCAGCCCTGACCGCATTCCACAACAGCGGCGGCGCGCTGATCATCACCGGCAGCGGCGACAGCAATGACAAGGCGGAGCCTCATGTGGCCGCAACGCAGAACAGGGTGCTGGAGGCGCTGGGCTCCTCCCTGCGTCTGGCCGACGACGGCACCTATGAGGATGCCTCCTTCAGCCTGTCCCTGAATGCCTACGGCGAGAACGCCCTCACCGCCGGCCTGACGGATGCGGACCTGTTCAGCTACTACGGCGGCTCCTCCGTCTACGCGGTGGACGGCGACGGCGCGGTCTCCACCGTGCTGCCCGACACCGTCTCTCCCGTGCTCTACGCCAACAGCATTACCATCTCCAAGGACGCTGACAGCGACGGCCTGGGCGGCGATACCGTCAAGTATCCCTACGCTGAGGGCGACGAGCGCCTGCTGGTCATGGCCATGGAGCAGCAGGAGGGCAAGGGTATGATCCTTGTCTCCGGTTCCGCCTTCATGAACGACTATGACCTGAAGATTCCCGCCGAAAACGCCAACAACACCTTCTGTGAGAACCTGTTTGAGGTGCTCAATCCCGCTGAGATTACCCCCATCTCCGAGGTGAAGAGCCAGAGCGAACTGGGCTACAAGTACACCATCCAGGGTGTGGTAACCTCCAACGCCTCCGGCTACGACAAGGAGACCGCCTTCTTTGACTGCATCTATGTGCAGGATGAAACCGGCGGCATCAATATCTTCCCCGTTGACGGCAGCTATAAGCTGGGCGACGTGGTCCGCATCTCCGGCACCACCAGCGCCTACCAGGGTGAGATTCAGCTGAGTGTGAGCTCCATTGAAAAGGTTGGCGAGGCCGAGCCCGTGGCGCCCACCGTCATCACCGCCGCTCAGCTCAACAGCCGCTCTGTTGAGGGTATGCTGGTCACTGTGAAGGGCAGCGTTGTGAACATCACCATGGCCAACGGCCTGGTGGAATCCATCTATGTCCAGGACAGCTCCGGCGAAGTGGCCCGTGTGTTCATCGACGGCTATATCACCGCCGAAAAGGCCATTGAGAACCTGGCCACCGGCTGCAGCATTGAGGCCACCGGTCTTGCCTCCTATGACGACACCTACGCAATTGCCTATGACAGCTACGCCCGTATCCGCGTGCGCGACCGGGACGAGATTGTCTGTACTTCCGGCGGCGGCTCGGTGCCCGTGGGCTGCTATCACCGGCAGACGGAAATCCGCAACGCCAAGGCGGCCACCTGTACAGAGGACGGCTATACCGGCGACACCTACTGCAAGTCCTGCGGCGCCAGAATCGCCAAGGGTACGGTTATCCCCGCCACCGGCCACAGCTATGTCAACGGCGTCTGCACGGTCTGCGGCGATACGCAGGTCACCGCCTTCACCGACCTTGATCCCAATGCCTGGTACTATGAGCATGTGGCCTATGTACTCGAGGCCGACCTGATGAAGGGCGTGGGCGGCAATTCCTTTGCGCCCGACCTGACGATGACCCGTGCCCAGCTGGCCACCATCCTCTACCGCTATCTGGATGTGGACGAATCCAAGCTGGAAGGCCTGGAGAACCCCTTCACCGATCTGAAGGACGAGTGGTACACGGATGCCGCCATCTATCTGGCCAGCATCGGCGTCATCAACGGCACCTCCGCCATCACCTTCTCTCCCGACGCGGTCATCACCCGGGAGGAAATGATGACCATGCTCTACCGGATGAGCGATACCAAGACGGAATCTGACGGTTCCAGCCACCTGGATGCCTTCGCGGACAGCGGCGAGATCAGCAGCTTCGCCGTGGATGCCATGGACTGGGCGGTTGAAAACGGCCTGATCAACGGTCTGGGCGACGGAACGCTGGCGCCCCAGGGCCTGTCTACCAGAGCGCAGGCCGCAAAGGTTATCCACTGCTTTATCCTCTTGGAGAACGCCGAGTAATTCCGAGCGGGTTCAAAGCCACCCTTCCCGGATGGGGGAGGGTGGCTTTTCCCCGGTGAAGACGGCAGACAGCGACCCGGCAGGGGAGTACCATTCCATCATCTTCAGAAAGAGCCAGAAAGGAGCGGTCTATGAAAGTTTCCAGAATGCGGAGTTCCTCCGGGCCCAGGGGACTTCTGCCTGCCATACTGGTTTTGGCGGTTATCCTGGGCATTCTCACGGGGCTGTATCTGTATGCCCACAGCAGTGAGGAGGAAGAGAGCGTAGCCCCCGCGGACTATGCCGAGTATGAGTCAGGCACCGTAATCCAGATTCTTACGGACAACTGTGAGGCGGACGAGGTGGCCGAAGGGGCTTACCGCGGAGAACAGACCCTCCTGGTAGAGGTTACATCAGGTCAGTACAAAGGCGAGACGCTGATGGTCACCAATGCCGTGGGCCCGATGTACGGAGAGCCCGCCGAGGTGGGGGAGAGCATTGTGATGATCATCAACACCTATTCCAGCGGCGAGCACACAGCGACGGTCTATGAGTACAACCGCACCCCCATGATTTTCCTGATTCTGGCGCTGTTTGTGATAGTGACTGTCCTGGTGGGAGGGAAGACCGGCGCCAAGTCCATCCTGGGTCTGGCGCTGACGGTGGCCATGCTGCTGCTGATATTCCTGCCGCTGCTGATGAAGGGGTGGGCGCCCATTCCTACGGCATTCCTGCTCTGTTCGCTGCTGGCCATTGTCTGCTTTGTCATTCTGGGCGGGTGCAGCAAAAAAATTGCCTGTGCCTGTATCGGCACCATCGCCGGTATGGCGCTGGCCATGCTCTTTGGACTGCTCTCCCAACAGCTGCTGCACCTGGACGGACTGCGCGCCACGGACGCCGAGGCGCTGCTGCAGCTGCGTCAAACCGGCACCCCGGTCCATATCCGCGGCCTGCTGGTGGCCGGCGTCATCATTTCGGCACTGGGCGCGGTCATGGATGTGGCCATGTCCATCTCCTCCGCGCTCAGCGAGCTCAAGACAGTAAATCCTGAGCTGACAACCAGGGGTCTTTGGAAGTCTGGTATGAATATTGGCCGTGACATGGTTGGTACCATGACCAACACCTTGATTCTGGCCATTCTTGGCAGCAGCACGGTACTGATTCTGTATATGTACTCCCTGAGCCTGTCATGGCATCAGCTGATGTCCTCCAGCTATATGGGCATCGAGGTTATCAGCTCTGTTTCCAGCGCCGTGGGGGTCATTCTGGCGGTCCCGCTGACTGCGCTTACTTGTGCAATAATCTATGGCCGCAGTCAGACTGCTCCCATAGCTTCCACCGCCAGTCAGAAACAGCCGAAAAAAAGCTGAAATAGCGTCTTATCAAGCAAAGACGCTATTTCGTTTTGCATCCTTGGTGTATATTTGGTAGATATGACGTTTAAAAACAGGCCTCTTCGGAGCTAAGCAAAAAAATCAGCTTACCATCTTGCCGGGTATATAGTGACACGCATAGGGGCTCCTCATCAATATTTGATGATAGCCATCTGTATCGAAGCTTGACTTCGCACTGTTGGCTATGTAGCCGGCCATCATCTCCACGCGGCTGGCGAAGAGGCGTCCTTCTGGGACGCTTCTTTTTTTATCCCAGTGACGGGAACAGGAGGGGGCTATGGTTCTCCTGTTCCCGCCGGTGTGTTGTTGTTCCGGCTTATTTGTTCTGCTCCGATAACAGTTGCCTACTCCAGATGTATGAGGGTACGAAGAGATGGGATTTCCGTCGTATCCTTACTGGTCAGCGTTATGGGGTTGACGTGGAGCTTGTCAAACTGCTTCATCAAAGAATGAAATTTACGGCTATCAACAATACTATAGGTCTTCGCCCATTTCTGAGCTGCGGTGTCCAGTCCGGCACCGCGGCTCGTCTTTTCCAGGAGAAAGAGCATCTGCTTTCTGGTGCCCGGGTCCAGCTTACTCTTTTGAATGGCTTTCTTCGCTTCAGGATAAGGCAAATGAGTGCCGTGTGAGGGGAAAAGCTTGTCCAGAAAATAATCGATTTCGTCACTGACATGGTCATATCCGGCTTTGAGCATAGTGTACAGGTCATCTTTTCTATTCAGGTTCAGCCTGTCCAGAAAAGCCTCCCGCTTCATGCTGACCTCCAGGCGGAGGACCTTCTGTTTCCTGTGCTCCTTTGGGCAGCGGTCATTCTGCTCCAATTCATAAATCTTATCGTAGACTTTGAAGGAGATTTTTTTCGTGGCAAGTTGAAAGAAGTAGTCCTGTTTTCCCTCCAATTCCCCACGTTTATAGTGACGGGGCAGCATAGATTTACGAAAAAGACGAATTAACGAAGAGATATCCGCCGACTTGCTGAAATACAAGTCGGCGGTCAAATCCATCCGGCTGAGGCTGAGTTCCTCTGGGGTAATGACAGGGATTTCGTGATTACACAGGTGGACCACCTCTATGCATTCCCCCAGCGCTTCCTGCAATACAGCGACGTTTGCTTTGGTGGGGCAGTATAGTTCCAGCGGCTGATAGGCTCCTGCCAGCAGTGTGGATGGAGTGACCGCAAAGGAGATACCGTTGGACTTATTGTGGCTCTGGTAAAGGCGCATGCGGACTCCTTCGTCCATCAAGTATTTGCTTTTCAGATGGCGGTCAATGGAGTATGGGTCGGAGTAGAGTTGCTGGATTGACTTTTGGTCCACCAGGTAATCGATGGACTTCTGAATCTGGTGGTACTTGAGATTTCCGGCATACAGTTCGAACGTGTGAATACCTATTTTGACGTCTTTCAGTTTCATATCAACCCCTCCTGTTCCGCTGGCAGTTGGTGCAGTGACGGCAGGTGTTGGGCTTTTTTTCTCCCAGTGTGGTCAGCACCTGCTGCATGATGCACTGCTCGCCGGATAAGATTTGTTCCATCTCATCCATTCGGTCCAGCAACAGCTTCCTCAACTGCTCATCATATTCCTCCTTGCAGAGAATGTAGGTGTTTAGCTCCCAGTCTTCCCGGGCATACAGCAGCACGCACCGGGACTTCTCGCCGTCACGCCCCGCTCGTCCGATTTGCTGGTAGTAGTCGATGACACTGAGCGGCAAATTAAAATGGATGACCAGCCGGATATCCGGCACATCGACGCCCATGCCGAATGCAGTGGTGGCCACCATAATCCGCTTCTTACCGCCAATGAACTTCAGCTCGTTCTTCTGGCGCTTGTCGGAGTCCATATAGGCATGGCATTTAGCCACCTGGTTGGGGAACTGGGCCGAGAGGTAATTGCTCACCATGTCCGCGTATTTTCGGGTGGCACAGTAAATGACCGCACGCCCCTCCTTTCCGTATTTCTTGAGATGGTACTTCAGCCGTGACAAGCGGCGCTTGATATTCATGCCGGAACAGTCGTCACGAATCAGAATCAGATTGGAACGCTCCAGAGAGTTGACACATACCTTGGGCTTCTCCATGCCAAGAAGGGAACATATCTCCGAACGATAGGACTCTGGTGCGGTGGCGGTAAAGGCGGCTACCACCGGGCGTTGTTTCAGCGAGGAGAGCCACTTGCCGATTTTCAGATAGCTGGAGCGGAAGGTGTACCCCCAGTCCAGAACACAGTGGGCTTCATCGACTACCACAAGACCAGGCGGATTATCCTTGACGGCCTTCCGGAACGCATCGGATTGCAGACGTTCTGGAGTGACATAGAGGAAGGGCGCACTCAGATCAAGAATGGGGACCCGACCGTCGGTGGTCAATTTACAGTAGTTAGACACAATGGGGTAATGGCTGGAAATCTGACTGACACGGACACCCTTCTGGTTGAGTGCCTGAACCTGATCTTCCATCAAGGAAAGAGTAGGCTCGATGACCAGTGTCCAGGTATGCTGCTTCTGGTGCATGACCAGGGCGGGAACCTGGAATATGGCAGACTTTCCGGAACCGGTGGGAGCGATGACCAGAGTATCCTGGCCATCCAGAATGCTGTCGATGGGTTTGTTCTGATGCTTACGCAGCGTGCTGATATGCAGCTGTTCCATGGCGTGTTTGACACTGTCTTTTAGCTTCATAAAAAGAACCTCCTAAACAAAGATACAAGCTATGAGTGAAGCTTATATTTCTGTTAGGAGGTAATCGTTTTATAATGGCTTATGGTGAAGGTTTCGTCAGTTGCGCTCATAGAGGAAACGTTTTGTAAAACCGCTTATAGAGGGTGATTATACGAAATTTTGAGGAAAAGATGCAGATAGGGGGATACTATATAGGTGAAACTCATTTAATAACGTACTACTTGAAGTGATGAGGTGTTCCAGTGGGTGTCCTGCTGGGTGAAGCGGCCAATGCTGGGGTCGTAGTACCGGGCCCGCAGGTAGTAGGTCCCGGTCTCGCTGTCCCAGTACTCCCCGCAGTAGCGGAAGGGGTTGGCGTCGGTGGAAGAGGGGTTCTTCTCGTTGCCGAAGGCGTCGTAATCGTAGGACCGGTTCACTGCCCCGGCGGCGGTGGTAATCTTCACCACATCTCCGTGGGCATTCTGGTGATAGTACAGCAAGCTGCTGCCGCTCCGACAGGAGACGAGGTTGACGCCGTAGACGTAGCGGCTCACCAGGGAGCCGCCCCGGGTCTCGGCCACAATGTTGTCCCCGTCCAGCAGGAAGCTGGTGTTCTGCTCCCCCACCGTCTTGCCGGTGCGGAGTCCCTGGGCGTTGTAGCTGTAGAGGGCAACCGTCCCGTTTATGCTGGCTCTGGTCTGCCGGCCAAAGGCGTCGTAGGAGTAAGAGGCGGTCGATATCCCGCTCGGGCTCGTGGACGCCTGGGTCAGCAGGCTTCCGTTGCCGTCGTAGGTATAGCTTGTGACCGTCGCGGAACCGTTCTTGCCCCCAGTCTCACTCAGCAGGCGGTTGGCCTCATCATAGGTATAGTTCACCACATAGGACTCTGCCCCTGTGGCCCGCATCTGGACGCGGTTGCTGTTGCGGTCATAGACATAGGTCAGCGTTGTCCCGCCGCTTTCGCTCTCCTGGGTCAGCCGGCCAAGACCATCGTAGACGTAGCTTGTGGTTTTCCCGGCAATGTCAGTCTTGGACTTTTGGGTCCCGCTGGCATAGTAGGCATAGCTGTAATCGAACAGCGTTTCACCACGTTTGCCTGCGGACATACTGGTGACCCAGTTGGCCAGGTTATATTCGTAATTTGTGGTGATGCCGTTGCCATTGGTCAGGGTGGCGCGGTTGCCGTTGACATCGTATGTATAGGCCGCCTGGAGTGCTCCACTCCCAACTACCTGGATCAGGCGATTCAGGGCATCATAGTTGTAATTGATGTTCTCAACAGCATTGCCGTTGATGGACAACTGGAAATATACCCGGTTGCCGGCCAGGTCATAGGCGTAGTTTTTTGCATATACCGGGACCAATTCTGTGGAATCGGGCTGAACGGAGCCGCTGTCCCCGCTGCCACTATCGCCACCGCCACCGGATCCGCCCGGGAAGGTGATGGAATACAGTTCCAACTCCGGGTCCGGCGTTGGGTCCGGCGGTATCTGCAAAAGAGGATCCGTTTTTGTGACAACAGTCTCCTGGTCTGTTTCGGAAACGGTAATGACGTTCCCAAGGCTGTCGTAGCTATACGCTGTCTTGGTGGTTCTGGTGTGCTCCCGATACTTCACCTTGTCGATGATAGGCTCCCGATCTGTTTCCCAGACGGTGATATTGGACTCAGACAGCGTCGCGCCGGTCTTGGCATAGACATACCGTATGGTGTTAGCGCCGCCGTTTCCGGAGATGGAGATGACACGTCCCAGGGCGTCATAGGCGTATTTCAGCGTGATGTCGGCGCGATCCGTCTTCTGTGTCAGTCTCCCCAGAGGGCTGTAGGTACACTGCTCCGTTTTCCCCAATGCGTCCGTCATGGTGAGGACGTTGCCGAAACGGTCGTAGGTGTAGGAGGTAACGCTGCCGCCTGTGCCGTCCACAGCATCCAGGCCGGTGGCCATAGACAGGGTATTGCCAACGCCGTCGTAGGTATAACGGGTGACGCTGGACACGCTGCCGCCATCATACTGGGCCACGGCGACCAGACGCTGGCGGGAATCGTAGCTGTACTCCTTTTTGCTCCAGGAGGCCGCGCTCCCCACCGCCTGATTCGGCGTCAACTCGGTGGTGATGCTGCCGCAGGGGTTGTAATAATACTTGCTTGTGGCCGTGACGCTGTCCGTGATGGTCATGGTCTGCGCCAGCAGGCGGCCCAAAGCGTCATAGGTATAGGTGGTGGGGGTCCCCGCATAGTCTGTGGTCTGAACCAGCTGTCCCAGAGCGTTATAGGTACTGGTGGTGTACTGCCCCAGGGCATTGTAGACCTTCACCGCCTGCCCAAGTCCATTATACTCGTAACGGGCGGTATATGCCAGACCTTTCTGCGCACTGGCGGCGGTGCGCTCGGTCAGAAGATCGCCTACATAATTGTAGGTGTAGGTGTCCTGGTGCTCGGTGCCGTTTGAAACTTTCCCAGTGCGCACTATGTTGCCCATCCGGTCGGTATACTGGGTGGTAATGATGGAGGGGGCGCTGCCGCCGCCCACCACCGTCTTGGTCACCTTCTGATAGGCTCCGCTTTCTGCGGCATCGTCATAGGCGTAGAGGGTCTGGGCCAAGACAGTATCCACCTGCTTGGCTGTCTCGGATGCGATCCGGCCCATGACATCGTAGGTATACTCGGTTACACCGCCGTAGACGAAGTCTGTGAGCTTCGCCAGCTGGGACATGGAGTCGTATGTCTTCCGGCTTATGACCAGCCCGCTGGTCACATCCACCGTCTCATACTCCAGACCCAGAGGCGTGTAGGTGTATTTGACCTGCGCCCCGTTCTCGTCCGTCACCGTCACGGCATTGGCGGCATAGTCCCGGACATACTGCACAGTGGTCCCGTCCGGGTTGGTGGTGCTGGTGATATTGCCCAGGGCGTCATAGGCATAACTGGTAATCTGTCCAGCGCCGTCACTGCTCTGAGTCATCCGTCCCAAATCGTCGTAGGAGTAGGTCATCATAATGACGCCGGCGCTTTGCCCGGGCGTAGAAGATGCCCCGTTTCCATCGGCGTCCAGCACGCCGGTGTGCCGCTCATAGGACAGGTAGGCATTGCTCTGATAGCCGTACTCCGTCAGATCATAGTCGGTAAATCCGTCGTGGAACACCTTTTGAGACGTAATGTTTCCATAATCGTCTACGGTGTACTCTGTTTTCCGCTGGAGGACGTCGTTGACATAGGTCTCGGCGCGCACAACACTCTTCTTGTCACTGGACAAGGTGTAGTTCAGCTCCACCTCGGTACTCGCGTCTGTCTGATAGGCCTTGGACAAAAGGAGACTGTAGGTACTGTCATAGGTGTAGCTTGTCTTGTAGGCGCTGTTTTCCTTATTTCCGTCGGCCAGGGGCGACCATTCGGCGGTGACATTGCCCCTGCTGTCATATTCCGTCAGGACAGTCACTGTCATGGGGGAGGTCTGGTTCGACTCGCTGTAGTATTTGGTCGTGACAGTGGTTGGAAGGGTGTCGTCATTATACTCGTAGGTGACCTCCTGGAGCTTAGACGTTCCATACGCCGTCAAAGCGCTCACCTGCAGGTGCTTGCTGTTGAAGGTTGCGGTAGTGGTTACCCCCTGGGCGTCCGTTACCGACGCGGAATAAGTAAAAGTATCCGGCAGGCTGGAGGGATCTGTGTGCTCCGGGTAACCGGTAAAGTCGTTAATGGAATAGCTGTATGTGAGGACGTTGTAGTCTGTACCTCCCACCACATCCTTGCGGGAAACCGCCCGGTAGGCCTCCGTCAAGCCGCTCGCCCCCAGATTGCGGGTGGTTTTCTCATAGGCATAGACCGTCTGGGCCATGGTCGGATGGGTGATCGTGGTTAGATTCAGATACTGATTGCTGCTTTCAGAGACAGTCTTGGACACTGCAGAAAATCCAGCTGACTGCAGGGTGTAGCTGTAGTGGGTGGTCCTGTCTCCGGCGTCTTCATAGGAGGCCAGCGACTGAACAGTGTCCGCTTCCTGCACGTGATAGGTCAATGTGATATTTCCTGGGGCGGAGACAATGATATCGTGGCCGTTTTCTGTGCTTTGGCCGGAAATTACGACGGTACGGCTCAGAGTGTCTGTAATAACGATGTGGGGGAATCCGTTCTGCGTGCTGTGGACCAGCGTAATGGTATTGTCATACCGGTCCTGTATGCCGATTAGTTTTCCGCTGGACGAGAAGTACTCCCGCACTCCATCCTTATAGTAAAGTGTATATTGCGATGTTTCAGCGCCGTTGCTGAAAGAATCAGATTCCTGTTCCAGGTGCATGTCCTGCAGAGAGTAGTCTACTAGGTGAGACGTATTATCCGCATCAAAATCGACTTCATAGGTGCTGCCGCTGGACAGATGGAGGTACTTCTCATCATCCACCGTCTCAATGGACGAGAATAGGAAACTCCACCCATAGCCAAGACCGTAGAGATCGGTCCAGTAGTGGTCCTCCTCCCGGGTGGAGGACGGGTATGCTGTACTGTTTACGCAAAATGGTCTCACAGTGGCGGAGCACTCCAAAATCAAATCTGCCTCGCCATCGAAATCTTCAAATATAATAGTCTTACCATTTACCCGCTGATAGATTAAATTGGCTTCGGAGTGGGTGTCAAAGAGCCCATGTACCTCTTCAGAGTCATAATCGCTCCACCGGTCGGGGGGATATCCTGGGGCCTTGCGGTAAGCAGTTCGGACCACTTCCACATAATATTTATAATGATTGCGGTAGCTATAGGTAACAGCAGGCGAATAGAGGTTCGCCTCCTGCGAGTTATATCTGCGCCCAATGACCAGGTCCAAACCATTGACTCCGGGGAGGGTCAGGTCAGTCGTTTCATAAACCAGCGCGCCGGAATTCATGGCCGTTTTTTCGTTATCTCCGGCATCGTAAAAATACGGCGCGTCAACGTCCTGGGGCGCCAGCGTCTCCGTGCCCTCAGTGATGTCTGAAGGCGGCGTTGCAGAGCTGGCACCGGATGTGGTCAGGCTGCTTGCGGCGGCCTCAATCTCATCCAGGCGGTCCTCCAAATCGTCTCCATCCAAATTGTTTCTTCCAGCATATGCCGCGATAGCAGAGGGAGAAACCCCGAGGTCTTCTGCAAACCGATGGATGTCCGACTGCTGGTAGACGGTTTCGCCTGTGAGAAGGCTCTCCATGGGGATTCCCAACACCTCATGTACCCCATATGCGTTGCGCACTTGCTCAAATGTAAAGCCCTGCAGTAGATAGCCGCGCAGTTCACTATCCAGCGGTGTTCCTAAAAGATCGTCTCTCAATACATACAGATAGAGAGCAGCCTGGCCGCTGAGTGCCCGGAGTTCCTCATCGGTGAGATTCAGTGCGATCAAATCGGACAGGCTGCACCCAAGGGAAATCTCCAGATCTCCATAGTTAATCGATGTGCTCAGATTCAGGCCGATGTCCTCCATTTCCTCAAACTGGTCTTCAGATATCCCAGTATAGGTGCAGAGAAACGAGGCGTCCTCTGCGGTAAGCTGGGAGTAGAACTCTGAGCTCTTTAATATAGCGATGTAGCGTGTTGAATTCTCATCGGGCTCTGGGTCATCCATATCAATAGACCAAGTCCAATCGGAACTTTCTTGCACCTGGTCTTCACCGGGACTTGAATCTTCTGTTCCATCGCTTGACGCAGGCTCATCTTCTGTCTCGTCAATGAGCGTCGGAGGAATGTCCACTTCGATTGTGTTCTGGGTTTCTGCTTCACTCTCAAGATAGTCCCCTGAGGTGTTGGAGACATCCAGGGCGAATGCCTGCTGCACAAAGGCACTCAGGAAATGGATGGGTGAAATTTGCAGGATCAACGCGAATAGCAGGATAATGCTGATGCGTCTGACTCTCTTCGTGAACTTCATATGGGTCCCCTCTCTTTCGTCTTCTCTCCCAAATAGACATAAGGGTATGACCGGAGTTCGCGCACGGGTCCATATTACATTGGCATCACCTCGGTATGGGCATTGGTGCTAGAAATTTTGCCTTTCTGCATCTCTGTTTAATCAAAATTATGTCATTGGATTCATCTCCTTGCTATATATTGCTGCAATTAATATTGGTTCTATTTATATATGACAGAAACTGGTTGGTACTGACATAATTTCACAGCCTTTGAGAAAATAATAATAGATTAGTCTGACATTATTCTACTAAAGTTTTTAAAATGGTTAAAATAAATAGAACTATTGATGCTTCGACCGGCTGCAATTTGGACAATATAATTTTACCAAACGGGAGGGTGGTAATATGGTCCATAAAGCACTGGAAGAAATTATTGGAACGAATATTGCAAAGTACCGCGAAGCAGCCGGACTGACACAGGCAGCACTGGCTGAGATAATTGGAATCAGTACCGCTTTTGTCTCCAGAGTAGAGCGTGGTCAGAAGAAAATGAAAGTAGAAACGCTCTATGCTACGGCCAAGGCCCTCAATGTAAGCGTTAACGCCCTATTAAGCACAGACAGTTCTGCGGCGCAGTTGGCAAATATCAATCAGCTTCTTGCTGGCCAGTCCGATGAATATCTGGAAGGAATTGAGAGGCTAATCCGGGTTTGTATTGAGAATTTTGATCCAAAGCAAAAATTCCCATTGTAATTGTAATGTGATGTACTAAAGATGATGGGAAGTGATTGCCGTTATGATGTCGGATGAAAAAGAACTGGTCGAACGTCTATACCGCTTGCACTTCAAAAAACTATTTATATACGCCAATGCTGCGCTTAGAGATTCTGAGCTTGCAAAGGATGTTGTTCAGGATACTTTCCATGAAGCTGTGCGCCGTATAAATGTGTTGGAAAAACATGAAAATCCTGGCGGCTGGCTGATGAATGTTGTAAAAAACAAGATCAAGGAATATGAGCGGAACAGGCGCCGGGATCTCTGCCGCGTGCTCTCCTTGGAGGCCGACTTCCCGGATGAATGCAATCAACCGGAAGAGCTTGTTTCAGCACAGCCAGAGATACAAGATGAACCGGTACCGCAGACTATCAAACGAGTACTTACACCGGAAGAATTCCGGCTGCTCAAACGGCTGGTGTTTGACCGGGCCAGCCACCGGCAGGTGGCACAGGAATTTGGTATTTCTATATATGCCAGCCAGAAGCGATTGGAGCGAATCAGGGACAAGCTGTATGCAGTATTTCCAGAGCGGAGAAAACGGAAGAAGAAATAATAAAGTATGATGAAATAGTTTGTCAGGATGGGCTTGGAGCGGTCATATATATATGGAGGAGGTTCACGACATGGCTAAGAACAATGAAAAATACGCCTATCTGAACCGGCTTAGTACCGAGCAGCTGGAAGAATTGCTGCGTATGGACATGGAAGAAGGAAAGCCTGGGAATGAGGGCGTGGTTTTTCATATTCTGGAGGTGATTGAACAGAGAGAGAATAAGTGTCACACGGGCCGTATCCCGGATGTGGACAAGGCATGGGAAGAGTTTCAGGAATATTACGATGTTCCAGAGGAGGGCGATGCCGCTCTCTACCCCTGTGGTGCTGAGCCTAATGGTAACACCAACAATACGACTGAACGCTCTTTACCTCATAAGTCTCGTTTCCGCCGGTATCTCAAACAAGCGCTTGTCGCCGCGATCGCAGTAGCTGCGGTATTGGGCGGAATGGTCGTGGCACAAGCATCTGGAATTGATGTGTTCGGTATGATTGGCCGCTGGACTGATGATGTGTTCCACTTTATGCCGGTAACAGATGAGAGCAGTGAGTCCACAGGTGTTTATGCAGATGAAAATGCACCTGAATATGACGCCCTGCGGGAAGCGCTTGCCTCTCTAGGAATTGATGAAGCGTTAGCACCTACATGGTATCCAGAAAGTTTCACTCTCACAGAGCCGGAAATAAAAACTTCACGCATTTCTATGTCAGTTACATTAGAGGCAGTTGGTCCTGATGGTTCATTTGTTAGCGTGGATATTATCCAATACTCCTCTACTCAGCTATTACCAAAAACTAGCTTTGAAAAAGACGCCAGAGATATCGAATATTATTCAAATTCCAAGCAGGACTTTTATATCCTATCAAATCTGAATACTACCACAGCAGTTTGGTCTGATGGGCTTTTGGTGCAGCAGATTACTGGGAACCTATCAGGAGACGACATAAAGAAAATGATTGATTCAATTGGAGGAAATATAAGTTGAAGCGTATTTGTGCATTGCTTGTTGCCATCATGGTTCTGGTTTCGGGATTTGGGGCGGCTTATGCTGCTGATACATCGTATCGGGCTAGTTTAACACTGTCCAGATACATTGCAGAACTCTTCCCTGGAGACCGCAGTGGAGAAATAATCGTCAGTTACGATGTAAAGGCGAGCTTGCGTGCGGATTCTGTCGGTGTAGAGTCCATCACTTTTTATACCAGTGACGGCGATTATGTTACTACCGTAACTGGAACAACCGGAAATGGCTTGGTTAAGACGAATAGTAGTGGGCATAGCGATGATTTTGTGAAGTCTCTGCCTTCTGGTGAATATTATTATGCTGAAGTCACTATTTTTGCCGAAATTGGTTCCGACTATGACAGCCGAACAGTCACCACATCGACCGTATGGGTCCGTTAAATTTGCATCCATAATCTTAGTGCACCGGGATGGTAACGCCGTCCCGGTGCCTTTATTTCTGGAACTATAAAAGTCTCATCAAATTGAGGGAACTTTTTCAACACAAACATGGATTGTGACAAAGGTGAGGGAATACAGAAGTCTATGGACTCCAAAGTTTTGATACTGCTCGTCCACGGGCGCCCCTTCCATGTCGGTGATTACACATGAGCACCCACACACAAATGCGCTTTTGTCGAGTATAAAAGTGACAAATTTAAGTAGGCGCTGCTTCTTTCTGCGAGACACATTAGCTGTAAAGCTCCATTTTTGTGCAAAAGCTGCGAAAGCGTTTCCGTTGAAGAATTATTTACCGGTGAGTAAACTTTCGGAAGTTGTGGAATCTATTGGTTCAAATGCCCCTCGCGTTCACCTAGAAAGGACGGTATTAGATGCCAATCTTCTATTTTGTACCTGACCAGGAAGCTGATGTACTCAAAAAGCCCTTGACCGCAGAGCGCCTGCTGCGCAGCCTAGGGGCCACCGGGAAGCTGGCGGGTTTCCGCTACACTGTTTACATGATTGAGCGAATTCAAGAAGATCCGGAACAACTCCAGCGAATCACAAAACGCCTCTATCAGGAGACCGGGAAAAAATTCAATGTTTCTGCGGCATCAGTTGAACGTAATCTTAGAACGCTAATTCACTTTTGTTGGAACAGGACAGAACATAGTCTATTGGAACATATTTCAGGAACGGCACTGAAAAATCCGCCCACAAACAGCGAGTTTCTCGATATACTTGCCAGCTATCTGCGTGAAATGGGGAGCTAGAGAAAGGAGAGACATAGTGCTCCTCTTTTCTTGCGATGGAGGGACTGTGTTCCATGAAATTGAAAGAGGCCGCCAGGAAAGTGGAGAACGGCATTGAAGAAACACGGACCTACTGCCATTTTCCCAGCGGGCACTGGACTTGTATCCGTACCAACAATGTTATTGAGAGGCTTAACCGGAAGTGCCTCAATCGTATCTATAACGTTACAGATGGTGTGATGCTTCCACGCCTGTAACGTTATAGATACAATGTTGAAGCGCGGGCATCTCTGATGCCCGCGCTTCAATATTGCATCATTGGATTATCCAAACAAACCGTTCTAATTTATCACTTCCATATGTACCGTAGATTTGCTGATGCCGAACTTCCGGGCGGCGCCGCGCACCGTGGTTCTGTTCTCTATAATGTAAAGCGCCAGCTGACAGGCGCGCTCCTCGATGTTCCCCTTCAAACAGCAACACTCCCTGCTTGTTTCTGAGGCATATATATGCGCCGGAACCGGACGATATGAAGTTGCGGCCTGTTTTGCGCCCTTTTGCGGGGAGATTGTAAATCTTGCGTAAATCCCATTGATAACCGATGGAAAATCGCGTAAACTAAATTGAATATATCTGTTCATTGTGAGGTGTCAGGGAAATGAAGTGCGGAATTGTTGATCTTGGCTCCAATACCATTCGGCTTTCCATTTACCACTGGGAGGGTCGGCAGTTCAAGCTGCTGATGAATAAGAAGGAGATGGCCGGACTGGCCGGCTATATCAAGGACGGCGTGCTGTCCGACCGGGGTATCCTGGTGGCCTGCCAGGTGCTGGCCGGCTTCAAGTCGCTGCTGGAGAATTTCGATATCCGGGATATCCACGTGTTCGCCACCGCCTCCCTGCGGAATATTGTCAACACGGAGGACGCGCTGGACACCATCCGCGCCGTCACCGGCATGACGGTGGAGGTGGTCTCCGGAGCGGATGAGGCCACCTTCTCCTTCCTGGGCGCCACCGTGGGCGGCGGCGCACCCGCCACCGGCCTGCTGGCCGACATCGGCGGCGGCTCCACCGAGCTGGTGTCCTACGAAAAGGGCGTCATCACCTCCGGGTGCAGCCTGCCCATGGGTTCTCTGTCTCTGTTCACGAAGCATGTCTCCGGGCTGTTCCCCACCCGTGAGGAGCGCCACGCCATGCGGGACCAGGTGGAGGCCGAGCTGGAGCGGGCCAAGACCGCCGGCATGCGCAGCGCCCATCTCACCGGCGTGGGCGGCACCATCCGCGCGGCTGCCAAGCTGTGCAACGACCTGTCCGGTGCCGACCAGAGTAACCGCACCATCCCCGCTGAGGAGATCCGCGCCCTGTACAAGGACCTGAAGAAGGGCGACCAGGCCACCCTGCGGCAGATTCTCCGCACGGTCCCCGACCGTGTCCACACCATCCTGCCCGGACTGGCCATCCTCAACGCGGTGCTCAAGAGCTATGAGGTGGAGACGGTGTTGGTGAGCACCTGCGGCGTCAGGGAAGGCTATCTGCTCCAGCGGGTGATGGGAGTGAACGGACATGAGTAAAACGGTGGACACCCGCTACACCCAGGAGCGGGAGCTCTCCTGGCTGCGGTTCAACGAGCGGGTGCTGGAGGAGGCCAGGGACGAAAACGTCCCACTGTTTGAGCGGCTGAAATTCGCCGCCATCTTCACCAGCAACCTGGACGAGTTCTTCATGATCCGGGTGGGCTCCATCTACGACATGACCCTGTCCAAGCAGGACTATGTGGACAGCCGCAGCGGCCTGACCCCTGCCGAGCAGCTTCAGGCCATCTGCAAGGCGGTGCCTGCCCTCTACAAGCAGCGGGACAAGATTGTCTCCCAGCTGGAAAAGCGGCTGCGGGCCTGCAACATCTGCGCCCTCAAGCCGGAGGAGCTGGACGGCAAGGAGCGCAAGCAGGTGGAGCGCTGGTTTAAGGACTATGTGCAGCCGGTGCTCTCGCCCATGGTGATGGACAGCCACCATCCGTTCCCCCATCTGCCCTCCAAGAGCCTGAACATCGTCCTCTCCCTCCGCCGGGATGGGGAGCGGAAGTTCGGCCTGATCTCCATTCCCAAGGCGCTGCCCACCTTCCTCCGGCTGGAGGAGCGGGGGCTGCGGTACCTGCTCACCGAGCAGATTGTCCTGACCTATGCCGACTCCCTCTTTGACACCTATCAGGTGGAGGAGAAGCATGTCATCTCGGTCACCCGCAACGCCGACATCAGCCCGGAGGACGAGGACTACGACGTCATGGAGGACTTCCGGGAGCACATGCAGAAGGTGCTCAAGAAGCGGGCACGTCTGGCCCCCGTGCGGCTGGAGGTCCAGGGGCACCCCTCCGAAGAGCTGCTGAGCTATCTGTGCCAGCGGCTGGAGCTGCCCAGAGAGCATGTGTTCTTCTCCAAGGCACCTCTGGCCATGGGGTATGTGTACGCCCTGGAGGGCAAGCTGCCCCCGGAGAGCGCCGCCGCCCTGTGCTACACCAAGTATGTCCCCCAGTGGCCTGCTGGGCTCAACCGGAACGAGAAGATGATCCCCCAGATTCTCCGGCGGGATGCCCTGCTCTTCTATCCCTTCCACTCCATGGACCCGTTCCTCCACCTGGTGAAGGAGGCCGCCAACGACCCCTCCGTCCTGGCCATCAAAATTACCATCTACCGCCTGGCCTCCACCGCCAAGCTGGTGGAGTATCTGGCGGCAGCGGCGGAGAACGGCAAGGACGTCACCGTGCTCATGGAGCTGCGGGCCCGTTTTGACGAGCAGAACAACATCGCCTGGGCCGAGCGGCTGGAGGAGGCGGGCTGCACCATCCTCTACGGCTTTGAGCACTACAAGGTCCACTCCAAGATCTGCCTTATCACCCGGCGGGACAGAGGCCGCATCCAGTACATCACCCAGATCGGAACGGGCAACTACAACGAAAAGACCGCCAAGCTGTACACCGACTTCTGCCTCATGACGGCCAGCCCGGCCATCGGCGCCGATGCGGCCGCCTTCTTCCAGAATATGTCCACCTCCAATCTGGAGGGGGATTACCAGCAGCTGCTGGTGGCGCCCTACGGGCTCAAGCCCAAGCTCATGTCCCTTATCGACGGAGAGATTGAAAAGGCGCGGCAGGGCAAGCCCGCACGTATCTTTATCAAGGTCAACTCGGTCACCGACCGCCACCTCATCGACAAGCTGGCCCAGGCCAGCCAGGCCGGGGTGCCCGTCACCATGAATGTCCGGGGTATCTGCTGTCTGCGTCCGGGCGTGCCCGGCCTTACCGACCACATCCGGGTGTTCTCCATTGTGGGCCGGTTCCTGGAGCACCCCCGTATCTACGCCTTTGGCGTGGGGGAGGAGACCAAGCTCTACATCGGCTCCGCCGATCTGATGACCCGCAACACCCAGCGGCGGGTGGAGATCGCCTGCCCGGTCATTGACCCCGCGGTCCGGCGGCAGATTAAGCACTATGTGGAGCTGTTCTGCGCCGACAATGTGAAGGCCCGCAACCTCTGCGTGGACGGCACCTACGCCCCCGTGGGCCGTCCGGAGGGCGCACCCGCCCTGGATGCCCAGGCCACTCTGATGGCGGAGGCCCTCCAGGAGGCCAGCTCCACCCAGGCCGCCCCCGCCGCCCAGGAGCGGCGTCCCGGCCTGCTGGGGCGTCTGCTGGGCAAGCTGAAGGGATAAAAACAAAAAACTCCGGCGTGTCTCGTTTTTGAGACACGCCGGAGTTTTTATTGTTCTGAGTTATACGTTGAAGCGGAAGAGACAATGTCGCCATCTTTCATCTCGGCGTCGCAAGCGCCGCATCCCTCACCCCGGCGATTTCGCCGGGGCTCGCTCACTCTGCTGCTCCGCCTCTCCCCGCAAAAGGCGCAGCCTTTTGTGGGGACCCCGGTTATTACACGTTAAACCGGAAGAGGACAATATCTCCGTCCTTCATGACATATTCTTTGCCCTCGGAGCGGACAAGACCCTTTTCCTTGGCGGCGGCCATGGAGCCGCAGTTCTTCAGGTCCTCGAAGGACACCACCTCGGCGCGGATAAAGCCACGCTCGAAGTCGGTGTGAATCTTACCGGCGGCCTGGGGAGCCTTGGTGCCCTTGCGGATGGTCCAGGCACGGCACTCGTCCTCGCCGGAGGTGAGGAAGGAGATGAGGCCCAGCAGGGTGTAGCTGGCCTTGATGAGCCGGTCCAGGCCGGACTCGGCGATGCCCAGGTCGTCCAGGAACATCTTCTTCTCGTCGGCGTCCAGCTCGGCGATCTCGGCCTCCAGCTTGGCGCACACGGGAATCACCTGAGCGCCCTCCTTGGCGGCCAGCTCCTCCACCAGCTTGTAGTAGGCGTTGCTCTGGCAGTCGGCAAAGCCCTCCTCATCCAGGTTGGCGGCGTAGATGATGGGCTTCAGGCTCAGCAGCTCGGAGGTGGCGATAAGCTCGGCGTCGTCCTCGTCGCACTCAAAGGAGCGGGCGGAGTTGCCGTCGTTAAGCCAGTCCTTCAGCGCGGAGAACACCTCCACCTCGTGGAGATACTTCTTGTCGCCCTTGGCGGCCTTCTGGGCACGGTCAATGCGCCGCTCCACCATCTCCACGTCAGCCATGATCAGCTCGATGTCAATGACGCCGATGTCGCCGGCGGGGTCCACGGGCACGTTGGTGCTGGTGTCGGCCACCACGTGCATGATATTCTCGTCGTCAAAGCAGCGGACCACGTGGACAATGGCGTCGCACTCACGGATGTTGGCCAGGAACTTGTTGCCCAGGCCCTGGCCCTGGCTGGCGCCCTTTACCAGACCGGCGATGTCCACGAACTCCACCACAGCGGGGGTGGTCTTCTTGGGCTGATAGAACTCGGAGAGCCAGTCCAGCCGGCTGTCGGGCACGGCCACCACGCCCACGTTGGGGTCGATGGTGCAGAAGGGGTAGTTGGCGCTCTCGGCGCCGGCGTTGGTAATGGCGTTAAACAGGGTGCTCTTGCCCACGTTGGGCAGACCCACGATACCTAATTTCATATATGATCATTCTCCTTCGATTTTTCTCGTATTTTCAAGGGTTTTCGGGTTTGGCGCTTTGGCTCTTACGCCATTTTTACGCCATTTACGCATGGAGTTTCATGCGTTTTCATCGGAAACCCGATTTTTCTCAAACTGCCGAACAGCCTGATCGAGGGAATCGGTGGTCACATGGACATACCAATCCATGGTGGTTTTGATGCTGGCGTGTCCCAGCAATTTCTGCAATACCTTTGGCTGAATCCCACTTTCGATTGCTCTTGTGGCGTAAGTATGGCGTAACGCGTGCATACAAAAGCGTTTGATTCCTGCCTCATCGCAGATTTTGTAAAGATGTGTGTCATAGGAGCTGTTCTTGGCTGGCTCTCCCGTTCGCCAGTTGATAAAAACAAGGTCACGCATGACAAGCTTTGCGATGGAGCCGGTGCGCCGGTCAATATACTCCAAGGTTTGGGACAGGAGCGGCGATTCCTTCCGGGTATCCCGGCTGTTCCAGACAGATTGCAGAATTTCACAGGCACGGTCCGTGAGTGGAATGGTGCGGTAGCTGTGCTGCGTTTTGGGCGGCCCAGCACGCCATGTATGCAGACCATGCCGGAATTCCAAAGTCTTGTTCACCGTAAGTGTTCGCTTTTCCAGATCAACCGCATCCCAAGTCAGACCAATCAATTCTCCGGTACGCAGACCGGTTTCCAAAATCAAAGCGTACTGGTAATAGTTGTGCGATTTTTTTGCAGCTTGAAGAAACAGACTTTGCTCCTGCCGGGTGAGGAATTTGATGTCATCCACGGCTCGAACAGGCTTGGTATACCGCACGCCGTCCATTGGATGCTTGGCGATCACATCGTTCATTTTTGCGGCCTTGAACATGGTGCCCATTGTGATGTACGCCTGACGGATGGTGGAACCTGCATAGATAGCGTCCATCTGTAACAGCACTTTCTTGCAGTGCATGGGCTTGACACTGGAAATTGCCATCCGGCCAATGACCGGCTGGATATTGTGAGCATATCGTTCCCGGTAGTTGCGCAGGGTGTTGGGAGCTAAATCGCCCACTATGTTCTCAATCCAAAAGCCAAACCATTCGTCAACCGTTGTCTCCGTTGGCACAAAAATGTCCTCGTGTTGGTCGGCAAACCTTGCTTCTTCAATCCAGTTTTTTGCTTCGGGAACGGTCTGGAAATACTTTTCGTGGCGTTTCCCTGATTTATCGACAAAGCGTGCGTGATATAACCCGTCCTTTCTTTGGTAGATGCCTTTGCCACACTCTTTGCCTTTGAGGTTTTTTCCCATAATGTACTCCTTTCATGCCAAGGAAAAGAGCACACCACTACACGATAATGATAGCACATAATGCTCTTTTTCTCAAGGTGCATTGCCCATGATTTTCCTGAACCTGTCAGAAAAATCAGATCACCAGTTTCTGGCTGATATATTCCTCAAATTCCTTTCGCTTTACCAGCTTTTTGGTGCCTACGAAAAGAACAAACGGACAGTTGGGTGAGCGCAGCATACTGTCAATTTTGTTGATCCCAATATTGCTGTATTCGGCGGCCTCCCTCGTTGTGAGGGTCATCTTCAAGTGGATTGGTACTTTTTCCATACGATTATCCATGCTGCATCCTCCTTTATGTAGACAGATTGAACGGCTATTTTGGGGGATAGAGGGAAAATCCCCCGGCCCCTTTGTACTGCTTCTGAAATTCCGTGCAAATAAGCGGCTTTTGCGAGGTTATTTGTCTACTCTCGACCGCCGTTTTCGGGCATAGGCGGCTTTCTGTTTCCGATGTACGTTGGCTGCACAGTCGGCACAGTATTTGGCACGTCCAGAACCGGCAATGAAATAAGAACCGCAAATTTGACAGCGCCTGCTTCCCCGGGGGCGTAAAATCTCATTTTCAAGATTTGGGTCACTGGGCAGCACTGCGTGACGGAAATACCGGCAATTCAGGCTGTAACTGATGCTCTGCGGACAGACCTGCTCTTCGCCGTCATCCAGCAGCAGGCAGCTGCCGTCTGCGTAATTGCAGCATCCTTTGACGAGCCTTCGGACGCTGCGGGCCTGCTTGGGTGTAAGGCGGGGTAAGGTGCCATCAGGCTGCCGATCAATCGGTTTCTGCACACATATTTTCCTCCACATACAGTGCTACCTCCTTCTTTGTAATGAGCTTAGCGTTGGCCGGATAATTGAGTGTTATCACTGCCGGTCTGCCGAGACCCTGTTTTTTGCGGCAAATTAAACCGCTCTTTTCCAGCTGCTGAAAGATCCGTGTGACGCTTTGACGGCTGCGATGCAGCTTTTCTTCTGCCTGCTCCACCGTAAAATAGAGCCGGATCGCGCCATCCTTTTCAATATAGCCGTTGACCTTGGAAATGCTTGCCCGATCCAACATCAGTGCATACAGCACCTTTGCATCGTTGCCGAGACCTGCAAAGCAATCGTCCATTAGAAAGCGTGGAAACGGTATATATGAGGCTGCCGGACTTTCCGTGGTGAACTTGTAGAATAACGGTTTCATACATCCTCCTATCCCATCTATCCATTCTGTGTATTGATTGGATTGATGGATGATTTTCTTGAGAGTTGATTTTTTCTTATTGATTAGGGTATGAATTTCATACATGATGACCGTCTGAATATCCACGGCCAAGAAATCCGGTTAGGGTACGGTCTTGAGGGGTGCAAAATCCATGAACTGAAAAGCCGTATACGGAAAAACCGTACACGGATAAGCCCAATGCGGAGATCATAGTTCGGCTTGTTGTGCCTGTTTCAGTAGTTCCCAGATTTCTTTCTGTTTCGCCTTTAATTCGGCTACATCCTCGGCGTAGAAGTGATCGGTCTGGTTGATGCGGCGACAAATCTGGTTGATGTTGGCAGAAACCCGGCTGACGGCAGCTGCCAACTTTTTTTGTTCGGTGTAATCCACCTTGATGATGTAACCGTCAATGAGCATTTTCCTTGCATATGCCCCCACGTTTTTTGTGCCAAGCTGTGCCATCTTGTGGCGAATCAACTGGCGCTCCTGCTCGGTCACGCAGATTTCAATGCGAATTGGTCTGGTGCGGTTGGCCATGTGGAATCCTCCTTTCACCCTACAACGGACAAGATTTTGCCAATTTGGGGGGTACTTTAAGAAGAAATTTTTCCTTTCACCCTACAACGGACATTCAATGCCGAAAACTTGGTACCTACGGCAAAAAAATATAGAACCCCTTCACTTTACAACGGACATTTTTAGGCCGCTTTGGGGGGACTCCAAAAAAATTTTTCTTCACCCTGCAACAGGCATCTTCTGCCGGAAATCTGGTATTCAAAGAGAGAGTTTCACAACTCTGCGGAGTTGTGAAAACCGCCGGTAAAAAGCAATTACTTCGTAATCACTTCATACCGGCGGTTGTAAAATCTGCCTTATTCAAAACACAGGGATTTTATGCAGAAGCCAAAAAGGAATCGTGAGGATAGAGAGAATAGCAAGCACAGCCGGTGTCCGTACACCCGGCGATTTTGGCTTGTTGGGAACATCCCAAACCCTGTGTCCTTTGTTGACTTTAATCGTAATTAAAAGAACATTTTTTTCAAAATGTTTCTGAACGTGCCGTTGACTATCATCATAATAGTGGATATAATATTATTGCGTTAAAACAGTGAGGTGACTGCATGAACTATATTGCCGAACTTACTGACATTGCCAGAGAACATGGCGGGATTATCGAAACAAAAGTTGCGGCGCAGCGCGGCATATCCAAGGCCATGCTCTACAAGCTGTGCAAAGCAAATAAGATCCAGCGCATTGTAAAAGGGCAGTATATTCTGCCGGATGAACTGGAAGATGAACTGCTGTCTATCAGCAGGCGGTCGGCTCAGATTGTTTTCTCCCACGAGACGGCCTTGTTCCTCCACGGCATTTCTGACCGCACTCCCTTTGAACACACGATCACCGCCCCATCCGGATGCATCCCTTCGGCGGCAATCAAGGCGGAGTGCAAGGTGTACTATATCAAGCCGGAGTTGTTTACCTTGGGCCGGACAGAGAAAAAAACACCTGCCGGGAATCTGGTGCCCTGCTATGATCTGGAACGTACCATCTGCGACTGTGTCCGCAGTCGCAATAAACTGGGAACAGAAACTTTTTTGACGGCATTGAAGCTGTATGCGGCCAGCCCGAAAAAGGATTTGAACAAGCTGAATTCCTACGCAAAGCAGATGCGGGTTGCCAATGTTTTGCGCCAGTATTTGGAGGTGCTGTTGTGAGCAAAGCCATGAGTTTGAAGGCAAAAATCCGAAATATTGCCAAACAGAAAAATATCCCTGCCCAGGTAATTTTGCAGAACTATATGTTTGAACGGCTGCTGGTTCGCCTTGCCGCCTCTGCCTACAAAGAGAAGTTTGTCCTGAAAGGCGGTATGCTGGTGGCGGCCATTGTGGGGCTGGACAACCGTGCAACGATGGATTTGGACACTACCCTAAAAAATCTGCCTTTAACGCCGGAGGCAATTCGCTCCGCGCTGGAAGAAATTTGTGCCATGCCCTCTGACGATGAAGTGACTTTTGAGTTCGGTACGATTTCTCCCATCCGGGAGGACGATATTTACGGCGGCTATCGGGTCGCCCTGACCGCGAAATTTGAAACGCTGCTTACGCCGCTGAGCATCGATGTGTCCACCGGAGATGCCATCACGCCCCATGCGGTGCCCTATCAGTTTGCCGAGATTTTTGACGAGGAAAAGTCTTACGAACTGTGGGCCTACAACATCGAGACCGTTATGGCCGAGAAGGTAGAAACCATTCTGAGGCGCAGCGTGTTCAATACTCGCCCCAGAGATTTCTATGATGCCTACATACTGGCTTCCACCCAGAAATTTGACAAGGACGTATTCGCTCAGGCACTGCGGGCAACAGCGGCCCACCGCAGTACCACAGAACAGATCGCCGATGTGCCGGGAATCCTGCGCAACATTGAGGAAAGCCCCCAGCTGCGGGCCATGTGGGAAAAATACCGCAAGCAATTCGCCTATGCGCAGGACATTACCTATGAGCAGATTCTGGATGCAGTCCGAAAACTGGTTGCATAAAAAGCAATCGTGCATATCCGGCGGATGACGATGAACAATACGGGGAAAGATTTAGCCCTACCGAGACGGGACAGGTCTTCTTGTGTCAAGTAGGGACTAAAAAAATTTTGAGAATTTACAAGCCGTTCATAGGTGGACAACCACCCATGAACGGCTTGAGTTTTCTCTATGCTCTTTTGCCGTTCTTTGTGCGACGTTTCTTATACGCCGCTTCAAACGCCTCCATCATCGGAGTGACCGGAAGCTCGTTGTCAGGCTTGGACAGATACTCGAACCGGATGCCGTTCTCCCGGAACTTTCGCTCAAACCTCATGAAAGAGGAAGTGTCCCGGCTGATTCGCGAGGTGTCGCGGGTGAGGATCGTACCGATGTCCTGACGCTTTGCTTCGTTCAGCAGGAAGTTCATGATACCTTCCGTATGGACGCCGGAGATGCCGTCTGCCGCCACAGCAGCAGCCACCTCATAGCCTTTGTCCTTCGCATAGCGTTCCAGCTCTTCCCGCTGGTCTGCTGCCGCAAGCTGATCCGCACAGGCAACGCGGATATAAAGAAATACTTTCATTTGGCTTCTCCTTCTGATGTAGTGAGGAAGTCCTTGAACTTCCAGACGATTTCTATGTTGTCAAGATCGTAAATGTAGACCGCAGAAATGAATGCGTGGGTCAGCTCATAGGTCAGAGCTTTGCAGTCGGCGTACTGTTCGCAGACCGCATCCAGCTTTTCATCTGAACAGGCGGTCTCGGAGTCAAGCTCCTTCATCCGCTCGTGACTGCGCTGGATTGCTCCATCGTTTTCAGCAATCTTCACATCCGCTGCCGCCTTCTGCTGAATGTACGCCTCCTTCGTGATGCTTCCGGCTGCATACTTCTCGTAGAGCCTCAGCTTGGACGCCTTGTGCTGCTCGTTCTGCTTTTGCAGAGTGCGGATTTTATCAGCACATTCCTTGATGGCAGATTTCCGCAGATCACCGACTTCGCGGTTCTGTATTGCTTCCTTCTGTGCCAAAGCAAGAAACTGAGTAAGGGCATGGAAGACAACCTTCTCAATATCCATTTCCGGAAAGCTCCTGCCAACCGGACAGTCTGTGTTTCCGTTGTTGACCGAGTGAATGCACTGGAAGTATCGAATGCCAGCCTTGTTCTTTCGGCGTGTCATAGCACGTTTACAGTTACCGCAGCGGACGAGTCCCTTGAGCGGATAGTCATGCTGCTTGCGCGTGGGATTCCGTCCTCCGCCTCGAATGACCTTCTGAGCAAGCTCAAAGTCTTCCTTGCTGATAATAGCTTCATGCGTTCCTTCTACGATAATCGGCTCATTGACAACACGCTTTTTTGAGCCGACACCGCAGGACTTCATTTTGCGGCTGACCAGTGTTCCGGTGTAAACAAGGTTTTTGAGGATGTTATAGACCATCACGGTTTCCCAACTGATTTTCTCGCTCATGTTACTGAACTTCTTCTTGTCGGAATGCTTGCTCTTGAAGTATTGCCCCGGCGTCGGGATGCCTTCATCATTCAGGCTGCGGGCGATCTGAGAGGTGTTGCTGCCTTCCAGCGCCTCGCGGAAAATACGACGGATCACATCAGCCGCCTCCGGGTCTACGGCAAGTTTGTTCCGAATGGTGGGATGCAGGACGTAGCCGTATGGGGCGTAGCCACCGACATACTTGCCCTGCTTCATCATCTGGATTTTTGCCGATGTGGTCTTTACGGAAAGGTCTTTGCTGTATGCGGCGTAGATGATGCTGCGCATAACCACTTCCAGACCGCCCGTTGTGCCTTTGTAATCGTCGCTGTCATAGCCGTCGTTGATGGAAATAAAGCGGACGCCCATGAATGGAAAAGTGCATTCCAGATAGTTTCCCGTTTCAATGTAGTCACGAGAAAAGCGGGAAAAGTCTTTGACGCAGATCAGATCGATTTCGCCGCGCTTGACCTTCTCCATCATCTGCGTGAACTGAGGACGGTGAAAGTTCGTGCCGGTATAACCGTCATCCGCAAACTCAGACCGCTGACAGTGAGACAACTCCGGGTGATTGTCGAGAAAGCGATTGATGAGCATACGCTGGTTGCCGATGCTGTCACTTTCCGCCTTGCTGCCATAGCCGGTATCTTCATCAGCCATTGAGAGGCGGATGTAGATGCCGATGTTGTATTCCTTGCTCATTTACATCGCCTCCTGTACTTCCTTGATACTCTGAACGGTCAGAGCGTAAATATCGCCGTATTTCATGACCAGCTCGATTGAGCCGTCCTCATGGACTTTCACAAGCTCTACGGACTCGTCAACTAACTCCTGAGAGAGCATCGTTGCACCGCTGACGGATTTCATCAGCGTGAGCCACTTGTTGTCCTCGGACATTGCCTCGGCAAACTTCACCTTCCGCTGAACCGCTTCATCCAACCGCCGGGAAAGGTCGGCATACTGCTCATCGTAGGCTTTCTTGGCAAAGGCGTATTCCTCTTCATCGAGAATGCCTTCCGTGAAGTCCTCGTAGAGCCGGGTGCGTTTCTTGGAGATACCGCTGAGCTTCAGATTCAGGCTTGTAATGAGCGCATTCTGCTGATCGCGGATGCTGCGTTCGCCTTCGCTGTTTCTCAGCTTGGCAAGCAGCTTGTCGTAATCGAGAGCCGCCTTGACTTGAAGCTGGATCGCCGCAAGCACATCGGCTTCAAGTTTGTCCTGCCGCGTATAGTGCGGCGTACAGAGATTGCCGCGCTTGACGGATGAACTGCACTCATAGAAGGCGTACCATGCGCCGTCCTTGCGCTTATCAACGCGCTTGCGATGGAAATAGAGCTTTCTGCCACAGTCCGCGCATACGATTTTGTCTTCAAAGAGATTGATCAGCGTAGCGCGGATTTCCTCCGTGCGCGCCATCTTCTCAACCCTTGTCCTTGCAGCAGCGTCGCGCAGCTCTCGTACCTTCTGGAAGTCCTCACGGGAGATAATCGCCTCGTGAGTATTGGGAAAAACAATCCATTCCTCACGGTCAATGTGCTGATTCTTGACGCCCTTGTAGATGGCGTTCAGCGTCCGTCCGAGAACGGTATCTCCGACGTAATGGGGATTATCCAGAATGGTAGTGAGTGAAGACTTGCTCCAAATCTTCTTTGCCGTAGCATTGCCTGTGCGGACGCCGACCTGATACTTTTGAAACTCCGGGTTGGGTGCGTTCATTGCATCAAGCCGGTCTGCAATCGCCGGAAGAGACAGCCCTTCAATCTTCCATTGGAAAATCTTCTGGACAATCGGCGCGGTTTCCTCATCGAAGACCATATTGCTATGTTCCTCATCCCAGCGATAACCATACGGGAGATTGCGCTTCTTGAACTCTCCGCTTTCCATCTGTGCCTTGAGCGCAGTGGAAACCTTGCGGGAGATGTCCTTCGAGTAAAGGGTGTTGATCATGTTTTGCAGAGGGATGATGAGGCTTTCGCCGGAGCCGTCCGTATCAAAGTTGTCGTAGTTCTCTTTGATGGCGATAAACCGAAGCCCGATCTGCGGAAAGACCCGTTCCAGATAGGTTCCTGCCTCAATATAGTCACGCCCGAACCGGCTGAGATCACGAACCACAAGGCACTTGATCCTGCCGGTGCGGATGTCGCTCATCAGACGGTTGAACTCCGGTCTATCAAAGACCGTACCCGTTCGTCCGTTATCCACATAGGTATCTATCAGATTCAGGTAGGGACGCTCTGCAATGTAGGACTTGCAAATCTCAATCTGATTTGCGATGACATCCACCTTTTCGGACTTGCCGCTGTTTTCAACGGAAAGACGGGCATAGATGGCTGTTGAGAAGACCTCGGAAGAGACAGATTCGATAACCGGCTCTTCGACTGCAATTTGCTTTCTGCTTTTTCTTGCCATTTGCTCATCCCTCCTTTATACGGCAATATCCAGTTCGTCGGCATAGCCGAGAACGTATTCAATCGTCTGCTGGTATTCGTCCTTGTACTTGAAGACGATTTCGATTGCATGGTTTTCGTGAATCAGAATGCGGTCAACCAGCGACATCAGCACACGGCGGTTCAGCTCTTCGACGTTTTCATACTGCTTGAAAAGCGTTACCCAGTTCCGCTCAGTCGTTCCGGTTGTGACAGTCTGCTTCATTTCCTTTTTGACCCGCAGAAGTGCTTCCTGCTTGTCTTCAATGATTTTGGTGTAGCTGTTTCGGAACTCAAAGTATTCCGACTTATCAATGACGCCGCCGATGAAGTTTTCGTAAAGCCCCAGCTTGAGCTTTTGATACCGCTCAATCTCTTCTCCGATTTTTGCAATCTGTGCTTCGTAGTTGAAAGCCTTGCGGCTCTGAGACGGAAGACGTTCAATCATCGCAAGCGCGTGTTCCAGATTGATGACAAGCTCGATCTGGTCATGAATGGCACGGAAGACCTTCTCTTCAACCTCTTTTGCGGCGATGCTGTGTGGGCTGCACGTCCTGCTGTGCTTATTGGTGGAGCAGACGTAATAGATGTACTTTTTCGTCTTCGACGGGACAGTCTTGCGGATCATTGGCTGCTGGCAGTCTCCGCAGAACAAGAAGCCGGAAAACAGGTGTGCCTCGTCCTGATCAGGTGAACAGCGCATATCCCGCTGCATCATGACCTTGACTGCCATGAAGTCCTCGTAGGACACAAGAGCTTCATGCGCATTTTCAACCTTGACCCACTCGGATTCATCCTTGCTCTTCACAACGCGGACTTTGTAGTTGGGAGTACCGCGCTTGCCCTGAGCCAGAACACCGATATAAACCTCGTTGGTGAGAATACGCTGGACGGCTTTGTATGTCCATTTTGCGGTATCGCAGGTCTTGAAGACGGTATCGAACTTCACACCGGCGAAATGCTTGTATTCCATTGGGGACAGGACGCCCATCTGGTTCAGACGCTTTGCAATGCGCCCAATGGAGAAGCCGTCCTTGTACATGGAAAAGATCATCTGCACATATTCGCTGACCGCTTCATCCACGATGAGCTGGTTTTTGTTCTCCGGCGATTTCATGTAGCCGTAAGGGGCGAACGAACCGACGAACTCACCGCTCTTCTGCTTGACTTCCAGACTGCTTCGGATTTTCATGGAGATGTCCTTGCAGTAAGAATCGTTAATCAAGTTTTTGAACGGGATAACAAAGGAGTCGGACTGCGGATCACCGGTCAGACTGTCATACGCATCATTGATTGCGATGAAACGTATGCCGAGCTGCGGGAATATCTTCTCAATGTAACGTCCGCCGTCGATGTAGTTTCTTGAGAAGCGGCTGAGATCCTTGACTACAATGCAGTCAAGCGCACCCTTGCGGATTGCCTCTTCCAGCTTTTTGAACTGAGGACGATTGAAGGAAACGCCGCTGTAACCGTCATCCACAAACGGCTCACAGACAAGCTCCAAATCCTCATGTCTTGCGATATAGTCCTCGCAGATGGCTCTCTGGCTGGCGATGGAGTTGCTTTCTACTTTGTCTCCATCCTCACGGGACAGACGGCAGTAGATCGCCGTGCGGTAAACCTTGTCTGGCATAAAAATAACCTCCGTTTTTCTGTTTGGTGTGGTACATCAAATCAGAAAGACGAAGGCTTGCTTCAACTCTTATGAAGAGGAACACGAAAACGCCACATGACCATCAAGGCAAGCGGCTTAATCCGTATTCTTCTTTTTTTGACCGATTAAATTATACCACAGGCTCAATCGCTTGTCCATAGAACCGGGCGAAAAGATTCAGACTGTTCATAAATCAAAGACCTCTCAGATAGTGTTCCAGACAATCTTCCATTGTCGTATCCGTCTCGGTGAAGCTGATCTTCACCACAGTTTTTCCGTCCAGATAACAATAGGGATTTCTGATCTGCTTAATGAACTCCCTCAGCCTGTCCTCTCGCGGTGCCGCAGGATCAAGCCGGATGCTGCTTCTCTGAACGAGTGTGCTTCGGTCAACCGTTTTCGGGCTGACATTTTTCATTGTTTCAATGCCCATCATATTCTAAGCACCTCCTGTTTCGTGAAAATATTCAGGACAAAAGGATATGGCAGAGCATCTTGTGAAGATACCCTGCCACATAGTTTTCATCCTGAAACTATATAGTAAGTTTCTTTTGGGTTTGTTTCATTGTCCGGCATATTTGCAGCTCGCGCCCCTGCCAGAAGAACTTTGCAGTTCCGGGAATGCTGCGGACTACCAATGGTCAATCGGTATCATGGGACTCTCACCCCTCCGAGGATCGCTCCGAGCCGCCCATTCAAAGAAAAGACGGAAGTATCATTATACCCGGCATCTGCATCGTCGCAAGCAGCCGCACCACACGACTGTTATAGCTCTCCGGAGGTCGCTCACTCCCTTTCGGGAGGTCTTGGCGTCGGAAGCTGTGTTGCTTCGCAGAAGCGGAAAGATCCGCAGCACTGAACTATTCAGTTTTCAAGGAGCAGTGAAGTGGTCTGATTGACCCTTTCACTTTACAACGGACATCTATTTGCCGTTTGTTGAGTACCGCTCAAAAAATTCTTTGAAATTTTTTCTGCACCGCTGCTTTGAGGTCAAATGCAGCTCTGATGCCGATGCCTTTCCTTCGGGCAAACTCTCGAAGAGTCAGTCCTTCACGGGTCATCGCAAGATACAATTCGCGCTGCTTCTCGGTCAGAATGGAAAGAAGCTCCTTCTCTTTGAGGGCGGTGATCAGTTCCTCCATGCAGTCGCGGGAGTCTGCCAGCCATGCAGCGGACTTCACATCGTCCTCCGGCATAGCGTCAAGGGACAGCACGGTATCAGAAATTTTCTCTGCGCCGTCCTCATCCTCAGAGGTGTTGTCAGAGCCATACGAGCGTCTGATCCGCTTTTCCTCTGCGCGAAGGATTCTCATAACCTTGCGGTCAACCTCGGAAACTTCGCCGGTTCGTTTCACGCGCACCATGCACTTGCCGTCCTCCGTAGTCCATAGGTCGTAATCGAACGCGATAGGGGTCTTAGGGATTTTCATTGTTCATCCTTTCCGCTGCGCGGGAGCAGCGGGAAGGGTGAAGACAGAAAAAGAGCCGCATGACGGTGAGGTTTGAATCCCATGCCGATAAAACAGAGCAATTAAACTCTGTCTCATGCGGCATTAGGATGACTTCACCTATCAGGCGGCTCCACAGCTCAGCTATGACATATATTTTATTTTAGAACAGAGGCTTGTCCTCCGGTTTTTACTTGGTACGCGGTCGCAGTCTTCTCATATTCAGCACATCAAAGACTGTGATCCGCCCGCATTTCTTGCACTTGGATTCTACATGACCTCTCGTGTCCTCGTAGACAGCAATGGCATTATGCTGACAATAGGGACATTTCAGGTATCGGGGCTTTTGCTGGGAAATGGCAACTCTTGCCCTGCGGATTTTTTCGATCAGCTCCGGCGTCGGTTCCTGAACCCGAATGGATGCTCTCTTCATTACCACACCTCCAATGGGTCAACATACTCACTGAATGGACGATCTACCATGTAGCCGAGCTGACGAAGGCGGATAGACGCCGTTGTCTTGGAGACACCGAACAACCGGCAGAAAAGGCGCAGCGTTAAGTGATCACCATACGAATACCTCCCCTCGTAATTGATCAGCGGCGTTTCTGCAAACCGACGCATTGCCAGGTCAACCTCTTTTTGAGGAAGCAGGATCGCCGCGCCCAAGACATTTGCTTGCCACTCGTTCCAGTCCTCGCGGGTTTTCAGCTCTCGCGGCGTATAGGCTGTCCGTGCGGAATATTTCATTTCGCAGGAAGCCTTTACCTCTTCCGATTCCAGTTGGAAGAGAATCTGATGGGCGCACTCGTGGGCAAGGGTAAATCTGCGCTTGGCGCAGAGCCGCTGCACGTTGCCGGATCGAATGAAGCTCTCGTCCAAGATGACCTGATTACGCTTCAAAGCCAGTGTGCGCGTAATACCAAGTTCCGTGATCTTGTACTCAGTGTCGGCATAGGCAGTGACACCGCAGATGCTTCCATCCGGCGAGAGACGGGCGAATGATACGCGAAGACCGAGATAATTCTTTGCAAACTGATCAATGGGTGTTGGCAAAGCTGATCGGTCGGGCTTGTCCGCCTCATCCCCGAAAAAGAACCGGTTGAAGTCCTTCGTTGTTGAGGCTGCAATTTCTTCAAGTTGGTGCTGGGATAAAATCATGAGCAGTTGTCCTCCTTTGCTTCGACGAACCACTTGTCTCCTTCGTGAAAAAGAAATGACTCCTTTCCGCGAATCTGAACTGTGTAACGGATGCCTCCGCCCCCAACCTTTTTGGATGTGGCGCGGCATTAGTATAGAATCTGGTCGATTTGAAAGATTACACCGTTGTCCCACCAGATACGGCGAGGGAGGATTGCCCCCTCCTTGTCCACATCCAGCGTAACCGGGACGTATGCTTTTCTGTACTGTGTAGCCATTTCCGTTTTTCTCACTCCTGTTCCCTCATACCGGTGTATGCCGGTACGGATGATCTTCGGCAGCATAAATGCCTGTCCATTTGAACTGCTCAAAAGATGTAACTTTTTCGTGTACAACTACTCATGCCCCTTGACAGGATGAGCAATTCAGGATATACTATGAGTAGTTGGATTGCTCAGTCATTATTATACGCACTTCAAGTGCCTTTGTCAATAGACTTGCGCAATTTGATGTCGCAAACTTTTTGTGAACAGGAGTGATTACCAAAATGACGTTTGGAGAGAAATTCAAGGCTGAACGGGAGAAGCGGAAGCTGACCCAGCAGGAAGTAGCCGATGCACTAGGGATCAACAGGCGTATGATTACCCGGTACGAGAACGGCATTTCCTTTCCCCGTACCAAGGACGCTTACAGAAAAATCGCGGAATACTTCAAGGTGGATGTGAACTATCTGCTGACCGAGGACGAAGAGTTTGTGGTTCAGGCATCCGAGCAGTACGGCTCCCGTGGCATGAAACAGGCAAAGGACCTGATTGAAGGGATGTCCGGTTTGTTTGCGGGCGGTACGCTGTCCGAGCAGGACAAGGATGCGGTGATGAAGGCGTTGCAGGATATATATTGGGAATCCAAAGCCCGGAATGTTGAGAAATACACGCCGAAGAAATACAAGAAGACCGGTACGGACGCAGAGGAATAACTGTCTACGTCTCGGTTTCTTGACGGATTTACTTTGACTGTTTTCAACATGAAAGGGGTGAAGGTCCCGTGATAATTCGCTCCGAGGAAATATACAAAAAGGCGAACAGCATTGTCAAAAGCTGTGGAACAAGAGATACCTTGAAGATTGCCCGTGAGCTGGGCATTCATCTCCATTTTCTTGACAATCTGAACGATCTGCTCGGAATGTACACCTACCGCCATAAAGAGCGGCATATTCTTCTGAACTCCAACATGGAGTATCTGATCATGCAAATGGTTTGCGGTCACGAGATCGGGCATGATACCTTTCACCGTGATCTTGCCAAAGGAAACGAACCGCTCCCGGAGTTCGTGCTGTTCGATATGCGCACAAAACACGAATATGAGGCGAATGCGTTTGCCTCACACCTGATCATTGACGATGATGAGCTGATTGACCTGATGAAGCAGGACTACGATGTGGTGCAGCTCTCGGCTGCAATGGGAACAAACATCAACCTGATGCTGATCAAGCTCAACGAACTGAACCGCATGGGCTGGCAGCTCAACTTGCCTTATGTACCGCACTCTGACTTCCTGAAAAATGTCAGACCGGAGGGCTGAATGAGGATGAAGGATAGCAATAAGATGAACAACAACGACTATAAAGAAGCCCTTTTCTATGCCGCTTCCATCTTTAACGAACGCTTGGGAACGGAGTTCGGAGTGGACAATCTTGTGCTGCGCTGCTTTCAGACGGAAAACCAGCAGGAAGTCTTTGAGCAGTTCTGCAAGCAGTATTTCCCGGATCGCCTGACAGATCAATATAAAGAGGACGGCTATTTTGACTTTCACGCTTCCGCTTTCGTTGGCAAAGAAGATGGCGTGGACGGGATCCTGCTGCGGACAGACATAGCGCGTCATCCGGCAGAGTTGAAGCACATTCTTCTGCATGAGCTGGCGCATATCTTCTGCACCCGCAACGAGCTTGGCGGAGACAACTTCTATGAACGATATTGCATGGACGATACCATCAGCCGCGAAGAGGACGGAACCATTAACGCCGGATATGCGGTCTGGCGGGAACTCGCGGCGGAGCTGATTGCATTTGAGCTGGATGACAACTGCGACGTAGTTCCGCTCCGACGCAAGAAAGACCTTCTCAGCTATTACGAATGAGAACTCCTGACCGGCAACGGGAAAATGGGCGTCAGCATGATTCTCTGCGAGGCGATGACCAGTGCTGAGGGCGAGGCGTCTATGACATGGGACGCTGCCAAAAGCAAGTTTACGCGGTTCAAGCCCTTTGATGATCCACTGTACAAGGACTTGCTGGAACTGGTTTTTACACACGTTAGAGAATACTTTATCGTGATCGACCGCGACTTTATCTATGAAATTGGAGTTTTGTATCTAAGCATTGCCGCACAAGCGATGATTGCGTCCCTAAAGAACAGATTTCAGGAAGAATAGACAGAACGATAGAGAGAAAGGACGGGCAATGATATGAAATATAAGCTGTTTCGCTCCCCCGGTGATCTGGACAAGGCGGTCCGGAAGCACGAACTGGTTGCCGTGGAGACCGGCAAAAGCATTGATGATGTGGCAGATGCGCTTATCCGTGCCGTTCGGGATGATCTTGCGGAAATGCCGGAGTATGCGCACTGCGAGACTGCCGCCTATGTACCGGAACCGGTTAAGTCGTTTCGCAGGGTGAGGCGTTACCGGTATGAGATGATGGGTATTGTCTACCCGAAGTACGCCGAAGAGAACGTCCTGATTGACTACGGAATTATCGAGGAAGAAGAGGTATGAGCAATGAGTAATATCATTGAGACCCGCAGGAATCTAAAGAACGTATCCTAAAACATCTGCAATCACGTCTGCCTAACGCGACCAAAATGCAGCTTGAGAAAATCATAAAGGGGTAACGCAATGGACGATATTATCTTTGAGAAGGATTACCGGGAAACCGAGTCTGCCGAATACGATAAATGGTGCGATGAGGTGTTTGACCGCGCAGTTAATTGTGGTATGCTGAAAGCGTACTCCGAAGCAATGGACAAGATACCAAAGATCATTGTACCGGAGGACAAGAAGAACTACGAGTATCTTCTGGAACGCTGTGATGCGTTTGTCAAGCAACACCGCGGGTATATCAAGGGAATCGTGGACTATCATCGTTGGCACGCGGAAATCAATATGTTTCTTCCGTTTGCGGAGTTCGATGACTCAGAAGACCTTGCATTTTTGAAAGAAATTGCAGAAAAATCGCAAACCGTCTGCTTCTCCCCGGACGAAGAAGGTGGCATTCGCGTTCATATTTTTATCAACTACTTTGAAGAATTGATGTCAGCCGAACACAAGTCATACATCGAATACGATGCTATTATGCAGGACAAGAAACTATCTGAGTTACTTGGCATACCGGAGCTTTCTGACGAGGAAAAAGAACTCGCCCTGAAAATGAAGGGCATACTTGACCGCATTGATGAGGAAACAAGGATTGACCGTACCACGGCTTTTCGAGCCGTGCTTGATAAGATGACAAAAGAGCCGGAAGAAAACTGGTCGCTTCATTATATGGCAACATTGCTGGAAGCTCTGCTATACTTCATGCTGAATGAAGGAAATGAAAAGATTGATGAGGAAGAACACAATGAGTAATAAACTTGTAGCATATTTTTCTGCGTCCGGCGTGACTGCAAAGGTAGCCGAGACGCTGGCTGAGGCAATCGGCGCGGACATCTTTGAGATTGAGCCGAAGGTGCCTTACACGGAAGCTGATCTGAACTGGATGGAAAAGAACGCCCGCAGCACGATTGAAATGAACGATCCCGCTTCACGACCGGAAATTGCCGTGAAGCGGGACAACATGAAGGACTACGATACAATCTTTGTGGGCTTCCCAATCTGGTGGTACGTTGCGCCGACGATTATCAATACGTTCCTTGAGAGTTATGACCTGAGCGGCAAAACGATCATCCCGTTTGCAACCTCCGGCGGAAGCGGCATTGGCAAGACGAACGAACGCCTTGCGCCGAGCTGCAAAGGCGCAAAGCTGATGGACGGCAAAGTTTTCAAGGGCAACGTCGGGCATCAGGAGCTTGCGGCGTGGGTTGAAGGACTTGGACTTTAAGGGGCAGACAAATCGGAAGTTGTGGAGGTGCTTTATGAACGAGAGAGAAAAAATTATCCGATTATGGTTTGATATGTGGATTAAGAAAGCAGATTTAGGAATTGACAATATTTTTACAGATGATGTTGTATATACTGAGAGTTGGAGTCCTAAATATGAAAACCGCAAAACGGTAAAGCACTGGTTTGACGAATGGAATACACGCGGAAGTGTTCTTGTCTGGGAGATTAAGCAATTTTTTCATCAAGGCAATCAAACAATCGTGGAGTGGTATTTTAAAAACAAAATGAATAATGGAAATGTTGAAGAATTTGACGGAATATCTTTAATTGTATGGACACAGGATAACAAAATAAAATCATTAAAAGAGTTTGGTTGCAATCTTCATAATTACAATCCATATCGAGATAGTGATATTCCCGTATTTCGAGAAGAAAAAGCAAATTGGTTTTGAGAGGACTATAAATTCCAGTTTAACGAACAGGAGATGATGATCGCATGAAAATCCTACATGAACTTTCTTGGCTATGGGAAACGCTGGGCATTGCGCTTGTTGCTGCGGCTGTCTGCATGGCTTGCGCTGCGCTGATTGGCAAGGCAGCGAAGAAGAAGCTCGACAAAAAGGTGTTGGCGGTCGTAGGGGCAGCGGCATTTGTGGGCGCGATTCTGGCGGTCATTCTGATCGCCCGGACACCGATGCCGCTTTGATAGGACGGAGGATAGAATCATGCCGCTTCAAATCGTCAGAAATGACATCACGAAAATGAAGGTGGACGCCATCGTCAACGCTGCCAACGAGTCGCTGCTGGGTGGCGGCGGTGTGGACGGCTGCATTCATCGTGCTGCAGGACCGGAGCTGCTGACGGAATGTGAAACGCTCCACGGCTGCAAAACCGGGAGCGCAAAAATCACGAAGGGCTACAAGCTGCCCTGCAAATATGTCATTCATGCTGTCGGTCCGCGCTGGTATGACGGACGGCATGGTGAGCGCGAACTACTGACATCCTGTTATCGGACATCGCTCATGCTGGCGAAGGAATACGGCTGCGAATCGGCTGCGTTCCCTCTGATTTCCTCCGGCATTTTCGGCTATCCGAAGGATCAGGCTCTCAAAGTGGCGATTGACACCATTAGCAGTTTCCTTCTCGAAAATGAAATGACGGTGTACATCGTCATTTTTGACCGCAAAGCCTATCAGATCAGCGGCAAGCTGTTTGCCGATATTGCAGCGTACATAGATGACCGCTATGTGGATGAGCATACTGATAATCGTTCCGAGCGTCTGCGCAGGATGAACGCCTTCCGGATGGAAGAACCCATGCCTTGCGAGGCATCCGTTTGTGAAGAGGCAATCGAACAGCTCATGCCTCCCGTCTCTGCGGCGGCTGCCCCCAAAAAGGCGGCAACCCTTGATGACGCGCTGGGACAGATCGACGAGAGTTTTTCCGAGATGCTTCTGCGAAAGATTGATGAGCGCGGCATGACGGACGCGCAGTGCTATAAGAAGGCGAATATTGACCGGAAGCTCTTCTCGAAGATCCGCTCGGACAAGTCTTATAAGCCTTCCAAGCCCACGGTCATTGCGTTTGCCATTGCCCTTGAGCTGCCGCTTGTTGAAATGAAGGATATGCTCATGAAGGCTGGCTTTGCGCTCTCCCACTCCAACAAGTTTGACATCATCGTGGAGTATTTCGTGGAGCATGGGAACTATAATGTCTTTGAGATCAACGAGGCTCTGTTTGCCTTCGACCAAAGTTTAATAGGAGCATAAGGTCTATGGATAAAGTGTTTCAGAAATTTTTGCGAAGTGGTATTGACCTTTCGCCCGTAGGGGTGGAGCGTCGTGAAGATAACAACCCATACTTTTGCACGCCAAAAGGTGCATCTATTTTTGGCTGGGCGGGTGTGGACGGCATCCACTTCTGCTTTGTTCGAGACTTTGGCGGTATGGTATTTTCCGTCAGTCCCATGAACTCGGCTCCGGATTTTGTTCATCCGCTGGCAAACGATTTTGAAGACTTTCTGAGGTTGCTCCTTGCTTGCAGTGATTCGGCAGCGCTGGAACAGGCGTGGATGTGGGATAAAGCCCAGTTTGAAGCCTTTTTGCAGGACAACCCTCCAACGCAGGATCAGCAAAGAACGCTATCAGAGCTTGCTGAGAAAATGAAATTGACGCCTATGGAACAGCCGTGGGTATACATCAAAAAGCTGCAAGCATCTTTTGATTATAGTAAGATCAAGTACACCGAGGACTATTATGATGTTGATATGAACCCAGAAGCAGAACCGACCATGCCTGAGTGGAAGGTCTACTTTGATGGAAACTTCTGGGGACATTCGGGAAAAGACCATGCCGGAACGGAAATCCGGTTGAATAAGCAATTTGACTGGGCGAGGCATCATTGGGTTATTCCTGCGGCGTATTCTTGCAGCAAGGGACTCGTCATGGACTTTTGTATGCGTACCCCGGAAGAAGACATTCGCAAGTTCATAACTAAATGGGATTTACACCCCGAAAACGACTCCTGCGAATACTTCACGCAGGAGCAGCAAATGCAGATAGATTTAGACAATCCACTTTGCCTTGACTTTATTCCTCGTTTGGAATTGAACGGGAAAACAATGCGAATCTCCCACGGCTGCTCGGTGGTTTATAATCCGTGTTTGCCGGATGGGATGATCAATGAATTGGAAGCAAAGTGGGCGTTGGAACACTATGACTTGGATATATCCTATGGATGGATGATTTTTCGGGCAGCTTTTCCGTGGGCAAGCAAACGCCGTACTGAAATAAAATCTCTCTCCTTTACGATGGAGCAGCGGTCATGCCGTGTCCCAGGACCACATTTCAAGACACACGCTCCCGGTGATTCGTTTTCTTTCCTCCATCCGGTCAGTGGAAAAAAATACACATTGACTGTACAGGAATTAGAGCAGCAGACAATTTCCGAAAAGCGTTACGGTTCTGACCGCTGGTTTTATCCTACGCATTTTACTGCTATGAGCTATACACTTTCTCCTGAACCTGACAGCGATGTTACGATCTGTGATTGCGCTGAGGGGGACAAGCCTTTGGAAATTGCGCCATGCTCTGACCGCTATGCACCAGAGGCACGAAACGATATTGCTTGTATCGGCATTATCGGCGGAGCGGACGGTCCAATCGCAATCGTGTGTGGAGACAGCTCAAAAGAAAAACTTCATGCAGTTTGTTCCTCTCTACACTTTGAGCCGGTGGAGGGTGATATTGAATGGCGTATCGTATTCAACATTAAAAGCTCCAATGAAATGTCATTAGGGCTGATCTAAGAAGAAAGCGGAGGCAAAGAAGGTGAAACAACACACTTACATCGCAATCGACCTGAAATCCTTCTACGCCTCCGTGGAGTGCCGGGAGCGCGGCTTAGATCCTCTGGACACAAACCTTGTTGTTGCGGATGAAAGCCGTACCGATAAGACCATCTGCCTTGCCGTCACGCCCTCCCTCAAGAGCTACGGTATCTCCGGACGCGGGCGGCTATTTGAAGTCAAACAGCGCGTGAAGGAAGCGAATGCCGGACGGCAGCACGACGCGCCGGGACACAGATTGGACGGCACATCACACTTCTACTCTGAGCTGCAAGCAAACCCGTATCTGGCGATTGACTTCATCATCGCGCCGCCTCGGATGGCGTACTACATGGAGTATAGCACCCGCATCTATCAGGTTTATCTCAAATATATTGCCCCGGAGGACATCGTGGTCTACTCCATCGACGAGGTGTTCATGGACGTGACGGACTACCTGAATACCTACAAGCTCTCGGCACATGATCTCGCCATGAAGATTATCCTCGACGTGCTTGAGACAACCGGCATCACGGCAACCGCTGGGATCGGGACGAACCTCTTTCTCTGCAAAGTGGCAATGGACATTGTAGCGAAGCACATCCCAGCCGACAAGAACGGCGTCCGAATAGCCGAACTGGATGAAATGAAGTTCCGGCGTGAGCTTTGGGCGCACCAGCCTCTCACGGATTTCTGGCGCGTGGGTCGAGGTATTGCGAAGAAACTTGAGCAGAATGGGATGTTCACAATGGGCGATGTTGCCCTTTGCTCGGAGCGGAATGAGGACTTGCTTTATAAGCTGTTCGGCAAGAACGCGGAATTGCTCATCGACCATGCGTGGGGCTGGGAGCCTACGACCATTGAGGCAATCAAGGCATACCGTCCCAGCTCCAACAGTCTCAGCTCCGGTCAGGTATTGCACTGTCCCTACGAGCCGCAGAAGGCGAAGCTGGTTGTGCGGGAAATGACGGACTTGCTTGTGCTGGACTTGGTGGACAAGGGGCTTGTTACTGACCAGATGGTTCTCACCGTCGGCTATGACATTGAAAACCTTACCGATCCGGCACGACGGGCAAAGTATCACGGCGCAGTTGAGACAGATCACTACGGAAGGCAGATTCCGAAACAGGCGCACGGGTCTATCAACCTCGACGGTCACACATCCTCTACCCGCAAAATAATGTGTGCTGTGTCAGAACTCTTCGACCGGATCGTGGACAAGAATCTGCTTGTCCGCCGTATGTATGTTGTGGCAAATCATGTCCTGCCGGAAGCGGACGCGCCGAAGAAAAACGACGGCGCTGTCCAGCTTGACCTCTTCACCGACTACGCCGCCGAAGAGGAAAAGCAGAAAGCCGAAGACGCCGCATTGGAGCGCGAGAGAAAAATCCAGAAGGCGGCTCTTGCCATCAAGAAGAAGTACGGAAAGAACGCCATCCTCAAGGCGATGAATCTTGAAGAAGGCGCAACCGCCAAAGACCGTAATGCGCAGATCGGCGGGCATAAGGCATAGTTAAATTTGTGAGGAGGGTTGTGTAATGTGGTTAGCTGCTTCCATAGGTTCAGCTCTATTTGCCGGACTAACAGCGATACTTGCAAAATGCGGAATCAGAAAAACGGATTCAGATATTGCGACTGCCATTAGGACGATAGTTGTTCTGATTTTTTCATGGGTAATGGTATTCATCGTTGGCTCTGCCGACCAGATTACAGAGATAACGCCGAGGTCTTTACTGTTTTTGATTTTGTCGGGAGCCGCAACAGGGGCATCATGGATTTGTTACTTCAAAGCCCTATCCATCGGAGATGTCAACAAGGTTGTGCCAATCGACAAGTCAAGCACGGTGCTGAGTGTTTTGCTTGCAATCCTTCTGTTCCATGAAACCGAACATCTTGCTGTAAAACTCATTAGTACAGTATTGTTGGGCATTGGCATCATCCTGATGGTAGAAAAAAAGCAGAGTGAGCAGAAAGTCAGCGGGAATACATATATCCTGTATGCAATAGGCTCTGCTGTGTTTGCAGCGCTGACCTCAATCCTTGCAAAAGTGGGAATTACCGGGGTGGAGTCCAACTTGGGCACGGCCATACGGACGATTGTAGTTCTCGCCATGGCATGGTTGCTTGTACTGATCAAGAAGAAAACACCTCAGCTAAAGCAGCTCGACAAAAAGGAGCTTGGCTTTATCGGATTATCAGGGATTGCCACAGGTGCATCTTGGCTGTGTTACTATTACGCTATTCAGAATGGCATAGTCAGCGTAGTTGTGCCGATTGATAAGATGAGTCTGCTTGTGACGGTGATTTTTTCTTATTTTGCTTTCCATGAGAAGTTGTCAAAGAAGGCGTTTTTCGGATTGATATTGATGCTTGCCGGTACGCTTGCGATGGCTATTTTCTCATAACTGAGGACATTAAAATGAAAGGGAAAACAAACTACGAAGACATCATCAACCTCCCCCACCATGTCTCATCGAAAAGACCGCAGATGTCAATGTTAGACAGGGCTGCACAGTTCTCTCCGTTTGCCGCTCTCACCGGGTACGATGACGCAATTCATGAAACCGGACGGTTGACAGATGAAAAGATCGACCTCAGTGAAGAGGAAAAAGAGGCGCTGGACAGGAAGCAGCAGTTCCTCATGGAAAGGCTTGGCGGCCATCCCGCTCTGACCGTCACCTACTTCGTCCCGGATGCAAAGAAGTCCGGCGGGGCGTATGTGACAAAGAGTGGAAACCTCAAAAAGATAGACGAGTTTGAACGCTGGATGATGCTCATGGACGGGACGAAAATCCCTCTGGATGATGTCGCTGACATCGAGAGCGAACTGTTCCGTGATATGTTTTGAATGTCGCTTTCCATGCGACCAAACCGAAGACGATTTCTTCTATACTGTGACTGTAAGCAAAAGCAGTCACAGTTTATCTATATGGGAGGAATCATCATGAAAAAGAACTTAACCGAGATCGTCTTTATCCTTGACCGCAGCGGCTCGATGAGCGGGCTGGAAGCCGACACCATCGGCGGCTTCAACTCCATGATCGAGAAGCAAAGGAAGGCAGACGGCGAAGCGCTTGTCTCCACAGTCCTTTTCGACAACATGAGCGAGGTAATCCATGACCGCGTGGACATCCGAGACATCAAGTCTATGACCGACAGGGACTATACCGCCCGGGGTTGCACTGCTCTTCTGGATGCCATCGGCGGAGCAATTCATCACATTGGAAATGTCCATAAGTACGCAAGAAAAGAGGATGTCCCTGAACATACTCTGTTCGTCATCACGACGGATGGCATGGAGAATGCAAGCCGCCGATATGACAGCGAGAAAATCAAGAAGATGATTGAGCGACAGAAGGAAAAGTACGGCTGGGAGTTTCTGTTCCTCGGTGCAAACATTGATGCAGTTGAGACGGCAAAGCATTTCGGAATTGGTGCAGACCGAGCGGTCAACTATCATTCTGACCATAAGGGGACGCAGCTCAACTATGAGGTCCTGAGCGAAGCGGTTTCCGCTGTCCGTTGCAGCGTACCTCTGGGTACGAATTGGAAAAAGCGTATCGACGAGGACTACGAGTCCAGAAAGGACGGGAGAAAGTAATGAGAACGATCACCGTAAAAGGGACAGGCAATGTCTCCGCAAAACCGGATTACATTATCCTCACCTTGAACATTGAAGCCTTATCTGAAACCTATGACCGCGCAATGTCGGAAGCTGCCGAGAGGATCGAAAAAATGCAAGGTGCCGCAGTCCGCGTTGGGTATCACAAGGAAGACTTGAAAACCACGAGCTTTGATGTTCAGACAAGGTACGAGAACGTCAAGGATCGGCAAGGAAATTACAAGCGGGAGTTTGCAGGATATGCTTGCACCTACCGCCTAAAACTTGCCTTTGACTTTGACAGCAAACAGCTTGCGAAGGTCATTTCTGCGATTGCAGACTGCGGGGCGCACCCGGAACTCAGCATTGCGTTTACCGTGAAAAACCCGGCAAGAGTCAGCGAAGAGCTGCTGATCAGCGCGACGGAGAATGCCAAAACGAAGGCGGAGATTCTTTGTAAAGCGTCTGGTAATGCGCTTGGGCAGCTACTCAATATCGACTATAACTGGGGCGAACTCAATGTATTTTCCAGAACAAGCTACGATGTCGAAGACTGCATTCAGCCTCTCATGGCGATGAGCAAGTGCGCCGCACCTGAGATTGAGCCGGATGATATTGAAGTGACAGACACAGTGGCTTTCACATGGGAAATCCAATGATTTTTTGACATTTTTGAAATCCGGTACTCAACAAACGCTCTTTTTGTGTCCGTTGTAAAGTGAAGGGACATTTCACGGAGGAATCTTCGGGGAATACGATTTTGGGAGATTAGCAAGCAAATCCGGTGAGTACCCACCGGAGAAAAAACAGTTAAGGAGACCCTGCCCTTAACATCAGATTTTTGCTTGTTGGGATAGTCCCAAACCCTTCTAATCTTTACGACGGAGGGCGCAGCATGGTACGAAGAACACGAGACATTCAGAAGAAGATTTGGCTGACACCACAGGAAGAACGGACGATTGCAAAGAAGATGGAGATGATCGGCACGGAGAACTTCGGTGCGTATGCAAGGAAGATGCTGATCGACGGCTACATCATCGTTGTGGACTACACGGAGCAGAAAAAGCTCGCCGCCGAAATCAACAAGATCGGCGTGAACATCAATACCGTCTGCCGCAGAATCAACTCGACGGGACGATTCTATCAGGACGATATTGACGAGCTGAAAGAAAAGATGGATGCGGTATGGCAGTTACTAAAATCAAAGCAATCCGAGGAACTTTGAGCAAGGCAATCGCGTACATTCTGAATCCCGAAAAGACCGACGAGAAGCTGCTGGTCTCGTCCTACGGCTGTGCCAGCGAGACCGCAGCGCGGGAATTTGAATGGACGCGGAAAATAGCCGAGCAAAAAGGGATGAATCCGGTCAGGATCATAGCCCGTCATGTGATCCAGTCCTTTGAAATTGGAGAGGTCACACCGGAGCTTGCCCACGAGATTGGCAAGCAGTTTGCAGATGAAATCCTCGGAGGAAAATATGAGTATGTGCTGACCACTCACATTGACAAAGACCATGTTCATAACCATCTGATTTTCAATGCGGTTGACTTTGTGAACTACCACGCATACAAGAGCTATAAGCGGATTTACTATGATATGCGTGAGGTCAGCGACCGGCTCTGTAAGGAAAACGGTCTCTCTGTTATCCCTCCCTCTCAGAACAAGGGCATGGGCTACAAGGAGTACACCGAAGCCAAACGCGGCACGAGCTGGAAGCAGAAACTCAAGCAGACCATCGACCGGCTTGTCATTACAGCGAAGGACTACGATGACTTTCTGCGGCTCATGCAGGAAGCCGGTTATGAAATCAAGACCGGCAAATACATCTCCTTCCGCGCTAAAGGTCAGGAGCGGTTTACCCGGTCTAAAACCATCGGAGAGAACTACACCGAGGAACGCATCAAGGAACGGATTGCCGGACGGACGCCCCGAAGAAGTCAGAGACAGACCACGCCGAAGGGCATCTCTCTCATCGGAGATATTCAGGAGCGGATCAGGCTCATCGACAGCAAGGGTTATGAATATAAAGCAAAGCTCACTATCCTCAAAGAAGCTGCACGGACACTCAACTATCTCACGGAAAACAACTTGCTCCAATACGCCGATCTTGAGAAGAAGGTCGAGGACGTTCACAGCTCCTATGACCGCATCGGCAAGGAACTGAAAGGCGTTGAAGCGCGACTGCGGGAAGTCCAACCGCTTATTAAAAATATCTCCAACTACCAGCGGCTCAAGCCTGTATATGACGCCTTCCAGAAGGCAAAAGACAAGCCGGGGTTCAAGGCAAAGCATGAGGCAGAGCTTGTGATCTTTGAGGCGGCGCGGAGTACACTTCTTGCTATGCAGGGCGATGAAAAACTGCCGAGCTTGAAGACGCTGCAAGCGGAGCAAGCGCAGCTCTTTGAAGAACAGGAACGGCTATATGCTGAACGGAACAGGTTCAAAAAAGAAGCAAAGCAAATAGAGACGATCAAGTCTAATGTTGATACGTTCCTCTCTCCTTCTGCTGACCATGACCGTGATCATCGGCGCAGCACACAGCGCGAATAATCTCTTCAAAAGCAGGGCATCTCCTGTTGACCGGAGATGCCCTTCATCCTTGAGAGAAGGTTCGAGAAGTTGAAACTTTTTCTTTAATTTCTGCATCAACGGATTGCTTTTGAGAATGAAATCCAGTATAATATTATAAGCGATGTTGAATGCAAGCAAGCGAAAGGATGGTTGCCGTGCGCATAAGCTATAAGAAACTATGGATGCTTCTTCTGGAACGCGACATAAAGAAGGCTTCTCTACGACATGAAGTAGGGCTGTCTGCCGGAACATGGACAAAACTGAATAAGGGGGAAGAAGTGTCCCTCTCTATTTTGCTGCGCATTTGTGATTACTTGAACTGTGACATCGGAGATATATGTGAGGCTGTGCGAACGGACAAGAACTGAGTCCGGTTTTTCGTACAGCTCTTTTTGTAAAATAGGTTAGATAAATACACAGGGAGGATTTTGATATGGCACGAGCCGCATCGGCACCGAAGAAGGAGATTTCTATGGAGGAAGCTCTGTGGAAGTCCGCAGATAAACTCCGTGGTTCTGTTGAGCCAGCAGAATACAAACACGTCGTTCTCAGTCTCTTCTTCTTGAAGTTTGCCAGCGATAAGTTTGAGGCACAAAGGAAAGCTATTTCTGAAAAATACGGTGAGAAGTTTGTTGACAATGTTGCCTTCTATACGAAGGACAACGTGTTCTTTCTGCCTGAGATCAGCCGTTGGTCTTTCATCATGGAGAATGCGAAACAGGATGACATTGCGCTGAAAATCGACACCGCCCTCTATACGATTGAGAAAGCGAATCCCGCACTGAAAGGCGCACTGCCGGACAACTACTACTCACGTCTTCACATCGACACAGCAAAGCTGGCATCACTGCTGGACGAGATTGATAAGATCAACACGGGCGATAAAGAGAATGACATTATCGGGCGGGTTTACGAATACTTCCTGAGCAAGTTTGCACTTGCGGAAGGCAAAGGCAAGGGCGAGTTCTATACGCCGAAGTGCATTGTCAATTTGATTGCAGAAATGATTGAACCGTATGATGGCATTCTCTACGACCCATGCTGCGGTTCTGGCGGTATGTTCGTGCAGTCAATGAAGTTCGTGGAGGCACATCATGGCAACAAGAAGAAGGTCTCTATCTATGGTCAGGAATATACAAACACGACGTACAAGCTGTGCAAAATGAATCTGGCTATTCGCGGCATCTCTGCAAACCTCGGAGAAATGGCAGCGAACACATTCACCAATGACCAGCACAAGGACCTCAAGGCAGATTACATTATGGCAAACCCGCCATTTAATCAGAAAGAATGGCGTGGTGATAATGAGCTGATTGATGATCCGCGCTGGGACGGCTATGAAGTTCCGCCCACGAGTAACGCAAACTATGGCTGGATTCTGAACATTGTTTCAAAGCTCTCTCAGAACGGTGTTGCCGGTTTCCTGCTTGCAAACGGCGCACTATCTGACGATGGTACAGAGTTAAAAATCCGACGTCAGCTCATCGAGAACAATCTCGTCGAAGCAATCATCATCCTTCCCCGAAACCTCTTCTACACCACGGACATCAGCGTTACGCTTTGGATTCTGAACAAGAATAAAAAGGCTCGTGTGGTTGAAGAAAACGGTGAAGTAAAACGCTTCCGTAACCGTGAGCGCGAGATCCTTTTCATGGACTTGCGGCAAATGGGAAGCCCTTATGAAAAGAAGTATATTGAACTGACAGAAGAAGACCGTGCAAAAGTCACGGGCGTCTATCACGCATGGCAGCAGGAAGGCTATGAAGAAACTTATCAGAATGTGCCTGAATTTTGTTACAGCGCATCCTTCGATGAGGTTGCTGAAAAGGGCTTTACCCTTGTTCCGAGCCGTTACATTGAGTTTGTAAACCGCGATGAGAACATCGACTTTGATACGAAAATGAAGACGCTGCAAAGTGAGCTTCGTGATCTGCTTGTTGCAGAAGAGAAGTCGAAGGCTGACCTGTTGACTGTGTTTAAGGAGCTGGGCTATGAAATCGAATTATGAACCCCTTGGTAAACATATTCAGCTTGTTGATTATCGGAACTCCGAGGAAGTCACCAGCACTGTTCTTGGCATAAGCATCGACAAAGAGTTTATGCCTTCCGTCGCAAATGTAATTGGCACAGATTTGAGCCGGTATAAGCTAATCAGCAAGGGATTGTTTGCCTGTAACCCAATGCACGTTGGGCGCGATGAACGTCTTCCGATTGCGCTCTATGAGAAAGACAGCCCCGCAATAGTTTCTCCGGCGTATTTCATGTTTGAGATTATTGACCGCGATGTCTTAAATGAAGAGTATTTGATGATGTGGTTTCGTAGACCGGAGTTTGACCGTGAGTGCTGGTTCATGACGGACGGGAGCGTTCGAGGCGGAATTACATGGGACGATCTTTGCCGTATAAAGCTCCCTGTTCCCTCCTATGCGAGACAATGTGAGATCGTCGAGTCCTACCGTGCAATTACCGACCGCATTGCTTTGAAGAGAGCGGAAAATGATAATTTAGCGGCTCAAATGCGAGCATATTTCAAGGAATATACAGCAAATAACGCTTCAATAACAGGCAAACTCAAAGATTACTCAGTTATGCAGTACGGTTACACTGAAACAGCTACCACCGAACCAGTTGGACCGAAGTTCTTACGTATAACAGACATCGCTCAGAATTATATTGATTGGAATGGTGTACCATATTGTCCAATCAGCGAGGGAAATCATGAAAAATATGTTCTCTCGGAAGGCGATGTCGTTGTAGCTCGGACAGGAGCAACCGTGGGGTATGCTAAAATGGTCGGCAGAAATATTCCCGATTCTGTATTTGCATCGTTCCTTGTTAGAATAAGACCCATTGATGACGAATACAGATACTACTTTGGACTTGCAATTACATCTTCCGAGTTCCTTGATTTTGTTCAGACGAACGCTGGGGGTTCAGCTCAACCGCAAGCAAATCCTCCGCTTTTAGGGGAATTTGAGCTTTCTATTCCTAATAAGCAAAGTCTGCCAGAGTTCAACACAAAGATTTCCTCGTTTCTCGGAGTTATCGAGTCTAATGAAACGGAAATATCAAAGCTCCACGAGGTCAAAGATACTATGGTGAAGATGTTATCAAGCCGCTAAATTATCATTTACCGTCCATTACTCTCACCAGTGGCGAGAGTTTTACCCTAAGAACTGCCACTGTAAAGTCGTTCTCTGAGAATATTCAAAGGAGATACGACAATGAAAGAACAACTAATTCGAGAAGTGCAGCGTCAGATGCTTCCGTATCTGAACAACGCACAATTAAAACAGCTTCAAGGCGTCCTTGAAGGGGTGTTGAGTGGCGTAGAGTTGAGCCGCAGCGCAGGTATGGTAGACAGTGCAAAGGTTGATACGGTTGCCTGTTTCATCAACGCAAAACGCATTGAAGGCTGCTCAGAAAAAACCTTGAGCTATTACCGTCAGACCATTGTGTCAATGCTATCCGGCATTGACAAAGAACCACAAGAGATCGTAACTGAGGACTTGCGAAAGTACCTAACAGAGTATCAGGCAAACCGTAAGTCAAGCAAGGTCACAATAGATAATATCCGCCGCATTTTGTCCAGCTACTTTTCGTGGCTTGAAGACGAGGACTACATCGTGAAAAGTCCGGTGCGCCGGATTCACAAGGTAAAAACAGCAAAAGTGATCAAGGAAACTTACACCGACGAGGCATTGGAAATCATGCGGGACAACTGCTGCAATGTCCGCGATCTTGCGATGATAGACCTTCTTGCGTCCTCTGGAATGCGTGTTGGTGAGATGGTTGCCCTTAACCGCGATGACATCAACTTCAATGAACGGGAATGCGTTGTTTTCGGAAAAGGGAGTAAGGAACGGATCGTTTATTTCGATGCCAGGACAAAAATCCATCTCCTAAACTATCTGGAAAGCCGCACAGACACCTGTTCAGCGTTATTCGTCTCTTTGACTGCACCGCACGACCGTTTGCAGATCGGCGGTGTAGAAAGACGGCTTCGAGAGCTGGGAAAAAGGCTACATTTGCCTCGTGTCCATCCACATAAGTTCCGAAGAACATTGGCAACATCAGCCATAGACAAAGGAATGCCCATAGAGCAAGTCCAGCAGCTCTTAGGGCATCAGAAAATCGACACGACTATGCACTACGCTATGGTCAAACAGCAAAATGTCAAGCTGGCACACAGAAAATACATAGGGTGAGGTGTCACAATGAAAGAAGGATATAGGCTGCTTGGAGACTTCATTCGCCAAGTCGATGTCAGGAACACAGACGGAAAAGAGGAAAACCTTTTTGGTGTTTCCGTCCAAAAGATGTTCATTCCCTCTATTGCAAACACGATTGGTACCGACTTTACGAAATACAAGGTAGTCAAACGGGGGCAGTTTACCTACATTCCAGATACTTCTCGGCGTGGAGACAAAATTGGTATTGCTCTTCTAATGGATTATGATGAGGGGCTTGTCAGCAATATCTATACCGTTTTTGAAGTGAAAGATGAAAACGAGCTACTGCCCGAATACCTAATGCTCTGGTTCAGCAGACCGGAGTTTGATCGTTACGCACGTTTTAAGTCTCACGGTAGCGTCCGGGAAATAATGGACTGGGATGAAATGTGCAAGGTAGAGCTACCTGTCCCCTCTATTGACAAACAGCGCAGCATTGTGAAGGCGTATCAGACCATTACGGAGCGGATCGAGCTAAAACGGCGTATAAATGATAATTTAGCGGCTTAGGGACAGTTGAATATATTCGCGGGCATCGTTGAGTTTACGGATTTCCTCAAGATTGGTTGCAATAATCTCAATCAAGCCATCCGCCATTTTGCAGAATTGCGTCACAATGTCCTTCTGCGGGAAAACAATCCTAATACTATTTAGAATGCTTGTGTTTATTGATGGCATGGTTGCACCTACTGCGGAAGCAGTGACAAGCTGACGGATTACAGGTTGGTTGAACCACCACAAAAAGTAGCTGCCGGTATTAGGATCGTATGGTCTAACACGAAGACACCGCCCTGAAAATAACCAACCATCTTCGTGTTGTGAAACCATAACTGCTCGATCCACGGAACCAACGCGACTAAAAACAATATCTCCGGTGTGAAGATCATATTTCCGTAGACGATCAACATCATTTTGCGAGACAAGCGGAAGGTTCCTGTGGGCGATGTATTTCCCATCCATGTGTTCGACCGTAATAATTGGTGTACCTGATTCTACATAGTCTTCGTTGTGAAGCTGGCTACCAAATGGTCCCGTTTGAACAGATGCAAAGTCACCAACCGTCGCGTCTGTCCAACCTTGAGGGACTTTGTTTTGCTTAATAATTGTCTCCGGGAGGCTAACTCCGGCATCATGAAATGCCTTATCAAAAGCCGCTTGGATAGTCGCTTCTAAATTATCATTTATAGGAGAGAACGATTATGGATAAGATGAATCTATATAAGTGCGCACAAGCTCTATCCGTGAAGTGGAAATCGTTCTTTGGCTTGGGAATAGAGTATGTTGGTTATTTCAAGTGGGAAATGGCTTGGGCATTGATGGGTTACTACCGTTATGCACTTCCGGGCGAATGGGCTGATAACGCAAGCCCCACAGTCATTCTCAAGTCTATCTGCGACAGCATCGAATCGATAAATACCGACTTAGATTGTGCGCATGAGTTGCCAGAGTTTTGGCTCAATAGGGATCAGCTTCCCGTTCTTCCTGCTTTAATGAGCGTCTTAGACCAGTATGAAGAAGATATAATTGATGCTTCAAATGCGGAATGGGAGGAATGGATTGGTTTTCTCAAATCCAAGTGTCCCGATGTGCGGAAAAAGCAGATGATACAGTGAGGGGGAAATGATAATGGCGAACTTCAATGAGCATTCTCTTGAAATGTCCATCATGGATTTGTTTCAAGATGAAGGGTATATCTATTTGAATGGTGAGCAGATCCACCGTGAACGCTCTGAGGTTCTGCTTATCGACGATCTGCGGAAATACCTCCTGAACAGGTATGCCTCAGAGGGACTTACCCCAAGCGAAGTTGATAGCATCATCCTTCGCCTGAGGTCTATTTCCGGCACGATCTACGAAGCAAACAAAGCAGTCTGCAAAATGGTTTGTGACGGCTTCATCTTCAACCGCGAAGATCACACAAAGAAAGACCTTTACATTGAGTTGATTGACTTTGATGAGCCAGAAAAAAACGTGTTCAAGATCGTTAACCAATTTGAAATTGAAGGCATCAACAACCAGCTACGCATACCGGACGGGATTGTATTCATCAACGGCATTCCAGTTGTTGTGCTTGAGTTCAAGAGCGCAGTCAAAGAAAACACAACGATCATGGACGCCTATACTCAGCTTACCGTGCGTTATCGCCGTGATATTCCTGAACTCTTCAAGTATAACGCCTTCGTCGTCATAAGCGATGGTGCAAATAATAAATACGGTTCCTTCTTCTCCCCGTATGACTTCTTCTATGCGTGGAGAAAGATTGAAGCTGACGATAAGGAATTGGACGGCATCAATTCCCTTGTAACTATGGTAAGCGGACTGTTCCGCAAAGAACGGCTTTTGGCAGTCATCAAGGATTTTGTCTATTTCCCTGATAGCTCGGACAAAGACCTCAAAATCGTCTGCCGCTATCCTCAGTATTTTGCTGCGGTCAAGCTGTTTGAGAATATCAAGGCACATCTCAGACCGGAGGGGGACGGCAAGGGCGGCACATACTTCGGCGCGACAGGCTGCGGAAAAAGCTATACTATGCTCTTCCTCACAAGAATGCTTATGAAGAGTACCTTCTTCCATAGCCCTACAATCCTGATTATTACCGACCGAACGGATTTGGATGACCAGCTCTCAAAGCAGTTTGTAGCATCCAAGAAGTACATTGGTGACGAAACCGTTGTGAGCATTGATTCCCGCGAAAAGCTGCGTCAGGAACTTCAAGGCAGGACAAGCGGTGGGGTGTACATGACCACCATCCAAAAGTTCACCGAGGACTTGGAGCTTCTGACGGATAGAGCGAATGTGATCTGCATATCCGATGAAGCACACCGTAGTCAGATAAACCTCGATCAGAAAGTCAAGGTCACTGCCGAAGGTGTAGAGCGAAGCTATGGATTCGCAAAGTACCTACACGATTCTCTCCCCAATGCTACCTATGTCGGTTTCACCGGCACGCCCGTAGATGGCACGATTGAAGTCTTCGGTCCGGTTGTCGATGCCTACACAATGACAGAGGCGGTCAAAGACGGTATCACAGTCAACCTTGTCTACGACGGACGCGCTGCACGGGTCACTCTTGATCAGGCAAAGGTTCGGGAAATTGAAGATTATTATGACCGCTGTGCTGTTGAAGGTGCAAATGAGCATCAGATTGAGGAAAGCCAGAAGGCGGTTGCTCATATTGATGCGATCATCGGTGATCCCGACCGACTTCACGCAGTTGCGGAGGACTTCATTAACCACTATGAGACCCGCGTTGCCGAAGGAGCTACCGTTGCAGGAAAAGCAATGTTTGTCTGCTCTAATCGCAAGATTGCATACGCTTTTTATCAGATTATAGTTGGAATGAGACCGGAATGGGCAGAGAAAAAGGTTTGCCCTGACGGGGTTCAACTGACGGAAAAAGAGAAAAAGGAACTCAAACCCATCGAGAAGATCAAGCTCATCATGACGCGAAATAAAGATGATGAGCCTGAGCTTTATGAAATGCTGGGAACGAAAGATGATCGCAAGGAGTTTGACCGTCAGTTTAAGAACGTTAAATCAAACTTCAAAATTGCCATCGTTGTTGATATGTGGCTTACCGGCTTCGACGTACCGGCACTCGACACAATCTACATCGACAAGCCCATCCAGCAGCACAGCCTTATCCAGACGATTTCCCGCGTCAACCGCGTCTATACCGGCAAGGACAAGGGCTTGATCGTGGACTACATCGGCATTAAGAAAAACATGAATCTCGCCCTCAAGAAATACACCAACTTTGAGAGCGATGAGTTTGAAGGCGTCGAGCAGTCTATCACGATTGTTAAAGACCAGCTCGATGTCTTGGCTCAGATGTTCCACAACTTCAATAGCACGGATTACTTCAACGGCTCACCGAAAGAGCAGCTTGCTTGCCTCAATCGGGCTGTTGAGTATGTACAGCTCACGGAAGATTTGGAAACTCGCTTTATGGCGGCAGTCAAACGCATGAAACAAGCGTTCAACCTATGCAGTTCAAGTGAGGCTATCTCTGATAAAGAAAAGGACTATCTGCACTTCTACTGTGCTGTGCGCTCTATTCTTTTCAAACTCACAAAGGGTGATGCCCCTGACATTTCACAAATGAATGCCCGTGTCCGTGAACTTCTTGAAGGTGCAATTCAATCTGATGGTATAGAGGAACTGTTTGAGACGGGAAAGCACATCACTGTTGATATTTTCAGTGACGAGTATCTGGATAAGATCAATGCAATCCAACTTCCAAACACAAAGATAAAGGTGTTGCAGAGGCTTCTTTCTCAAGCGATTGATGAGTATAAAAAAGTCAACCGCATTATGGGCATGGAGTTCTCAGACCGCCTCAAGCGGGTTGTTGATGAGTACAACAATCGCCGTCGTGATGAGGCTTTTGCTAATGAAGTTCTTGACGATGTGGCGGAGCAGCTTGCGAAGCTCCTTGAAGAACTCAAAAAGGAAAAAGACTCCTTCAAGGGCATGGGAATTGACTACGAGGAAAAAGCCTTCTATGACATCCTCAAAGCGGTTGCCAGGAAGTACGAGTTCGAGTACCCGGACGATAAGATGATTGAATTGTCAAAGCGGATTAAGATCATTGTCGATGACAAAGCTAAATACACCGACTGGTCTACCCGTGATGACATTAAGGCAAATCTGCAAGTTGACCTCATACTGCTACTGGATGAATTTGACTATCCCCCCGTAACTATTGATGATGTCTACAAGGAGGTTCTGGAACAAGCTGAAAACTTCAAAAAGTACGCTCAATAACCCGCGTTCCATCGAAAGGAGTAGATCATGGGCAATTCAGTCATGTTGAATGGCGTCGAATATGCCGGAGAACAGATTGCCTACAAAGACAGCACCTATGAACTTGTGTCAAAGGTAGCATATCTGATCGGCGTCCCGCTCCGTATTTTTCAAAATGAACACGAGCCGCCGAAGATAGAGATATACGACCGGCTTGAACAGGATAAAAATGCCCGTATCATTCGCAATCTCTGTATCATCCGCACCGCCATTGAGCGCAACTACCGGAAAATAAATGACATCATGCGGATGGAGTATCGAGGGCTGCTTTCAATGCCAGAGATCATCCCGGCTTCCAGTATGCAGCAGCTTTCAAACGACGGAATCAGCTTTATCAAAAAGTCGAGTACAAAGCTCTGCCACCACATTATCGAGATTAACCGGCTGATTTCAGATCGCATTAACAACTGCAAAAGCCTCTTTCCAATCTGGATTAACTGGGCGTACATAAAAGAGCTGTTCATCATGCCAAACGGTTTGACAGAGGACGGAACGAAAGATGCTGCGGACATCTATTACGCAAGTCTCTCCTACTACCCCTATCAAATGTATATCAACTGGGTACCGATGGACGAGGGTAATGTCCTCTATAATGACAAGAAGTTTGCTACCCTGCTTTATCAATGGCATTGCGACGCCTTCACGGAATACAGTAAAGTCTCCGATGCAGGGGCTTTTGTAAAAAACAATATCTACGACTTCATAGATGACAGTGAGAAGACCGTATTGGTAGTGGACTGCGAAAACTCTGACCCGTACAAGCTGTGCGCCACGCTCAAAAACCTTGATTATGAGGTCATACAGAAGATTACGGCGATCATTCTCTTTGATGACGTACATACCGCTACGGCATGGCGGATTCTTGAAAACTACACCCGCATCCCCGTTGAACATATCATGATTGAGCGGATTAAGCAGAACAAATCACTGGTAGACATCAAGCTCACCGCAAGAGCCTGTCAGGAACACTACCAGAAGCAGGTGGATTCCTTCGTCATTGTCTCAAGCGATTCCGACTACTGGGGGCTTATCTCTTCCTTGCCAGACGCCAGATTTCTTGTCATGATTGAGCGGGAAAAATGCGGACCGGATATGAAGGCAGCACTTGCAGAATCCGGGATATTCTACTGCTATCTGGATGACTTCTACTCCGGCAACAGCGAGGACATCAAGAAAAACGCACTGTTCAAGGAGATGTACCGCTGGATTGACAACTCCGTTCACCTGAACGTCAACGATATGTTTGATGCAGCTCTGCGAAACACGAGGATCGAAATGTCTCCCGCAGAGCGGCGGCAGTTCTATGAGAAGCACATCAGGCACATGACGCTGACCATCGACGAGAACGGAAACGTCAGCATTGAACTGAAACGCGGATAGCCTTGGTTTCTATTCCGGGAGGAATGTGGATGGACAACAGATTCTATTTTGGATTCAATACATCGGAGGAACGGAAAAAGCGCAGAAAAGCAGAGCTGTACTCCATGAGTGAGCAAGTCAGCACCTTCTTTTGGGATGAAGCCCCGCAGCATGGCTTGGAAATGCGTGAGGGGCAGCAGGATATGTCTTTTGAGATTGTGGACGCCCTCATAAACGATCAGCACTTTGCGATTGAAGCTGGCGTGGGCATTGGAAAATCCTTTGGCTATCTTGTGCCGGTGCTGCTGTACAGCAAACGCATGAACAAGCCGGTTATCATCGCAACCTCGACCATCGCGCTTCAAGAACAGCTCTGGCGCGATGTCCACACGGTAATGCCCCTTCTTGGGCTGAACAGAGATGTCATCCTCGCTAAAGGACAGACCCATTATCTCTGCAACAAACGCGCAGATGAATATATGTGTGACCCGAAAGCAGACCCACCGGACGCGCTCAAAGAAGGGATCAAGCAAGGATATGAGGAACGCAAGGTTTTCCCGGAGGTTTTGCCGCAAGGCGTCTGGGATAAGGTAAACGTGCAGCGGTTCAGCATGAAGAATTGCGGCTCCTGTGAAAAGAAGTGCAAATATTACAAAGTCCGCGCAGCATTAAAGTTTACGGATGGAGTGGTACTGTGCAATCAGGATTTTCTAACCCAACATCTCATGAAACTCCGGCGCGGTCAGGACGGGCTGATTAACGCCGCCGCTGATCTGCTTGTCGTGGATGAAGCGCACAACTTAGATGATAAGGTGCGTAGTGCTACAACGGAACGTTTCGGACAGGGTATGCTCTTTGGGATGATCAAGAGTGCATTCTATGAGCTGCGGTCCTCTGACCAGAGCAGTGTGTCCGGTGAAAAGCGAGAGGCAGAGAGCGCGATCATCGCCTTCTATAACTGCCTGAAAGCGCAAGTCCAAAAGCAGATCAACGAGGCAGAACAGGATATGCGCTACGCTGACCGCTTTTTCTTCGACAACAATGGCAGTGCGATTGAACTGCTTACCGAGATGAACGCCGCCATACACAACCTTTCGTCCAGCATTCAGATTTATTCCAGCATGGATTTCAGAAACAACCGTTCCTTTGCTGCCTCTGATGATCTGGATGCCGTCAGCGAGTCCCTTTCAGAGCTTCTTGACCGGATAGATGATATGCTGATCTGGATTGAGCAGCACGGCAGCAACACGGAACTCGTCTATTGCCCTAAAAACACAAAAGAAATTGTGAGCCGCCTATACTTCAATGGTGATGAAAGAACCATCTTGACCTCTGCCACGCTGACGAACGCCACGAGCGGGTCTCTGGAAGAACAGTATTCCTACTTTATCAGCAATACCGGCTTTCCCGCTGGTGATCGCGGCTGCTTATCCGAGCCAAAGCCTTCCCCATATCCATACGATGAACACGCCATGATCTACTATTGCGACGATCTCCCGCACCCGACCAGAGAGCATGATGCCTTCATTGAAAAGGGCGTGGAGCGGCTGCTTGAGATCCTGAGCATTTCCAATGGAAAGGCACTCGTGCTGTTTACGGCAAAGACCGACATGGAAGAGGTCTACTCCATTCTCAGTGAGAAAAATCTTCCGTACAAAATCTTGATGCAGCAGCCGGGATCGTCGCAGGACAAGGTGCTGAATGAGTTTAAGGAAGATACGAACTCCGTGCTTCTGGGGACGGGCGCATATTGGGAAGGTATCAGCATTGAAGGAAAAAGCCTTTCCAATGTGATCATTTTCCGGCTTCCGTTCCCTGTCCCCGATCCGATTATCGAGTATAAGTGTTCCGTTGCTAAGGATGCTCTGATGGATGTCCGCGTTCCCGAAATGATTATCAAGCTCAAGCAGGGCATCGGGCGATTGATCCGCAATTTCACGGACACCGGCATTGTCTGCATCATCGACCGAAGACTGCGGGATGAGCCGTCGGAACGCTATCATGACATTACATGGGACTCCCTGCCTATCAAAAATCGGACAAGCAGTTTGGGCGAACTTAGGAAGTTTTACGAAGGTCTGCCCTCAGCCAAGGAATGATGATACAAACGGCAGTCTCTTCGGAAACATAGAGCAGCCCCCCAAAAAACGACAATCAGAAAACGGAGGTGTATCATGTTGTACAATGAAAATCTGCACGAAGAAGAACAACATCTGATCCAGCAGATTGCCGAGCAAACAGAGAGAGGTAAAATCGGCTGGGAACTGACGGAGTATAATCCGCTGTCATTTCTGAATGAGGACAAGATAGACAAAAACCCAGCAGTAATCTGTCAGTCCTTCTCCTTTGAGGCGATCATCGGCGGCTCCCGTTACGAGCTTGATGTCATGGAGAATATTGATGTGCCGTCCGGTATGGGAGACTACACCATAACCTTGACGCGGGATGAAACCGAAAATTATCTTAAAATTGAGGATGCGCTTTCCTTTGACTGTGACCGCTATGAATGCACACCGGAGGAAGTCGCAGAGCGATTTGCGGACAGCCCCATTGTCCGTCTCTGCAACGCCATCATTCCTGCCACGCTTGGGCAGGAGGATTTAGAAGAGGTCTTCACATGGGCAAGGTTTTTCAACGAGACTGGCATTTCTGCAAAGCTGATGAATCATCCGCTGACCAAGCTCTGTGAAAAGCTGTTCGACGAACACCGTCTGATGGACTTCCATCGCTGCGTCTTGGATGTGGACTATCGAAAGCTGCTCCTAAATGAACTGGCTCATAACTAAGACACGGAAAAACGCCCCCGACACTGTGCCAGACGCACAGTGCCGGGGGCGTTCCCGTTTCCAGCGATTTATTTTTCTCTCGGCAAGGGACTGTTCATAAGGTGACACTTTCCGTTTTACGAAGCCGTGAAAATTCGATGTGTTCCGTGGAGATGTTCACTGGGCAGCATACGCCGTACACGTTTCCAATAATCACCGAGTAGTGCAATGTGTATTCACAATCGGGAAATACTTCACGGTTTTCGCAACGCTTGATTCAGGAGTGGGATTTTTGCCTTATTCCCGCGTGACATCAAGGGAAACCGGATTGATAACGATGATAGATTTGCCCTTTTTGTGGGCATATCTCACGGTGTTCCCGGTACCGCTGGGGCATCCATTCCATACTGCGAGAATATAATCGGCGTGATCGACCATGTACCGATTTCTCTTGTCCATGCAGTCCGACGTGTACTCCCGTTGCAGCATGGTCTCCTTGTCACACTTTGCCGCGATATTATAATACCGTTCCCGTGAAGCCACAGACCATTTGATCGCTTGTGTCTCACAAGGGATTGCACTTTCCAGAGTAATGTGAGGGTATTTTGATTTCAAATCGAGTACAATTTCCGCAGCGTACATATCGACGCCAAGAGCCATGCCGGTAATAAAATGCGTGACGCCCTCGTTCTCGATGAGTGCTACAATCTGATCCCGCATAACAGATTTCAAAGAAGTACAACGCTTATCGGATTCATCAAAGCCGAACGGAAGACTCTGCGGTCTATGACCGGTAAACGCACAAGTCTTACCTTGAGCGGATTGCTTTGCAGCTTTTTGAGCAGACTTTCTAAACTCAATAATGCGTGACATGACACCCCTTCTTTCACTCTTTTGGTAGGTAACTCCATTCTATCACCCTCATCACGGACAGTCAACGCAATGTCGTTAGTAAAATCAACGACGGCGTACCGTGGATAATGACACCGCCGTTAGGTACACTAAATGCAAAGGTGGTGAGGCTATGCGAGAGAAGAAGGACATCAATATTGAAATCGGCGGCAATATTCAAGTGGCAAGAGAACAGGCGGGCTATACGCAGGACACGCTCTCAGAAATGCTTGGCATGACGCCGAATCACCTGAGCGCTATTGAGCGTGGTGCTTCCGGTATTTCTCTTGAAGCCTTGCAGCGTCTTTGCCGTTTGCTGGGCGTCAGTGCGGACCGAATTATCTTTGGGACCGATGAGCCAGAAGCGGAAGCCCTTGCGCTTGCCAGACGTATTTCGGATATAAAGCCGGAATACCGGCAACAGGTTCAAGAGCTGCTGTCCGCTATTTTGAATATGTCATAAAAAAAGAGCCTCTGCCGACGCCCAAAACGGGCATCGACAGAGGCTCTTGGTTCGTTTTCCGGGCATTCAAACAAGTGCCGAAATCGACACTTATTTCCGCGCTAAAGAAGAAACTGCACAGGGAATACAATCACTTTGGTTGGTCAATTTGCGCCGCTCTGAGGCTTGCAATCACAGGCTTTTTCGACCCCTAACTGTCTACACCTCGATGCCTTGCGGGAGAAGTGCGGACAGGCGATGAGATCCGCACGGAAACTCTGCTTGCAGCTATGGACGCAGCGGACGCAAAAGCGGTTATACTTCCGGCGTCCGCTGTCCCCGATGAAGAACGACCACTCCTGCCGCCACTTCTGACTTCTGCTCACAGTTCAATCTCTCCTTTGTGCTTTTTGGGAGGGCAGCATTCCTTCTGCTTTTCAGCCTTTGCAGACTTGAGCCTGTCCATGATGGAGGACTTTTCGCCCCTTTCGGGGGCTTTGACCTCTGCGGTCTTGTCCTCCTTCGGACCGTTGTTGATGATCCCATCAATCATGCCGTAGTCATCCTCCATCGACATCTCCGCCGCCTTGAGGCAGTTTTCCTTCTCAAGAGCCACCATCCAGCTTTCCTTGCTGATACCGAGCATTCCGCCCTTTGCCGCATGGTCGGCAATCTCCTTTGCATCCACGCACAAACCCTCGGTATTATCGGAATATAGACGGTAAACCTCGCACCCCTTCTCCAAAGCCTTCTCAGCCGCCTCCTGACCGGCGGGAAGAACGCCAGCCCATGCGTAGCCGTAGTCCTTCATATCCTGAACGGAGAGCGCGGGATCGGGCATTTCCGGCACTTCCTTGACCTCAAGGTCGAGAAGGCGGAGCGTGTCATCGTCGAAGCCGTTGTAGACATCATCAAGGACGAGCTTGCCGCGCTCATCGACGATGATGCAAGCCGCCTCATCGCCGTAGGCGTCATGCTCCATCAGGTAAAAGCTGTGACCGCCGACCTCGTGCCGGTCAATGGTGTGCCACGTCCCGATGTGACCGGCAACCGTCAGACCGGAGGTATCGGCGTTCATCTCAAAGTCCTTCTGCTCAATGCTCTCCTGCTTCTGCTGCTCCTTCGAGATCATGGGGATCGCAACAATCTTATCGCCCAACTTAACAAACTGCTCCGGCACTTTGAAGTGGTCAGAGAACTTCTGCATCTGCTCTACGGTCAGAGAGCCGAAGCTGTCATCCGTCAAGCCAACTACCATGAATGTTCCAGCAACAACGTCGTAGATGTCACCGTCCTCATCTCGCAGAGCGCGGTTCAGTGGCAGACCTTCCAGCTTGCCTTCCTCGTTGCAGACTAAGGCAACAGTGTCTTCGTAGGGATAAATTGCCTCGATGCAGCCGCCGACCTCATGCTGCAAGGACTCCAGACCGGAGTCAATCTCCTTCACATAAGGCTCCTTTCCCGGCTCAACGACGAGAACGGCGATGGTGCTGTCACGCTCGGCGGCTTCCCCTGAGCCGGTAATCCGGTATTCATCGGGAATATCATCAAGCTCCCCGTTAAACTGCCTGTCCCAGCGTTCGCTTGCGACACGGACATAGCCCTCATCGGTGAAGCGTCCCTGCTCATCCATCGCAATGTCGCGCCCATAGCGTTCATAGTCGATGTAATTTGCCAGAGGACCGAGATCCTTTTCGGAGTAAATACCAGCTTCGTGTGCGTAATAATAGCCGAGATCGGATTCGTCGTTGATACCGGGCATGATGTCGTAGCAGTCCAGATTGAACGTCAGGTTGATGAGATCGTCGATGTCGCTGACCTCATCGCACCCGGCTTCCATAATGGCAACGAGCTTTTCCTGATCGCTCAGGGAAAGCTCGTCAATCAAAGCGGCAAGGTAGTTGAGCTTATCAAGGCTCTCGTACTCGCCAAGCATCTTCTGAACGCCATAGATCGGGCATTCATAGTCGGTGATAAACCACTCTTCATAGGGCTGACCGAACTCATCCTGCTTGCCGATCCCGATACGCTCAAAGACCTTCTGCATCTCTTCTTCGGTGGTGGGCAGTTTCACCCACTCACCGACCAGCATACCCTCGTTGTACTTGCCAAGGTTCGTGACGAAGGCTTCAAAATCACCGTCTAATACGGGCATAGGCATCCTCCTTTCAGTCATCCACCATGCCGTCCGGCATGATATACAGTTCCTCAAACTCCGCGTCGGTCATGGCGTCGAGCTTCCGGACGGTCTTATACATCAGCTCTGCGATCTCGCCGTCCATGTCGTTCAGGGTGACGCTCTTCATATCGTCGATCAGCCGCTTCCGGCTGGACGTGTTGAAGCAGCACATCAGGTTGGTTTCTTCCACGGTAAAGTTTTTCATATCAGAGTTCCATATCCTTTCCTTTGTTTTTCTGCGGCTTCGTCGTGTGAGGTGGCTGGGCTTTCTGTGCGGATTTCAGCTTGTCGCGGATGGATTCGCGGGCAGCGGGCTTCTTCGGGATGGTGTCGTAGATGGCAGTTCCGGCATCTTCCACATAGGAGCGGACATACTGGATGCTCTCAGAAAAGCGAATGGGGCGGTTCTTGTCCTCGATATTCGTCAGCCGGACTTCATCGGCGGCAAAATCAACCGCGTCGATTCTGCACTTGATGCCATCCACATTCAGCGTCGCGCCGACAGGAATGTAATCTGCGGCTTTGAGTTCCTTGAAGGTCTCGCCGTCCTTGCTGAGAAAGACATCTGCGCCGGACTTCCAGAGCTTGTGAGAACCGGCTACCCACGCGGCTTCACGGAAGCCGGTCACCGGCATGGAGGGCTTGCCGCGTACCTTCTTCTCAAGGAGCTTTGTGCCGAGCAAGGGTGCGGCTTTTTCCGCGTCCTTGCCGTACAGCTCAAAATAGCCATTCTGGGCAAAGCAGACCAGCGCGTCCGGATGAGCCTTTTTGACTGCCTCATATTTGCGGAGTTCTGCGACGGGCAGAGGTAAAAGCGCCTCTGTCCTTTCTGCATCCGGCAGTCTGTCACGGCGGCTTTTCTGTTTGGACAGCACTTCCGTCAGAGCATCCGCATCCTTCGGGAGCGTCTGGTGGGCTTGTACGCCGCCATGCTCTCCGACGAGAGCCATTGCTGCATCGAAGCTGCTGCGGCAGGGTGCATCCAGCACAAAGCCATCTGCGAAGGTCAGCCGGTCATGATCCGGCGCAACCGAGTTCTGCGCCACATTTGCAGCCTGTTCACGGTAGTTGATCTCAAAGACATCCCCGAACACCTTGCCGCGCTTGACGGTTTTCGGGATGATGACGCGGGCAATGCACTCGTCGTAGGTCTGTTCGGCGTAAAAACGGAAGGTGTTGTGATCCCGCGTTCCCTGAATAAAGACCTGATTTTCATTGAGACAGTGCGTTCCATGCGGACGGCAGAACCACATCAGCGTTTTGTCTTCGGGATTCTGGCTTTCGGCAGCGCGGCGGATGATGCGCTTGTCAATGTCGAAGTCTTCCTTGTAGCTGTCCACATGACTGTCCACGAGCTTCTGCAGCTCCACAACGATGTCAACGTCTGTGTATTTCTTCATGCGTCTCCTTTCTCACAACTCCATGTCGTGCGTTTTGGATTTGACCGGAGACTTCTTCTCCGGCTGCTGTTTTGCGGCAGTCCTGAGCTGATCGCGGATGGAGGGCTTTTCCTGCTTCTGCTCCTGCCTGACGTATTCCAGCGTCGGCATCAGCTCACGGTAACAGCCCTGTGTTTTCCGCGTCGCATGACGGCGATGGATTTTGAACAGCGGCTCACCGTTCTGCGTGACCGTGTTACCTTCGATCCTGACGCCGTTCCGCGCCAGCAGATTGAAGGAGTGGTTAGAGGCGCGGTAGGAAGCCCGCATTCCGTCGTTGTTATAGGCGATCTGCCCCTTGAGCGTGTCCATGACGGCGACTTTGATCTCTTTCTCTTCGGCAGTCAGGCGATGCGCTTTCGGTGCTTTTGCGGCTTCCTCCGGCATGGAGGCAACGGGAGACTTGATCTCTACGGTTTTTACCTCAATAGAGGTAATCTCATCGCTCTCCCATGCAACGACCTCCGGGTCTCTTTCCTCCGTTTTCTCAGAAGTGACTTCCTTCTGGGGTTCGGTCTGCTGACGGAACGCATCCACGAAAAGTGCCGTCAGTCCGGGATTGGGTTTATCCACAAGGAAGCGGGAGGCGTTCTCCGGGCAGACATCAACGCTCTTCGCCCACTCCTTGAGGGGCTGCGGAATACGCCCGTCAAAGTCTTTCTGCTGAATGGTGTTTGCGAGGACATATCGGACACGCTCCGGAGAGAACTGCTCAAGGACACTTTTCACGGCAGCATCCGCATCCAGCCGGTTATCGCCGTAGTTGGAGCTGATCGCTGCTTCAATCGCACTGCGGCATTCCACGTTTGCATCGAGAGAAGCACGATATGACTCCAACTCACCGGCTTCATAGGCGTAATTCGCCGTCTCACGGTAAATGGGGACTTCCGGCTTTTCCTCCGGAACAGCTTCCTTTACGGGAGCTTCGACTTCCTTCTCTGCGGACTGTGCTTTCTCTGCCAGCAGCACCTTGAGCTTGGCGTCAATGCCCTCGATCATCTCAGCCGCCGTCTTGCGGATGGTGTCCAGAGAGCTTTTCAACTCCTTAGTTTCCTTGCCGGATGACCAACCAGCGATGTACCCGAAAGAGTAGTCCGAGGTTTCAATGCCGTACCGCTGGCAGACAGTGTAGGCTACGCTTTCTGCCTCAACCTCTTTGGTATGCCGATCCTTCTTATCTTCGGGAGCGGCTTTCTCGTCCGGCTTGAAGGCATGGAGCTTGGCATGAGCGATCTCGTGAATGGCGGTCTTGACCGTCTGGATTTCGCTCATGCCCTCCTGAATGGCAATGCGACTTTCAACCGGAGAGAAGAATCCCTTCGCGCCACCCGGAATATCCTCAAAGGAAATGGGGACGGGAGACTCTTGCTTGAGTGCATCGAAGAACGCCTCGTAGTTTTCGACGGTGCCTTTCAGCTCATCAACGATAATGTCTGGAAGCTCTTTGCCGTCCGTCTGAGAAACATCAAAGACGCTCACCACCTTGAAGGCGGGACGCAGAACCTCGACCGTCTCCGTGACAGCATTTCCGTCTGCGCCGATCACCGGTTTTTGCGTCACGGGGTCAATCTTCTCACGCTCTTCCTGCGTCTTGTACGGCGCGGGAGCAAGAATCTTGATGCCCTTTTCGCCCTTCATGACCTGACGGTCAAAGTTACGCTGCCACGAGGTATAACCGGCGACATAGGTTGCCTCCGGCTTCTGCATGGCAATGAGCAGCGTGTTGTTGAAGGAATAGTTGTAGAACTTGGACATCGTGCGGAGGTATTCCTTGAAACGCTCCGATTCAAACAATTCCTTGATACCCTGTTCCAGCTTGTCCGTAATCTCGCGGACTTGCTGGGCATTTTTGTTTTCAGCCATTTACGACCTCCTTATCCTTGATTTTGGTTAGAAAAAAGCCCCGGCTGAGGATTGCTCATCAAACGAGCCTTGATCTCAGACGGGGTTTCTTTTCGCGTCAACCGACGATGGAAAACATTTTCTTCATGCTCCCATTCAATAATCCGGTCAAACATTTTCGGGTGATGAGTAATCATGTGGCGCAGCTCGGCATCGCTGGCATTGGGGCAGAACCAGCATCCGTTTCTCCGGCAGTGACCATAAATCGGAGAAAGCAGACCATGCTCTTCACAAAGTTTTCGCGCGTCAGCCTCGGTGTACCCATACTTGGCGAGAAGACTAACTTTGTTTGTACCGTCCAGCCGCGCAAGGCGTTTCGGCTCATCCTCCGCGATGCCGACATAGCTCACAGTGTCCGGCGAGAGTGCGGCATTGTACTTGCGGACAGGCGGGATTTTGCAGTCCCGATTGACCGCGCACATCCCGGCCCATGCAAAGCCGCGAACCTCGCCCTTGTGCGGTCCGCGGGTGATGGCATGATGGAACACCTCATCGTAGGTCTTGTCCGCATGGAGAATGGTGAACTTGATGCCCAGCTCCTTTTCGCAGAAGGGCTTGAGCCGGTCATAAATGAAGTCCCGGTGTTCCGGGACTTCGCCGCTTGTGTTTTTGTCGAACATGACCTCACTGAAAACCGCCTCGTCAAGCGGCTCATTGTGCTGTGCAGCCAGCAGGAGCGTCGCTACGCTGTCTTTGCCTCCGCTGCATGAAGCAACATACTTTGGGCGGGTCATCGATCAAACTCCATCTTGAAGCTGACGTATTTGCCGCCGCTGTCATCCAGACGGATCACTGCATCGTAGAGCTGAGGCTTCTTCGGCGTGTAAAGCCCGGTCACTCGGCACCAGCCCTTGTCCAGTAGCTCCTTTGCAATCTTCTTGGTCAGCTTCTTTTTCTTGCTGGAAAAGAACTTGTTGTCTTCCCACAGGCAGAAGGAGCATTCCTTGTTCGAGCAGTAGAAATTGCCCTTACCGACGTAGACCGGAGAGCCGCAGCGGGGGCATTTGCCGATTTCCTCCTTGCCCGTGCCGAAACGCTGGGCTTCGGCATCGGAGAGAAACGGATAGGCTTTCACGAGATCGCCGGTCATCCGGACAATGCCGCTTAGGAAAGCGTCCGCATCTGCCTTGCCGCGTTCAATCTCCATGAGCGTATTTTCCCATTCCGCCGTCATTTTGGGAGACGTGATCTGTTCCGGCAGGACGCAGACAAGGTTGCAGCCGTCCTTCGTGGGAATGAGAGCCTTACCCTTGCGCTCTGCAAAGCCGGATTTCACCAGCTTTTCAATGATACCGGCACGGGTCGCGGGTGTTCCGAGACCTTTCTTCTCGGTGTCATCGTCGAACTGATCGTTTCCGGCAGTCTCCATTGCAGACAGGAGCGTGTCTTCTGAAAGCTTTTGTCAAGGGGGTGCATGGATATTTTTCATATTACTTACGCAGATTCTCTCTCTGCTTCTGCCTGAATAATGCGTTTCAATCTGTCCTCAGCAGTCAAACCGCTACTATGGTCAAAAAACACTTTGACTTTATAATTTGTTTTGCCTTGCTTAATCACAAAAACTCCATCCGGTTTATTTTTCTCCGAATGGTTATTTGGGGTGGGTAGTGTACTGTTCACGATATTTGTCATACGATATTCCTCCTAATTAAATGAAAAAGCCCGACAAGGAAAGGTCTGACAACGAAGTTCCGACAACGGACATCAGAAAACCTTTTTTCTTTATCGGGCGATACTATTTTTTTACTATTTCCTTTTTCTTTATAATATTGGTTGTCATGGTTGTCAGAGAGGGAAAAGTGCCGCAATATCAAGGCTTTCGGGATTTTTGCCCGACAACCAGACCGACAACCGGCTCGACAACCGAAGCGACAACGGGCTTTTATTTTTGCTTCAACCATTCCTCCGGAAGTCCTAACTGTTCCATTTCCTCTGTCGGGATTTCCTGAAAACCATCCATGCTGTTGTCAGGCTCGTTGTCGTTCCTGATACGCTCCCAGCCCTTTTGTCTGCGGTAAGGCTCTGGAAAATATCTCGGATTGCTGAACGCCATCCAGCCTGTGACAGCGTTATTCATAATGTCATTGATCTCTCGCAGTTCCCATTGTTTCGGTTCGTCATAATCATGCCCCAGTGCTTCCTTGTAAAGCTGCTTAGAGCAGACTATGCTGCCGGAATAGCGTTCCAGATAGTCTAAAATCTGTCCTGCCTTTGTGTCCTCCGGCATAAAATCCTTTTGGTGGGCTTTCAGATAATCGTTCATAGCCGGACTGAATCTCAGACGGAAATTGCCGCTTCTGTAAATCTCCATAGCTTCTGCCCACATCTGATTGATATACTCTCTGGAAGCCTGTTCATCCGCCAAAATATGAACCTCAGCCCTTTCAGGATAGACCATAACCGGAACGAAGCGGCGGTTGCCTGTTCGGTCAAGGGGAAGAAAGTCAAGGGTATTAGAAGAACCTCCAAACACACATTGTCGTTTTCTGTCTGCCGGATGTGTTTCATACGGTATCTTATAGGTTTCCTTTTGGCGGCTCAGAAAGGACTTGATTTCTTCAATGCTCTTAGCGTTAGCGGTTGCAATCATTTCCGACATTTCAATAATCCAATGCCCCTGCATTTTGCGGTACACATTTTCATCATCCAGCTTTTTCAAGTCATCAGAGAACCAGTCATCATTGACCGCAAGCAAACGGAAGAAAGAGGACTTTCCAGCTCCCTGACCGCCCACAAGACAGAGCATAACCTCAAATTTGCACCCCGGCTTAAAGGCTCGTGAGATAGCACCCAACAGAAACAACTTCAATGCTTCATAGGTGTAATCATCTGTATCAGAACCGAGAAAGCGGTGCAGACAGAAGCGTATGCGTTCTGTTCCGTCCCATTGCAGGGCATTAAGAAAATCACAGACAGGGTGGTAACGGTTTTCGTTGGCAATAACCGCAACTGCGTCTATGATTTTCTTCTCTACGGTCAATCCATAGTTTTCTTCAAAATATAGGAGCAGATATTTCACATCCACATCCGTCAATGTCGGGCTGTCACGATACCAACCGAGGGGCTTCACAATGTCGATTCTTTCGGTCAGAAGATTTTTTCGGATAGCCCCTTTCAAAAGTGGATCATATTGCAGAACACGCTTATAATTTGCGGCAGTATTATAAACCTTACCTTTCTCGCTCTGCTCTAAGCTGTTTCGGATTTCTTCTACTGTGCATGGTTCTGTCTGCTGACAGTTCTGCAATTCGCTGTTCAAGTTTTAACACCTCCTTTCTCTGTTCTGCCACAAGTGCTTTTCGTTCCTCCAATGAACCATACAGAAGAATATCAAGCAGATATTCGATATAGTTCTTCTTATGCAGTGCTTCTGCAAACAGGGGATTCCATTCCTCATCCGGCTGTTTAGGAGCGTATTTCTTTTCCCATTCTCTAAGAAGATGAAAATAATCCGTCAGCACCTTGTAGCAATGATTTTCTCCTTTTTGATACTTCTGTTCCGGTGTCGGCTCACGAATACGAGGGCGGACACTGGGCTTTTGTCGGCTGTCATAGTTAAGACCAAAATCTTCAGCAAGTTTGACAGCAGCTTCCCTCAGCCCGATACCGAATAGCTTCGCTGTGAGATCAACAGCGTCTCCGGTTGCTCCGCAGCCAAAACAGTAATAGCGTTCATCCAGCTTCATACTGGGGGACTTATCTGAGTGAAACGGACAGCACGCCATACCTGTGCGACCCACTTTCAAGCCATAGGCTTCTGCGGCTTGTCGGGCAGTAACATTTTCTTTTACAACTTCAAATACATTCATGTGACTCCTTTCCTGAAACGAAAAAAGCACCTGTCATTTTCAAAACGAAAACAGCAAGTGCCTTAGAGTTCCATATTTAATTTTAGGTGCAAAAAAGCAGGAGACCTTTTCAGATTTCCTGCTTAGCAAAGCTGTGAAGATTTAATTGTGGTTGGGTTGCCAGTTATACAAACTGGAAATTTTCTTTTTAGAATGAATTATTTAATTTCTACAATAGCACCATATTTCGTATGCGGAAGATATTGTACCTTTAAATAAGTATTTTTATCAATATACCTTGAAAATACTGTGATTTCGATTTCATCATCTTTAACTTTATCATATAGAAAAATACTTCTTCTTTCAGAAGATATATCTGCACCACCATGAGATTGTTCAGTTACATATCCTTCTGCATAACTATACTGTTTGTTTATGATGTAAGGCATATCTAAAACAAAATCTTTCAAATATAAGATTAAAAGAATAGCTACTATAACAAGAATGGTATTAGCCAATCGAAGAAATATTATATCATTTTTTCCAGTATATTCTTTTTTTATCGCTTCTTTATCAAAAAATATCGAATAGATAAGTTTTCTTTTTTTAATTAGATAGATAATGCAAGCAATTAACGCTATAACAAATAATGAAACTCTTATAAACAATCTAAATATAGCAAAATCCATAATATCATCCCCTTAAACTTCAAGTTTGTTGCTTACATTATACTTCATCAACCTAAAGAATGGAAGATTTTTTCTTGCCTCCCAAAGCAAAAGCACCTGTCATTTTCAAAACGAAGACAGCAAGTGTCTTAGAGTTCCACATTCTATTTTGAGTGCAAAAAAGCAGGAGAACTTTTCAGATTTCCTGCTTAGTAAAGCTGTGAAGATTTAATTGTAGTCAGTTTTTCTTATACCATCCGAAATTTATACTTTAATGTTCTCTCATAACAAAAATCAATTTTGTCCTCCAACAAAAATACCGTTTGGGGGATTATCCCATATAAAATTATCCTCAGCCACTTCGCTCTCCAATGCAATTTCAATTTTATATATCCCCACATTTTGAGCATTTTCATCATCCTCACTATACATATAAAAATTCATACAATACCGTTCCTTCTCTGTCAATATGAGATACATACCATCCAATTCCGTTTTCCTTTTACCATAGTTGCTTTCACTTGATGATGCACAATCGCCCTCAAAACTTTGGATACTGCCCTCAATATAATCGAAAAAAGCAGAGATTTCAGTGTCTAAATTCTCAATGTTCTTTTTGCTTTCTTCGGAAAATAGAGATTTGAGTTTCTCTGAATCCTGTTGCTTACATGCCTCGATAATTTGTTGACACATCTTATCCGTTTCATTTTGTTCAGAGCTAAACCAGTCATTGAAATATTTGTTAGAGCAGCCTGTTAAACCGAGTATAATAATCACACTGGAAAGCAACAATACTTTTTTCATATAATTACATCCTTTACTGAATAATTGCAAAATCACTTATTGGATTAAGGTCATTACAAAAAATTTCTTACTATCATTATACTTCATCAACCTAAAGAATGGAAGATATTTTCTTACTCCCTAAAGCAAAAGCACCTGTCATTTTCAAAGTGAAAACAGCAAGTGCTTTAGAGTTCCATATCCTGTTTTTTGCTTTTTGCCTGATCCGTCCGGCTGACTTCACGCTCTGCAATTTCTTTCTTTTTGCGGCTCAACTGCTCTATAATAGAATTTTTGGCTTTCTTCTTGATTTGCTCCGTTCCGGCTTTTTTGACCTCCGGTTTCATCAGCGTGGTTTGGATTTTCTGAATGGTTGATTTCATAGCGTTTGTGATTCTGGCAATCACGCCATCCAATCGTTTCACTGCATACTCAACTTCTTTCTTTGAAGCCTTACGCTCAGGGGAGAGAACCCACGCTTTAGACTGCTCCACCAGCTTAATATCCTCCTTGTGCGTTTCCAGTTTTACAGTATCAGCAACGACCTCAACCGCCTTGTCATAGGCAATATCGGCAACCTCGTCCACCAGAGCTTCCACATCTTCAATCTTCATCGTGAGTTCTTCCAACTTTTGCTCCTGTGCTGCCAGTTGCTCCTTTTGCTTGAAAAGAATATAGTCCTGTTTTTCCAGATAAGCACGACCACCATATTCCGGTTCTTCTTCCAGTTGTAAGCCATGCTTTTTCGCCACATCAAACAACAGCACTCGGCAGGCTGAATCGAAAGTCATCTTGCGGTTATTTTTTCTTCCGACAGGCTTCTCCGGTTCTGGCAGTTCAAACCCCAGTGCTTCCAAAGCCTTTTCCTGTTGTGGGGCAATCTCCCCATATTGATTTTCACAGTCGAACACATGACGCTCGTGAATATGAGGGGTGCTTTCATCCAAGTGCAGTGCCCAATTCAGGATATGGACATGAGAGCCGAAACGCTCATTTACGATTTCCATAAATTCTGTGACGATCTCAATGAGCAGTTCTGGTGGAACATGATTATCAAGCGTTCCAATCTGATAGACCGTTTCCTCTGGGCAGGTCTTTTTGCTTTTGAGCAAATCTCCGGTTTCCTTATTTCTTTCAGGGTGTCGGTTCTTCACATTTCTTTCGTTCTGTCCGGTCACAAAATCACGATACCGCTGACGATAAAAAAGCTGTTCCACATCTTCAAAAGTGGCAGACAGCTCATTTTCCTTTTCGGGATTTTTGAAATTGCGGAAGCCATTGTAACAGTCCCAATAGAGATTTTGTTTGGCTCGTTCTTCGTCAATGTGTTCGCTGTTGGCAATGTCAAAACTGCGGTCATTGTGCTTCGGATTATAAACGCCATTCTTTCCGGCTCGTCCATTGTGCCTTGTTAATTTCACATGAGTTCCTCCTTCTTTTTGATTTCCCCGACAGGGGAGAAGGGCAGCGAAGCTGATTCCTTGCGGCTTTCTGCGTCAAGTAATACCCAGTACTAAGTGGCGAAACGCCACTTAACTGGGCAAGGCTGCCGCCCTTGACCTGCACAGGGATATTGCATTCCCTGTACCCATGCACAAAGGGTTGCACCCTCTGTACTCCCGCCCGAACAAACTGACTTCGCCCCGTCCCAAGCTCTGTCAGTTCCTTCGGTTTTACAAAACAGTCCACCGGACTATTTTGCAAAAAGAAAAACCGACGCATGATCGCTTTACGCTCAATACATCGGTTTCTTCATCTGACCTTGACGGTCATATTCAGTTGTGGCAGATTAGCCAATTTGAAAAATTACTCTGGCACATCTACTGAGTAGCTCAGACAATCGCCTCTTTTATTGCTTTTCAAATCGTTATAATACCACATATACATCGTTCTACCATATTCTTCATATTCTATAATCCCATCTGGCTTTTGACCTTCTACTTCTAATGAGTAAATTTCTTTATCATGTGCATAGCCAAAAACGAATCTGGTATCCGGATAATTTGGATTTAAGTCTTGTTGAATATCACTTATTGTTAAAGATAAATGGATAAATTTTTTGAAGTCTCCCCCATAAGTGGTATCTGGTGTAGTGGTAGCTGGTGTAGCATTTACAAACGCATATTGTGTACTTTCATTTTCTATCTTTTTTTTGCAGCGTGCAATCACAAAACCTTGAACGGGATCGTTATCACTTCCTGCCCGATAGAAAATAGTATCATACTGTTTGCCATTCCATATATGCAATATTTCATCAACATGATTAAGAAAATCTTCTGGAACAGAAAATTCTTCATTTTCAGCATTCAAAGGAGAATTCAAAATAGCTTCTTCGACAGAACTATAATATATGAGTTCAGAATCCTTTTTATCGTAATCACTCAAATTGAATTCGACATATGCATTGTCTTTATTGTCATCTTCCGGAACATAAGTATAACGACCATTTTCAATATGGTCATCATAATCAACAAACAGTCCAATACATATCAGCGCTGCAAAAATCAAAAAAACTATTCCTACAATGATTAGCAATATTTTCAAAAATTTTTTCATACAAAAGTCCACCTTCTTGCTTCATTTCAGTAAATTATATCATACCGATATGAACAATTCAATTCACGCTCTATCAAGTAGTTTTTTACTTACCTATAACGCACATTTCCGCAAAATCCATAGTCTCCGATACTTTCCTCACAGGCGATATACAGTCGGAATTCTGTCAGCTCATGAAATAAGAAAAACCGACGCATGATCGCTTTACGCTCAATACATCGGTTTCTTCACCTGACCTTAACGGTCATATTCAGTTGTCTAACATCGTACTGTTATAAAATCTATGTCATTTACGATTTTTCTTATGCTGATTTGCCCAGTAAGATTTTACAGGGATTCTTCTTCTCTCTATATCCTCCATAAATTCTTCTTTGTCAATATTACTATCAATGGTAAATAATTTTTCTCCATTTACATATACACGCATAGAACCTTTCTTTCTCTCGCAATAGGTAATGTCTTCAAAGTGAAAAGTTCTCTTTCTGCCAAAAGTTGAACGCCATGTGATTTCATCTCCGTTCACTTCCAGTTTCCACATTACCATATTGACTATTCCGCTTATGCCTACTAAAAAAAATATTCCAAATATACAAATGACAAACATATCTTCTTTTTCCCTAAGACTCATAGCCGTACAACAAGCAAAAAATATTGTACCTACGATAAATGCCACGACAAGGAATTTCTCTGTTTTTATTGTATAATGCGTTCTAATTATTCCCTTTTTCTGTTCTTCCTCTCGTTCTTTAGCTCTCTTTTGTTGAAGATTTACAAGATATTTCAAAAGAAGAAGTACAACTAAATAGGGACCTATTTGTGTAATTATATTAAAACACATTCGTAAAAAATCATTCATTTTGCCCTCCATAGTCCCAGATATATAAAAATGATTGTTTGAAATCGAGCATTAAAAACCTCAATTTTTCATATTTTATTATACTTCATCAACTTAAAGAATGGAAGAAAAAATTTTGTGTGCAGAGTTCCTGTTCAAGCCTTGTAACGCACATTTCTGCAAAATCCATAGTCCCCGATACTTTCCTTGCAGACGATAGGCAACGGTCAAAACATCAGGTCTGCACCTGACATTTTAACCGCATATCAGCCCTGATTATCACATTGTCCCTGCTGGCTGTTCAGCCCATGCTTTTTCGCATATTCGCTGGCTTTCTGTCTGCGTTCCTCACTGTAAGGCGGCAGGAAGCGGATAGACAGACGGGACTTTGCCAGCTCATAAGAAACACCGCCTTGAACATTGGATTTTTCCAGTCTGCAAAGGTCAGGGTACTTCTTAGCAAAAGCAGCCAACCTCTTTTTCAATCCGGCGTTGTGGGTGTAGATATTTGCCTTGTCCTCGCCCTCATTAAAGAGAACGATTGTTTCTTTCTCAATCTTCGTAAGTCTCGCCATAGCAGCCCTCCCTATGGTTTTTCAACACACGCAGCTTGCAGTAAAAGCAGCGATACCACCTTTCAACACCTTCAGCACTCAGCTTAACGGAAAGCATATAAAACAGCTTCTTCGCCACTGGATCGGGTGCAAGGGCAGCTACCATACGCAAACGCTCGACAGTTGCTTTCAGGTTCGGACAGCCAAAGGCATAAAGGGCTTCCATTTCATTCCGGTTCATCTTCATTGTGTTTTCCTCCTTAAAGTTTGATAAATGAAAAGCGACAGACACTTCATAAGGAAATACCTGTCGCTTCGTTTACGATATAAATTTGTTGGTTTTGGACTTGATAAAATCAGCAGTAAATCATTTCCTGTCTGATGATTTCTTCGGCTCGGTTACGAATAGAGTTCATGGACTGTACCCACAACATCTGATTGTCTGCTTTCATGGTTTCGGTCACACCCTCGGCTTGTTTCATCTGCTCAATGATAAGGCTGCATCTTTCCGTTGCCTGTTCGTCCAGGTCAGCAAGGTAAGTATGCAGTTCGCCGGATAAACAGAGGGCAGAGAACCTTGTAGGGCGGTACTGCTCCAAATATGTCCTGTGCAGTCTGCCCCACATACCGATAGGGCGGTGTTCCTCCGGTAGCTTCAAGTCCGGCACATAGTAATCGCCCACAAGAACATAGTCCAGACCGTTGCTTTTGTCATGGATTCGTGATTTCAATTCTGTCATGCTATTTTTTCTCCTTTCACTTTTTGCCGATTTGATTTGCTTGTGGCGTTCTGTTCAACACACACATTGCTATCAGAACTTTTTTCTTCTGCTATACGCTCATGCTCCGCAAATTCTTTTGATTTCTCACGAATCTTTTTCATATACTTACGATTGGATTCTCGTTTTCTGCGAAGTCGTTCCGCCTCTTTTTCAGCAGCAATCCTTTCTTCCTCTGTTGGCTCATGCTGCTCCACAGGTACTTGAAATTGCCCGACATAGTTAAGATATATCTCCACCTCTGTGGTGCGGTCTGCACCTTTTCCTTGTGGCTCGTGAACCAGAATTTTGTCGATAAATTCATTTATCATGGCAGGAGTAAGTTCTGTAATGTTCTCATACTTTTTAACCAGCTTTAGAAAACGCTCCACATTATTTTGACCGCCTATAATCCGTTGCATATCAGCGGTGTCAGTCTCAATAATCTTGTTCAGCTCGTTCTGCTCATTTTCATAATCAGTAAGCATACTCTGAAAAAGCCTGTCCGGCAATCTTCCAATCACATTATCTTCATAGATTTTCCTGATAAGCATATCCAGTTCGTGAACTCGCTTCTGATTTCTTTCAATGCGGTTTTTTACAGTTTCAGAAACAGCAATATCTTTCATCGCCGATTCTTCTTGCAGAGAATAAACAAACTCCCGCTCATTCAAAGAAACATAATGGCAAGTCTCCTGTATGGTTTTCAGAATGATGCTTTTAAGTGCTTTTGTTGAAATATGGTGGCAAGTACAATGCCGGTCATATCTCTGACAACCCAGATTATATGTGGAACATTCATAACAATCTGCCGGATTGGAATGACTTGTCCTTTTTTCGCCTTTGGCAGTATAGTATATTCTTTCTCGCCCTTTCCGCTGCCTGTGATTATACATCGGCGCACCACAATCAGCACAGTAAATCTTTCCGGTCAGAACATTAGGCTCGCCCATAGGAGCTGCTTTTCTTACATTCTGTCTTAACTTTTGAGCAAGCAGCCATGTTTCTTCATCGACAATAGGCTCTTGTGTATCATCAAAAACCACCCAATCTTCCTTATCTGCCCTTTTCGTCTTTTTGTCCTTATAGGAATTTTTGAATGTCCTGAAATTGACAGTCTTTCCGATATACTCTGGTCGGGCAATCAGAGTAGTAACCTGATTTCCTCGCCACATATACGGATTTTCTTTGTCATAGTTGCTTGCATGATTTCCAAGTCCCTTTTTGCCAAGATAATAAGATGGTCTTTCTATTTTTTCTTCTGAAAGTTCTCTTGCTATCTGATAAGGTCCTTTTCCCTCAATAGTCATGCGATAAATTCTGCGGACTACTTCAGCAGCTTCTTCATCAATAATCCAATGGTCGGGGTTTTCGGGGTCTTTCAAATAGCCGTATGGTGGAATATTACTTGTATGAGCGTTGCCGGAAGAACCTCTGGATTTCAGTACAGCTTTAATTTTCTTACTTGTGTCCCTGACAAACCACTCATTCATGATATTCAGAAAAGGGGCAAACTCACTGGTTTCTTGACGGTCACTGTCAATACCATTATTGATTGCTATAAATCGAACTTCCTTTTCTCTAAACAGAATGTCAGTGAAAAAACCTACTTGCAGATGATCTCTGCCGATTCTGGACATATCTTTGCAGATACAGGCAGTGATTTCTCCGTTTTTAACACCTTCAACAAGTCTGTTCCATGAAGGTCTGTCAAAGGTCGCTCCACTCCAACCATCATCGGTAAAATGAACAAGATTCGTAAAACCATGTTTCATAGCATAATCTTCAAGCATTTGCTTTTGATGAACTATACTGTTACTCTCTCCAGCATTATCATCATCACGAGACAGTCTTTCATACAAAGCAGTAATGCCATTGCTTTTATCTTTTTTTCTTCTCATGCTGAACTCCTTTCTTCAATTCCTATCCACTCCTTACGCTCACAAAATATCACATCCGTGTACTGCTTCGGAGGCGTTGTGAAGTGTTCGGTGACACTGGCAGACACACCTTCCAGCATATCGCCCTCATGGACTTCGGGCAGGGACTTCATGGGATCGTCCTTTTCCTTCGTCTTGAGGGAAGCCTTGAACAGCTCTTCGATGGCTTTCCATCCGTTTTGAACGACGGTCTTCCCCTTGGTTTTGAACTCGTAGCCCTCGCAGGAGAGCGTGATCTGCGTTTCCGCGTAGGTGTGCTTCTCGCCGGTTGCACACAGAAGGCGCATCCCGACAAGATTGAGGATTTTCTGTTCCGACTGAGGGAGCGCGGAAACATCCTGCTTTTCGAGCTGAACGGTCGGGAGAATGGCATGGTGATCCGTGACCTTGCTGTTGTCGGTTACGCGGGAAATGTCCGGAGTGACCGAAACGCCGGAGAAAAGCGGAAGCTGGTGGAAGACGATGGAAATGACCTGACGGGCGGTGTCCTCCATATCGTCCGTGATGAACTGACTGTCCGTGCGCGGATAGGTCAGGAGCTTCTTTTCGTAGAGCGTCTGAACGAGATCAAGCGTCTGCTGGGCGGTGAAGCCGTAGTATCGGTTTGCCTCGCGCTGCAAGGTGGTCAGATCATAGAGCTTCGGAGGATTGACGGTTTTCGTCTCCCGCTTGAGAGAAGAAACGACGGCTTGCTTTTTCTCGCAAGCCGCCGCAATCTTTTTTGCTTCCTCTTCGGTTTTGACCTTTTCCAAATCAGCGATCAGATCGCCCTTGCAGACGTGGACGTTGAAATACTTCTCCTTCTGGAACATGGAGATTTTCCCGTCACGCTCCACCAGCATTGCAAGAGTCGGCGTCTGGACGCGCCCGACCACCAGCTTTTTGTGATAGAGCGTGGTGAAAAGGCGGGTTCCGTTGATGCCGACAATCCAGTCCGCCTTCGAGCGGCTGAGTGCCGCTTCATAGAGACGGTCATATTCCTTACCGTCCCGGAGATGCCGGAAGCCCTCACGGATGGCGGAGTCCTCCAACGAGCTGATCCACAGACGCTTGAAGGGCTTGGTGCATCCGGCTTTGTCGTAGACCAGCCGGAAAATCAGCTCACCCTCGCGTCCTGCATCGGTTGCACAGACAAGCTCGGTGACGCGCTTGTCCTTCATGAGAGAGGACAGCACCTTGAACTGCTGTGCTTTGTCCTTCGTGACCTCGAACATCCAGTTCTCCGGAACAATGGGCAGATCGTCATACCGCCACTTAGCATACCGCTCATCGTAGGAGCTGGCGTCTGCCAGCTCCACCAGATGACCGAAGCACCACGAAACGATGTAATTTCCGCCCTCCATATAGCCGTCCTTTCGGGACGTTGCGCCCAGCACCTTTGCGATGGACTGGGCGACGCTGGGCTTTTCAGCAATGACTAAGATCAATCTTCATCACCTTCCGTTTCGGCATCCTCCGCGATCTGCGGCTCTTCATCCTCGTTGATGTACGGCTCTTCCTCGTAGCCTTCATCGTCGAAGAAGTCCATATCCTCATCCTTGGGCTTTCTGCCCTTGACAAACTTGATGTAGTAATAAGCTGCACCCGCAGCACCGGCAAGAACGAAGATGACGAGGATCATGCCGATGTTGGATTTCTTTTCGGGTTTAGGGGCGGGAGCATCGGTTTCTGCATCCCTATCCGGCTCAGGTGTAACGGGGGCTGTGCCGGTGCATTCGCTCATGTTTGTCTTGCAGACCGGGCAGTCTGTGTTGACCTGACCGGCAGCGCATTTTTCCTTGCAGTTACAGGTGGTCAGAGCCGCCGCAGTGTCATCATCCAGCAGCGCAAGCAGATCGCTTTCATCGACCATGTTGAGGAAGTATGTCTGATACTGTTCCTCGTCCTCATTGATGGGTGCATCGTAGTCGATGACAATGAAGAAGGTGTTGCCGCTCTTCGTCTGGACAGTGATGAACTGTTTGTTGGTTGCCTTGTCATAGAGCAAGTCGCGGGTGTAGGCATTGCCCTCATCGTCAATCGGCTCACCCTTCGACTTTTCCGGCGCGGGAGTAGTCTCAGGCTGCTGTTCCGGCTGGGTTGCCTCTGTGACCGGAAGGTTCTGATCGGTGTCATCGGCATAGGCAAACGCCGTGACAGAGAAGCAGGACAGAACCATGACGCAGACCGCAAGGACGGTCAGAAAACGAAACTTCTTACGCATTGTCGATTACCTCCGTATTTTCAGCGGGCTTGGTGCCGCCCTTCATGGAAGACAGGAACGCCATGATCTGATCCTTGTCCATCACCATAGAGCGCACGGTGTTGATGATTTCAAGGTTTTCCAGCTCCGTCTTCTTGTCGTACAGCTCCTTGAGCTGTCCTTCGATTTCGGACTTCTTCTTTTCAGCCTTCTCAATGTCGGAGAGGACTTTCTGATACTTGGGATTCATACAAAACTCCTTTCTTTTAATAAGCGGGTCTTCCGAAGGCGTAGAAATGAGACTGCCAGTAGGAAGAATTGATGGATGTGTACTGAATGGGATCGCCGCAGTGGATCATGACCCCATCACCGACGTAAATGCCGACATGGGACACACCTGGGGTGTCATACGTCCCGACAAAAAAGATGAGATCACCGGGCTGTGCATTCGCCTTTGAAACCGGCGCACAGACGTTGTAAAGCCCTTGTGCGCCCAGCCGTCCGGTATTCACAAGACTGCTGTTCGTGAGAACGTAGCTGACGAAGCCGGAGCAGTCAAAGGACGTGTCGGGATTGGAGCCGCCCCACACATACGGATAGCCGAGATACTTTTCCGCTTCGGTAATCAGCGCTGCAAACTTCTCGTCGTTCAGGTATTCCGGGTTGACATCGTAGTCGGCGGGAGGATTTGTGATGTACTTGTCCACATAGGGTGAATGGGGGAACAGATCCTCACGGTTGCCAAGCACCGACATATACGTTGCGTACATGGAAAGCTGTTCCTGAGACATGATGTAGACCGGGACATGGGAGAGATTGAAGTTTTCGAGCTTCACGTTGCAGATGTAGTAGTCATACGGGACGCGATAGGTTTCCGTGTGCGTGTTGCCGTCTGCGTCCGTCCATGTGTCGGTTTCCGTGCGGTATCTGGTTTCGATGATAACCTCTTCGGTGAGGATGTACTGCTTTTCAAACAGCATTTGGAGCGTACCTTGCACCTCGTCCAGCGTGAACTCGCCCTCATGGAGAGCCGAGAGAATGGAGATCAGCACATACGGGTCATGCTCAATATCGTCCAGATCGAAGTGGTATTCATCGTAGTTGTGAGTGCTTTCGTAGGTGTCGAGATAGCGTTGCAGCTCCTGCTCCATCCGGCAATACTGCGCCTCCGCGCCGAGCATCGCATCATCCTCGCTGAGATAGGAGGAAGCGATAACCGACGAACCGGTAGAGGTGAGCATCGAACACGAGCTAATTCCGGCACCAAGCAAAACGAGAAGGGCAATTCCGACGCCGATCCAGATGAAGACCTTCTTGTTTTTCTCAAAGAACTCCTTGATCTTGTCGGACACCTTTTCACCGAGCTTCTTGCCGGTATTCTTTGTGGCAGTTCCGGCGGACTGAGAACCGGCATTTCGAGCGGCGGCATATTCCTTCTTGATGTTCTGCTTCTGGTAGTGCTTGTTCATGTTCTGCTTCTTCATCTCAGGATGCTCCTGCTGATTTCTTTCATATTGGAGCTTGGCATCCGCAGCATCCGCCTTGTGTTCCAGCTTAGAAACCTTCTCATAAGGCTTGTTGACGCTGTTTTCCCGATGATGACGGAAATGCCGAGCGGCAGTCTCAGCGGCGATCTCCGTTTTATGCGCCGCCTCAACCGCCGTGTTTTCCTGCTCGACCTCATGGATTTTGCCGTGAATGCCGGAAGCGAGGGTGTCTCCGACCTTGCGGACGGTTTTGTCTGCTTCAAATTGCAGTTTCCCTTTGCCTTTGGGCTTTTTCAGCTCATCCTCAAAATGAAGGCGGGTTTTGCCCTTGCCGGTTTCCTCATCGAAGACACGCTCTTTCTTGAGGACCTTGTGCGTGGGCAGCTTCTCACGGGCGGCGTCCAGACGCTCATGCGCCTTCTCAGACTTCCTTTCGAGCTTCTGCATCCGCTTCGTGGGCGGGACTGCATCGTCCGAGACCGGCTTTGCGGATGAGGTCTCCGCCGCTTGGGAGAGAACGGCATCCGCGTCAACTGCTTCAACCGCAGAGGTCTTGCGCAGCTTGTGCGTGACAACCGTTTCGGCAATCACCGTGCCGGTATGAGAAGAAACGCCGTGCTGCTCCAAAGCAGGAGGCTTGAACGGCGTTTCTGACGAGGGCAGCGGTTCAGGTACATTCTGGGGTGGATTTTCTGCCCTTTTCTCTTCTGTGACGGACGTTTCCGATGGCGGCTGTGTGTCGTTATCCTCTGCGTGTTCCGCCTGAAACTGACGCTGTTGACGGCGCATCTGCACCTTTTTCTGTTCCTCCGCAGAAAGAGTCTCAGAAGGCTCGGCTGTCTCAGCGGGCTTCACCAGCTCTGCATCTTCCGGACGTTTTGACACGCGCTGCTCGGTGCCAGCCGTCAGGTTTTCCTCAACCGCGCCCTCCCGCTTCATCCGCAGAACAACCTTGTCGCGGGCTTTAAGTTCCGGTTCCTTCGCCATTAGATTTCACCCCCAATCCGCTTGTAGGCAAGCTCGCTGTACGCCGGATTCAGCTCGATGCCGACGAAATGACGCCCCATCTGTGAGGCAACCATGCCGGTTGTGCCGCTCCCCATGAAGGGATCAAGCACAATACCGCCTTCGGGACAACCGGCGAGAAGACAGGTTTCAACCAGCTTCGGAGGGTAGGCGGCATAGTGACCGCCCTTGAAGGGAACGGTGTTGATCTTCCAGACGTCGCGCTTATTGCGAAGCGGATTGATGTCTGCGTCCTTGATCTCGCCATGCTCACGGGGGCGGTTGATGGACTGCGGCTGAGGCTGACCGGGAACGGGTTTTCCGTATTTGTTGCCACCCTTCATGCCGCGCTTGAGGCGTTCTGCCGTTGCAGGGGCAATCGGCTCAGAGATTGCCTTGTAGTCGAAGAAATACTTCCTCGACTTGGAGAACAGGAAAATATGCTCATAGCAGCGGGATAGGCGGTCTTTGACGCTCTCCGGCATGGGGTTATCCTTCATCCAGATGATGTCGTTGCGCAGATACCAGCCGGTATCACGGAGGGCAAAAGCAAGCATCCACGGAATGCCGATCATGTCTTTCGGCTTGCAGCCCTCAACCTTGTTGTTGAGAGCCACAGCCTGACCGTTTCTGCCGTAGGGGTTCTTCGGGTCAATGAAATCGCCCTGATTGCCTTTCCCAGCGTAGGTGTCCGAGATGTTCAGCCAGAGCGTTCCATCCGGACGCAAAACGCGCCTGACTTCGGTAAACACTTCCGTCAGGCGCGAGATATATTCCTTCGGCGTTGTCTCTCTGCCGATCTGAGCCTCCATGCCGTAATCGCGGAGCGCGTAATACGGAGGGGACGTCACACAGCAATGAACGCTGTCATCGGGCAGAGTTTTCATAATTTCAAGGCAATCGCCGGTATGAATGATGTCAAGTTGTATGGTGGTGTACCTCCTGTTCTGTTGGATTTGTGTTTCCATTGAAATGTTGGCTGTAAAACCCGACAACATTTCAATGGGCATCAGTCGGAGTAATACTCGTCCGGCTCATAGTCCTCATCTTCCATGAAGTCCTCGTCGAGATCGTCAATCTCGTCTGCCCAACGGTCGAAGATTTCCTCGGCTTCCTTCGCCGCCTCACGATAGAGGCTCAGGCGGTTCTTCTCAAAGGCGGCAAAGGCGGGGACGAACTTGCCGAACTCGCGGATTGCCTTCACATCCTGCGTGCGCATATCTGCGACGCACTGAATGATTTCGGACATCGTGAGCAGATCGTCGATCATCAGCTCATACTTGTCCTTGGGGATAGAAACGGTTTCATCATCACCCGCGTCAGCGAAAGGGGTATTCTCATCGCTGTTGCTGCTTTCGGGAACATCAACCTTGAAGTAGAAACCGATCATATCCACAGATACCTTGGTCATAATCTGACGCGCCTCCTTGACCTTTTCGTCGATGTCCTCCCTCACATGGAGGTAGGCGCGGTGATGCTTCTTGAGATCGCTTTCCAGTCGGATCAGATCGGTCAGCTCCCACAGAGCCTTAAACAGCGCGGAGGTGTTCTCTCCGTATTCGATAGCGTCCGCGTAGGGAATGGTAATCATCTTGTTGTTCATATTCAAAAATCCTCCTTAGTTCTGTACGGTTTCTTCTAAACGGGTGGTCATGATGCGGTAAAGCTGGGTGTCCTTCGGGAAATCGTCCTTGAAGGGAACGATGGTCGAGCCATAGAAGATCAGCCCTTCACCGGCATTGGAATTGGTGATGTAGTTCTGCTGGCTGGGCGAGATGTTCAGCGCCTTCGAGAGAATCTGCCGGTCGCCGGATGCCTGATTCAGAAGGTAGACAAAATCCGAGTTTTCAAAGATGTTCTCCACCTCACGGGACGCAAGAAGATCCTTGACGTTCTGCGTGATTCCGGTCGGGATGCCGCCCCATTTTCTGAAACGCTTCCAGATTTCCACGCTGTATGCGGCGGTCTGTTCCTCCTTCAAGAGCAGATGGAACTCGTCCATGTAGTAGCGCGTTGCCTTGTGCTGGGCGCGGTTGATGGTAACTCTGTTCCAAACCTGATCCTGCACAATCAGCATACCGAGCTTCTTGAGCTGCTTGCCGAGTTCGCGGATGTCATAGCAGACGAAGCGGTTGTTGACATCCACATTCGTTCTGTGATTGAAGACATTCAGAGAGCCGTGAACATAGATTTCAAGGGCAGTTGCGATGCGCTGTGCCTCCGGCTCCTTCTGATTTCTCAGAATGTTGTAGAGGTCTTCGAGGATCGGCATTTTCTCCGGCTTGGGGTCTGCAAGGAACTCCTGATAAACCATGCGGACACTGCGGTCAATGATGGTCTTCTCAACCGGCTGCAAGCCGTCCTTGCCGCCGACAATCAGCTCACACATGGAGAGGATGAAGTCGGATTTCAGCGTCAGCGGGTTTTCCTCTTCGGAGTAGTTCGTGTTGATGTCCAGCGGATTGATGTAATCCGTGCTGACCGGCGAGATGCGGATGACCTGACCGCCGAGCTTCTGCACAAGGGGAAAATACTCGGCTTCGGGGTCGCAGACGATGATGTCATCCTCCGTGATGAGGAAGGCGTTTGTCATTTCACGCTTTGCGGAGAAGGACTTACCGGAACCGGGCGTACCCAAAATCAGTCCGTTGGGGTTCTTGAGCTGCTTGCGGTCCACCATGATCATGTTGTTGGACAGCGCATTCAGCCCGTAGTAGAGAGCTTCGCCGCCCTGAAAAAGCTCCTGCGTGGTGAACGGCACGAAAACCGCCGTGCTGGAAGTGGTCAGTCCGCGCTCAATCTCCACCTGATTGACGCCGATAGGTAGAGAGGACATCAGCCCTTCCTCCTGCTGGAAGTCGAGACGCTTGAGCGCACAGTTATACTTTTGGGCAATGGCGGCGGTCTGGAACACCGCGTTTTCGAGCTTCTGGCGGTTGGTTGCCGTATTCATGATGAGGATGGTCACAAGGAACAGTCTCTCATTGCGGGTCTGGAGATCCTGCAACAGACGCTTTGCCTCACCGCCGAAGGTGGCAAGATCGGACGGGATAATGTCCATATCGTAGCCGGAGCGGACTGCCTTTTTCTGCTCTTCGATCTTCATCTTGTCGAGGTCGGTGATCTTCATCTTGATGCTCTTGATTGCCTTCGCCTGGTCAATCGTCCGGATATGAAAATTGACCGTGATGTTGCTGTCCATCTCAAGGAAGTCGGCAAGCATACGGTCATTGAGTTCCGGCGCGAGGATTTGGAGAAAGCTCACCGCGCCGATGGTTCTGCCCATCTTGAAGCACTTGCCTTCACGGAAGTCAAAGGAAGTGGGAGCGATGAAGTCCTTCGTGCTGAGACCTGTCCGAGCAACCATGTCAAAGGAAAAGCGGAACGGCTCATTGCTGTCCATATTGAACACATCATGAAGCACCTTCAGCCGTTCGTAGCCGGACAGCGGCTCGGTTTTCACACCGAGAGTTTTGAAGTTGTTGAGGATGTCGGTTTCAATGCGTTCGAGCTTCGGCTTTGCCGTGCGGAGGGAGTCCGCCTCAATGCCGAAGGTGATGTACTTCTTCTTGATCAGCCCGTTGTTGCCCTTGGTGAGCTGGTTTTGCAGCATACCGGAATACTCGGAGCGGATGTCGTTGAAGGCGTCCTCCTGTGCCGGAATGTTGATGCGCTTGCGGAACTCATTGAGGCTTGCCTTCTGATTGATGAAGGAGAGCTGGACGAAAATCGAGCTGTCGAAGTAGTTCAGAAAGTCGCACCAGTTCTCAAAGATGGCAGTTTTGTCCTCGTTCTGCGCAAGCTGGTAGTTGATGTCCTCAAAGGCGATGGACTTCGTGTAGAGGCGGCTGTTCACCTTGCAGATACCGTCGCGGCACATCTCCACATAGGGAATGGTCTGCTGGGCGGACTTGCGGACTTTCTTTGCCTTCCTGTCCTTTTTCTTCTGCATGACGATCCGCTTCTTTTCCTGAGCGGAAAGGGCATCGCCGTAAATGACGCCGTTTTTGACCGTCATCTTAGGCTTTGCCTTTGCTGTGCTGTTGTTCAAGCTGCAATTCCTCCTGTTCTTTGATTTTCTTCTGAATCTCAGCGTAGAGATTGTTTGTGCGATAGGGGCGCACCTTGTCCCGGATGAACATAGACTGTACGATGTGGTACAGATACTTTTCGGCGGGCTGACCGTCCTTCTCGTAAAGCGCGAAGAAGATGAACGGGAGCATGATCACCACCATCAGCATTGCCGCCGTGGACAAGTCGAGATGCGCCTTCGCCAGAAAGAAGATCGGAACGCCGACCGCCGCAGCGATGGAAAAGCAAATAAGCTGCCGCTTGGTCAGGTTGAACATGACCTTCGTTTTGACGCGGTTAAGATCCTTCGGGACCGGAACAAATGCCATTGACTGTTTCCTCCTTTCTAAGCTGCTTTTCATAGCGCAGCTTCATTTGTGCGGGATATTGATCCTCCTTCGGTTGACGCTTGCCCGTCCAGCGAAGCCCACCCGCTTTGCCTTGACAAATCCAGCCGGAAGCCCGAAGGCTTGCACCGTTTTCGCTTTCCAGCGTGTAGGTGATGATGCGCTTATAGCCCATAGCCGCAGCAGCTCTTGCCGCCGCACCGTAGAGAAAGCTGCAAGCGTTCTTCGCCCCGTTGGTGCATAGCCTTGTAACCTCCAATGTGAAGCCGTCATCCAGATACCGGCTGACGGGACGCCCGGCGATGATTACACCGACCAGTTCACCGTCTGCTTCACAGCCGATGGAAAACTTGTGACCGGCAACAGGCTTGTGATGCCGGTGATGCTGCCGGACATACTCGTTGGCGTCTCGAAGAGAGATGGGTCTTAGCCGCAACATGGTGTTTCCTCCATAGGAAGATGAGCCGTGCATTCGACCTCGTTGCCCCAAACATCCCAGCCTTCGGGAGACTGACGGGCAAAAAGCTCTACGCGGGGAAGGTCTCCCATGAGCCGGACAATGCGCTCCCGCGCTTCATCCGGTTTTTTGGAATGCTCTTCGATATGGCTGAGGATGACCTGACGCACACCGGCGTCAACACGCTTCGGATGTCCCTTCGTAGCAAGGATGCAGATTTCGGCGTTTGCCCTTGTCCAATACCCCATGCCGGTGAAGAGATCATCGTTCCTGCGGTTTTGCTTCACCCATACAAAAGCCACAGTCTTATAAGAAAAGCCCCATGCCGTCAGCACTTCGAGTGCTTCACAGAGGCACGGGAATGTGATCCAGAGGAACAGAGCGCAGTCCTTGTCGGCAAGCTCACCAACCGGAAGTGCCTTGATGTCCTCAATGCACATCGTCGGGTAGTGACTTTCTGCCGACCGTCCCTGTCCCTTCTTGGAGTAAGTCCGATACGCCCAAGGGGGATCGGCGTAGATGATGCTGTACTTCTTCATGCTGCCGACCTCCTTAGTGCGCATGGAAGATGGATTTTGCAAGGCTTCCTGTCTTGAACAGCGAGAAACACAGAACGACCGTGTACGCTGCCACAGAGAACAGAGCCGAGTGAATGTTGTCTGCGATAATCATGCCGTTGATCATCACCGCATAGATGCCGACACAGACCATGATGAGGAAGCCCTGAAATGCCAGAGCGAACAAGCCTTTTAGATAGTTCGTGCCGATGCTGCCCCATTCGCGGTTGCTCATGGTTGCGATGGGAATAGGCGCAATGCTCACGGTGCAGTAAATCTCAATCATGCGCCCGTAGAGAATGACCGTAATGAGGATCGCCATGATTTTAAGGCACAGGCTGATCAGGAGCGTTTCTATCGACAGTCCGAGCAGTTCTCCGACGCCCATGTTCTCCATGCCGGTACGCATCTGCGCAATCGTCGCGTCAATGTCAATGCTCGTGTTGCCGTGGATTACTCCGGCTGCACCGGAAACCACGTTCTGCCCGATGTCGAATACTGCCATCACGATGTCAAACGTATGCGTCACGAGGTAGATCGCCACAGCCGCCTTGAAAAACCACTTGAAGAACATCCAAGTGTCCATGTCGTGAAGGTTGTTTTTCTCGGTGATCATGGAAATCAGCTCGTAGCACAAAACGAAGGTGATGATGATACCAGCGATGGGGACTATCACGTTTTCGGATAGTCCCCGGATCATCTGGTACACGCCGCCGTTCCAGCCGGACGGTGTTTGCCCAACTTCGGCGGCAATCGTTCCTACCTTCTCGTTGACATCGGTGAACATATTGGTCAGGTTGCTCTCGATCCATCCGATCAGCATATCCTTGAGAGCTTGTTCGATCTTTTCTAAAATGCTGCCCAATATTTCACCACCCTTCGGTTAAGCTGGGCTTGCCGTGGATTAGCCGAACAAACCGGAGAGCAGGGGGATGAGGGTCGTGCCGATCAGCACCACACCGCCGCCAGCCATGAGCTGCTTGATGCCCTGAGACTTTGCTTATGTGTGATAAAGAAGTAATAGAAGTGTAAAAAATTTTGCCTTTCCTATCCGATACTTGCCTTTGATATCGGATAGGGCGGGCGGTCATTCGGGCAAGTCCACTTTGCCGACGAAAGAATAGTAAATCTCAATATCCTGTCTGCGTGTGCCGTTTTCATCGTAGCTGCACTCATGCACAACGATTTTCTCTACAAACTCACGCAAGAGGGTGTGGGTCAGTTCTTCAAAGTTCATGTGCTTGCGGACAATGTTCATAAACTTTTCTGCGTTTACGGTAGCTTCCTGTGCTTTGGAAAGCTCCGCCTGTATTCTGGCAACACGCTCTTTCAATTCCTGCTGTTCGGCTTCATAGTCTGCCGAAAGCTCCGTGAAACGCTCGTCAGAAATGCGACCGCTTACGCTGTCCTCATACAGCCGCTTGAAAATAGCGGAAAGTTCACCGATACGCTTTTCGGCAGCTTCCAGTTCCTTTTTCTTGGCGGCGTTCCGGCGTTTGCCGCCGTCCTCGTTTTGCTCGATCAGCAGCTTCATAAAACGGGCTTCATGCTTTGCCGCATAGCTCGTCACTTTCCGTAGATTGGAGAGAACGCCCGCAGTCAAAAGGTCGGTGCGGATAAAATGTGCGGTGCAGTCATGGGTGCGCTTCTTGTAGTTCCCGCAGATATAGCAGTCCTGTTTCCGCTTATCGGTCTGGTAACGCTGCTGATACATGACGCTGCCGCAGTCCGCGCAAAAGAGCATACCAGAGAACAAGCCCACTTCATCATAGCGGTTCGGACGCTTGCGCTGTTTGCGTAATTCCTGCACACGCTCCCATGTCTGGGTGTCGATGATAGGCTCATGGTGGTTCTCGAAAACTGCCTGTTTCTCAATGGGATTTTCTATGCTGTGCTTGGTCTTGTAGGACGGTTTCTCCGTCTTGAAGTTCACCAAACAGCCCATGTACTCCCGGTTTTCAAGGATATGCACCACGGTATTTGTCGCCCATTTGCACTCATAGCCGGGGTGATAGCGGCGTGTGCTGCCCGTCCTGCGGTATTCCAGCGTTCCCGGCGTTGGGATTTCCTGCTCGGTCAGCATACGGGCTATCTTGGTCGGACCGTTCCCGGCAAGGCACAGACGGTATATCTGCTTGACCACGGGTGCGGCTTCCTCGTCAATGATGAAGTTTTCGTCCTCGTCCATGAGGTAGCCGTACACGGGTTTGCTCGTAACAGGCTTGCCGCTCATGCCTTTTGACCGTTTTACAGCTTTGATTTTCTTACTCGTATCTCTCACCAGCCATTCGTTGAAAATGTTCCGCAGAGGGGCAAAATCATTATCGCCCTGTGCGCTGTCCACTCCATCGTTAATTGCGATAAAGCGGACGCCTTTTTGTGGGAAAATCATCTCGGTATACATTCCCACCTGCAGGTAGTTTCGCCCTAACCGTGACATATCCTTTACGATAACGGTAGCCACTTTCCCGGCTTCAATGTCCGCAAGCATGGATTGAAAGCCCGGTCTTTGGAAGTTCGCACCAGAATAGCCATCGTCCGTGTACCAGCGCAGATTGGAAAAGCCGTTCTGCTTTGCGTAGGTTTCAAGGATACGCTTCTGGTTGGAAATGGAATTACTTTCGCCTTGCAGTTCGTCCTCATGGGATAGTCTTGGATAAAGGGCAGTGATTTTCTGGGTGGTCTGTCTTAACATAAAATCCTCCGTTTCCGACAGCCAGCCCCACTATTCCGTATTTCGATTATACCACATGGGGCGGCTGTCTGTATAGCGGCTTCTGCTTCTTTACCGCCCGGTAAAATGACGATTTTTCTGTGCGGCTTGTAGCGTTAGGGCGAAAGCTGGGCTTTGTGTCCTGCGGCGGCTTCCGCCTCCAGCACTTTCATCATCTTATCGGCTGCGGTGTCGGTGGTATCTTTTTTGAAAAAGCCGGAAACGACAAGGACGGTGTTGCCCATGCGGATCTCTGTCACGCAGTCCGGGCGGCGTTCCGGGGTGGTGTTCTGCTTGTTCTCTGCCATAGGCAACTCCTTTCATTTCATCAATTCTTTTAGTCTGTTCAGCTTGGCTTGCGCCGTTTCACGGCGGAAGTTCTCTCCCGTAAAGAGGATAGGGGCGCACATTTCCAAAAGGCGGTCATAAATCCGGGCATGGGCGGTGTCCAGCGGATTTTGCAGGCTGTCCAATGTCAGATTGGTGGTAACGATTAAGGGCTTGCGGCTGCGGTAGCGGCTGTCAATCACATTGTAGACCTGTTCTAAACCGTACTCTGTGCCGCGCTCCATTCCAAAATCATCAATGATAAGCAGAGGAAAACGGCAAAGACGCTCGATATACTCGTTGCGCCCCTCAAAGCTGGCGGTCAGGTCATTCAAAATCGCAGAGAAGTTCGTCATGCGGACAGCGACTTCCTGCTCCATGAGGGCATTAGCGATACACCCGGCAAAATAGCTTTTTCCTGTGCCGACCTTGCCCCATAGCAGATAGCCGATATTTTCCTCGCGCATGATTTCCCAATGCTCCACATAGAAGTGTGCAATCTCCATTTGCGGGCATTTCCCATTGTCGTTGGCGAAAGTCCATTCCTGCATGGTAGGATTGGTAAATCCCCAGCGTTTCAAGTCCTCCACGGTGTCAAGGTGCTTTCTGCGCTGTTCGGCGGCTTCACGCTCCAAACGCTGGGCTTTCTGGCAGTCACATTCTGCCGGGTGGCGGTCACGCCCAAACAGGGCGGCTTGCTTTTCCGGGAAGTAGGCTTCTTTCGGAGTGTGACACTTGCCGCAGTAAAGCAGTCCGTCCTCGCCCGTGTAGTCCTCCGGCTGTGGGGTAACAGCCGTCATATTCAAAACTCGTTCTGTAAACAGATTACTCATAAGCTCTCGCCCTCCTTGCAGGTGTATTCGGGTATGCCCTGTTTCGGGGCAGCCTTTGCGGTATCGTCTGCCGCCCATCTGCGGATAGTGGCGGCGTGGTTTTTATATTTCTTGCCCGTGGACGCGATATAGCCGGAAAGCCGCTCAATGTAGTACGCCCATTTTTCGGGTAGCTCCGCTTGCAGTTCGGAAAGCTCCGTATCAGTCAGAAATACATTCTCATATCTGCCACAGCTGCGGGCGAGGGCTTGTCCCTTTAACTCTCCCTCTTTTTCTAACTCTATATCTATCTCTTTCTTTATCTCTATCTCTGGTGGACGAATGTCGGACAAATGTCCGCCATTTGTCCGCGGCGGCAAAAGTGCCTTATTTTCAAGCCTTGCGGCGCGTTTCCGTTCCGCTTCGGTAGAGGATTGACCGATCATCAGCTCGATGTCGGTCATATAAAGCAGTCCGCAGTCAAGCTGCTCCACAAGCCCTAACTGCTGGAAGATGGCTAATGCCCGTTCCACCGTCCCGATTTGGTGACGGGTCAGCGTGGCTATCATCTGGGCGGTATAGGGGATATGCTCGTCAAGCTGCAATCTGCCGCCATTTTTCAGCGATTTTAAGTACAGCTTCAAGAGGATATTGGAATACAAAATCCCGTCTTTCATGTCCTCCAACAGCACAATGGAATCGCTGTCGAAGAAGTTTTCTTTCAGTTTGAGGTAGTAATATTTGCGGTTATCTGCCATTGGCGGTGTCCTCCCTGTGTTTCCATCTCTTAGAGAAATACCGGGGGCAGAGGACGATAATCGCCCGGAAGCTCTGCTTGCAGCCGTGTGTGCAGCCCCGGCAAAGGTCATTGTAGGTAATACGGTTTCGGTGGTTGAGGAAAAAGCTCCATTCCAACCGCCGCTTTTTGCTCATGCGTGGCATTTCTCGCTCCTTTCTGCCGTTTCCGCTGGTATAAGCGGATAGGTCGGTAAAAATGTAGTTTCTCGGTGTCATTTTCGGGGATTTCCTGCGCTGTGCGCCCCGTTTCAAAGGTGGGCAGTATTGCGGATAGGGTGCAGGGCATATCCCTGTTTTGGTATCGTTTCGGGGCGGTTTTTAACGCTCATGTTCGTGCTTTTTCTCTCTGTCTTTCTCGCCTTGCAGGATTTGAGAAAGATTGCTTTTCACGGTATGCAGCTCCTTGACACGGGCTTTTTTCTCCCGGTATTCGTTGTAATGGGCGTTCTTTTCGGCGGTAAGCTGCTCGATTTCCGCTTGCAGGGCTTTATGGCTTGGCAGCTTGGAAACGCCATGCGCCCGGAAATAACGGGCGGCAGCGTCCGCTATGATAAAATCGCTTTCGTGCCGTTCCCGATAGGTGCTGCGGGCTTTCTCCGTTTTCTGTGCTTTCAGACCGTCACGGGCAGGCTTGGTCTTGGCATAGGCAAGCACCTGTGTCTGAAGCTCCTTTTTCTCCCGGATAGCAGCGTCCAGGGCTTTCAGCTTGGCGGTGCTGTCCTGTAAATCCGCATTGGCAGATACCAGGGCTGCGTCCAGCTCCTCCGGCGAATAGCCGTACTGCCCGTAGGCGGCAACGGTAGCCGCCATTTGTTTCAGATTGTGGACTGCCGCCCAGCGGTCATAGCCCGCGCCCTTTCCCTCCGCTCGCTTCGCTGCCCGGTCAACCATGCGCTGAATACCGTCCTTTTCCGGGGTGGTTTGGACAGCTTTTTTGCCCTGCAAACGCTCCCTTATGTTGCGGGGGTATTCGGGTACGGTTGCGGTCTGCTCGGCGGCTCTGTGGGCGTTCTGTTCCAAAAGGGCAAGAACGGCAGCGCGGTCAAAATCATCTCCCAGCTTGCGGGCGGTAATGGGCTTTGTCCTGTCCGGCGTGAGGTAGGATAGCCGCCCTCGGCTCTCCTTGACAGTCACGCCCTGTTGCAAGAGAACGGCGGCGAACTCGCCATAGCTTGTGGCAGAGGACAGCGCGGTGCGTATGGCCTGCCGCAATTTTTCCTTGTCTGTTTCAAACTTCGTGGGCTTGGCTGGCTGCTCCTCGGCTGGCAAGGCGGCAGCTTCCTTGTCCAGCTTTGCCTGCCCTTTCCGCTGCGCCCAATACTCACGCTCGGTAATGCGGTTTTTGCTGCCATGCAAAAGGTCGATTTGATAGAGATTTTCCCGGTGGCACAGCTCCATGACTTCGGCTTTGAAGTATTCCATCGCCGCGTCTGTGCAGCGGTGTTTGCACCCGGCGCGGGTGTCTGCCGGTCTGTCCATGTAAGGCAGGAACGGAACTTCCTCTATCCGCAGAGAATTGATAACGATATGCACATGGATATTGCCGCTGTGGTTGTGTCCGTCCGGGTGGGTGCAGACAATGGCTTGGTGTCCGGGAAACTGCTTCCGGCAAAATTCCTCGCCCAACGCCTGCGCCCGGTCTACGGTCAAACCGTTGTCCACCGCGTCCCGTGGGTCAAAGCTGATAATGTAGTGGTGGCTTTTTACATCTTCCCGCTTCTGGTTCTTCCCATAGCGGAGATTGGAGCGCATACAGGCAACGGCAAAATCCTCGTCGCCGCAGTTCAGCGTGGCTATTCGATAGTCCTCTCTGAGCATGAGCCGCCCGTTTTCATCAAGGGTGGGCTTCATGGTAAACTCGTCATGTTCAAAGGTGAGGTACTGCTCGGCTGCGCCATAATCCGCATTTTTAGAGCTGATATGTTTGAATGTTGCCAACAGCGTCACCTACCTTTCGCAGGACTTCAAACTTCAAGGCAGCAAGGTCAGAAATGGCGGCGCGGACTTCAACGGACAGGGCGTTGTATGGTGTGCCGTACTCGTTGAGGGCGCGGGCAATCTGATTGAGGTTGCCACCGATTTTTCCGTATTCGGCGGTCAGCCTGCCAACGGCGGACAACAGTTCATCATTGACCGGGGAAACGGTAACAATGGGGCGAATGGTCGCCCGTGTAATGGCTTGCCGGATAAATTCGGCTTGGCTCATGTCATAGTGTTTCAGCCGCTCGGTAAAGTCGGCGTATTCTTCCTCGGTCATGCGGGTTTTGACCACATGGCAGCGGTGGGGTGTGTTGTATTTTTTCTTCAAGCGTTGACCTCCTTTCTCGCCCGACAGGGCGCATGAGCAGGGTTTGGGGAAGGCACTCCCCAACAAGATTTACCAAAGGGCAAAACCGCAGATATGCGGATTTTGGCACCGTGGTAGAATCTTGCTCTAAAAAACTACCGCTTTCCTCGGCGGCTCTGGTTTGCGGATATACTGGCTTGCTCCACCAATATAGCGATTGCGGCGGCGTGTTCTGCCCGCTGTTCACCACTACAACGGTGAAAAGGGGGCGTTTTGGCAAACGCAGCAAAAATTTTTTTATTTTCCCTGTCTGCTCCCTACAACAATCCGGCGGTGTGGTTTGCCAAAGATTTTTGAAAATGGGCGCAAAAAAAGCAGTAAACCTTTTCAAGATTTACTGCTTATCTGCCGCTGTGATGGGCGGCGGTATTAAATTGTCAGCCGTTTTTCAAATGGAATTTATCTGCAATCGCTTTCTTTCTGCTTTCCAATTCCTTTTCTGTAATCTTCCATAATCCTAACGCAATGATCTGCTATCTTTTGCATTCCGAGTTTTTCAAAAAAGGCAATTTGTATTTTCATCATTTCTTCACAAACAGTCAACTTCTGCTCATCCATATTGCTAATAGCAAGCCATGGGAACGCTTTATATTTCTTAGTGTCCCCAATGAGAAAATTGTACCCTATCAACTCATTTTCACGGAAAACGAAATAGAATTGTGGGCCTGAACCTGGAACTGACTTTTCCATAATTTGCTGCATTGTTTTCACGCCGCCGTATGCCGGAAAAAAACCTATTCGCTCAAGAGCATTTAATATGTCAATCCTTTTATCTGTGGGTATGTCTCTATAATTGATAATCTGTTCCATTTGCTCTACCCTCATTGAAGTTTAATTTGTTAGGCTCTAATTATACAACTTTTCTGTTTAGCGGTCAAAGTGGAACTTCAACAGGCTTTCTATCAGTTGCCTGACGATATGCTCCTGCATATCCATGTTAATCTGTCCGTCCATTTTCGCACAAGAGCGGATATATCCCGCATAATGGGATAGGACGGCGGCAACAGCTTCCGGGTCGCCCTCGCTTGCCTTAACGATTGTCTCATAGGGAAGTAGCTGGCTCATAGGACAAACCCTCCAACTCTGCCCGTAGCCGCCGTAAAATCATCTGAATACGCCGCCCGGTTGTGTTGCCAGCCCGTCCATATCTCCGTCCAATCTCCCTATGCGTCAATCGTTGGAAGTAGTACAAGAAAATGATTTCCTGTTCCATCTGTGATAGTGCGGACAGGGCTGCGGCAAGCTCTGGGCTTTCCAAAAGCACCATCTGACCACAGACGAAAAGCGGATAGCTGGTCATGCCGGATTGCTCCGCAAAGTATTTATCTGTGGTACTGAATGGATAGTGTTTTTCTTCTATCAGATATTCAAGCGAGATTTCCCGCTTGCGGCGGCTCCGTATGCTCCGGGCTGCGTCTATGGCAGCGTGGCGAATAACAGTCTTGCAAAAGGCATCGTGTGTATGCCGGATATGTTCTTGATACTTTTCGTGTTCGGTCATGGAAAATCCCCCTTTCTGAATAATGGCAGAGGGCGGCAGCATCTTGTGCTGTCGCCCTCTTGATTACCGAACAGCAAAGACGGGCGGGGCTGTCAACAGCGGCGCATTTCCGCCGTTCATCTTGACCGTTGACAGGCTCGGCTGGGTTTGCTATCTGCTCACGGCAATTCACTCTCATTGATAGGAATTGCTTCAAGTTCCGTATTCAAATTGTTCCAATAAGAGCCGATATCCGCACTTGTGAAATACTTAAAACCGCCTGCTGCTGACTTCAATTCGCCGTTTTTAACTCCATAGCAGGCGTAAATCAAATCGTAGCTTGTTCCATCTGAGAGGTTAAATCTAAAGCTGGTCACAGCTGCTCCGGCAGTTTCCTCAGTTGTTTTGTCTTTTAAGGATAAGCCCTTGAACTTATCATACAGGGTCTTTATATCATTTTCAGCAACAACTACTTTCTTTTCTGCTGATGCAGGCACTTCGTCATAGTGGTACATTTCAACGCTTTCGACATCTTCAACCTCAAATGGGAAGTCGATTTTGACAGGCTCATAAGCAATGTTTATAGGTAACAGAAAGAGAGCTGCAAAAATTGCAATGATACAAAGAGCGATGGAAACGAGAACAGCAATCGTTATCTTTTTTTTGCCTCTCTGCTTTTCTTTTGCCTCATGGCGCATAATAACGCTTTCGCTTTCTTCGTGAAGAACATCTTCGTTCGTGTGAGAAAGCAATTTCTGATAAATTGCGTTACAGTCAGCACAGGCGTTCAAATGCTCTTTTACCATCTCTGCGCTTGCTTCGCTGCAAGCACCGTCAACATACAGCGGAAGAATATCTCGAACAATATCGCATTGTTTACTCATGCTTTTCATCCATCCTTTCTTGAATTTTTAGCTTTGCACGATGATAAGTAACTCTCGCCCATGATTCTGTTTTTCCAAAAATTGCAGCGATTTGTGAAAAAGATAGTTCCCCGAATACGCGAAGCTGAAAGACTTCTTTGTATGGTTCTTCCAAACGGTGAAGAACGAGGTGTATGCGGAACGCCATGTCAGAATCTGCAACTGAGTTCTCAACATTTTCATTTGATGGCAAGTCATTGATTTCACTCACATCAGCTACTCGCTGACGGCTTCGCATTTCATCATGGTAAAGATTTTTTGCTATGGAGCAGAGCCATGTCAATTCATCTGACTTACCTTTGAATTGTGATGTTGTAGAAACAGCCTTATAGAATGTGTTCTGCGTGATTTCCTCTGCTATCTCACGATTTTTGGCAAGAGAAATAGTATACGAGTATACCTGTAAATAGTAGGCTTTATAGAGCTTTTCATAGTCCATACTTGTCATCACCTCCTTCAGCTTCATAGGTTAGACGGAGAAATCGGAATTTCGTTACAAAGAAGTTTGAAATTTTTATACCTTTACGATACTCTTGCTTTCTGCGGACTATTGGTAGACGCGCATTAACGGCAAGCAAAGAGATTGCTGTGTCAGCTTGATATGTTCAAATGCTAATTAAGTATAGCACACAGCTATGAATTTTTCTATTGCGTTCCCCTGACTTTGGAATAGTGGCAGGGCTGGCTATCCTTGTTTTGCTTTGTGCTTCTCTACCGTACATGAGCATTAGCGCCGGGGTTGTCGTTGCCGTAGCCTTCCATGAGGTTGACAACACCCCACACCGCAAGACCCGCACCGAGGGCGATAACAAGCGTCTGGAGAACCGTAACTGCCTGATTGATAAATGCCATACTTGAATTTCCTCCTTAAATCGTTGGTGAATTGTGAAGGGCGAGTGCCTTTTCCAGCACCCGCCCCGATGGTTACTTCTGCGCGGCTGCCGGATTAACCGAACAGACCAGAGAGCAGAGGGATGAGGGTCGTGCCGATCAGCACCACACCACCGCCAGCCATAAGCTGCTTGATTCCCTGAGACTTGGCGCCGGGGTTGTCGTTGCCGTAGCCTTCCATGAGGTTGACAACACCCCACACCGCAAGACCCGCGCCGAGCGCGATAACGAGCGTCTGAAGAACCGTGACAGCCTGATTGATGAAAGCCATAGATTTTCCTCCTTGATTTGAAAAAGATTGGTTGTGTATTTTTGAAAATGGGCATAAAAAAAGAAGCCCCGTCGCTGTTCTGCTTTGGGAGCCATCAGGCTTTACCCACTGCGCAGTGCAGCGACGGGGCTTTAATCCGCTTCGACCTCGCCCATATCATAGAGGTCGAATGTGTCATCGGGCTTGACTACCAGCTTGTGCTGCCGGTACTTCTCGATGTCAAAGGTGTTCCGCTTGTCGTAGTCGGAGAGCTGTCGGTATTTGGGATGCTTCGTAATGTCGTATTTGTTACTGAGAAAAGGTCTCACACCTCGAAGCTGCAAAATACACTTGGCTCCGTCCATGACGGCGATCTCATCCTGAGACATCAGTTCCTTGCCGGTCTTCTGATAATTCAAGCCGTAGGAGTTGTTGTTGGAACGGGTTTCTGAGGTGTTGTAAAGGTCGATTGTCTCCTTACCCAGCACCTCGCTGATTTCCTTGAGCGTGGATTTCTCCTTGCCGCCGAGGAAAAGAGTGCAGTCGCAGTTGCCCGTGATGGTGTCCGCCGCATCCTTGTAGATGGTCTTGAGCTGAGACTGGGACTGCAAGATGATTGACGCCGAGATTTCCCGGCTTCGGATGGTTGCGATGAGCTTATCAAACTTTGGGATTTGACCGATGTTCGCAAACTCGTCGAGCAGACAGCGCACATGGACGGGAAGCCGTCCGTTGTAAACGTCATCTGCTTTGTCGCAGAGAAGGTTGAAGAGCTGGGAATACATAATCGCCACGACGAAATTGAAGGTGTCATCGGTGTCGGAAATGATGACGAACAGCGCCGTCTTCCGGTCTCCGATGGTGTCCAGTTCCATCTCATCGTAGCTCATCAGCTCCCGCAGCTCTGCAATGTCGAAGGGCGCAAGCCTTGCACCGCAGGAAATCAAAATCGACTTGGCTGTTTTGCCCGCAGCCAATTTGTATTTGCGGTACTGCTTGACCGCGAAGTGGTCAGGATCGCGGGCTTCCAGCTCGTCGAACATGACATCCACAGGGTTCTTGAAGGTCTCATCGTCCTCTCTGGCTTCCGAGGCATTGATCATTTCGAGCAGGGTAGTAAAGTTTTTCTCGTGGTCGGGTGCCTCGTACCAGATGTAACCGATGATGGCTGTATAGTACAGCTTCTCCGCCTTCACCCAAAAATCTTCGCCGGACTTATCGCCATCTCCCTTCGTGTTGACGATGATCGTATTGACCAGCTTGAGGATGTCCTTCTCGCTGCGGATGTAGCTGAACGGGTTGTAGTGCATGGATTTCCGGAAATTGATGGTGTTCAGCGACTTGATGACATAGCCGCCCTTTTCAAGCATTTTGCCGCACTCTACCAGCACCGTACCCTTTGGGTCGGTGACAACGTAGCTGCTGTGCATCTGCATCAGGTTTGGCTTCACGAAAAAGCGCGTCTTGCCTGAGCCGGATCCTCCGATGACGAGGATGTTCTTGTTGCGGGCATATTTTGGCTGCTTCGGGCGGCTGTTCATCGTCAGGAACTCCGTCTGCGTCAGGATAACGTTGTTGGAGAACTCCGGGTCCATGTACGGCTTGATGTCCTCCGGTTTGCCCCATCGGGCAGAGCCGTATTCTTCGCCCTGCCGGAACTTCTTGCGGTTTTTGCCCTTGATGTAGACTGCCAGCTTGAGCAACACGCCAGCCGTCAGACCGATGAGCAGATCAACGGGATGAAAGCTGGGCAGCGGATTTGCGAAGGCAGTGCCGAACACGGCAAATCCGTTTGTCAGCTTGTCGATGAACTCCGTGCCGGGTGCAAGTCGGAACACGGCGGCAATCTTATCCGCAAAGTAGAAGGCGAAGACATACGGGAGGTTCAGAAGAATGAGCTTCTTCACATCGGGTTTGTTCACAGCTCCACACCCCGATCCTTGGTCTTGACTTTGATCTTCTCCTTGTGCTGCGCTTTGCTCTGGGCTTTCTCCTGATCCAGCTTGTGCCGGATAGACGGCTGTTCCTTCTGCTTGACCGTTTTGGCGGAGAACTCCTTGAAGGCGGCGGTCATGACATCAACGTCCCGTCCCTTGAAGAAGACAAGATAGCTGGGCGGCTCAACGGAAACGTCTTTCTTGAGCGCAAAGTCCAGACCGTATTTGCTGGCGGTCCGCTCAAAGGATTTGATGTTGCCGTCCGTCACTTCGATGTTGGAGATGGCGGCATTCTGGCTCATCAGATGCTTGATGGACTGCTTGCCGCGATAGGTTTTTGGTTGCTGCATCTGCTTCTGCGCCTTCTCAATCTCCTGCACGAACTTGTCCAGTGCCTTTTTCAGTACCTCGGCTGAGATTTTGCCGCCCTTGATCATGATTGCAACAACTTTGGTGTTGACTTCATCCTGCATTGCGGCGTTTACCTCCTTTCGTTGGAATGATTATGGGGACTGCTGCCAACGCTAAGGCGGCACAATCCGGCGATAGATGATTTTCATTTACACTGTCCTCCTTTCCGAGCATTGCTTACGATGGTATTCATTAAAGAGTGTCTTCACAAAGGCTATAATCGTAGGTCTTCGGCTTCTTTGACCCTGCCGATCTGTCCTGCCCGTAGAAATCATGATTGACGAGCGCGGAGTAGTAATTGTCTATCGTCAGAGAGGCGTTATACAGAGCGGTCAACAGGTACGCCCGGATATTACGGATGTCTGACGGGTTCTTGTTCATTGCTTCCAGAACGTACTCAATGTGGCTGCTATTCAGCTTGAGAAAGCGGGACTTAACCACTTGCTGCGGCATATCCTCGCCATTGATACGGATGGTCGGAGCGGTAGAGCAGACGGCATCCAGCATGATGTCCATGATCTCCTGGAAGCGGTCTTTATCGAACTTCGGATCCTGACAGAGAATGTCGTAGTCAAGATTCTCTTTGATAATCTCTTCATACTCGCTTCGCTCATCCATCCTGTCCATCCCATCAAGATTGATGGATTGATAGTTCTTTGAGAGAGTATTTCTTTCTTGGGTAATTACTTGATCAGTATTTATTTGTGCGGACTTATCCCCGCGTGGATTATCCACATCTGGCTTCTCCACACATGGATTTTCCGTGTGTGGCATTTCCCGTTCTGGCGTGGACTCCTGCGGCTCTTCGTATATCTCAAAGATTGTGCTGCTCATCCTGCCTTTACCGTCTCTCTGCCGGTGCCGGACAAGGTAGCCGTGCTTTTCAAGCTCACGGAGCGCGGAGAGGATGGCATCCGGACCTTCCTTGCAGATTGCAGAAAGTCCCTTGGTTGAGAACTTCCAGCCATCATTGAACGAGAGCATCTTTGAGAGAAGACCGACCGCCTTGAGTGACAGGCTCTTGTCTCGGAGGTGGAAGTTCGCCATGACGGTATAGCCACGATTTTTATTTACGCGATAGACTGCCACGAAAATCACCTTGCCATCTTGGAAAGCAGTTCTTCGCCGCACTTTTTCTGGAACTTCATTCGGATGACCTCCTTGCCCTTCGGCGTGAAGTAGGTCTGAGAACCGGTGTAGCAGAACGTCACAAAATCGCGGACGATGAACAGTCCGGCATTGCTGTCCTTGTTGTAGGGAAGTAGCTGCCCGGAAGGAGAGCGGAACAGGTACTTTTCTTTGAGAAGGAACTGGACGAACTTGCGCTCCGGGATTTTCAGTTCCTTCGCCGTCGTTCGGATATTGGTGCAGTCATCCGGATTGATGAAGGCGTCGTAATAATCAGCTTTGGGCTTTGCCGTGATCAGCTCACACTCAAGAGCCTTTACGCGATTCTTTTCCAAAATCAACGCCTGAGCAAACTCCACAATGACCGCAGGTTCCTTCTGAATGCGTTCCAGAAGGGAGTCCGTCATGTAGCCGCCGGTCTTGCGAATGGTAGGAATGACCTCATCAAATACCCACAGTTCAAACTTTTCAGCCGCAGGAAGTTTGCTGCGAATAATTAGCCGATAAACGTCTCCTTCCGGGATGAAGTTGATACTCTGAACTTTCCCGCTGATAGGGGTAGAACGTTTCGTTATAGCCCTGCAATGGTCGTTGACCGCCTTGTTCGGGTTGGTGTAACCGAGTGCCTTTGCAACATCTGCTGCACAGAACAGAACTTTTTCTCCTTCGAGGATCGTTCTTACCTCACCAAACTGTTCATTCTTGAAGATTTCGATTTTGTTATCCATGACTGGCTTCCTTTCCGGCATCAGATGTGCCACTTTGATTTTTGAGGGTTGAAACGGGATTGCAGCAGTAGGGACACTCCGCAAACACGCAGGACTGATATTTCCAGAAGGGACGATGAAAGCGGCAGCTTCGGCACTCAGGGAGAATGCCATCCACACCGCTGTCATAATGCTCAAAGCCGGGTGTGGTCTGCATCAGCAATTCCAGTGCTTGCAGATCACCGGCTGTCATGCGTTTCATGCTTAAAAACTCCTTTCTTTCGCCGCATCGCCAGCAAATATTGCGGCTTTTGGGCAACAAAAAAAGAGGGTTTGCTTCTTACTCCAAATTGGAGAAGAAACAAACCCTCTTCGTTTACGATGTAGTTCAGATGATTTCTCGGATGGTATGAATGACACCGAGCAGCAGCCCGATGAAGAAGGCAAGTCCTCCGATAAGACCGCCTATGATTAAGTTCAATGCGAAGATGCCGACTGAGCCGGAGATACCGTAGCCGCTGGGAACGAGCCAGAGGCACATCCTCCGGATGCCGAATGGCAAGCCGACACAGATCCACATAAGGAAGTAGTCACATACGCCGTCAGGCATATAGATCGGCTTGAGAAATGACGCGAGGCAGAACGCAAGCGCGATTGGAAGCAGAACCTCCTTCAAGAAGACTTTGATAGCACCCACTATATCCTCCTTCTGCCGGAAGTGTGCAGCAGCACCCTCCGGCTTGCTTGATTATTGTGAAAGTCCTTTGTTTTCGGTCAAAAAAAGAAGGGACTAAGCCAGAATGCCTTGATTTTCAAGGTCTTTCTGATTTAGTCCTATTATCGCACAATAATCTTTCACGCACATAGTTTTAGGAGGAGTTCACCATGCCGACACTGGAATGGATTGGAAAAGAGAAAGTGATCAACCACCATCAGGAGGTGCCGTTCCGGGTGTTGGAGCGCCGGTACAGCTTTGATGAAAATGGTCAGATGGACGCCGACAATGGCAGCGAAAATATGGTCATCCCGGGTGACAATCTGGAGGCCTTGAAAGCCCTGCTGCCCCGGTATGAGGGGCGGGTAAAGTGCATCTATATTGATCCGCCCTACAACACCGGCAACGAGGGCTGGGTGTATAACGACAATGTGAATGACCCCAAGATCAAAAAATGGCTGGGTGAAGTGGTGGGAAAAGAGGGCGAGGATCTTTCCCGGCACGATAAGTGGCTGTGTATGATGTACCCCCGCTTGAAGTTACTGCATCGGTTATTAGCGGAAGATGGCGCTATTTTCATCAGTATTGATGATGTGGAATTTTATAATCTGCGCTCTATTTGTAATGAGGTTTTTGGAGAGCACAATTTTATTACAACCGTTATATGGAGAAAGAATTTTTCGCCTAAAAGCACGGCGAAACATTTTTCCGAAGATCACGACTATATCTTGGTTTTTGCCAAAAACGCTGATATATGGCTTCCACATAAGATGCCCAGAACCGAGAAGCAAAACAAAGCGTATAAAAATCCAGATAATGATCCTCGTGGACCGTGGACATCTGGCGATCTTGCCGCAAGAAACTATTATGGTAAGGGTCTTTATTCGATAACGACCCCTGCGGGAAATGTAATTAGTGGACCTCCTGCTGGATCATATTGGCGCTTCTCGGAAGATAAATTTCTGGAATTAGTCGCAGAAAATAAAATTTGGTGGGGAAAAAATGGAGATGGGGTCCCACGGTTAAAGAGATTCCTTAAGGATGTAACAGATGGTGTTGTTCCTCAGACCTACTGGCCCTACGAAGAAGTTGGTCATACACAAGACGCAAAGAAGGAAATTAAAGCCATTTTCGGCGGAGATATGCCATTTGATACACCAAAACCATCACGGCTGATTGAACGCATTTTACAAATTGCATCTGACCCAGATTCCATCATCCTCGACTCCTTCGCCGGTTCCGGCACTACCGCCCACGCTGTGCTGAACATGAACAAAGCAGACGGTGGCAACCGCAAATTCATTCTGGTGGAAATGATGGACTACGCCGACAGCATCACCGCCGAGCGGGTCAAGCGGGTGATTCAGGGCTATGGCGAGGGCAAAAACGCCGTGGAGGGCACCGGCGGCAGTTTCAGTTTTTACGATCTGGGCCAGCCCCTGCTCATTGACGAAAATCTGAATGAGGAAGTAGCCCCGGAGAAAATCCGGGAATACATCTGGTTTATGGAGACCAAAGCCCCCTATGCTCCGCCTGCTGGGGAAAACGCCTACTATCTGGGCAGCCATAACCACACCGCATATTATTTTTACTACGAACCCCAGCGCATTACGGTGCTGGATTATGCTTTTCTTGCCACACTCACCCAAAAGGGAGATGGTACGGTGATCTACGCCGACCGCTGCGCCATCGGGGAAGAAAAGCTGGCCCAGATGGGCATTGTGTTCAAGAAAATACCTCGCGACATTACCAGACTGTAAGGAGGGTCACAGCATGGAACTGAAAAGCTATCAGAAAGCAGTCATTGCGGATTTGACCCGCTATTTGCAGCTGCTGAACCAAACCCAAAACTATGCGGCGGCATTCCGCCTGTTCTGGCAGGAAAAAAGCGCCCCATCGTTGGGACGCTATCAGGATATTCTGCCCGGTGTGCCCAATCTCTGCTTCAAGGTGCCCACCGGCGGCGGAAAGACGTTCCTTGCCTGCAACGCCATCCGCCCGGTGTTCGATGCGCTGCCCGTCACCAAAACCAAAGCGGTGGTCTGGCTTGTACCCTCGGACGCAATTCTGACCCAGACGGTCAAGAGCCTCAAAGACTCCAATCATGATTACCGCCAGAAAATTGATGTGGATTTCGGCAGCCGGGTGGAGGTATACACCAAGCAGGAACTGTTAAACGGGCAGAACTTCAATCCCACCTCCGTGACAGAGCAGCTTTCCATCATGGTGCTCTCCTATGACTCCTTCCGTGGCCGCGGCAAAGAGGGGCTGAAAGCCTATCAGGAAAACAGCAATCTGGCGCAGTTCGCCAAAGTGCTGGGCAAGCCGGAAAATCCCATTCAGGACGCTGACGAAACCGCCCTGTTTCAGATCATCAATCAGCTCAACCCGCTGGTGATTGTGGACGAGAGCCACCATGCCCGTTCCAGTCTCAGTCTGGAAATGCTGACAAACTTTAATCCCTGCTTTGTGCTGGATCTGACCGCCACCCCCAAAAAGGAGAGCAACATCATCTCCTATGTGGATGCGGTGCAGCTGAAAGCGGAGCACATGGTCAAGCTGCCGGTGATCGTCTATAACCGGGATAAGCAGTCAGAGGTTCTCATTGACACCATTGATCTGCGCCGGAATCTGGAAAAACGAGCCGAGGCGGAATATCAGAAAACCGGGAAATACATCCGCCCCATTGCCCTGTTTCAGGCGCAGCCCAAGGGCAAGGAGGACGCAGCCACCTTTGAAAAACTGCGGGACGAGCTGAAAAATGCGGGAATCCCCGCCGAACATATCGCCATCCGCACCGCCGATGTGAACGAACTGAAAAATGTGGATTTGCTTTCCCCGGAGTGTCCGGTGCGCTACATCATCACCGTCAATGCCCTGAAAGAGGGATGGGACTGCCCCTTTGCCTATATTCTGGCCTCCCTTGCCAACAAGACCAGTCAGGTAGATGTGGAGCAGATTCTGGGACGGATTCTCCGCCTGCCCCATACCTGCCAGCACACCCAGCCTGCGCTGAATATGTCCTATGTGCTCACATCTTCCGCCGATTTTAACGATACCGTGCAGCGCATTGTAAAAGGACTGAACAATGCCGGTTTCAGCGAGCGGGATTACCGTCTGTTCGAGCCAGCACCACAACAGCCGGTGTCTCCTGACCCGGTACAGATGGTCATTCCCGAGGTGCCCGCAGAACCGGCAGAGGCACAGGACGATTTTTCCCAGCTGGACGAGAAATCCATCGGCGAGGAACTGGAACGCCGCAGAAAGCAGCAGGAACAGTCCGAAAACACCCCCAAAACTGACACTATGCTGGACGAAGCGGAAAAGGCGGGAAACGCCTACAATGACGCAATCCGTCAGGGCGGGAGCGACCCGCAGACACAAAATCTTCCTTGGGAGGTACGGGAACAGGTGACGACATTCCATGTGCAGCCACAGTTTCAGGAGGACATCGCCACGCTGATGATTCCGCAGTTCTTTCAGGTGATCCCCCAGACACTGTTTACCGATGGGGATTTTGAACTGCTGGAAAAAGAGCAGCTGGCCGAAGGCTTTACCCTGAAAGGCAAGCCCTACGATATTGACTTTGCTGCCGCTGATGATGAAATCGTCAAAGTGGATGTGCGCCAGAATGAAGGCGGACTGCCCAAAGTATTCAAAATGTCCAGTGCGGATCAGCGGTATTTCAAAGAGTATTTCAATAACCTGTCGCCGGAAGGCCGGGTACGCCAGTGCAAGGCAATGATGCTGCGGCAGCTCAACAAACTGAACATGGTGGATGCCGGGGAACTTTCCGCCTATGTTGAGCGCATTGTGGATGATATGGATAAGGCGCAGCTTGCGGCGATGGAAAAAGCGCCGCTGGGTTACGCTGAAAAAATCCACAGAAAGATTGAGCAGCTTCTAACGCAGCACTACAAAGAGACCTTTACCCAATGGCTGGAAACGGAACGGATCGTATGCAGGCCGTCTTACCAGCTGCCCAGCGTAATTCATCCTGTCAGCAGCACAGATATGTTTGGCGGATCGCTCTATCAGGCCGAGGAAGATATGAACCAGTTGGAGCAGGATCTGGTTATGGAACTGACTGCGCTGCCTAATATCCGCTGGTGGCATCGGAATATTGTGCGGCAGGGGTTTGCAATCAACGGCTTTATCAATCATTACCCGGATATTATGGTCATGACCAACAGCGGGAAGGTTATTTTGGTAGAAACAAAGGGCGATCACCTGAAAAACGATGACAGCCGTGACAAAATCGAAGTGGGCCGTGCATGGCGCAATGCAGCCGGAAATCAGTATCGCTACTACATGGTGTTCCGGGACGGGGATAATCTGCCCAGTGGCGCAGTCAGCATGAGTCAGTTTTTGGAGTTGCTTCGCGCGTTGTGATTCTTTGTGCTAATCAGATTGGAGGAGGGATATTTCTTGAAGTTTTGTAATTTTCTCTTGCGTGTGGATGGAATACGGGAGACGGCAAGAGACGATTTTGAGGCAGTGATCGAGAAGGGATTGCGTACATATAGACCCGTGCGCCAGAAATATCTGTACTCAATCGAGATGGAGATTGTAGAGGAAAGATTTTTCTGGATGTCCTGTGACTATGATGATGCAAAAAGATTCCGCGATTTTGTAATCAACAGAGAAACTGGCGAAAGGCAGCCGAATCCGAGGTCTAAAGAACAAATAGAGCCGAAGCAGCAATTTTTTGCCTGTTATGATTGTGCAACGCATATGCTGTATCTGAATGACATGACGCGACGGCCTTTTCTGGAAAAATACCTGAGTGATACACTTCAAAAAGAGTTCAAAATCAACAATGTTTACGCATCAGTGGATGAATTTTGCGATCGGGTAAAAACCATCCGTGGATTTCAATATACGCAAGTTGACAATCTGTTCAGTCGAAACAGCGACTTATTTATGCAGATCGGAAATATGTGGGGACAAGATTTGCCAAGCAAGATTCAGCTGAAAATGACATATGGCGATATTCCAGTGCATGGTGGCGGCAGGCAAATCATAGACATTTTCAGACATCATAAAGAAGAATTTGACAATGTCATCATAATCGGATGCGATGACGAAGGCGTAGAGCAAACCTTTGATTTTTCCTCTTTATTGAAGCATCTCGAGATTCATCCGGTCAAAGACGAAAATGAACAATTTACGCCCGATGAAGTGAAGGAGCTTCTGCTAAAGGAATTGAGGTGATTGTCCATGTATAAACGCCATAAGCGCCAGATTTTGCTTTGCGTAATAGTTACTACCGCTGCGGCGTTTATGTTCGATTTGAGCTTTGAACCAATCGCAGAGATTGCTGTCACGGTAGCTTCTATTGCAATGGGTGTATACATTGCGGCTGTTTCTGCACTGTTGGGAAGCCAATATGCCAAAGAGCTGAAAGAAACACCGGACAAAGAGCAGCCAACGAAAACATTGCTGGGGGTTTTAGCTGGATATTTTCGGTATGCAGGTATTTCATGCATTCTGCTGATTGTGGTAAGCTGTCTGTTTTTGATTCCGTCAAACATCAGCTTTTCTCCGTTGCTGTTAAAAGCGGGAGGAGCTGTATCATACGGCCTTTTTTCATCGAATATTCTTCTCCTTTGGCTTATTCTCCTGTTTTTGGTGAATTCCCTTGGGAAATCAGTCAAATGATTCTAAATGCCGAAATATTCGGGGGCAGCAGATGTGTTTCTGCTGCCTTTTTTCATGATGACATTCTGGTGCAGTGCTTCAGATGGTCATAAATACAGTAGAAGGATGTGATTGCTATGAAAATGCAAGTTCAATGGAGGGAGATGATGGGCCGATGCAGAATAAGGGTGTTTCCTTAAAGATCTGCGCCGGAATATAGTATGGCAAAACCGCTTGATCCCCAAAAAATAGAGGCGATGCGGCGATCCAGCGCAAGGGCAGAACGCAGAAATCAAAAGCGCAACCAGATGCGGGAAGAGATTGCACGCAACCAGTCCGGCAATGGCGTTATTGTGATTCCACCGCAGAAAAGCGCGGAGGCTCCTGCTCCGTTCAAAAAATTACGAGTAGCAGCGTACTGCCGCGTCAGCACACAGGAGGAACAGCAGGTCGGCAGCTTTGAGATGCAGGTGCATCATTTCACAAAGCGCATAGAGGCTAATCCCGAATGGGAAATGGTGGAGATTTATCAGGATGAAGGCATTAGCGCTACCACCATCGAAAAACGTCTCGGCTTTCAGAAGATGATTGCAGATGCTGTGGATGGCAAAATTGACCTGATATTAACCAAAAGCATCAGTCGTTTTGGAAGAAATATTGTGGATATTCTGAATAATCTTCGGACGCTGTCTGCGCTGAATCCACCGGTATCCGTCGAGTTTGAGACGGAAGGAATCACCTATACTGGTGACGGCAAAAATAATCTGCTGATTGCGCTTCTATCCGCACTGGCTGAAATGGAATCCCAGCAGAAGAGTGAAGCAATCAAAGCTGGCATCCGCTGGCGTATGGCTGAGGGTATCTATAAATTCTCGGTGCATAATACGCTTGGATTCTATCGCGATCACTTCGGACGGCTTGTGATTGAACCTACAGAGGCCCGAATTGTCGAGTATATCTATGAAAGCTGCTTGGAAGGAGCGGCACCCGCAGAAATAGCAGCGGCATTGACAGAGCAGGGGATCAAATCTCCGATGGGGAATGATAGCTGGTCTCCCGGTACCGTTCGAAGTATTCTAAGAAATGAAAAATACTGTGGAGATGCCTTGATGCAGAAAACCTATACCAAGGATTTTCGCACACATAGATCTGTAAAAAATACGGATTTGAATATGTACTTTAAGGAAAACCATCACACAGCGATTATTAAAAAAGAAGATTGGCTAAAGGTACAAAAGCTGCTGACAGAGAAACGTGGTACGCCCCCCAAAGCAAAACTGAGATTGCTGGGTACCCGATTCATTGTGAACCGTTTGAAAGACGGTTTGTTCAAAGGGTATCTGATTGTGGATTCCCGCTGGTCGTTTGCAGAGCGACAGGAATTTGTAAAAATGATACAAGAACCGCAAAATATGCAGAAGTGAAAGGATGGTCTATTATGAATTTTGATTTTTCCGCTTTGAATTTTGAAACGATTGATTCCAATATTAACGCATATCCCGATATGTTCCTGAACCAGAATGGCGTGACTTTCACGAAAAAGGTACTGGAGGATTTGGGGTATCCGGCCTACGTTCTGTGTTTGCTGGATGCCAAGGCGAAGGTGTTCGCGATCCGTATGTGCAAGAGCAACGAGCCGAAGGGCTTCAAATTTTCCAAGCCCAAGGGTGAGCAGAAAGGCGTTGTGACCATCGCCAATAAAAACCTGTTGGAGCCTCTGCGTGCGGTTACGGGAGAAAGCTGGATTCCGGGAAAGCGGTACCGCGTGCGCGGGTTCTGGGTTGCTGATGCAAAGACCATGTGCTTTGACTTGAACGAAGGTGTGCAGGAAGATTTCCGGCCTGTCGCGTCTGATGCCGAAGAAAAATAACGCATAGCAAGTCTACCCCAATGCATTGGAAGGATTACCCGACCGCTCTTTTGAATTTAGGTATGCAGTGCGGAAAAACGATTCTTCCTACTAAAGCCAAACAATAAAATGCGGCCACCGCAGGATATGTCCAGCGGTGGCCGTTTTCGTTCAAAAAATTCTCGGGATCGATATGGAGACATAAAGTTTAATGCGTACCTTTGTAGCAGTGTGCTTTCCCGATCGTTGTCGTATCGCCCATATATTTTACGCCATTTTTACGCCATTTCTGTGTGGAAGTGCGTGGAAAGACATGGAATTATATGCGGCTGATTTTTCTGAAAATGCTTGTAACAGCAGGCTTTATCGGCTTTTGGGAAGATATAAGAAGTTATAAAATCAGGCCGGTCCCCTCCGATACCCAATTTCATCGGTTAAAAACCCTCTTTCGGTATTTTAGCCCTAGTATTATATAGTATCACAGGCCAAAATACAAGTCCTCCAGCGGGGATTCAGACGAATTCAGCCCCGGAGACTGCCGTTTTGTCGGGCGTCTCCGGGACTGTGATATGCTCCGCCAGTCAGAGGGGCAGCAGAGCGGTGGCGATGTTGAAATAGACGATGAGGGAGATGGCGTCCACAATGGTGGTGATGAGGGGGGCGGCCATGATGGCGGGGTCGGCGTGGAACAGCTTGGCGGCCATGGGCAGCACGCCGCCCACGGTCTTGGCCAGCAGCACGGTGACAAAGAGGGCCAGGGCCACCGTGAGGGCAATCATCTCGTTGCCGGGGTAGGTGATGATGAGCCGGACGAAGTTGACGGCACTGAGCACCACGCCCACCATCATGCTGACCCGCAGCTCCTTCCAGAACACCTTCATAAAGTCCTTGAGCTGGATTTCGCCCACGGCCATGCCGCGGATGATGAGGGTGCTGCTCTGGCTGCCGGCGTTTCCGCCGGTGTCGGTGAGCATGGGGATAAAGGTGACCAGCAGGGGCATGGCGGCAAAGGCGGCCTCGTACTGGCCCAGAATGCCGCCGGTGATCATGCCCGAGATCATCAGTACCAGCAGCCACACAATGCGGTGCTTGGCCAGGGTGAAGGCGCTGGTCTTGAGGTAGGGCTTCTCCGAGGGGGCCATGGCGGCCATCTTCTCAAAGTCCTCGGTGGCCTCCTCCTCCATGACGTCCATACCGTCGTCGACGGTGACAATGCCCACCAGACGGTTCTCCTTGTCCACCACGGGCATGGAGATGAAGTCGTACTTCATCATCCGGCTGACCGCCTCTTCCTGGTCCTCGGTGGTCTCGGCGGTGATGACGTCGGTCTCCATCAGGTCCTCCACCTTCTGCTCGTCCTTGGCGATGAGCAGCTCACGCACGGTGATGACGCCCTCCAGACGGCGGGCGTGGTCGGTGACGTAGCAGGTGTAGATGCTCTCGGAGTCCTCGCCTGTGCGGCGGATGTGGGCGATGGCCTCGGCCACGGTCATGGACTTCTTCAGGTCCATGAACTCGGCGGTCATAATGCTGCCAACCGAGTTTTCGGGGTAGTTGAGGAACTGGTTGATGAGCTTGCGGGTCTCGGGGCGGGCGTTCTTCAGCACCCGCTTGACCACATTGGCGGGCAGCTCCTCCAGCATGTCCACCGCGTCGTCCACGTAGAGCTCCTCCACGATGGCGGACAGCTCCTGGTCGGTGGCGGCGGCCAGAATGGCCTCCTGGTTTTCGGGGGACAGGTTGGAGAACACCTCCGCCGCCAGCTCCTTGGGCAGGGTGCGGAACACCACCGTGGCCTGTTCGCTGGTCAGCTCCTCCATGAACTCGGCGATGTCCACCTCGTTTTCCTCGGCCAGAATGGCCTGAAGGGCGTGGTAATCCCGGCGCTCCAGCAGGGCGCGGAGCACCTCAAAATTGTTCTTCTTTTCCATCGGATATTCCTCCTGTTTGATGAGATGACAGCAAGGAAGTCACCAAATGGACAAAGCCGCAGCAGGGCCGCCGGACAAAACGCCCAGCCGCCCTCTGCGGCGATATTCAGCGGGGGATTCGTCAGAACGAGGAACCCAGGCGGACAGCGCCGGCCCGGACCCGCAAATGAATATCACTGCCCATTTTCGTACTTCGGCCGCATTGGTCCACCTGATTTTCCTCCTTTTTCCTATTAATTGGCTGGGGATTCCCAGCCGCCCCATGAGGATAGCACACTCAGAGCATAAAAGCAACCCCCATTTGTTCTTTTTCGACTATTTTTGGCGAATATAAACGGTTTTTTGCCTTGGCATTTTACTGGCTCTCTGAATCTCGCCCGGAAGTGGCCGCACGCTTGTTTTCACACGGTTTTGAACTTCTATTTTCTGGCTGCTCTGACAGATAAAAAATTATTCCATGGCGTACTTGTAAAGGAAAGACGGAGCGTGTAGAATCGTAGGGCAGTGTGTAAGTTTTTCAGGAGGTGTTCTCATGGGACTGATGCGTCCCTCCGGCGATATTACCCAGGGCGTGATCTGGAAGCATCTGCTGGCTTTTTTCTTCCCGTTCTGGTTCGGTACCTTTTTTCAGCAGCTCTATAACACGGTAGACACCCTGGTGGTGAGCCGCTTTGTGGGCAAGGTGGCCCTGGCAGCCGTGGGCTCCACGGGCGCGCTGGTCAACCTGACGGTGGGTATCTTCACTGGTCTGGCCAGCGGCGCGGTGGTGGCCATCGCCCAGCACTACGGCGCACGGCGCTGGGAGGACCTCCACAAGGGCGTCCACACCGCCATGCTCCTCTCCCTGATCATCGGCGCGTTCTTCACGGTGGCGGGCTTTCTCCTCACCCCCTGGGCCCTGGAGGCCCTGGGCACCAGAGAGGACGCTTTCCCCGGCGCGGAGCTGTACCTGAGAATTTACTTCCTGGGCATGATCCCCAACGTGGTGTACAACATGGGCACCGGCGTGCTCCGTGCCGTGGGTGATTTCAAGCGGCCGCTCTACTTCCTCATTGCCGCGTCGGTGTGCAACATTGTGCTGGACCTGGTGCTGGTGCTGGGCTTCCACCTGGACGTGGCAGGCGTGGCCATCGCCACGGTGTGCTCCCAGGTGCTCTCCGCCGTGCTGGTGGTGATCTCCCTGATGCGGGCGGAGATGACGCCCTACCAGTTCTTCCCCAGACAGATGCGGCTCCACGCCGGACCCATCCGGAGCATTATGGTCATCGGCGTGCCCACCGCCCTCCAGTCGGTGATGTACAACGCCTCCAACCTGTTCATCCAGGCCGCCATCAACTCCTTCAGCACCGACGCCGTGGCCGCCTGGACCGCCTACGGCAAGCTGGATGTGTTCTTCTGGATGACCCTCAGCGCCATGGCCCAGTCCCTCACCACCTTTGTGGGACAGAACTACGGCGCCGGACAGTACGAGCGGGTGAAGAAGGGCGTGCGGGTCTCCAGCGCCATGACCGCCGCCTTTACGGTGGCCATGAGCGCGGCCATGTTTATCTGGGCCCAGCCTCTGGTCGCCTTCTTCTGCCCGGATGCGGACGTGATACCCATCGGTGTGGAGCTGGTCCGCTTCCTGGCCCCCACCTACATCACCTACATCCTCATCGAGCTGCTCAACGGCGCCATCCGGGGTGCCGGAAAGTCCCTGGTGCCCATGATCATCTCGGTGCTGGGCGTATGCGTGCTCCGACTGGCGTGGATTTTCTTCGTGGTGCCCATGAACCACACCCTGATCATGGTGGCCGCCAGCTATCCCATCACCTGGACCGTCACCACCGTGGCCATTGTGATCTACTACCTCTTCGGCCACTGGCTGGAGCCCAGGGAAAAGACAATGGAAAAAGCATAAAAAACCGCCCGTACCTGGAAAGCAGGTACGGGCGGTATCGTTATCTCGGTAAAAAGCGGGCGGATTAGTAGGCCACGCCCCAGTAGATCATGTGCTTGGCGGGCTTGCCGCAGATGGGGCACACGTCGCCCAGGTGCTCCTGCTCCAGGGGCATGCACCGGGAGGTGACGCCGGCCTCCTCCTTCATGCGGATCTCGCAGGCCTCGTCGCCGCACCACATGGTCTTGGCGAAGCCGCCCCGCTCCTGCATCTTCTCCCGGACTTCCTCCAGGCTGGAGCAGGCGTAGGTGTTGTCCTCCAGGTTCTTCTTGGCGCGGGCATACAGACCGTCGTGGATGGAATCCAGCATGGCGGCCACGGTCTCCTCGATGCCGTCCAGGGAGACAAAGCTCTTCTCGCCGCTGTCCCGGCGGGCCAGCACGCACTGGTTCTTCTCGATGTCCTTGGGACCCAGCTCCAGACGCAGGGGCACGCCCTTCATCTCGTACTCGGCGAACTTCCAACCGGCGGACTGGTCGGAGTCGTCCATCTTCACCCGGAAGCCGGCCTTGATCAGCCGGTCCATGACGGCCTGGTTGGCCTCGATGACGCCGGGCTTGTGCTGGGCCACGGGGATGATGATGACCTGGATGGGGGCGATACGGGGAGGCAGCACCAGGCCGTTGTTGTCGCCGTGGGTCATGATGAGGCCGCCGATCATACGGGTGGACACGCCCCAGGAGGTCTGATGGGGGTGGTGGAGCTGGTTGTCCTTGCCGGTGAAGGTGATGTCAAAGGCCTTGGCGAAGCCGTCGCCGAAATAGTGGCTGGTGCCGGCCTGGAGGGCCTTCTTGTCGTGCATCATGCACTCCACGGTGTAGGTCTCCTCAGCGCCGTTGAACTTCTCCTTGTCGGTCTTGCGGCCCTTGACCACGGGCATGGCCAGCACGTTCTCCAGGAAGTCGGCGTAGATGTTGAGCATCCGCTTGGTTTCCTCGCGGGCCTCCTCCTCGGTGGCGTGCATGGTGTGGCCCTCCTGCCACAGGAACTCACGGTGGCGCAGGAAGGGACGGGAGGTCTTCTCCCAGCGCAGCACGGAGCACCACTGGTTGTACAGCTTGGGCAGGTCGCGCCAGGAGTGGATGATGTTCTTATAGTGCTCGCAGAACAGAGTCTCGCTGGTGGGGCGGATGCAGTAGCGCTCCTCCAGCTTCTCGCTGCCGCCCATGGTCACCCAGGCGCACTCGGGAGCAAAGCCCTCCACGTGGTCCTTCTCCTTCTGGAGCAGGCTCTCGGGGATGAGCATGGGCAGGGACACGTTCTCATGGCCGGTGGCCTTGAACCGGGCGTCCAGCTCCTTCTGAATATTCTCCCAGATGGCGTAGCCATAGGGACGGTAGATAAACATGCCCTTGATGGAGGAGTAGTCGATGAGCTCCGCCTTCTTGCACACGTCGGTGTACCACTGGGCGAAATCTACCTCCATATCGGTGATCTGTTCCACCTGCTTTTTATCCTGTGCCATATCGGTCTTCAATCCTTTACAGATGTATTTGCGTGTCAGAGTATCGAACACCATTTTATGCACAAACCCCTGAAAAGTCAAGGGCTGCGGGGGGTATAAGACGAAGAAAACTCCATAAACTCTCCCCGAGGTGTTGCGCTGTGACAAGGGTTGGAATCTGGGAGAAGCAGGAACGGGTATCGGAGGCGGTGCGCCGCTCTCTGGGGCGTGCGCCGGGGGAGATCAGGCTGGTATCCGGCCGGCATCCGGCGGAATTTGCCGGAGAGGCGGTGGATTTGCTGTGCATCGGGCCGGACTCGGACGGCTGGGCAGGGGCCCGGTCGGCGGAGTGCAGCGTCATCCTGCTGCCCGGCGCGGCGGGGCCCCTGGCCAGAGGGATGCGCTGCCGCAGCGCCGTCAGCTACGGCACATCCCCCAGGGATACCCTCACCTTTTCCAGCCTGGAGGGAGACAAAATCTGCCTGGCCCTCCAGCGGGAGCTGGTCAGCCTGGCGGGACATGTGGTGGAGCGGCAGGAATTTGTGGTGCCCTTCCCGCCGGAGGAGGACCCTATGATCTTCCTGGCCGCCGCCGGGGTGCTCCTGCTGCTGGGGGCGAAACCGGAAGAAAATTGTCCTTTCGTTCGGGGCGTTTTGTGATAAAATAGTGTCTGCTGACACAACATGTATCAGAAAAAATCCATTGCACGGCAGAAACTCAGGTGAGACACATGCCCAATTATTTTACCCATCTTCAGTTCGGCGGCCGGGTGCTCGCCGCCCTGCCGGAGCCCCTCCGCACCAGAATCGAGGCCCAGCGGGCGGATTTCGACGTGGGCTGCTACGGCCCCGATCCCCTTTTCTTCTACCATCTGCACCACGACAACCCGGTGCGGCAAGTGGGACTGCGGATGCACAAGGTATCCGCTCTGCCGGTGTTCCGCCGGCTGGCACGGATTATCTCGGAGGACCGGCCCGGCGGTGCAGGCTACGCCGCCGGCTTCCTGTGCCACTTCGCTCTGGATGCCGGCTGCCACGGCTACATAGAGGACCGGGCAGAGGGAGGACAGACCAGCCATCTGCGGATGGAGGGGGAGTACGACCGGGTGCTGATGGAGCGTGCCGGTATCGACCCGCTCCGGCAGACGCCGATGCCCCGGCACCGGCTGAACCCCGAGGAGACCGAGACCATCGCCCTCATCTATCCCGGCGTGACCTCCAGACAGTTCCGGGAAAGCCTGGGGTCCTACCGGCGGGTTTGCCGCCTCCAGACCCTGGCCTGCCGGGTTGGCCTGAGCAGCGTGGTGGACAATCTCTCCCTGCGCACGCCGGACAAGCCGGATTTCCGGGGCGCGGTGCTCAGCCGCCGGGCGGCAGGGGAGTGCGCCGTCAGCAGCACCGTGCTGGACACCCTGGTGGACCGGGCTGTCCCCATAGCCGTGGAGAAAATATGCGTTCTCTTCCGGGCCGCAGCAGGGGAAACCGGGCTGGACAGCTGGTTTGACCGGGATTTCAGCGGAAACAGATGTGGAAAACCGGTGGAGAATGTGGAAAACTAACAGTGGAGAGAAAAAATCAGGAGGAGCGCATGGGAAAAAAGTATACAAGGCTCAAGCTGAAGATGCTCCTGATGGTGGTGCTGGGGGCGGCAGCCGCCGCTGCCCTGGGGCTGTTCCTGCTGGAGGTTGTGGTGGATGGCCTGCTTCAGGACCCCTTTGCACGGGGGTTCGTGTGGGTGGCCCGCCAGGTGTTCGGCCACAGCCAGGAGGAGGCCCTGGACCTCTATCAGCAGATTATCCGCAACAACAAGCCCTTTATCCTCAACTGCGCCATGCTGGTGCTCATGCTGGCCGCCTTCTACCTGGCCATGGGCCGCTTTACCCGGTGGCTGGACCAGATTGGCAGGGCCACCCGGCGCATTGTCAACGAGAGCGGCGAGGAGATTAAGCTGCCCCGGGAGCTTGCCCCGGTGGAGGAGGACCTGAGGGCCATCCAGCGCCAGCTTCGCAGCCGGGAGGAAGAGGCCAGGGAGAACGAGGCCCGCAAGCGGGACCTGGTGGCCTTTCTGGCCCACGACTTGAAGACACCCCTCACCTCGGTGGTGGGCTATCTCACCCTGCTCCGGGACCGGCCGGAGATGGACCCGGAACAGCGCGCCAAGTACACCGGCATCGCCCTGGACAAGGCGGAGCGGCTGGAGGAGCTGCTGGGGGAGTTCTTTGACATCACCCGCATGGACCTGGAGGGCGGGGCGGACAGCGGAGAGACCGTCCAGCTGACCATGCTGCTGGAGCAGCTGGCCGACGAGTTCTACCCCCTCTTCGCGGAAAAGGCTCTGAAATGCGACGCACAGATAGAGCCCAGGCTGACCGTGTCCGGCGACCCGGACAAGCTGGCCCGGGTGTTTGACAACGTGCTGCGCAACGCGGTGAGCTACTCCACCCCCGGCGGCATTGTGGGCATCACCGCCCGGCGTCAGGGCGGGCTGGTGGAGGTGGTCATCAGCAACGAGGGCCTGGAGATCCCCGAGGGGGAGCTGGCCCGGATTTTTGAGAAGTTCTACCGGCTGGACGCCGCCCGCTCCACCCGCACCGGCGGCGCCGGACTGGGTCTGGCCATTGCCAAGGAGATTGTGGAGCTCCACGGCGGCACCATCCGGGCCGAGAGCACGGGAAAGCACACCAGCTTTGTCATCAGCCTGCCCGCACAGGGGGAGCATACATAAGGAGCACGGACATGAGAGAACTTGAGATGGCGGCGGACTATCTGGCCCGGCAGGGGCTGCGCTGCGTGGATATGCTGGAGCTGCTCCGCCGGGACAGCGGATCGGTGCGCTATGCCGGGCGCGATGGGCTGCTGCTCTGGGACAAGGAGAGCGGAGCCTGGTTTCTCAGCGCCCGGAGCGAGGAGGACCTGAACCGGGCGCTGGCCCTGATTCCACGGGAGGCCAGGCTGGCCACCTGCCATGAGGACTGGTATCTGGACGCTGTGGAGAGACACCTGGGCCTGAAGGGCGGAGCCTTCTTCCAGTCCGTCTGGACCAAGGAACAGCCGCCCGAGCTGCCGCCCTTTCAGGGGGAGCTGCGTCGGCTGGGGCCTGAGTGGGCGGAGCGGGTGGCGGAGGCCTACTGCCAGACCTTCGGGGACGTGGACTATATTCTGGGCGCCATCGACCGGGGGATGCTGGGTCTCTTTGACGGAGAGAAACTGGCCGGGTTTATCGGCGTCCACGACGAGGGCAGCCTGGGCATGCTGGAGGTGCTTCCCCCATACCGCCGCAGAGGATACGGCCTGGTGCTCCAGTTGGCCATCATCCGGGCGGCTCTGGCGGAGGGACGCTATGCCTACGGCCAGGTGGCGGAGCACAACGCAGCCTCCTTGGCCCTCCAGCAGAAGGCAGGGATGACGGTATGCCCGGAGAAAATCTACTGGTTTATGGAGTAAGCCATGAAAAAACGCGGTACCACTGGAACAGTGGTACCGCGTTTTTGTATCTGTGTGTCAGCCCCGCTGGTCCAGAGGGATAAAGGGCCGCGCAGGAGCCACGGCCTTGTAGGCCGGACGGATGATCTTGTTGCCGGGATTGTAGACCTCCTCGATGCGGTGGGCGCACCAGCCCACCACACGGGCCACGGCAAACAGGGGGGTGTACAGCTCCTGGGGGATACCCATCATCTTGTACACCAGACCGGAGTACAGGTCCACGTTGGCGCAGACCACCTTCCGCTGGCCGGAGGCGGACAGCACCTCGGGGGTGAGGCGTTCCACCGCCTCGTAGAGCTCGAACTCGTCCAGCATGCCCTTCTTGGCGGCCAGGGATTTGGCGAACTTCTTCAGCAGCACGGCACGGGGGTCGGACAGGGTGTAGATGGCGTGGCCCATGCCGTAGATGAGGCCGGAACCGTCGCCCGCCTCCTTGTGGAGAATCCGGCTGAGGTAGGACCGGATCTCGTCGTCGTCCCGCCAGTCCTTCACGCCGTCCTCGATGTACCCGAACATCTCCATGACCTTCTTGTTGGCGCCGCCGTGGCGGGGACCCTTCAGGGAGCCGATGGCGGCGGCAATGGCGGAGTAGATGTCCGTGCCCGAGGAGGACAGCACACGGCAGGCAAAGGCGGAGTTGTTGCCGCCGCCGTGCTCGGCGTGGAGCACCAGACACAGGTCCAGAAGCTTGGCCTCCTCCTCCGTGAACTGGTTGTCGTGCCGGACGGAGTAGAGGAAGTTCTCCGCCACGCCCAGACCCTCCTGGGGCCGGTGGAGATACAGACTCTCGTTGTCAAAATAGTGCCGCTTGGCGGCGTAGGCGTGGGCGGCGATGGTGGGCAGACGGGCAATGAGGGCGATGGCCTTGCCCATCTCGCTCTCCAGGGAGCGGTCCTCGGGCGCATCGTCATAGGAGTAGAGGGAGAGCACCGAACGGGCCAGCTTGTTCATCACGTCGCCGCTGGGGGCGCGGAGGATCATATCCTCGGTGAACATAGGGGGCAGGGGCTGGTGGACCGACAGAGCCCGCTGGAACAGCGTCAGCTGCTCCCGGGTGGGCAGAGCGCCGAAGAGCAGCAGGTAGGCGGTCTCCTCGAAGCCGAACCGGTTCTCGCTCATAAAGCCGTTGACCAGATCGTTGAGGTCAATGCCCCGGTAGATGAGCTTGCCCTCCATGGGGAAGCGCTCACCGTCCTGCACATAGTAGCCCAGCACGTTGCCGATCTGGGTGATGCCTGCCAGAACACCGGTGCCGTCGGCGTTGCGCAGACCCCGCTTCACATCCCACTTTTCATAGTAAGTCGGATCAATACGGTTATGCTTCTGAAACTCTCCGCATAGACTCTTAATAAAATCCATGGAGCCGTCCGTGTGGGCCAACTGCATGAGGACTCCTCCTTTGCATCTGTTTGAATATCCCATTTTACTACGAATTTTTATGCAAGTCAACGGCAGAGGGAGAAGCGGAAGGTGAGAACGGTGCGCGGAAAAGAGGAAAACGGGATGAGACGTGCGGCGGCGGTGGGGCTGGGGCTGCTGGCCCTTTTGTTCCTGCTGCCCCTGCTCTTTCCGGGAAGTGAGGGAGAGAAGGCGGACACGCCGGAGCCCACCGGCACCCTGCCCCTGGACCGGACGGTGGTGTCTCCGCCGCCGGCTGAGGGGGCGGGTGCGGATGAGACCACTTCCATACGGGTCAAGCTGTCCGACGGCACGGTGACCGAGATGACCATGGCCGACTACCTGTGGCGGGTGGTGGCGGCGGAGATGCCGGCCTCCTTTGAGCCGGAGGCCCTGAAGGCTCAGGCGGTGGCGGCCCGTACCTACGCGGCGGCCAAGATGGCGGCGGGAGAGGCCAACCACCCGGACGCCGACATGTGCACCGACATCAGCTGCTGTCAGGCCTACATCACCCCTCAGGATGCAGCGGCCAACTGGGGGACGTCGGCATCCTCCTATGAGGCCAAAATCTCCGCCGCCGTGGCCGACACCAGCGGTGTCATCGCCACCTACGGCGGACAGCCCATCCAGGCGGTGTTTTTCTCCTCAGCCGCAGGGCGGACGGCCGACGCGGTGGAGGTGTGGGGCAATGACGTGCCCTATCTCACCGGCGTGGAGAGCCCCGAGGGGGAGGAGGTGCCCAATTACCACAGCACCGTGACCGTGCCTGTGGAGGAATTCCGGACAACCCTGCTCTCCCAGGTGACCGGCGCCGACCTGAGCGGCGACCCGAGCGGGTGGTTCGGTACGCCGGTGCTGGCCTCCAACGGGGGCGTGACGTCTATCCCGGTGGGGGGCGTGTCGGTGACAGGCGCCGCCCTGCGCGCACTATTCGGTCTGCGCTCCACCGTGTTCACCGTCCAGGCGGACAGCACGGCGGTGACCTTCTCTGTCACCGGCTACGGCCACGGGGTGGGTATGAGCCAGTACGGCGCCAACGCCATGGCCAAGGAGGGCAAGAGCTATGAGGAGATTCTCAAGTGGTACTATACCGGCGTGGAGCTGGAGCAGATGACAGGATAGATACAAGGAAGCCCCCGGCGCACAGCGCCGGGGGCTTCCTGCTTGAATGAAATCATTCCACCGACACATGGCACTCGGGGTACCAGGTCATGGCGGCCCAGAGACTCTTGGGGGCGGGCAGGACGCCGTCAAAGAGGACGGTCAGCCGGCCCGGGTTGAGGGCTTCGCCCTGCCAGGGCTCCAGCCGGACCTGAGGGCCCACGCAGTCGGCCAGGTACATTTCGCCGGAGAGGGGGACAAAACCCCGAATCCGGCGGGTGTCCCGGGCAAAGACGGAGAGAAAGCGCTCCAGAGAGGCCGGGGAGCAGTCCTGCCCCACCGTGAGGGTCAGCCTGCGGCGGGAAGCGCTGGGAGCCGCAGCCGGAGGAGGAGCGTCCAGCACGGAGAGCCAGGCCGGGTCCAGCATGCCGAAGGAGGTCTCGTGGACCGGGCAGCCGGGGCGCTGGGTCTCCACCTCCGCCCGCACCAGGGCCACCTGCTCCGGAGAAACCAGGTCAATCTTGTTGATGAGAATCAGGTCGGCTGCCGCCTGCATACCCCGGAGGAGGCGTACACGCTGTGAAACCGGGCCGCGTCCACCAGGCAGATGGCGCCGGTGTAGGTCAGGCCGGGAAATTTCTCCCGCTGGCCCAGAATCCTGTCCGCGCCGGTGGGGTCGGACAGGCCCGAGGCCTCCACCAGAATCACATCCGGTTTCTCCGTCAGTGTGGAGCGGAGCACCTCTTCAAACTGTTCCAGACGGCAGGCGCAGAAGATGGAGCCGTTGTCAATCTCGGTCAGGCTGGCCCCCAGGCCGGACAGCAGAGCGCCGTCCACCCCCTCGCGGCCGTACTCGTTGACGATGAGAGCGGTCCGCTGGCCGGGAAAGCAGTGGACAAGCCGTTTGAGAAAGGTGGTCTTTCCGGCGCCGAGAAAGCCGGTGACCAGGTAGAGTCGGGACAAGGAGAACACCTCTTTCCGGGGGATGGACGGTCAGCTCCAGCGGATGGCCTTCCGCTCCAGCACGGTGACCAGGCCGTTGAGGGCGGTGACCACCAGGGCCACCAGGAGGATTCCGGCGATGACATTGGTGTAGTTGGCGTAGTCGGCGAAGTTTTTGATGAAGTACCCCAGGCCGCTGGTGGCTCCCATCATCTCCGCCAAGGTAAGGAGCATGAAGGAGGTGGACAGGCTCACCCGCAATCCGGAGATAAGGCCGGGCAGCAGGGCGGGCAGGAAGATCTGGAACACCATCTCCCGGTCAGAGAGGCAGAGCACCCGGGCACTGTCCAGGATATGGGGGTCCAGCCCTACGGTGCGGCCCACAGTCTGGAGGAAGGTGGGCCAGAAGATGCCCAGAATAATCACCAGTGCCGAGGCCGAGCGGAAGGAGGGCATCAGGGCGATGAGATAGGGGGCGTAGATGATGGCGGGCACCGGGGAGAGCACCCGGGCGATGGGCACCAGAAAGCCCCGCAGCCGGGGGCTCCATCCGGCCAGCATGCCCAGCAGGGCACCCAGTGGCAGGGCGATGCCGAAGCCGATGGCCAGCAGGGACAGGGAGGAGCCGATGCCCCGGAGCATCAGCGGCCACTGGTCGGCAAAGACCTGGAACACCGCCTCGGGGGTGGGCACCAGGATGGGGTGTGCCTTGCCCAGCACCGTGGCCCACAGCTCCCAGACGTTGAACAACAGAAACAGAAAGGCGCCGATGTCCCCGGCAGCACGGGCATGTTTCTTCCGGACGATATGCCAGAGACAGACCGCCTCCACCAGGACGGCGGCGCACAGGAACAGGACGGGGGAGGCGGTCTCGTTTTTGCCCGGCAGGGCCACCTGGACCACCAGCAGCACAAAGAGCAGATGTAAGAGCACAATGGGCCGGGATGTTTTATCCGATGTCTTCACAGCGTCTCACCCACCGCCTCTCCGTACTGGTAGAACAGGCTGATAAGCTGCTTGCGGACTATGCAGCACTCGGCCGAGGTGAGAAACGCTGCCGGGTCCCTGGGGCGGGCTCCACGGACAGACAGGGTGGGGCCAGCTCCGCCGGGGCGGAAGAAGGCGATGCGGTCAGCGAGAAGGATGGCCTCGTCGATGTCGTGGGTGACCATGACCGCCGTGCTCCCCTCCGCCTGCCACAGCTCCAGAAGCAGCTGCTGAAGGGCCTGCCGGTTTTTGGGGTCCAGGGCGCCGAAGGGCTCGTCCAGCAGCAGCACTTCTCCGCCCACCGCCAGAGCACGGGCAATGGCCACCCGCTGGGCCATGCCGCCCGACAGTTCTCCGGGATAGCGGGACAGGGCGTCCTTCAGCCCCACCCGGACCAGAGCAGCCTCGGCCTGCTCCGCAGCCTGGGCACGGGTCAGGCCGGGTCTGGCCTTCCGCAGGGCAAAGGCCACGTTTCCGCGGGCGGTGAGCCAGGGGAACAGGCCGCCCTGCTGGAACACGATGGACCGGCCGGGCGCCGGACCGGTCACCGGCTCGCCGCCGATGGAGACGGTCCCCTCCTCGGGTAGGGAGAGACCGGAGATGAGCCGCAGCAGGGTGGACTTACCGCAGCCGGAGGGGCCAACCACGGCCAGAAAGGAGCCGTGCTCCACCTCCAGGGACACCCGGTCCAGCACACGGGGGCCGCCGGGGTAGGAGAAGGACACGTCGCGCAGGGAGATTTCAGGCACGGGAAGGCCTCCTTTTGGGGAAATTACAGGTTGTTGGCGTCGTACTCCTCCAGCATCTCCTGAAAATGGACGTCGTCGGGGTAGCGTTCCAGCACAACGTTCAGGGCGTCCAGATAGATGGTGGAATCCACATGGTCGGCCATGGTGTTCTCCACGTCCGCGTCAATGTCCCCGTTGGCCTTCATCACGTCGAAGAACTCCACCACCCGGTTCTTGGCCGGGTCCATGGAGATTTTCATGCAGCCGTCGTAGATGCAGTACTTCACATAGTCCTCGCTCTGGCCGGAGAAGGCGGCCAGAGTGGCGATGGTGGTCTCCGGGTCGTCATACATCAGCTTCATGGCACGCAGGTTGGCCACCTCAAAGCGGACCAGAGCGGGCCGCTTCTCCTCAATGACCGCGCCCGAGGTGGTCTGGCGGCAGCACACGTTGTCGGGGGTGTACTCCCCCACAAAGAAGGGCACCACCAACCCCTGGGTGACGGCGTTCTGCTCAAAGCCGCTGTTGACAAAGCCCACGTCGGCTGTGCCCTTCAGCACCGCCTCCACCACGGACTGGAACCCGTCCAGCTCCACAAAGGTGACCGTGCTCATGTCCACACCGGCCTGGCGCATCTGGTCCTTCATCATCATGTGGCCGGTCTCGGCCCGGACACAGGCCACTGTCTTGCCGCCGAAGTTCTGGATGTCCTGGAACTCCTCCTCCCGCTCGGGCAGGGCCACGCAGGCGCTGCCCTCGGCAATGGTGCCGCCGATGACGGCCAGGTCGGCCCCCTGGGCGATAAAGGTACAGGTGGGAATCACGCCGAAGGGAAGCACGTCCAGCTTGCCCAGGGTGATGGCGGTCAGGCCGTCGTTCAGGTTGGAGATCTGGGTCAGCTCCACGTTGAGGCCTTCTTCCTCGTAATAGCCCATCTCATGGGCCAGCACCACCATGGCGGCCTTGATACCGGTGCCCATCTGGCCAACGGACAGGTCATAGGTCACGGACAGATCCCCCATTGGAGACTCGTCGGAGACGGTCTGGCTCTCCTGGGGCGCGGATTGGGAGGGCTGGGGGGCGGTGCTGGCGCAGGCGGCCAGAGACAGAATGAGCGCCATGGAGAGCGCCAGAGACACAAGCCGTTTCATGACAGGGATACTCCTCCTAATGTGTGATGTTCAGGCCTTTTTGGACGGGAAATAGGGGCAGGCGGTGTGGAGACACTCGGCGTTTTTGGCAAAACGGGTGCAGGCAGGTTTGGGCAGCTCACCCAGGTCCACCCCCAGCACCTCCTTGGCCAGGGGCACCGCCGCCTCGATGGCCAGGTAGGACACCCGCTTGCAGCAGCGGGGGCCGTCCACCGTGGCGATGAACTCCAGACACCGGGCGGTGAAGCGGTTGGCGTCCGCCCAGCGGGCCGTGCTCTTGGGGGTGGTCTTGAGCCACAGCGCCGCGAAGATGCCCGCGCCCACCGCAGCGCCGCAGCAGCCGCAGTCGCCGCAGCTGCCGCCAGGCACCCGCTTGGAACGGGTCAGGGCGGCGTTCAGATTCCGCTCCAGGGCGGCCCGGTCCCGGCCCGACACGCTGTGGGCGGCGGTGAGCAGGGCGGCAGGCACCATGAAATGGTGCTCCGGCGTGTGCATCTCCACGTTGGGCAGGGACATCATTGCCTCCAGCATGTCCAGCGGCGCCACTGGGCCGCCCTGGTCAAAGGCATCCAGGCACAGACGGATCATCTCAGGATAATTGTCGGTAAAAGGGGTTCCCATGGCAGAACGACCTCCGTATACAAGAATAAAAACAGTTGGCGGCAGCCATTGCGGCCGTTAAGTATATTTTAGAGAGAAGGCCGCCGGGACGGTAGTAAGATATTTTCCTTTCTTGGTAAATATTTATGATGTTTGCGTTGGAATGGGGCGAGGGTGTAGAAAATAGGGTTCCAGGCGATGTTTTTGTAGACCGGACTTGACTTTGTATGTTATACTTTATTGTGGGTTTTTATGGCCCGTATTTTTGATGAAAAGGGAACGATGCACATGAATTCACGGTATGACGTTGCCATTCTGGGCTGCGGCGAGGCAGGCATTTTCGCCGGCTACGAGCTGATGCTCAGAAACCCCGGCCTCAAGGTAGTGGCCCTGGACCAGGGCGCCGACATTTACAGCCGCAGCTGCCCCATCGTGGCGGGCAAGGTGAAGGAGTGCATCCACTGCAAGATCTGCGACACCATGTGCGGCTTCGGCGGCGCGGGCGCCTTCTCCGACGGCAAGTACAACTTCACCACCGCTTTCGGCGGCTGGCTCACCGACTTTATGGACGCCAAGGAGGTCATGGACCTCATCGACTACGTTGACACCATCAACGTCAAGCACGGCGCCACCACCGAGGTCTATTCCACCTCCACCCCCGAGGCCCGCGCCCTGGAGAAGAAGGCCCTGGAGTACGACCTCCACCTGCTCCAGGCCCGCTGCAAGCACCTGGGCACCGAGAACAACCTGAAGATCCTCCAGAGCATCTACGAGACCGCCAAGGAGGGCGTGGAGTTCCGCTTCCGCACGGCTGTCACCAAGATCGAGCGGTTGGGCGACGAGGGCTACCGCCTCACCACCGCCAACGGCGACACGGTGGACTGCACCTACTTCATTGCCGCGCCCGGCCGGTCCGGCGCCGAGTGGTTCGCCAACCAGTGTAAGGACCTGGGCATTGAGCTCATCAACAACCAGGTGGATATCGGTGTCCGTGTGGAGCTGCCCGCCAAGGTCTTTGAGCACATCACCGACGTGGTGTACGAGTCCAAGCTGGTCTACCGCACCAAGCAGTACGGCGACCAGGTCCGTACCTTCTGCATGAACCCCTACGGCCACGTGGTGGCGGAGAACGTGGAGGGCATCAACACCGTCAACGGCCACTCCTACTCCGACCCCTCTCTCCGCAGTGAGAACACCAACTTCGCCCTGCTGGTGTCCAACCGGTTCACCCAGCCCTTCAACGAGCCCTACCGGTACGGCAAGCACATCGCCTCCCTGAGCAACATGCTGGCCGGCGGCGTGCTGGTCCAGCGGTTCGGCGACCTGGTGGCGGGCATCCGTACCAACGAGCACCGGATGAGCAAGTCCTTCGTCCGGCCCACCCTCACCGCCGCCGTGCCCGGCGACCTGTCCCTGGCCCTGCCCAAGCGGCAGCTGGACGACATCATCGAGATGATCTATCAGCTGGACAAGCTGGCCCCCGGCACCGCCAACTACGACACCCTGCTCTACGGCGCCGAGGTCAAGTTCTACTCCTCCCGTCTGGCCCTCTCCTCCGAGCTGGAGACCGCCATGCCCAACTTCTTCGCCATTGGCGACGGCGCCGGCGTGACCCGCGGCCTGGCCCAGGCGGGTGCCTCCGGCGTGAAGGTGGCCCAGGTCATCTCGGAGCGTCTGAAGTAAGAGAAGCCCGGCGGGCCAGGCCGCCCAAGAGCCGCCGCTTGCGGCGTAAACCGGAGCAAAGCCCAGCGCAGCGGGTTTGCTCCGGAAAGGAGGAGCAAGGGAGCGCACGCAGCTTTCGCCGCAGAGGCGGAAGCGGAGAGAAGCGGACTTTGCGACGACGCGGCCCAGGCGGGTGCCTCCGGCGTGAAGGTGGCCCAGGTCATCTCGGAGCGGCTGAAGTAAACTGTCCCACCCAACAGAACACAGATGATACAGGGCCGCCCATCAGGGCGGCCCCGTATTATCTGCCCCTTTTTATCCCCACTGTAATAATGCCTGGTCGAAACAGGGCGAAAAAAACGTCAACTGTCCAGGAGACGCATAATGAACTTTGTATGGTGTGTATCCAATTGCATATGCAGTGAAAAGGGATTGTAAGAAAATTGTAAATCATGTCGTTTCAGGGGTTTTCCACATTATCCACATGGTTATCCACATGGGGGAGACCAGGTGGATAACCTGGGGATATACAAAAATAGTTGACATAAAAACATGTCAAGCATAAAACGAACGGCGGAGTGCACAAACTTGCCGGAGCGCCTGTCAGGCCGCCTAGCGGCTGGGCGCTGGGGCGTAATCTGAGAAGCAAAATCGGCGGAAGAGGCATGTCAGGAGGTTGCGAAATGGGAGATACCATCGCCGCAGTGGCCACCCCCATGGCCAGGGGAGCCATCGGGATTTTGAGGCTGTCCGGACCGGAGGCTGTCCGGGCCGCGTCAGCGGTGTTCAAGTCTGTCAGCGGGCGGGCCCTGGAGGAATATGAGGGCCGCAGGCTGGTGTACGGCACCCTGTACGACCGGGAGGGCAACGCCATCGACCAGGTCCTGGCCACCTACACCAGAGGACCGGGAAGCTACACCGGCGAGGACACGGCGGAGCTCCAGTGTCACGGCTCACCGGCAGTGCTCACTCTGGGGCTGGAGGCCCTCTTTGCCCAGGGGGTGCGCCAGGCCGGACCGGGAGAGTTTACCCGCCGGGCCTTCCTCAACGGCAGACTGGACCTGACCCAGGCCGAGGCTGTGGCCGACCTCATCGACGCGGAGACCGCCTCTGCTGTGCGCCAGGCGGCGGGGCAGCTGTCCGGCGCCCTGGGGCGGAGAGTGGCGGCAGTGTACGACGCCCTCACCGACCTGACCGCCCACTTCTGCGCCGTGCTGGACTACCCGGACGAGGATATTGACCCCTTCCGGGCGGAGACCATGGAGCGGGCGCTGTCCCAGGCACAGCGGGAGCTGTCCGCCCTGCTGGCCACCTACGGCCGTGGCAGACAGCTGGTGCACGGAGTGCCCTGCGCCATTGTGGGACGGCCCAACGCGGGCAAGTCCTCCCTGCTCAACGCCCTGGTGGGGTATGACCGGGCCATTGTCACCGACATCCCCGGCACCACCCGGGACACCATTGAGGAAAAATGCCGTCTGGGAGGCGTACTGCTCCGGCTCATCGACACCGCCGGACTCCGGGACACCACGGACACCGTGGAGCAGCTGGGTGTGGAGCGCAGCCGCGCGGCGCTGGCCGAGGCTGAGCTGGCTCTGGTGCTCATTGACCCGCAGGGCGGCGTAACGGCGGAGGACCTGGCCATTCTGGAGCAGGCCCGGGCGGCTGCGGAAAAGGTGATTGTGGTGCTCACCAAGTCCGACCTGGACAGAGGACCCTGTATCGGCCTTACCCTGTGGGGGGAGAACTGCCCGCCGGTGGTCTCTCTCAGCGCCAAGACCGGGGAAGGCCTGGAGGAACTGGAGGCGGCAGTGGCCGCCCTGTTCCCCCAGGGAGAGGAGAACTGGGGTGAGCTGCTCACCAATGCCCGGCAGGCTGAGGCGGCAGGAAGAGCACTGGAGGCGGTGGGCTCCGCGCTGTCCGCCCTGACCGCCGGAATACCGGCGGACGCGGTATTCTCTGACGTGGAGGCGGCGCTGGACGCATTGGGCGCCCTCACCGGCCGCTCGGTGCAGGAAGACGTGACTGACCGCATCTTTTCCCGCTTCTGCGTGGGCAAATAAAATCATATCAACAGAGCAGGCACGGGCAGGGGAGCACCCTGCCCGTGCTTTTTTTGATGCGGAAAAACGAAAGTGAGCACGGCTGAGCACGGTGGCCTCGTCAAAAAGACGGGAAGAAAAATGTTCTAAAATTTGATAATATTTTAACAAAAGAAAAAAGTTTTGAGCAGCCAGATCCTAAAAATATAATTAGCACTGCAAAATTTTGCGTTTTCCAGCCAAAATGGGTGAATAAAATAATGCATTTTTCACATTGACAATTATTTAACGAGTACGGTATAATGCGCATCGTTAAAAAAATATCAAATGAGCGGACCCACCGCCCTCCATATTCTTGAGGAGGCTGCACAGATGAAAGAGCAGAAGCAGGCAACCGCAATCATCGATAACGTAGAGGCTCTCGAGGCGAAGATGTCCGCCATGCGGGAGGCTCAGAAGGTATTCGCTACCTACACCCAGGAGCAGGTGGACGCCATCTTCCTGGCCGCCGCCACCGCTGCCAACCAGGCCCGTATCCCCCTGGCCAAGATGGCCGTGGCCGAGACCGGCATGGGCGTTGTGGAGGACAAGATCATCAAGAACCACTACGCCGCTGAGTACATCTACAACGCCTACAAGCACACCAAGACCTGCGGCGTCATCGAGGAGGACAAGGCCTACGGCGTGAAGAAGATCGCCGAGCCCATCGGCCTCATCGCCGCCGTCATCCCCACCACCAACCCCACCTCCACCGCCATCTTCAAGACCCTCATCGCCCTGAAGACCCGCAACGCCATCATCATCTCCCCCCACCCCCGCGCCAAGGGCTGCACCATTGAGGCTGCCAAGGTGGTGCTGGAGGCCGCGGTGAAGGCTGGCGCTCCTGAGAACATCATCGGCTGGATCGACGTGCCCAGCCTGGACCTGACCAACCAGGTCATGCGTGAGTCCGACCTGATTCTGGCCACCGGCGGCCCCGGCATGGTCACCGCCGCCTACTCCTCCGGCAAGCCCGCTCTGGGCGTCGGCCCCGGCAACACCCCCGTCATCCTGGACGACACCGCCGACATCAAGATGGCCGTCAGCTCCATCCTCCACTCCAAGACCTTCGACAACGGCATGATCTGCGCCAGCGAGCAGTCCGTCACCGTGCTGGCTCCCGTCTATGACGCCGTGAAGAAGGAGTTCGCCGCCCGCGGCGCTTATTTCCTCAAGGGTGATGAGGTGGACAAGGTCCGCAGCATCATCCTGGTCAACGGCACCGTCAACGCCAAGATCGTGGGCCAGAGCGCTCACACCATCGCCAAGATGGCCGGCGTGGACGTGCCTGTGGACGCCAAGGTGCTCATCGGCGAGGTCAAGAGCACCGACCCCTCCGAGCCCTTCGCCCACGAGAAGCTGTCCCCCGTGCTGGCCATGTACAAGGCCGAGACCTTCGACGAGGCCCTCCAGAAGGCCGAGCGGCTGGTGGCCGACGGCGGCTACGGCCACACCTCTTCCCTGTATGTTGACCTGCGCGAGACCGAGAAGATGGCCAAGCACGCCGCTGCCATGAAGACCTGCCGCATCCTGGTCAACACCCCCGCTGCTCAGGGCGGCATCGGCGACCTGTACAACTTCAAGCTGGCTCCCTCCCTCACCCTGGGCTGCGGCTCCTGGGGCGGCAACTCCGTCTCCGAGAACGTGGGTGTCAAGCACCTCATCAACATCAAAACCGTGGCGGAAAGGCGTGAAAACATGCTCTGGTTCAGAACTCCTGAGAAGGTCTACTTCAAGAAGGGCTGCATGCCCGTGGCCCTGGACGAGCTGGGCACCATCATGCACAAGAAGCGCGCCTTTATCGTGACCGATACCTTCCTCTATCAGAACGGCTACACCAAGCCCATCACCGACAAGCTGGACCAGATGGGCATTGTCTACACCGTGTTCTCCAACGTCCAGCCCGACCCTACCCTGAAGAACGCGCAGGAGGGTGCCGCCGCCATGTCCGCCTTCAAGCCCGACTGCATCATCGCTCTGGGCGGCGGCTCCGCCATGGACGCCGGCAAGATCATGTGGGTCATGTACGAACACCCCGAGGAGGACTTCCAGGACATGGCCATGCGGTTCATGGATATCCGCAAGCGTGTCCACACCTTCCCCAAGATGGGTGAGAAGGCCTACTTCGTGGCCATCCCCACCTCCTCCGGTACCGGCTCCGAGGTCACCCCCTTCGCCGTTATCACCGACCAGAACACCGGCGTGAAGTACCCCCTGGCCGACTACGCCCTGCTGCCCAACATGGCCATCGTGGACACCGACAACATGATGAGCCAGCCCAAGGGCCTGACCAGCGCCTCCGGCGTTGACGTGCTCACCCACGCCCTCGAGGCCTATGCCTCCATCATGGCCACCGACTACACCGACGGCCTGGCTCTGAAGGCCATGAAGAACGTCTTCGAGTACCTGCCCACCGCCTACAACGACGGAAGCAACGTGGAGGCCCGTCAGAAGATGGCCGACGCCTCCTGCATGGCCGGTATGGCCTTCGCCAACGCCTTCCTGGGCGTGTGCCACTCCATGGCTCACAAGCTGGGCGCCTTCCATCACCTGCCCCACGGCATCGCCAACGCCCTGCTCATCAGCCTGGTGGTGGAGTACAACGCCGTGGAGTGCCCCCCCAAGATGGGCACCTTCTCCCAGTATCAGTACCCCCACACCCAGGCCCGGTACGCCGAGTGCGCCCGCTTCTGCGGCATCCAGGCCAAGGACGACGCCGAGGCCGTCAAGAAGCTCATCGCCAAGATTGAGGAGCTGAAGGCCGCCGTGGGCGTGAAGAAGACCATTGCCGAGTACGGCGTGGACGAGAAGTACTTCCTGGACACCCTGGACGCCATGGTGGAGCAGGCCTTCGACGACCAGTGCACCGGCGCCAACCCCCGCTACCCCCTCATGAGCGAGATCAAGGAGATGTACCTCAAGGCTTACTACGGCAAGTAAGAGAGAACATAAAGGGAGGCCGTTCCGCAGTCTGCGGAACGGCCTCCTTTTCATTCCCCTTCCAGATAGCGCTCCTCTGCTTTCTGCTGAGCGGTCCGGAGAAGATGCTGAGCATCCTGAATCCGTACCTCCTCCAGGGCCTCCAGCGCGTCGGAAATGCCGTGAAATAAAATGTAGTACATCTGCTGGTAAAGTTCCATATAATACCCTTCTTTCGGTATATACTAATAACAAGATATACCGATTAAGGGAAATTGTCAACGGATTTTACACTACTTATCATATATATACCGATATGGGGGTATATCATGAAAAGAGTTCGTGTAAAGCTGGACAAGTATCTGCCCGCCCACAATATCACCCGCTATGAGCTGGCCCGCCGGTCAGGCATCAAGTTTCAGACCATTGACGGCTACTATAAAAACACAGTGGTCCGGTATGACGCAGTGAATCTGGGGAAAATCGCGGAAGCGCTTGACTGCGGGATTGAGGATATTCTGGAACTGGTGGACGAGCCGTGAACGGAATAGACAGGGAGAGTAGCGGACGCAGAGTGCGGATTTGCCTGAAAACCTATCTGGACAGCCGGGGGATTTCCCGTTATGCTCTGGCACAGGCCACGGGAATCGGCTATCCCACCATTGACCGCTACTACAAGAACGAGGTGGTGCGGTATGATGCCGACGTGCTCACCCGGGTGGTCAACGCTCTGGACTGCGGCATAGAGGACATTCTGGAGTTGGCCGATGATTCATAAACCAAATACCGCCCCGGAGCTATGCTCCGAGGCGGTATTTTTTTCAAGACTTTTCTTCAAAGCTGGCGCCGCAGCTGCGGCAGGTAACCGTAATTTTCCCCTTGCCCTTGGGCACCCGCAGCTGCTGGCCGCAGTTGGGGCACTTGAAATAGCGGTGGTCCTTGTCCCGGTGGATGGTCCGGCGCAGGCGGACCCAGCGAATGGCAGGCCCTGCCAGCTGCATGAATTTGGCGTTTTCTGCCCGGCGCCGGGTAATGTTCCGGGAAAAAAGCCGGAACAGAGCGTAGGCCGCAACCAGCAGCGACAGCCAGCTTAGAAAGCCCAGCCGCAGCAGGCTGCCCACCAGATAGAGCACCAAATACACCGCTATCAGGAACATGGAGAACTGATCGACGCCATATCGGCCATACATAAATCTCTGCAGCCAATTCATCGAGCGAACGTCTCCTTCAGCGGAAGAATGGCCCGAGCATGACACAATACTGGAGCACATCGGCTTCCGCGGTACTTTTATAACAGTAATGATACCGTTTTGAAGGTTTTCCGTCAAGGCACCAGACGTAAACAATATGTGAATAATCCCTTGAAAGCACAGGGGAAAGCGGTTATACTGGACAAAAACAGGAGGTGCCACGTGAAGCGAATCGATAAGGAAAACTACTATCTGGACATCGCCGAGACGGTGGCCGAGCGGGCCACCTGCCTGCGCCGGTGCTACGGCGCCATCATTGTCCGCAACGACGAGATCATCGCCACCGGCTACAACGGCGCTCCACGGGGCCGCCGCAACTGCGTGGATTTGAACTACTGCACCCGGGAGGCCCTCAACATCCCCTCCGGTGAGCGGTATGAGTTGTGCCGCAGCGTCCACGCCGAGGCCAACGCCATCATCTCCGCCGCCCGGAGCGAGACCCTGGGCGCCACCCTCTATATGGCCTGCAAAAATCCCGCTACCGGTGAGCTTATCGCCGGGTCCACCTCCTGCGCCATGTGCCGCCGGCTCATCATCAACGCCGGCATTCAGCGGGTGGTCATCCGCAACACCAAGACAGATTACTCCGTGGTCCACGTGGAGGACTGGGTGCGGGAGGATGACTCCCTGCCCCAGGAGCGCTGCTCCTGCTGCGGAGACAAGTAAAAATCAAAACCACCAGCCTCCCGGGTCAGCGCCCGGCAGGCTGGTGGTTTTCTTATTTGGCGTAAAATTCCGCGCCCTCCGACGCCAGCCGCTCCCGCCACAGAGCGGCCAGAGCATCCAAATCGGCCTTGAACTGGGCGTCCGTCTGGTCCTCGCCCCTCTCCAGCTCCTCCAGCACAGTAAAGGTAAAGGAAGCGGCGCCGTATTGGTTCCAGTCGGCGGACAGGGGAAGAAAGGTGCAGGAGCCGGTGGCGGCGGAGAACTGAAAGCGGTTGCGCAGGCCTGCCGGGTCGGTTACGGCGCTGAGCAGCACCCGGTTGGTCTCCGTGCAGCGGATGGCGCACACGCCGCCCACCACGGTCCGCTCCCGCCAGGCGGACAGCAGCTCCTTTTGATGTTCCGTCTTAGCCATGATAACCCAGCTCCCCCAAAATTCGTGCCAACACCTTCATCCGCTCGCCAAGCAGCTCGCCGTCTCTGGCCAGCGCGTCCTGAAAGAGGCGAACATCCTCCTGAATGTGGTCGTTCTCCGTGCACACCGACACCGTCATGGCGTCCCCCTGGAGGCCCACCCGGTCGATCTCCGGCTGGTCGGGGTTATAGAAGTCGGGGTATTTGTAGCTCTCCTCCCGGAGATAGAGCTGAGCACGGCAGGTGAGAATGGCCAGGTCCAGCACCCGGTGGAGGGGCAGCTCCTCCGACTGACGGGACCACTTTTCACCCGTGTACCGCCACACTTTGGCCGAGATGTCCACCCGGCCCCGGTCGTTCCACTGGGCCAGGCCCAGGGACAGCCCCTTGGCGTCGGTCTGGTAGGCAGAGCGGCCGTCGATGTGGTCGTAGTCCTCCGCTACAATGACGGGCTTGTGCTTTAATGAGGTGGGAATCCGCATAATGGCCTCCAATATATTTAGTAAATTAGTAATTTAGTAAATGACAAACAGGAGAATAACACAGTACACATCAACTGTCAAGGGCTGCTTCGGTCAATGGAGAAAAACGTGCTCCATGGCATAAAAAATGGGAGCCGCTGCACTTCAGCGGCTCCCATACTGCATAATTGCTGCCTGGCCAGGAAAACTAGAGGAGAAAAAGGAGGCACGGACAGTCTTATGGACATGACCAACAAGGAATACGGAAAATACGTGGAGAAAAAGGCGGCTCCGTCGCCCACACCCAAGAATCTGGCCTGGGCCTTTGTCACCGGCGGGCTCATCTGCACCCTGGGACAGGGACTGCTCAATCTGTACCGCTCCATGGGCCTGAGTGAGACAAGCGCGTCCATCGCCGTACCGGTAACCCTGATTTTCCTGGCGGTGCTCTTCACCGGCCTGGGCTGGTTTGACAAGCTGGCCAAGCACGCGGGCGCGGGCACCCTGGTACCCATCACCGGCTTTGCAAACGCCATGGCCTCTCCGGCGCTGGAGTTCCGCAGCGAGGGCCTCATCATGGGCGTGGGCGCCAAGCTGTTCGTCATCGCCGGGCCGGTGCTGGTGTACGGCATCAGCGCCAGCGTCATCTACGGGCTGCTTCTGGTGCTGCTCACAGGAAACTGAATATTCAGCTGACATGATTTCGGCCGCCCGCTGTCGCTTAAAGACAGCGGGCGGCTGTGCCGTGTCCGGGGAAAATTGACGGTGCCCGGGCGGGTGTGATAAATTGATTCCAACCGAACGTGTCACATCCCGGACCGGATTCCGTCTCAATGGGTGAAAGGGAAAGAACAAAGGAGGGATTCCCGTGGAGGACGCAAACATTGTGGCGCTGTACTGGCAGCGGGACCAGGGGGCCATCACGGCCTCGGACGAGAAGTACGGCACGCTCTGCCACAGCCTCTCCTTCAATATCCTCCAGATCCATGAGGATGCGGAGGAGTGCGTCAACGACACCTGGCACAAGGCCTGGGACACCATGCCGCCCCAGAAACCCAACTCCCTGCGGGCCTATTTCTGCCGCATTGTCCGCAATCTGTCCATTGACCGGTGGCGGGCCAGATACAGCCAGAAGCGGGGCGAAGGAATGGGCAGCCTGGTGCTGGAGCTGGAAGAGTGCGTGCCAGCCGTGCCCAGCGCCGAGGAGCAGTGGGAGACCGAGGAGATCGGTGCCGCTGTGGAGCGGTGGCTGAGGCAGCAGCGCGACCAGGACCGGAGGCTGTTTGTGGGACGGTATTTTTACGGCGCGACGGTGCGTGACCTGGCCGCAGCTACCGGCGGATCTCCCAACGGCACCACCCAGCGGCTGCGCCGTCTGCGGAACTCCCTCCGACGGGTACTGGAGCAGGAAGGAGTGACACTATGAGCAGAGAGAGCGAGCGGCTTCTGGAGGCCATGAGCAGTCTGCCTGACGCCACTTTGGAGGAAAATGTCCCCGTGACGGCGGGGAAAAAGCGCCGCTGGAAGAGGTGGGCCACACTGGCCGCCTGCCTGGGCGTGGTGGTGCTGGGGGTGGGCATCTTCACCGGATTCATCCCTCTTCTGGGAGGGCGAGCGGGACAGAACGGAGCGGGCAGGGACGGCGCCTCGGTCTTTATGTCCTACGCCGGGCCGGTGTTTCCTCTGACCCTGAGAGCGGAGAACGCCGCCATTGAGGCACAGCGGGACATCACCCTGGACTTTGAACCCTGGGTGCCGGTGTGGATTTCCAACCAGGAGGAGGCCGATTCCCGAACCTGGCTGACCGAGAAAGAGCGGCAGGATGTGCTGGACTTCTACAACGAGTACTACCCGGAGGGTGGGCGGTACGAGAGCGGCACCGACATTCTGGTGACGGATTCCTACAACCTGACCAACACGTCGGAAGAGGACCAGACCGTGACCGTCCTCTACCCCTTTGTGTCCGGACTGAACAATCTGGAAGAGAACCGGCCCACCCTGACAGCGGACGGGGCAGAGCTGAGCACCACTCTGCGGGTGGGCACCTATGCCGGCGGTTTTGAAGGTGTATGGGGCGCAGACGACCCGGAGGGTACCGCGAACCTGACCTATCCCCACAGCTGGACGGACTATCAGGCGCTGCTGTCCGACGGCAGCTACCTGAAGAACGCCCTGGGACCCGGTCCGGACGTGACCGGTATGCCGGTGGTCGTCTACAAGCTGACCGACCCGTACAGTCCTGAGCAGGATGAGGAGGCGGGGATTACCAACCCCACCCTGCGGGTCACTTTCAATTTGGATTACGACAAGACCACCGTCCTCACCTACGGCTTCCACGGTGCCTCCTATGACCGGGAAGCGGGGACGATGATGCAGAGCTTCTCCATCCCCCAGCCGGGAGAGAACGACTACGGCACCAAGGAATACTACCTGCTGGTGCTGGGGGAGGACGTGGAGAACATGACCATCCAGGGCTACGCAAGCGGCGGCCTGGAGGAGGATACCCCGGTGCTGGAGGGCTGCGGGGCTACCGTGGAGCGGTATGAGAGCGATCTGGACACCGTGCTCCGGCAGCTGCTGCCCCTCATCTGGGAGGAGAGAAGCCAGGAAGACGCAGACTTCGAGCTGTACTACCGGGCCTTTCTGGAGCAGCTGCTCGCCTACGGGGTGCTGTCCGACGAACCGGTGGAGCGGTACGACACCGGCTGGCTGGAGTTCATCGAGGAAGGCATGGTCCGGGTGTGCTGGCTGGAAAGTGAAGTTACCGTGCCCGCCGGAGGGACGGTTCGCCTGAACGCCTCCATGACCAAGGCGGGCAGCTATGACTTCGACTGCACCGGGACAGACAACGTGGGCGTGTACGGCTACGACATGGTGACCAGGCTGGGCTCCAACCTGGCCTGCTCCGCTCAGACCGCAACGCTGGAGGACCGGGGACAGATTGAGATCGTCCGCCAGAACTTCGGCTTCGACCTGGAGCAGGGGATTACCACCGTCACCCTGGACCAGGCGGAGGAGCACTACTACCTGGAGGTGCGGGCCTCCGGAGCAAAAGAACAGAGGTAAAGACAGGCCCCTGCCGCCATTCTGGCGGCAGGGGCCTGTACGCTGTCCAATACGCAGAAAACTTGAACATTTTCACAAAAACTACTTGACAAAAACCAGAACTCATCGTACAATATAGCCAGAAAGAAAGAGGTGAGTCCGATGGGCTGAAAGGCTCAGGGAACCAAGGAACCCAATAAGGATGCCGAGGTCTTTCCCAGCGAATGAATTCATTCACCATTCGCCACGCGTGACAGATTCCAGGAACCAAACGAAAAACAGCCATCAGTTAGTTCCAAACAGCACTCACATGTGTGAGACGGCACACGGTAACCTCGAGCAAAGTATTGCGTAAGACGGAGCCAGATGTGCAACAGGTGTTTTAGGTAACTGCGCAGAGACATGTTTTCCAGGATCCAGGATTCTTAACGTACAAAATCTGTAGAAAGTAAGAGGTTAATCAGTTGGTAGAGATTCAGAATCAGTAGCCCCCCGGTCACGTTGGATGGCCGGGGGGTTGTTGTTTTGTCTCGTTGTTTTTGTGCGGAACAGATGTGCCGGAACCGCGGATATTTACGGGACCGGAATTTTACGCTATAATCAAAAACAAAGCTGAGGGGGCGAGAGGACATGGAAGAGACGTTGAGAACCGCCATTGTGGAGGACGAGGACGCAGCTGCCCGGGATTTGGAGGAATGCCTGAAGCGGTACTGTGAGTCGCGCGGGATCTCCTGCTCCACAGAGCGGTTCCGGGACGGAAAAACCTTCCTGGAGCAGTACAGCCCCCGGTATGACCTGATTTTTATGGATATCCGCATGCCCAAGGTGGACGGTATGACCGCGGCCCAGCGGCTGCGGGAGCTGGACCGGGTGACCGCCCTGGTCTTTGTCACCAGCATGGTGCAGTACGCGGTAAAGGGCTACGAGGTGGAGGCCCTGGACTTCATCGTCAAGCCGGTGCGCTACTCCTCCTTTGAGATGAAAATGCGCCGGATTCTCCAGGCTGTGGATTTGAAAAAGGGCCGGGAGGTGCTGCTGAATGTGGGCGGCACGGTGCGGGTGCTCACTTCCTCATCCATCTACTACGTGGAGGTCATGGACCACGACCTCACCTATCACACCAGCCAGGGGGACGTCACCGTCCGGGGCAAGCTGAGCGCGGTGGAGCAGCAGCTGCCCAAAGAGGTCTTTTTCCGGTGCAGCACCTCTTATCTCATCAACCTCCAGCATGTCCGACAGCTCACCGGAGATACAGTACTGGTGGGGGACCGGGAGTTGCGGGTGAGCCGGGGCAAGAAAAAGGAACTCATGGCGGCTCTGGCCGCCTGCCTGGGCAGGGGAGTGTGACGGAATGACAGGTCTGGCACTCTACAAACTGCTCTTTATGGCCCAGCTGCTCTTCGGCGAGGGTATGTTCCTCTTCCGGCTGGAGCGCAGACCCCGCTTCGGCCTGCGTCTGGCTGGCGCCATTACGGCTATGCTTCTCATTGCAGCCCTCTTTCCCCTGCTGGAGTACAACGCCTGGTATGTCTCCTTCCTGTTTCTGACCCTGTTCCTGTGCAGCCTGCTGGCAATACGCTGGTGCTATGACGAGCCCTGGGGCAACATCCTCTTCTGCGGCATCGCCGGATACACGGTGCAGCACCTGGCCTATCTCGTCTACACCTATATCAGCGAGGCCACACAGATGGGCCTTCTCCTGGGGGCAAATCTGGATCCTTACAGCAACCAGCCGCTGGATTTAACCCGCCTGCCGCTGATTCAGATCGTATTCTATATCGACTGCTATTTTCTGGTGTATGCCTTTTCCTTTGGGATTTTTGATAAGCTGCTGAAGGAAAATCACAACCTGTATCTGGGCCGTACCAGTCTGGTTGGCCTCAGCGGCCTGCTCATCGCCGCTGATGTGATTTTCAACATGATTACCAACTACTACACCACCGGTTCCCGGGCCTCCCTGCTGCTGGAGCGGAGCTACAACATCCTTATCTGTGGCCTGATCCTCACGCTGCTCTACAATCAGCTCTCCAGCCGGGCACTGCGGGATGAGCTGGACGAGGTCCAGCACCTGCTGGAGCAGGGAAAACGGCAGTATGAGATTTCACGCAAGAGTATGGACCTTATCAATATGAAGTACCACGACCTGCGCCACCAGAGCGAGCTGCTCAGCCGCCGGGGCGATCTGGCCCGGGAGGAGAAGGAGGAGCTGGACCAGGTGCTGGCTGAGTACGCCGACCAGGCCAAGACGGGCAACGAGGTGCTGGACACCATCCTGACTGAGAAAAACGTGCTCTGCCGCAGCCGGGGCATCCGTCTGAGCTCCATGGCGGACGGACGGGGCTTGGATTTTATCAAAGCCCACCACCTCTACGCGCTGCTGGGCAACGCCATCGACAACGCCATGGAGGCGGTGCAGAATCTGCCCGAGGAGGAGCGGGACATCATCCTGGCGGTGAAGCGGACTGGTAATCTGGTGAGTATCCATGTGGAGAACCGCTGCGCCGGACCGGTGGCCATGCGGGGCGGCCTGCCCGTCACCACCAAAGGGGACCGGGACTACCACGGCTTCGGTATGCTGAGTATGCGTACCGTGGCCGAGCAATACGGCGGTACCCTCACCGTCCGGGTGGAGGACGGGGTCTTTCTGCTGGATGTGGTCATGGCCGATGAGCCGGAGGAGCAGGAGGCGGAATAACCAACTGCGTCGCCTTTTGTGCAAACGGCGGCAAAAGCCTTTTCATTGAATTCAATAATTTGTATCATGCTCATGACGAAAGCAAAGTGCACCGGGCGCCGGGCCCGGGCACGGAGCACCCGGCGTCATGAGCATTGATTTTTCTCCGCCCGGCCAGGCGGAGGGACATGCAGCAGGAAGAGAGGAGTACTGTCCATGAAGGCAAGAAAAATTGTACGCACCAGTGTGGGCGGCGTGCTGATCGCACTGACTCTGGCGGTGGCCATTGCGGCCAACATTATGCTGCCCCGATATGACAGCGTAATTAGCGCTACGCTGGGCGGTGTGGGCGGAGTGACCGTCAAGCAGCCCGATACTTACACCGAGGACCTGGATCTTCAGTACAACAAGGCCGACTACACCGCCGAAGAAATGGCGGAGGTGGAGCGAGCCCTCAACGAGGAAATTATGGGAGAGGGCGTTGTGCTTCTCAAGAATGAGGACAATAACATGCCCTTTGAAAAGGGAACCACCTTCAGCTTTTTCAGCCGTTCTTCCACCAAGCTGATTAGCAATAACTGGTATGATATCATGGTTTCCATGGGAATGCCTGCCGACCCTGGTACAACGCTCCGCATTGCCTTTGAAGACCGGGGTTTTGGTGTTAATGAGACACTGTGGAACTTCTATGATTCTGGCAACGGCAGCAGCTACGGCCTTGGCTCCGGGTCCGTCAGCTTTGGTGATTCCGAGGACTTCTCCATCAATGAGTGCCCCCTGAGTGTGATGGAGAGCGAGCCTGGCCTGCTGGACAGCGCCAAGGACACTGTGCCTGTATTTGTCTGGAGCCGTAAAGTGGGTGAGGGCCGTGATATGCCCCGCTCCATGTACAACCACACCGACATCCCTGAGGACCAGGTGAAGAGCTATCTGGAGCCCGACAGCGTGGAGCTGGAAATTCTGACCTACCTCAACGAAAACTACGACAACGTGGTCCTGCTGGTCAACTCTGCCGCTGCCATGGAGCTGGGCTGGGTGGAGCAGTTTGAGAACATCAAGTCCATTATCTATGTGCCCAATCCCGGCAACTACGGTCTGTACACGCTGGCTGACATTTTCAGCGGCGATATCAACCCCTCCGGCCACACGGTAGACACCTTTGCCGCCGACGCCTTCAGCGCCCCCGCTGCCCAGAACTACGGCGATTACCAGTATGTGAACGAAAACGGCGAACTGACCAAGTACAATTATGTTACCTATCAGGAAGGCATCTATGTGGGCTACCGGTACTATGAGACCCGTTACGAGGACGTGGTCATGGGCACCGGCAACGCCGGCGACTACGACTATGCCTCTGAGGTGGTCTATCCCTTCGGCTACGGCCTGAGCTACACCACCTTCCAGTGGGACAACTTCACCAGTGCCTGGGATGGCGATACATGCACCGTCACTGTGGATGTGACCAACACCGGCTCTGTGGCCGGTAAGGACGTGGTCCAGGTTTATATCCAGAGCCCGTACACCGACTATGACAAGGCCAACAACGTGGAGAAGTCCTCCGTACAGCTGGTGGGCTTCGGTAAGACCGAGATGCTCCAGCCCGGTGAGACCGGAACTGTGACCGTCACCTTTGACAAGGAGCAGCTCAAATCCTACGACTATACCAACGCCAAGACCTACATTCTGGATGCCGGCGACTACTACATCACCGCCGCCGCCACTTCCCATGACGCTGTGAACAACATCCTCGCCGCCAAGGGCTACACCACTGCCGACGGTATGACCGCTGAGGGCGACGCCTCCTTTACCAGCATGTTCACCCAGGCTCAGCTGGATGTGGACACCTATTCCGTGGACTCCACCACCGGCGTGGCCGTCACCAACCAGTTTGACTTTGCAAACAGCGGCTGCACCTACCTCAGCCGCAGCGACTGGCAGGGCACCTGGTCCACCCATGACGGCGAGGTCAGCGACGTGATCTCCACCTGGGGCAATGAAATCAACGGCACTGATGCCGAGGGTAACCCCGCCTCCTATGTGTACATCAAGACCATCAGCGATGAAGATCTGGCCAAGCTGGACGGAACCGATTCCCTCAATCCCACCGATCCTGCTTCCATCACCGATACCCCGGTCTACGGCGCGGACAACGGCCTGTCCCTCATTGACCTGCGCGGCAAGGACTATGACGATCCCCTCTGGGAGAGTCTGCTGGATCAGGTGACCCCTGAGGAGTATCAGAATGTAATTACTCAGTCTGGATATGGCAACCCTGAGGTTTCCAGTGTCAGCAAGCCTTTTGCTCTGGATCAGGACGCGGCCACCGGCTTGATCGGCGGCGGCACCGGCATGAGCTACTGCGGCACCATCGTGCTGGCCCAGAGCTGGAACCAGGATCTGGCCGCTCAGTACGGCGTGATGATCGGCAATGAGGCTCTCATCGGCGGCACCGTGGGCTGGTACGCTCCCGCTATGAACATCCACCGCCTGCCCTTCTCCGGCCGCAATAACGAGTACTACTCCGAGGACGGCTTCCTCTCCGGTGTAATGGCCGCTGCCACCAGCCGCGGCGCCGCCAGCAAGGGTATGTACACCTTTATCAAACACTTTGCTGTCAACGACCAGGAGAACCACCGCGGTGACCGCGAGGGACAGTTCGGCCTGGCCACTTGGTCCAACGAGCAGGCCATCCGTGAGATCTACCTCCTGCCTTTCCAGATGTGCGTGGAGAATGACCCCATTACCCTCAACTACGTGGAGGAGGACGGCAACGGTGGCTATGTCAATACCAGCCGTGACTATCCCGCCGTCACCGCCATCATGACCTCCTTCAACCGCCTGGGCTACACCTGGACCGGTGGCTGCTACAACCTGCTGACCAACGTTCTCCGGGGCGAGTGGGGCTTTGACGGTTTCGTTATCACTGACAACGCCAACACCGGCCTGTTTATGGACGCCTACCAGATGATCGAGGCCGGCGGCGACGCCAAGCTGACCAATGAGCCCGCCAGTGCCCGCTGGACCTTTGACGAGAACAACTCCGCCCACTACCACTATGCCCGTCAGGCCATGCACAATGTGCTCTACACCGTGGCCAATTCCAAGCTGATGAACGGCCTGATGCCCGGCTCCGAGTATGTCAATCTGATGTCCATCGCCCAGAAGATTCTGGTCGGCATTGACATCGCCGCCGCGGTCATCATCCTGGCTCTGGCCTACTTCATCTTCCGGGGCTTCAAGCCCACCAAGAAGAAGGCTGCCAAGCTGGCCGCCAAGGCCGAAGCGAAGGCCAACAGACAGAAGAAATAAGCATCAAAGCAAAAAACCGGAGCGCGGAAATCCGCGCTCCGGTTTTTCTATTTTCACTTTCTGGGGATGGCGCTGAGAATGGTCCGGGCGTAGTACTTCCGCTCCTGGTCGGTGAGCAGGGCGGACACGTCATCGTCACAGCACAGCTCCATATCCCGCACCCACTGCCGGACCATCACCCACACCAGCGGATTGAACCAGTGGAAGGCCCCGGCGGCGTTGAGCAGAGCTTTGTACAGAATATCTCTCCGCCGGAGGTGGCACAGCTCGTGGAGCAGCACCAGGGACAGCTCCTCCAGGCCTCCGGCACCGGGAGCACGGGGAAGGAGAATCACCGGATGGAATAAACCCGCCAGCATGGGGCTGTCCACCCCGGCGCACACCGCCAGGGACACAGAAGCCTTCAGGCCCAGCCGTGTCTTCTGCGTCTCCAGCTGCGCCAGCGCCGAAGTATCTTCCACCGGCTCCGCCCAGCGGCGCAGGTACCGCCGGAACCGCCAGTGGGCGGCCAGCTGCCACAGCATCAGGCCTGCCGCGCCCGCCAGCCAGAGGCAGAAGAAAAGCTGCCCCGCCGTAAGGGAGAAAGAGATTGAGGGAATATCTGTCTCAGCGGGAGCCTGGGAAACTGGGACGGTGTTGTCCGTGCTTGCCTGTGGAGAGGGAGCGGCTGTATTACTGCCTGCGGGGGTGGTTTGAGAGGAAGATAGGGGGATTGATAATGTGGGGGACGGAAGGGAATGGGATGGAACCGGTGCGTCATCCGTCCCGCCGCTGGCCTGGGGCTTGGACTCGGAGAGAAGCGGCCCAGGGTCCGGCGGTGTGAGCACCACAGGGGCGTTGGGCAGCGAGAAGTTGACCGGAATCAGTAGCCGCACTGCCACCGCCAACCATGCCCAATACCGCCAGCGGATTTTATATCGCCTGGCCAGAACCGGCCCCAGCGCCAGAAGCAGCAGGATGACGGCGGACATGGTCAGGGTGATCTCCGCCAGAGTGAGAAGAAAGCCGGGCATGGACACCCTCCTGTGTTCTTAAACTCTGGAGTCGGAGAGATAGAGCCGATCTATCACGCCGTCCAGGTCCTTGTCATAGAAAGCGACGACCAGCTGGTAGGTGCCGCCTTCCCCGTCGGGGCAGGTGAGGAAGAGCCGCCAGTCGGTGGGCTCGGTGTTGACGCCGTCGGAGAACCACTCTCCATCGGGATAGGCGGCCCTGGCCTCCTCCATGGTGCTGCCCAGGTGGATGCCACGCCAGGTGGTCAGGGAGGGAAGATCCGAGGTGACCAGCGCCCGGAGAGCCAGAGAACCGCGGGCCGGGTTATAGAAATAGGAGGCGCTGGTGCTGCCGCCGCTGCCGTACCACTCGGCGTAGCTGTAGACGCCGTCCCCATAGGTGTCGTCGGTGGTGGTGCCGTAGGGCGTGCCCAGCAGGCCGGTGACAGATGTGCCCAGGGCGTAGGAAGCTCCGTCCACGGTGAAGGAGGTCTCCAGGTCGGCTATCCCCTCACAGGAGAGGTCAAAATACTGCAAAAAGACCCAGCTTCCCACCCCGTTTTCCACCAGCTCCGGGTGATTGCTGGCGATGGCCAGGGTGAAATACCACCGAACCGTGGGGTCGTCCCCGTCAGGAGCGTAAAACTGGACAAAGTCATCCTCCCATTTTGTGATGGTGATGGCTGAGGTGTCCACGTGATACCCGCAGGAGAGCAGGTCGGCGCTGTCCTCCCGGAACCAGAGAGCATCGTCAAACTGGAGGATCACCGGCTGAGCCGTATACACATACCGCTGGAACAGCTGGGTGCTCACCTCGTGGGGGAAAACAATGGTGGACTGACTGAGAATCTGGTCATCCATCCGCCTCCAGGAGGTGTCCTGGAAGTCGGCGAACTGATACCAGGTGTGCCCCTCGCTGTCGGTGTAGGGCTGCCCGGTAGGCGTCGCCTCTCCCCGGAAGCAGTCCATAATCTGGTCGGCCTGGTCCAGCTTACCCCGGAGGAAGGCCTGCCTGCCGGCCTGGATCATGGCCTCGTCTCCGGCCTCGCTGCCCTGCCGGATGAGGAAATTCCCCAAGATGCCCTCCCAGCCGCCGAGAAAACCGGCGTCGGTGCCATCGGTGGAAGTAGAGCCCAGCAGTGTTCGTGTTTCGCCGGACAGCTCCACCACCAGATAGTAGGCAAAGCTGTCCGGGTGGTACCAGCCCTCGTCATCTATCCAGCTGCCGCCCGCCAGCATCATGTCCGGGTCAGCGGCTTTCAGGCGGTAGACAACCTGGTACACTTCCAGGTCGGCATCCGGGAGAATGCCCGAGAAGGTGCCCTCGCCGGTAATGGAAGTGACCTGGATGGCGGTAAACGCGCCGGAATCCCCGGACAGTTCCTCCATGGACTCTGCGGCGTACTCCTGGGCAAAGACCACCACCTCCTCGGGGATATTCGAAAAGCCAGTCTCCTCCGGGGGTTCCTCCGCCGGGAGGGTGCAGGCCACCAGACCGCCGGCAAAGACCACCAGCACCAGGGCGGCTGCCGCTACCAGGCCGCCGTTTTTCCGGCCGGGCGCAAAGAGGTTACCCAGCCTGCGCCGGACAGCTCCGGCGCTGCTGCGGAATGGGGTGGAAAACAGGGTGCGGGGCAGAGTAGGACGCACATGTGTTCCTTTCATTATGGTTCACTCCTTTGCGCAAGACCGCTATTTGTCCTGTGTCAGCTCCTCCAGATACTGCTGAAGCGCTTCCAGCTCCGCCTGGTCCACCCGGCCGTCTCCCGCCAGAGAGGCCACAAAGCCCTTGAGGGAGCTGCCGAAGAGCTGGTCCAGCACCGCCCGGCCCTCAAAAGCCTGGTACTCCTCCCGGGTGACCAGAGGCGTATAGTAGTTGCTCTTGCCCAGCTTCCGGCAGGCGATAACCCCTTTCTTGGTCAGCCGGGTGAGATAGGTATTCACCGTATTGGTGGCCCAGCCGTGGCTGGCCAGCGCCTCCTCCAGTACCGAGCGGGGTGTCTCACCGCCGGCAGCCCACAGCGCCTTCAGCACCTCCAGCTCGGTGTCGGGCAGTCGTCTCAGCTTCATGCTCAGATTCCTTTCTACTTCGAATGTAGTATATCCTCTGATTTCATATTATCATATAAAATCCGGCTGTCAATAACGAAAGGGTTACAAAAAAGGGACGGATGAATATCATCCGTCCCTTTGCTATACTTGGCTTTTTAAAGAAGAGTGAGCCCGTTGATGTCCAGCTTGAAGGTGAGGCCGAAGAACTCCGCCGCCTTGCGGCACAGGAGCATCCGGTCCAGGAAGATCTCGAAGTAGTCCATCACCGCGCACACCTCTGTATTGATGGAGAGGGTGAGGGTGACGGTCTTGGCGGCGGTGTCCAGGGTCAGGTCGGACTTCTCAACGGCGTAGTTGACCCGGTCGTGAATGTCAAAGCTGATGGTGTCCTTGTTGCGCACCCGGCTGCGCCGCACGTCAGTCTTGTCCGCCAGCAGCAGGGCGGCGGCGATGGCGTTGACAGGGAAGGCGGTCTTGTCGTCGTGGTAGCCGATGGCGGTGATGACCGCCGCCACGTCCGCCGGCTCCATGCCCATCTTATCCAGAATGCGGAAGGCCATGGTAGCGCCGCTGATGGCGTGGTCGTGGCGGTTGACCACGTTGCCGATATCGTGCATAAAGCCGGCAATCTTGGCCAGCTCAATCTGCCGGTCGTCATACCCCAGATCCCGCAGCAGGCCGCTGGCCGTGACGGCGCACTTGGTCACGTGGGCAAAGGAGTGCTCCGTAAAGCCCAGCGCGATGAGCGAGGCATCCGCCTGGGTGATATAGGTGCGAATTTCCGGGCTGTTCTTTACGTCCTCATAAGTGATTTTCATGGGCGTACCTCTTTTATATCATAGTGTCAGCGTACATTGGCCAGGTCATAGGGCGTGGTCTGGTATACGTAGTAAGTGAACCACAATTACGTCAGACCGGATCTATTTGACTTATGAACAGAGAAATCTAGCCAATATACTGCTAAAAAGTTAGAAGAATTTTTCTCTACACCTTTTCTACACCACCTCACTGATGGGTACGACCTTCGGATTAAGTGTCTCCCGATACCTCTGCTCCTTCAAGGAATCAGAGGAGGTGAACACGTCTTCCGAGTGAGCGTCCAGCTTGGTGAGCTCCTCGAGCTTCTTGTCCTCGAACAGGTGAGTGTAGAGATCCATGGTCATCTTCAGCGTAGCGTGTCCCAGCTGTTTCTGCACCACCTTTGGATCCACGTCAGCCTCAAAGGCGCGCGTAGCATAGGTGTGTCTGAAACAGTGACCAGAGAATGTCTCAAACTGATCCACAGCGCTGCGGCTCTCGTTGATGAGATCCACTATCCTCTGGATAGCAGAGCTGTAGAGGGACGAGTTCAGTGGCGTGTTATACTTAGTCACAAAGAGCAGATCCTCCAACCCCTCCAGCGGGGAAGAGGTTTCCCTAAGGGAGATGTTACTCTTCTTCCGGAACTGACTCATAAGCGCTAACTTACAGCGCTCGTCAAAGTATACCCGCCGCAGACTCGTTGCAGTCTTGGGTGGGTGTATGTGGAATGCCTTCCCCGTGTCGCCCTCCAATTTCTGATAGAGGAGGGTTCTCGTCACGTCGAGATACTTCTCTTTCAGATTAACATCCGACCAGCGCAACGCGAACAGCTCTCCAGGTCTCAACCCGGTCAGCACCGCTACTGTGAACAACTCTTCATAGAAGGTTCCCTTACAGGTATCGAAGAAGTCGACCTGCTCCTCCTTGCTCAGGACTCTCGGCTCCACTCTCTCGTCACGGACAACTTTGATCCCTCGCGCCGGATTCTTAAATGCGAAGTCGTCCATAATGGCTTTGTCGAACAAATCCAACAAAACTATGCGAGCCTTGTTCCGCATCTCAAAGCTAAAGCCTCTCTTCTTCATGTCGTTCAGAAAGCGTTTCACTTCCAGAGTCGTGATCTGCGTAAGGAGATAGTGGCCAAGTGCAGGAGAGACATGCTTAGTGTACACGTGAGAATACTGCAACCGTGTGCTGTCTCTCACTTCGTACTTATAAACCTTGATCCACTGAGCATACCACTCATCCAGTGTGTATTCTGTCTTTACGACTGGACGCGTCGATACCTGCTTCAACACGTCCTTGTACTCTTTCTTTAACACCGCCAGGGAGGAGTTGTAGAGGTACTTCCGCTGCCCGTTCCTGTCATAGTAGCGAGCACAATAGCTTCCATCTTTCCTCTGGCACAAACCTTTCCCCAGCTCTTTGCCGTTTAAATCTTTTCCCATAAAGCCCTCACTATTTTATAAAATAAAACAGCTGGCTTCGACAACTAACACCAGTATACACGAAGGCTGCTATTTTGCAACCTCAGAGTTCGCTGTGTTGTTCGAGCCACGCATCAAGTTTACGCCTGTTCACACAAAGACGATTACCAATACGGAAGCTGAAGGTACAATACCGGCTTTTAAGGATTTCTCTTGCTTTGGTTTTTCCTATCCCGACATAGTCGCAGAACTCGTCGAGTGTGAGGATGGCTTTTTCTCTGTAATCCATGATATCCTCCAAATTATCAGCAAGCAGGAGTAGCAAATGCACAGAACATGAGCTACTCCAACTTGCTTTACTAGGTTGTCAAGGTACAATGGGAGGTCGGACGATAGGCACTATGTATAGTTCAGATCAAACTTAAATAGAGCCTGTAACAGTTGAGCTTCCATCCTACAGCTGGCCTCTACATCGAAATGGCCATACCTACTAGATAAGAAAGCAATGTATCCTGTATAATTCCTGATCACTTCATTCACGGACTCAGGGTCACCCGTGACGGCCCCGGTTATCACAGAGATAGGGAGGAGTCTAGACATCAGAAAGCACCCTCCTTAGCTCTTGTAGAAGTTTTGCCTTTCTGTAGGTCAGAGTCCTCCGGACCACCTTCAGGTGCTCCGCTATTTCTCTGTCCGGCAATCCCATAACGCATGTAGCCAGGATGATGGTTCGATTCTCCTCCGAGAGGGAATCAAGTGCGTTAATAAGTGCGGAGTTAGTAAACCGGATATCTTCACCGAGCACGGTATACACAGCACTCTCGAGGACGTACTCATCAATAGTATGGGGCAAGTTCCAGCAGTCTGCCAAAAGAACTTCGTGCTTACTCCTACGCATGATCTCGTCATAGTAGTCATTAGCAGCATTCTTAAGAACACGTTTGCAGAAACCATCGAATACGTGCTGGATGTGTTCTTCTCTACGCTTGTCCAATATTATTTCCTCCGTTCCGTTTGCATGACCTCCCATACAACCACTAAGGACGGAGAGCTGTTTTTGGCAGCGAGTGGAAAAATGTGGGTATAAAATTTGGGCACAGTTTTCCCATATGCTATTGATTTGGGGGTAGTACAGTAAATTTTTACTGTGGCGGCGAGAGTGGGATTCGAACCCACGGCCCCAGAAATGGGGCGCCAGTTTTCAAGACTGGATCCTTAAACCACTCGGACACCTCGCCAGATTTAGAGAAAGCTGTGCGACAACGTTCTAAAGGGTTTCACCTTCCTTACTAGGGGATTTATGACAAGTGCGATCACGGCAAAACAATGCCCAGTCCACGCGAAGGACTGGGCATTTTACCTTTTCATTTGTTTAATGTTTTCTTGCATCAGTGGGTGCTTGCTCTAAGAGGTACAATTACATCTTAGGTGATGCAAATGTGTGCAGTAACAGTGTTGCCCCATCTGGCCCAACTATTTTAAGGTAGTGTAACCTAACACGTCAACACACATTAAGACTTTTTAAGGAAAAATTATAATGATATTAAACAGAAATCCAAGATATTGAAACTTTTACTGCATTATACTGATTGTTGAATGGTGGGCCCTCCGGGGCTCGAACCCGGGACCGGCCGGTTATGAGCCGGCTGCTCTGACCAACTGAGCTAAGGGCCCGTTTATGGTATATGTAAGGGTGTGGGGTTTTCTACCGCCCCACACCCTACGTTGTCTCCCTACGGCCACAGTGGCCGAATGGTACTTAAAATATACACGGGTGGAAGTCCTCTGCAACCACCTGTATAGTCGTGCGACCACGGAAATGATTCTCCGACAATGTCCCAATCACATCCAAGGTTCGTGGTTCATTATGTTTGCGATACAGTTCGGCCTTTCCGAACCCAAGGATAGAGAATCCGTCGCATACCAGCTTTACAGTATTCTTATCCTGGCCCATATAGGCCACATCCTGAACCTCCACATTCCGTATGACACACACCGGATTTGGCACGCCGTGACCGAGAGGCTCAAATCGATTCAAAGCACGCATTGAACGGAACACCGTCTCCTGTGACAATTCCACGTCATAGAGAAGATTGCTGCACACAGAATGGCTGCTGCGCATCTCCTTAAGTGCGTCCGTGAAGGCATCGAGATTCGCACGCTCCAGGGTCATACCAGCGGCGCCGGAGTGGCCACCATAGACGGTGAGTAGGTTCCGTACCGAATCCAACAGCTCTTTTGCGTTGTCTCCGGGAACCGCACGCACAGAGCCCTTGATCGCTTTCCCATCTCTACTGTCCGACAGCACGACAACCGTGCTATTAAACGTACCTATCAGCCTTCCCGCCACTACCCCTAATAGGCCCTCCAGCAACCCCGGAAGATATACCACGATGGGCGAGGACTGCCCCTGGGCGCTATCACAGGCTAGCGACAGGTATGCTTCCACCATTCGCTTGCGATCCTGGTTAATGGCAACCATCTTAGTGACATAGCTGTTACCGAGTTCCTGATCTTTGCACAAGAGCGCCTTAAGTACTGACGAGCCTCCTGAGTCATACAAACGCCCAGGCGCATTGAGCATAGGAGATAGCTTGTACGATAATGTGTTTGCCCGCAAGGTACCAGGATCTCCACAGGCGTCCAGCAGGCAGCGCAGCCCTGCTGACATAGGGGCAAAGCGATTATTTGCTACTGCCAGAGCTTTACTCACAATGAGGCGGTTATCGCCAATCAGAGGCATACTGTCGGCGACTGTTCCAACAGCAGCGAGGATGAGCAAATCGTTGCATAAGGTCTCCGGAGCTACGTCTTCGCTGATCATATACATGGCGAGCTGGTAGGCGAGACCAGCACCGCAGTAATGCATAAACCCGCCTGAGTTGTAGTAGTGTGGATCAATAATGGCGTCCACCTCAGGAACACTTGCATCGGGCAGGTGGTGGTCAACGACAACCACATAATTTCCGCGTTCCTTTCGTGCATCCGTGAGAATGGAGCCAGCTGAGATCCCATTGTCCACCGTAACTATAAGTGCGTCGGATACATCCTCTATGTGTGCTGTAGACACACCATAACCTTCAGTGAAGCGTTTGGGAATAATTGTGGTGTGCCTGATACGCAGGAAAGAGAACAACATAGAGAGTATTGCGGTGGATGTGATACCATCAACATCATAGTCTCCGATGATGACTGCTGATCGTCCCTCATTACGTGCCCGCAATATGACTTCAGCCGCCTGCTGTAAGCCGTCCAGGGTTACGTGTGAATTAGGTGCAGGATGCAGCAACTCTTCCTCAGATAGTCCTGATGCGGTGAGTATAGCCTCAGTAACAGTGGAGTATGCGACCCCTCCGCGTTTCTCCCAAATCATCGTGGTTTATCACCTCCCAAGGGTTAATGGTGGAACTGCAAGACCCCCCAAATGAGAGCCACCAAAAGCACGCCAGCCACCAGTGAGGCTATCAAGTTGTAGTTCTTCAACGTGTTACCCCTTTCAAACAATTTATTAACTCCAGCCTCGCGCTCTCCCTCTCGCTTGCCGGAGGCATATTGGTCAGATACCGGAGAGTGTCATTCCATTCCTTGAGGTCCGCACTCTCAGGGGCTATTTTTTCAATCTCACGAGAAAGTTGTTGTCGCCGTGCGGATGAAAGATACCTCAGATCCGACATATAGCTGCACCCAAGTCGCGCAGCCAAAAGCTCCAACATATGAATGTCCACACCGCCGCTTGCACCAAGTTCATATGAAGGATCTTCCGTAAACGACCCAGGACATTTAGCTATACAGATATACAACTGAGTACCTCCTTATCTGCACCATCACGGTGTACTCAATTTTGCACAGTCGTCACTTAACTGCGCCAAGGCACCGCTTTACATGATCGACGACGTCAATAGCCAGCGGCACGGCACAAACCTCCGTCCCGTCCCACCTTGCACGCGTTACCGCATTTATGCGCTCGGTGTAGATATATACGAGACCGAGAGCATTAGAGGAGAGGACGTTGCGGCGGATATCATCACCCGTAAGGAAACACAGGTTGCCGTCTAGCGTTACACCTACAGCTAGGCTCCGCTGCATGTTGCTCTCACTGAGGTACGGAAGCATCTCGATTACCGTGGGCGGAGCAGGCCATGAGAAAAATCTCCCTTTGAAGACCATCCGATCCTTCACTCGCGTATTGAAAAGCCTCAGGTACTTAGAGACGAAGGAGCGATCTGACTCTGTAATGCCAGCACAGCTTACCTCCTCAAAGACGGTATGCCCAAGCATCTCCTCGAGTTCGCAGCTGACCGCAGGCAGAGTGTCCGACAAATACAGCAGCCTCTTTGCGTTCTCCGACATGTACATCCGCCCAGTGATGCTGTTGTACCAAAGGCGGACATCACGAGCCTTGTGGTCCCGACGATACTCTCCAGGATATTTGTAGATGAAGTCAATCTTCATCGAACACTCTCGGATTCGATCGAACCGCTCACAAAGCGGCCCTTTCAGCAAATCGGAAATGTTGGAGAACCCGGGAGAAAGCGTCTTGGTTTTGAAAGTGTAGTCATCGGCTCCATCAACATAACTGATAGTTCCCTCCGCCTCGAAGTAAGATTTCCGCGTGAGTGCATTAAAGGTCTCGAAAATGAAATCTCTATCACTGACGAGGAACGCAGTATTGCTGCTGACCAACCTACGGCATCCTGCAAAATCCTCGAAATACAACATGGTAACCCTCCTAATAATTTATAGAGCGTGTTAATTCAGCACAGGCTCTACGACGGACTGCCCAATAGGGAGGAGCTGTGCGCCCTTCACGGCAGCTGAGGTCTTATCATCAAAGCGATGTGCGGCACTAACATCAGCTACCCACGTGCCATCCTGTGCGTAGTAGAGATTGGCCTTTGTGTCCTGAAGAATATATTTCATGGTTTATCATCAGTCTCCTATAATATCGTTGATAACACTCTGGGCTGCCTCCACAGAGGTGAAGAAGGTTGCTTTAGGGAGCTTTACCGGATACTGCGTACCAACAGCAATGAAGCCATATTCGCTGCACTGTATCACATACTGATCGTTGCCGCACACCCTGCACACATACATCCCACCGCACGACTCTTTTGTCACTCTGGAAGGGATTAAGAGTTGGGAGTTGACAACGCTGGCACTTGTAACGACTAAGGCTGTTGCGGCCTTAGCGGCATCCAGTGTCTTGTAGTGGGTGGCTTGCTCCAACCGACACAGTTTAAGAGTTGTACCGTTTACGTACCCACCCCCGTTTCCATGGGACGTCACCCAAATGAGGTAACCATCATTCTTGTAGATACCCACCTCAAAACCAACGCCGTGTGCGTGTAAACATTCCCTAGAGATGAGATGAGGTAGGTCATACACAAACTTATAAGAAGGTGGTGTGTTATTTGACACCTTCTTGGCAGATGCACAGCTGGTTACAAATGGCTTAAGGAATTTTGAGCGGCTAGGGTGACGTAACTTGCGAAGAGCTGTCACCTCAATCTGGTGTATGCGCTCTCTGGTGACCCCGAACTTTTTGCCGCACTCCGCCCCAGTCAGGCCCTCAAAGAAACGTAACCTAAGAACTTCTTCCTCTCGAGTCGTTAGCTGCGACAATGCGGATTCAATCGCCCCCGAAAGCTCTTCGCACCAAATCTGATCTTCTGCCGCTGAAATAGCATCATCATAGATGGTGCAGTCTGTGATACTGCAACTCCTGTCCTCACACAGCTCCTTGCGCTTCAAGATGCGGCCGGCCTCCTTACAAAGAGCGGAGTAGATGTAAGGTGCTCCCTTGCCTGCTGCAGCAGGCTTGCTCTGCCACACCTCAAGGTAATAGAGGGCCAAGTCCTGCCTGCCGTCCTCATCGAGCTGGTACTTGGTGGCCACCCTATCGCAGACATACAGGTACTTATTGCGAAGCTCTTCAATTCTCTCTTTAGTCATCGCTATTCTTCCTTCCCTCAGCCCTTACTGAGCTCAACCGTAGAGACGGCAGAGAGGTTGACAACTTTCCGGGAACCATTGACATCGACAATCACGGCGGACTCGTCGGCATCCAGAATCTTTCCAACAATCTGGAAACCATTCACGATAATCACGCGCACCTCGACCTTCTTGGAGGCCAGCTCTTGCAGTTCATTCTTCAGAAGCATCTTTCTTTTTCTCCCTTCAATTTACTGTGGGCAACTTCCCATCAATTGTATATGTGCGATGTGTTCAGATTTCTTAGTCACTTAAGGTTAGGTACGTGGTCGCCATACCCTAAAGCAATGTAGGAGTCCAGAACGGATACTGCTTCCGGGTTTAAGACGTAATGTTCCCTATCGGTAATCAGCGCACGCAGCTGAGACACCGTCAGTGATGGGTAGTCATTATGCACCATAGCAAGGAAATCACTTGTTGCCACAGTAGACCCAGCTACTCTACGCTTTCTGCCAGGGACACGGTATTCCACATCCTTATACCCCTTTGGGTACCTAGGCATGTTGAGCTCCTTTCCACAAAGATAAATGGTGGAGGCGGCGGGAATCGAACCCGCGTCCGAAATAAACCTATACAGAGTTTCTACATGGTTAGCCATTTTTACTTACACCAGTCCTTGGTGGTTGGCATCCTCCATAGACCTAGCGGACAGCCATTTCTTACTTTCCAGGCGCATGGCTTGCCCCTTGCCTGGTTTGTCCCATCTTCAATGCCGCCCACACGGTGTAGTAGGATGGGGCACTGTTGCCGTGTGAGATGTCCCGGAACAACAGCTCCGGTAAGAGGTTAAGCCGCTACGGGCACCTCAAAAGAATTCTGATTGGCATTTATGCTTGTGTGGATTTTTAGGAAGGTCCACGCTTCCCCATGCTTGTCTGCAAGTATTTACCCCGTCGAAACCAGTACGCCCCCGCGTAATAATTTCCTTCAGTTATATATGGACAGGTCACTTCAAAGATTGATTTAAAAGAGGGTGTGGAAGTTGTGTTCTTCCACACCCTACTGCTGTTATTGCACTTCCGCTTCAGCCATTGCTGCAGCACATATGGCGTCGAATTCTGTAGGCTCTTTTCTTGCCTGACGGTGCCTAGCGAGGAACACTTTCGCAACCCTCACATAGTTGCCATCGTTTATTGCACGACGAACATAGTGCACAGCAATCTTCCTTTTTGCGGCCTCGACTTCCTCTGTGGTCGGGTCAGCCACCTCCACCCCCTCAGGGCAGTGGAGGTATCCTGGCAGTGTCGAGTACCACACGCCGCGCGCGGTGCCGCCCTCCTCTTCGTAGAAGCTGAGAAGGCCTCTAGGCACCTGCTGATGCGCCGTAGAAGGGTAGCGCTCTTCCGCCCACTGTACCTGACGGAGGGAAGATGCAGGCCCCGTGAGTGCGACTACGTGCACTTCGACAGCACTCAAGTCAATGCCCCCTTTAGCCAAGTTTCTTCCGGATTCCTAAACATACGCACACTTATGTATGCCTGTTTCGGAGTCACTATGGTCACGAGTGAGTACCCGTGTACGGTCTTCGAGAGAAGCAGCACAGCCTCTGGAAGCTCAGTGTCATTGGTGTACACGTGCAGCGGCAGCATCATCCCCACAGAGTTATGCTGCCGAGAGTATGCCGGCAGTGCATATGTGCAGTCTCTGCACGCACGCTGCTGTCCCGTAAACAGAGCCTCCTTGATGTTGCGCAGTAGCGTTGCTGGCTCCAACGTAGCCAACTGTCCGCATATGCGCCCTGTTCGCTCGCTGACGATATGCTGCACGACTCTGTCTGATAGGCTGAGGACTTCCATCGTAGGATCCCAGATATAGTCTGATACATCCTCACTCCACTGCAGAGGGTCTGGGAGCCGAGTTTGCGTCACACCTGAGAATATCTTCTGCGCTTCCGAAATGCTGTCCACCAGGAATGCCTGATGCATATCCACCTGCTTGTTGAAATCCCCAACATACAGCAGATAAACTGGCTGCCCTAACTCGTCCACCAGTCGAGTGTTGATAACTCGATTCCGCTCAGACACGCGGTTTCTTGATAGGAGGACATACAGGTAGTTATTGAGCTGCCGATAGTCAATCCCTGGCAGATAGGAGACTCTCTGCATGACGGATTTCGTGATCTCGTGGACTCGCTCTGGTCTCAGATCTCCGGTTGCCTTTGAAGCATCCTCTTTGGCGACCGTCCCCACTTTAGATCGAATCCACTCCTCCAGCGCGATAAGCTTTCCACTGCAGACCATATCCCACCGGCTTTTGTTTTTCTCTAAAAGAATAAACGAGCCGTCGGCCATGCCCTCGATTTTGTACTTTGCTGCTCTCCCATGCCCAGGAGGCAGTGCTGTTCCGGATTTGTCTATGTATATGCAGGTTTCTGATGCCACCAGTTGAAACCTCCCTATTGTAGTCTTGAAGAGTAATTACTCTCCGTGCCGGCAGATATACGTACGCTGCTCCTAGAAAACAGCGGTGAATACTTGAAGGCTGAGAGTCAGTCCGTTGGACAGCACAATCCCCTCCTTGGTGATATCCATAACTTCGTACTCCGCACCGGCTACCACTCCTCCGTACGTCTCTTTCGCCACGCAGGTGCCGCCGATCTCCATCGACCCGCACAGCTTAAAGGCCTTTTCAAACGTTGCCACGGGCGTTTCCATTACGACAGCCCCGCTGCGCAGGATGACCTTATCCCGGCCATTGAACCCGACACACCAGAACTCCCTGCCACCACAGACATACTTTTCACCAATGCTAGCCACTGTAGATACCTTCTTTCTTTGCTTTTCTGATTCCTGCGGAAATTTCTCTTTTATGGAGTTTATAGGGGCCGAGGATCGACGGCAGAAGCCCTACCCACTTACATGACGTAATCGCAGAAGTAGGGAAGTTGTATATCATCACGTCGTCGAGCATCTCTGGAAAACTCCTCACCTCTGACTCAACAGCCACTACACACACGTAGGTGGCGTTGTACATTGCCTCGATCATGCCGGGCGGAGCTGCAGCGGAGACCACACCAAACAGGCCAGGCAGTGCCTCCGCCTTACAGCTAAACAAATTCGCTGTTACCAGATCCCCATAGAGGTGCCACTCGTTTCCGTGCTTAGCCGTCCACCCGAAGGTTACTCCGACAAACGTCGCCTTGTGCTCCGTCATGCCAAGTTCCTGAGAGGCAAATGCTGCTGCCGCGCTGCTCACTTTTTCAAAGAACTCCTTGGAGCAAAGATTCTGAGGATACCAAGTAGCTCCGGCACGAAGGGAGGAGTACAAAAATGAGGCTCTCTCCTGTGGGGTGAACACTTTTTGCACAGCCGCCCCACAAGAGATAAAATCGAAAAGAGCCTGCTTAGCAACCAGAGAATCGACAAGCGACAATCCACCGCCTAAGTACGAGATAAAGGCGTTACCAAGACCGCCTACCGGATAGCGATCGATCTTATCCTCTACGCCATCCCGGAGCGCAGTCCGGCGCCAGGAACTGCGCCACTCAGCAATGTGCAGCTTTTTATCCGCAGCGTACTGCACAGCGAGCTTCACACACGCCTCTCTCTGACTCCGTAGCCGCTCCTGAAACGGAGTCCCAATGTCCTGAATAAAATAAGGGCTGAGCTTATCGTCCTCATCGAAAATCTCGTTGAAGTATCTGCCATACCCGTCATCCAAAACACTGTAGAGGACTAACTTTGAGGTATAGGGAGATGTACCGCATTCTCTGCTGGCTAGTGCCGGGAATTCATCTCCAAGCCTCGGAACATAATCCTGTTGCATATCAGACCTCTTTTCATTTTTAATTAGGCGTGGCTAGTGGCCACGTCGTTGTCCTCGAGAAACTTAAAGAGCATATCCATGCTCCCGCCTACGGCAGCGAACGTGTTTTCGGAGGTGGTGGATCCGTGATACATACATCTCCTTACCGCCTGCACAGCGTCCTTCTCGCCCTCCACGTTTCCTTCCCACACCATAGGGTAGGTATCAGTACCGACAGGCACACGCATATTCATCTCCAACGCTGCCAGTGCGCAGATTTTCTCGCTGGAGGCAGCTCCAAGGAGACCAAGTTGCTGCAGCCATTTGTGTCCCAGATTTGCCATTTACAGTCCTCCCAAATTTCCAAAAATATAAGAAGGCCTTACCCGAAAGTAAGGCCTTCTTTCCGTTAGTAGAAGCCGATGCAATCGTCCTCTAGTATGTCAAAGAACTCTGCTGCGTCCTCGTCGAAGCGCGCCGGCAGATTCTCTTTAGTATATACAGAACACCCTCCCAGACGGATGGCAGCTCCACAACCATCTATCGGTTCATAGGGGGTTCCAGCATCATCCATCCACAGTTCGTGATCCGGCTCCGTTAACTTCCCGTGTCGATCCACGATATAGTCCCCTGGCTTTAGCGGGGAGAGCTTGCAGATGTCGAAAGCGTAGTCACCGAAGAAGGAGCGGTCTATGTACTCAAACCGCCCAACCTTCGTCGAAAGCATCTGGCGAAGTTTAGCGATATTCGTTTCCACTGCGTTCATGTCAATGAACTCGTGTAAGGTGTGTTCGTTGTAGTACCCTGCGCTGATGTTGACAGCTGCAACCCCTAAGTGGGGTGCGATAACGGATATGTCGCTGAAGGAACCCAGATCCTCCACGAACCCAAAGCTGCAGACAAACTCCGTGAACTCCGGATTGTCACAGTCGTAGAATACTGCGTCCTCAGAACCTCTCCGATCCATCTCTACGATGTAGTTCACCTTCGGGGTGATGCCGCTGTCCACAAACTCCCGCGCTCCGATGCCGCCGCACTCCTCGTCTTCACAGAAGAGGACGTGGCACCTATGAGTGCGCAAGAGCTGGAGCACCATGTATACGCCGGCTCTGTCGTCTCCACCAATACCCTGCGGAGACATCAACACGCGACCATCCCTTGAGTAACAGATAATGCTTACACTCTGCCTGTGTACTGTGTCCAGATGTGCGACCAGAAGGACGGGAACAGTTCCTGCTGCGTAGAGGAACCCTCGCCGAACCTTTGGCTTATACCCTAGCTTCACAAGCTCCGCACGAAGTGCGCGTTTTAACTCTTTCTGAGTCTTCTTAAGAATTGCCTCGATCGTCATGTAGCACCCCCTGCTTAAGCGGTACAGGGTTCGGCTTCTGACGCAGCATCTAGGCAATCCTCGCAAAGCATGCGGCCATCAAACTCAGCCAAGGCACTGTGTGTAAAGTACTGGCCGCAATCAGCGCACACATCGACATGTTCCTCGAGGCAACTATCGCATACGGATATGGTATTGCCGTACTCATCTGTTACATCGGTAAGACCCTCTCTGACTGCATCCTCACACATCTCACAGAAGTTCACACAATCCCGACAATAGTAGTACCCATTGATGTAGTAGCCGTCTTCCGTTGACATACTGCATCCGCACGCCTCACAATAGCAGCGGTCATTGCAGAACTCACACAATAGACTCTCTGCGTCGTCTAGCTCCCTGGAACAGCGTAAACAGTGCGATGTCGACCCGACTGTTATGCAAGATCCCTCCGTGTCGACTGACTTCAGAAGTGAGATGCTCGGGTGATAACCCTCATACGTATAGTCGGTATAATGATGTGCGTCATCATGGGTCTCTACGTAGGTACTTACGGTGTCCATGTCTGTGTGCAATGACCAGTAGTTGGGCTCACCTTCGCACACTGCCATAGCAGCCTGGACAATGCTTCGGTAGGTCGTCCAGGTATCCATGTCCTCATAATTCGGATAGAGGCGCGACTGAAGCAGAAGACCATGACTGTAACAAAAGACCTCACGCGTGATTTTGGCACGGGCGTACATAGCTCGATCCTCAGAACTGTCAACAGTGTAGAAGATCATTGCGGACTCGTCAGCCAGGTAGGACAGCGTTCCCGCGCGATAACAACCATCCTCTAGATTGTGACAAGAGGACCAGCTGTTTCTCGTGTTGGACATCTCGAGGTAGTCGCACGGATGTACAGACAGGGCCGCTGTTCTTGACAGCGACAACGGATTCAGCGCATCTGCCAGTTCAGCAAACTTGGCATTATAATCGGGTAGGAGATCAACTCCAAAATGACGGCACACCTTGTTGATAATACGACTCGTCCGCTGTCCAACAAAGCAGGTGACACCGCACAACTCCTCAATAGCCGAGCTGTCAAACCCAGGCTGTATGTACTGAGAATAGCTGCTCGTTACTTTGGAAATCGCAGCGTCGAAGATTGTGTAGGTGTCCTCGGGAAGCTTCTCCCGAGCGAGGGCACACAGGTCGTACTTTCGAGCCCAAACAACGTCCGGGTCAATGCTCCGCGAAACCGAAACCTCAAAGACTATGGCCAATGCATCCTCGTCCCACATAGGGTGCTTGCGGAGCAGGTTAACGAGCCACCCCTTGTTGATGCCACCAGGACTCGATAAGACGCACGACACTTTCCACGGAGTGCAGCAAATCGTACTTGTCCAACACTCCACTGACAGACTGTTTAAGACGAACGGCCAAAGACTCTTCCATGACTATATCCTTTCTCTGTAGTTTGACATGTTGCTTGTTGAAGAGATCAATCGCTCATTGTTGCTTTGTGATATGTACCCTGAAGATACAAAACACCATGCGGGTCTCCCTCCCGTGACTCAGATGTCTAGTGTAGCGTCAATGTATTTGGACGCTGCGCTGTGTCCACGCTTCTGAAGCAGATTAGAGAGGAAGTCTGCAAACGCAAGCATAGACTGCCCCCTGCACAGCTCTGGAAACCGGAAAACGGTATCAAGCGTCATGCGGAACTCAAATGCGAGAAACCCAGCTCGTTCCGCGCTGTCCGCCAATCCCTCGATGCTGTCACAGGTATACTTCTGAAGCATGTCTGGCAAAGACGCAAACTCTGAGCACAGAACCCACCGCTCAAGATACTCTCGTGCGACTGCGATCAAGCTCGTAGGGCGCTCACGCAGTGCCAACGCAGCATCGCGTTCTTTCGGGTACAGCCGGGTATAGGCAGTAAGGAGTACATATCCTCCTGCCAAAGTTTCATGTCTGCCCATCGCCGCACCTCAATACATACGCACGAGTCCACCATTAGACGGACGGATGCCGACGTAGCCGTACTCTGACTCAAACCCTACGACATAGGCGAAGGCGGTATAGGCAACCAGACCCTCGTCATAAACAAGGATGCCGTCCAGCAAATCTCTCCCGCCTAATGTGTTGGCCTCTGCCGTTTTCAGATCGTCATCATTGAAGGCATAGGTAGGTGGTGGCTTCCATGATCACGCCTCCGGTCATCTGGTATCTCCCGGAGACCACCGCGTACACCATGTGACCAGACTTGCTGAGCTTAGAGACCACACGCTTCATGTTCTCGGTCAGCTCGTAGAGAATACCATACGGCTCTTCTGAATACAGGACGATTCCGTTGCGAAACTGCTTGACGCCCTCATTGATATAGGAGAGACGCTCAAGAATGGCGCTCCCCAGAGTAATTTTATCCATACACATTCCTTTCATAGAACCCCGCACTCTCCACCTGCGTAGGCATCCTAGGCAGGGGAGAGGTGCAGGTTCGGTATTGTTGCCACTCTTATGTGTACGGACGTTGTTGCCGCCTATAGCGTATCATACACCCTCCTGAATTTATGTGGCGGGGCGTGCAGTGCTGCTGCACGCCCCACGCTGTTAAATGTACTCGATGATCGTGTCCGTCATCTCTTCCTTGCTAGCTCCGGCAAGGAGCAGCAGGTCGTCGTAGTCAGTCCGGTCATGGGCGGTGTAGCTGACGGACATCCCGGAAGACGCAATGAGCAGGGCCTCGTTGAAGCCAACGCACAGATGGAGCGCAGTGCGGAAGGTCAGGGCCTGGAGTACACTCAGGTCAGCACCGGGGTGCCGTTCGGTCAGCGCCTTCATGATAGGATGCATAACAGTGGGCTGGAACATGACAACGCCGTCCTGCTCCTTCACCCACTGGCTGGGCGTGGTATGCACATAACCCAGGATCTCGTCATCGTTCTTGACGCGGGAGCGCAGCAGCTTCTCCAGATCCATCTTACTGGGAAGGTCGAGCACACCATCCGGCTCAGCGCCCTCGATGTGAACCTCGCTCCGGGAGATGGGATCGATGAAGTAGAAATTGCCGCCGGTCTCGAAGATATCCAGATACTCGTTGTTGTAGAGAATGCCACCGCAGACTCTGTCCATTTTACAAACACCCTTTCTATTTTTGCTTCATGAGATAAACCGACACTCCCAGCCCGCTTAGGCGTCCCAAACAGGAGAAAGGTGCCGGTTCATCGTTGTTGCCGGTTGTAGTGCATCGGATAACCTCCCTTCACTGATATATGGTGTAGTCACTGAATCTTCCTATACATCGGAGGAGTAATTTCTGTTGTAAAAGTCCTCGGCAATCACCAGCAGGTCCTCCTTGGTAACGAGGTGAGGAAATCCGTACTCATACCTGTTATCGACTTGTACCCCACGTCCAAAGTACACCTGATATTCTCCGTCTATTTCCTGCAGCTCCCAACCCTGATCAGTGAAGTGTGCGTCCAACCACTCGCCAATAGGAGAGTGGAGGAGCTCTGAGAATCGGATAACCTTAGGTCTGACCAACAGTCCAAGGCTCTCCAGACCCGCACGGATATGGTCTTCCAGACACACATCACCGACATCGTCAGTAGCGTGCCACTCCTCACGAAGCTTCTCGATGGCAACGAGCGCCTCCTCTTTTCTGGCAGCATCTACATTAAGCCAGCACTCCCTCCCACCGTATTCGAAAGCACTGCCGATAGGCTCTGCGAACTCGTCCAGCAGACAATAGATCAGCATTAACTCTCCTCCTTATAGCGGCCGTACTCAGCATCATCAGGGAAAAAGATCACACTACCAGGAACGGGCAAACCATTCATGACCCGCTCTCTGACGAGCTGGTGATATGAGCAGCACCCGGGGTACAGCTTGTCGTGCTCAAACTGTAGGTGAGCAAAGTCCAGGATGACAGTTTGCCCAGAACGAGTACGTGCGCGCACCCATCCGTGCGGCAGCACCACACCATCGTCTTCATAACCTCCATACACGACTTTTACGTCAGTGAGCAGATAGGCTCCAAGCGCCAGCATAGCGGCCGCCCCGCTCACCTGATAGCAGCAGTTTGGAAAGTCAGGAAGCACGTCTAACATCTTTACGGCAAACTCTCTGTATTTGGCATTTGCCCAAGAAACTAAATCATCGCGCATCAAACAAACCTCCTTAGTAAAGGGGCGCCCCACTGTAGAGTAGTGAGGCGCCCCACCGATTGTTACTGAGTGCCCGCGACGTCCAGGTCCTCCTTGCTGGAGTGATTGATAGAGATGATAGAGACAATGGGCATCTCCTCACCCCGCGGGCTCTTATTGCTGGGATATGGGACCACAGGATCGTACGTCTTACCGTCCGGTGTGACTTTGAACGGAGCGTTGACATTGCTGCCGTCGTATGCCAGAGTCCATACCTCGCCCTGAGAGTAGATTTCCAGGGCGCAGAAGATTACTGCATTTCCGGAAGTGCAAGCGTCGATGTTAGCCTGAGAGGGCTTCTGGCCGCTGTAGACAAACACTGCACTAGAGGGCAGGCCGACGTTGAAATGCCACCGCTGTCCCTGTAGCGCCGCCAGCGTATTCGGCAGACGGTCACTCGGGTCCTTGTGCGAATTCCAGTCTGTCTTATCGTTGTAGGTGTACTCGCTGCCAACGAAGGTACGGTTGCGCTGAGTCAAATTGAGAATATTGTAATTCCCGTACACCCAGCTGGAACCCCTGGGCAGCTCCACCCAATCATTGGCGCTGGCCACAGCCTGAGAGTTAGTGACCTCGCTTCCGGAATAATTTCTCCGATCCTTTTCTTCAACCCAGTTCAGGTTCACGTTAGCATCCTTGCCGTTGTACGCAACCGTGTTACTGTCATTGTCGTTGATAAGAACCTTGTTCCCATTGACGTCCATATAGACGTCCACAGGCTTGTAGTCACCGGTTGTGAGATCGAGCCGGTAATAGTGCGGTTTGACCAATACGAGGTTCTGCTTTACCAGCTTGCCACTCTCATCATACAAGGCATTACCATAGTAGTTGCCCAGTGTTGTGAGATCGAAGTAGGAATCATACCCTACGCGGATCGGCTGTCGCTGCAGAGCTGTGATATTGTTCTTTGCCGGCGTAAGAGGGAAGGGGAGAATCTTGTTGATGTTCCCACGCTCTGGCCGCGTGTTGTGAGTGTTCCCGGCAACCCCAGTAGACGCAACAGGAACCTTTCTCACATCCACCATATCTAGCATGATATTATTCTGCTTGGTGGGATCGACCTTCCTGACGATATTCTTCACAAGCCACTCCGTGAGAGGCTGCTTGAACAGATTCGAGAATCTGAAATCGCCAGTGTCGTTCAGTGTCAGATTGCCGATTCGACCAACCACGTCAATGTAGGTGCGTTTGTCAGAATTGTGGTGATGCGCCATCGGTTTTCCGGCATAGGTGATGTTCTCGATATTGCGGTTGCTGTTAGGTCCGCACTCGAGCTCGTTGCCGTTCTGAGTATTGATTGCTACCGTACCGAACTTGACCTCGGCATTTGCAACCTCGTTGTTATGCAGAGGCACGTAGAACTCGAACTTCGTCTTCGGCACACTCAGGTAGATACGCTCGTTAGCAAGATACGTCTGGTCGTTGTAGATGACAGCGAACGGGAACTCTACCCACTTCGCTTTAATCCACTCCGTAGTATCCATGCCATTGACGTACCCATAACCACGCTCAGGTGAGGTAGTAGAAGACCACTTCGCCCCGGTTCCATAGAAATCACCGGTATTGGGGAAGTAGATGGTGAACGGCCAGTCCAGATTGATGAAGTCACCCATCTTGTACGTCGTTCCGTTGTCAACGATCTCCGTGGGGTGATTCTTGTGATTGGCATCATTACCGCAAGGCTTCCAGCAGCGCGGGTCACCATAGGTGTAGCAGGAGTACTCGCTCTCAGCAGGAGTGCGATCAGTACTCTCAGCCTTAGCCAAAACCTCTTTGTAGGTGGCTCCGCAATAGGAACACGTACCCTGTGTGGTGGAGAGATGTACCTCCCCATTTGCGTGCTTCACGATATAGCCAGCAGCGCACTGGGCTTGTGTATACTTCTTCTGAGTGGGGAAGATGAGGTCCGAGGTGTCGGTGCATCCACGTCCAGAACAGATTGCTCCGGATTCGTGCTTCAGCCCGTAGGTGTAGATCTTCCAGTTATAGGAGTAGGCGTGGTGCGGATCTGAGCAAGACAACACCGACTTGTTCACCGTATAGCACTTGACGGTGCTTACAGGAGGAAGTGAATCATAGTGGATCTCGATTGTGGTCTCACACGTGCCGGATCCAGTACTACCATACTGGTACACATTCAACCTGATGACGTCGCCAGCTGCAAAGCTAACAGTGCCGGTATCGAAATTCAGATTCTTTCCACCATCGTCGTTATCCACCTTGAGCACATTGTTGATGAAAATACGCCCGCGCGGATCTTTGTTATAGCTGGTAGAGTAGAAGCGAACTGTACCAGAGGACACCGCGGTAAAGCTGTAGGCATCTGTGCCGGCCGCAGCATAGCTCACACTCTTATTGATGGTCTGGTCTTTCTGCACGGCACCCTCGGAGCCGGCATCACACTTGTGAGAGTTCAACGGCAGGTTGTTGCACTCGTACACGACGCCAGCTTCTCCGGTGTTCAGCGGACTCTTGAACTTCCACTGAATATCCCGGTGACCGCTCTGACCATTGTAGTCGGTTGTATAGGTGTACTTGTTTGCCAGCGGGAATGAGGTGCCGTACTGCTGGATCGTGCTGCCTCTCTGACATTCGCTGCCAAACATATAGGTGAACCCATCGTCACCCGCAACCACCTCGTAGCCGTCCAGTGTGGTCTTGTAGCCGGTGACGGAATGGGAGGAGTAATGCGAGTTAGACGTCCACGTGCCATGGGTGCCTATCGTGTGGCGCTTACAGTCCTGTGTGTGGGTGTGTGTATTATTTGGCCCATGCACCTCATAGGAGATCTTGTCATAGCAGGACTCTGTATGAATGTGCTCCGTAACAGAGCACTCATTTTTGAGGAACGGACAAGACGCATCTCCCGGACAAGTTGTGGACTTATCCACTGGAGTCGTTGCATGAGTCGCTATGCGCTGGTCTCTGTCCTTAGGAAGAGACACGACAATCGCGTTCTGGTTGCTCACAGGGTTATAGACCACAATGTCGTTGATCTTGTCGTGTGTGGGGCTATAGGTGGTTTCTACGACAAAGCCCTTCCGGCCGCCAAAGTCAGACTGCTGAGTGATTGGGTAGTTCGGCTGCTCTGTTCCAAAGTTTATGATATTCTCGTAGAACACCTTGGAACGTCCTACGATGTACTCACCGTTCTGCTTAGAATCAGGAATAACGAGAGTATCATTCATAAGGCGGAACTTCTGAGTGGGCTTCTCAGTCACAGCATCCCAGGAGCCGGACATCACACTCTTGTTCTTATAGACTTCGGTGCTGTTGAAGTCGATGTTGGAAGCATGGCCAGAAGACTTGTACTTGGTGCTCATGCTGGCATAGTTGCCATTGTAACCACCATAGGTAATGCCATCCTCAGGAAGGCTGCAACCCTCACTGGTCTTGCTGTTGCTCTTCCAGATGACCTCGTAGGGAACGGGGTCAAACTCGATAGGATCGGCAACACAGTTGCCCTTGTTGATAGCAGCCTCATTCTTGGACTTGTACTCGTAATAGAGGATGGACTGGTCCCCGTTGGAAGTACGAAGAACGATGAAGTCAGACACACAAGTAGCGCCACAGGTGATACCAGCAGTGTCTCCGTCCAGGGTCTTCTGATTGGTCTGACGGTGAGTATCGTGGTTGTTGTCAGAGGGCTTGGGGTACCCTGGGATCTTAGCAGTATCTTTCTGTTTGGTTTCCCAGGAGTAGATAAGGCGCCCCTCTGCAGCGTTGTTGGCACCAGCGATGTTGTAGGAGACAGACGGCGCTACGGTCTTGACAGTAGCCGTCACCTCGTCTGTGTCGAGCAACTCCCGCGTACCGTCCAGCTTCGCCTCGGAAAGCTTCCATACCTTCAGGTTGGTGATTCTCACATAGGAGAACCCGTTGACCTGCTGCGTCCACGTAAAGGTGTCAGAGACGTTATGATAGTTACACGGGCAGTGTGCTTTGTCTTCGACATGCACAGGCCCCTTCTCAGACGGCTCGTAATGATGGGATCCGTTGTTCATGTGACAGGGGACAGGGGAGAAGGTAGCAGTGTAGGTGCGGCTAGCGTTTGCACTGGCCACATATTCACCGTCAAACTGCACTACGAACTCAGAACCACCAGAGGCGAAGTACTGATAATAGCGGCCGCTATTCTCATACCCGGTTCCCTTAAAGTCAACCCGCGTGCTTGTGTCAGTGAAGGTGGGAGTGCCAGTCATAGAATTGAACTTCTCACTGGAGCCGCCTCCAGTCGCAGGAACAGTGCCCTGTTTCAGCTCGGAGTAGGGGCGCTGGTACTTGGAGTAGTAGTACGGTTTATCCTCCGGAGTGGCTACAACGGTGGAGTAGTCATACTTGGGGATACACTGCAGGCCCACCTTTATGGTGGTAACGGAATTCATATCCTCAAGAGATTTCGGACCAGACATACTCACGCCCATGCCAACCTTAAACCAATGCTGGTTCTTGGAGGACTCTGTTTCCAGCGTGCCTGTGCCAGGGAACTCGCCAACAAAGGTCAGATTTCCAGAATGCTTCTGGAAATACTCATACGCCTCCAACAGGTCAGTGATCTCGATGATTAGAGAGCCATTCCTCGTTGTGGTTTTTACTCCTTTGATTCCTCCGTCCTTGAATACAAGGTTACCTCCCAGAGAGAGGTTCAGCAGGTTCCATTTGAAGGGGTTTCCCATGCCTTCCTCTATCTTGTTGGACGAAACCTTGACCTTACCCAGATTTGGGACATACTCGTTACCGTCTCCGTAGTAGCCCATGGTCTGTGAGATGAGGTTGTTGGCAGCATCGCCACTCAGTGCAGGAATGGCTTCCGCCTGCGCAAGGAAGATAGCGATCTCCGGATTGGGGATGTTATATCCCTTCTGCTTCATCTGGTAGAGCCAGTAGAGCGTATTTGCCAATCCGACTCCATTAGCGGTTTTTGATGTGTCCGTAGAATCCACTCTATAGCTCGCGCCCAGGTTGACATCCAGTGTAACTGTAAAGGTCTCGCTATAGCCTCCGACACTCTTCTGGTACTTCTTATCCTCGACCAGAAGACTGACTGTTCCTACAGGAGCAATCTCCACACTGGTAGGAGGGATCAGGACAGGAGGGGTTATGGCCTCGTCTACACCGAAAATGCCACATCCCCAAATTCCCTGCTAAGGTAACTTTCCAAGCCATGTCTCAGCATTAGCAATAGAACCAGAAGATACAGAGGAAAGATGTCGGCAATAGGCGCCGTACTGTGTATTTTCTACACCCTTGCTATTGATACCCAGCATACACATGCCGCCGAGCATGCCGCCATTTACGCGCGCACCCTCTGCCTGCGCAGTCTTGATGATAGAGAACGCTGGGTTTTTATTTGAGCCATTGACTGCATTTTTCACAGAGGGCATTGACACGTCAGCCGTGCGAATCTTCGGTTCCTCGACACCCGTAAGAATGGCGGCTTCCTCGGCCACAGTTCTCCAGGTATTAAAGCTGCCATTACCGTTGTGCTCAAAAGGCATACACAGCTCTGCAGTAATGACTACAGGAGGGAATGCCTCGCCTTTTGTAAAGGTACACACGAAATCCCTGACATAACCCTCATAGGTGCCCCAGTTCTCCTGGGGCATGAGACGGGCCAGCGAGAGGATAATGGCTGCGTAGTTTGCCACCTTTCTGGTATCCTGAAGGACTGGGGCTTTGCCATAGACGTTAGTCCCATAACGGTAGGCATCATCAAAGGCCTTGTTGATAGCGACAACATCAACTTCGGTGTTGCTTTTACGTCGACCGAAGATGTAGTTGATAAGGTTCTCGGCTTCTGCCTTATCGTACTTCGCGACAAGTCCGTTAAAGTAATTAGGATCGATGCTCGGGTTTGGGTTCTGGTCCGATATCTTACTAGTAAGTGCCTTAAAGAGCTCGTCAGACTTGGTATGGCTGAACGCTCCGCTGCTGGCATAGCACCAGTTGCTGCCGATAGGTGCCTGTCCAATGCCGGCGCTGCTCACAGCTGCCACATACTTCGGGGCCCCGGCCGCTTTAGGGACTATATAGAACAGTCCCTGTCCACCGGAAGGAGCGTACGGGTTAGGGTACGAGTACAGGAAATGCTGCACGACTCGCGCCATTCCCGATGTGCCCTTCTTACCTGACTTTACTTCATCTTCGGTGGGTTTTCCTACGCGGTACTCGTCACCCTTCATCTGTTGTATTCCGAGAGCGATGCCTACGTACTCACGGAACCGGAACTTGGTGGTTTTACCTCCCGCATAGCCGATGTTCGTACCGCCGCCGGGCACAACCACCGCCAGTGCGTCGAGCGGGAACATAAGCAGGACAAGGAGCAGACAGAGAAACCTCTTAAAGCTCGCGTTTACTTTCACTTTTACCGATGCCTCCTTTGAGAGCATAATAAAAGAGCACTTGTGTAAACCAAGTGCTCTTTCTCTGAGAATGTATGGAATTTTACTCCACTCTGAATTTCTCTATCTCTGTTTCAACTATTGAGACCACTGTTACTGCGACCGTAGGAAGCTTCACCATCCCAGGGTCCGTTCTCCTTGATGTCAATCAATCAAACCGTCTCCTATCAGATCCGTTATCTTGTCAAAGAAATCCACTTGGTTGTCCACATAGGAATCGTCGTTGACAAAGTGGACTTTCCGCCCACGCAGCGCGTCGTCACGCATAAGGAAGTAGGCAGTCACTCCCATGGTGATATCCTTCTCTTCGGCGGAGTCCAGTAAGAAGGGATAGCAGTTCTCGCCCATCATCGTCATACGATTTAACATATTCAGATGCCTGCAGAGGAGCAGATTCTTTGTTCCAGTGCACAAGTCCTCTACTCGCATTCCGAACTCGAGCAGAGAACGCTCCACGTCTTCTCCTAAGGGTACTTTGTCAATCGTCTCAATGACGGAGCGCCCAAAGGGATCATTTAACCACTCCGGCTCCCAGACACCCTCGAAGTAGTGCATAGGATACCGTATAAAGTCCTCCCGCGCAATCAGCTCATCCAATGGGGCTAAATAGAGATGTAACATGCATCCCACCGCCTTTCAGGTCAGCTGAAGGTGATGTTGGTGATCCAGCCTTCGGAGAACACTCCAATCGTTCCGTTCTCCTTGATCTCAAGTCCGACATACTTAGTCTTGCTGCAGTCGAACGTGAAGGTTTTGGTTTCCCCGGCCTTTACCACCACAGACTCCTTCAGCACCATGGGATCGAGATATCCCGCTGTCTCTGGGTCAATCAAATACTCGATGCAGGTGTCGGTGTCAGCCGCCTTAAAGGTAAAAGAGAATTTAGAGAATCCATTGGAGGCGATGCCCATGCCAGAGCAGCCGTGAGACACGAGATCAGGATTGGCGTGGAATCCACCGGGGTATTCCTCCATACCGTCCTTCGTAATAAGCTGAGTGATGCTGGTGATCTGCTTGGAGCCGGAAGGGGTGGGGGTAGGAGTGGGGGTAGGAGCGGGGGTGCCTTCACACACCTCGAGCAGGCGGCTCATGACAACAGCTGCCTGCGCCCGGTCCATATTGCCAGTGCCGTTGAAGGTGCCCTTGCTGTCGGTGCCGGACAGGGTTCCGAGGCTGTAGCAGATGGACACGGCCTTCTGGTACTCCTGGGGGATCTTGCTCCAGTCAGCGATCTTGGAGGTGTCCACATTAGAGGGCATTTGGACGCCCTTCTTGGACATGAGGTTGTACATGATCTGGGCCATGTCGTAGCGGGTGATAACATCGGTGACGGACTTCATAGAGAGACCCTGGTCGATGCCAGCAGCAGCGGCCGCAGCAACGAACTGGCTGTACCAGTACTCGCCCGCGCCAGACAGCTTGTCCGCATAGAACTGCCGGGTAAGCATGGTGAAGAACTCCGCATAGGTGAGGGTGTTGCTGGGGGCGAAAACACCGTCGGCCACGCCGGTCATGATGCCCTTGTCCGCCATAGCGGTGATGGACTGCTTAGCCCAGTGGTTGGAGGGAACGTCCTTAAAGCTCGGGTCAGCGGCAAATGCCGAAGTAGAAACCATGGTGATGGCCAGGACCACACTGATGGCCCCAGCAGCGACTCTGCGCAGTTTCATAATATCAAATCCTTTCTATCAAATTCACAGGAGATATACTTCCTGGGAACTTCTTTAATTTATACTTCTTATACGCACGAGCGTACTCGTCGGCTGAGAGACTGTAAAGCGGTATCAGCTTGTCCACCTCGCAATCCCCGATAAATCGACCAACGAACGCATCGTGAGAGGCACATAGAAACCGATTGATAGTAAGAGCCTCTCTGTCGGTTATTCTGGTACGCTCTCCGGATTTATCAAGCACAGGGAAGAGGGGGTGCTGCCTGACAAACCCTTCTCCTTTTGTTTTTGGTGAATCCGTGCAACCGGCCCAGCAACCGTCACACGCGCACGTCCGCTCAAAGTAGTACCCGTAGAGGCCATTGGCAAACCCGCCTACTCTGCGCGTATGCTTCATGCAATCAGGCACAGCCTTTAACAAGAACAACTTGCAGTACTTCTCAAAGGAGGTGACAAATCGATGGTCGTCTTCCGTCGCAACCAAACTGGAATCGAGCCAAGGCAACACCATAAGGCACCGCCTCAAGTCATCCGAGTCTTCCAAGAGGCCTGACACCGACTTCAAGAAATAGTACTCTGCCGACAGTACAGGGAACACGAACAGCCGGCCGACATATCCTTGTGCATACGTCGCAAGCCGATTGTAGGTGTGCAGCGTGTTTATATTGTCCGGCGAGATGTCGACATACAGTGCAACCCTGGCAGATGAGTCTTCCTGCAATATCTTCCACGCCACACTTATCAGTTTCGTCGCTCCCTCTGAGTACTGTATTTTGTCCTGCTCCTCTTCTGGATACGCTGACAAGAACAGCTTAGACAGGAGGGTATTCGGATTGTCTTCGTACACGTGGATCATCCTACTACCTCTATTGCGTCCGGACTCAAGTCTATCTCCGCGAATCTGCACCCGAAGGGAGGAGGGGAGAGATACTTCAAGTCGAGCAGAACGATGGCTTTACTACGCATACTCAATAGGGAGCTCCGCACGTCCTCGTCTGTGTCGAAGCAATCCATCCTATCTACCATAACGACCTCTGGGTTGAACTCCCTCAGCTTGTCCCCAAGCTTAACACCCATAGTGTAATCCCAATAGTTGTAGGTTACGATTGGGCAGCCAGTCATTTGCAAATTGCGCAATATTCCGAATAGATAAGTCTTTCCCGTGGCCGACTCCGGAGGGAACACATAGATGCCGTTTTCCATGTCCAGGGTGATTTTAGGATGGCTGTCATACGTCACCATAAAACTCCCCCCGTAGGAAGGCATCCACTTCCCTCATGGAATGGAAAACCCGTCCCATCACATTAACAGTAACTCTACTGCCATTAGTGAAATCCTCCAGGTCAGTAGCTGGCGCTGTCATTGCTACTCGACCGCTCTTGCATAGCGACAGGATAGCGGATATGGCGTTTACTCCGCACTCTCTCAAATCGATTACCTTATCCGAGTTGTTGACCGTCAGCGCAGCTTTGCATCCTGTACTGAGCTGCTGAGTATACAGCGTCACACCAAACCTGTCTAAGAACCTAGAGCCATCGAGAAGAGTTCCCTCCTCGATCACTCTAACCAGGTCCCTGTCAATATCGTCGCAGCGAAGTTCGAGACAGCTGAAGTACGCTTCCGGATCGCGGATCAACTCCATGCCTGACGGAACGGCTTCCTCAACACGAGTGCCATGGGCATAGATATATACCTCAAGCATTCTGACACCTCCTAGTTTTGCGACCCTTCTAGCACATCCCGCCGCCAACGCTTTTATATGATATCTAGTTGGCGGGAAGTGCGCCCTAACTTTGTACCGGCCTCTCGCAGAGACTCCGGATCGGTTGAGAATGGCCACAGCCCGACCAAACTTATTCACCTCAACTTTACCTCCATGACTAGAGTGCACACGACTCGTAACGATTAAGAGAGACTACTTCAGACCTTCGTAGCGCTCTGGTGAAGTCAGCCGTATCGTGAGCTATCGTAACATAGTGCACTCCCTTTTCAAAAGAGTACACTTCTACACCACTACCACCCAGGTTGCGAACTTATTTACCGCATACGCAGCCTTCGTTTTAACTCCGCCTCCGCACTCGCCATCACGTTGTAGGCGCGATCAATATAGTCTGAATCGAGTCCCGGCACACGCGATGTGTCAAAGTAGAACTTGGACAGACTGACGTTGATATCGCTGGAGATTTGGATCAGAGTCTGTAGCGCACTATCCCACGACTCGTACAATGCCGGATTATCATTGAAGAAGAAAGACTGCCCATTATCGTACAACGGAGCTAACCCCTTCAATTCGAAGGTTTCACTGTCTAGCAACACTCCTATGTTGCCCGGGTGCCTGTCCTGATTGCGCATAAGGTAATCAGCAAGCAACATATCAGCATAGGACTGTAGTAGGCCGTGCTCCTTGAACAAGGACAACATCTGGTCAACAGTATCAAAGTCGAAGTAGACATTACTGTGCACCATCATGGTGTCCTGTGTAGTGAACAGTTCAGAGCTGCAGCACAGATGATCATGGTATCGGCCTAAAGTGTAATGTGCGTGAGGAATATGGAGATACTCTAACACTTGATCTGCCAAGACCTCGGCATAGAGTGTAAGAGCCCTACCTGACTCGGTCTTCTTCAAGAAGATGCTATTACCCTCTCTGACCCAGCACTTCGATAGAACTCCATCTGTATTGAATTCGGGAGATGGGCTTCCAAACTTGAATGTAACATTCTCACCAGTAAAGGCCACTCTCGCGATTGTTTCGTCGAACTCATTGTCAAACAAATTGACATCAGCCCAGGAAAGGCTTGGATCCGCAGAGATCCATAGGCAGTCGTTTAACGACAAGCCCATAGAAACATCTAAGATACTCCGAGCAGTATTAAGCCCAAGAGCGCTTAGAATCTCAGAAATATTACGCCTATAATTCGGCGGTCTCCGGCTAAGCATCCAAAACTCAAAATGAGACGATATATACTGAGGTAGTCCATAATCGCATAGAAGGACAGGCCGCTCTCTACCGAATTCCGATTCCCAAGTAAACTTGGCGAGAACTGTATCCTTGTTTTTAATCATGTAAATACCGTCTCTCGCGCCTGGCCCATCTGATTGCGAAATAGGTGTAGCTGCTCCCCCAACAAGCATCATATTGTCTACCCTATTGACCAGAATATGACCACTCGAAGTGACATCTGCAACTCCTTGATACAAGTCGAATGGCCCGTTCTGCTTCAGCTCGATTGACCGTGGATCAGTGTCGACAACGACCGGCATAACGGGTAGCTGCCCAGACGGTACAGTAAAATACACTAATCTCTCTGCCACACTCACACCTCCAGCTGCTGTCATTCATTAGTAGGTTGTGTATCTAAGCCGCGTTCTGAGCTCTTTCCAGGACTGTGGGCCATCGGAGAAGCGTACCCAGTTCTTATCGTCAAAGCAACTGGCATTTTGGAATCTCAAGATCTCCGACAGATTATACCCGTGGATACCTACCTTTTCCAGGCGCTCCAGCAACCCTTGACGAGTTTCTGGAACCACCCGAGCCAGTAGGGCATCTACCAGCCTGCTGCCAGTAGGGTGGTCTATCATCTCAAATGGGAATAGGCTGTTCTCTGTAGAGAGCTGTTTAAACTCTACGGCGACTCCGTCCTTGATTACGAAGTCTGCCAGTGGTGTGTCCTTGTGCATAAGCGTTCCAGCTAGGTCGAACTTTTTCATCTTAGCTATACCTCCAGACGCTGACGATTACAGGCTTAGATAATCACGAACGCGAACCTGGAGAAAACCTTCCAATGTCTTTATGCGTTCCTCCGGAAAGTCAAGAAGATTGTTCCTATCAAACCGGAACCCAATGAGCTTCTCCACACCATGCGAACCCACGATTCCCTTGGCAACTTTTGCAGATGTGTCGAAAGATACATCCAAGGCAGTACCCGGCAGTTCATTTACGTACTTCCAGATTGGTGTGTAAGGGGTCCACATTGGAAGCATCCCCATACCATTATCGTAAATAGGTGCCATAGAAACGACATCGTACGTATCGGCATCCAGAAGTACGCCAAAATTCCCCAGGTGCCTATCTGTATTGCAGGTCAGATAATCTATGATCAAATATTCATAAAGCTGCTTCTCAACACCTAACTGTACGCACTTCTGAATAATGAGACCCAAATCAGAAAAGTTGTCATACATATACATAGGGAGCAGCATACGAGTCTGCGATGTCATAAGGGGACAGGAGGAGACAACGCGCCCCCTAAAGTGCTCGACGTTATAGTGTACATGGTGATACCCTAAAACATCAAGAATCTGCGAAACCATCGCCTCAGAGTATGGCTCATTCCCAGTATTAGATGCGCCAGATGTTCCACCTTTCTTGAGAAAGATAGATCCATTTTCCCGTACCCAGCACTTAGGGAGCGCACCATCAGTTGCGAATTCGGCAGATGGACTGGTTGTGCTAAACTTTAGCCCTTTGAGACCTCCATCAAATGCTGTACGCGCGATCACATCGTCGAACTCGTTTTCAAACAGGTTCACCTGTCCCCATTTTTCAGTATAATCTGCTGTTACCCACAGCGTGTCCAACAGGGACAGTCCTTTAGAATAATTTATGATATCTCGCGTATCTGAGAGCCCACACATCTCCAACAGTTTTTGCATATTTGCTCTGTGTTTAGGAGGTGTCCGTGCGGACAGCCAATTACCGAGAGAATTGGTTATAAACCATGGAAGGCAGATATCTTGATCCAATACGGGATACATCGCCCCCGCCGGACCATCCCAATGGAAAGCTCCAATAACATTGTCTTTATTTTTAATGTAATAGCGATCTTCCATAGTTGTCACCTCACACCTATTAACTACGTTTTGTTACCCTTCCTGCGCGCATTTCCACAAATATTGTGTGTACGCGTACTGTGGAAAAACTTCCTTTTATTTGAAAAGAAAGTGTGTTATAATTCAAGCGACCCTGGATATAGACGAAAGGAGTGGTCACTGTGCCTGAGAAGAGAGTAGTGCGCAGTAAGGACGAACGCAAAGCAGAACTTCAGAAAAAGATTGAATATCACAAAGAGTGTATCAAGAGCCTAGAGGCGAAGATCAAAGCCATCGACAACCCCAAGACCCCGGTTAGGTCCAAAGGTGTTCGGCGCATCCTTGCTGAGGCCAAGCTCACTGACGATGAGGCAGCACAAGCACTTGGATTCTCCAATGCCGAGGAGATGAAGAAAAAGCTGCTCGCAGCTGCCGAAAAGAAAAGCAAATAATTCAGTAGGCAACCTGCTTTGTGTGGGTTGCCTCTTCTTTTGTGAAGCTTAAACTGATTATACCTGTAGCTTACTTGCTGTGTCAACTATAGCTAAAATTCGACAATCTTTTCGAACATCTTTGCAATCAACCTATTCGATATGGTTAAGACTTTTGTATTCGCACCATAGCGACCTCATAGCATCAACAGCCTCTTTTACCTCCGGCCAATCTTCCTCAGTTATGCACAGACTGTGAAAATCAAACATGAGAGAAGTTTGTCCGCCTTTGGTATAGAAGATCGCATTAGGTGCGTTTAGAATATCCTCATGTTCCAGCTTGTAAATCGGAGGGCCCCCGTCATCCAGAACCTGAACATACAGAGTTGAATTATACTTGCTGTAAGTGTGGATCACGCCTATAGCGGTTTTCCGCGTACTCTTCGTAATGTGAACATACCCCCTTGCTTAACACTATCATATAGACGGTGCGCAGGATACGTCAAGCACTTTTTAACAACTCCGAAATAGTGCACATTGTGCGGCCGCGGAACATCTCGTCCACAATGGCCACGCAGAACTCAGCCACCTCGTACCGGTTCTCCAGATTTCCGGTGTACAGGTGGCGGGCTCCGATCCTATCTGCCACCCGGTTAATGACCGCACAGCTGGCGATAGCGGCCTCATGTGCACTGTGCCGGCGCCGATCCAGCTCCATCACAGCATCCCTGTAGGCATCGCCCTCCAGCCGGAAGCGCAGAGTCTGTAAATGAATCTCCATCGAGTAAACAGTATTCACATAGTGGGAGAATGAGTTCATAGCATCTTCGATGATGGACAACACGTCTGCATCACCCTTGGCTGAACAAACAAGCCGCTTGAATCTATCTCTGTACATTTCATGCCTCCATGCATAGTAAAACAGCGGGCACCATGTGGTACCCGCTGCTTCGACAGTGTATGAAAAAACGACACGCTCCCTGATTAGGGGAAGGTGTCGTTTTTCCACGTATTCATGATATTGTCCTGGATGTTTTTATCCAGCAGATCCTGGTCGCCTACCAACGGATTGGACACGAACTTGGCGCTGAAGAGCCAACCATGCTCCTTGCTCTCGTATCGGTAAACAACCCCCTCCGGAGCTCCGACCGCACCGTGGAATCCGTTTCCTAACAGCCCCACAGCCCTTTCGGTGCTGATAGCGCCTCCTGAGTGTACCAGGCCTACCGGAGTAAAGGACGAGCGTCTGAGCCGCTCCTGGAGTGTCTGGTAGCGTACACGCCGGTTATCCTTTATGATGTCGAAGCACACAAACGGCTCATGCGGCATATCATACCGAACCGTGTGAGTCTTTATCATCCACTCGCCACAGACGCGCTCACCATCAGAAAGAAGATACAGAAAACGCAATCTGTTCTTTTCTACGAACTTAGCGAAGTCCCGTATCCAATCGAACTGATTGGTGCGCACATCATAGCCTTTTCGCACGAGTGGGTACAAGGAGTTTCCCCGACGCAGCACCCCGACATTACACCCGTCTACTTTTTCAGTGACTACCACCAGGTCTTCCGGCCGTTGAGTCTGGACTGTGAGCCACCCGACTTCCTGCTCACCAATCGTGCTGGCGTCTGAGCGTCTGAGCTGAGACCCAGGCAGGTGCGCAATAGAGGGATAGTTGGAAGGAATAACCTTAATTCCCATCTTTGTCGGTCTCCTTTTCACACACAGCCTTCCGCTCGTCCATCAGACGCTGGCACTCTACAGCACCCCTGTGCACATAGGCCAGGAACTGAGGGATGGTCATGCCCTGAGTTTCCTCGTCCAGCTGGCGTCGCACCTCACGAATATCATCGACAGTGAAATTAGGGCTGATCATAAATACACCTCCATAATCTGTTCCGGCGTCATGATATCGATAGAACCACAACTGTTTTGCAGCGCTACAGTACGCACGCCACTCACGGTTCTTCTGTTTGACATGTGCTTGAAGTTCCATGACGCGATGACGTCGCACCGTGCGTGGATAGCGGCAGCGATGTGGGAAATGTCTGCCACGCTACGCTTCGGCAAGATTCCTGTATCGCTGATTGCCTTTGTGAGGGATTCAAAGCCTTCACACTCCGTGGATACAATCTTAGTATATGTCACCTCCCGAAGAAAGTCAAACAGCACACTTCTCTTCGGCTCCGGGCACCGCAGAAGCTCCTCCAATGTAACATCGGATAAGTAGAGGAAAAACTTATGTGCCTTAGCAGCCTCCCAAAACTTTCTGGTGATACTTGTCTTTTCAGGCGAGTCATCCTGCTTTAAGTAGCTAACGGCAGATGTGTCGAGATACACCTTAGGTAACGTACTCAGGAGTGGTTTATGTACCCTGCACACAGGAGTAACATTAGCAGGTATTCCGTCCATGTCTACACACTGATACAGCTGATACGCCCCATCGGGGTCGGAAGACGACAGTACATCACAGACCCGCTCACTTTCAGCGGGAACGAGTTTTTCAGTACCGTCCACTGGATGCCCAATCGGCAATGTGAAGTACGCCAAAACAGGCATAACTATCTCTCCTTTGTATACATACTTCTTCTTCACTAATATATGGACTGGTACGTTCGATATTTTATTGACAACGCAGACCATATACTGTACACTACGAATGAAAAGACTGTTTTGGCAAAGGAAGGTGATAATATGCTCGAATACTTTCCAAGTGAACATGAATTGGAGAGACTTCGAAGAAGTAGTATAACAAAAGAAGTAAAAGATGTACTCGATGGTGAACCACTTAAAATTGACAATCCGATTCCTATAGCAACCAGGGAACAGGGTGAGAAGTATATAAACGAAAAGGTGAATAGGTACAAAGAGTATCTTCCGTATACTGGGAATGTGATTGCGGTGGTGGATAAGTATATCTCTACGGCAATGAACGCCCTTTTGGCTTCTGGATTTACATATGTGAACCTTTACGCTAACACCCACACCTTTCTTACCGAGCCTCATATAGCAGCTGCATTAGCGTTTAATCGATTGAACAATATTGGCCCTGTACCAGATGACATCGATATTAGATATGGATTGACATATACGTAGTAAGGGGACTGCGATGACACTGTTTAGTAAAGCACGTACACGTATTCTAGTAGGTGGGGCTCTTTTAGTGTTTCTTACCCTTTCCGCATGCGGCGGTTCTGCATCTGCCGAACCCAGCACCAATCCCCAAGATTCTCCCAGCACGGAGCCCAGCGTTGAAGTCGATGCCATGAAAGCATTTCGCGAGGTGCTTCTCCGAAACTCGAATTACCGAGATGCGGAGAGCGGAGAGATGCTTAGCATTGATCAGTGGTTTGAGCTCGGTGAAACAGTTGAGTGCGAGGCGCAGAACTATACAGTCTTTGACTTGGACGATGATGGGACAAGCGAGATAATCCTCAACATGGACGTACGTAAAGTGAAAGATTACGGTACTCTGATCCTCCGTTATGAAGAAGGCACTGTTGTCGGCTACAATTTGTGGGCACGCGGATTCGGAGACTTGAAATCGGACGGCACTTTTGTGTACTCTGGCGGAGCTTTTGATCATGGTGTTGGTAAAATCAATTTTTCTGCATTCGATCCAGAGGTCAGGCACTCTATTATGGAGAAGGTCTGTTACTGTGAATCAGGCGGATACGAGGGTGAGAACCTGAAGGTCTCCTACTACAATGACGGTGCAGAAATCACCCCAGATGACTTTGAGCTTGCTTTAAAAGCTCAGGATGAAAAAGAAGACGTTACCTGGTTTGATTACACCGACGACAATGTGAAAGCACTAGCCGAAGTTGACACGGTGTAAGTATTCATCATCCAAAGTGAACAGGAGGTACTAAAATGACCAACAAGGAGAAGAAGGAAGCTATGGAAGCAGCGGCGTACCTGCTCAAGGTGAAGGCCACTGACGAAGACGAGTACAACCGGCTGATTGAGGAGGGCGTTCAGCTCTCCGAAACCGAGGCCGAGGAAGAGTAAAAAAAGAAGTGGGCCGCTGTAGCGTAAGACTACGGCGGCCCACTTTATTTACTTGCGCGGCATAGATGTACTTGCGTCAGCTTCTCCGAGAGTTAGTGGCGTGCTTTCTGATAACCTTCCCAATAGCTCGTCCAACCAAAGCCATCGCTACAGCCGCAAGATCCGAGACGAACATTACGACTGCAGTTTCCTGAGACGGTACGATCCCCCACACTCTGATACCTTCCCATCCCCAATACTCCGTTCTGTGCCCCGGCAGCTGGATTTTCAAAAAGAACACCACTGCCAATAAGGGCGCCACGAAGCCGAAGGCGTAAAGGAACTTTCTGATTTTCTGCCCCTTATACGCTAATACGATGGACGTGAAAAAGATTATTACTGGGATCACCGGCAATAGATAATAGGCCATTCTTTCCATGGGCGGTCTGTACCCTATGCTCTGAATCTTAAATATATACTCTGCCACCACATTCATTTATCTCAGCTCTCCTTGCAAAATGCTAATTAAGCTTTCTTCCTCCCGCAATCTTACAGCTGGGTGAATGTCCACTTCTGATAGTTGCTCGCGGACTCGGCAGCCCAGTATACATTGGTGCCGTCGGTGCTGGCCCCCACAGTCAGGTACAACTTGTAGTTATGCAGTTTGATCTTATACTGCCCGCCAGACGGAATGATGTCGAGCAGAGCATCAGTCTCATTCTCTGCATAAATCCGGACATTGCAGTTGTAGGGGTTGCCACTTCTGTGGACGTTCAGCGCGTAGGCCTTGTCAATGATCGACTTGATACATACATAGGAGGAGAGTGAGGAGAGCAGCCACTTCTGCTCCTTGGATCCGCTGTTGGACCACAGAGTCACATTCTTGCCATTGCTCAGAGAAGTCAGGTTGCTCCCCTGAATGTTGAGACACTTGCCAGCACCAACGTTGGTAATGCGGTACGTCTTTGCCCAATGGGCATACAGCGTGTGGTTACTGGCCTTAGAGACCGTAGTGCTGGCAGTGTACTCCTTGGACTCCTTCTTGGAGTCATCCCACCAACCGATAAACGTGTAGCCGGCTCTGGTGGGAGTGGGGAGGGTGCCGTATGGGGCGCCGGCGGAGACATTCTTACTGCCCTGGCTACAGGTACCGCCGTTGGCGTTGAACGTAACCTTGATGGTGGAACCGCCGCCACCGCCGCTCTTAGGCGCCTTCAGAACATACTTGCACTGGCTCAGGATGCTCGCCTGGGTAGCGTTCTTCCGGTTGCCGTTGAAGTAGCCGAAAGCGATCTTACATCCGACAGACCCCCAGCATTCAGCCACTTTAACCTCGGAACCGTTGTTGGACCAGATCACGGCCGAGTGGCCACCGGTGGAGCGCACGATATCTCCCGGTTCCAGAGTCAAACCGGTAAGGCCGGCCGTGTGCAGCACCCAGCCAGAGAATTTATCTTTATCTTTCCCGGCGTTGATCTGAGCGGAGGAGATTTTCACTCCGGTCAGCAGAAACCCCAGGAACAGGGCAAAGCCGTAGCACTGTATCGCGTCGGGGAACTTATTAGACGTACACTTACTTCCGCACGGACTGTTCGTCACTCCCCAATTCGCAGCGGACAGCTTATCTGGGCCAATGCCAGCATTCCAGTACTTGCCGTCGTACTGGGACTTGTAGCCAGTAATGATGTTGGTAATCTCGGTATTAGTCATAATATTCCTCGCTTTCTTACATGCACAAAGGCACCCGGAGGATCCAAGTGCCTTTGATGCGGCAAGTTACTTTACGTTCAGACTAATAGGTACACCCCCTTGCCCATTATTAAATTGTCGCTTGCAAATTTAATAATTGCCACATATGAGCAGTGCAAGCATCGGAACTCTGTCTATCAGCTCGTTCCCCTCATATTCCAATAATCTGAGACTGTACAAGTTTTATCTGCTGTGAGTACCAGTTTTCCATTAGCGACCGAAGCCACACCTTCTTCACTATAGGTGGCGTTTCCATCGATCCCATCTGGACAAGATTCATACTGCTCAAAATCGCAGTAATCATAGCCTATTTTCTCGTAACGCAGCTCGCTATCCTCTCCTAGGTAGAAGGACAGGGCGCCATCGTTGACTCCCCAAGAGTCAGAGTCTACGCGGTCACCAGACGGCGTCAGGATATATACATCCGCACTACACCCGCTCTTACGCTGAAATACGATATCATCAGATGCAGTCCGAAGAATATTCACCTCATAATTTCCGCCCTGGAATTCCTCATCCGCTCTAAAGGCCAATGTGTGCTCTCCGTGACGCATAGAGCTGCAATACCACCGAATCGCATCGTCATAGTCCTTTTCTGCCTGGATAGTAAAGACGGCCCCGTTGCATACGAAGTCCACACTCGTGCCGAGTCCATAAAAATAAGGAGCGTCAGTGCTGCCAGTCATGACGATGCCGGATTCCTTTCCAGGGAAACAGAAAATGATCGGCTTGTCGACTCCACACAGGTATGTGCAGTTCCGCGCATCATCCGTAAAAGAACAGAAATTTTTATTCTCCTTAGGTACGGTAACGCTTCTCAGTTCCGTAAACCCATCAAACGCAGTAGGGGAGATCTCTTCCACACCAGCTCCCAGAACGATGTGGGTTACCTCCTCCGGAGACTTTGTCTCTTTGAATAGGTCTGCATCAACCTTCGTAACCGTATCCGATACGGTGAGCTCTGTGTTTTCACCATCATAGGTGACCAGCATTCCGCTGTCGATCCTCGTGGACTCCTGTACCTGCTCCACTTTCGGCTCCTGCTGCGCAGTGTTCTGACATCCTGCCAAAGATCCCGCCAGTAGGATTACGCAGGATATAACCGCCACATACACATAGTTTCTTTTCATATTTCTCTCCTTTTGTATATCATGCTGTGATGGTGTTTGACGTTTTTGTTACAGAAGTGGATTCTCCCGATACTGTAATTACCATGTCTGCTATTGCGCGATATGTATCTCCGGGTACAGCATCCAGCATACCTTTAATGTTTGCTGATCGCGCTTCTTCCGTCACGGTCCACGATTTTATGGAAGTCCACTTTGATGCTGTTTTTCTCTGGATGGATAGGGTGATCTTACACATGTCTGCACCGGCTTTTCCAACCAGCTTAGCCGTCGCAATGACAGCTCCCTCGACCACCTTCATACTACAAGTCGCTACAAGAAAGGCAGGCGGTAGGGGGTTATCCTCCACACGAATGTTAGCTCTGCGTTGATACGGATGCAATGTTATATCACCCTTCCTTTGTTTACTGCCCTGGGTAGGTATTCTTCCAGGCCTCTAAGTCAAAGTCACCCTCTTTCACGTTAGATCTGGTTACTTTCCACTCGCCGTTGACCAGCTTCGTCTCTGTGAAATAGCCACCAGTGTCTCCAAAGTACTTCAATTTCACTGTTTCGACGAGCTCCAACTGCCTTCCTGAGACCAGGTACTTGTTCCAAGCTGAATCGTAGTCCCTGTTGTGGTCTAACCAGTCAGTAATACAGTCCTCTATAATCATCGGCCTGCCGTCTGCCCCGAAATGTAGGCTTGTGAACCCTAGCATACTATATCCACAGATTGGTACAAAACAGTCGCTTCCTCTGTCATACACGAAGGCATAAGAGGGGAGGAGCTTTCCTGATGCTCCTATGTCCATAATGAGATCTTCGGAGCCATCTCCATTTAAGTCGACACCCTGAAGCCCAATCTGTATGGTCCCCTCAATGGGCGCAAATCGAGTAGCGTGCGCGATATGCCTTTTGTAATCGCCCTCCTTTGAGCGAATTTCGATATCCGAGTAATAGCGCCCGTCCTCTTCGTTGAGACGATCGGTTCTCTCACAAACCAACTCGCCATGTTCCAGGTTAGCCACTACCACGGTGTCCTGTCTTACCACCTCAAGACCGTCTTTCCAAGAAGGCGCGCTACTTGCAGATGCACCATCCTGAGAGCATCCTGAGCACATAAACAGAGTTGCCATCGCGATGAAACACAATATAGACTTTTTCATGGATCTCCCTTCCATATTAAAAGGGCCCAGCCCAGCGTTGGACTGGGCCCTTTGCGTCACTTCAGTATAGTTGCTATTTTCTTATAGAATTCGTAACGCTCCTTGTACGGCAACCCCACACCACGGACTACGTCCGTTACTGCTTTGCACACCTTCTCCTCACCTGCGCTCCAGCTGATGCGGTCCCACTGGCTCTTCTTTAAAACCGTGAGGAACCAACCGGCGCTCGTTCCGGGATGTGTATATGCGACATGCTGAGTTGCATACTCCTCCGGAGTAAACGCCTTCGGATCGTTGATGTAAGCGCTGAAATCCCTGTACGCATAATCAAATGTAACGTGGATGAACCCGCCGCCATAGTAGGGGAAATATCTTGCTGCGCCATCCCACTTAACCTTAACTCCAGCTCTATAGCCACCCTCCATAAGCCGGGTTCCGTACTGTGTCTCAGCCAGAATCTGTGCCAGAACCTGTCGCACCTTTGGTTTTGTGTTTATCTTGTACGTATTGAAGAAGCTGTTGAGCTTCGATACAAACTCGCTGCACAGCAGGGTCTGCTTAAATCCGCAGCGCGCCAACAGACCGGCAGTAAGTCTAACAGTGCCGTTGGAAAGCCACCCAGTATCCGATACCGTGTTCTCCAACACAGCCAGAGTTACCTGACCAACACTGCCATCCTGTGTAAGGCCTGAGTCTTTCTGGAACTTTTTCACCACGCCCACCAGCTCTGCGTTAAATGGACCGGTAGATGCGCAGTTATAACCCTTCTTTATGAGAAGGCCACGTATCTGTGTGGGTGCCGCACCTATGTCGCCGGAGACCGCATACTGCGTGCCTCGGCGTATATACGTCAACGCCGGGGACTTACTTCTCGTAGCACTCAGGGTTCCACTCCAAGCCTCCAACTTTGACAAGGTGGCCTTATCTACCACACCGCTGGTCTGTAGGCCCTTCTCATACTGGAAGCCACGCACAGCGCACTCGGTGTAAATACCATACACACCATCCGGCTCACTCGGACTACTCCAGAAGCCGGCCATGTAGATTGCGCGCTGCAGCTGCTTTATGTCCTCGCTCTTGGTGACATCGTCACGCTGTAACTTCTTCTGTCCGCTACGGACACTCGCCAAAGTCACGTTTTTGTTAGCACCGTCTGCCATGGGAATCTCCTTTCATACTTGCAAATTACTGACCTAGTACTTATAGTTGCGTAATGTTGGTGACCTGATCTCACCACCATCCTAGCCAGCATTACTCCGCACCCCTGCACCGGTACCGTGCTGAAAGAAGCCCCCACTGGAGTCATCCTTTCTCTGACCCCACTAATGTATGTACCACGCTCCTTTTATTCTTCTATTCTATCGACATCTATAATAAAGACACCCCCTCACTTGCTCTCTATACGATGTAACGAAGAATGGGGTGTCTTGGGGACACTTGTGTCCAAGAAAATTTATCGTATCAGTTGTATATTTTGTGCAACCTTTATTGTTTCCTCATAGGGGAGTTCACTGGTAATGAGGATCAGACAATCTTTGTCCTCCCACATAAGATAGGCATAATCGGCTCCCGTATAAGCTGTGGCCTCATTGCCGTTAATCATTATGTTCGAAACTACGGCCCCTTCCACATTTATACTGATGTCTGTTACTGATTGTCCAGAGATAACTTCCACATAGATATCTAAAAGCTTTCCATCCGGGTCTGCATATGTAACGGTCAGACCTTGGTCATAGCTCATTTCCAATCTATCGATTTCTACCAAATCCTCCGGAAGATATCCGAAGATAACATCCTCTACATGACCAGTACCGCTGCTATCCTTAGGTGTAATTATGAAATTGATCGTGTTGTTGAACACCTCTGTGACAATCTCTATAAACTTAACGCGATAAGCTTCAACAGTCATGAGGCATGAGAAACTTAGAACTGAAATAACGAGCGCAATAGCGGCCACACGCTTTGTCATTAAGATAAAATGACGCATAGAGGGAGAGCGCCTTTGATCTTTAATTAACTTGCGCATCCTCTTTTCAAATCGTTTTGAGAAGTTGTGTACAGGTATTTGCTCATCACTTGGCAACTGACTTATCCACAGATTCTCAGCCATCGGTGCATATCTGTATAACAGCTCGTCCGTCACTTGCATAGAACTCACCATCCCTCCGCTTCCAAAATCTCCCCTAGTTTCTTCCTAGCTCTTTGTATCGTCTTCTTCACGTTCTCGGGTTTCATAGATAGGATATCGGAGATTTCCTCAACAGTGTATCCATGAGAATAACGCAGCAATAAGACGTCCCTATACCGATTAGGTAGTGCGGCCATGGCTTTGGTGAACAAGTCTACGTCCTCAACGCTGCGCAACACGTCCTGGTCTGGTACACCTAAATATTCTTCGTCAAACAATACGACTTTTTTCGACTTGTGTTTTCTGTATAAATCGATTGCCTTATTCTCGGTAATTGTAACGATTAAAGCCCTCGTTTGGGGACTCTCTGGATCAATAATTTTGTCTATAATTTCGATTACCTTAAGGAAGGAATCATGGACAACATCCTCAGAGTCTTTTGCGTCCATGAGGATCTTGTTTGCGATGTAGAACATAAGCTGTCTGTACTTTATGTATATTACTTCAAACTTCTGCTTCCCTTCTAGGGAGTCAATCATGGAAAGGTAGATTAGCATACTTTCTATCTCCCTATGCATTTTATATCTAGTATTATACTTTGTACTTTACTTCCTTTCCACCGATATATTCTTAAGAGTTTTTAATGTTCTAAATTGTCTGGTAAAAAAAGGACCCGCAGAAGTTGTTTAACCTCTGCGGGCTATGTGCACATTATTGCATTGTGGTTGCCAAGCATCATTTAATCAACTCCACATCCAGAAGCTTCTGCGGCTCCTTTCCGCATTCCCACTGACGTACACTTCGCTTCGGTTGTAGCCTTCCGTTTAAATAATATACGGACAATACTATCAAATACTTTATTGACGGTAAAGACCGCCTGTTGTAAACTACGGTTGATAGAAGTATTTTGGCAAAAGAAAAATTGATATGTAGAACAAGCTTATAAAAAATACTGCCTGAAGTACAGATTGGAGTGAGTTCCTATGTATTTCCAACACTGCAAAACCGAGAATGAAGTGCGTAAAACTTACAGGACTTTAGTTAAAAAACTTCACCCAGACCTAGGCGGAGACGAGGAGAAAATGAAGATCCTTACCACTGAATACAAGGAGGCACTGAAGACACTGCACTCAATGGAGTCCAAGAGTTGGAATGTAATAGAGTTAGTTAAGAGTCGCCTCTACGAATTAGGTGTGACAACTCCGTACAGCATATATTGCGGAAAGGTAATAGAAATTACACTGGAAAGTGGGGTCGACCCAAATCGAATCCTCGGAATAGAAGCAGATATTAGAAGCGCGATAGAGAGTTGTGGATCCAGGTTACGCCTGAAGTATTGGGGTACGCGGAGGAGCCGCCCATATGAGATCTTTACGAGTGGCTGTGCCACTTTTATTGATATAGATGCGGAAGATACGTACCTTCATTACGCTAAACAAACGGGAAGTTACGAGCAGGCGTTATACAAAACTTTAGCAGCGTATGTAGCCGATGTGAAAAACGGGGAGAAGTGGTACGATGCACACTGGGACATAAAGACAAAACACGGGTACATTATGCATTGCTCTAAAACGCTCACTTTGACTGATCTTTTGACAAGTAGTTGATATAAATAAAAACGGGGTGCTACAGATTAAATCACTGTAGCACCCCGTTAATCTCAACCCATGAAGATAGGATCGTAATAGTAACCAGCTTTTGCCGCATCTTCCACGGAAGTAAACATATCTATGACGTGCTTATTTTCAGGAAGCAGGTCTGCGTAAGCGTACATCTTCGTTACTGAGCCATCAGGATTTATTGCCTCATATCCGGCAACCATTCTTGAGGCTTCAATCTGTGCACCACCGATAGAGAAAGCTGAGATGGCGTGGGTAGTCTTGAAATCCCAACCATCTATAAAAGCCAGTACGGTCGGACCCTCAATCGGGTTGACCCGCTTAAATGTTGTTAGCGCACTAGGTATATAGACGAACTCTCCTCCGCGCCCAGTGCTGAGTTGGAATTGATACATCAGAGCATCGCTCACTATTGAGTTGATCTGACGATATACCTCTTTGACCTCCAGGCCCTGGCTAGCCAAAGTTGCCTTTGTCAGCTGCCCGTCTTTTAGCAGGTGAACGTTGTCCCCTCCCAAATTCAGAGCATAGTACTTATCTCCAACTACATAGGCGTACGGGATCTTCTGTGTTCCCTGAAGGTACCATCCGCCCTCCGAATCTTTTGTAGGTGTGTACATGTAGTAACCATTGTAGGCAGCCACACAGAACACCGGCATGTACCCGCTTTCGATTTGCAGCTTTGCCTTCTCAGTTAGCGGCAAATCGTAGTTCATACACATCAGGTTAAGGAATGTATCCAATGCAACCTGAGGATCAGAATTCGTCCTACCCTGGTCTGTGTAGTCCTGTCCGAGATGCGACATATTAAGCATCTCCTCAACCGCAGCATCAGTTGAGTAGTCAATAGCGAACTTCAGAACATACTCCTCGAACTGCATCTCCTCCTGTTTTACATTGTGTATAACGAGAAGCAAGAAGATGGCAACGAATAGGAGTGGAACCGACAGGATGAACCCAAAAGCCCTATTCATGACCTGATCCTCCCCGCGAGAGAGAAATCAACGGGAGCCATGTTGAGGCCAACTACACGGTACAGGAAGCTCGCCAATCCAGTTGGGCCAACCTCAGTCACTTTTACCTTTAACAAGTCTCCTCTATTCCAATGGTAGATATCTTCGGAGGCGACATACGTCAGGTAGGTCTCACCCGGCTTTTTAGGATCTGGGTTCACAACCTTAACATAGCGCAGCACCTGCACATCAACAAGCGGACCATAGGCGGAGCACGCGAGGTACAGATCCGCTACATGCTTTTCGTTCAGGACGCCGGTATCTGTAACTTCGTCCACAAAGTTTGTGACCTCCGCTGCAATAGACCGACGGGCCTGCAGCTGTTCCGATACCATTACTGCCGAGAGCATCAGGACGATGATTATGAAGCACATTATCACGCCCAAAATTTTATTGATAAATCCGTACACTGCTTCGCCTCCTTACGCCTTCAGCTGTACTACCCACCTGGAGCCAGAAGGGTCTAGCGTGATTGATTCAATCGTTGTGTTCATCTTGTTCCAGAAGAAATCTCTCCACGCCTTGTTGATAGAAGCGTCTTTGTCTTGGAAGTAATCATTGTTGAATACCACGGTATAGGTCTCCCGTCCCAACTGGAACACAACAGTAGAAGGCTCCGGGACATATGCGTCGTTCACGACCAATGACATCAGCGCATCCTTTGCCGTCTGCATTGGCTTTTGCACTTCCTGTCCATAGAGATTGTGAGCGACCATCTTTTCATCCACCTGAACCTCCATATTATTGCGAATTGTGAACAATGACCACGCACCCACAGTAAGCATGATCACCAGAGCCAACACGCCCACCATGAGGTCAAATCCGTCGCCAACTTCTCTCATTTGACCAACGACACCTCCATCGTATACAGACCGGTGCTTTCGTCGATCTTCCATGACAGATAGGCTTTTCGACTCATATAGTCGTCCAGATTCTGAATGGAGGTAGAGACGAGAACCCAATCATTTGGATTAACGGGATTCTGCTCTTTGATAGAGAAACTCTGGAAATTGCCATTCCCGTTTTTCGTATCCGTTCCATAGTTTATTCTGGAAACCACCTTCCAGATATCAGCCACAGGGACTGGCTTCTCGTAGGACGCTAGGAAGAACGCGTCATTGTCCTGCATGGAAACAATAGGAGTGCTTACCTGAGTAGCGGTGCGATTCCACACGTTTCTTCCAATGAGCATCAAGCTGATACCAATACTCAACATGAAAGCCAGGATACAAGCTCCAGCTGCAATTTTGTATGCAGTATTGAGCTCATCACTCATACGTCACACCTCCTTGAAGTTATACGACGCCAGCGTTCCATTGGCATCGTACGACAAGGTGCACAGGTAAGTGGCGGCTTGGTTGAGAGCGGCGCTTATGTTTGCGGAGGTAAGAGGAGTGTGGTGTGCTACGGAGTCCCACTTCATAACGGCACCACCTTTAGTAGTGACGTTGACAGCTGGACTTCCCTGATACTCCAAGACCAGCGAGACGATGTCCTGTGCGTAACACTCCTCGTTGTCGTACATGCGTGCCACTCTGTACTCGAGGACATCAGCCGACGCAGCACGCTCCTTATCCATTGCCAACATGATGCTTCTTGCCAGAGTACCGCACACCAACAGAGCAACGACAATGACACACGCTACTAAGACATCAACTGCCAGCTTTACACCATCGGTCCATTCTTGCATATACTCACCTTCTTTCACAGATTCAAAATACCCGGCTGTCATATCGTGATGTGCAACTGGTATTTCAAATCTATCCGCCGGCCCTAATTGTAAGGCCGGCGGATAATGCTGTTACACGCTCTGCTGAGTGAAGCAGATGCCGATAATGGTGCCAGTGGAGTCCTTGATAAGCTCAGCAAGGAACTTGCCGTTGTCTCGGACATACTGAGCGGAGCCGCTGACGGACAGGGGCTTGGTGTTCAGGTTGTACTGGACAGGGGAGACCGGGGACATCGTAAAGAACGTATCGCCGGTGTTTCTGGTCGGCGCAGTGCTGTTCTTGTAGGAGATGTTGCCGTTGGTACCCTCCTGCGTGTAACCCTGAATCAGGGCACCATAGCAGTAACCGCCGTTGATGTTGTTATCCTTACACAGACCGGTGATCACCACGATACCGACGGGCTCGCCGGAGAAGAGCTTGATGGCGGAGGTCACCTTGGTGCCGGTAACGACTTTCTGATCGTAGTCGTCGTACGTAGTGGCCATCATCTGGCCCAGGCCGGACTCGAGCTGGTTGGCACCGCTGTTGGTGATGTTCTTGACCACCATCAGCAGAGACAGAACGATAGCGATGAGGAAACAGAGAATTACCAGGCCAATACCAATCTTGGCGCCAGTGCTGAGATCGTCACCCATTTGGAATTACCTCTTTTCATAAAATTTTAGATTTAGGTTATAGGAACGTTTCTTAACGGCTTAGCCGAGGGGGTTGGAGAAGCCGCCGGTAGCGACCACCGCAATGAGCAGACCAATGGCCGCTACGCCCATGACGGCGCACACGATGACCAGAGCCTTACTGGAACCCTTGAGACCCTTGAACTTATCGAGCATCTTTCACATCCTCCTTACTTAATGTTCTCATGTAAAGGACATGGAGCCCTTTTCCATGGAAAGATATATAGCCACCAACTCTTATCCTTTCCCCAATAGACAGGTTACTGGGTTGCAGGATATCGATATTGGATGACAACGCTGTGACAAGCACAGTAGAAGATGGCGCCCTGCTTTGGCGTAGCAGCACACAAGCAGAGCGCCTATTGCGCTTGTTCTTCCGTTCTGAGTAGATATCGACAATCGTGCCTTCCACCTCAACGGAATTCTTATCTGGCTTGTTGGTTCTCCAGCACTTGGATACTTTGAAGTAGGACCCCTTCTCCGTAGACCATCTCGGCTTGCCAACTACGCATACCCGCGTGCCCGCATGAGCGTCTGAAATTCCACTGAGAGGGATTGAGAGATTGTGCATCGTGAGCGTATACAATCCAGTCGCGTTACGCTCACTGCTGACAGTGCCTATCAACTTCATATCACATAACTCCCAACTGTCCCATCATGTTTGTCACTTCGTTGTATCCGAGTACCCCGATGGGCATAAGAACATGCCCAAACACCATAGCCATAAGAGGCGCTCGGCTGATAGGAGAGCACTGGCGCCGCTTCCGTTCGATGGTATTGTTCTGCACCATTTCGCGGATGCTGAGCATCTGGTCTCTCTCAGATTCAAGATCAGAGAACGCTTCCCGTATCGTGACCTGTGAGATCGTAGACAGCAGTCGCTCACAGATCTGCTGAAACTCAGGGAGAGACGACTTGTCCCGAAGGCGGTTAAGCGCAAGCTCCGGATCTGAGGGGTACTCGTGATACGCAAAGTAGATGGCTGTCTGATAGATGCGACTCTGTCTAGCCAACCAGTACAGAGCCTCCATAGTGTCCAAGCTCGTATAGCGAAGGATGGCCAGCATAGTCTGAAGCTGCAACACATCCTCCTCTTCCTCCGCTCGAACCATCTTCTTTCGAAGGTCTAGCATGATTCCAGGAGCGAACCAACCAAATACGCCGATGCCGTAGGCGATAAGTACATACCACCAATGGAATCGGAGATTGTGGTAATTGTTGTATTTCTGTATGATGCGCGTGCACTGGTCTTTCAGGTCCATAGAGGAGATGTCAGGGAAGTACGTCGGGATGATGTCCTGCAGATCTCTCTCGCGCGGAGCCTTGGGCTGTGCGAGTAGCGAGTTGTCGAGCTCTCTCCACTTTTCCGCATCCTGGACAGACATGTTCGAGCCTCCCAGGAAAGATGCTGTTTTGATATTATCGTAGGTGAACTCCTTAGCAAGGAAGGTGAACGCAGTTAATGCCGACAGCGTCATCACAAATGCGATAACCGCCGCCAGAACCTTCGAAGCATAGATGTACTTGATATCCTTGCTGGACAGTGCACCCTTCAGCTCCTTTTCAATCTGCATCCGAGTTCGCGCCTTCTTGGGAAGAATGTTTGGGAGAATCTTCTGGAAAGGCGGCCAGTAGAGGAACGCATCCACGAAGTCACTTCTGTCGTTCCGGCGGATAGCGGTAGGTGAGTTGGTACTGGTGATGTACCAATAGGCGAAGATGGAAGACAGAATGATGATGGTCTGGGAGATATATCCGAGCATACCGTTGTAGATGACACTCGTTCCCGGCATATACGTCGTAAAGAACCACTTCAGTACGCCGACAAAAGGGAGCGGAGCGAGCGGCAGGTATTCGAGCATAGAGAACATCATCCGTTGCTTTGTGAGCTTTCGGACCTCCAAATCGCACTCGTGTTTCAAAAGGGTTATTGCAGACTTAAAGGCGGAAACGCCATGATCGTCTTTTTCGTCACCGGCATCATTGAGCAGGTAACACACGCCGGCCAGCGTCTGCAACATAGGGAATGGGACCGTTCTGTAGAACGATTCCAGACGCTCCTCCGCATCGGTAGCAGTGAGGATCAGGTAGATCTTATCCAGCGATTTCTGGAGGTACTTACCCTTCGTACACTCACTGATTGCATCAGGGATGTTCCCAAGTAACGTATAAGCCTCCCGAATAGAGGACAGTGTCGTTGAGAACTCCTTCAGCACAAGGAAGTGCGTGGTGTCGATCTTCTTGGTAATCAGCGTTTGGAAAATGACCAGGGCGAAGGCAGCGCACAAGAGCACAGCCGTAACATCCCGGAAGACGATGATTCCGACGAAGACAAGAGTAAGACTCAGCCCCAGAGTCTGGGTGTAATACTGGATAGCCAGTGTCCTGATTTCCAACAGGTTGTAGATGGAGAGACTCGCCAGCTGCTCCACCAGCTTCCTGAATGTTTTACGCGTGAGGAAGTTCTCGCTCAGAAAAGTGTAGGCTTTGGCCTTCTTCGCAAGATCCCCGCTACCTGCCCGTTGCTTGCGCCGCTGCTCGTGCATCAGAATAGCGTAGAGAGCTATCGCGCAGGCAAACATACTGCCGACAATGAGGATTACAGGTATGGCCATGTTCACGCTGCATCACTCCTTCCAGTTCGAGGTAACGAACTCCCGGAATGCAGGAAGCTGCTCTTTGGGGATATTCTTGAGCATGTACTCAGTCAGCCGCTCGGAGCACCAGCGAACAGGAACATAGGTGCGAGTGTCACGGTCAAACCGAACGATGTCTTGAGTGGTGAACAATTCACCGACCGCGCTGATCTCAAAGAACTCACGCATGATGTTGTTGATGCTGTGCTGCGGGTTCTTGGGGTCATACTCGGGAATGGCGCGGTCCACCGGCACGATCTCTGTGATGCGCTCGAAGTAACGGTAGCCGGTGACGTCAAAGTCCATGTGGACGTCGACCTTGATGACATCGATTACCTGCGGCTGCACCGTGGCTGCCGTAGCACCGCCGCCGTTGGACGCTACGATAGAGTTCGTGATGGCGTTGATGAGGTCTTTGGAACGATTCGCGTGATGCGAGAAGATCGTGAATAGAGAGGCCACCTGTCCCATCTGAATCATACGGGCGGCGATGGCATCTGTGGCAACCTCACCTACGATCGACACAGCGGCGTCGGACTTCTTCAGGGCGTCCTGCAACTCCGCTGCCGTGACATGCTGCGTCTCAGAAACGGAGTAGACGTTGCGATCTGGATAGCGTTCACGAAGATACATCTCCGGGGCCATCTCGAGAATACGGATGGTAAGACGTGCGTCGATGTAGGCAATGGAGGCAATCATTGCAGTAGTCTTACCGGTACCCTGACGGCCAGTGAACGCACAGGTAACGCGCCCGATCATGAACCACTTGATGAGCTCCACAGGGATGAACGCCTTCTCAGGATCCCCTTCCTTGATGTAGAGCTTCTCCAACGTAACGTTCTTGATGTTGAACTTACGCAGGAATACGGCCCAGTACTCACCAGCGCCTGGACGTATGGCGAGCACACGCGTTTTGTCGTACATCGTGTTGACCATGTAGCCGCGCTTCTCCGTCAGAGAGCCTGGGTTGTTATACATACAGATCAACAGGATGATGCGCCGCATTTCCTCCTCGGTATAGGTAGTGAGGAAGTCCAGGTGGATGTACTTGCCGTCGTAATAGATCCAGATCGATCTGGGAGCCTTAGGAAGCTCGGAGTCGACGTCCAAGAAGGAGCTGATGATAGAGCCGCTGGTACCCATGTTGATACCGTCCACGTTCTGCTCCCGCAGAGTGTCGATACACCCGAATCCCTTATACTTGGTAAACAGGATTGTAGAGAGGATGTCCAGCTGCTCGTAGTAGGTGAGGGGTCTGTGGATCTCGGCACGATAGACTGCTTCGAGATCTTCGATCGTGACGAGGTGGTGCGGGGTGGTATGGTCCTCAATATCGTATCTGACAGCATCCCACCCGTAGGTCTTGATGATGTAGGACAGCGCGTCCTTCTTGTACTTCTTTTTGAGGAAGTACATCAGGATTTCCCACTTCACCATGGGATCAAGGTATACGCCATTGAAGTCGATAAGCTCCGCGATGGCTTCTTCCGTAGGGAGCCTTGTTTTAATTACATCACGGATGAGGTCTTTGACGATGATCTTGTCAGCCTCAATGCCATAGATGCAGTTCTTCATTGCGGCCTTTAGCCGCTTCTTCCGCTTGTATGCGGCTTCCCACTCCTCGTCGTCTTTTCCGAAGGAAGTTTCCTCCTTGATAATGTCGGCCAGCTCGACCTTCACATCGTTGAGGAGCTTGTCCATGGTGAGTTTTTCAATCACCACGGCATCAGGGCGTTCATTCTTGCGCTTCCGGTACAGAAGCACCACGGACACCCCGACAAGGGCAAGAGCAACAAGGGTGAGGATTACCTCCAAGGACATATGTTACCCCTCCCACTTAATCTTTGCTTCCTGCAGAGAAAGGAGGAACTGGGTACACTCCTTCAAATCAGCGTTGAACTCGATTACTCTGGGATCTCGCTGAATGATGTAAGGAATGATGGTGTCCAGCTGACCACTGTTGCAGTACTTGGTGATAAGCGGGCTGTAGTGGATTTTACAGGTCGCTCTCTTCTTGAACTGAGCCTGCTTCGCAAGGTTGTCGAGAGAGTCGATCTCTTCGCCATACTTGGAAACCAGCAGCATACAGGGTTTTCCCTTGGGCCAGTACTCCGACTCCTGCATATCGCGAATAGCCTTGAGGGAGGCCCTGGACGGCTCTGACACCACAACTACCACGTCGCAGGCCTTAAGGACTGCCTGGGAGGTGTCATCCTCGATGCTGTAGGCGAGATCACAGAAAATGTAATCGGCCACGTTGCGAGAGAAGGTGAACACCAGGAGAGAGGTAACTTCCTCTTCCGTAAGTGCGCTGTCCCAAGAGTCCATGATATCGATGTTGGTGCCCATTTTGAGGCAATAATCACCCAGGTCATCCGGAGCAATCGCATGAGCTTCCAGGAGCTTAGATACCTGGGAGATGGTTCTTGTAGCATCACGCTCAGCGGTGTCTTTACCGACATACCGCTTAATGGCGTGGTTTTCTCCGGTATAGCACAGCCGGACCGTACGTCCTTGCGTATAGGCCATGGTGTATGCCATGAGCAAAGTAGCGACGGTGGAGCCGCACCGACCAACCGGGGAGACAACAGCAATCTTCATTTCCTACTCGCCACCTTTACAATGTTTTTAGCGGGCATGTTCAAAGGTCCGGAAAGAATCTTTGCCAACACGGACAACATGCCCGGGGACGGAGCGCTGAGCTTGCGGAAGTACTCAATCTTCTCGAGGTTCTCCATAAGCTCCTTGGTGTAGGGTACCGCGTTCTTACCCCGCCCCATATTGATAACCTGCATATCCTCGAAGGTATCAAACAGGTACTCGTCCAGAGCTTCGACCCCGGCTCCCTGGACGTAAAGAATCAGATCAGTGTCCTCGTTGTAGAGATTGTCGAGAATGACATGGTCGAAGTCATCAGGGCGATGCTCGATGGCGTGCCACATCTCATCAGCAGTTGCGTCCGTAACGAAGATCGAGATGTTCTGATAATAGCCGAAGGGGGTGCCGTCTTCCGTGAGCCGCATGAAGTGGCGGTTGTTGGTGACAACCGCCACATCCCCCATAGGCTGGAGAATTTTCAGCAGCGTATAGATACAGGCACGCTTATCAGTACGGCCAAAGATACTAATTTGCATCAGCTCACCCCCTGGGTAACGTCCGTGATAAGAGAGCTGGAATCATTGCCGCCATTTGAGGCTTCCTGCTCCTTCTTTTCCTTTTCCACCTCGTAGATGGTGAAGTCGGAATTCACCTTGCCGTTCAGCTCATCACGACCACCCTTGATCTCGGAACCACTGGGATCCCCGTCAGGGAACTCGGCACGGGCAGCATTGATCATATCGCGCAGCGCGCCCTCGACGGTAACCTGGGCCATGTCAACGATGTTCGGATCCTTACGCACCGCCGCCTCGATATTGCTGGGTACGCTATAATAGACAGCAGCTTTCGCCATCACAGCACCCCTAACAGCTCTTTGATCGTTTCCTGCAGTACCTGCACAAAAGGATTGCTGGGCCTCTCCTCAAAAGTGGAGAGCAGCTCCTGCGTACCGATGAAGGATCCGACCTTACAGGCCCGCGTAAAAACCTCACGACAGGCCAGACTTCGATCTTCGATGCGACAACACCCCGTGTAGAGGAGCGCACGCAGCACGGCCATCACTTCGGGAGTAGTCGTAATCACGGAGCTACCGACAACAATCCTTCCTGGGACCTCAAGCAGGTTGTTACGATAATGCTCACGCATGGCGGCGGCAGTTCCCAAGTCGAACTTGACGCCGGCAGACTTTGGTTTGTACTCTGTCACCGGCTCGTCCAGAAATCTCTCAGAAGCGAGGACTGCCTGAATCGCTTCGAGATTTGTAGGCATGCTCAAACTAATACACCCTTTCCATTTGAAAGAGGACCAGATACTCCGGACCTAGTACACAAAACATCACCGGAACCCCAGTCACAAAAGAAGAGATAAGAATGGCAGCCAACATGACTGCCAATATAGGCTTAAGCAGCATCTGCACAATGTCATCCTCACCGCACCACACGAACACAAAGATGGCCGTGATGCCAATCCCGATAGCACCCAGAATGGCAATCTGTAGCAAGCAATCGGCATGTACAGAGAGTAGCAACTCTACAACTGCAATAACCCAAATAAGATAAAACAGCGGAAACTCTAACTTTTCTCTCATGTTCTCCTCCAACTCAGACCTGACGCTTCCGTACCTGCTCCCAATAGCAGCAGCCCAGACGTGTCGTAAGCATAATGGAACCGAACCCGGCAGACGAGCGGGATTTAGGGAGGGAAATTTTCCGCAGACCCTGTGCAGCCATAGTCTCCGTGTAGGTGATGGTAATGTTGGCGTCAGTAGACCGATACGCCTCAATACCGCCTGCGCCCATGGTTGCATCAATTTCCTTGTCTGCCTTAGAAGCAGCAATACCTTCGCGGTTGAACTGGTTTACGCTGATTCCGCCCTTCTTGTGCTTGCGTACATAGCGCTTGAACAACCGATATCCCTTGGCCACGATCTTGTAGTCATCCAGGGCCCTTCCGTACTTGGGAGGATTGGATTGGAGTAGAGACATGTGATCGATAATGATAATGTCATACGGCCCATTGATTCTGTCTTGAGTCTTGATCTTCTCTATGAAGTCCTCAAGATACAGATCCGCCTCTTGGATACCAATCTTGCCGTACTTGCCGCTCTCAAACAGGTCGATGCGAGCAGCCTCCACCTTAGGGAGTAGTTCGGGAGGGACGCTATTGGTGGTGATCATCTTGTCAGAAATGATAGCGCCGAACATATGCACGACGTGCCTTGCGGTCAGCATTGCCTCAGCCTCGGCTCTACTCTGCTCAAGAGTAAAATAGAGGACATTGAGACCCTTCAACGCTGCACGGTGTGCAAACACACCAAGAGCGAATCTCGTCTTACCAGCTCCAGGGGGAGCAGAGATATCCAAAAGTTGTGTGCGACACAAGGAGACCAGGTCATTGTCAATGGCGGGTATTCCAGTGTCTACGAGCGGCTCCATAGCTTGAGAAGTAGCAGTTCCATCCGTAATCTCCTCAACTGCCGACTCGTCATAGATGTCAGACAGAGCAGCTAATTGCTCTCGTGCCCAAGCGGCTCCTCCCCCTGGATCGCCCTTTTGCGAAATGAGGTCAAAAGTGCGACCAAGGATTTCTACGGTCCGCTCGTCAAGACGCTCCTTCATGAACTTGTCTACATCTACAGGAAAGTCCTCAAAGGATACGTCATGCCCCTCCAGCTCGCGGAAGCTGGCACGCATAACTTCTTTCGTAGTGACCAAGGCGGTCTCCAACGAGTTGGGCTCATCGTAGGAAAGGTTCTCCGTACCGTCGATCTTTACCTTACTCGACACCAGGAACTTTTTCAGTTCCGTGCTCAAGTAGACCTCTAAGTACTTCTGCTTGAGCGGCACCGACAGCTTGGTACAGTACCCCATGAAGTCTCTGAAGATCGCCTCTTCACGGCGAAACTCGTCTTCTGGGAATTGGAGAACAAACCATGAGAGATACCCAAGCCGCTTTGCATCAGCACCATCACTACGAGCGATAAAGTAGCTAAAGATACTGTGAAGCATGTGCTTGTCCCCTTATAGATAGTTTGTAGAGGGCTGCGTCAACCCTGCGCCGCATCTGCGACGTCTTGAAAATGCGATTCAGGAAACAAGACTCATAATGTCTCTTTTCACAGGCCACAAGCCTCCTTGGCCAGCCGGTCGGCCTTCTCATTGTTAAGGTCACCGGAGTGCGCTTTCACCTTGCGGAAGGAAATCTTGAAGGGCAGGCTACGCACAGCCTCGCGGTACTCCCTGGACAGGATGGTGTTCGCTCTCCAGTTTCCGTTCGCCCAACATTCGATGCCGGCGTAGTCGTAATAGATGGTGAGCTCCCCGAGACCAGGGATCCTCTTGCAGGCCTCAATCACGAGGATAGCGGCCATGACCTCGCCGGCCACGTTTCTGGAGTTGACAAAGGCGGGGTGGTTCCCAGATTGGGACAGCAATATCGGCTTGTCGTCCCCCCCAAGGAAAAGTACGGCACCGGCACCGTACACCCTGGTAGCCGCGTTGTAGGATCCGTCCACGTAAGCTTTAGCGTTCATAAAACTGACCTCCCAATTTGACTAAGACCGGATCCCCACTCTCAGGAAGAGCGTAGATGTATGCCGGACTGAAACCGCAGAACGTTCTACTGTCCTGCGCCTTTACGTACTCGCGCAGCGCATATGGGTCCGTACCGGGAGCCAACATGCTGCCATCGCCAAGACAATGCCCACTACTGTCGAAGTAATGTAAACTCACAATATACACGTCTTCGGCACCTCCCCTCGTGTAAGAAGCGCATGAAGTTGCCCCGTATAAAAATCGCTGTCCGAAGTAACCACTCGAACAGCGTTAGATTCTATTCTGGGATGTACTTCCGTCCTGTAGAGAATCCTATACAGCAGGTTGGGGAGGGGCACGGAACGATTCGGATTGACCACCCAGCGCGGCGCCGGATACTTAGGGAGGTGGATAGTCAGATCCTCCCCAAGCGAGTTGATAGCGGATAGAATTGCCATAGCGCACCCAATGCGCAGTCCGTCGTTCATATCCACAGCGCGCGACCTCTTGGTAACTGCGTACACGCCTAACGTGGGGCACAGCCAGGCACCCCTCGCAGGCTTCGATTCTCGAGCATCAAATACGCCTGACACCCACACGTCATGCACGTTACTCACTCCTTTTCCAATAGTTGTAGACCTTGATGGACGAGAAGGAACCATCTCCCTGCAGCCCCTTCAAGATACCCTGTTCATCTCCAAAAGTAAGATTGCTCCAGGTACCGTTGTAGATGAAAATAGTACTGTTTCCCTTGCGTACCCGGCGGTCGATAATCGTAGCAATCGTAGTGCGAACCTGATACGTTACCTCCGCGGGGATTTTCAGAAACAGATATTTTACATCGTAGAAATCTGCACTGTCCGACCTCCCTAAATCGTAGTCATACATCATTCGTCTCAGCTCGAGCACGTCCCACAGAGGAACGACCGGAAGCCGCTGACGAAACAGATTTTGGATACACGAATAAGACCAAACTGTCTTGCCGTGCATAGGAGGCGAACAGATGCAGATATTCTGGTTGGACAAATGCAATGTCGTAATCTGCTGGTGTAGCTCTTCCAGCGTCTTGCCGTAGTACTCACCGCAATCCAATGGTACCAATGCCCTAGAAAATCTGACCCCTTGATATTGGTCAGGTATGTCTAGGCCGACCAGGTCGCTGTAGATCGTTTCAGTAGGGAGTTGACAGTCACACGGACTCCCGTCCAACTTCCTCCCCGTATTCCCACATTTCGGGCAGTATCCCACCAATACCTTCCCCTTTCAGAAATGCCTTGCGGAGTTTGCCATCCAACTCCGGGTAAAGCTCCACCAACAGATGAAGCTGGTGCAGCGAGGGACGCTCCGGGCAGCTGACCCGAATGCTCTTGCACTTGCTGGGTAAGAACCTCAGAGAGCCTTCGGGAATGTCTTCATCAATATCGATGAACAGGGCATCCCATGTCTGGCTAGCAAGCGTCAGATGCGTTACCTTCAGTCCTAAGAACTGAGGGTGAATCACAACCCCACACAGGGGTTTCAATTTCTGGCCGGTGATATAGAGTTTCACAGCACCAGCCCCCCGATGTAGAGAAGCTGCGCACAGGCAGCAACGCCCTCGAACAGTCCCAGGCTTTCCATCACCAACATGACGATGAACAGGCGTTTAATCTGAGACATCTCCACATTGTTCAGGGCGCTGACCAGAGCTGGAATAATCGTGCCGCGCTTCTCATAGCACACACGATCCTGCAGGTATTTAAGTGCCGTAGTCAGCGTCTCAGAGGTGAAACCGAGATAGTTCACATCAGCCAGGTTAATGGGCGGTTTCTTGGTGTACATGGAGATCGACGTGAGCGCGGTGAGCTGTTTCAGGCACTCCGCAAGCTCCTGGAGGAACACGTTGAGATTTTCCGACACCAGCTCGTTCTGAGCCTGCACAGTGTACACCGGCTGATCCAGTCTGCACTGATAGGCGTTCTCCAACTTCTGTCTGGCAGTTTTGATGATGCGGGCCACGTCGGTCTCCGTATATTCGATACGCAGCGTGTTCTCAAACGACAGAAGAACTTGCTGCAAGGTAAACATATCGGTAAGCATTCGCTCTCACTCCCTTTTGTTGAAATGGTAGTAGACCACGGTTCTCAGCAGAGGCATGGTCTGATCAGTAACCTCCACGTCACGCACCGAGTAATAAGCCCAGGCTGCGTCGCAGATATCGGACAGACAACTCTGGATTCCCTGGACCAACACATCACGCATAGACTGCGGAAGGTATACCACAGACTGGTTGGCCTGAGCCACGCTGATGCCCATGAGGAGGTCGTTACATTTCGCCTGTACCATCGGAAGGTTCTCCGACCTCTTCAGGCACCTCATCACCAGGGTTTGTACCTCCGGGAGCTTCGAGAGCGGAACCTGGTCTCTTTGTCCGCTCTTTAAGAGCTGCAGTGCCAGTTTTAACAACTCGATACAGTCGAGATACTTCATTTACACCTCTCCCCTCAATGATTGCAAGAATGAGTAAAAGCACAGTCGCAATAAGTGCCCCTCGCCAGTCAATGAATGTAATTGGCGAGATAAAGCGCGATACCACCGATGCCACAGTGATAATAGCGGAATAGATGAAAGTAGGCACTAGACTATTGCCGGTAGGAAGTGTGATACTCTCGACAATGTCTTGCACCATGTCGAAGAACACATCAAGAACTCTGTCCCAATCCATCACTGTACCCCCTCCAGAAGTATATGAGCTGCGCCCTTCGAATTCTTGAACAGTATTCTGATGCTTCCGCTTGGTTGGTATATCAACCTAACCTTGTCCTCTCCAAACGAGAGTGTTGTATCCAATATGTCTGCCGTGCGAATTTCGCTATCAATGACATAACCATTGGATAACAACAACTCTCGATAGTTTGAGAGGGAGTAGAGCGAGCCATCATAAGAAGCCAACTCTCCAGGAGTTAGGGATATCCCACTATCATCCGTAATGTACTGAAGGGCTTGAGTGTCGGTAGGGGTTCGGTTACGCATAACACCACAATCCTCTACCATGTCCCCATACACATAAACTCCATCGGTAATATACATATAGGGCCGCTCTACAACTCGAGTACATCCACATAGCAGGATGAGTAGAAGCAAAGCACAGCAACTTATCTTGGGACCCATTCTTCCAACTCCGTATTGAACCAGTAGAAGTGCAGATTGCCACTGTCTAAGTCGCCACGAATATCCAGCCCAATCCGACCGACCTGCTCAAGGAAAGTAGGATCTCTCAGCTGGTCAGGCGTGAACTCAAGTTGCAGCTTGCCGTACATGATGTACCAGTTCCCGTCCTTCTTCCACCAGCCGAGGTCCTCGGCCGACTCCACATCGATAGAGTGGTCGTAGTCGATAAATGTGCCATTCCTCAGCCGGCCCTCTATGAATTGCATGGTCTTGAAAGTGCTGTGCAGATTATAGTTGATAAGCACCGCACCGACAGCCACTGCTATGACAATTACGACAGTAGCAATGATGCCAAACTTTGTCTTCAATCCAATCACCCTTTCATCACGATTATTAACGTCCGCTAACCACAATGTCTTCAATAGACTCCACCTGGTCTGCATTATTCACAGGAGTGTTACCAGAGGCCACCCATTTTTCCAGTGAGACTAAGTACACGTACCGGCCACGAGGCACAGTTGTAGCCAACGGCTTTATGCACGCATCACGCCTATTCGTAGGTTCATTGGAACCAGCACAGGCATACTCAATCTCATATGGGTTTCCCCTCGCATCCACTCCCGAATACGAGCCTATGTACAGTTCTGCGTGACTATAGGCCCCATTTACTGCTGTTGGGGGAGAAGAGCCGGCGATCTTTGTGTAGAACAAAATATCACCAGGCTTTGCATGATCAATGACATACTGCATTGTCCCATCGCCCTCGATGATATTTTGAAAGTTTCCGGCGACTGTCGTAGTACAGCCAGTCCCATATGGTGAGTTCCCAGTCAGAAGTACTTCCCAACAAAAAGTGGCAAACGCGCAACACGATATATTGCTCGTCTTTGATGGGTTACGCAGCATCTCGACAACGCTACTACGCAGCGCATTGCTTGTCGCGTAGTCACCGGTACTCGATGTACTATACCGAAACTGCCCAATCTTTCTCCCTCCTGCATCCGAGTAAGAAGTGTTTCCGCCATTGCCTAGCTGCTCGCAAAGATCCACTGCCAACGCTGAAATGCTTTGACCAATACTTGATGCAAACTTTGCATCGTAGTCTGAATCCTTTGCCAGGCGAAACTGCATCATGTAGAGAAGATAGGAGCTCCCTGAAGCGGAAAAAGAAGTGGTGCTTTGATACCCAGCTAGCACTTCATCGGTAGAGCTTCCAGTCGGCATGAGAGAGAACACTACCATAAGGAGTACGGGAACAAACAGAAGTCTGGCAATCTTTTTCATGCAGCGCCCTCCTCCGATACCAAGGTGTCCCAGTCAGCCATGTCTGTGATGACAGACTTGTCCCCTTTGATTTGATACCATGTGATCTCACTCAGCGATTTTCCGCCACGCAGGATGTTGTCCACACCACCGTAGTAGTAATTCAGGAACCTGTTGGCTCCATCATTAAACCCTTCTGTGCACAGAATCAGCTCTATATGGGCGTGTACCCCGGAAGAACTTCCAGTGGTTCCTACGTATCCGAGCTTGTCTCCTGGCTTGACAACGTCACCGACCTTAACGGTGACAGAAGACTCATTTCCATGACCACTTTGCCACACAGGCGCTTTCCCACCAAGTGCACCTGCGTTTCCATATCCCAAATGCGCGTATCTGGTGTAAAAGTTGTTTCCATGGTCGATTACCACATAGTGGCCCCATCCGGTAGGGTTATCTCCGACCTTAATTACTGTCCCACCCCAGATGGCGACCTGGTAGACCGGTTCGCTTTTATAGGACGTATCCATCGGCACTAAGTCTGTGCCCATGTGATAGTCTCCTGTTCCTCCGGTGTGATCCTCTACCCGAGACACAGTTCCACCGCGCTGCGGGAATGTACTTGTTTTCCTGTATTCCTTAATAGGCGTCCCATCTTCCTTGACCCACACGTAGTCCACGCGATCTCCCGCAGATTGCTCAACAGCCTGCAGAAGCGGATCTCCTGCTTCCAGAACACTCATGTACTGGTAGGGGAGGGCGCCACTTTGTGTAAAGACCAGTGTTCTCTGGTACCCGGATACCACGTCTGCTGCTGAATCCCCCGTTGGCATAAACGTAAACACCAAAAGCAATCCACATATAGATAAAATTGCCGTCTTTAAAGTCCTAATCAAATGACGCCACCCCCTCTCATTTAGCGAAGGCAGACACTCCCTCCGCGTCAAACGCCTGTAAGGCCTCGAACATGGTCATGCCTGTCCCATACCAGTTGTCGGTGTTTATGTTGTTGTGTCTATCCTGACGGAACGAAGCCGCAGGGTACCCAGCTCCAGAATAGACCGTGTAGGAATAAATCAGATCGCACGCAAGGGCACAAGATTCCGCGGTAAATGGTTTGCCCAGTAATCTGTCTTGAAAATATGGCACTGTGGTACTGTTTATCATGCAGTACCACTCCACCAAAACATAAAGCATTTGCCCAGAGAGCTGCGTGATATCAATGTTCTCGTGTTCTCCAAAAGATGCGAGATTCACGCGCCTTCCTTTCGTGAACTGAATAATTCCATATCCCCAGTGACCTGCTGATTGAGTGCTTGTGAGCGCCCACCCCTTGTTCCGGAGCCATGCATCATCCTTCAGAGCAGCAAGCTTTTGCTCGTAAGACATACCAAGCCAAGCCTGCCTGAGTGCGTTGATATTATTCCAGTTCTCCACAACATCGACACCATTCGTGCACCCACCGATCTCACTCTTGAAACACGCAACAAATCCAGCTGCTAGTACTCGACGATCGATAGAAGAAAAATCCGCCCCGTCTCTAGGAAGGCGAGGCGAGGCGAATGTCAGATCACCGTAGATGTAGTCCAGGGCAGGATCCATGTGATACGCTATGTAGTTGTACGCAGACAAGGCCCGGTCCAGCATCTCATCTCCTGATCCTGTGACGATCCAATCTTCTTTAGTGCTGTTATCCGTATACCCATCATTAGGGTCCTTACGTGCAGCAGCTGTCTCGTAAAGAGTGTGAGCCGCAGACTGTGCGGTACTGCGAGATGCTGTCACCGCCATCACAACATTCTCAGTTGTATCAGCTCCAGTGGGAATAAAAACAGCAAACATCACTGTGAATATCAGTACAAATGGTATGATGAACTTCTTGAATACTGAAATAACGATTGTGTGCTTTCGTGTGTACCGACGTTGGTATCGCATTGCGCCGACAGTTTGAACTGCCTGCATCAAAATCAAACCTCCTTCTCAGTACCCCGAATAGAGCAGGTTCATCTGCATAACACCGTAGATTACACCAAGGGCATAGGTGCATGCAGTGTCTCCTTGATCCCAACCTCCCGTCTTTTTATGACGAAAATAGTAATCCCAGTCCTTACAGACACCCTCCTGCACGAGCAGATCGAAAACACGTTTCCCACCTGTTTTGTCTAGGCATCTAGGAGGGTAGGCTCCGCGGCTGCGTGCTGATTGAATGTCCTGTAGGCACTGGGAATAGATAATCTCTATAGCCCTGGGAGAGCTTATTGCCTCACAGTATTCGTAGGCCCTCCCGATTGTTTTGAATCCAGCATACGCAATGTCCTCGTCCATTGTCATAAACCCAGAGCCAATCCAATGGTTGTAGGACATAATTGCATAAACGTGATACTCGTTCTGTATGTTGGAAAAATTTCGCTCTATTATAGGGATTTCAGTTGAAGCTTTCTCGTCAGCAAAAATCCTGACCATCGAATCCACGTTGAATCTGTCTCCAAACTTTGTGCGTGAGTAGTCAATCCAGTCCGCCACGGTGAACGTGTTTCCGCGGCTGTCAGTGTTTGTCCCATAATCCGGTACACCGTGCTCAGCAACATAGGCGTCGAGCAAAGAGCGCTCCGACGGACCATACGCAGGATCATTTCCTCCGTAGTTCGGGTTGCACTGCAATGCGCCACGATCGCGAGTATAGTACTCACTCGACATTTTTAGCCAAGTCTCCTTACTATCCAGCACACGTACCACGTTGAATGCTTTCAGCTCCTCCACGCTTGAGAAGTCGTAGACGGATGTACTCGCCATGGCCGAAAAAGTTTGACTCCGGTCCACACGCCCACCCTCTAAATTAGCCTCTGCAAGCGGCAAGAGAGGAGAGAGCTGTATTCCACTGCAAAACAGATTACCCGCATATTGCTGGCACACATCGTAGAGATACGTGTTCAACTCGCGTGACAAATCGCTATACACCGCATTGATCTTCATATCATTTGACGGCTGCAGCGGAACATCCTCTGGAGTGTCCACCGACGTTTCGCCCTGTGGCGGCTTAGGTGTGTATGGCTTATGGGCTGTAGAAAAATTACGAATCAGGTCCGCATACGTGACCGACGGCAGTACAACCTGGTAGCCAGTGTACCCGGGTTCCATTTCTGGATCCTCCAGGTACACTGACCACACCACGAATGTGGTTATGACAGGTATGCAACATGCCAGGAAAATACTAAGCATCTTCCGTATTGACAACTTTAAACAGCTTCCCTTCTACCACCCGCTGCGGGACATAAGCCTTCAGCAATGCCGTAGTGGCATCCTTCTGCATCTTGTTCACCAGCAAGAAGGTGTTGGTGTAGTCCGGATTGGTGAACAGCTCTTCCAGTTCGTCGCACTCCTTATCCAGCCCGAACTCCTCGGTCAGGTATTCACGGCTTGACTTGTTCAATGCTCCCAGTACGAGGATGTTTGCGTTTTCCAAAATACCAGTAGCATTCGGATTGTGCGCGAGCGAACTGATGGAGTTTCCCAAAAGAATCGTGACCTGGTTCTGTGCGCGCCGCAACATGAAGTCCTTCGCATACAGGCGAATCAGATAGTCCGCAGCGATGCCAGACTCCTCCAGCACCTTTCCAGTCCACTCACCCTTCCTGTATTTGTAAGACACATACTGGTCATTCAGGAGATTCATGTACAGAACACGAACCTTGAACATTGCCTGATCCGTAGAGGTACCGGCCTCCAGCATACCAAAGTCGAAGGTCAGCACCTTCGTGTCCAGGATGTCCTTATAGTTGAAGGCATCTCTGAACATATGAGAGTTCGATCCCGTCCTGCTCATGTAGATGCGGAGACGTGTAAGCATCCGTTCTGCTACCCCGGCATACTTGCTCCTGATATCCGTAGAGCAAAAACGCTCAAACATATCGAAGACATCGTACGGCGTGAGATTGTCGGAACGATACCAGGTGTTCACGTTTTCCCCCGTGATTCCCATCTGCAGGTAGAGGGACTGCATAAACTCCTCGATTAGCGCCTCTCCCTGGGACTTCATAGACTCCGGGAGATCCGCCAACAACATCATAGTCTCCTTGGACAGATTGAACCGCTCATCGAAGTAGACACGAGGGTCGTTACCCGCCTCCTCCTTGTCCAGCTTCCAGGTGTTCACGTAGTAGGTGGACGAGGGGCGCATGGAGAGAATCACACCACCAGTCGCGTGCGTAAAGGCGGTGAACTCCGTACCCTTGATGTCCATGATGCACATATTGAACCCTGTAGCGTGCATATCCATGAACCAGTTCTGCGCCAGAAAAGTCTTGCCTACGCCAGAGGCCGCTGCGAGCACGATGTTCTTGGCCTTCGCCGAGGAGCGGAAGTTGATGAAGTAGGGGCCCATCATCTTCTGGTCAATGCCCAGGAAGGTTCCCTTGTCATCGTTCATTCCCTGAGTATCGGGAAGCACTTCCGCAATCGTCTGCCTGGACATAACATTCGTAGCGAAGTCCTTATGCGTCTGGCTGCGAAGGTCAGACATAAGCAGCATCAGATCAAGGTGAGTGCGCATATCATTCTTGATAACCTTGTACACAGCCCCGATAGAACCGAGATAGGCACAAGCCTGCTCGACGCCCTTATTCAGCTGGCTGCCGGTTTTAGCCCGTACGATGATGTAGAGCTGAGAGCGGTAGAGCTGCTCACCAGAGCGGGCGATATCCACGGTGTACAGCAGGCGCGCGGCGCGTCGCTTGTGTACGTCAGGCACCATGGGAGCCTCCAGAGTTGCCGACCAGTTGTTGATGCGCGACTTGAGGTCGTTAGAATTGACATCGAAATGATGCCGCTGATTTTTCATAGTAAAGTCCACAGTCACATCAGGGACCTTACTTTTCACGGACTTAATGAGCTCAGAGATAAACGCCACCGGTGTGTCTGTGGACATCTCCTTGATCATGATCACGGCGTTAAGAGCATTTTTCGTGATGTAGATGTTATTCCCGATCAGCAAGTTGTTGCCAATATTCGCCGGGATAGAGCCACGATCGTGATACAGGGCGGCGATGATCGTGGAGAACCACATCCTCAGTCGGATGAAGCGCTCCTTCTTCTGCTTCTTCTTACTGATGTCTTTCAGCTGAGAAGCAACCGTTCGCTCCTGTTGATTGGACATGCCTTTCCCCCTATCTATGTTCAAGCAGTTCGATTAGATGCTTGATAATCTTCGTCGACGAATACCGGACCATTCTGTCCTCCACGCTCAGATCATTAAATCCCTCGATGTGTGGGATGTAGAGGGTGTTGCGGGAGTAGGAGATAATACGCCGAGGATCCAACCTGTCGAAGTTGTCCTCCAGGTCAGACATCGTGTACACGTACTCAACCCCATCGCCCAGAATATGCGGCACCTCGAAGCCGCAGCGATCCAGAACGATCAGATACTCGACATTGGACGGATTCTTCAAGATGTCCGACATCACTCCGGGCTGGAAGCCGGGCATGTATATGTCGGACTGATAAAGCTGCGAGTAGGAGAGGTCAAAGGACGGCTGCAAACCCGGATACAGCTTGATGCCGCCGTAGGAGTAGTACGGCCCTATCACGACCTCTCTGGCAGGGACGCCATAGAGCGTTTTCAGGATCTCCTTGAGGTAGTAGAGGAGCGTGTCCACATAGCGTACGCGCGTGCGCTCCTTGATGTAGAGGATGCGTGTGAATCTGCTCTTTCCCTCAATCTGAATGAACTGAGACGGATCGATATCTTTCTCGTAGGAGTAGTTGATACGCCCCACCAGCATCCCGAGCTGGGCTTCCACCATGGACTTGTCCCTGAGAATTCGCTGGTTATCCTCCTTCGCGTCAGAAAGCTTTCTCAGCAACTCAGAGTTCTGAAGCTGAAGTGCTGAGACCTTGTTGTTTGCCACCAGCGTCTCCGAATAAGTGTCCATGTAGTTGCCGCAAAGGATTTTGATGACCTCCATCATCTCCTTGGGATGTGCCTGCAGCTGGAAGATGACCTCCTCTACAGAAGTGTAAGAGTCGAGGGCTTTAATCGCGCGCAGGCGGAAATCTCTCACATCCGCATCCACTACGATGGTGCAGAACGGATTTACGGTCTGCGCATTCTGTACGAAATCGCTCAGCCCGGACGGAGTGAAGAAGGCTTCGGCAAAGTCCCGATGCATACGGATCTCGGAGGTGTCCTTGTAGACGAGGGCCTGGTAGAGCTCCTGCGGAGTTGTGATGCACCGGTTTCCCTTGATGACGACGTCGTTGTCATAGTTCAATAATGCTTCGTAGATCATACCCAGACTCACCTCCAATCTTAAGAGATCTGATGTTCAGGATCACAGTCTCGTCGATATCAGTCTCCAGCACATCAGAAATGATAGTGGCCATCGTATTACCGTTCAGAATTCTGGTCTCAGGCAGGGACTGAAGATTTACGCCCACGAAGTGCATCAGCTTGACGTAGTTGCTGTCTACCTGCTCACACGTCTTCAGAATTCCAAGAACCGAAGACGGAACGCACACAATATAGGGCATTGTGAGCGGAGCCTCGTCGAAGTCATCCTCACGAACAAAGTAGGAGATCTTTGTGCTCAAATTGCTGTAGAGGACATTGCAAAGGAAAGCATAGGAGTAGCTGACACGCTCCACAGCCGTTATGCAGATAAGCTTTTCGCTGCAAGTTTTGATGATCTCCAGAGCGCGCTCCGGATCGTCCAGGAATTCTGTGACCGTGATCTGCTTGCACTCAACTCCCGACTTCGTAACGAACTCGCTCAGCGTGTGGTATGCGCTGTCCTTATCGATGATCAGTGTCTTACCTTCGAGAGACAGGTACTGTGCGAGTAGGAAGACAAGCGCTGTCCGCTCCTCCGTATCCAGCCCTGCAATATGAACAATAGGAGCGATCTCCTCAGAGTCCGAGATAGTCGGCTCCGGAACCTCAACCGGCGGTACTTCTTTGAGCATCCGCTCATCATCCTCGTACGGCTCCTCCAGGCTGTCACGATTCTTGATTCGATCCTGGAGGTAGGCTGCCCTCGGCACTCTGTAAAGCGCCTTGCGCCGCTTGTTGAAGCTGTCCGTCCGCATAGCTCCGGTTATGACGCCGGTGACGTATTCCCGAGTCAGATACCCTTCAACGATCTCCCAGTTGTCGAAGCCTTTTTCCTCGACAATGTAATGTATGGAAGGCAGCTCCTTGGCACCCTTCTCTGTGACATAGCACACCTTGTCCACCTTGAGGAACGGGTTCTCCAACATGGAGATCAGATAGTTAAGGGTGGTATTGGTGTGGGGAATCGTCTCCTGCGTGAAGTACAAATAGTCAGCACGTACGGGGGTGGACTCAATGTGCTCTGCCAACTCCTCCATTGTGTGCTTCAGGATAAAGGTCGTATCGGCCTGGCCCTCTCGGATGGTGGCGTCTACCAGTGCTGACACAACGATGATAGTCCTAGCCATCGATTACCATAAACCCCCTCTCTTCGTTTTCCGTCCTGTCATCCACAGGCTCCTCTTTCTCGTCGAAATACAGGACTCTGGAGCCATAGTACTGGTGCGTGGCATACTTCTTCTGGAGCAGAGAGTCCAGATCTACCATGCCGCGGATATCCGTATTCAGGATCTCCTGGATGTCCTCACGAAGGCCGATTTTAACCTCCTTGAAGGCTTTTGCCGGCCCGGAGTATACGGCCATCTTGCAGTTGTCGCGAATGTCCGTCCAGTAGCTTTTACGGCCTTTGACCACGAACACAATCCTAGTAAGCCTACTCTGCGAATACACTACCTTCCGATTGTGATCGATGATGTCAATAAAGTCCTTAGCTGCTTCTGGATCAACAAATAGCTTTACATTGTTGTAACGCTCCTCCAGGCTCTTCATGTCCGTGATATTTTGGATATACACGTCCACGTCATAGTCATTTCCGAAGAGCGACATGAAGTCGTGCACTTGCTGTGCACGCGTAGTCGGGTCGTAGGTGGTGCCATTTACAGCCACCACCGCATATGCAACCATGCCGTTTACATACTCGATACACCCGTCCTGATGGATCGTCTTGATATTGAGTAGCTCATAGATGGAAGCATACTCATCATTGATCTGCTTGCGGAACTGGACGAGCCTGTCCCGCTCCCTCCCTAGGGTGATGAGGCCGACGCGAATCAGCCACACCACCCAAAAGGGGAAGAACAGGAAAGCAGGAACAATGAAGCCCGTGTAGACCCAGAGCAAGATCGGTGCCCCACCTATGAGCAGGAATTTCAGGGTAGGGCCAAGCCTCCCCTCGTGCTCCCCGTAGAAATTGTCGATATCGAGGAGCATACTCACTTTTCTGTCATCATTCACAGACTTCTACGCCTCCTTCGCTGACGCTCAACAAGAGCATTGTAATAATCCCACCCATTCTTCTGCTTAGGCGTATCAACCTCGACGGAGTATTGATGCTGACGAGTGAGTTTGTTGAATCCGGAGTTATACCTCTCGAACCCAACATTGCGCCAATCCTTTACCGCTGTCTTGATAACCCAAAGCAGCGCATAGATGTAAGCGCACTGAACCACGATTTGAACCAAGATGCACACCGTAGGCGGCAGCCCGGTGCTCGGTATATACATGGACAGCTTCAGAAATACTGAGCCAAGTACATTCACCGAGCACATCAACAATATCGTGCAGATGTACCCGTATATCGAGTTGTTGTTCTTCCTCAGAATCAACTTGAAGACAAAGATGCTGATACAGGTAATACAGAACACCACAAGAGTGGCGATTGGCTTCACCCAAGAACTGAGGAAGTTGACCAGCGTCAGAAACGCAGCGGCATAGACGGCCGGCGTTCCTCCGACGGTGAAGACGAACCGCGCATAGGACATTGTGGAGGACTTCATCACAGTGTCGTGGTCAGCGATGGAAAGTCGCATGAGATCCTCATTGGACAGCTCATATATCTCCAGGTTGTCCGCACGCATAGTGTTAAACAGCCTGTTGTGCTCCATAGCACATGACAAGGCCATACACTTCAGGAAGGTCTCGTCAGTTACCTTTCCAAGCAGCTCCTTATGCCGGGCGACCCATTCACGCGCATACTGATTGAGCTTCTCAATACGTGCAATCCGGGCATCCTCGCTCATATTGAGATTACACCACTGAGAGGCTCTTACTGCAGACAACTCGCTGTCGCCTAACAGAAGCTCGTCTGTGTACACCATAGGCGGAGTTGCATCGTAGAGTGTGTAGAGTCCAAAGTAATCCATGCCCTCCTGCATAAACTGCTCCGACGTGAAGTATGGCTGCACATACCCAAGTGTCTTCAGCTTTCCTCCTCGCTGCACTTTTGTGGTGTAGGAGTAGTAATTGTTTGCCTTGACCCAGGTATTAGTCTTGTTGATAAGCTGCTCCAAGAAATAGTAGTACGGAGTATAGTAGGATGCAGGAGTGTCGCCTGAGGACTGCTGCCACATTGTCTTGAGGGTAGGCGAGAAAGTGATGGACGAGCTTCCAAAGAGCTTATCCGTTGAGATGTATACAGCGTCGTTCAACACAGTGACATCTTTCGCACCCGAGATTGGATGCTGACCTTCGTACTCTGCGTAGAGGGCTTCGAGATTGTTGGCTGAGGAGCTGATGATAATCTTCGGAAGGAGATCCCACCAAGGAATTTGAACATCCGCTAACTTGAGGTAAAGCGTTGTGTTCGTGTCCGGCTCGTGGATGCTCGAAATCCCGATTTCCTGTCCAGATTCGCTCTTCTCCAGATTGAGCATCATCAAATACTCAGTTTCCTCCTGCAGCAAGAGCTTATTTGACTGGTAGTAGGACAGCTCGAACGCAGCAGGAACTCCGACAATGAGTGACAGTACCAACAATACCGCGCCAAGGCACTTTGCACCAGTCCGGAAGTTTACACCGCCGCCTACGGCATCTGCATAGATTGTGACCATCCAGATGACCAGAATGGCAAGAATGAGAATCTTGAAGGCAAAGAATACGACGTACTCAATGCCGTCCATGTACGCAGGGTTAGGGATTGACAAGGTCGTATTGGTGCCCTTGGCCGAAAGAGCGTTCACCAGGAACTCCAGCTTTTCTGCGATCACCAGGCCGTTCTTTGTGACTCGATGTGATAGATTAAGACCCTCGAAGTCCTTGTTGATGTGCTCAATAGGAGCTCCGCGCAACACTTCTGTGATGATCATCTCCCACAGCGATTTGGAGTAAATCCCCTGCGGTTTGTACAAGTCTGCCTTGAAGATCTCGGTGATAGCACTCAGGGAATCCTTGTCCGCAGTCGAGAGTCTGGCGAGGTCAATGTTACCCCCAACCACCTTGATACTGGCCAACCGCCAATAACCGTCTACAGGGGCCAGGACGCCGTCGAATACCTTGTTGAACTCAGTCGCCTTCTCATCATACTCAAGCAGGAAATCATCCCCGTAGGTGGAAAGGAAGGCGGCATTGTACGGAGAGTAGGAAGAGTTCCAAAGCGTGGCGTTTGCTGCCGCAGGAACGACGACCAGTCCTGACTCAGTGAGGATATTGCCGTACACATCCATGTACACAGGAGAGGTCATATCCAAGTTGGTCGCATAATCTATACTCATCTGAGAATCCAGATTCTTCAGCAGAAGGTAGTTGTAGATAGACTGCCGCTCGTCCTTGTCTGCACCCTCGACATACGGCATGGTGGGGGAGGAGATGAAGACTGGGGTGTTTTTGTTCAGCACAGAGTTCAGCGAGTTAAACAATTCGCTATCTGCATACACAGCAGAGAGCACAGCAAAGGCAGTAAGCGGAGTGTATGAACTCGCCTCGTGCTTCCCATCGGAGTAAACGGCACCTGTCTGATCATCCCACAGATCATCAGGCTTGAGGTAATGGAGTGCCGTGCTGGACGAACTGGTTGCGCCATCCTCGTCCGCAGACAAGAAGAAGGTATTCCACTTGCCGTCTTTATTCCCGGCCTCGTTGGAATACTGATTTTGCACAGTAGAGGAGTAGGTGGTGGACTCGGCGGTCTTTGCGATATTCTCCATCGACACATCCCAAATTCCTACGATGGCGTCGCCCATCTTCTGCCACCATTCCCGTGTACTGCTTGCGCCGTCGACATTATCTAACCTGTTGAATGCTTTGTCCGTGAGATCAGCCAGCACGTTTACATTGTAGAGATTATCGTCCAGGTAGAGGACGATGTCCTTGTCTGCCGACAACAGATCCTGCAGTGTGCACACACGCAGTGAACCTCGGGTACCGGTTCTCTGAAAATTGACGGCAGAATCCACATTTGTGTCAATATACAGCGCCTTCCGGTTGTAGCCAAATTTTGAGTGGAAATTTACCAACCAAGAAGTATCAACGATCCCGGAAAAGGTGTAGGGATCGTAGAGATTGGTTTTCATGGGAAGGTACGAGGTGGATGCAGCAATCCCTGTACGCATATCAGAGGACAACTGCCATCCTCCACCACTCGTGGCATCCCCAGTACGCCCGAAGAAGTACTTGAGTGGGCTGGACACGCTGGACGGATCATAGCTGTCAATCGCGTCGAACGCATTTACAGAAAGCAGATAGTCATATATCGCCTTCAGGCTGTTATAGTTGGTTCCACCGACATCCGTGTGCTTGTTAGAGGTGTTCCAAACTTCCCAGATCACAGGATCGTCCAACCAGGAGGCGGTTTCGTACAGAGCTTTGATTGCACTCAGGTCTTTCGCATACCCAGAGAACACTGTCTGGCCTTCTACAATGAGAGGTGCCAGGTTCTTGATGAGGGTAGTGCCATAGGCAGCGAACTCGTTATAGCTGACCATCAGGTAGTACAGCCACTCAGTGTTGACTGCATTCCCCAAGTGAGGAGACTTGACGTCAGTTACATCAGCGAACATGTACTTAGACACATCCGCCATAGAATCTCCGAAAGCCACGCTGCGGAAATCCTCAATTCCCTGTTTAGTGACGCTTCCTGCAGTCGCTTGGCCATCTGAGCTGGATAACAACTTTGAAGCCAGTCCCATGGTCGCCTGTATCTTGTACAGCAATGCTTCCATTCTCAGATAGTCATTATTAAGGCTCTCGGAGGCTGCCAGCGAGTTATACTTGTTGAGCGCGTAGGCCTCTGTTGTCGCGTCAATAGGAGGGGCAGCCGAGGCCCCCTCCACTGTGATGTGCGTGGTAGATGGCGGTGCGAAATCGAGCAGATTGAACAGAGAGGCGATCGTATATTTCTCAAGGTCAGTGAGCTCGTTTGAAGACAGAACCTGGTCCTTGGTAACAGGCAGACCGGCCTCTGGATTTGCGGCACCTGACTGCTTGTACACGACATAAGCCCTTGCAGACCAAATCGCCTTCTCTTTAAAAGAGGCTGTGTCAGGCGGAGGGTCACCCAACTGATCCTTGGCCTCCTGGAGTGTTTCGTCAACGACTGCCGAGCTCAGATCAAACTTCTTCCAGATCTCCTGCGCGGCGCTGTCCACGTCACTAAACAGTTGGATATTAGTTTTCTCGAAAGCACCAATCTGCTTTAGCCAAACCAGCATGGCCAGGGTGTTTTTGTTCGCCTCGTCCCCACTGTTCGGGTTGTACCGTCTGACAACATCGAGAGTAATGGAGTTGATGTCGACCCACGAACCGTTCCAGTACACCATGCTGTACGGAGCAATGCCCCTTGCATAGTCTACGACGCTATACGGAGGCTCGTGGAGAGTCCACCCCATACCAGGGGCTTGTGTCAGATAAACCTTGCACGCTGAAAAATCGACGCTTCCTGCCTTTATGCTGTCGGCAGTAATGGACTTGGTGTAGTCCGCATGGTTCACCAAATAGAGCTCATACAGGAAACGGAGGCTTGACCCCATCGTAATTGCATACGTGTCTCCCGACATAGACTTCAGGGTTTTTGCAGACCAGTTGTTTTTATTTGAAAGAAGCTCCATGTCCCACGGAGCCAAATAGGTGTCAGAGCCTTTGACCTTAGATAGGTCAAGAACACGGTTCTGTAGGGCAGTGCTTGATAGCGCGTATACCGCAAGTCCGTCTGCTGTCTCCTGTGCAACAAACTTACCTGGAGAGGAACTGTTGGTTGCTTCATCTCCCCACCCATAGCCTGGGAAAGTGACGACATCGTCCGCAACGTAGACTGTTCCCGACAGCACATCCTCCTTGATAAGGGCAAACGCATGAATCGGGAGGAGGCCCAGAACCACCACCACAAGAAGAAATGCTGATACAATCCGTTTCATTTAAAAGGCTAACCCCCCTTAAAATAAGGGAGAGGGGGTTTGTACCCCTCTCCCGTTAATGTTCCGTCACTCGACTTCAGACGGAGTATTGTTATTGTTAGAGGCCGTACCGGAAACCACGACACCGAGGTCGGTGGTGTTCCAAGAAATGTCCGTACGGTTCTCAGAAGCAGAAGACAGCGTACCAGTACCATCGAAAGCGATGTACTTGATGTAGTGGGTCGTGCCGTTCTTGCTATCCACCACTTTCAGTCCGCTTCCGGAGAGCTCGTAAATTCCGGACTTAGCACCACCGCCGCCGATGGTAAAGGAGAGGTTTCTGTTCTTCTTGGCATCTTCCTGAACCGTAATGGTGATGGAGCCGGTGCCACTCTTGCTGGTTCCAGTAATACCATTGCCGGTAGTGCTGGAGATCAAGAGGTTGCTGCCGGCGGGACACTGAACATTGGAGACGCTGGTGCTGAGATGCAGGGTAAGGTCATTGACGGCATGCTTGCCAGACTGTACCGCCTGCTTCTCAAAGTTCAGCCGAATGCGTACGTACATAGGCAGACCAACATTGATGTTGGAGGACAGGTTGAGGTCAGAGACAGGGAACTGCAGTGCGTACTGCACGATGGTTCCGTCCTTGTTGAATACATCATTGATCTTGGAGATGTCGACCTCACCGTTAGTGAGTGTAACCTGCAGGACAGGTTTCCAAGACTCGCCGTCAACATAAGCGGCATTCTTAGCGGCAAGTTCATCCACCCAAGTCTGCATCTTACCTTCGATCGTATTCGCCAGTGCACGCTTTGCATCAGCACCACTGATGTCGTTGTACTCACCGATGACCGCGTTGTACGTGTTGGTCGCAAGCTTATTGACCAGCTGCTGCTGAGGGATCTCGGAGTTATCGGATGCGAACACCGGTCTACCGGCAGAGCCGGTAAACTGATCGAACACGGCGATTGGATCCACTTCCAACAGAACACGGCTTACCATCTCGGAGCCAAAGTCCACGACCTTGGCCGCCAGATCTCTGTAGTAGCCGTTATAGATGAATGCTCCGATGATAATACACAAAATCATCTGTGGGATTGCGCGGATAAAATACGTCTTGGGCCGGACCGTGTCACCCTCAAAATCCGTGAAGGACTTGATGTTAGGGAGGATGCGCATGAGAGCATTGGAGAACGACCCAGAGTTTACATCCTTGGTCAGGAACGTATCCTTGAACTGCTGAATCCACCCAAGGCTCTCCACCTCTTTATGAGCCGCATCCACGCGGTCCCAGAACTTAGGATAGGCGCAGTATGCAGCGGCCAGAACATTCTTAAACATGGCGACCAGGATGATGAGGAAGGCCACGATGGTGATGACCATACCAAATCCTGAGTCGATCCAGTTCGTGAGCCAGCTTACGCTGTCTATCGCTCCGGCGTACTTGGGATTCTGCAAAATGTCAACGGTGACTTGCGAATAGTTCATACATAGCTCACTCCTTTACCTACTTAAGATTCCTGTCACCGCCCTGGCGAACCAGGCGATCACATTAAGAATGAGACCGTTCTGGAACAAGCCAAATAGCGATAGAGCGATGATAGAGTATAGCAACACCATTTTTAGCTGTATCGTATGAACGTCCTTTCTCCCCAGCGTGAGTAGCTTATAGGGGTCGAAGACGTTATCACAAAATATTTGCCAAGGCTTCACATTCGCAATGAGGGCGAGACCCATTAGGATGACAAAAGCAAACATGAAAATCCGAGGCAGGATGTTGAGTACTGCAATGATGGCAATGGTAAGCCAGTCATCCGCGTTCTGTATCCCTACATCCTTAAAAAACTGCTCCCAATCAAATCCGGCTGAGGCGTCCCCATGCACCAGCCCAGGAGCCGTAGGAGGTGTGGCACCGAGTTTGGAACCTGCCATGAATGTAAACGCGAAGCCACACGACTGGATCCATACTGCGGTAGGTGTGGCATGAATAAGGCTATACTTCAGCTCTTCTTGACTGAAGGTACTGTCTCCGCTGCCATACACCTGACCACCTTCTGTGTTGCGCGACGCAAACGTGATTCCGCTGTAGGTGTTCACGTTTGACTTCATGTGCAGGGTCGCAGAAAGCGATTCTGGATATCCGAGCAACCCTGGGATGCCGACTGGAGCCGGGACCCACTTGACGTAGTACTTGGGGCTGTCGTTCGGGTGCGACTCGAAACTTCCGCCGGAAAAGCTGCTGAGGTCACAATACCAACTCGTCTTGTTTTGCAGCTGGTGACGCACATTTACCGCAGAGTACTTGTCAGAACCACTGAACAGGTACCAGTTGTAGTTCCAATCTCCGAAGTACCCGCTGGACCCACCGGAGTACACCAGGGACGTGAGAAAAGAGGACTTGTCCTTAGAAACAAATCCTCCGTAATTGCTGAAGGTGTCACTTCCCATAAGATTCGGCTTTATGATAAAAGCATCATACTTCGGGATGTAGGCCACATCCGGCAACCCTCCGCCGGCTACGCTATACGTGTCAGTTGCAGAGTCGTAGGTAGCCTCTACAGAGCTGATTGGTGGGATGCTAGTAAAACTCACATCCCACTCTTTCGCCGGCTCTGCGCCCAACATTGATGTGAGCTTTACAGCGCCATCCGACTTTCCTTGATTGGTGTCATCGTTTGGATCCTTTGCGAAGAAGGTGAAGATACCCTGCTGCCCATCGAGATGGTTGTCCACTGTCACCCAGTTAGCCAGCGGATAGGTGACAGGACAATACACGTACGGAACAATTGTGTTTCCGCTTTTCACATTAACGGTGGCGGCCCATTCACCAACGTCCTTAGTTCCGCTGCCGATAAAGGAGTTGTTTGTGTTCTTGATGTACCGGCGCTGAACTCCCTCAAGCTCGGCTCCCGTAGTTAGGGTCTTTGAGCCTTCGTTGTCGTCAAAGCCAACAAGGTCAGAGACGCCCATCACCGCGGAGTAATCAACGTAATATCCGGTATCCGCCTCCACGACTACTGCGGTATCGCTTGTGTACACCGTCAGCTGCGATCCCCTTATCACGTAGGAATTGTCTACAGTGGTACCGATAAACACGTCAGTGTAAATCGGGTCGTCTTTCCGAGTTCCGGATACGGATTTCACACCCAAGTAGTACGTCGTATCGGAAGTCTTGGTAAACTCCCACACAGCGCCAATCGACTTGAGATAATCCACAGAGACAAGGTATTGATTGTTCTGCCTTGCGAAGGCAGGATAGGCCTGGTATGCAGCACCACCATCGCAGTGGAACAGCTCAGACAGTGTATTCTTGTTGGAACAGCCTCTTACTTCAAAGGTGTTATAAGCGGAACTGTCTTTATAGGTGCGTCGCAGGGATATGTTGTTTCCTAAATCCTCCGTTTGGTTGGTGACGTCCTTCAGGGTCTTGGATTCCCCAGCTGCGTTTTTGAAACTGACTTTGCCCAAATCGGAGCTGTAGACTCGGAAGGAAAAACCGTAGGAGGACTCGTTGAAAAGACCCAGCTGCGTGTTGTACTGCCCGGCATTTTTCTCATGCCGAGCCTTATCGAGATACTCGGATGGGAACTGCACGGCACTGTCATCAAGCGGATGCCAAGCCCACTCGCTAACAACAGTAGTGCTCGTTGCGTCAACCTTACCGCCTTCGTAGGTGTAATACCCGCCCTCGTTCCCGGAACCAGGAAGTGGCAAGGTGTACCTCGCAGGCGCATCATTTCCTTTGGCCGTGTTGATGTAGACGCTCCCGTTCACACCAATCGTGTCCAATGGCATATCCGCTCTGAAGTGGTAGAACTCCCGCTCGTTGATGGTCACACGCCCCACATAGGATGTGCCGGCCAAAACGCCGTCCACGTTGTCATACCCAGCGCCAATAAACGGAAGCGTGTAGTTACCACTCACTGACTTAAAGCGGATGTCGTCAACGGCCTCTACGAAGTAATCGTAGCTTGCATAGCTATCATAGCCGGTGAATTGGTCGGTGAGCTCGATGGGGGAGGAGTAGGTTGAAACGGTGGTGGGGTAGTACCCCTTTGCCAGCAGGCCAACATCCGTGGTCAACTGGATCTCCTTAAACGTCAGACGAGAGTCCTTATCCTTGATTCTCATCAGGATTGTGGATGCGTCCTCGAAGGTTATATCGTCTCTCCAGCTCATGTCACTGTCGATGATTCCACGAGCAAGGAGATACTTCACTGCCTCGAGCTGCGCCTCCGGGATGCCGTAGGGGAGCTTCTGTCCATAGGCCTCCAGGAGGAGATATGTCTCCTTGTCGGTCAAGACGGGCTCTCCGTATAGGTCCATCAGCTTGTAGGCCAGGAGGCAAAATTCGCCTACTGTGAGCCGCTGCTTTTCCCTATCAGCAGATGGCACGACCCCTATGCAGTCTTTTTCCGCAATCTCTAGATACGTGTCCGGATTTGTGCGGGTAGCGTGCACGTTGGCAATGACAGCGGAGAGGTCCACACCCTTTGTAGACATGGTGATGAACTGCGCCAATGGGGAGGAATTGATATCATAGGTGCCAGGTCCGGGCTTACCATCGCCCAAGGGCTTTCTTCCTTCTGTCAGCACATAGAACTCGACCTGCTCCACACCCACGGCACGATAGAGCTGCGTGATTGCCCAGGTGTAGTTCACAGGATCGGACTTCGAGTAGATGCCGCCATTTTCGTAGGTGTACCCTACAGGAACTTTGATCGGATTCCCTGCCTGATCATAGGAGGATGTCTCAGATGTGGGAATGTACTTTTCTCCCAGCTTGGCATAGATGTCATAGCCGAGGATTTCTCCGGCTCTGGTAGCACCCTCCGGTTTGGTCGTACCCACATTCTCGAGATCGATCCACCCGTCGTACAGAATGGCAACTCCCGCCCCCTTCATTACGGAAGCATGCAGGGTTTTCGGGAGCTCCTTTATCATCGGATTCCACAGAGCCCCGTTGGTGTTGTTCGCCATGTGGAGCTCCGAGACCTTCGGATAGTAGAGATAGGTGGGATTGTAGTCCCCCTCAACATATACGGTGACATTATCCGCTGTGATGTTGGTAATCGACGTGCTCACATCCACAGAGTTGGCATGCCCTAAGGAATTCTGACCGCCATTGACCGTCACGTATGTGTTACTCACCGAAGTCCCGCCACCACCACTGTCAGAGCCTCCTCCGCTTCCGGCAGCTAACGCCACAGGCACAGGAAGCATACAGACAGCCAAAAATAATGCCAGTATACGTTTAATAGGACTTCACCTCCAGTGTGATCTCGATGAAGTACTCGATATCGTACTCGATCTCGGGTTTTTCCACCGTATAGGTGTAGAAGGTGGAAATGCTAGAAGAGCTAAGCACATCGTCAAGTACCGGCAGGAACTTAGAACTAACGGCGACAGTTACCGAATGGTGCTCGCCCTGCCGCACCTTTTCCGTGGCTTTGTGCAGGAACTCCAGCAGGTTCGCCTTCAACTGAAGCTGGTATACAGTCTCGGCATCGTCTGCCTTGAGCTGCTCCTTGCTCTCGTTGGTCATACGCTGTACAAGCACCCTGAGCTGCTCTGAAAATGTGAGCTTCTGAATAGGGGTGTTATCGTCCACAGCGATGAAGGAAAAGAGCTTTTTACCTTTCATGCCTGTTCCCCCATAAGCGCCGCAGCGTACTGTTTGCCCTTTTCGCCATAAGCCGTTACCACAAGGCAGGTGTTGTAGTTGATGGGAGAAACTGCAACAGTGTAGAGATTCTCAGTAACCCACAACTTGCTGTCTCCCATCAGACCGTAATTGATGGGCTGCTTGTACAATGTGGACATCTTCAGCAGTGCCCGCTCCATAGCCACATCGAATGTGCCGTAAGCGATTTGAGATGTGACGAACTCTTTCCCGCCGAAGGTATAGGATGCGCCTTTCCGCAGGTCCTTCATCATACCCTGGTCAAGCTCCATGGCTACAGGTGGGATTGAGTCAACCCACTTTGTGTTCTCTGTGTCGTACGAACCGCTGTACGCCTGTTCTTCCTCAAAGCCGAGTTTGGTAGCTTTCAGCCAGCCTTCTTTGCTCGCTGCAAACACCCAACGGTTTCCCACCTTCACCTTACAGAAAGATGTCGGCTCAATATCTTGCACCCCTACTGTGAGTAGGTCGTAGGAGTAGATGGTGGCGCCGTCTGTAGACTCCAGCACCGCTTCGACAGGAACGCGCACATCATAGAACAGGTTGTCCTCGATCTGCAGTGTGATCTTGTTGTAGACGGTGGCAGAGCCGAGCAGCTCAGTCGGTCTGAATAAAAAATATGCGCCGGTACCCACGAGACCGAGTACCAGCACAATAACGAGAATGATAGAGATAACTCTTTTCAAGTTCCAAGTACAACTCCTCTCTGTAGCAGTTCGCTAATACTGGGTGCGCAAGGCCTCGATGCTTCAGCGATATCCTGCGTTGGGGCAGAAAGCTTCTGCTGCATCTCAGACTGCAGAACCTCTGTCTTAGGGGGCGGGGAGCTTAGGAAGCTTCTGTCCGTATGTGACTGAAGGAAAGCGGAGATAAGGCCTGTCCGTGAAAGCTTGGGGAGGGCTGCAACCAAATAGATGAATTTGGTGAGAGTCTCAACAGATACTCCGTTCAGTTGTGCTCTAATGCGATGTACGTCGGTAAGGGACAGTTTGAAAGACGCCATGCCGCTTTTCACTTTCAATATCTCCACCAGGATAGGGACGAGACTGCCATTCAGCTTCATCTCCGAGATGACTGACAATCCCTGTGTCATGGAACCGGACAGACAGGAGAGTACAGGCAGCACATCATCCACGGACAGATAGTCGATGAATTCCTTGATTGTAGCAGAAGATACGGCAGACCCCGGAGCAAACCCCTCAATGAGGTTCAGGGCGATCCTGGGCTTCCCGTCCGCCCAAGCTGCTATCATCTGAATCGTAGACGCTTCCGCCTGAAGGCGCAGGCCCCGGTCACGCACATAGCGGGTGAGAAGACTCACCATGTCCGCTTGTGTGAGATGCTGCAAATGTAAAGTGAAAGCTCTGGATTTCAGCGTAGCTTTGAGATTAAGGGAGTCTGTGGTGCACATGAACAGGTACACCCCCTTCGGAAGGTACTCTGTGGATACAAGGAAGGTTTCCTGCGCCGCCTCACTCATATCATGCGCTTCATCCAGTATGATTACTTTCCTATCCAGCCCGGACAACCCCAGGCTCAAGTTCGCCTCTACCTCTTTCGCTGTGTCCTTGCCTCCGTTGATACTCATGTTGTAGAGAAGGACGCTTTCCGTGCTCTTGTTTTCCTGAATGACACGTTTCAGCACCTGTGGATCCCTTCCCATAAGCTCAAGTGCGAGAAGTTTGGCAAAGGAGGATTTTCCAAGCCCCTCATCACCCTCGAAAATGATAAACTGGGGCAAAGTACCCTTGCTCAAATGATCCCGCAGGAATTCAATGAGATTTTTATGCCCAACGATGTCATCAAAACTTGTAGGCTTCTTTGGCATTGTGTTTCACAGCACCTCCTAACTATACTGGAGGAGGGAGCCGTAGCTCCCTCCTGCAAGAAGTTTGTTGTAAAATTACGCAGCGGATGTGCACCAAGAAGGTGCCAGATATCGTCAAGTCAGCACGCAGCCCTGTGCGCTTAACCGGGAGTGGGGGCCGGTTATCGGGAGGGTGTAGGGGGAGAGAACGGTGGTGGCGACCGTTGCCTACGTTGCAGAGGTTGCCGCAGCTGCTTGGCGTGGCACCTTCTTGCTGCACACCGCACTGCACACCCGGGAGTCAGGTCTCTGCGGTAGTGGTCCGCAGAGAAATGGAGGAGGGGCTGGATGTCCGCAGTAGGAGATGGGGCCTACCGCAGAGACCCAACTCCCGGGTGGGAGTGGGTGGAGAGGAGGATGCTTACAGCGCGATCTCCTGGGCCGCCTGGGCAGCGTTGCGACCGATGCGCTCCTCGATCTCGATGCAGAAATTGGTCATTCCGTACTCGTGGCGATGCACGCCGGAACCCTCGCCCATGATCTTGGCAGCCAGAGCGATCTGGGCATCCTGGATCTCCTGCAGGGCCTTGGCGTCGGGACGGCCGATGCCGCCGGCGACCTTGGAGGGGAACAGAGGCTCATACTCGGCCTTGCGGACCCACACGGGAGCCTGCTCCCACAGCAGGGCCATACGCATCTTCTTGACGCTCCAGGTGCCGTTCTTGCTGACGCGCACGGCGAAGTAGAAGGCGGAGGACCGAACGGTCATCTTGCCCTGGCCATTGCCGATCTGGTTGATGGGCCGCACCTCGGGATTGGCGGCGGGGCTGTTGCCCTTGACGCGCAGAGTGGGGGTCTGAGCCACAGCGGCAGCGGAGGCGCCGGCAGCGGACTTCTTCTTGATGAAAGCCAGCTGGCAGCCCAGGCCATTCTCCTTGTGGGAAACGATGTAGCCGGCCAGCTCGGTGGCCAGCAGGCCCATCAGACCCTGCTTGGTCAGGTTGCGCTCGGCGGAGGTGCTCTCGCCGGCCTCGGTGGTGGGAATGCGGATAGCGTAGCCCTTGGTATTCCAGCGCCAGGCCTTGTTCTTGTAGGCGCCCTCGCCTTCGTCTTCCTTGGGGGCGATCAGCACGTCGAAGGTGCCGTCGCCGGTGGTCAGCACGTCCATGATGCCGTTGTAGGCAGCCTCGTTGTCGAAGTCATACCACAGGGGCACAGCCTTGGTGCCCTGGTGGGTGTTCTGGTGCAGGACCTTCAGCTGGGCCAGCTGGTCGTTGGAGGGAATGAAGGTGGAGTCCACGCGGCCCAGCAGGCTGTTGATGTCGGAGTCGGGATTGTAGCGCTCCTTCATCTGGGCGACGACCTTCTCGACCTCACCCTTGACGTGCAGCTTGCCGACGCCACCCATCCACTCGCCGGGGTAGGGCTTGTCGATCAGCACGGCGGTCATCTCGGACTGCTCAGACTTCATCTGCTTGGCGGCCAGATCGCTGTTCACGACCTGGGCGATGGCACTGGCCTGAGCGGAGGTCACGGCGGCGGGCATGGCGGTGACGCTGGCAGCAGCGCTCTGGGTAGCGGTGGGATCCAACTCCTCGGCGGCAGCGGCGACCTCGCCGGCGAAGCCATGCATGGCCAGGAACTCGGGCAGGTGGGCCAGGATGGACTGCTCGATGTCATCGGAACCGGCCAGGTAGCCAGCCAGCTCGTCGGAAGCCTGGAACTCGGCGATGACGTCGTCGACGCTCATATTGGTGATGCCCGCCTGGGCGAGGGTCTCCATGATGGTGTCTCTGGTGTTGCTCATTTGAATGAACCTCCTGTTATTTGTTTTTTATAACTCAGTAATCAGAGCCTGTCTTCTCCAATTACCTGTTACCACTGGTATATAGCTGGGCGGTTACAATTTTTCGACCCAGCGCGTAGGCTCCTTCGATGCGTCCTGAAGGAGTTTGCAGGCATAATTCCAATGCTGCATATTTCTCGGACTGATGGTTCCGGGCAGTCCAAACCCCTTGGCTGAAAGAATGTGAGACAGAAGTAGAACGGTGTCTGGCGTCACTGTCACACTCTTTTCTGCACGGCACTCGTAGAACTCATGCCGTATTACTGTCGCGCTTTTCCCGTTGTACTCTGCGAAGAACAGCTCCTTGCACACGGCCATGGCCATGTCGATGTAGAAGCTCTTTACGAGAGCCTCCTCGTTTCTGGCAGCCACAGACTGGCGCAACCGTTCTGTAGGGAAGTAAAGGAGCGTTGAGTCAGAAGGAAGAGACTGGGCAAACTTCAGATACTCTTCAAAGTTGACGATTAGCTCCACGTCTGGCTGCATCCGAAATGGTTCAGGTACAGGTTCAAGTTCCCTGTCCATTACCATCAAAGCCGCTAGGCAGTCAGCTTCAACGTCCATTCGCATTGACCAATCCCTCCCTTCATTTTTATATGGCTCAGGTATTGCTAAAAATTTACTCGATGTAGAGGGCCATCTGCATCATCTCAGAAATCTGTTTGGACAAATCGCCCCTCTTCGCCGGCACTTTCCGGTTACCGATCTCCCAGGCCCACTGCTGGATCCGTTCTCTATTCCCCTGTTCCGGAATGTCGAAGGTCTGAGGAACGACGAGCGGGTAGAAGAGCGTCAGCCGGTCCAGATACTGCGGGCACGCGCGACTCATCATTGTGCGCAGATCGCCAGGATTGCCCAGGTAGTGCATGAGGTTGGGCCGGCAAAATAGAGAGACCAGATACTGCCGCTCCTCCTTAGGCAGAGGAGGCAGGTCCTTAGACGGGTCGCCTGCGAGGAACTTCTGGAACACCACGGAGTTGTAGGGCGTCTCCTTGCCCTTCTTGCAGGTGTAGGTGTAGTTGTCCATGGTGACGGTCTTGGCCTTCGACGACGTAGGCAGGATACTCACGTTGTCACGTACGAGGATGTAGAGGTCCGAGTCGGCAGTGTGTACGAAGATGTGGTCATACCGCATCCGATTCTGCCGGACGATGGTATAGATCACGTCATCCGCCTCGTACCCTTCCTCCGCATAAATGGTGAACCCGCAATCTTTCAGGATGTACTCTGCTACTTCCTTGCCGATAGAGACATCGTTAGGATGAGTTCTGGATCCCTTGTAGTCCTGGTACAGCTCCTTCTTGATGGTCGGGTTTCTGTCCGCTACAAAAGCGATGGGGCCGGTTCCCATATACTGCCCGAGGATGTTAAACAGCATAGAGGTGCCGCCTGTGGGGATATTGCGCTCGCGATACCCATTGCCGGTGTTGACAACGTCCCCCTGGATAAAGCTGCGGCGGTTAAATGACCCAGCATAGATACACGGACTCATATCAACCACGTGCAGAATGTTTTGATTTCTCTCCATCTAAAACTCCTTCAGCATATAGCCGTCCATTGCGTATCCAGCTCTGGCGAAGTACTCTCTGAACTTGAGACCCTTCAAGGCGATAGTCCAAGCGTCTCGCCGGCGGATAATGATTCCGACGCCAGTTGCCCTGGCGCGAGCATGCGGCTGATAGAACATGACGCGATTGGCGGAAACACGCGTCTTGTATCCGGGAGGGAGTGAAGCTAGGAATGCATCATAGTCACTCTTCTTGCGCGGCTCGATGTAGGAACGTACGAACTGAATGTTCTGCTCCAAGAACTCCAACTCCTCAATCACTGCCCGCTGATCGAACCTCATGTTGGAGATGGTCTCCAACTCGATTTTCTCTACGATTTTTGGCGAGCCGCGCTCGATCAGGTGGAGATGGAAAGTAGCGGATTTGATTGCAGGGCCGAGATAATTGTTGATTATCTTGGCCACTGGGTTGTCGAGCGTCGTGCTGTTGAGATAGTTGATAAACCGTAGCGCAAGTGCGTCATCTACCAGACGGGACAACGCCTCCATACACTCCGGCGACGCGGCCTTAAAGAAGGCCTCATCTAAAACTCCTTTGATCGGATCCATTAGTCTCCTACACCCCCTAGAAGATTTCCTGTAGGTACTTCTACATAGGCCCCCTCCTTGCGGATACAGGGCCGACCTCGCCACATGATCACTTCGCCACCATTGATCGTGTCTCCGTAGAATACCTTTTCCTTGTTATAGGTGAAGCCTGCGCTGACCTGTATCTCGTCCGGTTCTACCAACTCCAGGCTTGTAGATAGGACAGCTTTCCCATCTACACAACCAAAGAACGACGGTAGCTGGAACACATGGTCGCGATATTTGAACTGAAGCTTCGACTTTACTCCGGCGTCAACGCACAAAAGTTCGTACGAGCTAACGGCGTGCGCTGGTATGATTACTCCGCTCTCACTCTTGAAGGTAAAGCCCCGATGATAGGTGACTGCGTATTTCTTCCCCTCAATCAGAACCGTATCCCCCTCTGCCAGAGGGAGGTGGTCCATTGCTCTGCACAATGTAGACACCTGCAATAGCGGCGTTCCAGGCCGAGCGGCGAGCGTGAAAGAGTTCTGAAAGACCTTGACTGGGATATCCCTGGCAGAGAAGTAAACGGGATCACCGAGCTCTGTGAGGGCGCGACATCTACAGTGGTACATCTCTGCCCTCCATAGTGGACAACATGTCCTCGATGAGGATGTGTACATCGGGGAGGAGGGTAAGGGAAAATCTCCGACGTCGATAATCCGAAAGTCGATGTGCGGTGATAGCGTCACTAGAGGCCGCGTTGTACTCCGCCAACGTGACGTTCTTTGCTGTCGGCACAAGGAACATCTTTGACTGAGTTGTAGGCGCACCCCTGTACGGTGTATGTGTCTCAATATCGATTTTCAACCCGGTCAGAATGCCGAAGTACCTCATACCCATTCCGCTTCCACCTCCTGTAAAATGATTTTGCACTCGCCGATGGATTTCCCGTACAGCCTCATCTTGAGCGCATCAGAGAAATAGACACAACGATTGATAGGCCGGATGGTATCCGACGCCTCGTCCCGCACCAACTCCTGATAGCAGCACGAGTGCACAGATAGCAGTAGACGGTCAACCGACATACCAGTGATGTCCATTAGCCGACTAAGGACGTCGCTGATAGAATTGGCATGTACTGTCGAAAAAACTACCTTACCAGTGTTGGCCGTTTGGATTGTGTCCTGGGCTGTATAGTTCGTGATCTCTGTAATGTACACGATGTCCGGATTCTGCCGAAGCAGAGAAGCTGCATTCTCTGAATACTCTTCTTCCGTTTCGGCATTGATCTGCTCAACACCCTCCACCAGAGTTTCCACCGGGCTCTCAACGGAGACGATCTTATAGCAGTTAAGCGCCACCAACTCCCTTAGTGCCGACAGTATAGTGGTGTTCTTGCCAGACATCGTCTCTCCTATGAATAGGCGCAGACCTTTCTCACGGCTCAGCATCTTTTCCCGTATGAACGCACAGGTTGACGGGGAGATGTTCAGATCCTCAAGCGTCTCAGTGAGCACATCGTCGGAAAGCACACGGATAGTGATTGCGCGACCATAGTAAGTCCTGTTGAGGACAACGCGACCACGGTGGTGCATATCCAGTTGCACACTCAGATAGCGTGGATGCGCATCCTTTTCACTGATAGGGGAGCCTGCGCGCACAGCCAGCAGCTCGGCGAACTTCTCCACATCCTCGCGTAGGATTGTGCGCTTAGAAGGCACTTTCCGTTTGCGCACGTTATAATAGATTACGGCGCCCTCAGCGACATTGGTAATCGTAATGTCAGCTGCGCGTAAAGTTATTGCCTCTTCCACAATCATGTTGAGCTTGTCCACTGGTGGCAGATCACACAGAAACTCAGGACGACCGTAATGCCTTGCGAACAGCTTCACGTAGTAGTAAAGGGGCACATCCACCGTTACTGTATTGAGATTTCTCACAGAGGGGATGTATCCGCGCCTCTCAGGCAGCACGCCTACATAGACAGTTTCAGAGCGCGTATCATACCGAATAGGCACGCAGTTGTACCCGATGAACTCGTTCACCAACTCTTTCGGAATATACTGCGAGGTTGGTGTCTGCAACTGCGTGCCGTATTCGGCGGAGCATATCTCTAGGAGCTTCTCATCGTCTAGCATATTCTGCTCGTAGACGATGAGAGCTTCAGGCGTCTTGAACTGAGAGGCGTCCTGGAACCGCAGCTTCGTCGCTTCCTTCACCAGAGAGAGGTTACTGGCGGACAGTACGCCTGACAATCCTTTCACGCCCTAAAAGCCTCCTCAAAAACACGCAGAACATCGTTGTAGGTGTGGGGCTGCTGACGCACGATGGCCGCCTGCTTGATCTCCCGCAGATAGGGGATGGGGATGAGCTTGGTCATGGAAATGTCCATCTTCAGCGTAGCAATGAGCATGCCGACATCCACAGGACTGTCGATGCAGATCAGCTTGTGGCACACATTTGGGATCTTCCGTCCTGCCTCGTAGGCGGCGGTGACAGCAGCCAAGCTCTCAATAGTGCAGTTGGTCACGTAGGAGATAGAGAGCGCCTCACGCCCAACCTGGTCGATGACATTGAGCTGTGCAGCGTCCAAAACGATGATGAGATGGCGGAAGTAGGTGAGACGAGACTTGAGCTCCTCCATCAGATGGAAGACCTTCTCGGGGTCGTTGTCCACCGAGCCGGTGACAAAGAGGAGGGGACGCTGAATTCGCTCCACCATAAACTCGTCAAGCGAGACGGTGTCATAGCCATAGCGGTCATAGTGGGAGTGTCCGGTGAGGTCAACGACCAGAGTGTTGTCTCGACGGCTCAGCATGCCAGCGTAGATGGCAGAAGTTGCGGTCAGGCCGGTGTGCTCACTACCCACGATGACGTTGAAGCATTCCTTGAGAAGAGAGTCACGCACAACGAGGCTCTCCACGTTGTTGGCACGGAGGCAGCTGATGACATCCCGCTGATACTGGATGACCTTGTTCTGTGCCACGATGACCTGGAACATGGTACTCATGAGCCCCTTTACCTTATCCTCGATAAGGGAGAGCTGCACCTGCCCCTTCGCCAGAGAATCCACGATGGCCTGGGCCAGGTTGACGGTATTGCCGGGCTGGTAGAGCTTGGCGCTGACGGAAAGGACGTTGTTGATGTACTCGTTGGTAGAGGGGAGCTTCTCGCCGAGCCGGCCGACGATCTCCTCCATGCCCTCATGGTGCAGGAAAGCAAACATCTTACAGAGCTCACCCTCGATGGACTGAAGCTCCACCATACGCTCGTACAGCGTATCATCCAGGCTGTCCTCACCGGAAACCGCTTTCTCCAGGAAGGCATCCTTGTTCTGCTGTACGGAGATCACAGCGTGGGTGATCTCATTACAGCGCTCCTCGACGGTGGCAGAGCAAACAGATACAACACGCTCCAGCAGGGACACGAACTTGTCGACCAGAACGCTGTTGTAGGTAGCCTGCAGCACCTGACGATTGGCGCCGAACTCCTGCACTGCACGCATCTTCTCCTCGTTAGACTTGTGCGGGTCGGCCCACACATCACGGATGCGGAGATCCCAGACGTTGAGCATGTTGGCAACGCCCGCGAACTCGTTGTTCTCCAGGATGAGCTGGCGGATGATACTGTCACGGTTGATCTGCCGCTTGAGAATGTCCCAGTCCTTCACAGACTTGACCGAGGCAATCACATCCTCGGCAGGGCTGGGCTTAGGGGGTTCGTTCTCCGCCACAGTAGGCTGCTCAACCTGCGCCTCAGGCAGCTCGAGCTCGACAGGCGCCGGAGCCTCGGCAGGGGTCTCCTCTACAGGAGGAGCGATCGGACGGGGAGGCTCGGGGTTTGTGCCCAGAGCTCCAACCTTGTCAGCCGCAGAGCTGTACTTGGGGTTGTTGGCCTTCACATCCTCGCCGTAGAACTCGGTTACAGCCTCGGAAATGACGGTGTCCTTGATCCTCTTCACCTGCTTGATGTGGGGAGCATCAGGGAACAGTTTGGCCTCCCGATCATTCGTGCAGAGATAGATGACGCAGACGCCGGAGTGTCTCTTGGCCACAGCTTCAGGAATTTTCTTTCCGGCGGGGCCAGACAGATCCGCGGGACCCAGCAGAACGACATCCATGTTGGATACGGCGGGGTCGATGGACAGCGTGTCCAAAATACCGTTGATGCTGGATTGGTGGCACTTGGAGCCCAGGGATTTCTTGGCCAGCAAACTCAGCGAAGCGACATATACCATGTTTTAAAGTACCTCCTCAATGTAATAGGGAATGTCTCCCAGTGGAGCCTTCACAATGACCTCAGTCCCCGCCGTCTTGCCGAGTACGGCAGACCCCAGCGGGGTAGCGGTAGAAATAGCTCCGATCTTGGCGTTGCCCAAACCGGCGGGATAAATCTTGATGTACAGGGTAGAGTTGTGCCGGCGATCCACGACCTTGAGTGTCGAACCGACCATGACCTTGCCCGTGGGGGTGTAGGATGCCGAGAACTTCTTGTACGTGTCCAGGGTGTTCACCAGCGACATGATCGATACCGTGTAGCGGGCAATGTTATCGTTTGCGATCTGCCACTCGGCATTCTCGGACCTGTCACCCATGGCGGAAGCTCGCTGAGCGGCGTCCTGCTCTTCCTTCAACCGCAGCTGGACAGACTCGAGCTCCGTCCGCAGGTTACGGATGTGATTGGCAACCTGGGACTCGATCTCCTTCCCCTTAGCAATCAGCTCACTGTTCATCGTCAGCAGCCCTCCCAATTTTTATTACTTTGAATTGGTTGACACCGTCAACCGACACATCCCAGGCTTGGGAAATCTTGTCGCCGAGAGGAATGGACAAGCCGCGTCCGCAGTTGATTGCCTCGTGACCAACGCGCTTAACCGCACGAACAACTCTCCCGTCATCGAGAACAACCTCCCAGCTCCGTTTTCTGAGTTTGGAGGTACCGAAATATCTATCCTCCCCGGAGAGGATTTCCTGTAGCACCGCCGTACACACTGCCGGGTCAGCATAGGGTGTAAAAGGCTTGATGTTCTTGGACTCGAACGCAAGCATATAAGCATCATCGGCTTTGTCTAAGAAGCCTATCACCCGCGAGCTGCCGGCAGCAGTTTTATTTTTCTTGCTGCCGAACCAGCCCATTACGCATTGCCTCCACCCGTATTCTGGTTGTTGGAGCCACCCTTGGAGTTGCCCCCATTGCCGCCCTTACCGCCAATAGCAAATGAAAACCCAACTCATTTGCAATAACCATGAATGCGTGCTCGTCATGTGTCATCTCGGGATTCAAAGCTGTGTTGACTACAACTTTCTCCGGTGCAAGTGCGCTATCCTCCGCGGCCACCCCACGCGGCCAATAGAGGCACACATACAGCACAGCCATTGCGAACACTATGACGCCATCCATAGTAACACCTCCAGTATGTCAGTTATTTCCCTCATAGTACGTCGCTCCGTCTCAGACAGGACAACTTCGAACTGATAAACTCGAAGCAGTTTTGCGAGCTCCAAAGCAGAGGCGGCGCACGAACCAACTTGCTTCAGAGTCCCTGAATCGCTCAACACCAAAGGGAGGGGCCCAGGTTTGAGGCAAGTCACCATGAGGGCAATTTCTTCCCCAAACCTGGGCACATAGAGATAGGGGAAAGAAAGCTTCTTTCGCTCACTGGTAAAGGAGCTATCAAGGTTCGTCCTAATCTCCAAATCGCCCACTTACTGTATCCTCCACACTTCTGAAGTAGCCCATGACCTGGGTAGAGAGCATGTAGTAGCCAATAGGCGGAACTACGATTCCGCACAGGGTAGTAACTACACCGCGATTGAGCATTCGACAAAAGTCTACGCAGTTGACGATGTAGAGCAGCCAGTAAAGTGCGAGACAAGCGATCATGATGAGAGAAGAGTAGACTACGAGGATAGGGAACGAGCTGACCAAGATCAGCGCTGAAACCCGGAACACAAAGAGCAGGGCACACAGCGCCAGAAGTACATTGAACACCGGCACTTTACCGTACGCCAATTTTCTGGCGAAAGTAATATTGTAGAGTGGGATGAATGCCTTCAGGAAATTCAGCCCGGTGCACTTCGTTCCGTTGATGGCTTGGAACAGCTTGAGATTGAAAATGCCCACCGGTACGCAGATGATGGCGTAGAGGAAGGCCAATACGATGACAACAGAGAGTGCTTCCATCATTTACTTCAACCCCCTCAGCATAGAGAATCCGCTCTTGGCCTTGGGACGGTCATCCGCAGGTTCCGGATCCGGAACATCGTCGTCATCACTGGCTGCTCCGTCAATCCCAGCACCCTCAGGCGCTGCGTCCAGCATACTCATCAGGTCGTCCATGCTGTAGTCCCCACCAGTGAAGGTGACTTCCTCCAGCTCCCCATCGTCATCGAGAACTGCCACGGTCTCTTCAGTATCCGTGCGCTTCCCGACGGCAGGAGCGCCAGAGAAGGAGACCTGATCCAGAGTAGGGGTCTCCATGAAGAAGCGGTCCCACTGTACTCGGTACTCCTCACGCACACTCAGCGAGAACTTGATGGAGGAGCGCACCGACGCAGGTACCTTAAACATCTTGCGGAAGTCCACGGTCATGGACATGGAGGAAATAGCGCCGCACATATCGTCCATGTTATCCAACTCCTCACAGCCGGTCACAATGGACAGGAAGGGGCCAAGGATATCCAGCGGCTCGGGCACCTCTCGCATGAAACGATCACATACCTCCGGATGCTCACCCTCAAAGCCAAAGAGCTTATAGAAAGAGGGGAGGAGGTTGATGTACTGATCGCGCAGCACGACACACTGGTCATAGAGCGCTCTGTGCAGGTAGTAGTAGGTGCCGTCCTCGCCTTGGAGGACAATCATGTTGACTGCGGTAGGAACATACCGCGTCTTGCTTCTGACTAACATGGGGTTTCTCTCCTTTCGAACATTAAAAGTATTGGGTATAACTGGTCTGGACTCGTTGCAGTCTCAAACAGCCAATACATCAAGATGATGGTGTATCCATCCACACGCTCCACGGTCTTCTCAGTCACTGTTTCATTTTGAAGATATTTACACTTCTCAGAGAACAGCTTCCTGATATTTTTTCGAAGCGCATAGAACGCCACCGTACTGCCGATCTCCCGCTCGAGCATCGACAGCATTGCCCACGCCTGCTTGTAACGACCGAATAGAAAGGCACGCATAACCTGATTCGCATACACCCTGTTTACAGGGGCGAAATGCCGATTTATCTCCCGCATTGTAATGACCGGATAATCGAGTAGCTGGTCAAGTGCTGCACGCAGATTTTCCTCTTTTGGACCTGTACGGTAGTAGAGTTCCCGCATGGCCTTGTCGTCCATAGGAATCGGGAACTCTTTGATCAAATCCATGTATATATCCCAGCTTGTCCGCTCCTTCTCTACAAGCTGCGGCCTTTCCAGATATAAGTGCTCCAGCTGGTTTGGCTCCACAGTAATAATGAGATTTAGATAAGACGGGATAATCGAGGTGTCCAAGTAGGTGCGGATGTAGGACAGCTTTGGCTCCACCAACAGTATTCGCCACTCACCCTCCAGCTTTGGAAGGAGAAAAGGCAGGACATCCTCGAACTTCTTCACGTCCTCGAAGACGTAATCGAAAGAGGAAAAGTCCATATCCTTTTTATGCTGACGAAGTTCAATCATCGGAAGTACTCCGGGAGACGATCATATAGTTCGATCTTCTCCTGCTCTCTGCTCAGCATGTTACGCACTGCCGTCAGCGCTTCTTCGCCTTCGACGATAATGAGGTTGCTCACATAAGTATCGTAAGCTTCCAGACACTCGGTGTAGGGCCACACCCGCGCAAACTCCGCGCGATCTAAACCGAGGATGTCCGTGATTGGGATTTGGTAGTTGGCCGTGTTGACAACACGCACCTCCGTACCGTCCTCCTCCGTAATGACTTCGTCATAGGAGAACCCAGACAGGTCAAACATCTTCGAGCGCTTTTCAGCGTCTGTGTAGCCGAGGATCCAGTCGCACGCCGGCGGGAAAACCTTCCCGCTGTTTGCTGATGGTGGGAATCTCCCCTCGATGTTCCCATCCTTCCCCATCCGGTATACCCCAACCGCAAGCAGATCCATAGGCTTTGGAACTTTACGCGACAGCTTAGCCCTCTCATAAGCAATGATGAGGGACATGGCAGAGACTTTCATGGCGATGCTTTTGTCGTGAAGTCGCTTAAGTAGATACGGGAGTTTCGATTTCGCTTCAGCTATGTCCATAGGAGCAAACTCGCCATAGTCAATCAGAAGCTCGCCTTCCTCAGTCTCCTCTCCCTCGTTGCCAATGAGCACCCGAGATTCCTGGTTTTGCGCAGCATACTCGCGTAGGCCGCCGCTCCTGTTTTTCCTGATACCAAAGAGTACATTTTCCAGGTATTTGCGTACCCAGGATTCGTCAATTTCTTCGAGCTTACGTAAATAGTGGTCAGGATGCCCCCGGTCTTTCCTCCACGTCCCTACGACAGGCTGTTGCTTGTCCGCGTCGTAGTCCGGTACGCTCTTCACCATTGAGATAATCTTGTCAAGATCAACCTCAACGCCCCTCTTTCGAAATTGGCTAAACAGTACATCTCGCATCCCGTCATAGGGAGACAGGCTGCGCGTTGTTGGCGAGCCAGTCCGCGAGACTAAGTCCACCAGAAGCATTGGGGCCGGGTTCGGCAACTGTCCCGTGTGGATTATCAAGCTCTTCACTCCTCTCGATATGCAAATCCTCACAAAGCTTTTTCATGTCTGTTGTATCTTTCAACAGCAGGAATAATGCTGGGGTCAGTGGGCCAGCAACAATCCGCCCACTCAACAGCTCAATATCATCCCTTAGCACGAAGATCCTCCTCACGCAGATAGCGCTCAAACGCATCTCGATCAATCGCCATGAGTATGTCGGAATAATCGTAGAAAGCATCTGGAACGCCCTTAATACGCGCGCCCTTTAGCAGATGCTCACACAAATCTTTCCTCTTTTGCCATGTAAGAGATTGCATGGATCTCACTTGTAACGCGATGAAGTACTTCTGATTGTCCACAATTTCCTGTATGTGCCTAACCGGAGTAGGGACCAACGCAAGTGTGAAGCGCAGTAAAGAATCTTCACTGTAACAGGCCCGCTTCAAACTTGCGAAGTCCACATACTTGCAACCGACAATCATATGGAGGTCTTTGTGCGATCCAGTACGACCTCCACCGGAGCTTTGAGCAACTCCTTACAGGAAAAGCGAATCGTACCATCCACTTCGATCGTAATCTCTACGATCACCTCACCCTCCCCGGCCGGGATCACGCTGCCGTAATTGTAGGTTAGGCTTCCAATCAACTCATTCTGGGAGGCGAGAAGTCGATCTCCCTGGTACAGATTGAGCTGAATCTTGTCCGACGCTACCGAGTTGTAGACGATGGTGGTTTCCTGAACGGGAATCTTGGAATTGCGCTGCACGAGTACGCGTGCGGATCCATCCGACATCTCGATAGAGAGCGCCTTCGTAACGTCACTAACTCTGACCTGAGCGGTTCCGTCATAAATCATCTGTGCATACAGGGCAGCTCCTTGCGCCACGATCTTATCGGGATCGTAGAACAGAGGGACGGGATCTTGCCCCATTTCCTCTGCAACCCATTCCCGCAAGAACGGGCACCTGGTAGATCCGCCGACCATTACCAAGTCGAAGCGCTCGCCGACAGGCACGGCCTCTCCGAGAACCTTCTTGGCTTTGATGATGGTCTCTGCGAAGGTGAGTTTCATGATCTCTTTGTACGTGTCGGGAGAGAGGAGAATCCTCCCGGCTCCATAGGTGGTGAGGTCCAGCTCTTCAGCATGGCGGGATTGTTGCACCCGAATCTTCAGCTTAGAGCACTCCCATTTCAGACGTACCAGGTCCTCCTGGTTCAGGTGGTGAACCTTGATACCAGCCTCCTTGATTACCCATCTTCGGATGTTGGCATCGAAGTTGTCGCCGCCAAGGATGCACCCGTCAGTAGCCTGAACATCGTAGTCCCCAAATCGACTGTCTACCACGGAAACGTCAAAGGTTCCGCCACCCAGGTCAAACACCAAGGACAACGCCTGCCGGCTTTTAGATGCATAGATGGCTGCGGCCGTCGGCTCGTTGATAAGGCCAACCACGTCCAAGCCCGCCAGCTGAGCAGCCTTGATTGTGGCTTGTCGCTGGTTGTCCGAGAAATAGGCGGGGACGGAGATCACAACACGCTCTACGTTCTCTCCGGACTCCTTCACCAGCTGTCGGAGCACTCGGGAGGAAGCAGAGACAGAGAGCTGCCCCTCTTTGGACAGAGAAATGTCACACTTGAACGAGCGTGCAGCGGACATCTCTTCGAGGACATCGTTACCCGCATTGCCGGTTCTGAGATCGACAACCGACGGCACAAGTCCAGTGAGGAGCTGGTCACCCAGCCCAAGCACAGAATTCGTTGTGCCAAGATCGATACCATAAATCTTGGACATCTTAACACCCCTTTCAGTTATATATGTCTGGTGTATCTCTAATACTTAATCGCCTCGTTCATCTGCACCATGTGCCGGTACGTATCCTCACGTCCCGCCCACTCTTTTTGCAAGAGCCTTGTTGACTCCTCGTCGATATCTGCGATAGAGGAACTGGCGATTCTGAATGCCACAGGATAACCTGGACGTAGGGAAAGACTGAGAATTCTACTCAGGTTAGTTGCAGGAAGCTGCCGCTGTACGGAGTTAGGTAACTTGATAGGGTAGATGGTGCACTGTACTGCGATAGAGTGGGGGCCGTATGACTCAGCGTAGCCAGTCACGAAGGAGCGGTAGATTGGCTCCTCCCACGCACAGATACGCAGGGCGTTGGTGGACTCTCCCTCTACCACCAACCCATCCGTCGGAACCCCGTACTGTTCCTTATAGTCAGAAAAAGCTTTGACCTGATCCATCAATTCCTGATAGTTCTGCACCCAGGCGTACATCGGGACCTGGAACCCCCAGGACTTCAGCAAGTCAAACTTGTCGGAGACCCTATTAGAACAACGGACACCATGGGCGTGAATGGCAATGTGGCTGAGACACTTTTCTGGATTCGCGAGAGCGGTAGAGACAGCTCCGCGCTGCGAAGTCACGCCAAAGGTTTCTTTAAACCACGCAAACTCAGCATCGGGGACGGAGCACTCCATAACAACCAAGACCCTGCCCATCTCCGGGATCTGCTTAGGAAGCAACGGAGCAACTGCAGACGCATCCATAGCATCGGACGCCCGTCCACGAGTCTGGATGTTAATGAGTTCGCCATTGTAGTACGATGCCTGAATGTTCCAACCGTCGATCTTGTAGGACACGCTGTGCTTTGCGTGCATCGCCTCATAGGCAGTCCTCACCTCAATCAGAGAATTGAGGGACTGGATGCTCTCCGTCTTATCTGAAAGCACAACTGCCTTGATAAGAGACGGATACCCAAACTCCTTCAACAGCGCCACCGGACATGGGTCGCTCGACCAGGAGCGTTTGCAATAGGGGTTTTGCGGATACTTGGCCTTCATTGCCCGATCAAGCACTGTGTACTCGGCGTCAGTCATGATCGGCTGCCCCACCGAATATGCCCATCGGGCTATAATGTATTTCACTATATCAGTCATTCTGAACCTCCAACTGGAAATCAGATCGTCCGTTGTACCGGATTGTAGTTGGCACAAAATCAATGTGGATATAGGGGAGTGTGCCCCCAGGCTGCAGGTGGTAAATGGATGACTTATTGCCGTCATCCAGAAACTGTACAGTTACTTCAATATCTGCTTCGTTTATGACATTGCAGTAAATGATACCGTCTCTAAGTACCGGCCTTTCAGCAAAGGTAACTTGGTAGTCTATGTACTCATACCTCGGCCAAAGCAATATGGCTATTGCTACAAGCACCGCTAGAAGCAGAACGAGAACAACGCGCAAGTCTCTGCCCAGTACGATAACAGCCCCATCTTCCGTCAAAATATGACCTTTGACTTTAGTCCTTTTGGGCTGCCTCTCTACGAGTACGCCATCCAACAAATAACCGAGTACGGGCCCGTTATATGGATGTGTGACCAGCTGGTACCCTTTTCCGTGCCAATAGATCATCCCAGCAGTACCCTCGGGTCAACTGCAGTCCCGTCTAAGTACAAGCCGAGATGCAGATGAGGCCCCGTGGAGTAGAAACCCGTATTTCCACTCAAAGCGATCTGCGTTCCCTGAGAGACGTTCTGCCCGGCCTTAACATCGATCCTACTCAAGTGACAGTAGTAGCTCTTGACTCCGTAACCGTGATCAAGCCAGACATAGTTTCCAGACCCATACGAGTTTCCGGTACTGACCACGGTACCAGAGAACCACGCACCGATTGGAGTGCCTTGTGGAGCTTTCAGATCCACGCCGTAATGGAAGCTATAGCCACGCACACCAACAGGATCGTAGCGTGGGCCAAAAGAGGAGTTGACTTTGTAGACCTGACCTTTTACAGGATAGTAATCAAGCGAGCCGATATCCTCGTAGTACCCCGCCTCCTTGATGGAGTCCTGCAGGGAAGACTCCGCTGCCCGCAGTGTGTCCAAATCCTCGTCAGGAGTGGGGAGTGGCTCAGCTATGTAATACTCTCGTGCACCGAGTAATGTGTCCAGCGTAGAAACGGTCTCTTTGTACTCAGCCTCATACCTGAGCAAGTCTTCCAGAGGTAGGTCTATCCCTCCCAATACCGTCTCCCTGAGAGTATTTGCCTGTTGCGTCAAGTCAGTTATACGATTATCGATTTCCTCAGTTGATGTAGAGGCGATAATCGAGTTGTACAGCTCTATCTCTTGTACTGTACGGATCGTCCTTTGCACACGCTCCAACTCCTCCTTCAGAGGAGCAACATCCTGTGTCAGCTGTAGGCCAAACTTTCCCCTTACAGTGTTGGCTGTTGCTGCGGAGGCGGAGAAGGTGCACATGCCGACACATAGGAGGCACGCGCAACACGCTCCAACCACCCTACGCGCGAGTACGTGCATGTTACCAGTCCTTTCTCGAACGCTACGTTACATACGATGCCGCTGTTGCGAATCCGCTTAGCCTGCTCCAGCGTGTGCAGGTACGCAGGCAGCGAGAGCTGTGGGACACAGAAACGGCTTGTGACCAAGCACATCTTGCCCTCCTCGTCGAACATCATGATCAACTGTCCCCAGAGCAATTTTCCAATGTTCCGATTGACGATGATAATGCGCTGTTCGTGGAGGACGTCTGAGTTACTGTACTCAACAGCGCTTCGATACACCTGGTCCCAGGTGGCTTTAAACAGATTCCTTATTCCCATCCTTGATCCTCCTCATAGCCTTTTCGGCGAGCAGCAGTGCGTAGTGCTGGCCGCTGATAATCAACGATGGCTCTGCCTGGAACGTTCTGGTCACGCCGTCTTGACAGAGGATAGAGAGTGGAGTGAGCGACTGGATACATCCGATCACATCATTCACAATCACGAAATCTCCAGGTCTCATTGTAGCCTAGCACCCCTTTCTCCAATTCTTTGACCACGTCGATAGCTTTGCATACCAGCACCATGACACTTGGATTAAGAGGCAGGTGGGTGCCGTCTTCGCACACCACCTGCTCTTCGCTCACAACAGACGCGATATGAGGAGGCTCGGTCGTCACCAGGACGATATCACCGATCCCCATCGCTATTCGCGTCCTCCTTCTTGTAGAGCTTGATACGTACAAGGCGCCCGCAGCGCCGCTTGATCTCAGACACAGTAGCGTCCAGGTCGAAGTTCTCACGGATCGGGTACTTCAGAGTGTCGGTTCCGATGTAGTCGTAACCGGACACATCTTGCCCGCCGTAATCAACCCATACCATTTACATCTTCCTTTCTTCTAAAAACTCGCCGGTCCCGCCGCAGTAGATTTCCTGACCCATTACGATACGGTTAAGCGGGTATTCCAGCGGATCTTCCAGGCCGAGCAGCAAACTCGAGGATAGACCACTTTTTACGGATTCCATGATTACACGCGACAGTGCGTGCGTTCTCGACGTCTGGATCTCCTTCACACTTTTAAGCGTAGAGAGATACAGGGTGTTGTCGAGCGAACCCTTGTGCATCTGAATACTGTCATGGAACTGCCCCACATACAGATCCTTCCGGTCGGTAGAGACAACCATGTGCAGAGTCATTGCTGCGGCCAGGACTTCAAAGTGTTTCATGTTGATCTCACACTCGTCCTTATAGATGTGGTAGAGAGTGTGGATCAGATAGAGCTGCGCGGTCCGGAGGTCAGTGTGCATGAGGAGTTCGTTGATATCGTAGTCTCCGCGCTCCATACACAAACCCTGCCCCTTAACCGCCACCTTTCTAAGAGGCGCCTCTGCGGGGAGCCTCTTAGCAATGCGCGAATCCCCGATAGTAACCTTCTTGGAGCCGTCCGGATAAAAGGTTTCGTGTACCTCTCCAGACTCCCAAGCAATCGGGTCGTATGTGCCAAAGTTCTTATTGTCGGCTAAGTTCTTACACTCGATATAGGCCTCCAGCTTGGCAAAAGACGACGTAACGCCGCCCTTGGAAGCAATGCCGCCCTTCTTGAAGGAGTCCATAGACAGCTGGGTACCGGGCTCACCGATCGAGTGGGCTGCAATAAAGCCGACAGGCAGGCCGATAGCGGCCAGCCTGTGCGTAGAGGGGTCGTCTCCATAGCACTTCTTACAGCACGGGTCTTTACAGGAAATGGGGGAACGGATTGTCACAGAGGCATTGTTCTTGCACAGCTCACTGGCCATCCGCTTATCGATATAGATGTTGGTACCAGCCTGATACCGGCCGGTGATGATCTTGCAGAAGATCTCATCTACCCCGCCGCTGTCCTGCAGGAACATGGCGATGTCCGACTTCTTGATTTCGATACCTTCAGTAGTACCGCAATCATCGCAGGTAATGACATAGGGGGAGGTTGCGTGCCACATCTTGCGCATAGCGTAGCCTGTGTCGGCAGTGTTCAGGGACTTATTGATAAGACCCTGACGTCCTCCGTACGCAGTTACAAAATGCTCCAGAGGAGTGAGCTGCTCCGTGTATGAGTGCTCGATGACTGCCTTGAACGACTCACTGGAAGACTTCTGAATTCTTCCTTTGTATCCGTACATCTGCACCATGTTGGATTTCGAACCACGCGCACCCGACTCGGCCAAACGTACGAAACCAGACTCTTTACCCACGCGGTCAAAGATTGTGTCCTTGACCTTGGTTTCGATGCTCCGGAAATTCTTATCGTAAGTAGCATCGTAGGCGGACTCTTCTTCGAGTCCGCGCTCGTAGAGCTCGGTGATTTCACGCATGGACTCGTGGAAAGCTTCCATATCATCCGCATACGTAATGTCCTCGTCATCGAGGAGGTTAAGGGTAGGGGGATAGAGGTAGCCTACCTTAAACCCCAGCTCTACCATCATGTCTATCCCATCGATTGCAGAGTCAATGGAGAGCTCCAGCATAGCCTCCACATAGCCGCTAATTGTCTTGGAAGTGATTTCCTTGACGCCCATCTGCTCAAACACGGCCTTAGGCAGGCATGCAGCGAATGCCACCCTGCCGGCGCAATCCGTGTAGCCGCCGAGAGTGACGGTATCAGACACGCGCACACGCTGATAGAACAAGTCATCGAACAGAGAACGGTGATCCTGATAGGTCTTTATCGAAGAACCCTTCGCCATATCCGCTCGAGTACAGACATTGAGACCGTAAATGATCTCCTGGCGCGGCATAACGGAGCACTCTCCGTTCTTCGGATAGTAGATGTTCTGTTCGATGCTCATAAGGTCCCTGACTTCCTGAACAGCACCTTCGCTCACAGGAACTCTGACCCACATCTGGTCGCCGTCGAAGTCGGCATTGAAGCCGGTAACACAAAGAGGGTTGATTCTAATAGAGCGCTCATTTGTCAGCTTTGCCTTAAAAGCGCGCATAGAGGGTTTGTGCAGCGTGGGCTGTCGGCCAATGACTACAGGAATGTCGTCAATGATTCCGGAAGCGGCAATCTTTGAGTTGCATTTATCCCGCTTGTCCATTCCAATCCAATCGGACGGATTGGGGTTATTCATGCTACTGAGGATGTGGCTTCGGAAGAGCTTAGGGGCCATGTCCCTGGGGAGCTTTACATTGCGGATTGACAGGAACGGATCAATGGTGATAACAGAGCGCCCAGAGTAGTCCACACGCTTGCCGAGCATCTTCTCACGGATGTGACCATGCTTTCCGGTCAGCTTGTCCAGCACAGATTTTCTGGAAGACTTGCTGGATTTCGGTGATACGAGGAGACGGTAGACGGCATCGCTCAACTTTTTGTACCGTTCAGTGAAGGTGCGCGCGTCGAACATTCCGGACATTACCATCTTCAAATTCTTGTTTGCCGAAATAACATCGTCATAGGCGCAGGAAAGCTGGTCGTGCCTATTCGCAATGTCGGGCCGCATTCCGAGCGGGACCACGGATATGTACTCCATGATCATCGCATAGAGGCGATCTTTATGTCCCTGGAGGTTGATGAGGAAGGACAGGCGAGAGTTCTTGGAGCGGAACACGGTCTTGCCAATGTAGGTAGCGAGGTTCTCGTAGGTCTCGTCATCATCCGGAAAGAATCTCCAGTCTCCGGCCGCAAGGTAACCGCCGGACGCTGCCCTGCGAAATTCTCCGATTCCGGTTACCTTGTACTCCTTGCAATACTTCGCCATCACATCCAGAAGACACTCACGCACACCTTCCTCGACATCGAACTCGTCGATCCACTTCTTGAAGATCTCAGCGCCCCAAAGCACACCGTCTGCGCTCTCGACATCATCCACTGCCATATAGCAGTCAAGCTGCTCGTTGTAGCAGGTTCTGAGGTTCACGATCTCTTCTGTCATGGCCTTGTCCGCATTGAGGATCTTCATAAGAAGAGAAGCGTTCGGCTGTGCAATAGCGAAGTTCACAACAGGTTTAGACAGGTGGATGTACCCACGCTTGTGGTCGATTCCGACCGGCCTGTCCTCACTTGGAGCGTAATCGGCGGAACCGAAGATAGAGGCCGAGTTCAGAGCGGCAGGCAGAAATGCGCTGTCAGCCTCAAAACCATCCTTCACCTCTTTGCCCATGCGCAAATAGTCTTCCTCGCGCATCCGCTCAATTCTTAAGGGCATCGGACTTCTCTCCTCTCTTACTGGGCGCTGTCCCAGATATTACGAAACATCTCGGGAGTCATTCCGTTATAATAGCGCACCTCGATTTTATCCCCACGGAGTGGGAGGACTCTGATGTAGTCCACAAGAGCGTGCACTGTGTTCAGCGGAAAGTAGGTATCATTCCCGATGAATGCGGCATTTTCTGCCATAGAGTGATAACCTGCGGCCTTCCGAACGATGAACTTGATCGACATCGGATCGGTCGCGGTAAACATGTGCTGGTCCGGATTGATAGGACGGCAGTCATGACGCCCGAGACTACGCCACACAGCGTTGCCTGTGGTAATTTCTCCTGCCTGCTCCTCAATGTCCACGACCTCTCCAACATCACCCACAAGGATGATGTTGGAAACATTGGACGCTACTGCGATCATCGACTCCTGACAGCAGTGATTGCGGTCAATGGCCGAAATGAACGAGGTGTTTCTGGGCGAGTTCAACGCGAACCCGACCGGCATGGTGATAGGGATCTCTCCGTCTAGAATGGCTTTGCGCAACCTTGCGTGACCCTCCTCCACGCTCATTGTCGGTGTGACAATGTGAGTCCCCCTCACCTCAATAGGAAAAATACACAAGCAACATTCACTCCCAACCAAAGAATTATAAATACGTACTCGTGCCACGTAGAGGTCAAGAATGCTGCTATGTGGACACGCCGCCGGTAGAGGGGCCACAACAGTGGCACCCCTTTCCGGTTACACAAGTCCGCCAGTATGTGCACGACCCACCCAACGTTAAACCCCATGATGAGTTCAGGGAGTACTGGGATTTTAGCAGCCGCAGTCATAAGCATGGCGACAATAAAAATCACCGGGAACAGCAGAGTGTGCGTGATGCCCCGGTGAGTCAGATGCTTCGATATGAACTTGTGACGTTGCCCCATCTTGGAGCGGTGAAGATCTATATCTGGCATATAAGAGCCTGCGGCCACCGACAGTAGGCCCACGGCGGGGAGATAAGTGTGACCATCGATTGGAAGGCCGCGAAAACTCACCGCCGTTATTGCCAGCATCGTAACGGTGCCGCATATGGCGTGGGTCTTACCTGTCATCCGAATTCTCCTTTCAGTAGATCTTCTAGGCCTGTGCTCTCCTCTTCCGGATCCGATACCTTCTGTCGAGACAAGATGCCGCGGATATCAGGAACGGTACGGTCGTCGGCAAACTCGCCATCACAGGGAGGAAGTAGGCGCTCGTCTTCAGTAAGTCGGTACCCCAGGGTCTCCAGGAAATACCGGAACATTTCAACAGCGTGAGGCACCGATTCTCCACCCTGAGTGTACTCAGGAAGGTTTAGGGTACGCAGAGTGGTGTTGACCCGGTCCAACACATTGTCAGACATGGAGTTACAGGTCTCGTACAAGAAGTCCGTGGCCCCGTAGGCGGCCAACGCGCACAGCTCCATCTCACCCATCTTCTGGCCGCCGCCCCTGGCAGAACCTTCAGTGGGCTGTTTGGAAATCTGAGAATAGTCCTCCTCCAACATTCCGGCGCGTGCGTGGAACTTGTGGTTTACCTCGTGTTCGAGCTTGAGCATATAGGGAACGCCGAAGGTAACTGGGTTCTCCAGACACTTTCCGGTCGCAGGATTCCACAGATAGGCGGTACCGTCGGGGTTGAAACAACCAGCCCAATCCCGAATGGCCTCATGCCTGCGAATCGCCTGCTCGTGAAGAGTAGAAGGGAGCATGGGGTAGTTGGAACAAACGCTCTTCGCGTTCTCGTTGTTGGCCAGGTCCCACACATACCTCATGAGCAGCTTGATGTCGCCCTTAGTAGCGCCATTGAAAGGATCGCTCTCGACATACACGTCTAGGAGGTAGGCGATGAAGCCGAGGTAGGCCTCGAAGTTCTGGCCAATGTTCATACGGGACGGAACGCCGCACGGGTTGAGAAGAATATCAAGCTGCCGCCCGTTCATGAAGCATGGCATCTCACTATTCTTACGGATAATTGAAGCGGTGCCCTTGTTGGAGTGACGGCCCGCCATCTTGTCTCCCGTTCTCAGGCGGTTAAAGGAAAGCAGGTGTGCGTTGTACTCCGCAAGACGAGTCTCCTTGTGATTGCGCTCAATCTTATAAAGGATACCTGAGTGCTTGCCGGAACGCAGAACATCCTTGGAGTGGCAGCGAGCGTCGCTCTTGCTCTGCCGACTCACCTTTGCGATAACACCATTCTCCGGAATGAACCTATAGCAGTACTCAGTGCCGACCCGGATACTCTCATTGCTCTGACGATGCATGCGGTGGGTGATGGTTTCTGTGGAGATGGAAATGAACTGGTTTGCGGCATACTCAGACAGCTCCACAGCATCCTCATAGTTGTATCCGTCAGCCAGGTACGCAGCGAACAGGTTGACTCCAGGCGAGTAGATACCTTCCCGAGCAATGGCAGAGTCCACCAGCACGTCACCCTTCTTGAAGTGGTCTCCTTCCTTCACATGGAAATTCAGGAAGTTGACAGACTGATTAGTCACGGAAGTTTCGCAGATTTCAATATCCTCGATGGTGCCGTCATCATAGGTCAGCTGCAGCTTGCCCATAGGAATCTGCTCTACCCAACCATCCTTCTTTGCGCGGATAACGTAGGTGTTGGAGTGGTTGAAGCATCGGCGGTACATGGAAGTGAACACGCGCGGGATCTGGCTCCCCTGTACCAGGATGGACTGCTTCAACATATTGGTGGCGTAGGTTACACGCACCGCGTCATCAGAGCCGGCGAAGGGAATCAGAGCTGCGGTAGGGGAGAGGTGCTGCTCACAGTACGCATTGACGTAGTCGAGAGTGTAAGCGTCTACGCTTTCGACAGTCACCTGATTATTAGGGGCAGGCACTCGAGCCATTACCTTGGTGTTGAGATACCTGTACCCATCCTTCTTCAGAGAGAGCAGATCGCCGATGCGGAACTGCGCCTCCTCCTGCGCGTCCATGTAGGTAATCTCCTGGGAAATACTTTCAATCTCCCCATTGCTGTTCTTCAAGACGCGTCGATAGGGGGTCGTGAGGATACCATCTTTGATACGCGCCCCGATAGCTTTCGTGTTGGTGATGCCGAGTTTCTTGCCGGAAGGAGTCTCATACGGGCAGATACGTCCGTAAAAACCCATGGAGAGAAGACGCATCTTCTCAGGGATCTCGCTGGTATGCAGATCCGAAACGAGATGATTCGTCTGCGCCACAACAGCAATCGGATTGATAGTGTTGGCGATATCGAGATAGTTCTTGTCCCAGAGGTACTTCTTCCACATGTCGGACAGTCCGGCGAATTTCCCTTCTGTGAGCAGATTCTGGCTAATCGCCCTGGAGATGGAGACGCTATAGTGCTTCACAAAGTCTGGCAGGACCTCACGCATAGCGTTACTGAAGAGCTCGTTCGCCGCAAGCACCTTCTTAAGCAGACCGAAGTCTTTATCGAGAAGGAAGTTCTCCTCGGGGTTCTTCTTGATAAACGCGCACAGAGAGTAGAGCGCCATGAGATCATGTGTATTCAGATGATCCATATCAGTCCGCTCGAACTTGGGGTTGTTGTAAAAACATACCCACTCATCATGGAAACGTCCGGCAGGAATGTTGTGTCCGTAGATGTCCCCCAAACGGACAGTATAGTTTCCGATAACCTCCTCCTCAAAGGTTGCACGGATAGGGGCAGAACCGGGCCGCTTGCAATCAACATGGTGAGCACCTACGTCATAGAGAAACTGCACATCCTCCTTGGTAAGGGTTTCTTTGGAGGACATGAAGATGCAGACCTGACTGTCCTGGGGGATGGCGGAGTAGTCCGCAAACTCAGGCAGAGCCTCCTGCAGGCGGGAGTTGTTGTGCGTTCCGGCGGGGACAAAGCTTATCACCAACTCCTGAGTCAGGGTATAGCCAACTACATCAGGAATGGCCTTCACGTAGATCTCGTTGATACAGTGCAGATGAATGTAGTGAAGAACTTCGTCATCCACCCGCCGGCCGGCCTCAAATGGGCCGACCGGGCGAGAAAGGATGCGACCGCGCGCTCGATCTAACGAGAGAGCTTCATTCAGGGCATCTCGCGTCTTGCCCAACGCATAGTCATCTCCGCTATAGGTCGCGTAGATATTGAGCTTGTCCAGCTCATCCTCGATAGCCTCATCGGTGGCTGCACTGTCAGTTGCAAAAGCGGACAGGATGTAGGCGGACGTAAACAGCTTAGAAGGATCATCATAAACCTTCTCTTTTGCGTTGTAGGCGCGGATCAACTTGTGCATCGGGATCTTGTTGCGCGGACCATACTTGATTGTCACATCTTTGGTGCCGTCGAACATCAAAGAGATATTACGACGCGGCGTGGTAATAGACACCGTCTGCTTATCTGCAGCATAGGATACGCGCTCGGCCGCAACCATCTGCATCAGCAAAACACGCCGGTCTCCGTTGAAGTTCAAGATGCCATCCTCGTCCATAGCAGGAATGCGGAACACCTCAACCTCATTGGGGAATACTGCCCCGTCGATAGTGAACTTGGCATACACGGGATAATAGGACGGGGACTTCTTCTTGACCTCGTTCTTGTAGTTGCCACAGTACAAATCCCCAACGCGGAACTCGGCATCAACCTGAGACACCTGGAGTAGCTCGCGCATTACCTGAAGAAGATACTCCATATCACTATAGATTGTCTCGGTTAAGTATTTCTGGTAGGACTCTTTCTGGTACTCCAGCAGACCGAGATCAACTTCCTCTTCCGCCAGTTTCTGTACCTTCAAGATCCTGTTGCTAGGATCATAGGAAAACATCAGGAACCACCCCTTCTAACTACTAGGTCTCCAATACGCGTCCATGTACGTTACGCCCTCCTCGGCAGGAGTGGAGTTGCCATTGAAACTCAACAGCATGAACGCCAACACAAATATGCCGAGCATATCAATCCTCGTCGTAATCGCCGTAGATATCGATGACGAAGCGCTCGCCGTCACCGGTCGGGTTATCAACAGGGACCCCAACCGCCTGGTCATCAGAGACCAGCTTGATGATCATCTCTCCGTTGTAGATCACACCAATACACTCGCCGTAGACCCCCTCGACCACCGCCTCAGCGATGTCGGCGGGATCTACCTCAACGGGCTCGTCGGCGGACAGCTCAGAGATGAGACGGTTGTAGGACATGACGGGGTCGGGGAAGTAGCACTCGCCGGTCACTTGATTGCAGTAAATAGGGGAGCACTCACCGTTCTCGAAAATCACACCACACAGGACATCGTTGTTGAACTGATCAGACATATTAAATTCCTCCTCAATTATTAAAATACCTTTTTGTCATTTATATATGGTATAGAGGTGTCGCCTCCTTATACGGCAGCGACTTTATTGAGCCCATTTCCGATTACGTGTACAATGTCCGTCAGCTCCGACAGGTCTGACAGACTGGGGTCTTCCGCCTTGACACCAACGCGAAGGTTTGCAGGCCCCTGCTGCAGGTAGGCAAAATAGTTTTTCTCGTCAGAGAACAGCTGTACGCGAAACTCCTTGTAACGCTCGTTGATAATGCCTACAGCACAGACAGCCGAGCGGGAGACGGCCTTGTAAAAAGAATCCGTCAACTGTTGCCAGTCCTCCGGGTTGGCTGACCTCCACTCCCACACTTGCTCCACATCAGTTCCTCCTTTCAGGCAAAATAAAAGAAGTCCTCCATCTCGATGGAGGACTTCTGATGGTGGCACGAACGTACCAGGTGTAGTTGTCAAAGCCGACTGTATTTCTTGGTTTTACCAAATTGAACTGCGTTTTCTGTACACCATTTTTACACCAACTGCGCGCTGCTCATACACCATTTTTACACCAATCTTGCGCAAAATTACGGCAAAATACGATAGGTTGCGGTGAGATAGCATCATCCTGTTGTAGAAAGTGAGTGAAACAAAAACGCTATAAAAGTTGGGTGTTTTTGAAATAAAGCAGTAGTTTTAGAACTTATTCCTCGTGTATTCCTCGGATCTTGGTCAAATCGTAGGGCGTAGTTTGATACACGTAGTAATTGAGCCAGTTGGTGTATAGCAGCTGTCCGGCGCTCCGCCAGCGGACCACAGGGGGCTTGTCCGGGTTGTCGCCGGGGAAGTAGTGCTCCGGCACCTCAATGTCCAAGCCCTTGTTCCGATCCCGCCAGTACTCCTTGGCCAGGGTGTCCGGGTCGTACTCCGGGTGGCCCATTACAAAGAACTGACGGCTGTCCTGGCTCTTTACCGCATAAACGCCTGCCTCGGGGGAGTAGGCCACCAGCTCCAGTTCGGGCACCTTCAGAATATCCGCCTTCCACACCTCGGTGTAACGGGAGTTGGGGGCGTAGAAGATATCGTCAAAGCCCCGGAAGAGGGGAGAACTGGGCTTGAGCACCATGGTCTCGTAGACGCCGAAGAGCTTTTTGGGCAGAGAGCGCTTCTCAATGCCGTGGTGATAGTATAACCCGGCCTGAGCGCCCCAACAGATATGGAGGGTGGAGTGGACGTGGGTTTTGCTCCACTCCATAATCTCACACAGCTCCTCCCAGTAGTCCACCTGCTGGAACTCCATGTTCTCCACCGGTGCGCCGGTGATGATCATACCGTCAAAGCGGCGGTCCCGCACCTGCTCAAAGGTGGTATAGAAGGACTCCAGATGGTCGCTGTCCGTGTTCCGAGAGCGGTAGCTGGAGGTACGCAGCAGCTCCACCTGAATCTGAAGGGGGGTGTTGGACAGCTTCCGCAGCAGCTGGGTCTCTGTGACAATCTTAGTGGGCATCAGATTGAGAATCAGCACGTTCAGCGGCCGGATATCCTGGTGCATGGCCCGGTATTCTGTCATAACAAATATATTCTCACTCTCCAGTACTGCCCGTGCCGGAAGGGAATCAGGGATTTTAATGGGCATCTGAGCCACCTCCTGGAAATCGTCCGCATACTTCTTATATTATAATAGCTGGAAAGTCTCTCTGCAACCGCCAAAAAAGGAAGAAAGTCCACAGTGCGGAGACAGATGCACGCGGTGAAAATAAAGTAAAAAAAGATGAAGAAAAGTGTTGACAACTCGGGAATGGAGTGGTAACATAGTCAAGCTCTCGCGAGAGAGCGGCCGAGCAAAAGAGTACATCGTTTTGAACGCGCCTGACGGCTGACGACAAAATGAAAAAAGTGCTTGACAAGCGAGGCAAGGCGTGATATCATACAAAAGTTCGCTGCGAGAGCGGCGGGCGGCTGGATGAGAGTTCTGAACTTGAACTTTTGGAGCTGAAAAGCTCCGAAAAAAGTTTGAAAAAAGTACTTGACAGCAACAAAATGGTATGATATACTAAATGAGTTCCTGCCACTGAGGTAGGGCGTGCACCTTGTAAATTAAACAACGTGAAGAAACACGAAGCACCAGAAGAGGACAAGAAGTTCTCTTAACAAGCAAAAGCTTGGTTGAGAGGCTCTTTTAAATTTCTTTGAAGCTACGAATTGAGCTTCAATAAAATTGATTTGAGGAACTGAAAAGTTCTTTAAATACCATTTTATTGAGAGTTTGATCCTGGCTCAGGATGAACGCTGGCGGCGTGCTTAACACATGCAAGTCGAACGGAGAGCTCATGACAGAGGATTCGTCCAATGGATTGGGTTTCTTAGTGGCGGACGGGTGAGTAACGCGTGAGGAACCTGCCTCGGAGTGGGGAATAACAGTCCGAAAGGACTGCTAATACCGCATAATGCAGCTGAGTCGCATGACACTGGCTGCCAAAGATTTATCGCTCTGAGATGGCCTCGCGTCTGATTAGCTAGTTGGCGGGGTAACGGCCCCCCCAGGCGACGATCAGTAGCCGGACTGAGAGGTTGGCCGGCCCCATTGGGGACTGAGACACCGGCCCGACTCCTACCGGAGGCAGCAGTGGGGATTTTGGGCAATGGGCGCAGCTGACTCAGCAACGCGCGTGAAGATGAAGGCTTTCGGGTTGTAACTTCTTTTATCAGGGACGA
>NZ_AAXG02000027.1 GCF_000169255.2 Pseudoflavonifractor capillosus ATCC 29799
CAGCGAATCCATTACGTTTGACGTGAGAATTTGTTCCCCATCAGTTTTGCGATTTTGCGGTTCAGATCGCAAGACGCACTCATGGAAACAAATCTACGCCGGTAGTTTTTTCGTATTCATAGCAGCGTTTCCGAAAACGGGACAAAGGATTTGTCGCTCAACGGCTGCTCCTCGTAGCTGGTGGTGTGGAGAGCATACTGATAATGGATGTCCAGCATCAGATTCTCAACAATCTCGTCATCGGACAAAGCAAACAGTTCTTTTATAATGAGCGCACCCACAATAATATTGACTGGGGTATTGGGTCGTGAAGCATTTTGAGAATACAAAACTCGGAAACGTTCTTCGTCAATGGCGGGAAAAATCTCATCAGAAAACACTTTTGCCCATGACTTTTCCAAAAAGCTCCGCTCCCGTCTCGTGAGCCGGAGACTGCGGTCGAATATGGACAACTGCTGGCTTCCGTTGGCCCTGTATGACATCTTCCGCCACCACCCTGTTTTTATCTACATTATATCAAACCTGAAGTATTGTGTCACACCCCCTTTTGACCTTAATGTCACCTTTTGGAGGAAACCAGCCCGATATGTAGTGATGGAGCATGTCCCACAGATGCTCTGCGGAGAATTGGTTCTGTGCCCGGCTCTGTGCCTCCATAAAGGTCTCGGTGTCCAGAAAGTCGGCGTCCACCAGACAGGAGTAGAGCATCCGGGTAAAAAACATCCCTTCCGGCATTCCGTGCTGTACAAAGCTGGGAATGTCCACCTGGGGCAACTGTACCTCCTGCTGCCATCTGTCATAGGGTTCCAGAAGATTCCGCTCTTTTCGCTTTATGCGGCCGCACAGAGTGGCCAGTTCCGGCCCATCCCCCTGGCCGCCGCCGTCAGGCAGACCACCATGGTGACCTGCTACTGCAAAAGCGGCAAAGGGTTGCCTGCGCTGCCAGCACTCCGCCGCACCTGCTGTGGCGTGGTCTGTCCTGGGGCCACCGTGAAGCCTCCGCTGGAAAGCAGCGCTGTACTTTCCGATATCATGGGACAGTCCAGCCAGTTCTGCCTGCGATTCGCCCCCAAAAGGCTGAGCAAATGTCCTGGCCAGCGAGGCAGTCCCCAACAGGTGGGTTAGGACCGTCTGTGTCCGCCCGTCGTCGGTGATGTGCGCCAAACAGGGAGTATGGTCCATAGTAGATACCCCTTTCGCTCTTTCTTTGTCCTCACTATAGCACACAAGTAGTCCAATAAACAGTACTGTTCTAAAAAATGCCAATATTTTATCTGATAAATACTGATTTTGTTGTGCTGTCATGACTGCAAAAATTTGGCGTGAGCGGGGAAAATATAAAAATCTTATGGGGCAAAGCTATGTTCGGATTTCCAATCCAACAAAGCACAAGGAGATGCACAACTATGACCAGTTCCAAGAACTATAAGTGTGCAGACCGCACCGCGCCAGGGCATGAGCAGAATATCCAATACATAGCGACATGCCTATTGTAAACGATGCCCTTTAAGAAATCGCCTCCAGTTCGTGAAAGCGGAATTTGATGATGCTCTCTTTTTTCTCGCTCAGTTCCACCCGTTCGATGAGGCTGACCAGCAGTTTTCGACTGGTCAGTACCGAGTCCAGAAACCATTTCACCAGTCCCTTGGCTTTTTCTTCGGTGTTCACCGGCTGTTTTGCCTGATGATTGCTATACGTGGAATAGGACCAATGAGCCCGTCCATAAAGCGCTACGCACTCCTCAAGCAACTCCGCCAGATTGTTGGCGTGGTTTTGCAACCTCTCCTTATATCGAAAAGGAAAGCATCACTCAAATGTTATGCCGTTTTGATTGATGAAATGAGTGATGTGCGGTATAATAGAAATAATAATTGACCCAGCGAGGTGTTACATGAGAAACCAAAAGCCTCCTTTTGAAATTACCAATCAAATGATTGACTATGTGGCGGAAATTGCGGAACTGGTGGGGAAACTATCAGCTGTAGCTTCTCTTTCTGCCAATCCGATGCTGCGGCGCAGCAATCGGATTAGAACCATACATGGTTCTCTGGCCATCGAGCAGAACACCCTTTCCTTGGAGCAGGTAACTGCTGTGTTGAATGGTAAGCATGTCCTGGCTCCACCAAAGGATATTGCTGAAGTCAAGAATGCCTATGAAATTTATGAGAGGCTGGATGAACTTGATCCCTATTCTGTGGATGATTTTCTGACTGCCCATGGCATTATGACACGGGGATTGGTGGAGGAGTCCGGCGTATTTCGCAGCCGCCCTGTAGGTGTGGTAGACAGTGAAGGGCATGTCTTGCATTTCGGTACACTTCCACAATATGTTCCTGCTCTGGTCACGGAGTTGCTTGACTGGACAAAGACCAGCGAGGTACACATGCTGATCCGCAGCTGTGTGTTCCACTATGAACTGGAACTGATTTACCCTTTTGCCGATGGGAATGGGCGTGTAGGCCGCCTGTGGCATACGCTGCTGCTTTCCAAATGGAATCCGGCATTTGCCTGGTTGCCGGTGGAGTCTATCATTCACGACCGGCAGCAGGAGTATTACGCAGCCATTAACGCTTCCAATGATACGGGAGAATCTACGATATTTATTGAGTTCATGCTCTCGGCCATCAAAGCATCACTCATAGAAGCAATTAGTACGAGTGATGAAATGAGCGATGGAAAGATGGATAAGGCAACTCTCCGCTGGAACAAGATTCAGGAGTATCTAAAAACTCACGACTATATCATGAACGCCGATGTGCGGGAACTGTGTGGGGTATCGGCGGCAACGGCAAATCGGATTCTATCGAGTTTTGTTAAGGAAAGAAAATTAAGCAAATACCGCGAAGGCGGACATTGGGCATATAGCATGCAATCGTATGGCCGCTTACAATAATGGCGGCGCAACCCCCAACATGGCCGAAGTCCGGAAAACCTGTCTACATCAGGCTTTCCGGGCTTCGTTTATATTAGCGGTGTCGCTATACATAGTCTCGCTTGTGTTCTGAATGCGGAGGAGCATCTGACGATAGGCGGCCTCAGTGATGACGCCCTGGCGGTAAAGGGTTTGGTTATAATAATTCAGCCATATCTGGGAGATGACTGAACTGTGGAGATGCTTTGTCATGGGAAGCCTCCTTTGGGGTTATTTTTCCCGATGGAAGGAAGCGCTATACCGAACTTTCCGGTAAAACGTGGCCTTGCTCATATTCAGCTTCTTCATAGCCTGAACGGCGGTGAGTTCTCCCCTCTGCCATTGGGCGGTCACTCTGTCAAAGTCCGGGGAGAAGATGGGCTTGCGGCCCCTGTACTTGCCCTGGGCTTTGGCAATCTCGATGCCCTCCCGCTGGCGCTGAAGGATATACTCCCGCTCCAGCTCGGCAACAGCGCCAAACACAGTGAGCATAAATTTCCCGGTGGGGGTGGCGGTGTCGATGGCCTCCTTCTGGGACACGAACTCCACTCCCTTTGCGGCCAGCTGTTCCACCAGCTCCAGCAGGTCCCGGGTGTTGCGGGCAAAGCGGCTGATGGATTCCACGATGACGGTATCACCCCGGGCGGGACATAGGACATCATCTCTTTCAGCTGAGGACGTTCGGAATTCTTGCCGCTCATTTTATCGATATAGATTTGCTCCACGCCCAGGGCGTCTATCAAAACCTCCTGGCGGACCGCGTTCTGCTCTTGGGTGCTGACCCGGATATAGCCAATCTTCAAATTGTATTACCTCCCTGTCCCAATAGGGGCGGTTGGACAAATGGAACGTCTCAAATGCCCGGAACCGACCCTATTGGGACGCTTTTTACTGGTCTCACAGAGGTATACCCAAATGAGACGACGGGAAACGGGAGAGCCATCGGAGTGCGGACCGCCTGTGCCGGAAATGTTCTGTCCAGGCATCCCCGGTGGTGTTGTCCAGAGCGGTCCAGCCGGTGTCCTCTCTGGACAGGAAGCGGCCGTGGGGCTGCCGGCTGCTCATTACCGCCAGCAGCCGGGACAACGAAACATCCCGGACGTCAGAGCATCCCGGTCTCATAGAGAGCCTCCTCGATTCGTCGGTGTCCAGGAATCCACCACAGTTATGATTT
>NZ_AAXG02000026.1 GCF_000169255.2 Pseudoflavonifractor capillosus ATCC 29799
CTCCATAGGACGGGAGGTGCGGGAAATCAGAGTATAAGCGGGTTTTCTGCCGGGCCGGAGTCATCCTTGTTGGCCCCCCTCCTGCGGAGTTATAATATACATATAGAGGCAAGTATCAAACTTTTGTAGGAGGTATGAACCATGCGTATCATTTTGAAAATCATCGCGGCCCCCTTTGTTCTGGCGCTGATGCTCATTGTGGCGGTGCTCTCATTCCTCTGCTGCATAGCGGGGGCGGTGTGCTGGCTGGCGTGTACGGTTTTCGTCCTTCTGGCGGCCTGCGCCTTTTTTGCAGGGCTGCATACCGGGTGTATTGCTATGCTGGTGCTGGCGTTCCTGGTTTCTCCCTTTGGGCTCCCGGCCCTGGGCGGCTGGCTGGTGGAGCGCCTGTATGGTGTGAAGTATGCGGTGATGGATTTTATGGCAAGCTGATACTTCTGGACACTTTGTCCAGAAGTTCCGGGCGGCGGGTGGAACAGACCGCCGCCCGATTTTTCTGCTGGGAAAGGAGGTGCGACTATCGCTACAACCTACATCCGGCCCTACAAGGTAGCGGCTGGGAAAACAGCCATCCAGACGATGGAGGAGCGGTTTTCCTATGGGCTCAATCCGAAAAAGCTGGGGGCCGTGTCTGCCTATCTCTGTGATCCTGCATCCGCCCCCGCTGAGTTCCTGCTGCTGAAAAGCCAGTACCAGGCGGAAACGGGCCGGGACGTGGAGCGCGGGGCCCTGTTCTTTCAGATCCGGCAGGCGTTCCCGCCCGGCGAGGTCACGCCGGAGGAGGCAAACAAAATCGGATATGAAACAGCCATGCGCTGGACAAAGGGCAAGTATCATTTCTTTGTCTGCACCCACATTGACAAGGGCCACATTCACAATCACATTTATTACAACTCCACCGCCCAGGACTGTTCCCGAAAATTCCATAACTTCATCGGCTCCAGCTTTGCGGTGCGGCGGCTCTCTGACTGGGTGTGCATTGAGCACGAGCTGTCTGTTATTCAAAATCCGAAGCAGCACAGCAAGGGCCGCTTTCTCCATTATGGACAATGGATCAGGGAAAAGCCCCCCTCGGCCCAGCAGCGGGTGCGGCTGGGGATCGTGGCGGCTCTGGAGCAAAAGCCCGCCGACTTCCCGGCGTTTCTGCGGCTCATGGAGGAGTCCGGCTTTCAAATAAAGCATGGGCGGGGCGGCGCGATCGCGTTCCTGGCCCATGGGCAGGAAAAGTACACCCGCCTGCGGGCTTCTACCCTGGGCCCCGGCTTTGATCCCGATGACATCCGGGCGGCGATTGCCGGGGAGCGGCCCATCCCGGAGCTTCCCCAGGATAGCCCGGCCCCGGCCCGGCGCGTCAATCTGATCATCGACATTCAAGAGCGTATGGCCCAGGGCAAGGGCCCGGCCTATGAGCGGTGGGCCAAAGTCTATAACATAAAGCAGATGGCCGCCGCGCTCCTGTATCTCCGTGAACATGGGCTTGCCGATTACGAGGCTCTTGCGGCAAGCACCGAGGCGGCGGTGGATCGGGCTCACAAGCTGGCCGGGGAGCTGCGGGACACGGAGGCCGCCCTTTCCAAAACCTCCGAGCTCATGGGCGCGGTGGTGCAGTACGCAAAGACGCGGCCCGTGTTTGACGGCTACAAGGCGGCCCGGTATAGCAGAAAATATCTGGCCCAGCACGAGGCGGAGCTGGCAGACTATCGGGCGGCAAAGGCGGCTATGAGTGAGCTTTTGGGCGGGGCAAAGCTCCCCAAAATGGACACGCTGAAAAAGCAGCGCCGGGAGCTCTCCGAAAAGAAAAAGGCCCTCTATGCTGAATACCGCAAGGCCCAGGCGGAGATGCGGCAGGCTGTTGCGGTCAAGGCGAACATTGACCATCTGCTCGGCCATACGGACGGGCGGGAAAATAAGGCCCAGGAGCGATAGCTCCGGGACGCAGACAACAGGCGCTTGCGCCTGGACTTCTGGACACTTTGTCCAGAAGTCCAGCGGGTTTGGGGAGCTCCCCAACAAGCATTTTTGCGGTGCCCTCGGCCCTGCAAAAATTTCGAGTATGGGCACACTCGAATTGCTTGCCGTTTTGTGCAACCCCCGAAAATGGCGCAAAAAAACGGAGGCACACGCTTCTCTTACGCATCCTCCGTTTCTTAGCCGCTTTCATCGCTTGGATCGTGCTCTACATTTTAGTCTTTTTCGTCCAGGGCGTGAGCATGCGTCATTCCGCTTTCTGCACTCGCTCCCTTTAATTTTGACGGATAGAATAATGATCTACGATATATCAAACATTGTCCACCATTCTGATAAAAG
>NZ_AAXG02000025.1 GCF_000169255.2 Pseudoflavonifractor capillosus ATCC 29799
TGGAAAAGGAAAAGGGACACCAGCGATACCTTCCCCCAATACCGCGTATCCTTAAAAAAGGCGACTTTAATACACCCCCGTATCTCATTTTGAAAAGAAACGGCGGCTTGATTTCGATATTTCAAAGCCGCTGTTCTCTAACTTCGCGCAAATCTGCTGTTAGCGGCTCTGTGCGAATGATTTATGAAACCTGGTGCTTTGCAAATACGCGGCAAGATATAACTGCGCCAATTCCTAAAAAGAGCAATGCTGTCGGGATTGCCCACACCGCATACAGCATACCGTTATTCATTTGCTCCACTGATAAGAGCGAAACGGCCTGCACATGATACAAGGGTAAAAGCCCAATCAAGCGGAACAACGGATTTGCTTCTGTGATCGGCAGCAAAACCGGAAAAAGAAAAATTGCCATAGACGCAACGAAAGCTACAATCTGATTTTTACTGATTGCAGATATAAGCAGCGTAATTCCCGTTACGCTGAGAGTACAGGTAAACGCCAAAAGGATTTGATATTTTAGCAACGTTTCACAAGTGATATTGAAAGGAATGAACCCCTCTACATAGTCACTGGGAGCGAATAGAATACTACAATCCAGCCCTTCCGTTCCGTAAAAGATAAGAGCAAGAAGCAAGTTAAAAGCCGCAACCAGCGCGGTAGTGAGAATGGCGGTAAGAATACCTGCTGCTACCTTTGCAGTAGCACATTTGGTTTTGCCGTATTTACTTGTCAATATGATATTGTCAACACCTTCATACTCGCCGGAGAAAATCGGAGCAAGCATGATGATAACCACAAGAGCAAGTGCAACAAAAACCCGCACCATGTTTTGGCTGGTGGAAAGCCAACCGTCCACATAGCCAATTTTGATTTCTTCATTACCGAACACATCTGAAACACTTAATCCGTTCCAATTTCCCTCTTTATCAGAAAATCGGGAAAAGGCGGCGGATTGTGTAGCGTTTTGATACGAGTATATCGCATTGAGGCCATGCAGATCATGGGTCGGCGCAAAGTCATTCATCATTTGCTGTACTTTTTCGTCGGTCAATATTCCCTCGTATTTCGCGGCAATTCCCTTGTCGATTTCTACTGCCGTTTTACCTGAACCTTCCGCACTTACACCGTCAAAAGCATATTTGTTTTGATAGGTAGAAAAGGAAATCAAGACAGAAAACAGAAGTATTCCAACCAGAGCAATCAAAGATAAACGCTTTGAAAATACTTTCCGCAGTTCAAAAAGAATCAGTTTTTTCATTCTTCACAACCCCCTTTGAAATAGAACAGGTACAAATCTTCCAAAGTGGGCTGCACCCTTACCGCATTTTCCATCGGCGGACGATCTCCAATGATCCGCAAAATTGTCTGGTTTTCACCGGTATTCCGCAGATTGCTCGTATTGTAGGCGGCCGCATATTTTTCTGCATAGGCAGTCGGAACCGTGCATTCCCACACTTGCCCGTCAATTTCAGAAGTGATCTCCTGCGGATTCCCAAAGTGAATGATTTGCCCGGATTTCATCATAATGATTTCCTCTGCGATAAACTCCACATCGGAAACAATATGCGTAGACAGGATCACGATGCGGTCTTTGGAAAAGGCGCTGATCAAATTGCGGAAACGGACGCGTTCTTTCGGGTCAAGCCCCGCCGTCGGCTCGTCTAAAATCGAATCCACCACAGTGCGAGATCGTAGGT
>NZ_AAXG02000024.1 GCF_000169255.2 Pseudoflavonifractor capillosus ATCC 29799
ATAAGCTGTCAAACATGAGAATTTAGCCCGCCTAATGAGCGGGCTTTTTGTTGTGATCCGCGTTGCTGGCGTTTTTCCATAGGCTCCGCCCCCCTGACGAGCATCACAAAAATCGACGCTCAAGTCAGAGGTGGCGAAACCCGACAGGACTATAAAGATACCAGGCGTTTCCCCCTGGAAGCTCCCTCGTGCGCTCTCCTGTTCCGACCCTGCCGCTTACCGGATACCTGTCCGCCTTTCTCCCTTCGGGAAGCGTGGCGCTTTCTCATAGCTCACGCTGTAGGTATCTCAGTTCGGTGTAGGTCGTTCGCTCCAAGCTGGGCTGTGTGCACGAACCCCCCGTTCAGCCCGACCGCTGCGCCTTATCCGGTAACTATCGTCTTGAGTCCAACCCGGTAAGACACGACTTATCGCCACTGGCAGCAGCCACTGGTAACAGGATTAGCAGAGCGAGGTATGTAGGCGGTGCTACAGAGTTCTTGAAGTGGTGGCCTAACTACGGCTACACTAGAAGAACAGTATTTGGTATCTGCGCTCTGCTGAAGCCAGTTACCTTCGGAAAAAGAGTTGGTAGCTCTTGATCCGGCAAACAAACCACCGCTGGTAGCGGTGGTTTTTTTGTTTGCAAGCAGCAGATTACGCGCAGAAAAAAAGGATCTCAAGAAGATCCTTTGGATCACAAAAAAAAGCCCGCTCATTAGGCGGGTTAAATTCCCGGGTACTGCAGCCGATTCATTAATGCAGGTTAACCTGGCTTATCGAAATGTAAAACGACGGCCAGTAGACCGGCAGATCTGATATCATCGCCACTGTGGTGGAATTCCTATAATTGAAGTGCGGTCTGCCAACTGCACGAAAGATAGCAAAGGGAGGACAGTCAGGATGGGCCTGAATGACATCCATAGTTTATCGCACACAAAATGGAACTGCAAGTACCATATAGTGTTTGCACCCAAGTACAGGCGAAAAGTATTCTATCAGGAAAAACGAGCAGAAGTAGGAAAAATCTTGCGGCAGTTGTGTGAATGGAAAGGAGTTCGTCTCTTGGAAGGGGAGGTGTGCCCTGACCATGTTCATATTCTGGTAGAGATTCCACCGAAGATGTCTGTGTCTGGATTTATGGGATACCTGAAGGGAAAGAGCAGCACGATGTTGTACGAGAAATTTGGAGAACTGAAGTACAAATATCGGAGCAGAGAATTCTGGTGCCGAGGCTATTACGAGCCGATAAACTCACCGTTGCGGCGCTTCATATCAAACACCTGACGGATTTTCTTTGAGGTCTGGTAGCAGTATTGATCGTTCATTACGTTCGTAATGGGGACGATTATATTTGATACGCTGTCGGGGTTGCGGTAGCTGTCCACGCCCTCCGCCAAGCTGATAAAACGGACGTTGAGCCGGACGAAAAGATTTTCAATCAGGTTTCCGGCATCGGTATAGTTTCTGGAAAGACGGGACAGGTCTTTTACAATCACGCAGTTAATTCTGCCGCTGGATATATCGGACAGGAGCCGCTGAAAGTCCTCGCGGTTGGTGTCCGTACCTGTTTTTCCGTCATCCACATATACGTCCGCTTCCGCGCCCTCATAGAACTCATCCAGGTGGGCCTGGTGGTATTGTTCCAGGAGCCGCCGCTGATTTACAACGCTGTTGCTTTCATCGCGGCCACGGAGCAAATCTTCTTTAGAAAGGCGAATGTATTTCCCTAATCTCCAGCGCATCACATTATATGAAGTTGGGGAACTGGCGCTCATTGTCCCCCGGTTTGCTGTTCTTGCCATGTGTCCTCCTTCCTATCACATTACATCTATATTATACCTCTGCACCGGGGGTACAACAAGGATGACTCCACCTCTGGACAACGTGTCTGGAAGTGGCGGATCGTTACAGCCCGCTTTTCTGCCGCAGGAAAAAGCCCGTCAGCAATTCCTGGAGAGAGGGGCCGTCCTCGGCAAATTCCAGCTTGATGGCCATATCGCCATAGCGGAAACAATAGGGGTTTTTCAACTGTTCCAGCATACGGGCAGCTCGCTTTTCCAGCGGTAACGAATTATCAAAAACAAAACCGCTTGCGTCAACAAGCGTTTCCTTATCCACCGCGTCAAGATTGACGCTCTGCATCTTTTCAATCACTTGTGCGTTTAGCTTCACAGAAAACCTCCTTTGCAGTTATTCGCCAGTATTTCCAATGATGAGCAGAAACGGCCAGCACCGTGAAAGTGCTGGCCGTCCGGCTAAATGGCTACCTCTGGACACTTTGTCCAGAAGTCAGTAAGGGCTTTCCTCAAAGTGCTGCTGGGCCTCTTCCAGACTGCGGAAGTCGAAAACCTCATAGAGCTCCGCCACCACGCGCCGGATGTCGTTAGGAGAAAACCCGCAGTTCTCCATCGCGTAGATGACATAGCCACGGCAGGCGTTGTTGTTCCACGGCTGGGACAGCATAGCAACCAACATAGGATCATAGTCCATTCTGTTATCCCTCACTTTCATAAATGGCGGGGAACGCCGCGCTCATTTTCTTGCCCCGTCATAAGACAGCCATACTCGGCAGCGGCGCTCCCCCGCAAAGGGGGTGGCGGCCTGTGGCCCCCGCGCCTCCTTTGCGGAGAGAAAACCTCCTCTCACATACCACCAGAAAAAGAGGGGTGAATGGAGATGGTAACTTAGAAATTTTCCTGCAAATATTTTTTCATGCGCTCAATCCCGCATTTCACGGAGCAGCGGACGGCGCTCTTGTCCACGCCCTCCTCGCGGGCGATCTGACGGTAGCTCTTTCCCAGGATCAAATGAGCGTCCACCCGGCGGCCCTGGATCTCCGGCAGAGAGTTGAGGGCGTTCCACAGCCGGAAAAACAGCTCCTTGCGATCCATGAGCTCCTGGGGGCTGGGCTCGTGCAGGCAGGCGGAGTATTCGATCCCATCGTCACAGTCCAGGGAATAATAAGCCTTGTTGTAGCGCACCCGTTCCGCATGGGCCGCCTCGCGCCGCTTGCTTGCCATGAGCTCCTCGGCCACCTCGTCAGGCACCTCCACCAGCTCGTCCGTTAAGTACCAATAATAAAAATCTTTCAGATTGATCGTTGTCATAGCTTGTCCTCCATTTTGTTTCGGTTGATGGGTTGAGCGGAAACAAAATGGGGAGCTGGCGGGGAGCGGCACCCTGGGGAGCCGCCCCGCACTTCTGGACAAAGTGTCCAGAAGTCGGACAAGCAAAATGCGCCTGCGCGACACAAGGCCACGCAAGCGCATGAAATGACAAATTCATTTATGTACTGCCAAATTTCGTATCCGCCGCCGGACTGATCCTGCTGGGTGGGTGGGCTTTTTTTGACAGGTTAGGGGGATGGAAAAGGAAAAAGGACACAGCGATACCTCCCCAATACCGCCGTATCCTTAAAAAAGGGCGACTTTAATACACCCCCCGTATTCTCATTTTTGAAAAAGAAAACGGCGGCTTTGATTTCGATATTTCAAAGCCGCTGTTCTCTAACTTCGCGCAAATCTGCTGTTAGCGGCTCTGTGCGAATGATTTATGAAACCTGGTGCTTTGCAAATACGCGGCAAGATATAACTGCGCCAATTCCTAAAAAGAGCAATGCTGTCGGGATTGCCCACACCGCATACAGCATACCGTTATTCATTTGCTCCACTGATAAGAGCGAAACGGCCTGCACATGATACAAGGGTAAAAGCCCAATCAAGCGGAACAACGGATTTGCTTCTGTGATCGGCAGCAAAACCGGAAAAAGAAAAATTGCCATAGACGCAACGAAAGCTACAATCTGATTTTTACTGATTGCAGATATAAGCAGCGTAATTCCCGTTACGCTGAGAGTACAGGTAAACGCCAAAAGGATTTGATATTTTAGCAACGTTTCACAAGTGATATTGAAAGGAATGAACCCCTCTACATAGTCACTGGGAGCGAATAGAATACTACAATCCAGCCCTTCCGTTCCGTAAAAGATAAGAGCAAGAAGCAAGTTAAAAGCCGCAACCAGCGCGGTAGTGAGAATGGCGGTAAGAATACCTGCTGCTACCTTTGCAGTAGCACATTTGGTTTTGCCGTATTTACTTGTCAATATGATATTGTCAACACCTTCATACTCGCCGGAGAAAATCGGAGCAAGCATGATGATAACCACAAGAGCAAGTGCAACAAAAACCCGCACCATGTTTTGGCTGGTGGAAAGCCAACCGTCCACATAGCCAATTTTGATTTCTTCATTACCGAACACATCTGAAACACTTAATCCGTTCCAATTTCCCTCTTTATCAGAAAATCGGGAAAAGGCGGCGGATTGTGTAGCGTTTTGATACGAGTATATCGCATTGAGGCCATGCAGATCATGGGTCGGCGCAAAGTCATTCATCATTTGCTGTACTTTTTCGTCGGTCAATATTCCCTCGTATTTCGCGGCAATTCCCTTGTCGATTTCTACTGCCGTTTTACCTGAACCTTCCGCACTTACACCGTCAAAAGCATATTTGTTTTGATAGGTAGAAAAGGAAATCAAGACAGAAAACAGAAGTATTCCAACCAGAGCAATCAAAGATAAACGCTTTGAAAATACTTTCCGCAGTTCAAAAAGAATCAGTTTTTTCATTCTTCACAACCCCCTTTGAAATAGAACAGGTACAAATCTTCCAAAGTGGGCTGCACCCTTACCGCATTTTCCATCGGCGGACGATCTCCAATGATCCGCAAAATTGTCTGGTTTTCACCGGTATTCCGCAGATTGCTCGTATTGTAGGCGGCCGCATATTTTTCTGCATAGGCAGTCGGAACCGTGCATTCCCACACTTGCCCGTCAATTTCAGAAGTGATCTCCTGCGGATTCCCAAAGTGAATGATTTGCCCGGATTTCATCATAATGATTTCCTCTGCGATAAACTCCACATCGGAAACAATATGCGTAGACAGGATCACGATGCGGTCTTTGGAAAAGGCGCTGATCAAATTGCGGAAACGGACGCGTTCTTTCGGGTCAAGCCCCGCCGTCGGCTCGTCTAAAATCAAAATATGGGGGTCATTGAGCATGGCCTGTGCAATCCCCAAACGCTGCTTCATGCCCCCGGAAAAGGTTTTGATTTTGTGCTTACTTTCTCTCGATAAGTCTACTGCCTCCAGCAGCTCCTTTGACTTCTTCCGCGCCGCCTTCTCGCCCAATCCTTTTAGGGCAGAAACATAGAGCAGGAAGTCAAACGCTGAAAAATCCGGGTAATATCCGAAGTGCTGGGGCAAGTAGCCCAAAAGATTGCGATAGCGTTCACCCAGCCCCACAATGTTTTTCCCGTTCAGCAGAATTTTCCCGGAAGTAGGATTTTGGATATTGCAAAGCAGACGCATAAGCGTTGTTTTCCCTGCGCCATTTGCGCCCAGTAAGCCGTAAACGCCATTTGTTAAGGTAATATTCAAATCGTCCACGGCGGTTTTGGAACCGAACTTTTTTGTCAGCCCGATTGTTTTTAATTCCATAAAAAAGCTCCTTTCTCCATAGGCAGCAAAAAAATACTCTCCATGTGTTTTCATGGAGAGTATAGAGGGGAAATATCTACTTTTTATCTACAAGGCAGGAGATTTGAAGTAGGCGGATACCTTTGCCCCGGTTGTAGTATTTTCGATCTTCAAATAGCCATTGTGGTGTTCACAAAGCAGCTTGCAAATATACAGCCCAAGTCCAAAATGCTCGGAATGGTTGCTTTCCTCTGTGTAATATGGACTGGTGGCTTTTTGCAGGCTGTTTTTGTCAAAGCCCTTTCCATCGTCTGATACGGAAAGCAACAAGCCGTTGTCATGCAAGACGAAAGATATTGTTACCGTAGTCCTGGCATACCGAACCGCGTTGGAGATCAAGTTATTGCTGACCTGTGAAACAAAGGCCCCATCAAGGGATAACTGCGAAACAGGCATATCATTTTGTAAAATCAATTCTTTTCCGTTTTTCGCACATACGATTTTTGCGCTGTCATACAAAGAAGATGCCACTGTCTGCAAGTCTATCAACTTGTACTCCGGCTGCGCATCTTCCATGCGCCTAAGATTGCTCATACTGCTCACATAGCTTTCCATACGGGAGATATGTTTGCCCATTATGGCGGCGGTTTCCTGTGTTTGAGGATTTTCGCTGGCTTGTAGCATTTCATTATAGCCTTTTAGTACCGTCAGTGGTGTACGCAAATCATGAGCAAAAGCGGCGTTGAGTGCTTTTCGTTCTTCAACTTGCCGCCACATTTTAGAGAAATTGTCCGCAAGGGTTGTCCGCATGATTTCAAAGGACGCGCAAAGCTGTCCCAATTCATCGCTGTTATCATAGTCGATTGAAAAGTCCAAGTCATTGTTGGCTATTTTTTCAGAAGCCGTCCGCAGTTCCGCAAGCGGCTTTTTCAGCCTGTTTCTGTAAAACAGCAGCGCAGCGGCGATAATACAGAATGCGGAGTAAATGGGTGCAGCAATTACGGGAAGCATCTCCAGTATAGCGATTGTACGCTCGTCCTGTTTGGACATTGGGGCGAGTTCAGTCCCAATGTAAGCTCCCTCGCCCAACTGTTCCCCCTGTTCATTTGTCAAATAATATTTTTCGCCGGACGGGGGATAAGATGATCTAATATCTTCAGCAGCACTGCCGCAAATAAAAAAAGTGGCTACGGAAAGAAAAACTGCGAGTACAACAAAGGCAATTACATAGAGAACAAGGCTTTTTCGGAGAGATAAATAGTGCTTGCGGCAATTTACTTGACCCATTTGTATCCACACCCCCAAACCGTTTCAATATATATGCGGTCGGTATATGCCGCGAGTTTGGATCGTATTCTGCGGATATGCTCTGCCACAACGCTGCTGTCGCCCTCGCTGTCATAACCCCAAATACGCTCATAAATCCGTTCTTTATCAAAGACCTGGCCCGGATTTTGAGAAAGCAGCTCCACAATATCAAATTCCTTTTTGGCAAGCCCCAAACGCTTACCGTCAAAGAACAGGCAACGCTCTGAATAGTCAATCGTCAGATCGCCGGCGAACTTGATCTGCGCTTCAAAATTATGTCGTGCTTCCCGGCGCAGGTGAGCGCGTACCCGCGCTTCAAGCTCTACGAGGGAAAAGGGCTTCACAATGTAATCATCACCGCCAACGGCAAAGCCTTTTACCTTGTCTGCATCTTCAATCCGAGCAGTCAGAAAAAGGATTGGGCAGGATATGTGATCCCGAATACGCTGACAGACCTCCAAACCATCTGTCCTGGGCATATTGATGTCAAGCAAAATAATATCCGGCTGCTTTTCTACTTGTTTTAGGGCTTCTGCGCCATTGAAAGCGGGCAGGACACGAAAGCCCTTGCTTTCAAAAAAGCTGCCGAGCATAGAAACAATATCGCTTTCATCGTCAGCGATTAGTATTTTTGCTCCCACTTTGCACACCTCCTAATAATTAAGTGTAGTACTCATTTTTCAATTATTTATCAATTTTACTTGCGGAAAACTGCCGGAGCTTTAATATATTCTACTTTACATCGTTCTAAAGCTCAATAGCAGAAAGTGAAAATAAATAGTCAGTAGCATGAAATGCATACTCGTTCAAATAATAGAACCTGAAATGTAAAATTACATTAGGTGATATTATGAAGATTGAAAGAGATGAACGACGGTTTGATTTTCACGATATAGGGCTCGCCATCAAGCGGGCGCGGGAGGCCGCCGGGATGACGCAAGAGCAACTGGCCTATATTGTTGACCGAGCTCCGCGCACCATCATGTATAACGAGAATGACGGCCAGCACCCCAGCCTCAACACCTTTTATCAGATGGTAACAATGTTTGATATATCGGTAGATCAATATTTCTATCCGTCCAAGAATAAAGGGAGCGAGTGCAGAAAGCGGATTGACGCCATGCTGGGCTCCCTGGACGAAAAAGAACTGAAAATTGTAGAAGCCACCATCCAGGCGATGAAAGCGGCTAAAGAAACGGAGGATGCGTAAGAGAAGCACGCGCCTCCGTTTTTTCATGCCATGTTGCGGGGGTGCGCGTTTTGGCAAGCAATTCGGGTGTGGCCACACTCCGAAATTTTCACAGGCCGCAGGCCCGTGAAAATGCTTGTTGGGGAGCTCCCCAAACCCGCTGAACTTCTGGACACTTTGTCCAGAAGTCCCGGCGCAAGCGCCCATTATTGGCGGCCCGGAGCTAACGCTCCTGGGCCTTATTTTTTTGCTCGTCCGCGTGGCCGAGCAGGTGATCGATATTCGCCTTGACTGCCACGGCCTGCCGCATATCCGCCTGGGCCTTGCGGTATTCCGCATAGAGGGCCTTTTTCTTTTCAGAGAGCTCCCGGTGCTGCTTTTTCAGCGTGTCCATTTTGGGGAGCTTTGCCCCGCCCAAAAGCTCACTCATAGCCGCCTTTGCCGCCCGGTAATCTGCCAACTCCGCCTCGTGCTGGGCCAGATATTTTCTGCTATACCTGGCCGCCTTGTAGCCGTCAAACACGGGCCTCGTCTTTGCGTACTGCACCACCGCGCCCATGAGCTCGGAGGTTTTGGCAAGGGCGGCCTCCGTGTCCCGCAGCTCCACGGCCAGCTTGTGAGCCCGATCCACCGCCGCCTCGGTGCTGGATGCCAGCGCCGCATAGTCCATAAGATCGTGTTCCC
>NZ_AAXG02000023.1 GCF_000169255.2 Pseudoflavonifractor capillosus ATCC 29799
GGGCAATATATATTAGGAAAACCAGCAAACGGATTAGGTAATAGGGCTATATATCAGCCCGCAGCCTCTTGAACCATAGGAGCGTTGAGCTCGATATATTCAGCCATGCGACGGAACTCATCAGCGTATTTGAATTTCACGCTAATATTGCCGCCCTCGTAAACTTTGATATAATCAATGAGCTCGGCCAGAATTTCCCGTGTCAGTTTGTCGATGTTCTGATATTTGAGAAATGCTGTCAGAAAAGGACTTTCCGCATCCACGCCGTTTTCCAGTTGTTCCTGCTCGTCTGTCAGCGTCCGCAGGACATTATTTAGGGCCTCGGCTTGCCGCTCATAGTCCTCGCTCATGTGGCGGTATTCGTTGCGGGTGATTTCCCCGTCTTTCCAGTCTTGATAAAGGGCTTGCTTATATCGCATGATTTTAGCAAGCTCTTTTTCTTTTGCGGCGATGGCATCCTCCAGCCGCTTTGACTTGCTTTTTTTGAGGGGCGCGGAATTGATACGGGACACCAGCTCCGAATAGGCAACGGCCAAATGTACCTGTTGTTGAATTGCAAACAGGACGCCCGCCTCCAGGCGGTCACTCTTGATGGAGTGCATGGTGCAAGCCTTTTTTGAAAGGCTTTTATATGTTCCGCACTGGTAATAGACATAAATGCCTTTTGAAGCGATCCGGGACATCGCCCTGCCGCAGTCGGCGCATTTCAGAAAGCCGCTGAACAGGTAAAGCTGCTTTGCTTTTGGAGCTGTGCGCGTGTCGCGCTTGAGCAAGCCCTGCACCTTATCAAAGGTTTCTCGGTCAATTATGGCCTCGTGGGTATTTTCTACGATAAACCATTCTTCCTCCGGCACCCGCTCCTGGATATGGATTTTATAGCTTTTCACCCGTTGACGTCCCTGCACCATATCCCCCACATAGACACGGTTTTTCAAGATCGTGTCTATGGTAATCGTGCTCCACATAGGATTGCTTTGGGCGTTGGGAGCATTGTATTTGAGCCCCTGCTGTTTCTTGTAGGCCGTGGGGCAAAGGACACCATGATCGTTCAGATAATAGGTAATCCCGCGCTTATTCATACCAGACAGAAACATGGAAAAAATGCTTTTGACTACTTCGGCGGCCTCCGGGTCAACCAGCAGGGCGTGCTTATCGCCGGGGTCTTTCACATATCCATACGGAGCATACGAGCCGATAAACTCACCGTTGCGGCGCTTCATATCAAACACCTGACGGATTTTCTTTGAGGTCTGGTAGCAGTATTGATCGTTCATTACGTTCGTAATGGGGACGATTATATTTGATACGCTGTCGGGGTTGCGGTAGCTGTCCACGCCCTCCGCCAAGCTGATAAAACGGACGTTGAGCCGGACGAAAAGATTTTCAATCAGGTTTCCGGCATCGGTATAGTTTCTGGAAAGACGGGACAGGTCTTTTACAATCACGCAGTTAATTCTGCCGCTGGATATATCGGACAGGAGCCGCTGAAAGTCCTCGCGGTTGGTGTCCGTACCTGTTTTTCCGTCATCCACATATACGTCCGCTTCCGCGCCCTCATAGAACTCATCCAGGTGGGCCTGGTGGTATTGTTCCAGGAGCCGCCGCTGATTTACAACGCTGTTGCTTTCATCGCGGCCACGGAGCAAATCTTCTTTAGAAAGGCGAATGTATTTCCCTAATCTCCAGCGCATCACATTATATGAAGTTGGGGAACTGGCGCTCATTGTCCCCCGGTTTGCTGTTCTTGCCATGTGTCCTCCTTCCTATCACATTACATCTATATTATACCTCTGCACCGGGGGTACAACAAGGATGACTCCACCTCTGGACAACGTGTCTGGAAGTGGCGATCGTACAGCCCGCTTTTCTGCCGCAGGAAAAGCCCGTCAGCAATTCCTGAGAAAAGGGGCCGT
>NZ_AAXG02000022.1 GCF_000169255.2 Pseudoflavonifractor capillosus ATCC 29799
CGTGGAGCCCTTGGATCAGGCCGCCCGCTGGCGATCACCGTCTGCGACACGTCAAAGACGACCATCACAATGTAAAGTGTTTGAGAGAATGAAGATGGCACAAGCCGTTTTGATATCCATTTGTAGATATTCGCCACGTCAAACTCGTGCATATTGTTTTTTTCCAAAAGCATCTGAATGAGCTCATAGGTGGCAACAAAGGTCAGCACCAGCCCGGCAATCGGCAAGATCACCGTTTCGGAAAGCTGGCGGATGAGGGAAAATACCCCGGCGTTCCACGCCGCCGGGGTAGTCCCCACCTGTACCGCAATCTCTCCGACTTGGGTATTGACGTAATCAAAGAGCCCCTCCAGGTTCCCCATGATCCCGCCAATCAGCAGCTCTTTGAGCCAGTCCGTGAGCCAGTCGGTGAGAAAATCCATAAGCCGCTACCTTAAAACAGGCCGGACAGCAGAGGGATCAGGGTGGTGCCCAGCAGGATGATGCCGCCGCCCGCCATGAGCTGTTTTATCCCCAATTAGGTGTAAAACTCTGCTCGATGGCGGGCGGCGGCGTACAAAAAATCTATATGGTGTTGTTAAGAGAACCGTCCCGGCGGGACAGGTCAGGCAGTGACCTGTTCCACCTCCGGGATGGGTTTGAGATTAAAATGAATTTCGATAGAAATGTGTCTTGTTTTATCTTCGTCAATGCGCTCATGCACGACGATTTCTTTGATTAAGCGGTTGAGGGTGGCTGCGTCCAGCTCTGTGATGTTGGCGTATTCCTGAATGGCTTCCACCCATTGTTTTGCGTCATTGGCAAGCTGGACTTCATCGGACAGCCGCTTTCTGCCCTCGGACACTTTTGTTTTAAGTTCCGTCTGCTCGGTCTGTGTCTTTTCCAGCATGGTGTTGAAGTTCTGCTCACTGATACGCCCTGCAACCATGTCCTCATAAAGCCGCATTACCATTTTGTCCAGAACCTCAATCCGTTCCTCGTCCCTTGTAAGGGAGCGTTCCATTGCTTCCCGCTGTTCCCGCTGCTCGGCTTCACAGGTATTGGTCAGGCGGTCAGCAACCGCTTTCCCGTCCATCAGGGCAGCTCTGGCACATTCCCCGGATTTTCCGCAGCACATGACTGTAAAGGGTGTCATAATCAATCCGGTGCTGGGTGCAGTGGTTCTTTCCAAAGGCATTGTAGGTCTTGCAGGAGTAAATCTGCTGGGGATGTTTTGCGTTTGTGTAGCGTACCGTCAGAGACTTCCCACACTCGCCGCATTTTATCAGTCCGGCAAACAGGCTGATTTCATTGGTCTGCCCCGGACGCTGGCGGGATTTCAGCTTGTTCTGCACAATGTTAAAGCTCATGCGGTCAATCAGCGGTTCATGCTGTCCTTCTACTACAATCCAGTCCTCCGGCTTCTTTTCCCCAATCGTGCCGATTTTGAAACGGTAGTCCTTTTTCTGGGAAGCAATCGCCCCAGTGTAAACGGGATTCATCAAAAGGTCTTTGATAACGGAGAAGTCCCACATATACCGCCCGTTTTCCGGGTCTTTCTTTTCCCATTTGGTGCGGGTATTGCGAAGCCCCCGTTCCCGGTTCCACCATGTGGGGCAGGGGATTTTTTCTTCCTCCAGCCGTCTGCGGATATAGTTCGGACCATGACCGTTTAGAGCATATCCGAAAATCAGCCGCACAATCGGGGCGGTTTCCTCGTCAATGAGCAGATGGTTTTTGTCCTCCGGGTCTTTCCGATACCCAAACGGGGCAAGACACCCGGTAAACTGTCCTTTCTGCGCTTTCAGAAGATAAGAGGAATGGACTTTCTTGGAAATATCCTTGCTGTACATCTCGTTCAGGATATTCTTGAACGGGGCAATATCGTTGTTATCACGCAGGGTGTCGATACCGTCATTCATGGCGATATAGCGGACACCGTTCCTTGGGAAAAAGTCCTCAATCAAATGCCCGGTTTGCAGATAGTTACGCCCCAGTCGGCTGAGGTCTTTCGTGATGACAAGGTTGATTTGCCTGCGCTCAATGGCTCTCAACATTCTCTGTAAATCAGGACGCTCCATGTTAAGACCTGTGAAGCCATCGTCCTGATAGACTGCCACAACCTCCCATCCCTGCTTTCGCAG
>NZ_AAXG02000021.1 GCF_000169255.2 Pseudoflavonifractor capillosus ATCC 29799
GCTCATAGCAGAAACCTAAAGGTATAGATGCACAGATAGAATTACCCGGAACGAGGAAAGGCAGCGGCTTTCGCAAGGAAGAACCCGGCGAAGAACAATAAGCGGGTGAACCGCTGCTGAAAAGTAGTGATCGAACCGGAAAAGTCCCTGTAATGGGGATGGAGGAATGGTCACAAGTCGAATTGTGGAAACAGGCATTATTCAATCCAATCATAAGGATTCGAGTAAGACCAAAAGGGTCACTTTTCCAAACGGGAGGTGATGCCTTATGCCAAAAGAAAGGAAAAAAGTCCTGTGTATGGACGCCCAGCGGCACGCCGAGTATTACGGCATGCAGCGGACATTTGACGAACTGTACGCCAAAAGCAAAGCCGGAGAAACTTTCACCGGCCTGATGGAACTGGTATTAAGCCCGGACAACATCCTGCTGGCCTACAGAAATATCAAGACCAACACGGGCAGCTACACAGCAGGAACAGACAAGCAGAATATCGGTGACATTGGACGGCTTCCACCGGCTGAGGTCATCGGTAAGGTCAGAAAAATTGTCACAGGCAGCGAACACGGCTACCGTCCCAAATCAGTGCGCCGGAAGGACATTCCAAAGCCAAACGGCAAAACCAGGCCGCTGGGTATCCCCTGTATCTGGGACAGATTGGTGCAGCAATGCATCAAACAAATCCTGGAGCCCATCTGTGAGGCAAAGTTCAGCAACAACAGCTATGGGTTCCGCCCGAATCGGTCAGTGGAGCACGCAATTTCCCGTACTTACTCCCTGCTGCAACGGGCGCATTTACACTATGTTTTGGAGTTTGACATCAAGGATTCTTTGACAATGTGAACCACAGCAAACTGATTAAGCAGCTCTTGGACGCTGGGCATCCAG
>NZ_AAXG02000020.1 GCF_000169255.2 Pseudoflavonifractor capillosus ATCC 29799
TCCTGTGATAGGGACATCCAGCGACAGACAGATTTTTTTCGACATGCCAGCGTTCATTTGTCGATCTCTACGCCAAAAGCTAAGCCGGAGATATCTTTCACCGAGCGTGATCGATACTGGTATTAAGACCCGGACAACATCACACTGGCTTACAGATATATCAAGACCAACACGGGCAGTTTCACAGCAGGAACAGACAAGCAGAATATCGGTGACATTGGACGGCTTCCACCGGCTGAGGTCATCGGTAAGGTCAGAAAAATTGTCACAGGCAGCGAACACGGCTACCGTCCCAAATCAGTGCGCCGGAAGGACATTCCAAAGCCAAACGGCAAAACCAGGCCGCTGGGTATCCCCTGTATCTGGGACAGATTGGTGCAGCAATGCATCAAACAAATCCTGGAGCCCATCTGTGAGGCAAAGTTCAGCAACAACAGCTATGGGTTCCGCCCGAATCGGTCAGTGGAGCACGCAATTTCCCGTACTTACTCCCTGCTGCAACGGGCGCATTTACACTATGTTTTGGAGTTTGACATCAAAGGATTCTTTGACAATGTGAACCACAGCAAACTGATTAAGCAGCTCTGGACGCTGGGCATCCAGGACAAACAGCTTCTGTTTGTCCTCAGGCGTATCCTGAAGGCCCCCATCCGTATGCCGGACGGCAGTACCGTTTATCCGACAAAGGGAACGCCCCAGGGCGGGATCATTTCCCCGCTGTTGGCCAATGTGGTGCTCAATGAGCTGGATCACTGGATCGACAGCCAATGGACGGAACACCCCGTGGCAAACCGCTACGGAACATGGCGCACTATCCGCACCTCTGAGGTCTTTGACAAGAGCAAGGGCTACCAGAAAATGCGGAACAGCAATCTCAAAGAAATGTTCATTGTGCGCTATGCGGATGACTTCCGTATCTTCTGCCGGAACCGAGAGGACGCGGAGAAGACCATGGTGGCTGTCACAAGGTGGATTACCGAACGGTTGAAGCTGGAGGTCTCCCCAGAGAAGACACGCATTGTCAATGTCCGAAAGCGATACTCCGAGTTTCTCGGCTTCAAAATCATGGTGTACCGCAAGGGCGGAAAGTATGTCGTGAAGTCCCACATCTGTGACAAAAAGCTACAGTTGGAAGAAAGCAAGCTCGTGGAGCAGGCAAAGCGTATTGCAAAACCAGCCCAAGGGCGGACACAGCCGGACGAAATCGGCCTGTTTGACGAAATGGTGTTGGGCATCCAGAACTACTACAGGATTGCTACCTGTATCAGTCTGGACTGCCGGAAAATTCACCGCAGAGTTATGACAGTGCTAACCAACCGTCTAAACACGGAGACCGGCTGTCAGCTCGTCCGGGAGGGCGGCGCTATGACGGACAGCGAAAAGGAGCGTTTTGGCGCTTCTCAAATGGTGCGGTATGTGTCCGGTATCAACCGGCCAATCTACCCCATCGCGTTCATCAAGTATAAAACCGCAATCGGAATCAGCGCCGCCGTCTGCTGCTTCTCTCCGGCGGGACGGAAAAAGATACACGATAATCTGGAGATGGATGCGACCCTGTTTGCATATCTGCGGAAACATCCGCCGGAAGGCCACAGCCTGGAATACGCCGATTGCAGGCTCTCCCTGCTGTCTGCCCAGAAGGGCAAGTGCGCTGTCAGCGGCGAATGGTTCTTGCAGCCGGACAGTATCGTGTGTCACATGAAGGTTCCAAAGGAGCAAGGCGGCCAGGAGCGATACAGCAATCTGGTGCTGCTCCACAGGCGGTATCTGCCCTTGCTGACCGACCAGGATGGTGCTGCCCTCAAGAGTATGGGCAAACAACCGCCGGTAACA
>NZ_AAXG02000019.1 GCF_000169255.2 Pseudoflavonifractor capillosus ATCC 29799
TGGACGTGCACACGGCTCTTTTTTGTTCTTATGCCAGCTCCCGGTACATGGCGGGGGCGTCGTTCTTCTTCACGGCCTCGGACACGGCCAGTACCTCCACCCGCACGGCCTTCTCGCCGAAACGGATCTCCAGCACGTCCCCCTCCTTCACATCGTAGGAGGCCTTGACCGGGCGGCCGTTGGCAGTGACACGGGCGTTGTCACAGGCCTCATTGGCCACGGTGCGGCGCTTAATGAGGCGGGAGACTTTAAGCCATTTATCAAGTCGCATGGGAAAACTCCTCTCTGAAAAGAGCGGCTCCGGATGCCCGGAGCCGCTCCATGTGGGACAAATTTACTGGGCCACGGCGTCCTTCAGGGCCTTGCCGGGCTTGAACACGGGCACCTTGGAGGCGGGGATGGTGATCTCCTCCTTGGTCTTGGGGTTGCGGCCGATGCGGGCGGCGCGGCTCTTTACCTCAAAAGAGCCAAAGCCCACCAGCTGGATCTTGTCGCCCTCGGCCAGAGCGGCGGCGATCACATCCAGGGCGGCGTTGAGGGCGTTCTCGGTGTCCTTCTTGGAAAGGCCGGCCTTCTCAGCGGCGGCGTTAATGAGTTCGGCTTTATTCATGGTAAAAATTCCTCCTACATTCTGGCAGCGGTTCTCCGCCGCATTTATCACTTAAAGCGTATCGCTGTTAAGCCTCGTGCTTAGCCTGCTCCCATAGCTTATCCAATTCCGCCAAATCCATGTCCTCCATGGGGCGGTCGCCCGCCAGCGCCTCCACCCGGCGGAACCGGGCGATGAACTTCTCGGTGGCCTTCTGGAGGGCGGTCTCCGGGTCCACCTTCACAAAGCGGGCGGCGTTGACGGCGGAGAAGAGCAGGTCGCCCAGCTCCTCCTCCACGTTGCTGTTCTCGGCCACGGCGGCCTTGAACTCGGTCAGCTCCTCGGACAGCTTGTCCAGCGCGCCGGACACATCCGGCCAGTCGAAGCCGGCCTTTTTCGCCTTTTTCTGCACCTTCTCGGCCCGCCACAGGGCAGGCAGGGAACGGGCCACGGAATTGAGGGCGTCGGTATGAGTGGCCTGGTGCTTCTCCTTGCGCTTGAGGGCCTCCCAGTTGGTGAGGACCTCGCCGGTGCCGGAGACGGACACGTCACCGAACACGTGGGGGTGGCGGTAGATGAGCTTCTTGCACACCCCGTCGGCCACGTCGTTCAGATTGAAGTTGCCCTGTTCCTCCTCCATGCGGGTGTGGAGCGCCACCTGGAGAAGCACGTCACCCAGCTCCTCTTTCAGGTGCTCGGTGCTGCCCTCGTCGATGGCCTCGGCCACCTCATAGGTCTCCTCAAGGAAATCCCGCCGGATACTCTCGTGGGTCTGCTCCGCGTCCCAGGGACAGCCGCCGGGGGAGCGGAGAATCCGCACAATTTCCACCAAATCGTTCACATCATAGGAATCCTTGTACTGAAAATCTACCATACTTTGTACACTCCTGCAAGCATTTTTTGGCCTTTTTTATCCTTCGTGACGGAAAATGAACGGGAAAGAGGTCAGCCGTCCCGCCGAATTGCGGGGCGGCTGACAAAAAAGAGCTTACGGTACCCGATTATTTGATGTGCAGAATTTTGGCGATTTTGTCGCCCTTGGGCATGAGGGCCAAATCCTCCCGGGAGAGCACCCGCAGGGCCAGCACCAGAGCCAGGTACACCACCACGCCCACGCCGATGCCGCCGATGGTGGCCAGGGAGTTTCCGAAATGGAGGAAGTTGGTCAGCAGGCCGTAGGTGGCCCAGGCGGCGGCGGCCATGAGGGCTGAGGGCACGAAGGGCTTGAGGAAGGCCCGCAGGAAGCTGGGGGGCGCGGGGATGGAGCGGCGGATGATGAAGATCTCCAGGGCGCTGATGACGATAAAGCAGGTGAGGGTGCCCACCGGGGCGCCGTTGATGCGGATGTTGGGGTTGCCCACCAGGATGAAGTTGACAATCACCTTCACCACGCCGCCGATAACCACCGCCAGGATGGGCAGGTTGACCATGCCGTTGGCCTGGAGGATGGAGTTGCACAGCAGCTGGAGGGCCACGAAGATGGAGGCCAGGCCCAGCACGGACAGCAGGGGGCCGGCCACGGACACGTCGATGGTGGGGAACAGGAGGCCCATGATGGGGCCACCCAGGGCGAACAGGCCCATGCCCATGGGCAGGGCCAGCAGCAGGCCGATGCGCAGAGCGGACTCGCTGACCTTCTGGGCGCCCAGGTGGTCACGCCGGGCCAGGCTGGCGGACACGGCGGGGATGATGCAGGCGGTGAGGGGCACCATCATGGAGAAGGGCAGGTTGTAGATGGACATGGTCTTGGAGTAGATGCCGTAGAGGCCGCGGGCGGCGTCCAGGGCCGCCTCCTTGCCCAGGCCGTCCACTGTCTGATACACGGTCTGGAGCTGGCTCATGACCAGCTTGGTGTCCACCAGGGTCACCAGGGAGGTGGCGGCGGAGCCCAAGGTGATGGGGATGGCCAGCTTGAGCAGGTTGGCCAGAATACGGCCGGAGCTGTCCGGCCTGTCGGTGGCGTGGATACGCTGGCGGCGCTTCCGATCCCGGAAGAAGAGGTACAGGATATACAGCAGGGCCACCACGCTGCCGCAGGACACGCCGATGATGGCGCCCACGCTGCCCAGCTCGGGCTTCTGGATCACGTTGACCAGGAACAGGGCCAGGGCCAGACCCACCACCAGCTTGAAGAAGGCCTCAATGACCTGGGAGATACCGGTGGGCATCATGTTGAAGTGGCCCTGGAAGTAGCCGCGGAAGGCGGACATGATGCACACGCACAGCACCGACGGGGCCAGGGCCATGACGCAGTACACCGCCTTGGGGTTGCTGATGACGATCTGGGCCATGGGCGCGGCCAGCACGGTCATACAGAAGAAGCTGATGAGGCCCAGAATCAGGAAGGTGATAAAGGCAACCCGGAAGGTGCGCTGGACCTGGTTGTGACGGCCCAGGGCGTTGGCCTCCGAGATGGTCTTGGACAGAGCCACGGGCAGGCCGGCGGTGGAGATGGTGAGGAAGAAGTTATAGATGTTGTAGGCGCTGTTGTAGTCGGCCATCACCTCGTCGGAGAGGATGTTCCCCAGGGGGATGCGGTAGATGGCGCCGATGACCTTCACCAGGATGGCGCTGGCAGCCAGAATGGCGGCGCCGCCGAAGAAGGTGCTTTTCTTTTCTGCGTTAGACAAGGGCTACATTCCTTTCACAGGACAGCCGCCGGGCGGCTGTGTTGGTTGGCGGGCGGCTCAGCCGAAGAGCAGGGGAAGGGCGTACTCCTTCACCTCGTGCTTGACCCGGTCGATGTCGATGGTGAGGAACTCCCCATCCTTGTATATGACCTTGCCGCGGCACATATTCATGGACACGTCGCAGCCGTGGGCGGCGTACACCAGGTTGGAGATCACGTCGTGCCGGGGCATCAGGTTGATGTGGTCAAAGTCCACCAGGATGAGGTCGGCGTCGCAGCCCACGGCGATGCGGCCGGTGTTGCGGCCCAGGGCCTTGGCGCCGTTGACGGTGGCCATGCGCAGGGCGTCGGAGGGCAGCAGGGCCAGGGGATCGTGCTCCACGCCGTTCTGGAGCATGGCGGCGATCTTCATATCCTCGAAGAGGTCGGTGGTGTTGTTGGAGGACACGCCGTCGGTGCCCAGAGCCACGTTGATGCCGGCCTTCCGCATGCCGATGACAGGGGCCACGCCGCTGCCCAGCTTCAGGTTGGAGCAGGGGTTATGGATGGCGGACACGCCGTGCTCGGCCATGATGGCCCAGTCGTCCTGGGTGGTCCACACGCAGTGGGCGGCGATGGCCCGCACGTCCCACAGGCCGTGCTTCTCCATCACCTGCACCGGGGTCATGCCCCAGCGGCTCACGCACTCCTCATGCTCAGTCTTGGTCTCGGAGATGTGGATGTGCATGCCCAGGCCCTTCTCCTTGGCGTACTGGGCCACGCTGTCCCAGAGCTGGGGGGCGGAGAAGGAGGTGTACTCGCCGTGGAGGCAGGCGTCAATGCGGATCTGGCCGTTGTTGTAGCCGTGCCACTTGTCCACCAGCTCCCGGGTCTCCACGCAGGAGGTCCAGGTGGAGAAGTCGGCGGCGGGGTCAAAGGCGGTGACGCCCCGGGCGATGTTGGCGTTGATGCCGGCGGCGGCCACCTCCTGGCAGATCTCGTCGCAGAACATGTACATGTCGGCCAGGCAGGTGGTGCCCGACATGATCATCTCGGCCAGGCCCAGGGCGGTGGCGGAATGGATGGCACGGCAGTCCCACTTGTCCTCCACGGGGAAAATGAACTTGGTCAGCCAGTCCTGGAGGTTGTTGCCGTCGCCATAGCCCCGCATGAGGGTCATGGGCACATGGGTGTGGGCGTTGACCAGACCGGGCATGAGCACCTTTCCGGCGGCGTCAATGACCTGGTCAAAGGTGCCCTGGGGGCGGTCGGTGCCCACGTAGGAGATCTTGTCCCCCTCCACGGCCACAAAGGCACCCTCCAGCACGGTGTTTTTCTCGTCCATCAGAACAGCGCAGGCGTTTTCAAACAGAACGGACATGGGAAAACCCCCTTATCTCAGTATTCAGTCGGAAAAAACCGCGGAGACGGACGCCAAAAGGCGCCGTCTCCCACGGGACGGTTATCTTACAGCTTCTTCAGGCAGGCGAGCACCAGCCGGGAGAACTTGTCCTTGCAGGCCTCGGCGGCGTCCAGCACCTCCTGCTCGCTGAGGGGCTGATCCAGGATGCCGGCGGCCATATTGCTCAGCAGGGTGAAGCCCAGCACCTGCATGCCGCAGTGGCCGGCCACGATGACCTCGGGGGCGGTGGACATGCCCACCGCGTCGCCGCCCAGGATACGGGCAGCCCGCACCTCGGCGGGCGTCTCGTACTGGGGGCCGTAGCAGTAGAAGTAGACGCCCTCACGCAGCTCGATGCCCAGCTCGGCAGCGGCCTCACGGGCCAGAGTCCGCAGGGCGGGGGTGTACAGGGAGGAGGCGTCGGGAAAGCGGACGCCGAACTCGGGCATATTCTCGCCCCGGAGGGGGGACTCAGAGAACATCTTGATGTGGTCGGTGATGAGCATCAGGTCACCGGCCTGCCAGTCGGTGCGGACGCAGCCGGCGGCGTTGGTGACGATGAGGGTGTCGGCGCCCAGCAGACGCAGCACCCGCACGGCGTAGGACACATCCTCAAAGGAGTAGCCCTCGTAGTGGTGCATGCGGCCCTGCATCACGGCCACAGGCTTGTCCTCCAGATAGCCGAACACCAGCTGGCCCTTGTGGCCGGGGGCGGTGGAGGCCTTGAAGTGGGGGATCTCCTTATAGGGCACCACGATGGGGTCCTTCACCACGTCGCCCATGAAGCCCAGGCCGGAGCCCAGCACCATGGCCGCCTTGGGGGTAAAATCACCGATTTTGGAGCGGATGTACTCCGCGCTCTCCTGATACTGGGCAAAGGTATAATTCATACGGTTGTCCTCCTTTGTAGTGGGTGGAGCCGGGCGGGAGACCGCCCGGCGTGGATGGAAGGGAAACGCAATCCGCCGGACTCAGAAGGGCCGGCCGCAGCTCTTGCAGAATTTGTCGTCCCGGCCGCAGGAGGCGCCGCAGGCGGGGCACTCCTTGGCGTGCTTCAGGGCGGCGATGCGGTCCTTCAGCTCGTCGATGGCGCGATTCTTCTGGTCAATCTGGCCCAGCTTTTCCTCCAGCGCGGACTGGTCGGCGGTGCGGCCCAGATGGGTGTCGTAGACCGTCTGGCCTACCTCACGCAGCAGGTTGTTGATGTCGCTCTTCAGGTCGAAAATCTTCATGTTCAGCTTGGCAATGTCCACGGTCTGCCCGGCACATTTGGCGGCATACCGGGCGGTGGTGCCCGCAGCCTCGCTCACAGTCAGGGCAGTGCCTCTCACCCGATCCAGCAGCTCTCTCACGCGTTCATCCATACCGGAGAACCTCCTTTTTCAGCGTTCAGGCCATAGTATGCGGCAAGTCAGAGGTATTTTACACCAGAGGCGGGAAAAAAGCAACGGACACACGGCTGTTCTCCGAGAAAAGCGGGACAAAACTTCCATCCAAACCGGAAAAAACGGCAGAAAAAGCCCGCTGTTCCCCCGGATGGGAACAGCGGGCGGAAAAGGCGCAATGGGAATGGGGGCTTTAGTCGCTCTTGCCCCAGTTTTCGGTCAGGCGGGCGTACTGGTCCGCGTTGATGTGGACCTTGCCCCGGACGATGGAGAGATAGTCGCCGTCCTGGAGCTGCTGGAGGCAGCGGTCCACGGTCTTGGCGCTCATGATGAGCTCGCTGGACATGGTCTGGCGGGTCTTGGTGACCACCGTATCACGGGCGGCGGTGGGGGGTGTCAGGGAGCAGTACCGCAGCAGATAGATGGCCACCTTGTCCAGGCTGGAGCGGAAGGCGGACTTGCCCCGGTAGTAGGAGCTGTCGTAGGTCTTGCGGTTGCACAGGGCGGAGACCATCCGCAGGAAGGGCAGGTCGTTGTCCAGCCAGCGGGTCACCAGCTCGGCGTCACAGCGGATCATGTCGCAGTCGCTGTTGGCCATGACGTTGGAGGCGTAGACCGGCATGTCGGCCAGCAGCTCCAGGTCGGACAGCATGCTGGGGGCGTCCAGGGTGATGAAGCTGGACTTCTTGCCGTCCTCCGTCTCGCTGAAGGTGAGCAGCTCACCCATGAGCAGGAACCAGGCGTACTTCACCGGCTCCTCCTGGCGCACCACCACCTGGCCGGCGGGGACCCGGATCAGGGTGCCGCTGTCCAGCAGGGCAGGGGGAACCTTGCTGAGGAATTCCGCAACTTTCTTGCTGCTCTCGCGATAGCTGGTGAGATCCATATATGCCGCCTCCAGAGAAGAGTAAAATCAAAGAGTTCTGCTTTTTATTTTACATAATCGAAGGGAAAAAAGCAACATAGAATTGGACAATTGGCTAAAATGGGTAAATTGAGGGAAAAGCGGCAAAAATAAGGGAAAGGGGACCAGAAGAGGTCCCCTTTCCGACAAAAATACCGCTTACAGATAGGGCGCCACATCCGCCTCGGTGATGGAACGGACGTTGGTCCGGCCGTTTTCCAGGGCGGGGAGGGTGAGGGTGCCGTTGTTGATGAGCTCCACCGCCTTCTGGTAGGCGGGAGAGGTCTCGTCAATGCCGGTGTAGAGATGCCAGTTGTCGTAGTTGAAGGCGTCGCCGTCCACGGTGCCCTTCAGGGCCTCCTTGATGTAGCGGATGGCAAGGGCACGGACCGTGCCGTCGTCGCCCCACTTCTCCGAGGAGCTGAACACGATCTCCAGCTGGCGGCCGGCCAGACAGCCGCCCTCGCCCAGCCACTTGTTCATACTGTACGAGTTGGTGCCCAGCAGAATCTCCATGTCGTCGGTGATGGGGGTGGTCTTGGGCATGCCGTTGCCGTCCAGCACAGGGGTGCCGTCCTCATGGTAGTCGGTGATGAGGCACAGGTCCTTCACCCGCTTGCCCGGCTCCTGGGTCAGGTCCAGACAGTAGGTGATGCCGCCGCCGATGTTGTTGGTGCTGTACTTGGACTGGCGGCGCTCCGGATTGTAGCTCACCGTCAGGTCGCCGGGCTGAATCTGGTTGAAATACTCGGCACTGTACTCCAGCAGGGCTTTCAAGTCAGCGCCGGTCACCTTGTAGACGGTGATCTCGCCGCCGGAGTAGGAGTAGCTGGAGGAGATGCTCTTGATGCTCACATCGCCCACCGGGAAGCCGGCGTTCTCATAGTCGGTGTTGAGGATGACGGCCTGAGCGCCCGAGTAGTACATGGAGGCGGAGAACAGCAGGTTCCAGATGCCGGTGGCCTCGGTGTACCCGGCGGAGATGCCTTTGATCTTGTCGGTGCCGTTGAGGTCGCTGTTGATGAGGGTGCCGATGGGGGTGTTGACGTAGCCGCTGAGCTCGGCCTTGTAGGGGGCCATCAGCTCCACCATGGCGCTGTCCTCCTCACGGCCGGCGGGGATGGCGCAGGCCCGCTTGGACACCACCTGATAGCCGCCGTCTCCGTCGGGGGCAAAGGTCAGGTCCACGGCGGAGTAGACCTTGGCGTAGCTCTGGGGCTCGGTGATGAGCACGCCGTTGACGGTCTGGCTGGGCACCAGCTGGTGGGCGTGACCCGCCACGATGACGTCCAGCTCGGGGAAGGCGTTGGCGATGTCGCTGACGCTGGAGCCCTCCACGTCGTTTTCACGGTCCAGGCCCATGTGGAACACGCCGATGACGGCGTCCACATTCTGCTTTTTCAGCTCCTGGATGGCCAGCTTGGTCTCCTCGATGGGGCTGTGGACGTCCACCTGGTCCAGGGTGCCCTTGCCCGCCTCAAACTCCTCAATCAGGGGCGTGGTCAGACCGATGAAGCCCAGCCGCACGCCATCCCGCTCCACCACGGTGGTGGCGGGCATATAGCGCTTGTCGGTGCCCTTCAGGTACACGTTGCCCGACAGGACGGCGCCGTCAAATTGGGCCGCCAGCTTGGCACGGCGGGCAAAGTCGAAGTTGTACTCGTGGTTGCCCCAGGTCCACAGGTCGTAGTCCAGGGCGTTCATGGCGGCCACCATGGGGTTGGTCTGGTGGTCGATGAAGTACTCCACATAGTTGGCCTGCACCGCGTCGCCGCAGTCCACCAGCACCACATTCTTGTTCTTGGCCCGCTCCTGGGCGAACCGGGTGGCCAGATAGGTCAGGCTGCCGGCGGTGTTCTCCTCATCCAGAGCGAAGTCCCAGGGGACAAACCAGCCGTGGAGATCGCTGGTGGCCAGCAGACGGACCTGCTTGGCGTCGGAATAGAGGGGCTCCACCTGGGAGAGCTTGAACAGCATCTGGGCCAGCTCCGCCCGGACAGCGGTGCCGTTGGGGTCCAGCAGGCCGCCCGGCTTGCCGGACAGCACGCCCACCGACAGGCACCACTTGAGCCCATCGGCCGCCCAGCTGGCCACGTCGGCGTAGTCAGGGGCGGAGGCCAGGTCGGGGACGTCCTCGGGGGAGGAGAGCAGGGCCACCTGCTGGCCGTAGCGGTGGAAGATGGCTGCCAGCTCACCCCGGGTGATGAGCCGGTCGCCGTCAAAGTGCTTGCTCTCGGGCACGGCGGCCAGACCGGTGTACTCGGCCCAGCCAGCTGCGTCGGCGTACCAGGTGCCCGCCGTGTCGGTAAAGCTGGCGGCGGGAGCGGTGGGAGCACCCGCCATGCGGTAGAGGGTCTGGAATACAACTCCACGGGTTACCGGGCCGTCAGGCTGAAAATCTCCGTCCACGGCGGTCATAATGCCTTCTTTCATCACATAGTCCTGTGCTTCTGCGTACCAGGGGAGGGATTCCGTCTCGGCGGCCAGGGCGGAGACGGTGAGGGACAGCAGCAGAGCGGCCGCTGTCAGGATGCTCATGGCGCGTTTCACGTTTGTGTACCTCCTTCTTTCACGGGCGGATAGTGCCGCAAAACAGCCTCAGCAGGTGGGACCCCAGGTGTCCAGCAGCCGCTGGTGCTGTGAAGCGCTGATTCGGACCTTGCCCCGTACAATGGACAGATAGCCGTCGTCCCGCAGGCGCATCAGGCAGCGGTCCAGGGTCTTCTGACTGATGATCACCTCGCTGGCAATGCGGGAGCGGGTCTTGAGCACCACCGACTCCCCGTCACCAGGGGGAGAGAGCACGCAGTGCTGGAGCAGGAACAGGGCGGTCTTGTCCAGACTGGAGCGGAAGGCGGCGTTGCCCCGGGTGTGGGACAGGGCGAAGTTCTTCTGGGTCACCATGGCCGCCACGGACCAGAGAAAGTCCACGTCGCTGCGGAGCAGGGCGGTGAATTCCTCTGCCGGGGAGCGGAGGGCGACGCACCGGGCAGCGGCGGAGACGCTGGCGGCGTAGGTGCCGATGCCGGCCAGAATCTCCAGGTCGGAGATGACGGTGGGGGCCTGCATGGTCATCCAGGTAGAGAATTTTCCCTCCATGGTCTCGTTGCACACCAGAAGCTCGCCGGAGAGGATGTAGTAGGCGTACTCCACCGGCTCATCCCGCACCACCACCTTCTGGCCCGGATAGAGCTGTACCGGGTCGGAGATCTCCAGCAGTCGGGCGGGCAGCTCCTTGAACTGAGCGGTCAGGGCTGGGTAACGTGCGCAGAGGTTGTCCAAAGTCATATCACGGCCTCCTCTGTGTTTAATCAACAAATTTGAAATCCAAAAAATATTTTTTTTATCTAAAATAATTATATCAGAGAAGTGAGAAGGAAAAAACCCCAACTGGCGGAATTGGTTCGCGGCAGGAAGCTTTTTGGTCCTTTTTCTGAATAAAAAAGCCGGACGCGTCATGTGACGCGCCCGGCAAAACAGCGGATTACTCGGTGCGGTACCGCTTCTGGGGGACATAGGTGGTGTGGAGCAGCTCATGGGCCCGGTGGCCGCCGGGTTCGCCCAGATACTCCTTATATACCTGCTGGACAATGGGGTTCTCGTGGCTGCGGCGGTAGGTCATGCCCTCGTCCTGGGTGTAGAGGGCCTTGGCACGCAGGGAGCGGATGTCGGTCCAGTTGCGCACGTCGGCGTGCTGGATGGGCTGGCCGCCGCCGTTGATGCAGCCGCCGGGGCAGGCCATGATCTCGATGAAGTCGTACTGCATCTCGCCGGATTTGACCCCGTCCAGCACCTTCTTGGCGTTGGCCAGGCCGGAGGTGACGCACACCCGGACGGTCTTGCCGGGCAGGTCGTAGCTGGCCTCCTTGATACCGGTCATACCCCGGACCTCGGTGAACTCCAGGGGCTTCATCTCGCCCTTGGTGACGATCTCCACCACGGTGCGCAGGGCGGCTTCCATCACGCCGCCGGAGGCGCCGAAGATGGTGGCCGCACCGGTGGACACGCCCAGCATCTCGTCGAACTCGCCGTCGGGCAGGTTCTGGAACAGCAGGCCGGCACGGGTGATCATGCGGCCCAGCTCACGGGTGGTGAGGGACACATCCACGGGCAGCCAGCCGTGCTGGCGCATCTCCTCACGCCGCACCTCGTACTTCTTGGCGGTGCAGGGCATGATGGACACCACAAAGATGTCCCGGGGGTTGATGCCCATCTTCTCGGCGTAGTAGGTCTTGACCAGGGTGCCGAACATCTGCTGGGGGGACTTGCAGGAGGACAGGTTGGGCACCATGTCGGGGTAGTGCTGCTCGCAGAACCGGATCCAGCCGGGAGAGCAGGAGGTGATAAGGGGCAGGGTGCCGCCGTTCTGGAGGCGGTGAAGGAACTCGGTGCCCTCCTCCATGATGGTGAAGTCGGCGGCGTTGTCCACGTCAAAGACCTTGTCAAAGCCCAGACGGCGCAGGGCAGTGACCATCTTGCCCTCCACGTTGGTGCCGATGGGCATGCCGAAGCACTCGCCCAGGGTGACACGGATGGAGGGGGCGGGGCCCACCACCACGTGCTTGGTGGGGTCGTTGAGGGCGGCCCACACCTTGGCGGTGTCGTCCTTCTCCTGGAGGGCGCCGGTGGGGCAGGCCACGATGCACTGGCCGCAGGACACGCAGTCCACCTCGTTCAGGTCCCGGTCAAAGGCGCAGCCCACGTGGGTGGCAAAGCCGCGGTCGTTGCAGCCGATGACGCCCACCTCCTGGCTCTTGCGGCACACAGCGGTGCACCGGCGGCACAGGACGCACTTGGAGTTGTCCCGGATGAGATGGGGGGCGGAGTCCTCAATCTGGGGCGGCAGGTTGTCGGCGGCGTAGCGCACGGCGTCGATGCCCAAATCCCGGGCCAGGTCCTGCAGCTCGCAGCGGCCGCTGCGGGAGCAGGTGAGGCAGTCCATCCGGTGGTTGGACAGAATCAGCTCCAGGGTGAGCTGGCGGGAGTGGCGCACCTTCTCGGTGTTGGTAAAGACCTCCATCCCCTCGCTGACCGGGTACACGCAGGAGGCCACCAGGCTCTTGGCGCCCTTGACCTCCACCACGCAGATACGGCAGGCGCCGATCTCGTTGATCTCCTTGAGGAAGCACAGGGAGGGGATTTTGATGCCCGCGTTCCGGGCCGCCTCCAGCACGGTGGTGCCGGCGGGCACGGAGACCGGGATGTTGTCGATTTTCAGATTGACCATCTTCTGTTCCATCTTGTTTCCCCTCCTTTAGCCCTTGAGAATGGCGCTGAAGCGGCAGTTGTCCATACACACGCCGCACTTGATGCACTTGCTCTGGTCGATGACATGGGGCGCGCGGACCGCGCCGGAGATGGCGCCCGCCGGGCAGTTCTTGGCGCACAGGGTGCAGCCCTTGCACTTGGCGGGGTCAATGGTGTAGCGCAGCAGGTTCTTGCACACGCCGGCGGGGCAGCGCTTCTCCACCACGTGGGCCACGTACTCGTCCCTAAAGTGCTTCAGGGTGGACAGCACCGGGTTGGGGGCGGTCTGGCCCAGGCCGCACAGGGCGCTGGACTTCAGGTGGTAGCACAGCTCCTCGATGGTGTCCAGGTCCTCCAAAGTGCCCTCACCCTCGGTGATCTTGGTCAGCAGACCCAGCAGACGTTTGGTGCCGATGCGGCACACCGAGCACTTGCCGCAGCTCTCGTCCACGATGAACTCCAGGAAGAACTTGGCGATGTCCACCATGCAGTTGTCCTCATCCATGACGATGAGGCCGCCGGAGCCCATCATGGAGCCGATGGCGCCCAGGGAGTCGTAGTCCATGGGGGTGTCGATGAGGCTGGCGGGGATGCAGCCGCCGGAGGGGCCGCCGGTCTGGGCGGCCTTGAACTTCTTGCCGTTGGGGCAGCCGCCGCCGATGTCCTCGATGACGGTGCGCAGGGGGGTGCCCATGGGGATCTCCACCAGGCCGGTGTTGGTGATCTTGCCGCCCAGGGCGAAGACCTTGGTGCCGGTGGACTTGGGGGTACCGATGGCGGCGAACTTGTCTGCGCCGTGGTTGAGAATCCAGGTGATATTGGCGTAGGTCTCCACGTTGTTGAGCAGAGTGGGCCGCTCAAAGAGACCCTTGTTGGCGGGGAAGGGAGGACGGGGATGGGGCTCGCCACGCTTGCCCTCGATGGAGGTCATGAGGGCGGTCTCCTCGCCGCAGACAAAGGCGCCTGCGCCCAGGCGCAGCTCCAGGTTGAAGGAGAAGTCAGAGCCGAAGATGTTGTCGCCCAGCAGGCCGTACTCCTTGGCCTGCTTGATGGCGATCTCCAGCCGCTTGACGGCGATGGGGTACTCGGCGCGGACGTAGATGTAGCCCTGCTGGGCGCCGATGCAGTAGCCGGCGATGGCCATGGCCTCAATGACGCTGTGGGGGTCGCCCTCCAGCACGGAGCGGTCCATGAAGGCGCCGGGGTCGCCCTCGTCGGCGTTGCAGCAGACGAACTTCACCCCGTCGGGGGAGACGGCGTCGTGGGTGAACTGCCACTTCCGGCCCGTGGGGAAGCCGGCGCCGCCGCGGCCACGGAGGCCGGAGGCCAGAATCTCGTCGATGACCTGCTGGGGCGGGATTTTCTCGGTCAGGATTCGGCCCAGGGCGGCGTAGCCGTCCACGCCGATGTACTCGTCAATGTCCTCGGGGTTGATGACGCCGCAGTTGCGCAGAGCGATGCGCAGCTGGTGCTTATAGAAGGTGGTCTCGGACAGGCTGGTGGCGGTGCCGCCCTCGTCGCTCTCCATGTGGAGCAGCCGCTGGACGATACGGCCCTTGACGATGTGCTCAGAGACAATCTCGGGCACGTCAGCCGGGGTGACCTTGGTGTAGCAGGCGCCCTCGGGGTAGATCATGACGATGGGGCCCATGGCGCACAGGCCGAAACAGCCGGTCTTGACCACCTGGGCCTCCTTGGCCATGCCCTGGGCCTCCAGCTCACGCTCAAAGGCCTCGATGATCTTCAGGCTGTTGGAGGAGGTGCAGCCGGTGCCGGTACAGACCAGGATGTGGGATCGAACCAGATTCATGCCGCATACCCTCCTTTATTCCGCCGCGCCGATGGTGTACTCGGTCACCACCTGGCGGTTGACCAGATGGTCGGCCACAATCTTGGGCACCATCTCGGGCTTGAGTTTGACATAGGTGACTTTCTCCTCGCCGGGGACGTACACCTCGGCGATGGGCTCCAGACGGCACACGCCGATGCAGCCGGTCTGGGTGACGGTGACGTCCTTCAGCTCCCGCTTGTTGACCTCCTCCAGGAAGGCCTCCAGGACGGGACGGGCGCCGGCGGCGATGCCGCAGGTGGCCATGCCCACCACGACGCGGATGGTATTCTCATCGGACTCACGCAGACCGACCTGCTTCTGCATGCGGTCGCGGATGGCCTTCAGTTCTTCCAGGCTTTTCACAAATTCATCCCCCATTCAAACAAGTTGGTGTGCCGCCGGCACGGGGCGAACCCGCCGCGGCCCTGTCAGCGGGAGGGTACCTCCCGCGCCGTGATCAAACGCTCTGCTCCAGCTCCTCCAGATAGCCCCGCATCCACACGGCCACCTCCGGCTCGGCCAGGGAGATGCCCTCCCCCAGCACAGCGCGGATCTCCCGGGTGTCAAAGGTAAAGGAGCCACGGGACGTGGTGTGGGTGTAGATGGTGTCCACCTCAGGCGCGCCCTGCACCAGCAGGGCCACCGTACCCGCCATGTCGCCCAGGGGCGGGCAGTCGATGTGCCCGCTGCAAAACCGGGCGGTCACGGTGGTGCCCACGCCCACCGTGCTCTCAATGGCCAGGCTGCCGCCGGTCTGCTCCGCAGCCATGCGGAGGAGAGGCAGGCCCAGGCCCACCTTGCGGGTGGTGCGGGTGGTGGTGAAGGGGTCGGTGACCGACGAGAGAAATTCCGGCGTCATGCCCCGGCCGTTGTCCCCGATGACCAGGGTGAGCTGTCCGTCCTGCTCAGTCAGAGACAGCTCCAGCCTGGTGCATCCGGCGGAGATGGAGTTCTGGGCAATGTCCAGAATGTGAAGGGAAAGCTCTTTCATAATTCCGCTCCCTCCGGCGGACAATTATTCGTATTTGTCTAAGATGGGACCAACCTGGTCGGGGGTGAGGCGGCCGTACACATCGGAGCCCACCATCATGACCGGGGCCAGACCGCAGGCGCCCACACAGCGGCAGGCGTCCAGGGAGAACTTGCCGTCGGGGGTAATGGAGCCGGGACGGATGCCCAGCTTCTTCTCCACGGCGGCCAGGATATCCGCCGCGCCCTTGACGTAGCAGGCGGTGCCCAGGCAGACGGAGATCTGATACCGGCCCTTGGGATTCATGGAGAACTGCGCGTAAAACGAGGCGACGCCGTAGACCTCGGAGAGGGGAATGTCCAGCCCTTCGGCGATCATGATCTGAACCTCTTCAGGCAGATAGCCGAAGATCTCCTGAGCAGCCTGGAGTACAGGCATGGTGGAGCCGGGCTGACCCTTGTGCTCGGCGATGACCTGGCGCAGCCGCTCCTCCTGCTCAGGCGTTCCGTTGTAGGGCACAACGGTCTTGCAGTTTGGCATGTAGGTGTCCTCCTTTTTCGTATATGTTCTCAATGATTGGTGTTCTGCGAATCTAACTTTTGTTCATTATATCTAACTTTTTTGAAGGGCGCAAGAGGAAAAATGGACAGATGTCAAAATCGTGCTACAAAAGGGTAGAAAATTCAAGATTGCAAAAGGCTGTAAGCATTGAAATCAGGGCATTTCAGCCAAGCCAGCAGGGAGGAAAAATTTTTTTCTGGAAGGCTGACTTTTTGGCAGGCATCCATGACCTGGTCCAGGTAATGGGCGTCCGAGGCGGTGATCACCGGCAGTCCCTTCAGGTCGGGCCGGTCCAGAAAATCAGGGGGACAGGAGCGGGACACCTCCGCAAAGGAGAAGCCCAGATCCGGGTCCCACAGGCCCAGGTTGGAGATGAGGGAGAAGGAGGGGCGGTCGATGTGGGCGGGCCAGCAGGCCCCGCCCAGAGACGCCACCAGGCCGGGCACCTCGTAGATGCCGATGCCGGTGGCGGTGGCAAGCATGCGCCGCTCCTCGCCCAGCACGGTGTCCTCGCTGTCCATCTTTACCTGGGGGCCGAAGACCCGGGGGTCATTCTCCAGTGGGGGCAGGCGGCGGAATACCTCCGCCTCAAAGGCCTGGGCGGCATCCAGGTCCCCAAACACGCACACCACATGGACTTCCTCGGCGGTGGTCAGCTCCATTCCCGGCAGGGCGAGGATGCCGTACCGCTCCGCAGCCTCACAGAAGGCGGCGCAGTTGCCCACCGTGTTGTGGTCGGTGAGGGCGGCGGCCTCAATGCCCGCCAGAGCACACATCCCCGCCAGGTTGGCGGGGGTGTTGTCCTCAGAGCCGCAGGGCGACAGACAGGAGTGCAAATGCAGGTCAAATGTAAGATGTGGGATGAAACTCACCGCCTTTCAGCAGCAGAAAGGTAAAGCCTGTCTGGCGCCCTACCAGGCGTTTTGCGGAGCAAAACCCTGATGCCGGGCGGATTCACTCCGCCCGAGCAGATAAAAAGATGGGGCCCCCGCCCGGCTAAAGCCGGGTGGGGTGACAGACAGGAGTGGAGATGCAGGTCAAATGTAAGATTCGGGATAGAACTCACTGACTTTCAGCAGCCGGAACAAGGGTCACAGCAGGTCATGCACAGCCGCGGCCAGGGCAAAGGTGCCCTTGTCCGAGCCCAACAGGTTGACCTCCTGTTCCTTTGCCCGGGACAGAAGCGCCTCGTCGGGGGTGACGCCTTCGGACAGAATGACACAGGCCACATCGGCCATCAGGGCCACGGCGGCCACGTTCTGGTTGGACATGATGGTGATCCAGCAGTCCCCGGCGCTGGCCCGGCCCATGACCCAGCTGAGCAGGTCTCCGGCGTAGCCGCCGGTGACCGGCGCGTCGGGGGCGGGAAGGGTGAATTCCGTCAGGGACAGTGCGGCGGACAGCTCTTTGACAGTCATGGGAACAACCTCGCTTCCTGGCATAGAATAGGTGAGGGGTTATTTCTTGTGTCCATGGGGCGGCAGATCCTTCTTGTGGCGGAAGGGGGCGGGCAGATACTCGTCGGCGTCGGAGGAGCCGGTCATGTACTGCATCCGCTCCCGCATCTTGAAGATGCAGTCCTCCTCGCTGGCACGGCCCAGCACCACGTCCTCGGCAAAGGCCCGGCAGGAGGGAGCACCGCAGGAACCGCAGTGGAGCCCGGGGAGCTGCTGCTCCAGGGCCTCGATTTTGGCCAGCTTCTCCATGGCGGCGGCCCGGTCCTCGTCCAGCACGAACACGGGGACATACTGCAATTCGTAGTCAAATTTCACCACGTCCCGGTCCTCGCCCTTAAAAGTAAAGCGGTTGCGGGACACGGGCAGGCCCTTCATCAGCTTTTTGATGCGCATGCGGGCGCCGTAGGGGTTTTCCACCGTCAGGCAGCCACCCACGCACCCCTGTACACAGGCGTTGAGCTCGATAAAGTCGGCCTCGGGCAGACGGCCGTCCTCAATCTCCTCCAGCATGCGGATCACGTTGGAGATGCCGTCCACCGCCACATACCGCTCGCCCATCCGGGCGGCGGACTCGCCTCCGCAGTAGGCCCAGCCCACGCCCATGATGCCCGAGGAGGACAGGGGCCGCAGCTCCTGGCCCCGCAGCTTCTTCATGGCGCTGAGCAGGCGCAGGTAGATGTCCCGGATGGCAAAGGCGCCGTCCAGCACCGGGTGGTTGAGGCCGTCGGGGGTAAGGGCAGCGGTGACCTTGGAGGAACAGGGCACGATGGAGAATACCCCGATCTCCTCCGGCTTCAGGCCGGTCTTTTCCACCGCCTCACGCCGGGCCAGAATGGCGGCCAGCTCCACCGGGGTGATGACCGGCGCGATGTTGGGGATGAGCTTGGGAAAGCGCATGCGGATAAGGCGCAGCACCGTGGGGCAGGCGGAGCTGATCTGGGGCATGACCCGGTCCACACCGCCGGTGATGCACTGGCGCTGGTAGTCGCTGACCAGCTCGGCGGCCTTGGAGACCTCATACACGTCGTGAAAACCGATCTCCAGCAGGCCGTTGAGAATGATGTCGATGTCGTCCATGTTGTGGAACTGGCCGTAGAGGGCTGGTTCGGGCAGGGCCACGCAGTAGCGGAATTTCTTCAGCATGTCCAGCGGGTCGCTGATGGACTTGATGGCCTTGTGGGGGCATACCTGGATACACACGCCGCAGTCGATGCAGCGGGCGTTGAGGATGGCGGCCTTGCCGTTGCGCACCCGGATGGCCTCGGTGGGACAGCTCTTGATGCAGGTGGTGCAGCCCCGGCAGCGCTTGTACTCCAGGACAACAGAGTGCTTCAATTCATTCACCTCCGAAGGTTGAGGCGGCGGTTATGTCAGCTTCCGCTTGACCAGCCGCCGGAGGACGAGAAGGACGAGAACGATAACCGCCGTAAACAGTCCGTTGAGCAGGATGGACAGGTACCAGGGAGCGGACTGCATGGCGAACAGTTCGGGCCGGGCGTGGTACTCATAGCAGCGCCACAGGCTGCCGCCGAGAAACACGCCGACAAAGGCCCACATGGCGATGGCCAGGAAATCATATACTTTTTTCCACATGAGATTGCCTCGATTACAGATTGAACCGCATGGTCACAGTGGTACCCACGCCCAGGGTGGTGTCGATCTTCATCTCGTCGGAGTAGCGCTTCATGTTGGGCAGGCCCATACCGGCGCCGAAGCCCAGATCACGGGCGATCTCGCCGGCGGTGGAGAAGCCCTCCTCCATGGCCTGCTCCACGTCGGGAATACCGGGGCCGGAGTCGATCATACGGATGGTGATGTGGTCCATGGCGATCTCCACCTCGGCTCGGCCGCCGTCGGCGTGGATGACCATGTTGATCTCGCCCTCGTACATGCAGATGGCCGCCCGGCGGATGGTCTCCTGGGGCAGGTCCAGCTTCTTGAGGGCCATTTTCATTTTACTGGAGGCCTCGCCGGCGCCGATCAGGTCGCCGCCCTCCACGTGATAGGTCAGTTTAATGGGCTCCACAGCGTCAGTCCCCCCTCAGTCCGTTGAGATAGAGCAGCCCGCAGGCGTCGTACATTCGCTTGGGCGAGCGCATGACCACGATGTCCCTGGCCTGGGCCAGCTTCAGAATGGACTCGTCCGGCATCTTGCCCCGGACAAAGACGATGCACTTCATGTCCAGCATCTCGGCCGTGCGCACCACCTGGGGGTTCACCAGCCCGGTGAGCAGCAGGGCCTGGTCCTTTACATAGGCCAGCACATCGCTCATAAAGTCGCTTCCGCAGGCGGCCAGGACCTCACGGTCCAGATGTTCTTCACCGGAGAGCACTGTGGCGTCCAGAATCTCTCTGATTGTGCTGAGTTTCATAGGCGAGCCTCCGTTCTAAGCCGTAATGGGCAGAGTGACAAAAAAGTTTCTTAGACAATTATAACATGCTGTGGAAAAAAGCGAAAGCAATGTTGTAAAATTCACAAAGACCCGGGAGGAGTGTCCGCCGCTTTTGGACGTTTGTATCATTGACAGAGACGGTGGGCTGGGCTATAATAGTTTCAATACTTTATCGGACTAAAGCAACGGCCGCGGAGAGCCGTGGCCTCACAGAAGGGCCGCGGTCTTCTGCGGCCGTTTTTCGTCCCTTGAGTATGCCGTGTGCCCGGTGGGCGGACGGCAAAACACATTTAGGAGGGTGTCCAATGTCAGATCGCGTGTACAACTTTTCCGCAGGTCCGTCCATGCTGCCGCTGGAGGTGCTTCAGCGCGCCGGTGCCGAAATCACCAACTATCAGGGCTCAGGCATGTCAGTGATGGAGATGAGTCACCGATCTAAGGTTTTCCTGAAGATCTTTGAGGACACCCAGGCCTGCTTCCGCAAGCTGTTCCAGGTGCCCGACAACTACAAGATCCTCTTCCTTCAGGGCGGCGCCTCGGGCCAGTTCTCCATGGTGCCCCTGAACCTGATTAGCAAGACCGGCAAGGCCGACTACGCCGTCACCGGCAACTTCTCCAATATCGCCTACAAGGAGGCCCAGAAGTACGGCCAGATCAGCCTGGCCGCCTCCTCCGCCGACAAGAACCACACCTACATCCCCACCCAGGACCAGCTGAAGCTGGACCCTGAGGCCAGCTACTTCTATTACTGCGCCAACAACACCATCTACGGCACCGAGTGGCAGTATGTGCCCGACACCGGGGACGTGCCCATTGTATGCGACATGTCCTCCGACATTCTCTCCCGCCCGGTGGACGTGAGCAAATACGGCATCATCTTCGCCGGCGCCCAGAAGAACATGGCTCCCGCCGGCCTGACCGTGGCCATCGTCCGTGAGGACCTGGCCGGCCATGAGCTGCCCTACACCCCGCTGATGATGAACTACAAGACCATGATCGACAAGGACTCCATGTACAACACACCCCCTTGCTGGTGCATCTACATGCTGGGTCTGGTGCTGGAGTGGCTGGAGGGCCAGGGCGGCGTGCCCGGCATGGAGGCCATCAAGCACGGCAAGGCGTCCATGCTCTATGACGTCATCGACAACTCCCGTCTGTTCACCTGCGCGGTGGAGAAGGACTCCCGTTCTGACATGAACGTGGTCTTCCGCACCGGCAGCGACGAGCTGGACGCCAAGTTTGTCAAGGAGTCCACCGCCGCCGGCTTCACCAACCTGAAGGGCCACCGCTCCGTGGGTGGTATGAGAGCCTCCATCTACAACGCCATGCCGGTAGAGGGCGTGGAGAAGCTCTGCGACTTTATCAAGGCCTTCGATAAAAACAATTGAGAAGGGGCGAACCGAACATGTACCGCATCAAAGCGCTGAATAAAATTTCCCCCGCCGGCCTGTCCGTGCTGGACCAGAGCCGCTTTGCCGTCAGCACCGACGTGGAGAATGAGGACGGCATCCTGGTCCGCTCGGCGGACATGCACGAGTACGTATTCCCCGAAAACCTGCGGGCCATCGCCCGAGCGGGTGCGGGTACCAACAATATCCCCATCGACCGCTGCTCCGAGGCGGGCATCGCCGTGTTCAACACCCCCGGCGCAAACGCCAACGCCGTCAAGGAGCTGGTCATCTGCGCCATGCTCCTGGCCTCCCGTAATGTGGTGGGCGGCGCGGCCTGGGTCAAGGATCAGGCCGCCGCAGGAGCCGACGTGGAAAAAGTGGTGGAAAAGGGCAAAAGTCAGTTTGTAGGCCCTGAAATCCAGGGCAAGACCCTGGGCGTGGTGGGCCTGGGCGCCATCGGCGTCCAGGTGGCCAACATCGCCACCAAGCTGGGCATGACCGTGTGGGGCTATGACCCCTTCCTGTCCGTGGACGCGGCGTTGTCCCTCTCACGTATGGTCCAGCGGGCCAACGACCTGGAGACCATCTATAAGAACTGCGACTACATCACCCTCCACCTGCCCCTCAACGGGGACACCAGGGGTATGATTGACGCCAGCGCCCTTCAGATGATGAAGAGCGGCGTGCGGCTCATCAACCTGGCCCGTGGCGGCCTGGTCCACGACGACGACCTGCTCCAGGCCCTGGAGAGCGGCAAGGTGGCCTGCTACGTCACCGACTTCCCCAACAACAAGATTCTCACGGGCCGCAATGTGGTGGCCATCCCCCACCTGGGCGCCTCCACCCCCGAGAGCGAGGAGAACTGCGCCGTCATGGCCGCCCAGCAGCTGCGGGACTACCTGGAGAACGGCAACATCCGCAACAGCGTGAACCTGCCCGCCCTGGAGCAGCCCTGGAGCGGCATCGCCCGGCTGTGCATCATCCACCGGAACATCCCCGGCGCCATCGCCAACATCACCAAGGTCCTCTCCGACGACAATGTGAACGTGGAGAACATGACCAACAAGTCCAAGAAGGACTACGCCTACACCGTGGTGGACATCAACGCCAAGATTCGGGACGACGTGGTGGACGAGATTCGTGCCCTGGAGGGCGTCCTCCGGGTGCGGCTGCTGAGCCACTGAGGAAATTGTCCACAATATAAAATAAAAATGTGCAAAAAAATCCGGACCGCATTTGCGGTCCGGATTTTTGTATCTGCGGGTTTTATTCAGCGGACACCACGGAGATGTGGAACCGGGCGCCGGCGTCGCCGGCAAAGGCGATGACGCCGTTCTCAGGCAGGGTGACGGTGCTGTCGCCCCACACCACGGAGGAGGCGGCCAGGCTGCCGGTGCCGTCATAGACGTAGAAGCCGCCGTTGCCCTCAATCTCCACCTGGATGGTCAGACCGGCGGCGCTGCCCACGGTGTACCACCGGGCGTAGCCGTCGGGCTGGACGGTGGAGTAGGCGCCAGCGCCGCAGTAGATGGGCTGGGCGATGGAGGCGTCGGCGTAGAGCAGGCCCTGGGCGCTCATCCAGACATGGCCGTCCTCTTCCCAGACGGTGACGTCGGAGCCGTCACGGCCGGCGTTGCCGGGCACCTGCACGGCAAACTGGGTGTGGTTGGCGTCCACAATCTTCTGGGCGCCCACATAGCCGGGGATGTACTCGGGCAGCTCGGTCACAGCGGCGGAGCCCAGGGAGAGCCACACCTGGGAGGAGTACTTCTCGTTCAGGGGCAGGACGCTGGTGGTGTTCCACTTGTCCCAGGCGGCCTGGACGTCCTCGGTGAGCTGAGCGGGCTCCACCTTCTGGCCCACGTAGTTGGAGGTGGGCAGCACGGTCAGGCCGAGGAGGAAGGCGTAGGCCTTCTGCCACAGGTAGGTCTGGCCGTTCTTCTCCACCACCGGCTTGACCATGGCGGCGGTGCCGGTCTGGTCCCGGAAGGAGCCGTCGTCAAAGTAGTAGAAGGTCTGGGCGGGGGCGCTGGGCACGGTGAGGGACTGGAGGGTGAGCACGCCGTCGGCGGAGATGTCCACCTTGAACTGCTGGAGGGTGGAGGCGTAATAGCCGGAGTAGTCCATCAGCTCAGCGGGCATGGTCTGGCTGGGGGTGGCGGCGGGCAGGGTGGGGACGGTCTCGTCCACGGCCACGCCCTGCTCCGCCAGAGCGTCAATCAGCATCCGGGAGGCGGCCATCTGGTTGTAGGTGGACACGCCGCCGGAGGTGAGCACCGCCGCGGCCATGTCGTACTCGGGGAGCACCACCAGAGCGGCGTGGTAGTACTGGGTGTCGCCGCCCTTGGCCAGGGCCTGAATGTCATTGTAGCCGAAGGGGGCCAGGGACACGGTGTCCCAGCCCAGGCCGAAGGCCAGGGAATCGTCGGCATCGTCGGGCCAGATGCCGTTGCTGTACTCGGGAGCGGCCATGGCGTCCAGAGAGGCGGAGGTGAGCAGCTCATCCGAGCAGAGCAGACCGCCGAAGGCGGCCAGGTCGGCGGCGTTGGCGTAGATGCCGCCGGTGCCCACGGTGCCCAGGCAGTCCTGAGGCAGGGCACGGGGGTCCTCGCCCAGGTAGGTCTTTACAAGACGGGAGGTGTCAAACTCGTCCTGAGGGGTGAAGGTGTTCTCCAGGCTGTTGGGGGCCAGAATGGCCTCGTGGAGATATTCGGGGAAGGTCTTGCCGCTCACCGCCTCCACCACCAGCTCAGCCAGGGTGAAGCCGGTGTTGCAGTAGGTGCTGTACGCGCCGGGGTCGGCGGCCAGACGCTGGGTGGACAGGGTCTCCAGCAGGTTCTCGGTGGCGGAGCGGTCATCATCGGCGAAGAGCAGCATGTTGTGGGTGGCGCTCATCAGGCCGGAGGAGTGGTTGAGCAGCATGCGGACCGTAATGTCCTTATACCGCTCGTCAGCCATCTTGAACTCGGGCAGATACTTGGTCACCGGCGCGTCCAGGTTGATCTTGCCCTGCTCCACCAGCTGCATGACGGCGGCGGTCACATACATCTTGCTCACCGAGCCGATGCCGTACAGGTCGGTGTCCAGCAGAACCCGGTTCTCCGACTTGGAGTACACACCGGCGTGACCGGAGACGGTAATCTCCCCGTCCTGCCACACGGCGTACTGCACGCTGACGGCTCCGCCGTACTGTGCGGCATACTGTGCGGCCATGGCGGCGGACTCATCCCGGGTGGCGGGAGCCTCCGTCTCGGCGGCCAGTGCGGGCGCGGAGATGCTGACTGCCATGACTGCGGTCAGCGCAAGGGCGCTCAGTCGTTTTTTCCACATAGCTGCGTTCATCCTTTCCCGGCTCTTTCCCTGAGCCTCAAAGAAATTATCCCACCGGCCTGCTGTGCTGTCAAATGAAAAAAGGATTAAGAATTTGCCGCCGGCAGAATGAGTATACACCTTTCACCAGGTGGAAGGTCAAGGGGAAGTGTGCAGATTCTGTTCCGGGCGGCACGGCGGCCGGCTGTGTCATATTTTACCACCGTGGAAGTGGAAAGACAAGCAGAAAATGTGAGCTAATACCTAACATACATTTGGGCCCCGCTTGGGTACAATTTTCTCAGGTGGTGGCGCATGCGATGAAAAAGAACGAACCGCTCCTGTTTGACGAGGACATCTACAATACCATACGGCGCAACATCAAAAAATACCGGAAGGAGAAGGGCATGACCTCCGCCCAGCTGGCGGAGCTGGTGGACCTCTCCCACGACTTTGTCCGGCAGATTGAGAGCGAGCGGGTGGGGCACAATTTCTCCGTGGAGACCTTTTATAAAATCTCGGTGGCCCTGGGCGTCAGTATGGACAAGCTGGCCAGGAAATGATAACACGTCCCCTTCCCGGGCTGCGGGGAGGGGACGAAAAAATTTTTTTAAAAAATTTGGGCTTTTGTGTAACAAATCCTCTTCCCCAAACGTCTATATCAGTAGAAGACCTGTTTGCAGGGAGGAGGGGTGCACATGTATCGGAAGCAGCGGCTGTGCCGGAAATATGCGCTGGTGCGCTATGGGGTGCTGTGCGCCTGCTGCGCCCTGGCCCTGCTGGTCCTGGCCAGAACCATGGGCTATCACCAGCTGATGCTGCTGCCCTTCTGTCTGGCGGTGGTGATGGCGGTGCCTTATTTCAGCGCAGTCTACACCTATGAGTACGACGGCAGCCGCCTTATTGTCTCCCAGGGCAGCGGGGAAAATCCCCCTGTGCTGGAGATCATCGACACCGAGGACATCCTGGCCTACGGCGTCTACCTCCCCGGTCAGCTCTCCGCCCGGCAGGCCAGCCGGACGGTACGTGCCTATCTGTTCCTGGACCCCAGGAGCAAGCGCTACCTGCTCTACCGCCTGCCCGGCGGCGGTACGGGAATCCTCATCTTCTCCCCTGACCGGGAGATGCGGGACGCCCTGGTCCGGGAGAACTGGATCTTTCAGGTTACCTGAAACGGCAGAAACTTCATAAAATCTTTTGTGTTTTTTCCTTGCGCTTTCGGTAAAATCCGTGTAAGATCTTGAAGCAACGGTAAGGATATCGCTCAATATGCCGCGCCGGCTCACCCGGCGCGGCCGCTTTTTGTTCCACAGGACGTATTTGCGTGCGAGGTAAGAGAAATACCATGAAGACAGAGACAAAATTGCCGGTTCATACCGGAAAAAAGTGGGTGGAGATACGGCGCTGGGGGCTGATCGTGTCGGCGCTGGTCTTCGCGGGAGTGCTGACGGGATTGCTGGTGTCCGGCTTCCCCTGGTGGGAGAGCCTGCTGTGGGCCCTGGGTCTGGCCCTGCCCATCCCGGTGCGCTTCAAGCTGGAGGGACGGGCCGCTCTGTGGCTGTCCCGGCTGTTCTGGGCCGCCGGTCCGGTGGTGGGGTACTCCCTGGTGGAGATCCTCAACTGGAACAACCCCTTCACCAGCTTTTCCACCCTCCAGGTGGCCCTGAACCTGGCCTTCTACTACATCATCGCCCTGGTTGTCTGGCTTATCGTGGGGCGGCGGAACCTCTCCTGCGGCATCTCCACCGCCCTGTTCTGGGTCATCGGCATGGCCAATCACTATGTCATCGCCTTCCGGGGGCGCACCATCTTCCCCGGCGACCTGCTCACCCTGGGCACCGCCGTCAACGTGGCGGGGAACTACAACTACGCCTTTGACACCAAGCAGGCCCTCACCGGCCTGGGCCTGGCCCTCTTCCTGCTCCTGCTGCTCACCCTGCCCAGGCAGAAGGGACGCGCCAGGCTCCGCCTCCGCTCCGCTGTGCCGGTGACCGCCGTCTGCATCGCCTTCCTGGCTGTGTTCTTCGGCACCAGCTTCCTGTCCGCCGTGGGCATCGAACCCTCCATGTGGACCACCCGGGGCAACGGCTTTGTGCTCAACTTCTCCGTGTGCCTGCGGTACTCCTCCGTGTCCGAGCCGGAGGGATACTCCCAGGAGGCCCTGGCCGAGATCGTCGCCGGGGTGGAGGAGGATTCTGTGCCCGTGTCGGGCACAGGAGACGGCGATGTACAGCCGGTCAATGTGATTGTCATCATGAACGAGTCCTTCTCCGACCTGACCGGCACCTTTGACCTGGAGACCAATCAGGACCCCATGCCCTTTTTCCACTCCCTGACGGAGAATACCATCCGGGGTACGGCCTACTCCTCCGTGTTCGGCGGCACCACCGCCAACTCGGAGTACGAGTTCCTCACCGGCAACACCACCGCCTTCCTTCCGGTGGGTACGGTGCCCTTCCACCTCTATGTAAAGGAGGGCTCCGAGTCCATGGTGGCCCAGATGAGCGCCCTGGGCTATGAGTGCGTGGCCATGCACCCCTACTACTCCTCCGGCTGGAACCGGATTCCCGTGTACCAGGCCTTCGGCTTCGACCGCTGGCTCTTCCAGAGCGACTTTGAGAATCCCACCTATATCCGGAGCTATATCTCCGACCAGACCGACTATGAGAACCTGATCCGCATCTACGAGGAGAAGGAGGAGGGGGAGCCCCTCTTCATCTTCAACGTGACCATGCAGAACCACAGCGCCTACTCGGGCGCGTGGACCAACCTGCCCAAGGAGGTGTGGCTCACCGGGGAGATGGAGGGCAAGTACAACACGGTGAACCAGTACTTAAACCTGATTTACCAGAGCGACAAGGCCTTTGAGTATCTCATCAACTACTTCTCTCAGGTGGAGGAGCCCACCATGATTCTGATGTTTGGCGACCACCAGCCCCAGGTGGCCACCAACTTCTACACCGACCTGCTGGGCAGCGACCCCACTGTGGAAGAGGCCCAGAAGAAGCAGGAGGTGCCATTCCTCATCTGGGCCAACTACGACATTGAGGAGCAACAGGACGTGAAGCTGTCCCTGAACTACCTGTCCGGACTGCTGATGGACGCGGCCAACCTGCCCAAGACCGGCTATCAGACCTTCCTCAGCCAGCTGCGGGAGACGGTACCGGCGGTGAACGCGGTGGGCTACCAGGACACCGACGGCACCTGGCATGAGCAGACCACGGACATGAGCCAGGCGGCACAGGAGGGTCTGCTGAACTACCAGATGCTCCAGTACAACGAGATTTTTGAGGACCGGGACAACCGGCTGGAGGACTTCTTCTTCCTGTCGGAAAAAGAGTAAAAGCAAGCGGCGCATCCCATATCCGGGATGCGCCGCTGATATTTAATCCAGGCTGAGCAGGTCGGGGCCCTCCAGGTTCATCTTGCGCTTGCGTCCGGCGGAGAAGGCCAGCTTTTCGGAGAGCAGCCTGGTGTCCCCCGAGGCGATGGCCTCCCGGTAGGCGTGGAGGTTTTCCTCCAGCCGGTCCAGGGCGGTGAGCAGGGCGGGGGAGTTCATGGAGAAGAGCTGGGTCCACAGCCCCACGTCCAGAGCGGCCACCCGGGTACAGCCCCGGAAGGAGCTGCCCTCAAAGCCCTTGCAGGTGAAGAGCATGGGGTCGTCACACACCGAGACGGCGATGATGTGCATCATCTGGCTGGTGTAGGCCAGGATGGCGTCGTGTTCCTCAGGGGTGGTGCGTACCACGTCCTTGCAGCCGATGTAGTCGGCCAGCCGCTCCATCAGGGCGATGTGCTCCTGGGTGCTGGTCTCCCTGGGGGTGAGGATGAGGTGGGATTTTTGGAACATCTCCCCAAAGGCGTGCTCAATGCCGGAAAACTCGGTGCCCGCCATAGGGTGGCAGCCGATGAAGTCCACCTCAGGGGGCAGCACCGCCGCCGCCTCCATAATGGCGGTCTTGATGCCGCACACGTCGGTGACCAGGCTGCCCGGCTTGAACTGATTTTTGTACTCCTCCAGGAACCGGGTGATGCCCCTGGGGTGGAGGCACAGGATGGTCACGTCCGCCTGGGGGATGACCTCGCCCGCCTCAGCGGTGACACGGTCGCCAACACCGTGCTCAGCGGCAAAGCGGAGGGTGGGCTCCGACACGTCCACACCCACAATTTCAAAGTCCTCAAAGCCCTTCAGCGCCAGGGCCATGGAACCGCCAATCAGGCCCAGGCCGATGACGGCAATGGTTTTCGACATGGAAAAGACCTCCTTTTACACGCTGCGGCCCACGCAGGCGGCGATACCGCCGATTTTGCCCATCAGGTCCCTGAACTGAGCGGGGGTGATGGACTGGGCGCCGTCACACAGGGCGTTTTTGGGGTCGTTGTGGACCTCAATCAGCAGGCCGTCGGCTCCGGCGGCCACAGCGGCCAGGCTCATCCGCTCCACCATCCAGGCCTTGCCGCAGGCATGGGACGGGTCCACCACTACGGGCAGGTGGGTCATCTGCTTGGCCGCCAGCACAGCGGACAGGTCCAGGGTGTTGCGGGTGTAGGTCTCAAAGGTGCGGATGCCCCGCTCACAGAGGATCACGTTGGGGTTGCCGCCGGCCAGAATGTACTCGGCGGACATGACCCACTCCTCAATGGTGGAGCTGAGGCCGCGCTTGAGCAGGATGGGCTTGTTGAGCTTGCCCAGCTTCTTGAGCAGGTCGAAATTCTGCATGTTCCGGGCACCCACCTGAATCACGTCTACGCAGGCCTCAAAGAGGGGAATCTGGTCGGCGCTCATCAGCTCGGTGACAATGGGCAGGCCGGTGGCCTCACGGGCCTCCCGCAGCAGTTCGATGCCCCGGGAGCCCATGCCCTGGAAGGCGTAGGGGGAGGTGCGGGGTTTGTAGGCGCCGCCACGGAGGGCCACGGCTCCGGCGGCCTGCACGTCTCTGGCCACGCCCACAATCTGTTCCTGGCTCTCCACCGAGCAGGGTCCGGCGATGACGGCCAGCTTGTTGCCGCCCACGGTCACGCCGCCGCCCAGGTCAATGACTGTGTCGTCGGGGTGGAACTTCCGGTTGGCCTTCTTGAAGGGCTCGCTGATGCGCATCACCCGGTCCACGCCGGGCAGCTGGGACAGCTTCTCGCCGTCCAGACGGCTGGTGTCGCCCTCAGCGCCCAGAATGGTGGTCTCGCTGCCCTTGGACACCATGACCTTCACGCCGCCGGCCTCCATGGCACGGATGGCCTCTTCCATCTGCTCCGCGGTAAAATCAGGCTTTAAAATGATAACCATATATTCCATCCTTTCTCGTTCCGGCACTCCGTCCCGCCGCGGAAAAAGAAAAACGCGGCGGCCCAAAACGGACCGCCGCGGTATGTGTTCCGATGAGGAAACGCTCCCAGCTGGCAAATCGGTTATGGGCAGGCAAAATAACCGCTACGGTAATAGCGGTAATAGCCGTATGCATAGCCGAAGCACAGCGCCATGGTGGAGCTCCTCTCCTGTTTGATAGTGAAACTTTAACACTTTTTGTTGTTAAAGTCAAGGGTTTTTTGCTTGAAATCCTACCAAACCCGTGGTAATATAGTTGTAAGTACCTGAGAAGAGGAGTTTCTGATATGAAAATTTCCACCAAGGGCCGCTATGCCCTTCGTTTGATGCTGGATCTGGCCATCCAGCCGGGAGATTCCGCCGTCCCCCTGCGGGACGTGGCCGAACGGCAGGAGATCTCCGATAAATACCTGGAGCAGATCGTCACCCAGCTGGCCCGTGGCGGCCTGGTGCGCAGCGTCCGCGGCGCTGGCGGCGGCTATCTGCTGACCCGTACCCCCGAGGAGTACACCGTGGGCGAGATTCTCCGCCAGCTGGAGGGCAATCTGGCTCCGGTGAGCTGTGTGTCCGGCGGCAGCTGCTGCGGCCGGGCGGATCGCTGCGTCACCCTGGAGGTATGGCAGCAGATTCAGGACGCGGTGGACGGCGTGGTGGACAACATCACCCTGGCCGACCTGGTGAAGCGCTACCACGAGAAGTGCCCCGAGGAGGAGCAGGATTAATCGGAAACCGGCTCAAAGGGGATGAGCAGCAGGGAACCGTCCTTGCCGCTCATGGCGATGGCGCAGTAATGGACGGCGCCGTCCGAGTCGGTAAAGACCAGGGCGGTATTGGGCATGTCACCGGGGAAGGCCATGGCCACCACAAAGGGACGGCCGGGGACGATGGCGTCAAGGGTGCCCAGAACGGCGTCCACCCGGTAGCCCATATCGTCCATGGGGATGGATACCACCTGGATGTCGGTGACTGTCTCAGTGGCGGTGATGGCCACGTCCACACGGTACTCGCTGTCGTCCAGAAGCAGCAGGTCGTAGTCCTCAGGCCGGGAGAGCAGGTCCTCGTCGGCGTAGTCCGCCGAAACCGGCAGCTCCGGTTCCGCAGGCTCCTCCGTCTCCTCCGGCGGCAGGCTCTCCTGGGGCGGCGTTGCCTCGGGCGTCTCTACCGGCAGGCTCTCTTCCGGCGGCGGAGTGGGCTCCATGCTTTCGGTGGGAGGCGGCGTGGTATCTGTAGGTGCGGGGGATTCGGCGGCAGGACCGCAGGCGGCCAGCGCCAGCAGCAGCCCCAGAGCTGAGAGCAGGGCGAAAAACCGTTTCATACCGGTTCCCTCCTTGTATTGAGCAAAAATGTCTCGGCTTTAGTTCAGTATACCAGAAACAGTGAAATAAATCCATCAAAAAGAGCTGCGGCACATCTGTGCCGCAGCTCTTTTGGCTTTGTTGTGGCTCAGCCCGCCAGCTTGCCGATGGAGTTGGCAGTGAGGGCGTCGAACTGCTCCTGGGTCAGGTCGCAGTGGTAGAAAATCTCATAGTACCGGGCCACCTCGGTGTACAGATCATAGTCGACCTGGTCGGGGTAGAGGAGGGCGCCCATCCACAGCATGCCAAGATAGCGGTTGACGGAGGGGGGGAAGCCCATCCAGTTGTAGGGCCCGAAGGGCACCTCATAGTAGTTGCCGTTCTGGATGGCGGTCAGATCCTGCCACACCGGGTCGTCGGCCACCTGGTCATAGTAGCTGTCGGGGGCGAAGATGATGATGTCCGGGTTCCAGAGGAGAAGCTGCTCCATGTCCACCTCGTTGCCGGTGCCCTTGGAGGAGGGGGAGTCCACCACAGCCAGGTTGTTGGTCAGCAGGTCGATGACCTCGGCGTGGTAGGAGTTCTGGGCAATGACGTTCAGGCCCTGGTCACCCAGGCAGTAGAGAATGTTGGCCTTGTTGTCGCCGATGGCCTCCATCATGGAGACGGTCTCGCCGTAGATCTCATCGCAGTAGTCGGCGATGACGGCGGCCTCCTCCTCCATGCCCAGCAGCTGGCCCAGCATGCGGTAGGTGTCGCCCATGGTGGCGGTGTAGGCGTCGATGTGGACGGCGGGGATGCCCAGCTGCTCGGTGATGGCGTCCATGTCCTCCACGATGGAGTCCTTGGGCTCACCGATGTCGATGATCACCTGGGGATCGGCGGCGGCCAGAGACTCCAGGTTCAGCTCACCGGCGCTGGAGCCGTAGAGCTGGCCCAGGGTGGGCAGGTTGTAGTACTCGGTGTCAATGTACTGGTCGGCCTCGGGGTCCCACTCGCTGGCCAGACCCACGAACTTGTCGGGGCACAGGGCGAAGAGCACGATCTGGGCCATGGGGCCGGAGGGAGCGATGCGGTCGATCTGGGCGGGGAGCTCCACCGTGCGGCCGCAGGAGTCGGTGAACATCACAGTGTCGGCAGTGCCCTCCTCAGAGGGCTGGGCGCTGGGGGTCTGGGAGACGGAGGGCTCGGGAGAGCCTGAGGCCGACGGGCTGGCCTCAGGGGTGGTCTGGGCGCAGGCGGCCAGAGAGAGCATCATGGCCAGGGCCAGCAGCAGAGACAGGGCTTTGTGTTTCATAACAATCCTCCTTACTGATTTGAAGAGACCGGGTTATATTCCACCTGCTCGCAGGGGGAAAACGTGGGAAGGTCACGGGGGATGCACACCCGCATCCGCCCGTCACGAAGGGGCACCACCTCGGCGTCGATGCCGTAGAGGGCCTTGATCAGGTCCTCGTTCATCACCTCGTCGGGGGTGCCGTGGGAGAGAACCTGGCCGTCCTTCATGGCCAGAATCTGGTGGGAGAAGAGATAGGACTGTTCCGGGTTGTGGGTGGACTGGACGATGGTGTACCCCTGGTCAGCCAGGGCACGCACCTTGGTGAGGACCCGGATCTGGTTGCCGTAGTCCAGGTTGGCGGTGGGCTCGTCCATCAGCAGCACGGTGGACTGCTGGGCCAGGGCACGGGCGATGAGTACCAGCTGCCGCTCGCCGCCGGACAGGCGGGTGTAGCTCCGCTCGGCCAGATGGCCGATGTCCAGCCGCTCCAGTGCCTCCAGGGCGGCGGCCTCCTGCTTGGGGCCGGGGGGCGAGAAGCCCCTGCTCTGGGCCGTGGTGCCCATGAGGACCATGTCGAACACGCTGTACTGGAAGGCGGGATAGTTGGACTGGGGGATGTAGGCCACCTTGCGGGCCAGCTCACGGGCGCCCAGACTGCTGACCACCGCGCCGTCCACGGTGATCTCGCCCTGGAAGCCGTGGAGCAGACCCAAAATGCAGCGGAACAGGGTACTCTTGCCCACGCCGTTGGGGCCCAGCACCGAGAGAAGCCGTCCCTTGCCCACGGAGAAGCTGACGTCCTTGAGTACCTGGCGGTTTCCGTAGGAGAAGGAGAGGTGTTTGACTTCAATACTCACGTCACATCGCCTCCCTTCATCATCAGATAGAGGAAGAAGGGAGCGCCCACAAAGGCGGTGAGGATGCCGATGGGCAGCTCAGTGGCGTAGAGGTTGCGGGAGATGTTGTCCACAATCAGCAGGAACAGCGCCCCTGCCACCATGGAGGCGGGCATCAGGTACCGGGTGTTGCTGCCCACCAAGCGGCGGCACAGATGGGGAATCACCAGACCCACCCAGCCGATGGCGCCGCACACGGATACAGCGGCGGCGGTGATGAGGGTGGAGGCCAGGATGATCACCGGCCGCACCACCCTGGCGTTGACGCCCATGGTGCGTGCCTCCTCGTCGCCCATGGTGAGCACGCCCAGCTGCCACCGGAGCACAAACAGGATAACCAGGCCAATCAGCATGGGCAGGAACACAAAGGACACCTTGTCCCGGGTGGTGCCGGACAGGCTGCCCATGAGCCAGTAGGTGATCTTGGGCAGGGCCTCGTTGGGGTCGGCCACCAGCTTGATGTAGGAGGTGCCCGCCTCAAAGAGGGAGCTGATGACGATACCGGCCAGAATCAGGCTCATGACCCGCTTGCCCTTGGCGCGGCTGCTCACCAGCCACACCAGCACCACGGTCAGGATGCCGAAGCCGAAGGCCATCAGCATGGTCAGCTGTGCGCCGAACCCGGCGATGATGGCCAGGGAGGCGCCGAAGGCGGAGCCCTTGGTGGCGCCCAGAATGTCGGGGGAGGCCATGGGGTTCTGGAAGATGCCCTGGTAGGCGCAGCCGGCTGCGGACAGGCAGCAGCCCACCAGACAGGCCATGATGATGCGGGGCAGGCGGACGTTGAAGAACACATTCACCATGGTGTCGGCCCAGAACTGCTCAATGGGGAAGAAGCGGGAGAGCACAATGCCCGCCAGCTCGGCAGGAGTGATGGGGTACCGGCCCAGACCAAAGGACAAAATGGCGGTACACACCAGCAAAACCAGCATAATCAGAATGATCAGGACTTTTCTTCTGCCCCCATGGGGCGATGCAGACGGCATGGGCGGAGCTCCTCTCTGTTTCTCCGAGCGGGCGAAAAAGGGGACAAAAAAACCTCCGTCGAGAGGACGGAGGCAACAACAATCAAACCATACCGCGCATACAGCGGTACAGCCTGAAAAAACCTCTCCTTCTCAAACACGGAAGGCCTGTCCGTTTCCAGCACAGACCCTGAAAGGACACCGTGGAGGCGTCCACGGCCCGGGCGCCATAGCAAAGCCGTAGGCGCAGGGGCTCGGAGAATATTGAATTGTGGAAAAAACCGGAGTATGATACCACGTGAAAGACAGTGGGAACAGGGTGTCCCACAGGGGTATTGTCAAAAGCATACTATTTTTGAGGCTGCTTGTCAATATTTTTGGAGGTTTGCATGAGACATATTTTTCTAACCGGCTCGGTCCAGTGCGGCAAGAGCACGGTCATCACCCGGGTGCTGGAGGCGTGGAGCGGGGCGGTAGGGGGCTTCCGCACCGGCTTTGGCCCCGACCGGGCCTGTCCGGAGCGGCTGCTCTACCTGTGGAGCGCGGCGGAACCCGCCTGTTACGACTCCGACCATGCGGTGGTGAAGTTTTTCAACGGCTGTGCGCCGGAGGCCATCCCCGGCCGGTTTGACGCTCTGGGCACCGCCTACCTGACCGGGACGCCCACGCTGTGGGTGATGGACGAGTGCGGCCGCCTGGAGCGGGACGCCCTGACCTTTCAGCAGGCCATTTTGGAAAAGCTGGAGGGGGACACGCCGGTGCTGGGCGTGGTGCGGGAGGGCTTCCCGGGGTGGACCAAGACCATCGCTGACCACCCCAATGTGGAGCTTATCACGGTCACAGAGGGCAACCGGGACGCTCTGCCGGAGCGGATTCTGGAAAAACTGAGGGCAAACTAAAAAGGAGCTGTCTGCCGGGATGGCAGACAGCTCCTTTTATTTACTCGCTCTTCTGGAACAGGCCGGTGGACAGGTAGCGCTCGCCGGTGTCGGGGAGGACCACCACGATGTTCTTGCCCTGATAGGCCTCATCCCTGGCCAGGGAAGCGGCAGCAGACAGAGCCGCGCCGGAGGAGATGCCCACCAGCAGACCCTCAGCATGGGCCAGAGCACGGCTGGCGGCAAAGGCATCGTCACCGGGGACAGTGATGACCCGGTCCACCACAGAGCGGTCCAGTACGGCGGGCACAAAGCCTGCGCCGATGCCCTGAATCTTGTGGGGACCGGCCTGGCCGCCGGAGAGCACCGGAGACTCGGCGGGCTCCACGGCGATGACCTCAATATTGGGGTTTTGCTCCTTCAGGTAGCGGCCGGCGCCGGTGACGGTGCCGCCGGAGCCCACACCCGCCACCAGCACATCCACCTTGCCGTCGGTGTCCCGCCAGATCTCGGGACCGGTGGTCTCGTAGTGGGCGGTGGCGTTGGCCGGGTTGTCGAACTGGCCGGGCATCCAGGCGGAGGGCAGGGTGCGCAGCAGCTCCTCCGCCTTGGCGATGGCGCCCTTCATGCCCTGGGCGCCGGGGGTCAGCTCCAGCCTGGCCCCCAGTGCGGAGAGCAGGTTCCGCCGCTCCAGGCTCATGGTCTCAGGCATGGTGAGGATGACCTGATATCCCTTGATGGCGGCAATATAGCTCAGGCCCACGCCGGTGTTGCCGCTGGTGGGCTCCACGATGACGGTGCCCGGCTTGAGCAGGCCCCTGGCCTCCGCGTCCTCAATCATGTACTTGGCGGCCCGGTCCTTGGAGGAGGAAAGGGGATTGAAGCACTCCAGCTTGGCCAGCAGGGCGGCGGACAGGTGGTTGGCGGATTCGTACCGCTCCAGACGGAGCAGGGGGGTGTTGCCGATGAGGTCCACAAGGGAGTGGGCGATCTTCATTTTATTTCCTCCTTATTCAGTATGAATACTATGAAATTAAATCAGGAAAATGTCCCGGCCCTGCCGGGACATTTTCCATCATTCTAGCAGAGAGACAGCGGGTTGTCAACCATTAGAACATGGGGACAACGGCGCCGGGCCAGGTCTCCTCCATGAAGGCCTTGACCTCGTCGGACTGGAGGGCGGCCACCAGAGCCTGGATGGCGGGGTCGTTCTCACGGCCCTCCTTGACGGCCAGCACGTTCACATAGGCCTGGGCGGCCTCGCCGTCAGCGGCCTCAACGGCCAGAGCGTCAGCGGCGTTCAGGTCGGCCTGAAGGGCGTAGTTGCCGTTGATGACGGCCAGGTTCAGGCTGCCCAGGGAGCGGGGCAGCTGGGCGGCGTCCATCTCGACAATGTCATAGTTGTGGGGGTTTTCCTCGATATCCAGCTTGGTGGGGGTCAGGCTCACGCCATCCTTCAGGGTGATGAGACCCTCCTGCTGGAGCAGGAGCAGAGCACGGCCCTCGTTGGTGGGGTCGTTGGGCACGCCGATCTGGGCGCCGTCGGGCAGGTCGGCCAGGGAGGCGGTGGTACCGGCATAGATGCCGAAGGGCTCGTAGTGGATCTCAGCCACACTCACCAGGTGGGTGCCCTGCTCCTCGTTGAAGTTGTTCAGGTAGGTGATGTGCTGGAAGTAGTTGGCGTCCACCTCGCCCTCTTCGGTGGCGGTGTTGGGCACGATGTAGTCGGTGAACTCCATGATCTTGAGGGTGATGCCCTGCTCAGCCAGGACTTCCTTGGCCACCTCCAGAATCATGGCATGGGGCGTGGGGGAGGCGGCCACGGTGATGGTGGTGCCCTCCAGGGAGCTGGACGCGGAGGGCTGGGCAGAGGAGGACTGGGGGGTGCCGGTGTCGCCGCCGGTGGAGGTGGAGCAGCCGGCCAGCAGACCCAGAGCCAGCACGCCGGTGAGGAGCAGAGAGGTGAGCTTCTTCATGATGTATTTCTCCTTTTCTGTTGGATTGATTAGGGTTATGTAAACTGTTCCAGGGTACCGCCGGAGCAGCCGACATCGGTTGAAGGCGATTTTTGCCGTTTTGGGTACAAAAAAACGCCCTTGATGCATCATCAAGGACGAGAGCCTTTGGCTTCGTGGTACCACCTTGCTTCACCCGCTCCTCACGGATACGGGCCTTATGAAGTACGGGAGAAACTCCGATACTCCTGCGCTGTTACGGGCGCTCCCGTCGCAGCCTAATGCAGATACACTCGGTGCGCGGCTCCGAGACCATGTTCGGCCAGGCCTTCCGTACCCGTTTCCACCAATCCGGGCTCTCTGTGACGTATCTCCCAGCTTACTCTTCTCTTCCTTGCCTTTGGGTAAGCCTGTTCAGTTGTCTTGGAACTTGGGACTAGTGTATACCGCACCGGCGGGAAAGTCAATTATGCAACTTGCACAAAAGAGAGACGAAAAAGTTTGGACAAGCCGGAGGAAGGAGAGAAAAGGCGGGGATTCCGGTGGAAAATGTCCAAACTTTGTGAAAAACAAAACAAGGCAGGCCGCCCTCACAGGGCGGCCTGCCGGAACACGTGAATACGGGTTTATTTGCTCTTGTTCTTCTTCTGGCGGCTGATGCGGGTGATGCGCTTGTCGCTGCGGATAGAGAGTCGGGTGCCCAGAGACTGGAAAATCTGCACCAGAATCACAATGATCACCACAGCCACCAGCATGACGGCGTCGTTGTAGCGGTTGTAGCCGTAGGTGGTGGCGATCATGCCCAGACCGCCGCCGCCGATAAAGCCGGCCATGGCGCCGTAGCCCAGGATGGTGATAAAGGCGGTGGCGAAACCGGCGATGAGGGAGGGCTTGCTCTCAGGGAGAATGACCTTCCAGATAATCTGGAAGGTGGAGCAGCCCATGGACTGGGCGGCCTCCAGCACACCCCGATCCACCTCACGGAAAGAGGTCTCCACCAGCCGGGCCACAAAGGGCGCTGCGGCGATGATGAGGGGCGGGATGGAGGCTGCGGTTCCGATCTCGGTACCCACCAGCAGGCCGCTCAGAGGCAGACAGAGAATCATCAGCAGCAGGAAGGGCATGGAGCGGAGAATGTTGATGACCACATTGAGTACCTTCATCAGGGGGCGGGGAAGGGGATGAATGCCGTTTTCCTCTCCCACAGTAAGGGCAATGCCCAGGGCAAGGCCCAGAATATAGGCCACCGCCGTGGCGATGAAAGTGGAGTACAGGGTCTCCCAGGTGCCGCCCAAAAAGGTCCAGAACATCTTGTCATTCTGAAAAATGGCGGTAAAATCGGAAATAAACTTATCCATGGTAGTCCTGCACCTCCTCTACGCTGACGTCACGCTGGCTTTTCAGATAGTTCATGGCCTTGGCGGCCTCGGCGCTGTCCTGGGGCAGGCCCAGCAGCATGGAGCCGAAGGCCTTGCCGTCGATGTTCCGGGTGTCGGCGCCCAGAATGTTCACCTTCACGCCGCAGTCGATGGCCAGGGAGGAGATGAGGGGCTCATAGGAGGAGCCGCCGTTGAACACCACACGCACCACCTTGGACACGGGGAACTGCTCCAGGGCCACTCCGTCGGGGAACACCAGCCGCCGTCCGGCCTCGCTCTTGGGGTTGGAGAAGACCTCCTCCACCGTGCCGGTCTCCATCACGTGGCCGTGCTCCAGCACCGCCACATGGGAGCAGATCTCCTCCACCACCGCCATCTCATGGGTGATGACGATGACCGTAATGCCCAGCCGCTTGTTGATATCCTGAATCAGACGCAGGATGGAGCGGGTGGTGGTGGGGTCCAGGGCGGAGGTGGCCTCGTCGCACAGGAGCACCTTGGGGTTGCTGGCCAGGGCACGGGCGATGGCGATGCGCTGCTTCTGGCCGCCCGAGAGCTGGGCGGGGTAGGAGTCGGCCTTGTCGGGCAGACCCACGGTCTCCAGCAGCTCTCTGGCCTTAATCCGGGCCTTGGCCTTGGATACCCCGGCGATCTCCATGGGGAAGCAGATATTGTCCAGGCAGGTGCGCTGCATGAGCAGGTTGAACTGCTGGAAGATCATGCTGATGGAGCGCCGCTTTTCACGCAGGGCCTTGGGGGAGAGGGTGGTCATGTCCTCTCCGTCGATGATCACATGGCCGGAGGTGGGCCGCTCCAGCAGGTTGATGCAGCGCACCAGAGTGGATTTACCCGCGCCGCTCATGCCCACGATGCCGAAGATATCCCCGTCCCCGATGGTGAGGCTCACGTCCTCCAGGGCGGTGAACACGCCGTCCGGCGTGGGAAAGGTCTTCTGTAAATGCTGAATTTCTATCACGGTGAAGTCTCCTTCCGCTTTTGTAGATGGGAGCCACCCGGCTCCGGTGGGAGGCCCTTCACATTCGCTCCCCGGAGGGAAAACGGCCTGAGCATCCCAGATGAAGCATGACTGCATCCCTCCTGGTGAAGACGGATTTTGCCCCATGGATGGGGAAAATGGGGGCAATGGGTACCCTAAATTGTATGACAGGGAGGCAATACTGTCAAGGCGAAATTCCCCGTGTGTCCGTCTGAGAGGCTGTCAACCGCTTTTTTTCCACAAGAATGAGGGCCAAAATTCTACGCGGAATGGGAAGAACAACATGTTGACAGGAGCTATCATCATGATACAATATATTGCGTGACAAATCCGACCCGCCTCAATGTGAGAGCGGGTCTTGCTTTGGCCTGAACGGGCGGCCCAGCCCCCATGGCCCATAAACTTACCGAGAAGAGAGGAAGAAAGACATGGCGATTTCCGAGAACGCAAGAGCCGTGCTGGAGAAGCGATATCTGATCCGTGACGAGAAGGGTGAGCCCACCGAGACCGTGGACGACCTGTTCCACCGGGTGGCAAACGCCATTGCGGCGGCGGACGCCGCCTTTGACCCCAAGGCCGACGTGGCCGCCACCGCCAGCCGCTTCTACAACATGATGACCGGGCTGGACTTCCTGCCCAACTCCCCCACCCTGATGAACGCCGGCCGCCCTCTGGGCCAGCTGTCCGCCTGCTTTGTCCTCCCCGTGGGGGACTCCATGGAGGAGATTTTTGACGCCATCAAGAACGCCGCCCTCATCCACAAGTCCGGCGGCGGCACCGGCTTCTCCTTCTCCCGCCTGCGTCCCCGCGGTTCCACCGTCAACTCCACCGGCGGCGTGGCCAGCGGCCCCATCTCCTTCATGAAGGTGTTCAACGCCGCCACCGAGGCGGTGAAGCAGGGCGGCACCCGCCGGGGCGCCAACATGGGCATCCTCCGGGTGGACCACCCCGATATCCTGGACTTCATCACCTGCAAGAACGACACCAAGGAGATCACCAACTTCAACATCTCCGTGGGCATCACCGAGAAGTTCATGCAGGCCGTGGAGAACGGCGGCAGCTACGAGCTGGTGGACCCCGCCACCCACAAGGTCACCGGCACCCTCAACGCCCGTGAGGTCTTTGAGAAGATCGTCTCCTCCGCCTGGCAGACCGGCGAGCCCGGCATCATCTTCCTGGACCGGCTCAACCGGGACAACCCCTGCCCCCAGCAGGGCGAGATCGAGTCCACCAATCCCTGCGGCGAGCAGCCCCTTCTGCCCTACGAGGCCTGCAACCTGGGCTCCATCAACCTGGTGACCCACCTGAAGGAGGAGGACGGCCGCTGGGTGCTGGACAAGGACAAGCTCACCGCCACCATCCGCACCGCTGTCCACTTCCTGGACAACGTCATCGAGGTCAACAAGTACCCCCTGCCCGAGATCGACGCCATGACCCGCTCCACCCGTAAGATCGGCCTGGGCGTCATGGGCTTTGCCGATATGCTGCTCTACATGGGCATCCCCTACAACAGCGACCAGGGCGTGGCCATGGCCCGGGAGGTCATGGAGCTGGTGAACACCATCGGCCATGAGGAGAGCCAGGCTCTGGCTCAGGTCCGTGGCGCCTTCCCCCTCTTCGATGAGAGCACCTACCGCAATGGCAAGCCCATCCGCAACGCCACCGTCACCACCATCGCCCCCACCGGCACCCTGTCCATCATCGCCGGCGTGTCCTCCGGCGTGGAGCCCGTGTTCGCCTACGCCTACATCCGCAACGTGATGGACAACACCCACCTCATCGAGACCAACCAGATCCTCAAGAATGTGCTCCTCTCCCGGGGCCTCTACTCCGAGGAGCTGATGCGCAAGATCGTGGAGCAGGGCAGCCTGGCCCATGTGGACGGCATCCCCGAGGACATCAAGCGGGTGTTTGTCTGCGCCCACGACGTGTCCCCCATCTGGCACGTGAAGATGCAGGCCGCCTTCCAGGCCTACACCGACAACGCCGTCAGCAAGACGGTGAACTTCCCCAACTCCGCCACCAAGGAAGAGGTGGCCGAGGTGTACACCCTGGCCTACAAGCTGGGCTGCAAGGGCACCACCATCTACCGTGACGGCAGCCGTGACGAGCAGGTGCTCAACATCGGCAAGGTCAACGACGGCAAGGACAAGGCCGAGAAGAAGGACGCCACCGGCGACCCCATGGTGGACGCCGTGCTGGAGGCCAGCTGCGACGGCGCCGCCTGCGTCATGAAGACCAGCGCCTACGGCACCATCCTGCCCCGTCCCCGTCCCGCCGTCACCAGCGGCTTCACCGAGAAGGTGAAGATCGGCTGCGGCAACCTGTATATCACCGTCAACTACGATGAGACCGGCATCTGCGAGGTGTTCACCAACACCGGCCGGGCAGGCGGCTGCCCCAGCCAGAGCGAGGCCACTGCCCGTCTGGTGAGCGTGGGCATCCGCTCCGGCATGGACCCCAAGGAGATCATCCAGCAGCTCAAGGGCATCCGCTGCCCCTCTTGCCTGCGTCAGCCCGGCGTGCCCGTCACCTCCTGCCCCGACGCCATCGCCAAGTCCATCGAGAAGGTCATCAAGGCCACCCACGACGGCGGCAAGCCCCAGCCCACGGTCTCCGCGCCCGCCAAAACACCCGTGCCCCAGGCCAAGGCCCAGGTGAACCCCAACATGACCCCCGCTGAGGCCAAGCTGGCCAAGTTCTGCCCCGAGTGCGGCAGTGAGCTGGAGCATGAGGGCGGCTGCGTCACCTGCCGCAACTGCGGATACTCCAAGTGCGGCTGATAAGCTTTCAAGAGAATAAAAAAGGACCGGCATTGCTTGGCAATGCCGGTCCTTTTTGTTTGTAAGCAGGGAATTAATCCTCCAGGGCCATCATCTTGTTGACCCGGCGCTCGTGGCGGCCGCCCTCAAACTCCGTGTCCAGGAAGGCGGAGACGATGTGCTCGGCCTCAAAGGGACCGGTGAAGCCGCCGGCCAGCGCCAGCATGTTGGCGTTGTTGTGCTTGCGGGTGAGCTCAGCGGAGAGCACGTCCCGGCACAGGGCGCAGCGGATGCCCTTCACCTTGTTGGCGGTGATGGAGATGCCGATGCCGGTGGTGCACACCACAATGCCCTTTTCGCACTCGCCGGAGGCCACCGCCTTAGCGGCAGCGGCGCCGAAATCGGGGTAGTCGCAGCTCTCGGTGCTGTCGCAGCCGAAGTCCTTCCAGGCAATGCCTCTGCTGTCCAGATAAGTCTTGATGTGCTGCTTGAGCGCAAAGCCGCCGTGATCGGAACCAAGTGCAATCATGTTGTTACCTCCATATTTGTAATGTTGTTTGTGTGAACGGAGTGAGCGGCTTGCGCTCTCCCCGGCGGGAGCCGGGGCGGCGCTTTGCGCCGTCAAGCGTTTTGCCGCGCAAAACCTTGGCGCAGGGGCAATTCATTTGCCCCGAGCAAATAAAATCGGAGGGGTCCCCATGGAGCCTGCTCCATGGGGAGCAAAGCCGCCGTGATCGGAACCAAGTGCAATTGTCATAACAGTACCTCCGTTTTTTTCAAATAATGGGGATAAATTCCGGCTTTCTCCGCCGGAATACGGTCACATAGCGGAACCCGGCCTCCCGCAGCAGGTCAAAGGCCTGGGGGACCCCCTTGCCCACGTTACCGGGGGCGTGGGCGTCGGAGCCAACGGTGACAATCTCGCCGCCCAGACTCCGGTACAGCTTGAGCATAGGCAGCCAGTCGGCCAGGGTCCGGCCGCACCAGGTGTTGACCTCCATGCCCTTGCCGCGGCCGATGGCCGTACGGAGCAGAGCCTCCAGCCGGTCCTCGTAGCCCTCCAGGGTGACGGGGCCGTCGGCGGGCTTCATGTACCGCAGCGGGTAGATGATGTGGGCCAGTACGTCGTAAAAATTACTCTCCGCCAGCAGAGCCAGGGAGCCGAAATAGTCGTCCAGGGCCTCCCGGCAGGCGGCTGCGGTGGAGTAGTCGGCGTAGTAGAAGTCGGTTCCGCCCCGCTCCGGGGACAGGTTGTGGACTGAGCCCAGCACAAAGTCCAGCATGGGCTGGGCACAGATGCGCTCCGCCGCTGCCGGGTCCAGATAGGGCATACCCAATTCCAGACCCAGCCGGAGGGAGAAGCCCTCCCGACTGTGGAAGGGGGCCGCCGCCTCGAACTGGTCCAGCGCCTTGGCCCAGTCGTAGGTGCGGACCGGGACGCCGTCCTGGTCCAGAAAGTCGCAGTGGTCGGTGATGCACAGCTCATTGAGCCCCGCATCCATGGCCGCCTGGGCCATGTCAGACATGGGGAATTCTCCGTCAAAGGACACCAGACTGTGGGAGTGGTAGTCGGAGAGAAACACAGCGCACCTCCTCAGAAGGGCCACGCGCCGGGAATCCAGCGCAGGAAGTTGGTGGTGTACCAGGTGGGCACCATGATGCCCACCAGTACGGGGTAGAAGGCGGCGTACAGGGCCACGGCGCCGCCGGTGGTGCCGTAGACCGCCACCCGCCAGCCGGGTGCTCTGCGGCCCACCAGGTCATTGAACACATAGGCCAGTGCCAGCACCAGGAAGAGGATGGAGGGGAAGTAGTGGTAGGCGAAGGTGATGCGGCCGATGAACATCCAGGGCACCAGCTGGGACAGGTAGCCGATGAGGATGAACATGGCCTTGGAGGAATAGCGGGGGAAAGACTTGCTGGCCAGATAGCCCAGCACCCAGTAGATGAGCACGCCGCCCACCAGCAGGCACAGGTTGCGCAGCCGGACCAGATTGTCCAGCTCGGCGCTGAGGACGCCGTCCACGCCGATGACCGCGCCGGCGGCCACCAGACCGGACAGGAGGAAGAAGAGCATCTTGGACCGGAACCGGCGGAAGGACTGGGCAGCGCAGGCGATCATGGCCAGCAGGCCGCCCCAGCACACGATGGGGTTGGAGAAGGCGCCGAAAGCGCACTTGAGTCCCTGGGCCGCGCCGCTCTTGTTGTCCAGATAGTAGAGGATGGGCCGGCCGTCCACAATCCACTGATACCAGCGGGAGGAGTAGGGGTGGGGGGTGTGGACGCCCTCGTGGTAGGTGAGCATGTAGACCTGGTTGTCCCACATGACCTTGATGAGATTTTCCAGGCTGGTGTCACCCTTGGCGGCGGCGTAGGGCAGGTAGGATGCGGTGTAGATGACCGCCGGGATGAGCACAAAGCACAGCACGGAGAAGAGCAGGGTCTTGACCAGCCAGGGGGCGAACCGGGGGGCGTCCTCATCCTGAGGCCAGTCCCGCCACTTGAAGTACAGCCCGATGAAGTAGAGCAGGGCCAGACCCACCGCGCCGTAGATCACCGTCCACTTGCTGGCCGCGCCGATGCCCCACATGAGGCCGGACAGGAACAGGGGCAGGGCGCCCTTGCGGAAGGGGGTACCGGCGGGCAGGGTCAGGTACCGGTACATGAAGTAGTACATGGCCAGGATGAAGAACACGCCGTAGGTGTCGATGGTGGCGATGCGGGTCTGGGTCAGGTGCATGAAGTCAAAGGCAAAGAGGGCGGTGCCGCAGAAGGCCACAACCGTCTTGCCGAAGAGGTTTTTCAGGAACACATAGAGCAGAGGCACCATGAGAACGCCGAAGAGGGTGCCCATAAACCGCCAGCCGAAGGGGGTCAGGCCGAAGAGCTGGATGCCCAGGCTCATGATCAGCTTGCCCAGAGGCGGATGGGAGATCTCATAGGGATAGATGCCCCGGATGTGCTCATAGGCGGTGCGGGGGTGGTAGATCTCGTCGAAATAGGAGGAGTTGTACCAGGTGGACATGGCGGGCACGGTGTCGCCCTCGTCAAACAGGGGAGAGGCACCTTCGCCGGTGTAGGAGATGTCGTACATGGTAATGAGCTGACCATCGGCGTCGTACAGGGCCAGCTCGCCCAGCTCCAGCCACTCGTCTCCGGCGTCAGGGTTGCCGGTGAGACGGAACATCCGCACCTCCAGGGACAGGGGGTCGGGGCCCTCGCCGGTGCGCAGCACGGTATTGTCAATCCACTTGAACAGGTCGGAGTACTTCTGGTGGAGGGCGGCGGAGGTGTTGCCGCTGTCCAGCCCTGCGGGCAGGGTGGAGCCGGTCTTGTTCTCCTTCCAGATGAGGCCGGAGACGTTGTTCTCCTCGTCCTCATAGGCGAGCAGGGTGTACCAGGTTTCGCCGTCCGGGCTGGCCTCCAGGGTGTAGCTGCCGGTGTTGAGGCCGGTGTAGTACATCACACGGGAGATGGCCGTAGGCTCAGCCAGGGTGAAGGTGACGGTCTGTCCCTTGGAGAGCTGACAGAAGGACTGGGGATTGGTGAAGGAGCCCAGGTTCCAGAAGGCGGCGAAGGCGTATACCGCCGTCAGCAGCAGGAGGGGCAGGGCGTCCTTCCGCCGCATGGGGAACCGGCGGCGGGGGAAGGACATGGGTCTGGGGGCGGCGCTGGCCATGGTCACCCACTCCAGGGTGCCCTCTCTGGGGGACATGGCGTGGCGGTAGTAGCTCAGCAGGCAGAACATGGCCGCCAGCACCACGATGGGAAAGACCAGCGTGGGGGTGATATAGTACGTGAGGTTCATTGCGACAGACCTCCGGAGACAGAATAGGCGGAGAAAGCGCTCCCCGCCGTGGGACATACAGGGGTATTCTACCATATATTTGGGTAAAAAAATAGAGGACGGACCAAAGTCCGTCCTCTATTTTATTTCTTTTTCCGCTTCTTGTCAAAGAAGCCCTTCAGGCCGTCCTCATGGTCCGCTGGAATCTCGCCCATGGCTTGGCCATAGGCGTGCAGCGCCTCCTTCTGCTCCCGGGTCAGATTCTTGGGAACCTGAACCTGGACCGTGACGAACTGGTCGCCCCGGCCTCTGCCGTTGATGGAGGGGATGCCCTTGCCCCGCAGGCGGAAGGTGGTGCCCGGCTGGGTGCCCTCGGGCAGGGTCCACTTCACCTTGCCGTCGATGGTGGGGATCTCCAGCTCCGCGCCCAGGGTGGCCTGGAGGAAGGACACCGGCTGCTCCAGATAGACCGACGTGCCGTCCCGCTTGAAGAAGGCGTGGGGACGGACGGTGACGCTGATGATCAGGTCGCCGGCAGGACCGCCGTTGCGGCCCGCACCGCCCTGGCCCCGCAGGGACACGGCCTGACCGTTGTCGATACCGGCGGGAATCTTGACCGTGATCTTCCGCTGCTTGCGCACCGAACCGGAGCCATTGCAGCTCTTGCAGGGCTGGTGGATGATCTTACCCGTACCGTTGCACTTGGGGCAGGAGGCGGTGGTGGCGAAGGTAAAGGCGCCGCCGCCCCGCTGGATGCGGACGGTGCCGGTGCCCCGGCAGTTGGGGCAGATCTCAGCGGTGGTGCCCGGCTCACAGCCGGAGCCGTGACAGGTCTCGCAGGTCTCCTCCCGGTTGAGGATGATCTCCTTCTCACAGCCGAAGGCGGCCTCCTCAAAGGTGATGGTGACGCCTGCACGCAGGGTGTCACCCTTCATGGGGCCGTTGCGCCGGCTGCTGGAGCCGCCGCCGAATCCGCCGCCGAAGAAGGAGCCGAAGATGTCGCCCAGGTCGATGTCCCCGAAGTCGGCGCCGGAGAAGCCGCCGAAGGGGCCGCCGGCTCCCGCACCGAAGTTGGGGTCCACGCCGGCATGGCCGAACTGGTCATACCTGGAGCGCTTCTCCTTGTCAGACAGCACCTCGTAGGCCTCGTTGACCTCTTTGAATTTGGCCTCGGCGGTCTTGTCGCCGGGGTTCAGGTCCGGGTGGTACTGCTTGGCCATCTTGCGGTAGGCCTTTTTGATCTCGTCGTCCGACGCGCCCTTGGACACGCCCAGGACCTCATAATAATCCCGTTTCTGATCTGGCATGGGAGTTCACCTCTTTACGCGGGAAACGGCGGGGGACAAGCCCCCGCCTGAATCCCTATGAATCTCTGTTGTCACGCTTCGCCTGTTCGCGACGCCCGGCTTCCCTCCGACTTGGGCTTGAAACAGGTCCGCTGCGCGGCCCTTCGGTTTCGCGCCCTCGCTCCGGTCCATCCGGGCTGCTCACGACGGCTCAGCGCTTCTTACTTATTGTCGTCGTCGACAACCTTGTAGTCAGCGTCCACCACGTTGGGGTCGCTGTTGTCGCTCTGACCGGCCTGAGCGCCGCCGAAGCCTGCGCCGCCCATGTCAGGGCCGGCCTGCTGGCCGCCAGCCTGGCTGTACAGCTTCTCGCTGATGGGATAGAAGGCCTTGCCCAGCTCCTCAGTGGCGGTCTTGATGGCCTGGGTGTCGGTGCCCTTCAGAGCGTCCTTCAGCTTGTTCAGGGCGGCGTCCAGGGTGTTCTTGTCCTCGGCGGACAGCTTATCCTTCAGGTCCTCCATGACCTTCTCGGTCTGGTACACCATCTGGTCGCCCTGGTTGCGCACGTCGACCTCTTCCTTGCGCTTGGCGTCCTCGGCGGCGAACTGCTCAGCCTCGCGGACAGCCTTGTCGATGTCCTCCTTGGACATGTTGGTGGAGGAGGTGATGGTGATGTGCTGCTCCTTGCCGGTGCCCAGGTCCTTGGCGGACACGTTCACGATGCCGTTGGCGTCGATGTCGAAGGTGACCTCGATCTGAGGCACGCCGCGGCGGGCGGGAGCGATGCCGTCCAGGTTGAAGCGGCCCAGGGTCTTGTTGTACTGCGCCATCTCACGCTCGCCCTGGAGCACGTGGACCTCAACGGAGGTCTGGTTGTCGGCGGCGGTGGTAAAGATCTGGCTCTTCTTGGCGGGGATGGTGGTGTTGCGCTCGATAAGCTTGGTCATCACGCCGCCCATGGTCTCAATGCCCAGGGACAGGGGGGTGACGTCCAGCAGCAGCAGGCCCTTCACGTCGCCCACCAGAACGCCGCCCTGGATGGCAGCGCCCATGGCCACGCACTCATCGGGGTTGATGCCCTTGAAGCCGTCCTTGCCGGTGAGCTTCTTGACCATGTCCTGCACGGCAGGGATACGGCTGGAGCCGCCCACCATCAGGACCTTGGAGATGTCGCTGCCGGTGAGGCCGGCGTCGCTCATGGCCTGACGGACGGGGCCGGCAGTGGCCTCCACCAGGTGAGCGGTCAGCTGGTCGAACTTGGCGCGGGTCAGGGTCAGATCCAGGTGCTTGGGGCCGGTGGCGTCGGCGGTGATATAGGGCAGGTTGATGGCGGTGGAGGTGACGCCGGACAGCTCAATCTTGGCCTTCTCAGCGGCCTCCTTCAGGCGCTGCATGGCCACCTTGTCGCCGGTCAGGTCCACGCCCTCGGTCTTCTTGAACTCGGCGGCCATCCAGTCCATGATGCACTTATCGAAGTCGTCGCCGCCCAGACGGTTGTTACCGGCGGTAGCCAGAACCTCGATGACGCCGTCGTCGATGTCCAGCACGGACACGTCGAAGGTGCCGCCGCCCAGGTCGTAGACCATGACCTTCTGGGCGGTCTCCTTGTCCACACCGTAGGCCAGAGCGGCGGCGGTGGGCTCGTTGATGATACGCTTGACCTCCAGACCGGCAATGCGGCCGGCGTCCTTGGTGGCCTGGCGCTGGGAGTCGGTGAAGTAAGCGGGGACAGTGATGACCGCCTCGGTGACGGTCTCGCCCAGATAGGCCTCAGCGTCCGCCTTCAGCTTCTGAAGGATCATGGCGCTGATCTCCTGGGGGGTGTACTTCTTGCCGTCGATGTCCACCTTGTAGTCGGTGCCCATCTCACGCTTGATGGAGATAACGGTGCGGTCGGGGTTGGTGATGGCCTGACGCTTGGCCACCTGACCCACCATACGCTCGCCGTCCTTGGAGAAGGCGACGACAGAGGGGGTGGTGCGGTTGCCTTCCGCGTTGGGGATGACGACGGCGTCGCCGCCCTCCATGACAGCAACACAGCTGTTGGTTGTACCGAGGTCGATACCAATAATCTTAGACATAGTGCTTTTCCTCCAATATATCGAAATTATTTTTTAACAAAGGGGTGGGTGGTGATTTTTTTAATTTGCCACTTTTACCATGGCAAACCGGACCACCTTGTCGCCGGACTTGAAGCCGGTCTGGAATACCTCAACGACGGTGTTCTCGCCAGCGGATTCATCCTCCACGTGCATCACCGCGTTGTGGACGTTGGGGTCAAAGGTCTCGCCCAGCGCGGGGATTTCCTCCACGCCCAGCTTCTTGAGTACCTCACGCAGCTGGTTCATGGTCATCTCCACGCCCTTCTTGAAGGCCTCGTCGGCAGTCTCCTGCTTGAGGGCGCGCTCCAGGTTGTCGTACACCGGAAGGAAGGCCAGCACGGTCTCCGACTTGGCGTCGTTCCACACCGACTCCTTTTCCTTCTGGCTGCGGCGGCGGTAGTTGTCGTACTCGGCGGCCAGGCGGAGGAACTGGTCCTCCTTCTCCTTCAGGGCGGCCATAGCCTTTTCGGCGGACTCCAGGGCGGCGGTCAGCTCAGCGCTGTCGGGGGCCTGGGCGGTTCCGGCCTGGGACACGGCCTCCTCCTGGGGGGCCTGGGTCGTCTCCTGCTGGGAGACAGACTCCTTTTCCTTATCCTTTTTACTCATAGCTTATGTGCTCACTCCTATTTCTTGCCGTCATTGTTTTCACCAATGGGGGGAAGCTCGCCCTGTCCGAACAGTTTGGAAAGGCCCTGGGCCAGGTAGGACAGGCGGGCGGTAATCTTGGCATAATCCATACGGGTGGGACCCACCACGCCGATGACACCCCGCATGCCCTCGCCGATGTCGTAGCTTGCCACCACGACGCTGGTGTCCTTCAGGGCGTCGGCCACGTTTTCCGGGCCTATGAGGATGCTCATGGGGTTGTCCTTGGGGACGGGGAAGCGGCTGGGGTCGTTGTCCTCGGAGAGGTAGCTCATCAGGGTCTGGGCCTTCTCCAGGCTGCGGTACTCGGGGTGCTCGAGGAGATGGGCGATGCCCGCCGTGTGCACCTTCCGGTGCTCCAGCTCCTCCAGTACCTCGATGGCGAAGGAGACAACCAGGCTGATGAGCCCGTAGGAGTCGCCGGCGGCGTGCTGAGCCACCCGCATCAGCTCGGGAGTAATCTCCTCCAGGGTGAGATTGGTAAAGGTGGTGTTGAGCAGGGTGTTGAGCAGCTGAAGCTGGGGCTCACTCAGGTCGGTGGGCAGCCGCACCAGCCGGTTGCGGATCACGTTGGTGTCCGTCATCACCACGATGATAAAGGCGCTGCGCTCCACCATCAGCAGGTCAAACCGCTTGATGGTCACCCGCTCCATACCGGAGGAGAGGGCGAAGGCGGGGTACTGGGTCAGCTGGGAGACAATCCGTCCCGCCTGGTCGATGACCCGGTCCAGCTCCTGCATCTTCATCCGCAGGGCCTGGTTGATCCGCTGGGTCTCCTGGAGGGAGAGGCGGTAGTCGTCCATCAGCTCGTTGACGTAGAGCCGGTAGCCCTTGGGAGAGGGAATCCGTCCGGCGGAGGTGTGGGGCTGTTCCAGATAGCCCATGGCCTCCAGGTCGGCCATCTCGTTGCGGATGGTGGCGGAGGAGATATCCAGTCCGGAGGACTCGGCGATGGTCTTGGAGCCAATGGGCTCTGCCGATTCAATATAGTGGTCAATGATGACCCGCAGAATGCGTTTCTTGCGGTCGGTCAAATCCATCGTACATCCTCCTCTCATGATTTAGCACTCATACTTCCTGAGTGCTAACGTAAATGTACCACCATCCCCCGGCATTGTCAATAGGTTGGTTGTAAATGATTTGTGAACGGAAAAAATTTGCCGTAAGGGAAAGCAGAGGGGGAGAAAGATTGCTAAGAACCGGCGGCAGAATCAAAAAGACCGCCGCGGCAGAGACGGAAATTCCGTCCCACTGCGGCGGTGGATGACAGGATTCAGAAGTCCAGAATGAGGCCGGTCCGGAGGTAAGTCAGCCGGTCCCCCAGCTCCTCCCGGAGCAGGGCAAAGGCGGGTTCACCGGTGCAGTGGCCGGTGCAGATTTGCTCCACACCCAGCTCGTCGGTGAGCCAGTGGGCCAGATTGCGCACAATGCCGGGGGCCACCCCCAGGGTGGCAGTGCCGCCGTGGCCCATCAGGTGGAACCCGCCCAGGATGGCGTACACCTTCCGGCCGGGAAAGCGGGAGAGGATATCCTTTACAATATAGCCCGCACCGGCGTGACAGCAGGAATTCATCACCACCAGGCCCTTGTCCGTCTCGGCTACCAGAGACTGTTCATGGTCCACGGCGTCAGGGATGAGGTGGAGACCGGGCAGAAGCTCCCGGGGGCCGTCGGCCAGGTCGAAGCGACTGCGAAATTGCTCAATGAGGGCGGGGCTTACCCCGTCATAGCTGCCGTCCTTCTCCCGGTACCGGGGCAGCAAGGCGGCTGGCCTGGCGTACACCGGTGCGGCGGCGTTGCGGGCGAAGAAGGCGGCCAGGCCGTCGGCGTGGTCCCAGTGGCCGTGGGAGAGGGCGGCCTTCTCTACGGCGGACAGGTCCACCCCCAGGGCGGCGGCGTTCTCGGTGAACCGGCCGGAAGAACCGGCGTCCAGCAGGACACTGTGGCCCTCATAGGACAGGTGAAGGGACAGGCCGTGCTCGTGGAGGAGGCAGTCGGGGGAGGTGTTTTCCATGAGAACCGTGACCTTCATAGGGAACTCCTTTCCGCCGGGCAGCCCGGCAGGCTTATGACGGGTCGTTTTTCTGATAGCTGACCTGGGTTACATCGTGAATCCAGGCTCCGGAGCGGAACCGCCACAGGCCGATGAAGAATTTCACCACGTTTTCCAGGGAGATACTGAGGTAGACCCAGAAGATATCCAGCTTCAGCACCAGGCCGAAGAAGGCGGACAGGGGCAGAGCGAAGCACCAGAGGGGGAGCACGTCATTGAGGGTGGCGGCCCGCACGTCTCCGCCGCCCCGGAGCACACCTACGATATTGGTGGTGTTGAAGGAGCGGACGGACAGGAAGGAGAAGGTGACCAGCAGCATCATGGTGGCGATGTCCTGGGCCTCCTTGGACAGGCCGAAGTTGGGGTAGACCACCGGGCTGATAAAGTACAACGTGCCCAGAATTCCCAGCACGCCCACGGTCAGGCCGGCCAGGAAGGACAGGGTGTTCAGGGTGCGGCCGGTGTCGTAGACGGTGTCCAGCCGTCCGGCGCCGATCTCCCGGCCAATGATGACGGCCGCTGTGCCCGCGATGGCAAAGACAATGACGGTACATACCTTTTCAATGTTGCCCGAGATGGCGTAGGCGGCCAGAATCTCGGTGGAGCCGTCCATATAGCCCATGATGGTGGGGTAGAGGGCGGTGCCCAGGCCCCAGAGGGTCTCGTTGAGCACCACGGGGGTGGAGTAGCGGACGTACCGGGCCAGCAGCACCCGGCCGGGACGGAACACCAGCGCGGGCTTGAAGGGGAAGCGGCGGCTGCGGGCGGCATAGGCCACCATGACGATGAACTCCAGGATTCGGGCCAGCAGGGTGCCCACAGCGGCGCCCACCACGCCCAGCCTGGGAGCGCCCAGGTTGCCGAAGATGAACACCCAGTTGAGGAAGGTGTTGGACACCATGGACACGCCCAGCACGTACAGGCCCAGCTTGGGGTTCTCCATGGACCGGTGGGCCCCCAGATAGACCTGGGTGATGGAGTTAAAGACGTAGGAGAAGCCCACCACCTGGCCGTATCCGGCGGCCAGCTCCACAACCTCCCGGTTGTTGGAGAACAGGCCCAGGAATTGCGAGGGGAAGAAGTACATCACCAGCGCGAAGAGCATGGTGATGCTGCCGGCCACATAGAAGCCGATGCCGATGACCCGGTTGATGGAATCGGTGTCACCCTTGCCCCAGAACTGGCTGATGAGGACCGAAGCGCCGCTCTGGAGGCCGAAAATGAGCAGAAGGATGACAAAGATGGGGATGTTGGCCAGGGTTACCGCCGCCATGGGGGTGTCTCCGGGCAGGGAGCCCACCATGAAGGTGTCCACCAGGGCCAGGGACTCGGTGATCAGGTTTTGAAGGATGATGGGCAGGGCCAGCCGGACCACGTCACGGTAGAAGGGCCTGCCCCGGTTCATGTAGGAGAGCATAACAACCTCTCTGAATGTGATTTTGTCTCAGGACAGGGTGGTGAACAGGGTGTCCCGGGCCTTGATCAGGGCTTCCCGCAGGCCGTCCACGTCCTCACGGGTGCTGTCGGGGGAGAAGGACACCCGGAAGGCGCCGTCCATCTCGTTCTTGGGCAGGCCCATGGCGGCGAACACATGGCTGGGCTTGCCCCGGTGGCAGGCCGATCCGGCGGACACGCATACCCCCATGTCACCCAGCACCCGTACCAGAACCTCGCTCTTGTAGCCGGGCAGGGTGAGGCAGAGAATGTGGGGGGCGTCGCTCTCGCCCACCTGCTTCAGCTCAGGAATTGCCCCCAAAAGCGAATCCAGAGCGTATTCTTTCAACTCTTTCATACGAGTGGTATAGGAATTCATCTCGGCCTTGCCCACCGCGCAGGCGGCGGCAAAGGCGGCGGTCTGGGCGGTGGCCTCGGTGCCGGGACGCATGCCCTCCTCCTGTCCGCCGCCCAGCATCAGGGGCGGGAACCGGAGGCCCTTGCGGATGTAGAGGGCGCCCACGCCCTTGGGGGCACGGACCTTGTGGCCCGAGATGGTGAGCAGGTCCACGCCCAGGGCCTTGGGGGTGAAGGGGATTTTCAGAAAAGCCTGCACCGCGTCGGTGTGGAGCAGGGCGGGGGAGTGGGCGGCCTTGATGGCTCTGGCGGCCTCGGCCACAGGCTGGATGGTGCCCAGCTCGTTGTTTACCAGCATCATGGACACCAGCACGGTGTCCGGCCGGAGGGCGGCGGTCAGGTCATCGATGGAGATATGGCCGGTCTTGTCCGGCTTGAGCCAGGTGACCTCGTACCCCTCCCGCTCCAGAGCCTTGCAGGGCTCCAGCACGGCGGAGTGCTCAAAGGCGGTGGTGATGATGTGCTTTCCCTTCCGCTTGCCCAGCTCCACGGCGCCCCGGATGGCCCAGTTGTCCCCCTCGGTGCCGCAGGAGGTGAAGAAAATCTCCTCCGCAGCGCAGCCCAGGGCGGCGGCCACCTGACTGCGCTGATCCTTCAGCCGCTTGGCGGCCTCACGGCCCAGGGGATAGCGGGAAGAGGGGTTGCCGTACTGCTCCGTCATGGCCTCCAGCGCGGCCTGGGCGGCCTGAGGACACACCCGGGTGGTGGCGGCATTGTCCAGATAAATCAAAGAAATTCGCTCCTTAGTCTCACAATTTCCTCTCAATTCTAATTCGGAACCGATATAAAGTCAAGCGGGGCGGCCTGACAGAAAGGCCGCCCCGCTTGGGAGAGTGAAATCAGGTGTTGGGCATGTACTGCAGGTCCAGCTCCTCCAGGTATTCGTCCGCCACAGCCGGGACGTAGGCCACGCTGACGCTGGAGAAGGACTCCGGGTCGGGGGCCTTGGACATGACATTAGTCTCATCCCAGTAGTCCTGGGTGTAGGTGATGCGGTAGGCGGGCTGGATGTAGGGCTGATAGCTCTGGTTCATATAGACCAGCTCCACATGGAGGATTTGGGCGTTGGCGCCGTCGGTGGGGGCGTCCATGCCCAGGTAATCCCCGGAACGGAAGTCCGCCACCGCCTCTTCTGCCGTGCGGATGGGGTAGAGTACACCCTCCTCCGTGGGCCAGCAGGGGAGATCAAAGGAGCCCATACCGCTCAGGTTTTCGTGCCAGAATACATACCCGATGCGGTTGAAGCAGTAGTCCAGCAGCTGGTCGGTGAGGGAGTCCTCCGGATTGTGGTTGAACCAGAAGAAATTTTTGTTCCATTCGCCGGTGAAGCTATAATCGGTGGTTATCTGCAGAGCGGGGCTGTCAAACCCGGCCAACGGGGCCAGCTGCTCCCACAGCAGCGGGGCAGCTTTTTCCAGGGTGTCCGCCCAGGCGGGGAGGGGCAGGCGCTCCGGCAGCCAGACATGGCAGCTGATGAGATTTTCCATACTCATCCGTCCGCCGTCGGCCATATGCGCGGAGAAGTAGCGGTAGGGTGAGCCGGTTTCCGGGCCGTGGCTCTCATAGTCGGTGATCTCAGTCCCCAGGGCGGCGGCGACATTTTGGGCGAAGCGGAGCTGTTCCCACTGGCTGGGGATGGGATTTTTGTATACAGGCAGCTCTTTAATCCTGTCTGTATTGTCCAGAGTCGGGTTGACGCCCGTCATCTCCTCCAGGTCATGTACCATAAAGAAGCCTCGGGTGTCATCCGAGCCGCCCAGACCCATGCCCACCGGGGCGGACCAGGCGATTTTCTCCAGGGTCTGGGCGGAGGTATAGCCCGGGTCCTGGCTGACCGTGCCGCCGGGGAAGGTGCGGGGCGTGGGTCCGGAGAACCAGCGCCAGCCCAGTCCGGCGGCGATTGCCAGGGCGGCGCAGGCGGCCAGAATGGGGAGCGCCCGGCGGCGGGCGGGCCGGGGCGCGGCGGATTCCATGGCGGCCAGGGTGCGTGCCCGCCAGTCCTCGCTAGGCGTGAGGGAGGACAGGGACTGCCGGTAAAGTTCAGCGTTGGTCATGGTCAAATTCCTCCTTCAGCAGATCGCGCAGCAGCTTCCTGGCCCGCATGAGCCGGGAGAGCACCGTACCCCTGGGGCAGCCCAGCAGGGCGGCGATCTCCTCCGCCGTGTACCCCTCCACATAGTGGAGGTATACGGCGGTGCGGTACTTCTCCGGCAGGCGGCCCACGGCGGAGAGCACCGCTCCGGCCTGGGGCAGCTCTCCGGCGGGCGGAGTCCAGTCCGGGTCCAGGGGGACGGTATGCTGCTTCCAGGCGGAGGCGGCCAGGTTTTTGCAGCGGTGGGAGGTGGTGCGGATGAGCCAGGCACGGAGATGGGTCTCATCCCGGAAGGAAGGGCTGGACCGGACCAGGGCCACAAAGACCTCCTGGGCCGCGTCCTCGGCGTCCTGCCGGTTGCCCAGGGACTGCCAGGCCAGACGGAAGACCAGGGGGCTGTACCGGTCCAGAACCTCCTCCCAGGAGAGGGGGGAACCTTGCAGGGTGAGCATAGCGTTTCAACTCCCTTCTACCTATAAAACAGCGTGGGAGGGGATTTGATTGCGTGGGCGGAGAAAAAAGAGAAAAGCCGCCTGCCCCTCGGAGAGGGACAGGCGGCTGAGGGGACTGCTTACAGCTCCCGGGTGGGGACATGCCAGATGTTGTCGGCGTAGTCCCGGATGGAGCGGTCGGCGGCAAAGATGCCGGACCGGGCGATGTTGATGAGGGACATGCGGTTCCAGGCCTTCTGGTCCAGATAGGCCTGACCGGCACGCTGGTGGGCGGCCTTGTAGCTCTCGAAGTCGGCCAGCAGCAGGTATTCGTCGGGGGCGCTGCCGTTCTGACCGAAGAGAAGACGGTTGGTCAGGTTGGTGTAGCTGACGCCGTCGTTGAAGCCGCGGGAGATCTGGTCCAGCACGGCCTTCATGCTGGGAGAACCCACATAGTACTCATAGGGCTTGTAGCCGCGCTGCTTGAGGGACACGACCTCGTCGGCCTTCAGACCGAAGAGGAAGATGTTCTCGTCGCCCAGCTGCTCGTGCATCTCCACGTTGGCGCCGTCCAGGGTGCCGATGGTCAGGGCGCCGTTCATCATGAACTTCATGTTGCCGGTGCCGCTGGCCTCCTTGCCGGCGGTGGAGATCTGCTCGCTCAGCTCGCTGGCGGGCATGAGCCGCTCGGCCAGGCTGACACGGTAGTTCTCCAGGAACACCACCTGCAGCCGGTCTTTGCAGACGGGATCGGAGTTGATGGTGGCGGACAGGGAGTTGATGAGGTGGACGATCTCCTTGGCCACATAGTAGCCGGGAGCGGCCTTGGCGCCGAAGAGGAACACACGGGGGGTAAAGGTGAAGTTGGGGTCGCTCTTGAGGCGCTGGTACAGGTAGACGATGTGCATCACGTTGAGCAGCTGACGCTTGTACTCGTGGAGCCGCTTGACCTGCACGTCAAAGATGGCGTCGGTGTTGAGGATGATACCGCTCTCCTTGGCCACATAGGAGGCAAAGGCCTGCTTGTTCTCCGCCTTGATCTTGCCCAGGCGGGAGAGGACACCGGCGTCGTCCTTGTACTTCTCCAGCTTCTTCATGGCCTCGGGCTGGAGCAGGTAGTCATCCCCGCCGGTGCACTCCTTGATGAGGGCGTCCAGCTTGGGGTTGCACTGGGACAGCCAGCGGCGGTGGTCAATGCCGTTGGTCACGTTCTGGAACTTGTCGGGGGTGATGGCGTAGATGTCCCGGAACAGGTCCTTCTTCAGGATGTCGGAGTGGAGGGCGGACACGCCGTTGACAGCGTAGCAGGCGCACACGCACATGTTGGCCATGCGCACGTCGCCGCCCCAGACAATGGCGTTGCGCTCCACACGGCCCATGTCGCCGTGGAAGGCCTCGGTGAGGCGCTGCTGCCAGCGGTTGGAGATCTCGATGATGATCTCCCAGATACGGGGCAGCAGGGTCTGGACCAGCTCCTGGGGCCAGCGCTCCAGGGCCTCGATCATGACGGTGTGGTTGGTGTAGGCCACGGTGTGGGTGACGATATACCAGGCGTCGTCCCAGGTGTAGCCCTCCTCATCCAGCAGGATCCGCATCAGCTCGGGGATCACCAGGGTGGGGTGGGTGTCGTTGATCTGGATGACGTGCTTCTGGTGGAAGTTGTGCAGGGTACCGTACTGGGCACGGTGCTTGCGCACGATGGACTGGATGGTGGCGGAGACAAAGAAGTACTGCTGCTTCAGACGCAGAGACTTACCCTCGTAGTGGTTGTCGTCGGGGTAGAGGACCTTGGCGATAACCTCGGCCATGGCCTGCTGCTCCACGGCCTTCAGGTACTCACCGCGGGAGTAGAGGGACATATCCACGGGCACGGGGCTCTTGGCGTCCCACAGGCGCAGGACGTTGACGTGGTCGGTGCCGTAGCCGGCGATCTCCATGTCCTTGGGGATGGCCAGAACGTCGGTGCCGCCCTCATAGGCCACGCGGTGACGGCCGTTCTCATCCCAGTAGCCCTTGACCTTGCCGCCGAAGTGGACGGTCTCGGTCTCGTCAACCTTGGGGATGAGCCAGGCGTCGCCCAGGCCCAGCCAGTTGTCCGCCAGCTCCACCTGCTGGCCGTCCACGATCTTCTGCTTGAAGATACCCAGCTCGTAGCAGATGGAGTAGCCGGTGGCGGGGATCTCCAGGGTGGTCATGGAGTCCAGGTAGCAGGCGGCCAGACGGCCCAGACCGCCGTTGCCCAGGCCGGCATCGGGCTCGGCCTCGAACAGGTCGGCGGCGGAGAAGCCCAGGGACTCGATGGCCTGGGTCAGGGGCTCCAGCACGCCCAGGTTATAGGCGTTCTTCATCAGGGAGCGGCCCATGAGGAACTCCAGGGACAGGTAGTGGACCTGACGGGCATGGCTGTCCTTCACACGGTCCTCGGTCTCCAGCTCGTGGGCGGACATGATGTCACGCAGCACCATGGCGCAGGCCTTGAACATCTGGGGCACGGTGGCCTCATCCACGTCGCGGCCGAAATTGCGGCGCAGCTTGCCGGTAATCAGATTGGTTAATTCGGTTTTCGTATAGTTATGCAAGGGAACGCATCTCCTAAACATAAAATAGGCTGGGAAAACAGAATAGCTGCTTTGGTAACAGCGCCCTATTTTACCACAAGGAGTTATTTAATGTCAATGTAACCGGTGTAAAATCGGTGATTAAGACAAAAAGAACGGGTTATTTCCCTGTAATCCAGCCGTAAATCTCAAGATACTCGCCGGCGGACTTGTTCCAGGAGAAGTCGGCGGTCATACCGGCGTGCATCAGGCCGCGCCAGGCCTTGGGATTGTTGTGGTACAGGTCCACGGCCTCGTGGAGGACCCACATCATGTCGTGGGCGCTGATATTGGCGAAGGTGAAGCCACGGCCCTGGCCGGTGAACTTGTTGTAGGGATAAACGGTGTCCTTCAGGCCGCCGGTCTCGCGCACCACGGGGATGGTGCCGTACCGCATGGCGATCATCTGGGACAGGCCGCAGGGCTCGGCCTCGCTGGGCATGAGGAACAGGTCGGCGCCGCCGTAGATGGCGGTGGACAGGGAGGCGGAGTACATCATGTGGGCGGCGAAGCGGCCGGGATACTGGGCTGCCGCATGGCGGAAGGCCTCCTCATAGTTCCAGTCGCCGGTGCCCAGCACCACCATCTGCACGTTCATCTTCATGATGTCGTGGATGGAGGCGGTGACCATGTCAAAGCCCTTGTGCTTGACCAGACGGGAGATGCAGGCGATGATGGGCACGTCCGGGTCCTGATTCAGGCCACAGGCCTGCTGCAGGGCGGCCTTACAGGCACGCTTGCCGGACAGGTCGTCGGCGTTGAAGGCGGCGGCCAGGCCGTTGCCGTTGGCGGGGGTGTACAGCTCGGTGTCGATGCCGTTGAGGATACCCCGGATCTTGTTTCGGTTGTCGGCCACCACGCCCTCCAGACCGTGGGCGTAGAAGGCGTACTGCAGCTCCTGGGCGTAGGTGGGGGAGACGGTGGTGACGTAGTCGGCGGCATAGATGGCGCCCTTCATCAGGTTCACGTCCCCGTGGTACTCCAGCATATGCTCGTTGAGATAGCCCGGCGCCAGGCCCAGCAGGTCTCTGAGCACCTGGCTTCCGTACCGGCCCTGGTACTCGATGTTGTGGATGGTGTACACGCTCTTGGCGCCCTTCAGCTCAGGCACCACATGGCGCTCCTCCAGCAGGTAGATGGGCACCAGAGCGGTCTGCCAGTCGTTGCAGTGGATGATGTCGGGCTGGAAGCCCACATGGCCGGGGGTCTCGATGATGGCGCGGGAGAAGAAGGCGAAGCGCTCGCCGTCGTCGTAGTGGCCGTAGATCTGAGCACGCTTGAAGTAGTACTCGTTGTCCACAAAGTAGTAGGTGACGCCGTCCCGCTTCAGCTGAAAGATGCCGCAGTAGGGGGTGCGCCAGGCCAGATGGACGTGGAAATTGCACAGGTACTCCATCTGGTTGCGCCAGTCCTGACCGATGCCCTCGTAGAGCGGGAGGATGACCCGCACGTCATGGCCCTCGGCAGCCAGAGCCTTGGGCAGGGAGCCGGCCACGTCTGCCAGTCCGCCAGTCTTGATGAAGGGGGCTACCTCGGAGGAGGCAAAGAGGATATTCATAATGGCGCTCCTTTCACAACCGGCCGCCGGTGGAGGCCGGTGAATTAAAATTTTGGGAGGACGAGCGCGAGAGACGAAGCCTGTCCGGCCCCGTCTCTCGCGGTTTCGACGGTACGCCGACCGCCGGTGACGTTATACGGTTTCGTCCTTGGCGATGGCCAGAGGATAGGTCTCATGGCCCATGAGCATCCGGCCGGGATTGACGTGGACGTTCTTGTCGGTGATGGTGTACTTGAGCACAGCGCCCTGCTGGATGGTGGTGCCCTGCATCAGGATGCAGTTCTCCACCACGGCGCCCGCCTCTACCCGCACGCCGCGGAAGAGGATGGAGTTGCGCACCGTGCCCTCGATGATACAGCCGTCGGCCAGCAGGGAGTTGACCGAGCTGCCGTTCTCGCCGTAATAGGTGGAGGGGTTGGACTGGTCCTTGGTCTTGATGGGGCGCTCAGGCACGAACAGGTCGGCGCGGACCTCGGGCTTGAGCAGCTCCATGCTGCGGGCGAAGTAGCCGGGGACGGACTGAATCCGAGCGGCATAGCCGTCGAAGATGTAGGGGACAATCTTCAGCGTGTGGACCATGGACTGGAGCACGCCCTGGCTGAAGGAGGGAATGTTGTGGGCGGCGCAGTTGTCCACCAGGGAGAGCAGCAGGCTCTTGGAGAGAATGTAGACCTCCAGGGACTCGCAGCCCACAGGGGCGTAGGGGTGGACGGACACGTCGGTAATGCGGCCGTCGTCGCCCACGGTGAAGTAGTCGGAGGAGCGGGGGTCACCCTTGGGGTTGCGGGTGCACACGGCGGTGATGTCGGCGCCGCTCTTGATGTGCTGCTCATAGATCTCACGCATGGGCAGGTTGACGGCGATATCGCCGCCGGCCAGCACCACGTGCTCCTGCTTGATCTTGGTCAGGTAGGAGTAGACACCCTCCAGGGCGTCCATACGGCCGCGGCACACGCCGCCCCGCTGCTTGTTGGCATAGCCGAAGGGGGGCAGGATGCGCAGGCCGCCGTGCTTGCGGGACAGGTCCCAGTCCTTGCCGGAGCCCAGGTGGTCCAGCAGGGACTGATAGTTGGCGTGGACGATGATGCCCACGTCCACCATACCGGCGTTGACAAAGTTGGAGAGCATAAAGTCGATGGTGCGGTAACGGCCGCCGTAGGGCACGGAACAGGTATTGCGCACCTGGGTCAGCTCACGCAGGTCAGCGTTGGAGCGATAAGCGAAAATGATGCCGTGCAGTTTGTTCATCATTTCGCAGCACCCCCTTCCACATCACGAGTAATCATAGCGTTGGCGGGCACGACGGCGCCGTCGCCCACCTTGATGTCCTGGGCCACCACGGTGATGCCCCAGTCCTCCGAACCCTCGGGCGGAGGCGGTGTGCCGACGGTGGCGTTTTCGCCGATGACCGCGTTCTCGGCCACAATGGCGTAGTCCACCACGGCGCCGGCCTTGACCACGGTGCCGGGCATCAGGATGGAGTAGCGCACGGTGGCGCCCTCCTCCACGGTGACGGAGTGGAAGAGCACCGAGTTCTCAACGGTGCCGTACACCTCGCAGCCGCCGGTGACCATGGAGTGGGAGATCTTGGCGTCGGGGCCGGTGAAGTGAGGGGGCTTGGTGGCGGGACGGGCATAGATGGGCCAGCTGGGATCGTAGGGATCGATGCCGGTGCCGATGGACAGCATGTCCATGTTGGCATCCCACAGGGAGCTGATGGTGCCCACGTCCTTCCAGTAGCCCTTGAAGCGGTAGGCGGACATCTTCTCGCCGGCGTTGAGCATGGCGGGGATGATGTCGTGACCGAAGTCGTTGGAGGAGTCGGGGTTGGCCTCGTCGGCGATGAGGTAGTCACGCAGCTTGGACCAGGTGAAGATGTAGATGCCCATGGAGGCCAGGTTGCTCTTGGGCTGCTTGGGCTTCTCCTGGAACTCGTAGATGTTGTCCTCGGCGTCCACGTTCATGATGCCGAAGCGGCTGGCCTCCTCCATGGGGACCTCCAGCACGGAGATGGTGCAGGCAGCGCCCTTCTCTTTGTGGTAGGCCAGCATGGCGCCGTAGTCCATCTTATAGATGTGGTCGCCCGAGAGGATGAGCACATAGTCGGGATCATACAGCTGCAGGAAGCCGATATTCTGGTAGATGGCGTTGGCGGTACCCTTGTACCAGGTGCCGGAGTCGCCCTTCTGGACGTAGGGAGGCAGCACGTGGACGCCGCCGTCTGAACGGTCCAGATCCCAGGGCTGGCCATTGCCCAGATAGGCATTGAGCTCCAGGGGCTGATACTGGGTCAGCACGCCCACGGTGTCAATACCGGAGTTGATGCAGTTGGAAAGCGGGAAATCGATGATGCGGTACTTTCCCCCAAAGGGGACGGCGGGTTTTGCCACGCGACTGGTCAGGGCGTAGAGACGGCTACCCTGTCCTCCGGCCAGCAGCATAGCGACACATTCTTTTTTCATTCCTAACACCTCTGCTTATTTGGTGGTCATACGCTTAAATATGTACCTTTTCCACCGAAACAGACCGTTCGAAACGGCCGCTCCGGAGAAAAATCAGGATTTCTTGGCCGTGGAGCGCTTCTTGCCCACGGGGGTCAGCTTGACGGTGCCGGCCGCTTTGGCAGTCTTTTTCTTGAGGGCGGGCTTCTTCCGGGTGCACCGGTAGATGACGCCGCTCATGGGGGGGATGTCGATGACCAGAGACTGGTCCTGGCCGTGCATGGGGATATCCTCGGAGCTGAGAGGCTCCTTATCGCCCAGACCGGAGCCGCCGAAGCGCTCGTCGTCGGAGTTAAACACACACTGGTAGGTGCCGCGGTAGGGGACGCCCAGCCGGTACCCGGGACGGTGGACCGGGGAGAAGTTGCACACGGCCAGGATAAAGTCGCCCTTGCTGTCCTTGCGCAGGAAGGAGGCGCAGTTGTTCTGGTTGTCGTCGGCGCAAATCCACTGGAAGCCCTCCCAGGAGAAGTCCAGATCCCACAGGGGCTTGGTCTCCAGATAGAAGGCGTTGGCCGCCTGGAAGAAGGCCTTGATATCCCGGTTTTCCTTGTTCTCCATCAGGTGCCAGTCCAGGGAGTACTCATAGTGCCACTCGTTCCACTGGCCGAACTCGCTGCCCATCATCAGCAGCTTCTTGCCGGGGTGAGCGAGCATGTAGGTGTAGAAGGCCCGCACGCCGGCGAATTTCTCCTCGTAGGGGCCGGGGATCTTGTTGAGGAAGGAGCCCTTCATGTGGACCACCTCGTCGTGGGACAGAGGCAGGATGAAGTTCTCCGAGAAGGCGTACATCAGCGAGAAGGTGATGTCCTTGTGGTTGAACTGCCGGAAATAGGGGTCCAGCTTCATGTAATGGGTGATGTCGTTCATCCAGCCCATGTTCCACTTCAGGTTGAAGCCAAGGCCGCCCTCCTCCACCGGGTGGGATACCAGGGGCCAGGCGGTGGACTCCTCGGCGATCATCAGCACATCGGGGTGGGGGACAAAGATGTGGGTGTTGAGGGTGCGCAGGAAGTCGATGGCCTCCAGATTCTCGTGGCCGCCGTACTTGTTGGGCACCCACTCGCCGCTCTGGCGGCTGTAGTCCAGGTAGAGCATGGAGGCCACGGCGTCCACCCGCAGGCCGTCAATGTGGTACTGCTCCAGCCAGAAGAGGGCGGAGGAGAACAGGAAGGAGCGGACCTCCTTCCGGTCGTAGTCAAAGACACGGGTGCCCCAGTCGGCGTGCTCGCCCTTCCGGGGGTCGGCGTACTCGTAGCAGGGCTCGCCGTCAAACTCATACAGACCGAAGGCGTCTTTGGGGAAGTGGGCGGGCACCCAGTCCAGAATGACGCCCACGCCGGCCTGATGGAGCTGGTCGATGAGGTACATCAGGTCGTGGGGGATGCCGAAGCGGCTGGTGGCGGCAAAGTAGCCGGTGCACTGGTAGCCCCAGGAGGCGTCCAGGGGGTGCTCGGTGATGGGCATCAGCTCCACGTGGGTGAAGCCCATCTCTTTCACATAGGGCACCAGCCAGTTGGCCATGTCCCGGTAGCTGAGGAACTCGCCCTCGCCGGTGCGGCGCCAGGAGCCCAGATGCATCTCATAGATGTTCAGCGGGCTGTGGTAGACCGTGTGGGATTTGCGGTACTCCAGCCACTTCTGGTCGCCCCACTGGTAGCCGGACAGGTCGTAGAGCTTGGAGGCATTGCCGGGACGGGTCTCGGCGTGGAAGGCATAGGGGTCGGACTTGGCCAGGACCCGGCCGTCACGGGCGTGGACGGCGTACTTATATGTATCGTACTGCTTCATACCCGGGATGAACAGCTCCCACACGCCGCCGTCCAGGCGGTTCATGGGGTGGGAGTCCTCATTCCAGTCGTTGAAGTCGCCCATCACGGACACGCCCTTGGCGTGGGGCGCCCACACGCGGAAGACATATCCGTCCTGCCCGTCCATATTGGCGGGGTGAGCGCCCAGATAATCCTGCGCGTGGCAGTTATCCCCCTGCAAAAAATGGAAAAGTGGTGTATCGGGCTGCTGGGGGGTGGGACTTGCTTGATCCGTGTGGGTCATAGGGAACACCTCCAGAGAATTGGAAAAAACTTACAAAACCGAAAGAGAATGAGCGGTTTTGATTGTCGAATTGACACAAATGACTGTTTTTAACAAAACTTATTTGTATAAATTATACAACAATACAAGTGGGCAGTCAAGTATAGAACGGGTAAAAAGTAAAAAGGTCAAAAGTCCGGAACAAAAGTAGGAAGAAAACCTGCAAAAAAAGGCAGACGGATTCGGATCAATCCGTCTGCCTGTCAGAGGCAGCCTGGTGATCGCGCTCCATGCCCTCAAAGGCACGGAGAAAGGCCGCCCGCTGTTGGGCGTAGCCCTCCTCGCCCAGACGGGTGAGGCAGGTCCCCAGAATCAGGGACAGCTCAGCGGAAAGCCATGCGCTGCCGTACATGCCTTCCTGATTATAGTATTGTGCGTTTTCAGCCAGCTCTCTGGCCTCCACAAGATTGCCTGCGTCCAGAGCCTCACGGGCGGCGGCTGCGCCGGCCAGCGCGTGGAGCAGATAGCCTTCGTCGGTGGTGCCCGCCTTGTTGTCCGCGTCCAGCGCGGCAAGACAGTCGGTCCAGCGGTGCTCCCGGTAGGCGGCACGGGCTTCGTCCAGACCGTCGGGTGCGGTGCCGTCGGACACAGGGGCACCGGAGAGAAAATATCCGGTGGGAAAGCCAAGGGCTCCGGCCAGATACTCCAGGGTGCGAACAGAGGGAATGGCGCTGTCGTTTTCAATTTTGGAGAGCATATTGCGGGTAATATAGTCCCCGACCAGCTCCTTCTGGGTCATTCCCTTGCTCTGGCGTGCCTCACGAATCTTCTGACCAAGGGTCATGGCTGGTCCCTCCCTGCGTAACTAAAATTTACTCTTCTGTTATTGTAACAGGTATGGAGGGAATTTACAATTGAAAAATGGGACAAGTATCTGGAAAATTCAGGGCAGCGGATAAGGGCCTACCAGTGTCAGGGTGAGGAAGGCATTGGAGTAATAAGGAGTGGCGGGGAGAGAGACCGGGGTGTTGTTGTCGGCGGAGTCCACGTGGATACCCACCAGAAAGCCGGGCAGAAGTGGTACGGCGATGGTACGGCTGACCATAACGCCGTTGGCCAGCGGGGTACGGGCCCAGGTGAGATAGCCGCCGGGGGTGACGCTGATGGTGATATAGTGGGGCAGCTGGGTGTTGGTCAGGGCGCCGAAGCTGATGAGGTAGAGTCCGGCGGTCTGGATGACGGCGTATTGGCCGCTGGCGCTCTGGGTCATGCCCTTTCCGTTGAACTGGTCAAAGGCGATGGAACCATAGAGGGGCGTAGAGAAGGTCTGGGCAGCGCTGCTGGAGAAATTGCCGTATACGGCGGGCTGGACGGGGCCTGTGGCGCCGGTAGGACCTGTGGGACCGGTCTGACCGGGCTGTCCGTCTGCCCCTGTCGGACCCGTCGGCCCTGTGGGTCCGGTCGGTCCAGCCATTCCTGTCGAGCCGGTAGGCCCGGTCACACCTGTCGGCCCGGTGGGCCCTGTTGGACCCGCCGTTCCAGTCTGTCCGGTGGGCCCGGTGAGCCCGGTCGCGCCTGTTGGCCCAGTGGGCCCCGTTGGTCCAGGCGTTCCGGCCGGTCCGGTGGCTCCTGTCGGTCCGGTCGGACCTGTAGGGCCGTCGGCGCCTGTGGGACCGGCTACACCGGGCTGACCGTCAGCACCTGTGGGGCCTGTGGGTCCCGTTGGACCGGTGGCGCCCTGCGGGCCAGGTTCCCCTGCCGGTCCGGTAGGGCCGGGAACGGGACACACCGTGACCGTGGACCAGGGACAGAACGGACGGTTGGAATTTGGGTTGCCGGAAAAGTAATTCATAGTCAAAACCTCCGCACCAGTATATGACAGGGCGGAGGCAGGGGAGAAAAAAGCCGCCCCTGTGCCGGGAGATTCCGGACAGGGGCGGCGGAGATTCTGTTTTAACGGTGAGGCTCAGCCCACGGGCAGCACTTCCACAATGCGGCAGACCACGGAATTCTCGGTGATGCGCTCATTGTTGGCCATCAGATCGGCCAGCACGTCCGCATCCTCCTCCAGCTCCAGCTTGACCACGGCGCCCTGATGACGCTCCTCCTTGGTCTCGGCGGAGGTGTTGGGGATGTCGAACACCATCTTGGCCACCTTGTCCCGGAGCAGGTTGGTCTTGGTGGCGTTGTCGGCAAAGCCGAACACGATATGGCTGTCATCGCCGGCGGCGCCGGGGGTGAAGATGGCGATGTTGGGGGTGCCGTCGGCATTGACGGTGGACACCACGGACACGCCGCTGTAAGCGGCAATGGCGTCCAGCAGCTCCTGCTGGGTCAGGTTGCCGTACAGGCCGGTGGTGACGGAGGCGGTGGTGACGGCGTCGGTGTTGCCGTCGGTGGGAGCGGGGGCACTTTCACCGGCGTCGGGCTGGCTGCAGGCGGTGAGGCTGATGGCCATGACACCGGCCAGGGCCAGAAGCACAAGAGAATTTTTCTTCATTGCGATAGAACTCCTTCCTGATTGAAACCTCAGTGTGACTTGAGAGGTGAAGGTATTCTATCGTATTGTTTGAAAATTGTCAAAGGTCAAATGTACAAAATATTCATAAAACAATCGACCGAAAACTGAAATGAAGTGAAATTGCTATATTTAATAGGTATAGGTGTGTTGCTTAAAGCTGTCCCTCCATGGGGCAGGGGGCGCCGTAGGAGGAGTAGGAGGCGGCGATGTCCAGGAAGCGGCGGAGGGTGTCGCTGATGACCTTGTTGCGGTGGTAGCACAGCAGGAAGGAGCGCTGCCAGGCGCAGCCCTCCACGTTGACCCGCTTCAGCTCACCCCGGGAGAGCTCGCCGCTGACCAGCCGCGCGGAGAGGACGGCCAGGCCATAGCCCCGCATGACGGCCTGCTTGATGGCGGCGGTGCTGCTGCACTCCCAGCTGATGTTCAGAGGCAGACGGCGGCGGGCCATGAAGGACTCAAAGAGGGCACGGGTGCCGCTGCCCTGTTCCCGGAGGACAAAGGGCTGTGCGGCCAGTTCCTCCGGCTCCACCGATTTCCGGGCGGCAAAGGGGTGGTCGGGGGAACAGACCAGGATGAGGCAGTCGCTGATAATGGGGGAGGAGAGAATCTCCTCCCGGTGGATGATGCCCTCCACAATGGCCGCGTCCAGCTCGTTCTGGAGCAGCTTGCTCTCAATGGTGCGGGTGTTGTCCACCTGGACGGACAGGTCCACGTTGGGCCGGACGGACCGCAGCTCGTCCAGAATGGGGCAGAGCACCGTGCTGCCCACGGTGAGGGTGGCGCCAATCCGCAGGGAGGGGCGCTCTCCCTCGCCCTTCATGACCTCGTCCAGCCGGTCAAAGGCCTCCACGGCCAGCAGGGCCTGGGCACGGAGGGTGCGGCCTGCCTCGGTGAGAAAGAGCTCCTTGGGGTAGCGCTCAAAGAGCCGGGCCTTGTACATCTTCTCCAGCTCACCGATGGTCTGGGAGACCGTGGGCTGGGATACGTAGAGCCGGGCGGCGGCCTCGCTCATGTTCCGGGTCTCGGCCACGGTGAGAAAAATTTTCAGATGGCGGATGGTGATCAACGCTGACCCCTCCTTTGGCGGTATCGGTTTTTCTGATTGCCTCTATCCAATTTTACTATTTTACCAATAGCAGAACAAGTGATAAAATAAAAACAATGCTGCGGAAGGCGGGTCAGCCGCCGGAAAGGATGGATATTCCCATGAAGATTTTGGTTATCGGCGGCGTAGCCGCAGGCACAAAGACGGCCGCCAAGCTCAAGCGTGAGGACCCCACGGCGGAAGTGACCATTCTCAACAAGGGCCAGGACATCTCCTACGCCGGCTGCGGCCTGCCCTACTATGTGGGCGGCCTCATCCATGACCGGGGCGAGCTGATTGTCAACACCCCCGCCAAGTTTGAAAAGCTCACCGGCGTGGTGGTCAAGTGCGGTGTGGAGGCCGTGGCCCTGGACCGGAATGCCAAGACCGTCACCGCCAAGAATCTCGCCGACGGCAGCGAGAGCGTGTACGGCTACGACAAGCTGGTGCTGGCCGTGGGCGCCTCCCCTGTGAAGCCCCCCATTGAGGGTGTGGACCTGAAGAATGTGTTCTTCCTCCGTACCCCCGAGGACGCCGTGGCCCTGCGTGAGGCCGCCGAGAGCAGCGAGGTCCACCGCGCCGTGGTGGTGGGCGGCGGCTACATCGGCCTGGAGGCCGCTGAGAACCTGGCCGCTCGTGGCATCCGCACCACCGTGCTGGAGATGGCCCCCCAGATTCTCCCCGGCTTTGACAGGGAGATGGCCGCCTGGGCCGAGGACCACCTGGCCGACGCGGGCATCATGGCCTTTACCGGCGAGCGGGTTACCGCCATCACCGGCGAGGGCAAGGTGGAGAAGGTGCTGTGCGAGAACCGGAAGATGAAGGCCGACCTGGTGGTGCTGTCCACCGGCATCCGGCCCAACACCGCCTGGCTCTCCGACAGCGGCCTGGACATGGTGAAGGGCACCCTGCTCACCGACTTCCACGGCCAGACCAACGACCCTGCCATCTGGGCCGTGGGCGACTGCGCCATGGTCCACAACCTGATCACCGGCGCCCCCGCCTGGTCCCCCATGGGTTCCACCGCCAACATCGCCGGCCGCAGCGCCGCCGTGAACCTGGCGGGCGGTGAGAGCGAGTACCATGGCGTGCTGGGCACCGCCGTGTGCAAGCTGCCCGGCCTCAACGCAGGCCGTACCGGCATGAGCATGGAGCAGGCCGCCGCTGCCGGCATTGACGCCGAGAGTGTGGTGTGCGTCCTGGGCGACAAGGCCCACTACTACCCCGGTTCCGGCGAGTTCATCATCAAACTCATTGCCGCCCGAGAGGACCAGCGGCTCCTGGGCATCCAGGTGCTGGGTCAGGGCGCGGTGGACAAGATGGTGGACGTGGCCGTCACCGCCATCACCATGAAGGCCCACCTGGCCGATCTGGCCAATATGGATATGGCCTACGCGCCCCCCTTCTCCACCGCCATCCACCCCTTTGTGGCCGCGGTGCAGATTCTGCTCAACAAGCTGTCCGGCCGTCTGGTCAGCATGGGCCCCGCCGACTTCCGTGCCGGAAAGGCGGAGGGCCGCCGGATCATCGACGTGGGTCCCGCTCCCTCCCTGGAGGGCGCGCCCTACCTGGACTTCACCGCTCTGCCCAATGGGCTGGAGGGCATCGGCAAGGACGAGAAGCTCCTTCTGGTGTGCGCCAAGGGCAAGCGGGCCTATCTGACCCAGAACCGGCTGCGTGCCCTGGGCTATACCGACACCGTGGTGCTGGAGGGAGGCACCACCGTCAACGGCACCGACCTGGTGAAGTAAAACAACGCATTCTGCGCTGAAATACAAAATAGAGAATAAGTCAAGGAGAGGTAATCAATTATGGCCTGCACCATCAAGCCCGAGGATATCAAGCGGGTGAAAGCCTTCGGCTTTCTCCACAACAAGGGAACCGACTGCTTTAATGGACGGATTATCACGGTAAACGGCAAGATCACCGCCAAGCAGAATCAGATCATCGCCGAGGCCGCTGAGAAATTCGGCAACGGCACCGTGGCCTTCACCACCCGCCTGACCGTGGAGATTCCCGGCATCCACTACGACAACATCGAGCCCTTCCGTGCCTACGTCGCCCAGGCCGGCCTGGAGACCGGCGGCACCGGCTCCAAGGTCCGCCCCGTGGTGGCCTGCAAGGGTACCACCTGCCAGTACGGACTCCACGACACCTTCGCCCTCTCCGAGGAGATTCACGAGCGGTTCTACAAGGGCTACCACAATGTCCGCCTGCCCCACAAGTTCAAGATCGCCGTGGGCGGCTGCCCCAACAACTGCGTCAAGCCCGACCTGAACGACCTGGGTATCATCGGCCAGATGGTCCCCAACTTCGACCCCGAGGAGTGCAACGGCTGCAAGAAGTGTGGCGTGGCCCAGGTGTGCCCCATGGGCGCCGCCAAGCTGGAAGACGGCGAGCTGAGCATTGACAAGGATGTGTGCAACAACTGCGGCCGCTGCATCGACAAGTGCTACTTTGACGCCATGGACGGCGGCACCTTTGCCTACAAGATCTACATCGGCGGCCGCTGGGGCAAGCGCACCGCCACCGGCCGTCCCCTCAGCAAGCTGATCACCACCAAGGAGGAGGCCCTGAGCATCATCGAGAAGGCCATTCTCCTGTTCCGTGAGCAGGGCAAGACCGGCGAGCGCTTTGCCGACACCATCGAGCGCCTGGGCTTTGAGCACGTGGAGAAGGAGCTTCTCTCCGACGACATTCTCTCCCGCAAGCAGGCCATCCTGGACGCCCAGCTCCACATCACCGGCGGCGCCACCTGCTGAGCCTGACAGACAAAACGCCAATACCATCAGAAAAAGCCTCCGGACAGACTGTCCGGAGGCTTTTTTGTCCACATGGGATGGCAGGGATGTGGACAAAAAGATTCACAATTAATTTACAGACGGTTTCGTCTATTTGTATTACAATAAAATAGACGATACGGTCTATTTTCCTTGAACAGGCCGGACGCAATAACGCTGTAAAAGAGGGAATCTGAGATGGTAATTGAGGAACTCATCCGGCTGCTCCTGACCGTAGGAGTGGCGTTCGTGGTGGGAAAGCTGGTGTCAAAGCTGCGGCTGCCCGCCATTCTGGGCTGGCTGCTGACGGGAATGGTGCTGGGGCCCCACGCCTTCGGGCTGCTGGACAGCACGGTACTGGACGCCGCCTGGTACGGCACGGCGGAGCACATTCTGGAGTGCATTGTGGGCCTGATGATCGGCACTGAGCTGCTGTGGCACAAGCTGAAGAAGGCCGGTAAGCAGATTGTGGTCACCACGGTCACCGAGTCTTTGGGGACCTTCCTGGTGGTCAGCCTGGTCTTTGGCGTGATATTCCTGGCGACGGACGTGCCGGTCTATCTGGCATTTCTCTTCGGCGGCATCGCTCTGGCCACTGCGCCTGCGCCGTCCCTGTCCATTGTCAGCGGTATGAAGACCGCCGGACCGGTGACCGACACCCTGATCCCCATGGCCGCCCTGGATGACCTGGTGGGCGCGGCGGTGTTTTTCGTGGTGGTGGCGCTGGTGTCCGCCAATCTGTCCGCAGGGCAGATTTCGGTGGGGGTCATGCTGCTCATCGTGCTTCTGCCCGTGCTCCTGGGGGCGATTACCGGCTTTGTGACGGGAAAGCTGCTCCGGCTGGTGCGGGGCCAGAAAGCCTCGGTGGCGGTGATGGGGGCCATGCTGCTCCTGTCCGCCGGGCTGGGGATGTTCCTCAACCAGGTTGTGCTGCCTGTGCCCGCCCTGAACTTCATGCTCATCGGCATGGCCTTCTCCACCGCCTTCGCCAATCTCATCCCGGAGAAGCAGCTGGAGGAGATTATGCAGGTGATGAACCCGGTCATCGGCGTGGGTCTGATTGTGGTCATCCTCAACCTGGGCGCCCCGCTGGACTATCACCTGATTTTCGGCGCTGGACTCTATACCGCCGTCTATATCGTGGCCCGTGCGGTTGGAAAATACAGCGGCGCACGGTTCGGCGCCACAGTAACCGGCGCACCGGTTGCTGTGCGGCGCTATTTGGGCCTTACCCTGCTGCCCCACTCGGGTGTGTCGCTGGTCTTTACGGGAATTGCGGTGTCCGTCCTCAACGGGCCTGCCCCTGAGTGTGCCTCCATTCTCCAGGGTACCATCGCCGCGGCGGCGGTGATCAACGAAATTATCGCGGTGTTTATCGCCAAAAAGGGCTTTGAGTGGGCCGGTGAGCTGAATCAGGCAGGAAAAAGACAGGAGGAGTGGGATCATGACGCAGAAGGAACGCCAGGAGCGCAGCAGGCGTGAGATACGCAGAGCCGCCATGGAGGAGTTCGGCAGCAGGGGCTATGAGGCCGCCACCGTGGACGGCATCTGCGGCAGAGGGGGCATCTCCAAGGGGATGCTCTACCACTACTACACCGGCAAGGACGCCCTGTTCCTGCTCTGCGTGGGGGACATGTTCCGGAGCATGGCGGAGTATGTGGGCCAGGCCATGGAGGAAGGGGGCGTGGACAGCGGCAGAAGCTGCATCCGGCGCTTTTTCTCCCTGCGGGAGCGCTATTTTCGGGAGCACTCGCTGGAAAAGGCTATTTTTGAAAACGCCATGCTCCACCCGCCCAAACACCTCCGGGAGGACATCCAGCGCCTGAGAGGTCCGGTGCAGGAGATCAACCGCCGCTTCCTTGGGATGGCGCTGGAGGGTCTCACCCTGCGGGAGGGCGTGGACAGACAGAAGGCCTACCGGTATCTGGAGAGCCTTGACGGGGCGTTTTTCCCCATCGTGGAGGGCTACCAGGGGCAGAAGGAGATTGGTGACGCAGAGGCCCTGTTTGCGCTGTCGGAAGAGGTGCTGGACATGCTGCTGTTCGGCATCGCCAGAGAATAAGTACGGCAGGTCCCACGGCATAGCCGTGGGACCTGTTTTTTAATATTTCACAAACATCTCCTTGTTAAAACCAAAACAGCAGAGGGCTAAACTGACGCTACACAAAGCAAAACAAGGAGGAGCCCCATGAACACGTCTGAAAAGCTTGCACATAAGATTTATCTGGTCACCGGAGCGGCCGGCTTTCTCGGCGGCACCATCTGCCGCCAGCTGGTGGCCCAGGGGAAGCGCGTCCGCGCCTTTGTCCTGCCGGGAGATAAGGCACGGGTGTTCATCCCCGATGGAGTGGAAATCTGTGAGGGGGATCTGACGGACCCCGCCTCACTGAAGCGCTTTTTCACTGCGGAAGAGGGCGCTGAGCTCTATGTGACGCACTGTGCCTCCATCGTCACGGTGGACCCGGACTACAACGCCAAAGTGATTGACGTCAACGTGGGCGGGACGAAAAACATCATCGACTGCTGCCTGTCCACACCCAAATTCCGCAAGCTGGTCTATGTCAGCTCCACCGGCGCCATTCCGGAGCTGCCCAGAGGGGATAAGATCGCGGAAGTCAGTCATTTCGAGCCGGAGGCAGTGCCTGAACTGGTGCGGGGCTGTTACAGCCAGAGCAAAGCCCTTGCCACCCAGCTGGTGCTGGACGCCGTCCGGGACCAGGGGCTGAACGCCTGTGTGGTCCACCCCTCCGGCATTATGGGCCCCGAGGATTATGCGGTGGGGGAGACCACCAGCACCATGATTAAGATCATCAACGGTGAGATGCCCATGGGCATCGACGGTACCTTCAACCTGTGCGATGTGCGGGATCTGGCGGCGGGCTGCATCGCCGCCATGGAGAGAGGCCGCAGCGGTGAGTGCTATATTCTGGCCAACCGGGAGGTGCGCTTTAAAGACTTTGCCAAGCTGGTGGCGGAGGAGGCGGGCTGCAAGGCGCCCGACGTCTTTCTCCCCTGTGGTGTGGCAAACTTTATTGCCGGAATTGTGGAGAAGAATGCCAAAAAGCAGGGGAATAAGCCGCTGCTCACCACGTTTTCTGTCTACAATCTGGCGCGCAACAACAACTTTGACTCCTGCAAAGCGGAGCGGGAACTGGGATACCACACCCGCAGCTACCGGGAGACCATGCATGATGAGATCGCCTGGCTGAAGAGTACAGGCAAAATCAGGGGATGACGGCCCGAATGGAGCGCGCTGGAGCAGGCCATTGCAGCACCGATAGTGCATTTATGAAACGAGGGCTCCGCCGGTTTTACCGGCGGAGCCCTCTGCTTTATGAGTCAAGCTCTTCGTGCCAGGCCTCCAGAAAGGCCTCATCCTTCAAATCCAGGCCCCGCTCGCCCGCCAGACCCTCGATGTGGTGGGTAAACTCGTGGGCCAGGGTGGCGTAGAGTTCCTCTTCCCAGTCCTCTTCGGTCCAATCCTCTTTGGCGGCCAGAGCGGCGAAGGATCCGTAGTACAGGAGAATGTACTTGCCCATCTGGTCGTCGCAGTACTCGCCCAGAATGTACATCTCCCCCGGCGGGAACTCCGGGTCCGGCATCTCGTCGGGGAGAAGGGAGATGCCGCCGTTGAGGTTGGAATAAAATTCCTCCGGGAACTCCTCCGCCATCCGGTCCAGCAGCTCGCCTGCCTCGTCAAAGGTCATACATATCCCTCATTTCTTGCCTGTTCCGCCCACCATGCCGCAGAGAAGCCCGCCCACCGGGAAGATAATCCAGGCGAAATGCCAGGCGTCGAACACAAAACCGGCTACCAGAAAGATGATGGTGGCAGCCGACATAATAAAGCCGCTCCCGTGGTCAGACGAAGGGGAAGGGGTGTAGGTCCAGCTGGCATTCTCCTGGGTGTCGCCGCTTCCGTGGTACTTGGTGTACTGGATGCCCAGGTAGGTCAGGGCGGCCACCGCCACGGCAATTACCAGGAAAAAGATCGTACAGGCGGCCAGACCGCCGTAGGCCTCGTTCCGCCAAAACAGGGACAGACCGATCAGAACGGCTACCGCGGCCAGAATGGCGGCCACCGCGGCGGCAATGCCAAAGCGGAATATCCTTTGGAAAGCGGCTATGGCATCGGCGTTGTAGAGGGGCGGAATGTCCGGGTGGGCCTTGCGGAAGTCGCTGTGGGCGATACCGCCCCAGATAAACAGAAATACCGCCGCCGCCACGCACAGGAAGAAGGGAAGTATGACAAAGCCCGTCTCGCCCCAGACCAGACAGCCGCCCAGAATGGAAGCTATGCTGGCAATGGACAGGAACACGCCGACGGCCATGAGGATGGAGAAGCGGTCCATGTGCTGGTCGTAGGCCACAAAGAGGGCAAACCGGGCCTCCTCGGCCTCCACCTCGGCGGTGTCGGGAGGGGGGGAATCCGCCTCGGACAGCGCCTCCCGCATCAGCTGGTCCAGGGTGCAGGAGAGCAGGTCGGCCAGGGTGAGCAGGGTGGCGGCTTCGGGCAGGGTCTGGCCGCTCTCCCACTTGCTCACCGCCTGCCTGCTCACCCCCAGAGCCTCGGCCAGGCTCTCCTGGGTGTACCCGGCCCGGCGGCGGAGAATGGGCAGGTTATGTTCAAAATGAGTCATTTGAATCGGTCACTCCTTTCAGCATCATTTTGCCGGAAGGAGGCCGGTTTTACCACCAACCCGGCGTTTCGGCAGGGATTTTTTCGCGCAACTTCAGGTTGCATGGCTGATTTTTGGCTCATGAAGGCTTCTTCATGGTAAGGGAGATGCGCTTCTTTTTCTCATCGACCTCCAGCACCCAGACGGTGACGATATCTCCCACGGCACACACCTCGCTGGGGTGCTTCACCCGGCGGCCAGCGCCCAGCTGGGAGATGTGGACCAGGCCGTCCTGATGGACGCCGATGTCCACAAACACGCCGAAGTCGATGACGTTGCGCACGGTGCCGGTGAGCTCCATGCCCGGTTTCAGATCCTTCATCTCCATCACGTCGGTGCGCAGGATGGGCTTGGGCAGCTCGTCACGGGGGTCACGGCCCGGCTTCATCAGCTCGCCCACCACGTCCCGCAGGGTGGGCACGCCCACGCCGCAGGCCTGGGCGGCCTTCTCCTCGCCGTAGTCCTTCACACGCTGGGGCAGCTGGGACAGATTGCCCGCCTTTACGTCGGCCATGCCGTAGCCGCACAGCTCCAGCAGCTTGCCGGCGGCGTCGTAGCTCTCGGGGTGGACGCCGGTGTTGTCCAGCACGTTGGCGCTCTCGGGTACCCGCAGGAAGCCAGCGCACTGCTCAAAGGCCTTGGGGCCCAGCTTGGGTACCTTCAGCAGCTGCTTGCGGGAGGTGAAGGCGCCGTTCTCCTCCCGGTACTTGACGATGTTCTTGGCGGTGGTGGCGTTGAGACCGGCCACACGGGTGAGCAGGGGGGCGGAGGCGGTGTTCAGGTCGGCGCCAACAGAGTTGACGCAGTCCTCCACCACGCCGGACAGAGTCTCATCCAGCCGGGCCTGGGGCATGTCGTGCTGATACTGGCCCACGCCGATGGCCTTGGGGTCAATTTTCACCAGCTCGGCCAGGGGGTCCTGGAGACGCCGGGCGATGGACACGGCGCTTCTCAGGTTCACGTCGTACTCGGGGAACTCCTCGGCGGCCAGCTTGGACGCGGAGTACACGCTGGCACCCGCCTCGCTGACGATCATATAGCTCACGCTGCCCCCCAGACGCTTGATCATCTCCACCGTCATCTGCTCGGTCTCACGGCTGGCGGTGCCGTTGCCGATGGCGATATGGGCCACGCCGTGCTTGCGGATGAGCTTGGAGAGCACATCGATGGCCTCCTCCTTCTTCCGCTCGCTGAAGGTGGGGTAGACCACCGCCGTGTCCAGCACCTTGCCGGTGCCGTCCACCACGGCCACCTTACAGCCGTTGCGGTAGCCAGGGTCCAGACCCATGGTGACAAAGCCCTTTACCGGCGGCTGCATCAGCAGGGGCTTCAGGTTCAGACCGAACATCTTGATGGCGCCCTCGTCGGCCTGCTCGGTGAGCAGATTGCGGATCTCCCGCTCGATGCTGGGGGCGATGAGCCGGTCGTAGGCGTCCTCGGCGGCGGCGCGGACAAAGGCCATGGAGGGTGCGCCCGGCACCAGCACAGCTCTGCGCACCACGATAAGGGCGGCCTCACGGTCCATCTCCACCGAGACCTTCAGCACCTCCTCCCGCTCACCCCGGTTGATGGCCAGAATCTGGTGGCCCATGGCACGGGAGACAGGGGTGGTGAAGTCGTAGTACAGGCGGTACACCGTGTCCTCCGGCTCCTTGTCCGCCGCCCTGGACACCAGGCTGCCCTTGCTCCGCCACAGCTCACGCAGGCGCTTGCGCAGATCTGCGTCGTCGCTGATGGCCTCGGCGATGATGTCGGAGGCGCCAGCCAGGGCCTCCTCCACCGAGTTGACCCCCTTCTCCGGGTCCACATAGTCGGCGGCGGCCACCTCAGGGGCGGGGCAGTCCCGGCCCTGGGCAAAGAGCAGCTGGGCCAGAGGCTCCAGACCCTTCTCCTTGGCGATAGTGGCACGGGTGCGGCGCTTGGGCTTGTAGGGGCGATACAGGTCCTCCACCTCCGCCAGGGTGGCGGCGGCGTCAATGGCGGCGGACAGCTCCTCGGTCAGCTTGCCCTGGCCCTCAATGGAGGCCTTGACCTCCTCACGGCGCTTGTCCAGGTTGCGCAGGTAGGTCAGACGGTCGGCCAGGGTGCGGAGGGTGGTGTCGTCCATGGTACCGTGCATCTCCTTGCGGTACCGGGCGATGAAGGGGATGGTGTTGCCCTCGTCCAGCAGGGTGATGACATTCTGAATATGCTCTTCCTTGCGGCCCAGTTCCCGGGCCAGAATCTGAACAATGGTCTCCATTGCAAAACTCCTTTGTGTGGTATGGCGGTCCTTTGAGGTATATTTTACGGCATCTCAGCCGGGAAGTCCAGGGGAAAGCTTGCGCGGAGACAGGTGGGCGGGTAGAATAAAAGGGAGAAAACCGGCGAAAGGAGAGACGGAATATGGCGCGTACACTGGAAGAACTGAACCGTACCCTGGCGGAGCTGGGGGAACGGCAGGAGAAGCGGCGGCGGCTGCTGGCCCAGTGGTCCGTCCTGCGGGAAGAGGCGGACAAGCGTTCCGCCCGGGCGGAGGAGCTGAAGCAGGTCCTGGCCAAGGAGCGGCGGGACGTGGAGGAGCTGGAGGGCATGAGCCTGAAGGGGCTGTGGCTGCGCATCACCGGCGACCGGGAGGTCCGCCTCTCCAAGGAGGAGGCGGAGGCCCTGGCGGCCCAGGCCAAGTATGAGCAGGCCCTCCGGGACGTGGAGGACGCCCAAAAACGGCTGGCCGAAATGGGCCGGGAGCTGAACCGGGTACCTGACTGCACCGCCGAGCGGGAGGCGGCCCTGGAGGAGAAGCGTGCCCTGCTGCGCGCCGCAGGCGGAGCGGCAGGGGAGCGGATCGCCGCCCTGGAGGAGGAAATCGCTGCCCGGCAGAGCCGGAAAAAGGAGCTGGGCGAGGCCATTGCCGCCGGACGGGAAGTGCTCTCCTGCCTGAACGCGGCGGACGGCAGCCTGGGTGAGGCCGAGAACCTGGGCACCTGGGACATGCTGGGCGGAGGCGCGTTTACCACCATGATGAAGCACAACACCCTGGACGAGGCCCGGGACTATGTGGACCAGGCCCAGCGGGCTCTGTCCCGGTTCCGCACCGAGCTGGCCGACGTGGACCTGATCTCCCGGGCCCAGGTGTCCATCGGGGACTTCGCCACCTTTGCCGACTACTTCTTTGACGGCCTCTTTGCCGACATGGCGGTGCAGGAGCAGATTGAGCAGTCCCGGGACAGCGTCATCCGGGCAGTGGATGAGGTGGAGCGGGTACTGGACCAGCTGGAGGATATGGACTGTCAGGAGGACGTGGGCATTGCCCGTGCTCTGGACGCTCTGATGCAGGTGACCGAGGCGGGATAAATCCAAATAAAACGGCGCGGCCCGGAGCAATCCGGGCCTCGCTGTTTTTTAACTTACCTGTGGAAAGGGCCTCAGCCTGCCGCCAGAGCGGCGGCCTTCTCGCCGGCGATGTAGCCGCTGCCGAAGACCCACATGCCGGCGTCGCCGCCGATGGGGTACTCGGCACCGGTGGCCATGATGTTGCCGAAGCCGTCGTTGCCCGCCACAAAGAGGTTCTCAATGGCGGTGCCGTCCTCACGGACAGCCTGCATGTTCTCGTTGACCTCCACGCCGCCGCAGGAGCTGATGGCCAGACCGCAGCACTTCATAATGTAGTAGAACTCGCTGCCGTCGGCGTTGGCGTCGGAGGTGCTGGTGCCGTAAGCGGCGGCCAGGGTGCTGTCCTCAAAGCCCAGCAGGGCGTCGCCCTCAGAGAGGGAGGACACCTTCCAGGCAAAGCCCTGGCTCACGGCCTGCTCCATCACCTGGTCCACCCAGTCGCCCAGAGCCATGCCGGTGGGGATGCCCAGACCCACGTTCTGGAAGCCCATGGCGTTGCTGGTCAGGCCGCTCTCGGCGTAGGCCTGGAGCTGGTCGGCGGAGTAGACCACATAGTAGGAGGAGCCGATGGAGTAGGTGCCCATGGCGCCGGAGAAGCCGCCCATGGGGTTGTAGGCGTCATAGTCCTCGGGGCGGAAGGAGGTGCCGTCGTTCTCCACGAACACGCCGTCGGGGTTGCAGGCCAGGATGACGGTCAGGTCGTTGGGGGACCACTGGGTGCCGTCGTCGGTGGTCTGGACCTCAAAGGCGGTGATAAACTGCTCGCCCATGCGCTGGTGGCTCATGGGGTAGGCGTCCAGGTTGTAGGGAGCCGCGCCGGCGTCCATGGCCATGACAATGCCGTCGCCGTCGTTGCCCTGCCAGCCGTAGTAGAGCCAGTCGTCGCCGCCGGCAGCCCACTCGTCCATCAGCTCGTCGTTGCCGCCGTAGCCGCCGGTGGCCAGCACCACCGCCTTGGCGGTGACGTGGTAGGTGGTGCCGTCGTCGCCCTGGGCATCCACGCCGGTGATGTTGCCGTTGTCGTCGTAGGTCAGATTGGTGACGGTGGTGGACAGGAGCGCCTGGCCGCCGTTGGCGATGTAGTTGTCGTAGACGGTGTCAAAGTACTTCTCGGCCTGGTAGTAGGACACGCTGGTGCCCTCGCCGTCGGTGCCGAAGGTGTACACGCTGTCGGCGGTGAGCAGGTCGGGCTCCTCGGGGGTGGTGGGCAGAGCCATGGGGCCGCCCTCGGTCATACCCTCCATGCCGCCCTCCAGCATGAGGCCCATCATGGACTCGGTGAAGGCCATGCCGTACTCCATGATCTTCTGCAGGCCCAGACCGGAGGCGGGAACCACGGCCTTGTAGGCCTCGGCGTTGACAGGGGTGTACTCGTCGGCGTGGGCGGAGACATAGTCGGGGTCGTTCCACTGGGAGTCCTCCTCACCGTGGCGGTAGTTGGCGATGGTGGCCTCATAGGTGTCCAGGATGGCCTGGGCCTGCTCCTCGGTGGTGTCCGGGCTGTAGGCCTTGGGACCGCCGGTCATCATGGACTGACCGCCCCAGCGGAAGGTCTTCTCAATGTTGAGCACGGAGGCGCCGCTGTCCAGAGCGGCCAGAGAGGCCACGGTGCCGGCGGCACCGGCGCCCACCACCACCACGTCACAGCTCAGCTCCACCACCTCGTCAGTCTTGGAGGAGGGGGTCATGAACATGGCGTTGATGGCGGTGTTGATCTCGTCCTCGGAGTAGCCGGAGGCGGCGAAGGCCTGCTCCAGGGCGGAACGGATGGCGTTCTTGATGCCGTTGGAAGAGCCGGTAGCGCCGGTGACGGCGTCCACGCCGATGCTCTGCAGCTCCAGAATCTCAGGCTCCAGCTCCTCAAAGGCGCCGGTGCACAGGTAGCGGTTCTCGTAGGAGTCCTGGTCGTCCACGAAATTGTCCTGGAGGGACAGGGAGACGATGCTGCTCTCGTCCACCGTCACGTCCACGTTGACGAAGTCGATGCAGGAGAAGCCGTGGGACTGGCCGGTGTAGGTGCCGGGGGTCATCTTGTACTCAGCGGTGTCCAGCAGTCCGGCCTGGCGCATGGCGTCCTGAAGGGCGGCGATGACGCCGTTGGAGGTGCCGGTGGCGCCGGAGACCGTGTCCACCTGGCCCTGATTTTCCACAATGGCGGTCTGGAAGTGGTCAACCTGGGCGCCGCCGATGTCGGGGGTCTCGTCGGGGGCGTCGATGGTGACGCTGATGTCCCCGCCGTAGCCCCGGGCGGTGCCGGTGTAGGACGCCGCCTGGCTCTGGGAGCCGGTTGGGCTGGTCTCAGGCTCCTGCTGGGAGCAGGCGGCGAGGGAGAACAGCATCGCCAGCGCGAGGAACAGGGAAAAGGCTCTTTTCATAACTAATTCCTCCTCATGTGTGCCGTGGCAAATATGTAATATGCTATATATTAGGGAAAAAGAAGAAGGGCTATTCGCCCAACTCCTTCTTCAGGTTTTCACGGACCATCTTCAGCAGCCGAACCAGCTCCGCCCGCTCCTCTGGGGTGAATCCGCGGGTGAGCAGCTCCTCACTGTCCTCAATGGCGTCCAGAGATTCGCCCTTGGCGTCAGCCGGGGGGAGGGGATAGAGATTCCTGGCCCGCCTGTCGTCCGGGTCGGGGACGCTGATCAGCAGCCCCTTATCCACCAGACGGCTCACCAGGCCCACCACCGTGGGGTGGGATACCCCCAGAAAGGCCTCCACGTCCCGCAGGGTGACCCGTGCGCCCCCCTGGGACATGACAAAGCGGAGTACCTCCGCCTGGGCGGGCGTGATCCCCTCGGAGCGGAAACGCTGATAGAGCACCTTGCCGTGGTCGTCGTAGATCAGTTTAATCAGGAACCCTACATCGTTCTCTCTGCCCATGAAACCCTCCGAATGAAATATATAGCATGTTACCTTTTTGAATTGTACGGCACACACAGGGGATTGTCAAGTATTTGACGTATAATAATAGTGAAGAAATTACTCCAGGGTGTCCGGCGTAAAGGACTGCCAGGGCAGCACGCTGGACAGCTCTATCAGCACCTGGGGGAAGCCGCCGGTGCGGTCGGCTGCCCGCTGGGGTGTGCGGAGAACAGGGGGCTGCTCCGGACGGCGGACAGGGAGGGAGACCGTAACCCGCAGGCCCTCACCCGGTCTGTTCTCCAGCATCAGCACGCCGCCGTGGAGGGCGGCAATCTGCCGGGCGATGGGCAGACCGGAACCGGCACCCCAGACCTTTGCGCCTGTTTCGCCGTCCAGCCCGGAACCGCTGTCCCAAACGGTGAGAATGGCACGGCCGCCGGTCTCCGTCAGCCGCAGACCTGCCCGGCCGCCGTTACCGGCGGCCTTCAGGGCGTTGGAGATGAGACACAGCAGCATCTGCTGGATGAGCTCGTTGTCTCCGGTGGTGAGGAGGGAGCCCTGCTGGTCATCAAAGCGGAAGGACACGCCAGCCGCCTCCGCCAGGCCGGACACCTTCGCGCACAGCTCCCGGCACAGCCCAGCCAGATCCAGAGGTCCGGCGGATAAGGTCAGCCTTCCTTCCGCCAGAGCACCCGCAGTCTCTGCGTTGTTCATCAGACGGAGCATCCGGTAAAAGCTCTGGTTCATAATGCCCAGATACTGCTGGTATTTGGGGCCCAGATCCTGCAGCGCAGGGGCAATGAGCTGAGTGACGGCGGTCAGGTTGTTCATGTGCTGCCGCATCTGCTCCAGCAGGGCGGCGGTGCCGGGGAAGGGAGAGCCTTCCGGGTCCTGGGGGAGGAGCACCGCCAGCAGCCCGTCTTCCAGGGGAGAGAGGGAGAACCGCCAGCTCTGTCCGGCGGCGGTACAGGTGCCGGTAACAGGGCCGGAGGAGGCGGAAATACCCGCCAGAAAATCAGGCGCCGGTCCTCCGGCGGGGTTCAGGCCCAGCAGCTCCGCCGCAGCGCCGTTGCAGGTCACAATGTTACCGTCCCGGACCACCAGAGCGGGAAAGGGGACATGCTCCAGAGAAAAGGGAGAGAAGGACACGCCGTCCATAGGCCCTGCTCACCTCCATTGAATCGTTCTCTTACCGCGTTATAGCTTATGCAGTTCCGGGTGGAACCGCGTTTTTTTCAGTATACCAAAATCTGGCCTACGCAACAAGGGAATTTGTCGAAAACCGTCGAAAGCGGGGAAAAGGGGCATAAGGGCTGATTTTTACCTGCCCGGACTGCTTGAAGAAAGGAAAAAAGCGGAACGGAGACCGCTTGAAGCGGATAAGTAGGGGGGAAATAGGCGGAACACCAGGCCAAAGGCGGATGTGGCAACGCTTATGCCGGACTTAAGCGTCTCTGAGGCAACACTTGCGATAACTTGAATAAAAAAAGCAAATTTTTTGGGAAATTTCAAAAAAACTCTTTAAAAACGCAACAAGATAGGCTATAATAGGGGGCGCACGAGGATACCTCGAAGATTTTAAAAGGAGAGAATTGATATGAGCATTAAAGTCGGTATCAATGGCTTTGGCCGCATCGGCCGTATGGTTTTCCGCGCTAGTCTGAATCATCCCGAGATCGAGATCGTGGGCATCAACGATCTGTGCCCCGCCGACTACCTGGCTTACATGCTGAAGTACGACACCATGCACGGCCAGTTCGCCGGTGAGGTGAGCAGCGATGACAAGGGCATCGTTGTCAACGGCAAGTGCATCCCCGTCTTCGCCGAGCGTGACCCCGCCAACATTCCCTGGGGCCAGCTGGAGGCCGAGTACGTTGTTGAGTCCACCGGTCTGTTCCTGACCCAGGAGAAGGCTGAGGCTCACCTGAAGGCCGGCGCCAAGAAGGTTGTCATGTCCGCCCCCTCCAAGGACAGCACCCCCATGTTCGTCTGCGGCGTGAACCTGGACAAGTACACCCCCGACATGAACTTCGTGTCCAACGCTTCCTGCACCACCAACTGCCTGGCCCCCATCGCCAAGGTCCTGCACGACAACTTCGGCATCACCGACGGCCTGATGACCACCGTTCACTCCACCACCGCTACCCAGAAGACCGTTGACGGCGTGTCCATGAAGGATTGGCGTGGTGGCCGCGCTGCTGCCGGCAACATCATCCCCTCCTCCACCGGCGCCGCCAAGGCCGTGGGCAAGGTTATCCCCGAGCTGAACGGCAAGCTGACCGGTATGTCCATGCGTGTTCCCACCCTGGACGTGTCCGTCGTTGACCTGACCGTCAACCTGGCCAAGCCCGCCACCTACGAGGAGATCTGCGCCGCCATGAAGGCCGCTTCCGAGGGCGAGCTGAAGGGCGTTCTGGGCTACACCGACGAGGACGTCGTTTCCTCCGACTTCCTGGGCGACACCCGCACCTCCATCTTCGACGCCAAGGCCGGTATCGCTCTGACCGACACCTTCGTGAAGGTCGTGTCCTGGTACGACAACGAGGTGGGCTACTCCAACAAGGTGCTGGAGCTCATCAAGCACATGTACTCCGTCGACCACAAGTAAGCTGGTCCAATACGGCAACTGAAAATTCCCTCCGGAGCAATCCGGAGGGAATTTTTTTG
>NZ_AAXG02000018.1 GCF_000169255.2 Pseudoflavonifractor capillosus ATCC 29799
CGCTGCGTGGCATGGTGATCCTGCGGTGGATATGGAGCAGGCGGCGCATTACTGCCGCGTGGTCTATGATGCGGGCTATTCCCCCATCTGCCCCATGCTCTATCTGCCGCTGTTCCTCAATGACGCGGTGCCGGAGGAACATAAGAACGGCATCGACATGGGCCGCGATCTGCTCCGGCGCTCCCGTGTGCTGGTGGTGTGCGGCCATTCCGTGACCGAGGCCATGAAAAATGATATTGCCGTGGCCCAGCGCCTGGGGATCACCGCGACTACCCTTGAGGGCATCCTGACCGTCAAGGGCCAGGGGCGGTGCTGATGGCGTCCCTGTTTGAAGCCTACATCACCAACCTGGGAAAGTACAACGAGGGTGAGCTGGTTGGCGAAACGCTGAAATTCCCCACAACTACCGAAGAAGTACAGGCCCTTTTGAAGCGGATCGGTGTGGACGGGGTACGCTATGAGGAATTTTTCATTACCAGCTTTGACGGTGACGTGCTGGGGCTCTATGACTATCTTACGGAATATGAAAACCTGGACGAGCTCAATCATCTGGCCTGCCTGCTCTCTGAGCTGGATCAAGGTGAGTTAGAGAAATTTGAGGCCGTCATTGACAGCGGCGAACATACTTCCAGCGTGGCCGATCTCATCAATCTGGCGCAAAACCTGGATTGCTACGAGTTTTATCCCGGCGTTGAGGACGATGAAACCCTGGGCCGCATCTATGTGGAGGACATGGAGGCCATTGACGTGCCGGAGCACCTGCTGAATTATTTTGACTATGAGGCATACGGGCGGGACATTCGGCTTGAAGAGGACGGCCACTTTGCCCCTGGCGGCTATGTGCTGAACAATGGCGGTCAATTTATCGAGCACTATCACGGGATCGAGGACATTCCCGACGAGCACAAAGTCTTTGCCTTTCCGCAGCTCACGGTGCGGGAACAGATGGCGGCCTACAAAGAAATTATTGACGGTTCCTCCCTGGAGGGCTATCGGAAGATTGCCGCAAAGGAACACGAGGAACGATAACGACACTTCTGGACGTTTTGTCCAGAGGTGCTTTTTTCATGGAAAGGAGGGATACGGCTGATTGACGAGGACGTTTCCAGACGTACCATAGCAGTTTCGATCAAGGCGACAAAGCTCACGGGCCGGGTGCTGGCCCAGGCGTGTCTGGCGGTGGGCCGGAAGATCAAGAAAGCGCACCGGGCTCGCCAGACGCCCCACGGCAAACAGACGGTGCGCCAGCTCATGGGCCACGGGGCCGCCACGAACAGCATCGAGGTGGAGTCCCCAAAGGACTTTGACCGGGTAGCCCGGAAATGGAATGTAGACTATGCCTTTTATAAGACCGGGCCGGACAAGTACCTGCTGTTTTTCAAAAGCGGGCAGGCCGACGCCATCACCGCTTGCTTTTCGGAATATTCCCGGCGCGTGTTGAAGCGTTCCAAGTCCCAGCGTGTTCCCATCCGGGAACAGCTCAAACGGGCTGCCGCTGAACTGGCCCCGCCAGCCGTCCCACAAGAAAGAACGTGCAAGGGAGGCGGTGCATGAGGACAGATAGCGTCAAAAAGTATGTGATACCCAATATCCCGTACCTGTTTATTCTGTGGGCCTGCCTAAAGCTGGGGACGGCCTACCGCCTGGCCCCTGGAGCAGACTTTGCTCACAAGCTCATGGGCCTGGGGCAGAGCATCGGCCCGGCCTTTGCCGACTTTGCGCCGGGGCTGGCCCCCTTTGACTGGCTCATCGGTATTATGGGCGCGGTGGGCTTTCGCCTGCTGATCTACTTCAAAAGCAAGAACGCAAAGAAATTTCGGCGGGATGAGGAATACGGATCGGCCCGCTGGGGCACCGAAAAAGACATCAAGCCCTTTGTCGATCCGAAGTTTGAGAACAACGTCATTTTGACAAAGACGGAGTTTCTCACTATGAACACCCGGCCCAAAATCCCGCCAACGCCCGCAACCTCAACGCCCTGTATCATCGC
>NZ_AAXG02000017.1 GCF_000169255.2 Pseudoflavonifractor capillosus ATCC 29799
TTGTACGGCAATCAGAAGGGAAGACCGCTGTTTCCGGGCATCTGCTGCCCGTCGTCGGGCTGGGGAGCGGCGTCGGAGACGGCACAGTAGTACCGGGCCAGGGTGCTGGTATAGTACCCGGTGAGCCAGACGGTGAAGGGCAGGGGGAGCACAAAGGACAGGACCTCGCCGGCCACAATACCCACGGTGAGGGCGGTCATGCTGCCCGAGCCCAGGAAGAGGACGCAGCCCACGGCAACGCACACGCCGGACACCAGCCCGGAGAGCACCGCGGACAGGATGTTCCACCCGATGAAGGACAGGACCAGCTTGAGAATCTCCCCGTAGCGGCCGGAGAGCAGGCGGCGGCTGCGGCGCACGGCCTCCAGGGGGCCGTCGTCAGGCCGGTCTGCCAGGCAGAAGGGGGCGAAGGCATACCGCAGGGTGAGGAACAGGATGAGCAGGGCGGCGGCGATGAAAATTACGATAATGATCGGATAGAGCACCAGCAGCTGGCTGACCAGCTGTTCCGCAGAGGCGGTGTAGAGATAGGAGCCCATGAGGAACATGGTCAGCAGGAAGGAGATGGCCAGAGTGACCGGCACCAGCACCAGGAAGGCCCAGCACAGGGAGAAGGCCAGCACAATCAGGTTCATCACGATGACCCGACCGGCCATACCGAAGCCGCCCAGCAGGTCCCCGTAGGAGGCGTCCTCGCCACGGCTGCGCCGCAGGGTGTAGCCGTAGTAGCCGAACTCCATGACAGCGGCGTAGAGCTGGAGGAGCACCTGAAGGAAGAACACAGGCAGCGCCGCAGGGGAAGAGGGGGTGCTGAGGGCGTTGAGCAGAACCTGGGGGTCGTCAGTAGTAAACAGGATGGTCAGCAGGTCCCTGGTATAGGGCACCGAGCTGCCCAGCAGCAGGTTCAGCAGGAGAAAGAGGCCGCTGGTGAGGAGCAGATAGACCAGCGTCACCTTCCACACCCTGGGGTGTGCGGTGCGCATATCCTCTTTGGCGGCCCGCTTCAGGTCTTTTCGGTTGAAGAACACGGGCGGGCTGAATATGGGAGCATTATAACTGTACATGAGCGGATTCCTCCTCTCTCAGATGTGTGCATCATACCATACCGGGCGGGGAAATGCAAACCGGACGGGGAAAGAGCACCGTTGCGGCGGCAGGGACAATCTGGTATAGTGGGGGCTGACAGGACGGCGCTCCGGCAGCGGAGCCGCAGAGGTTCAAGATATTTTCCGGGAAAACGGGTCGTGCTCCCAGACAGCGCCCGGCGGATCTGAAAAATAAGGAGGAGCGGCCATGATTCACATCTACTGCGGAGACGGGAAGGGAAAGACCACCTGTGCCTTTGGCCTGGCCCTGCGGGCGGCGGGCCGGGGGAGAAAGGTGCTCATCACCCAGTTCCTCAAGAGCGGGGACAGCGGCGAGCGGGTCGCCATGGCCCATGTGCCCGGCGTGACACTGCTGGAGGTGCCCGAGCGGATGAAGTTCACCTTCCGGATGACCGAGGAGGAGAAGGTATCCTTCGGCGCCCGGATGAAAGCCCTTCTGGAGCAGACACGGGCGGTAGTGGAGAAGGGGGAGCTGGGCATGCTGGTGATGGACGAGTGCTGTGCCGCTGTGGCCAAGGGCCTGCTGCCCCTGGCGGATGTGCTCAGCCTTTTGGACAGCGTGCCGGAGGACCTGGAGGTGATCATCACCGGCCGGAACCCGGACCCTGCCCTGGTGGAGCGGGCCGACTACATCACCGAGATGAAAAAAATCCGCCACCCCTTTGACAAGGGCGTGGCCGCCCGCAAGGGCATCGAGTGGTAATATGCAGAGTGTGCGCGCCGGGTGGAAACCCGGCGCGCTTTCTGTCTTTAAGAGGTGGAAAAGTGGATAATCTGGAATAAAAAACCGTACAAATGAACCGCCTAAAAAAGAAATAAAAATAACATTTCACACAATAACAAAAACAGGAAAACGGGGGAAATGCATAAATAGTGTATTTCTAAAAGTCAAAAATCCGGGTAAATTTTTGGTCAAATAAAATATTGCATAATTTATACAATGAAACCTTGAAAAGTTTTGACAAAATGATATAATGATTTCCATTAAGGGGAAATCAGGCTGCGGCAGCCTGCGCGTCTTCCGAAGAGAAACTGTCGTCCCTTACGGAAGGACAGACACCACGCTTGCATCCCCATCCCGCTAAGGAGGAAGTATACATGGCACATAAGTACGTCTATCTCTTTTCCGAGGGCAATGGCTCCATGCGTGAGCTGCTGGGCGGCAAGGGCGCTAACCTGGCCGAAATGACCAATCTGGGCATGCCTGTGCCCCAGGGCTTCACCGTTACCACCGAGGCCTGCACTCAGTATTATAATGACGGCCGTCAGATCAACGAGGAGATCCAGGCTCAGATCTATGAGTACCTGGCCAAGATGGAGGAGATCTGCGGCAAGAAGTTTGCCGATCCCGAGAACCCCCTGCTGGTGTCCGTCCGCTCCGGCGCCCGCGCCTCCATGCCCGGCATGATGGATACCATCCTGAACCTGGGCCTGAACGACGTTGTGGTGGAGGGCCTGGCCAAGTTCACCAACAACCCCCGCTTCGCCTACGACTCCTACCGCCGGTTCATCCAGATGTTCTCCGACGTGGTCATGGAGCTGTCCAAGAAGCGCTTTGAGGAGATCATCGACGACGTCAAGGCCAAGAAGGGCGTCAAGCAGGACGTGGAGCTGGACACCGACGACATGAAGAACCTGGTCGTCCTGTTCAAGGAGTTCTACAAGAAGGAAAAGGGCGAGGACTTCCCCCAGGATCCCAAGGTCCAGCTGATGGAGGCCGTCAAGGCCGTGTTCCGCTCCTGGGACAACCCCCGTGCCAATGTGTACCGCCGCATGAACGAGATCCCCTACGACTGGGGCACTGCCGTCAACGTCCAGTCCATGGTCTTCGGCAACTCCGGCAATAACTCCGGTACCGGCGTGGCCTTCACCCGTAACCCCGCCACCGGTGAGAAGGCTCTGTTCGGCGAGTACCTCATCAACGCCCAGGGCGAGGACGTGGTGGCCGGCGTGCGCACCCCCTCTCCCATCAGCAAGCTCCACGAGGAGATGCCCGAGGTGTACGACCAGTTCGCCGACATCGCCAACCGCCTGGAGCAGCACTACAAGGATATGCAGGACATGGAGTTTACCATTGAGAACGGTAAGCTGTACATGCTCCAGACCCGTAACGGCAAGCGCACCGCCGCCGCCGCCCTGAAGGTGGCCGTGGACCTGGTGGACGAGGGCATGATCGACGAGAAGGAAGCCGTCTGCCGCGTGGAGCCCAAGCAGCTGGACGCCCTGCTGCACCCCACTTTTGACGCCGAGGCCCTGAAGAAGGCCCAGGCTGTGGGCAAGGGCCTGGCCGCCTCTCCCGGCGCCGCCTGCGGCCGCGTTGTCTTCACCGCTGAGGAGGCCAAGGAGTGGCACGCCCGCGGTGAGAAGGTGGTCCTGGTCCGTCTGGAGACCTCTCCCGAGGATATCGAGGGCATGCAGGTCGCTCAGGGCATCCTGACCGTCCGCGGCGGCATGACCTCTCACGCCGCCGTGGTGGCCCGCGGCATGGGCACCTGCTGCGTGTCCGGCTGCGGCGACATCGTGGTGGACTATGAGAACAAGAAGTTCACTCTGGCCGGCAAGGAGTATCACGAGGGCGATTACATCTCCCTGGACGGCTCCACCGGTAACATCTACGGCGAGGCCATTGCCACCGTGCCCGCCGATCCCGGCTCCGGCTACTTCGGCCGCCTGATGGGCTGGGCCGACAAGTACCGCCAGCTGAAGGTGTACACCAACGCCGACACCCCCAGAGACGCCAAGCAGGCCCGTGCCTTCGGCGCCCAGGGCATCGGCCTGTGCCGCACCGAGCACATGTTCTTCGAGGAGACCCGTATCAAGGCCATGCGCGAGATGATCGTGGCCGACAACACCGAGGACCGCAAGAAGGCCCTGGCCAAGATCATGCCCTATCAGCAGGGCGACTTCGAGGGCCTGTACGAGGCCATGGAGGGCAACCCGGTTGTCATCCGCTTCCTGGATCCCCCGCTGCACGAGTTCCTGCCCACCAAGGAGGAGGACATCAAGGAGATCGCCGGCGAGCTGGGCATCACCGTGGAGCACCTCCACGAGGTCATCGCCTCCCTCCATGAGTTCAACCCCATGATGGGTCACCGCGGCTGCCGTCTGGCCGTCTCCTACCCCGAGATCGCCGAGATGCAGACCACCGCTGTCATCAACGCCGCCATCAACGTCCAGAAGGCCCATCCCGACTGGACCATGGTGCCTGAGATCATGATCCCCCTGGTGGGCGAGGTCAAAGAGCTCAAGTACGTCAAGGACGTGGTGGTCGCCACCGCCGACGCCATCATCAAGGCTTCCGGCATCGACATGAAGTATGAGGTCGGCACCATGATCGAGATCCCCCGTGCCGCCCTCACCGCCGACGAGATCGCCACCGAGGCCGAGTTCTTCTCCTTCGGCACCAACGACCTGACTCAGATGACCTTCGGCTTCTCCCGTGACGACGCCGGCAAGTTCCTGAGCTACTACTATGAGAAGAAGATCTACGAGTCCGATCCCTTCGCCCACCTGGATCAGAAGGGCGTCGGCAAGCTGGTGAAGATGGCTGCCGAGCTGGGCCGCAAGACCCGTCCCTCCATCCACCTGGGCATCTGCGGCGAGCACGGCGGCGATCCCACCTCCGTGGAGTTCTGCCACAAGGTCGGCCTGAACTACGTCTCCTGCTCTCCCTACCGTGTGCCCATCGCCCGTCTGGCCGCCGCTCAGGCAGCTATTAAAGCACCCCGTGCGATGGATAAGTAATCGCATCACAGCGACGAAAACCCACATCTGAATCAACAAGCGCACCGTCTATGGCGGTGCGCTTGTTTTTGTTTTATGCGCATTTGTTTGGATTACAGATACACTTCAACGGTTAAGTCATTCCAATCTCGCTTGCGGAACTGAGTCGGCAGGCCGTTTGCGTATCGGAATTTGCGGGCAGTCTCAAAGTCTATCGTGAATGCCAGCACCGGAGGATTTTCAGGTTCCAGAAGATTGCTGCGCTCCTGGGCCACCTTGGCTTCACCAAAGCTCAACTTCCAGCGGTAGTGATGATTTTCAACCGGCGTAACCACTTCGACAAACTCCTCGATGAGTTCTTCTGAAATTCTCGGTGTGGAGATGTCAACCATTTGAGACAGGCCCTTTTTTATCTTATCCAGATCAAACCCATTTGCGTTTTCCGGCTCATTTGGTTGGCCGCCCATTTTACCTTGCAGCGCCTCCAGATCTTTTGTAGCTTGAGCATACAGCTTTTGAAACTGCTCTTTTGTCAGTTCACCGTCTGCGCGCATCTGCCCCAGGTTCAAAATTCTCTGCTCCAACTTGTCAGCTTTTCGCTGAAGTTCCGCATTGCCAGCATCAGATTGCATAGCCGCAGTCATCATGCAGGATTCGACCATCTGGCAGGCTTTCAAAACAGCCTCTCTCTGATCTCCCCAGAACTGCTCAAAAATTCGCTTGGCCATCAAGTCCAGCTTCCACTCACAAATCGAAATGGCATCGCAACTCTTTTGGCCGGTGAGATGGTTCTTCTCCACGAAACTCTTGGCGGGACTTTGTGTGCGGTAATTACATTGGTATCCATAGATGGGTGTACCATCTCGAAGAACTCTCCATTTGAACCGGTTATAACCCGAACCGCAGCGGCACCGGAGTTTTTTGACCCATAAGTGCTGCGGAATCCTTGTGCCCCGCCGCCGTTCTTCACCGGAGGGCATCTGGTATTTCTGGATTCTGCCTTTTCGGATACGCTCGCATTGTCTCCAAAGGGCCTCTGAAACAATCGGCTCAAAATCCCCCTTCTTGAGAACAAAGGTATCCTCATCCAAGTTTTTGATACGCTTCTTTTCCAAGAAGTTGTTGACTTTGGACTTGTTGTAGCAAACGTATCCCATATAGGTGGCGTTGCGAAGTATTCGGCTGATTTTGACACAAGACCATTTCACATTGCCATTGCCATCCTTGCACCCGCGTCGCGTCAGCTCATTCACGATTTCCTTCTGACCAAAACCTTGTGCGTACAGCTCAAAGACCGTTCGTATTGTTGCGGCCTGTTCGGGATTGATGACATAGGTCCCATCTACGCGGTCATAGCCAATGATATTCCCATTTCCGTACAACACACCGTTTTCCCGGCTGATTGCTTGTCCGGCACGGACCCGCTCCGATATTTTGCGACTTTCTTCTTGGGCCAATGTGGCCATAATCGTAAGCCGCAATTCGCCGTCGCCATCCATTGTCCAGATGTTGTCCGACACAAAGTAGACCTCAACCCCATAGTTTCTCAGTTCACGGGTCAGCACCAAGGTGTCCACAGTATTGCGGGCAAACCGGCAAACCTCACGAGTGACAATGAGATCAAATTTTCTCCGCTTTGCATCCTCAATCATCTGCATGAAGGCAGGGCGCTTTTTGGCCAGCGTTCCTGTGATGCCTTCATCAATGTATCGCCCTACGACGGTCCAGTTTGGGTGATATTTGGTTTGATCCTCATACCACTGCATCTGCTTCTCCAGAGCCTCTAATTGTGCCTCATGCTCTGTGGAAACACGGCCATAGTAAACGATCTGGCGCTGTCGGTTTGGGTCCAAGGCCAGATTCCCGAAGTACAGTTGTTGCATACCGTCCATACCATTGCCTCCTTCCGCTTCGAGTATAAAGAGGAAGGCTACATTTGTTTAGGATACGGATGCACCTGTTGATATGCTTGACATTTTAGGCATAGCGGTTCAAAACCTGATGATATACGGCACTGTCGATCAGGCCATTGCAAAACATCATGTGAACCAGCTTCAGCGCAATAGTGTCTGTGTTGTGTTTCATAATGTTAGCTCCTCTTGTATAAATGAATGGGCGCACCAGAAAACTCTCCAGTGCGCCCATATATCATCATGCAACAGTTATTTCGCCACATTTGCCACGCTCCCTGGCGATGGGGACATTCCCGGTCTCCGCTGGCGCGGCTGTCATAACTCCGCAGCGTCGTTTTACTCGTGCGCCGCGGGGTTCCCCCCAAGTCTTTAGGAGGCCGTGAGGAAGTATCTTTAAGCCCCCATGCAGTCACCGCGCCCTAAATTGCCAACTCCAGGTTTCAGGCTTGCGTTGATCGCTCCGAACAGCTTGTCCATCACCTCCTTAGCTGTCCATCTTGGCGCCGCGCCTGATTCGCTCGTACATGGGTTATGTACCAGAAATGCCGTCTATTCGGTTGTCAATGTACCAATGAAGGTAAAGAATTGTCCTTCTAATGGTAGTGAAGAAAACGGCGAAATTTTGGCCATGTTAATTAAAGTTTTTGAAATTTTTCCCCAGGCGCTTCAAACCGCGCTTGATGCTCTTATATACCCAGCTGAGATCAATGCTTTCTGCCTGGGCAATTTCCTTGACGGTCATGCCCAGGTAGAACCGAGCGTAGATCCACTTGGCCTGCTTGTCCGGCAACGCCATTACCGCAGCATAGAGCTGATCGCGGAGCTGTCTGTTCTCTAGGATTTCTTCCGGGGTTGGCGGGTGCTGCACCACGGCTTTCTCAATACCGTTGTCGCAGTCCAAGGAGTAGTGTGCTTTGTAGTTATACATCTGCCTCAGGTGGCGTGCTTCCGCTCGTTTGTCGGCCAGGAACACCTCCTGCACTTCATCGCTCACTTCCAAATAAGTGTCCGTTTTATAAATATCGGGATACAGCTCTCGAAGATTGATTTTCTGCATTATGTACCTCCATTTCAATTCACAGGTCCAGCTGACGAGTGAATCGAAACGGGGGCGAGCGGCATTGGGGAATGATTTCGGGACAAGACGGCCTCTCATTCCTCCGCAGAAACAGAAAAGCGCCTGTATGACATGAAGTCACACAGGCGCAATCGTCTAAATTACAACATTTTTCGCAACAAGTCGCAAACGGTATAGGGGCTTTTGTTCGACTTTTTTTAATGTTTGGATCAGTTTATCCAGTATCTTAAACATACCCCTCTAATAACAAGTTATTCGGGTCGGGAGAAACTAACCTTCAAGTGTCGGGCGTTCGAGACCAAATTTAGTCGGAAAAGATAAAGCCACTACCGATGCTCTTTTAAATCCTGTACACTGGAAAGTGCCAACAACCCAGTGGAAAGGAATAGCGATGAAAGAGCAAAATGGTAATGGCTTTGCACCAAGTATAGCACAAGCCATAGAAGAAATGAAGGCGTTCCAGGGAGACTCCTTTTCCCTGGAACGTATCAACTTGGCCGAGTTAGAACGACGAACCGGCGTATCTCGTAGCAGACTGCGCAGACTCAAGAAAAACAGCTTCCAAGATTTGCCTCGGAGCACCAAAGGCAGTAAACATACGGTCACAAAACTCAGCGGTTATACCGGCCTGTTGGACAGTTTGCTGCGCCAAGGAGTCAAGAACTCCTCTGTAGTGTTGGAGCGTTTGCGACAGGCCGGTTTTGAAGGCGGGGCAACCATTGTAAAAGAGTATATCGCCGCCCACAAACACCTTATTCCAGCCAAGCGCCAGTTGGTTGCGGCGCAGGGAAACCGTGGCCGCCGGTACGTCACAAAGCCCGGTGAAGCTTACCAGATGGATTGGGGATTCACTGATGTTCTGGATTACAATGGGCAGACCTACCGAGTTGCCTGCTTTGCTATGATTTGCCACCATTGCGGACAGCGGTATATTGAGTTCTTCCCCAATGCCCGGCAGGAAAACCTGTTTATTGGGATGATCCACGCTTTCCAGTACATGGGGGTTCCGCGTTTTGTGTTAACCGACAACATGAAGAGCGTTGTACTGCACCGGGATCTGGATGGCCATCCAGTCTGGCAGAAAGACTACGAGACCTTTATGCAGACCCTTACCTTCGAGACAAAACTTTGCAAGCCACGGCATCCCTTCACCAAGGGAAAAGTGGAGCGATTGGTGCGTTTTGTGAAGGACAATTTCCTGGCTGACCGGGTGTTCTGTGATCTTACAGACCTCAACTGGCAGGCGCTGGAATGGTGCAACAAACAGAACAGAACCTACCGCCGCACTGTGGATGGTGCGCCTCAAAAGATTCACGAAACTGTATGTGGAGAACGACTGCGCATGGTTCTGGAGGATGCCGTCCGATTCTATCTCTGTCCAGAAAGGAAAATCTCCTTTGACGGCTTTGTAAATTACGAGGGTCGGCGTTTCGGAGTACCTTACAGCTATCCTGGTGCAACAGCCAGAGTGGAGCGCAACGGTGATTTGTTGCGCATCTATTCTGCCGATCTGAAAGTGTTGCTGGTTACACATACCGTTACCTGGAGCCGCACTGACAGTTTCTGTGAGGGGCAATACGAATCCTTGGTACAGCCTGAAGAGTTCCCTACAGCACCTGTACAAACACAGATTTTACAGCTTCCAAAATCCTCGCAGGATCTTTCCTTTGCCAAATTTGATTTTGACAAGGAGGACCAGGTATGAAGGAAACAATCTTTGAGCAGGTGGCAACCGCTGCCTCTGTTTTAAAGCTGGATCTTTCCGCAGAGGAATTTGCGCTGTTCGCGGAAGACCAGGAATTCTCAGAGACTGGATTAGAAGCCGTGCAAATGCTCTTTTCCTATCTCAGCGAAAAGAAGCAGCAGACCACTATCCAGACTTTGTTGAAACTGAGCCGCCTTCCTACAAAGGTGCCTAAAACCTTTGAGAACTTTGATTTCTCACTGCTCAAGGGGGAAAGATGTGGAGCGTCTGAAGGTTCTGGCGTCCTTGAATGCCATCTACTCTCACCGAAACCTAGCCTTTATTGGTCCGGCAGGTACAGGTAAAACACATCTGGCACAGGCTTTCGGCTACGCCTGCTGCCAGCACGGATTGAAGACCTATTTCATTAAGGCATCCGAACTCCGGGACAGATTCACGGCAGCCAGACGTTCCGGAAAGACCGATTCCTGTCTCAATGGCCTTGTGCGCCCCTCTTGCCTGATTATTGACGAGATTGGCCACTGTGCCTTTGACAAGGAGAATACCAGGCTGTTCTTTGACCTGATTGACCGGCGATACAACAAAGAAGGCAGTTTCAATATGATCTTCACCAGCAACAAGAACCCGGCTCTCTGGCGCGAGGATTTTGAGGAAGACGCTACCTTGCTGTGTACGCTGGACCGCATCTTTGACGATGCTACTGTGTTTAAGCTACGTGGTGAAAGTTTCCGGGGAAAGAAACTGGAGACCGTTTCTTTGCAAACAGGCAAGATACCTGCGGTTGAGCCGGTAGTGGCGCAGGAGTAACCAATTTATGAGTGCTGGGTTGTTGGCACTCTTTTTATTTATTCTGCTGGCTCCGACTTTTCCGACAAAAATTGGTTAAATACTCCCGACAAAATATGGTCGCGATCTCCCGACGCCAACAAAGTAGAATTCCCGCATATTGTCTTGAACATTCCAAAACAATTGTAATAATTACATATTATCAAAGTTCTCGCACAATTATTGTCGGTTTGTGTAACCGGTCAAGTTCGTTATTTCCTGCGGGAAAAGAGGCAAGCAATGCGCCAGGATAGCCATTTGGCTTTCCTGGCGCTGCTTGTTGGGGAGTTCCCCAAGCCCCCATAAACGCAGAATTTCATTCTGCGGCTGCGCGTTTTGCAACGCTTCCTACAATTTTTCTGAACATAACATCAATGCAATCGTCATTGTCGAGACACAGCACATTTTTGGCTTCTCTCTCCAGCTTGGACATATTCCACCATTGCCTTAAGTCTGCGGATTTTGTGCCGGACATAATAAACGAGTTGAGCACGATACGCTTATCTGGCGCAGTCGGTTGTAGGCGAGCCTCCAGCTCCTTGATTTTTTTATAGAATTCCACCTTAGGATCGTCTGAACGAACTCTTGTCAATCCCTTGGGATCAATGAAGCTAACATACTGAACATCTTGCGTATCCACCCACAACACATAATCCGGGTAGAAATTTCCGGCCTCAAAGAACCCCATCCCGACTTTGCTTTTATTTCGCAACAGGTATATGGTGTTTCCATCCAGAAGCTCGGTATGAGCGTCCAAGTATTTGCGCAACAGATCAACAAACAATTTTTCATCATCATTGAGGCTGATCGGGGATACTTGAATTTTCAATCCATTCTGCTTCATGCAGATAAGCGGCGTATACAGATGATGATTAAAATCGAATGCCACAACAGACCCAGCCAAGACGCTTTTCTCATACTCAGGAATACCCTTTTTATCCCGAAGCAATGCAGAAATATCTTGGACAAAGTTTCCAATGGCTTCCGGGCTTTTGTCAGCATCATGTTCTTGAATGTAAGAGAAAGTGTACTCGTCTACAAAGTTGTTATCGGTAGCGGAAAGTTCCTGGTATTCAAGCAGCGGTGCTTCCCATTTTTCCTTTTCATACTTGTAGAATTTATCCATGTAGCTTTTTAGGACCATGATGCAGAAATCAACCACAGATTCCAGTCTGCCCACACTGTCGATCCTCAGATGAGATTGCGGAATAATGAGAGAATACCACCCATCGGTTGACAGAATAGCCTGCAAATTTTGCCTCACGATGCTTATGTTGTAGTACAGCTTTTCGTTCTTGTACTGCTCCAATTCATCAAATATGCGGTCGTAATCCAAATAAGGCAAATATTGTAGGTCAAGCGTATGTTCTTCCGTAACAGAGCGCAGCTGCATACTCCCGTCTGATTCGATTGTCTGAACTTTGGAACGACAGTCAATCACCACGCGATTTTTCAAAAGGTACTTCAGGAAGTTTTCATCAGGTGCATCCAATATCAATCTCTTGGCCTGCTTCTTGAAATTTGCCCCGTTTCTGACCTTAATCACGCGCAGCTTTTTGTCCTTCACCTGGTCATACCGGCTGATTACAGGCATCCTAAACTCAAAGATATTTTCGTTTGTGGGCATATCCTCAAGCTCCAGATAGTGCTTGAAATCCTCCATGTACTGCGCTTTAATGCCGAAAATTGTGAGCGTTTCCAACACTTCAATATATCGAGGCACCTTCACAGAATGGTCATCCAATTTTCTGCTGCGCTTCAGACAGCCATTGTAACCGCGCAGGCGCACACCGCGTCCGAACAGCTGTATAGCCTGGGAGCCTTCGCCTTTGGCAAAATTGATTAGCCCCATTGTAGAAACACGCCAGCTATTCCATCCTTCGGTAAACTTGCGGGAACCGATCAAAACTTTGATATTCGATGCGGGAGAATTGATGGCCCGGAATAAGGACTCGGAAACGAATTCCTCCGTCTTTGCCACGATTCCTTTTTTATCGCAGTTCTTGACCAGACCAGCCGTGTCGCCAATGCTGATGACGCCAAAATACTCTCCATCATCACCAATGCGGAGCGCAATTTCTCCAGGCACCTGCCGAAGATTTTCGATATGCAGGCGAGGAGAATCCGATGTAGTTTCGCTGCTAAATACGATGCGCAGAATATCGCGGTAAATATCTTCAGGATTGGGAGAGCCGCCAAACAGCGACTTTAATGGCTGGAAATTCTGTGAGAACAATTCCCGGCCACTTGCATCCATAAGGCCCGTATCTTCTTCAAGAACAGCTCTTAACCGCCTTACCGTGACATCCTTCTGGTTGACGAACTTATCCAGAAAGTCCAGCACTTCCTCCACATCAGTAAGTTCCGCTGCACTGGTGGAAGCCGTTACTCTGTTTCCTACAAAAACGAGCAAAGGCTTTTCAATGCGGAAAGGGCTATATTCGCTTTTGCGTGTCTCAAACAGCTTCAACTGCTGGTAGAATGATAGCAGACAGCCTGTCATATACAGGTGGCGCTGTTCCTCATCAATGCCGGAACGCAGGTTGTAAATTCGATATTCCTTGCCATATCCGTCATTGTAGAAAAATTTATAAGAGTAGTCCATGATGATAGACTTGCAATATTCTTCCAGAAGAGCTTGCTCTTTTGGCTTTTTGGGATTCAGTGTGCGTAGCGCCTGTTTGAAGGTTGCAGAATACTCAAATGCAAAACCACCATCTGCCGAAAGTCTGGTTCGATAGTCATACCACACATCACCGGCAAGGCCACGATGTGCCTCATCTACTAAAACCAGATTGTTTTGTTCAAAGCTGTCAATGGAGACCGTTTTGACCTTGCCTTCCTCTTTCAGCTTATTCATGTCAATAATTACAACATCTGTCTTGCGCTGCACATAGGCTGTAATGTCTTTCTGGAAAATAGCTGCCGGAATAGAAGATAGCGTCAGCTCCTCCAGGTGCTGTTGGCTCATTCCCTCGTTGGGCGCAAGAACGATGATTTTATTGATTTCCAGATGACTGTTCAACCGCTGGGCGCGCTTGAGATAATACAAAAACTGCAAAATATTGATGTGCATAATCAGTGTTTTTCCGCTGCCGGTAGCACACATGAACGCCAGCTTGTTCAAATCCTTCTCCTGAACATGGGAAAAATACAGTGCCCCCAAAGTTTGGCTGTCCACATCATCAATAAATTGATTTAAGTCCGCAATCAATCCAGCCCGGTCGGAGAAATAGCGATCCAGATAGATTTCAGTAAACAGCAGGGCTATATATTGATAATATTTCAGCGTCAGCCCGCCTCGCTTTTCTCCGATTTGGCGCACATAACGACAGATATTTTCATCATACTGTCGCAGCTTGTCCGGGTTAATTTTTACCTTATCCGCGTTGGAAACGCAGACACGGCGCAAAAATGTGTAGAAGTATGTATTTTGGTTTTCGTCTAAGCCTTCATAGTCGGCATCGTTTAATTTACCCGCAAGATCTGCCAGCGTGCTTTTCCCAAACAAATGAAGGAAATATCGAAACAGCAGCAACTGGTCATTGAAGGAATACTCAGGTGTTGATTTTTTTCTTGCCATATTATCACCTGCCTTAAAATGGTAGTTCATCATCTGGATTCAAAAATAACATTCCACCATCCCACGAAATGGTGTCATGATTGTGATTTTGCTCCAGCTTGTCAAAGAATGTTAGTGTATCCGCCACAATTCTCACTACATACTCCGCTTCGGCTTTAGAAAGCAATTGGTTTGGATGTGCTGCACTATGGTCGTTACGAACATGATTATACTTTTCAAAGAGACTAATGGAACATTTGCAAGCTGTTTCGGTAAATTCAGTATCACAGTATCCATTTTCAGCATACCACTTTGCTAACATTCCGGCTAAGGAATGGAGCGGCAATTCATTACCTTTGGTATCCTCTGTTTGAATCTCATGCGTGACACATAGTTTTCTTAAATACTCACAAGTAAATGTATGCAAGCGATCTATAACAAGCTCAGGCTTCTGTCCACGAAAATTGTTTTCTATATCTTCCAGTATCACAGAAAGACTTTGGGGTGTCTGTTTTGTAGGCAGTTCCACAGAGGGCAGTTCCTCCAATCGTTTAATGATCTCTTGCACTTGGTTATAGTCATGCTGATCGTCATCGCCCCACCAGTCTGTTCCCATAGCAAAGCAAAAATACTCTGATAGGGCTTCCAGAAGTTTTGCAATCATTTGCGGGCTGCCTTCATCCCATATTTTTCGGATACATTTCTCCTGAGACAAATTCCGATAAGCAGGATCTTCGTAGATGTTGATGCCACACGCCTCAAGAATCAGATCTTTCGTGTTATTTTTATTGTAGAGTCCCTTGTCACTCCAATATTTGAACACAAAACCACCTGAGATCCCGAACAAACGGCAAATCATCTCTTTTTCGATATATTTTAAGTAGGCCAAGTATTAATTACGCCTCCTCGAACATCCGGTTTTTGAACTCGGTTTCGGTCATTTGCACCTTCCAGCTCTCCTCGCCGGTGCGCAGATTTTCCAGGTTATTATCACCGTTGATGAAGATGACATCAAATTCCCGGTCCTGGGGATTGATGCGGTGCTTGGTGAAGTAGGCGTCGAGGGCGGCATTGGAAGCCAGCAAATCTTCGGTAACGGTACGCCAGATCACCAGCGCACGGCGGCCATCAGGCAGAGTGCCTTCCACCTGCTTAAAACCATACACTCCGTCATTATCTTTTACCAGACGCACAGCACCTTCGTAGTTCCCGGCAGTATCCGGCTCAGAGCGGAAGTAGCTGACCACACTTTGACGGGCAACCGAAATGCCAATCAGATAATTGAATGTCTCCACCAGATCTACCCGTCGGGTTTTGGTTTCATTCCGTTCGGTAATTTTCATTTGATAGCTGAATGGCGCTTTGAACTGCTCCAAATCCAGTAGGCTGCCTTTACTCTCGATGTCCAGCATATAATGGATCAGGTAATCCTCACCGAACAGACTGTAAAGAGACTTGTGCTCATCCGACAACCAAACATTGGAAAGGGCGTCCTCATAGCTTTCCAGCGAAAAATACTTCATGATATGGCTAACACCCGTATTGCGAGAGGTAGGCTTGCCGTTTTTCCAGTCAGCAGAATAGACTACCTTTTTCATTCTGGGATGGGTAACGGTATCGAAATAAGTTCCCATTTCTACAAGTATGTATTTTCGGTTAGACCCATCAATTGTTCTGTTTAAGTCAAGCACTGCGTGTCCCGTTGTGCCAGAACCTGCAAAATAATCCAAAACGGTATCATCACCATTACACCCGATAATTACATTATCCTCTACCGTGAATAGGCTTTTAGGATAATCAAAAGGATTATTAGGAATTATATTTTCCAAGAGATTAGTGCCTTTAGAAGAGGCATCATACCGTTCTCCATACCACAAAGATTTGGGTGTTGCCTCTTCATCTGCGAAGTCATACTGATATACAGCGTATCCTCCTCCACGAACTGGTTTACAAAAGAGAACTCCATTTTTAACACCAGCAACACAACTTTTATAACCCCAACGCCATCTGAAATGCTCACCTTTACTACTCATCGGCAATATTGCCTCATAACCTTGAACTTTGAAATTATCTATAACTTCCGCCAGATACGAGTCATTGAAGGTGTCAGTTTGGGAATCGTAGATCTTTACATAGTATTCTTCTGGTATGACAATTAGTTCATCCCGATCTTTTGAATAGAAAAAGGGGAAATACATATACGGTCGTTCTTCACGCCGCTTGCCGGTTCCGGTTCTTTTTAACGGCAATTCTCGTAATGCTTCTCCATCTTTGGATTTCGAAAATTTTTTCGCCAAATCATCCTCAGAGAGTATGAAATTATTTGTTTCTGCTAAAGCTTTATTTTTCGCGTAGATAACGGTATAATCGTGCGCTTGTGCAATAAATCCTTGGTCGCGGCCTTTAGGATTTGTGAGAATTGCAATGTTTGAAATGGCATTGCCTATACCAAAAACATTGTCCATACATGAATTTAGGTATCTTAATTCATAATCATCTATTGCCACTTCAATTATGCCTTTATCAGACAAAAACCGACGGCCTTCAGCCAATCTCGATTCCATTAGAGACAGCCAGCTGGAATGCTCATATCCATTTTTATATAAGATTTTGCTTGCATCTGTATTATATGGAGGATCAATATAAATAAGTTTGACAGTAGATGCATATTGATTTTGCAAAAATTTAAGAGCCTGGTAATTGTCCGAGTGAATCATCAGCCCGCCCATCTGCTGATCCAAATCGTCAATGCTTGCCACAAGTCGCTCCTTGAAGTCGGTCGAGAAGTGCTTAGTATCCACGACCAGATTTTGATTTTGGCGCAAGAATTCCATGGTGGGGGGATTTGTCCAACCGATGGTAGTCAGGTCTCCCTCCACTTCGTCAATGGCATACATCTCAATCCATTCTTGGATCTGTGCAGGATTGGCAATAATCTCCGGCCAGAAGGATTCGTCGATTCGGTCCAGAGTCATGCACCAGTTAGTCTCCACCACGAACTTCTTTTTTAGCCACAGCTTTTTCTGGAAGTCCTCAATCTGTGCCAAAAAGTCAATGATGATATGGCCCACACGCTTGACGGCCTTCACCTTTGCCAAATAGGTCTCCACACGCTGCTCGTTGGTGGTATCCAGATCATCCAGGTGAATAATTTCGCTCTTGATGTAAAAGTCCAGTTCACGATACAAAAAGCCCTTCAAATCCTTATGAATGAAATAGTCAAAGGTGTTTTTGGCTACATAGGCTTCCAGGTGCTTGTCAATCAGCGTTTTGGGCTTCTTTTTATCAGAGGAGACATCGGCAAGCAGAATCTGTACCAGCTTGGGATAATCCGCTGCGATCTTTTTGCGGATGGCAGCGCCGTTCAGCTCCAGATACTTTGCCTTCTTATCCTCAGGCACATCGAACACAAAGCGCACGATAAACTCGTTAGTATCCGGGCGATACTCAAAGGTTTTCAGTTCAGGCTGCTCCTCTGTTTCCTGATAGAGCATGAATGTCCGCTTAGAGTCCTTGGATTCTTTGTTGTTGTTCTGCTCCGTTGTGGCATCTACCAGCAGAAAATGTACGGTGCAGCTGTCACCATAGGGATTGCGAGCCACAAAGGAGTAATCCTTAAAGTTTTCGGCGGTCTTAATGTAATACTGATCCTGGTTGGCCCAATACAGTTTTACTTCTTCGCCTTCATAAGGAATGGCATACACACCTTCTTTATATCGCCGCTTGGAAATAAAGTCGCCCTCATCATAGTAGCGGTTGAAGAAGCTGTACAGCGCAGAATACACATCCGTTTCCAGCGCAGCCATGTCAACACCGGCAGCCAGCTGGGATTTCAGATCCTTGTACTCCCGAACCATAGGGATGGTATCGGGCAGCTGGGAGATGTCTGTCCCAAGGGACTGCTCAATTTCAGCAAGCCGCTTTTCAATCTCGCCGGTATTGCGCGCAAAAGGAGCCAGTGTCTCCTGCACCTTTTGGGGCAGTCCTTCGCTCAGGAACTTTTCAATTTCCTGTTTGCGAATGTTCATAATGCGGTAGATACCAAAATCCAAATCGGATTTATCCAACTCAAAAATTCCCTTCATCAAGGAAACGAAGCGATCTAAACGCTCACTCATTTCTATATCCTCCTTATTTCACTTGCCATTCAATGACAAACACATCGCTGCTGGATGTTTGTTTTACCATTCTTCGATCCAGCGCAGCAATCATCCGTTTGCGCTGTTCTCCGATTTCGTCCTCGCGATCCGCAAGTTCGTTCCGTTTCTTGCGCTTTTGGCGTTCTAAATCCTGTAAGCGGCGATTTGCTTCTAATTTTTCTTCCATGCTTTGCGCCTGGCGGGAAACACGCTCCATTTCACGAATTTGCCGTTTCACGGTATCCAGTTCCTTTTCCAAGGTGGAAACCATGTCCTGCTCCCAGCGGAAAATGCGATCTTCCTCCGCCCGAAAATAGACGAGATTGCGCGAGTCGATCGTTTGCAGCTTTCCGGTTATATGTTGCTTGGTGTTCTGCTGCAATTTCTTAATAACACTGTCAGCAAGAGGAGAAACACCTTCGGAAGTGCCTGCGCACAAAAATAGCTTCTCACAATCCTCCTGCGGAACAGGTGTCCCATCTGAAGTATAGGCAGTCAGTATGCTGTACTGCTCATTGTCAAAGGCGGTAATATCCAAATTAGAAAGCTGCAAGTATCCGTGTGCTTTTTGCAGATATTCCGGCAGCGTAACACGAATCGTATTATCGCCCGGAATAAAGGTAATTTTTCCAGGCGGAAGTTCTATTCCTTGTGCTTGACACAACACATACTGCGCCAGAGGACAGGACAAGCGGTATGGAATCCCTTCACGCTCGTTGTCAGAAGTAAGACGATATGGCCCCATCTCGCAACCAGGAACTGCCTTAGTGAGTGAGAATGTATGGGTCCCGTCATCGAAAACCGCCTTATCAGACAAGATGTATTTGGTCAGCTCCCAGAAGATGTATTCGTAACGATTCAGAAACGCGCTTGCTTTCTCTTTGGATAGCTTCAGATGTTCCTGGACATCAATATCAAAGTTCTCAAGAACTTGCTGCTTGACTTCATCCAGCCTGTCCTCGATTTCTTCCTGCATATCGTCTTGCAATTTTGCAAAGGCCGCTTCAATCTCATCTTCTGTGCGGCATTGCTGGTAAATCTCCCAAATACGGCGTTCGAAGTCCACGCCGTCAGTCTGCCCCAGGACTTCATCCGAAGCACCAAACACATCGTCAAACAACTTAAATTTTTCACTGAGCAGGGAGAAAACACGCATGTCAGCAAAATTGCGCTGGTTAATGAAGTTTACCACCACCACATCACTCTTTTGGCCATAGCGGTGGCAGCGTCCAATACGCTGTTCAATTCGCTGCGGATTCCAGGGCAGATCATAATTGACTACCAGAGAACAAAACTGTAAGTTCAGGCCCTCGGCAGCTGCCTCTGTGGCAATCATAACTTCCGCCGTGTCCCTAAAATAATCGACCAGCGCAGCTCTGCGGTCTGCTGCCTTGATACCGCTCAACCGTCCGGTATAGGCGTTGCGTTCTGCCCAGGCATTATAGATGGCATTGGATTCTTTGTCCGAATTAGAACCGTTGAACAAAACGATTTTCCCTTGGTATCCGTTTTGCTCCAGAAAATCCTTCAGATATTTTTGCGTCCGGGTGGATTCTGTAAAAATGAGAGCTTTACGATTTGCACCAAGGGAGGGTAATTGAGCAAAGGCTTTTTCCAATGCGCTCAAAAGTGATTTGGCTTTAGAGTCGCAGCGAATTTGCTTTGCCATGTCAATAAAGCTCTGAATTGTGTCAATCTCAGCCTTTAACTTTGCTTTATTTATTTTTTGCTCATCCGAAGTTTCCTCTCCTTCCTCATCTTCGCCATCTTCCAGAATTCCCATATCTTCGACATCAATCCAGTCGGTTATAGACAACTGTTTGACTGTTTCATCTTCCAGCATTTTGGACAGGCGAGCTTTTACAGCCTCCAGGGTGCCGAGCAAAGCATAAGTGGAAGATGCGAGGATTTTACGGATAATCATTGTTGTGAGCATCTGCTGCCGACGCGGGACGGAGTAGAGATCATCCCGTCTCAAAAATTCAGAAACCGCATTATACAGATCCTGCTCTAAATCAGTCGCATCGAATTTTTGTGTCAGAGGGAGGCGCTTGGTGTAGTTAATGTATTCCGTGACATCCTTGCGTAAGGTGCGCTTATAATATGGCGCAAGCCGCATCCGCAAGTCGGTAATATTTCCTTCGGTCACATATTCGGATCGGAAGGAGCGGCTATCTCCAAAAATGTTCTCGTCAATAATACTGGTTAAGCCATAAAGCTCCATCAGTGAATTTTGAAACGGTGTTGCAGTTAGTAGCAATTTTTTTGCGTCTGCAAGGGCTTCTTTGATGGCGTGAGCGGTCTTTGCGTTCTTTTTATACACATTCCGCAGTTTATGAGCTTCATCTATAATGGCAAGATCAAATCCGCAAAGACGGATTTCTTCCATCTTACGCGCAGCAAAATAGTAGGAGCAAATCACGATTTTGCGCTGAGAAAAAGGATTTTTCCCCGAACGGATATATTCGTTATAGTTTTTGGAGTCCAGAATTTCGTTTGGAATTCCAAACTTCTCCGTCAGCTCAAAGCTCCATTGCTTTCTCAAAGAGGCGGGACACACTACGATGATTTTATGTTTTCCGGTGGACCAGTACTGACACATGACCAGGCCGGCCTCGATTGTTTTGCCCAGACCTACCTCGTCAGCCATAATCAAACCTTTTGCAAGAGGCGATTTGAAAGCAAACAGTGCCGCCTCTATCTGGTGCGGATTTATATCAACCGTTGCATTCAACAGCGATTGCGACAAACTATCCAACTCACCGCCAAGAGCTTTTTGCGTAAGCAAATTGGCATAGTATTTGGCGTGGTACTTTGTAATCATTTGTCTGCCCCCTTTGATTTATCGTTCAATTTCAACAATATCAGAAATTTCGCAATCGAGGGCAATACAAATTTTCACAAGCACTTCTAATGACACATACTCATTGCGATTTAGTCGCACTAATGTGCTTTGGCTTATTTGTGCGAGGTCTTTCAGCTGGGACTTTTTCAAATCCTTGTCAATTAAAAGCTTCCAAAGTTTTTTATAATTGATATTCATCTTCTCACCTCGGCCGGGGCCCATATTGAATCGTAATAAGTCTTTATGTCGATTATACTATACAATGTGTCTATGCGCAATAAATAGAAGTCACAACTGACACAAATTACGCCAAATTAAATTATACCTCACGAAAGTCATAGTTGTTGCTCAGGCTTCTTTTCAGACGGGTCTTTCTCAAATTTCATTATCTTCTCCACATTGGCCTTTGCCGCCAGCAGCTCCCGCATTTCCTCACGGGAGCGCCGATACTCGGCATAGGTCTTTTTCTTTTCCTCCAGGAGCCGGGTGTACTCAGCTTGCAGCTCCTTGACTTTGGGCAGTTTTTTGACCCCCATATCATCAAAGGCATTTTTGGCCGCCTGATGGAGCAGGATTTCTTCCTCATGTTCCTCTCGGAATTTCTTTGAGTAACCGGCCTTCCGGTAGGCCATATAGGTGTCGCGGGTCTTGGCATAGTTGATGATGTGGGTCCGCAGGACAGCGATCTCCGCCATGCGTTTCTCCGCTGCCTTGATTTTGGCAGATAGCTCATTATGGTGGGCTGTGGCTGCCGCAGCCTTTTCCTCCAGCACCGCATACTCCAGCAGGTTATGCTCCGTGAGATAGTTCACGGTCTGCGCCATCTGTTTTAGATTAAAAACCTTGGCCCACCGCACATACCCGGCACCTTTTCCGGCCTGGAGCTTCGCCTGGATGTCAACCAGCAGATTGACCTTCGGCGGATTTGCCTGCTTGACCGGTTTCTGACGGGGCGTATGCTCCTTTTGACCGGCGAGGACAGCCAGCAGGTCCTCCAGGGTGTAGCCATCACCCAGACTGTCCAGACGGGCCACTTTGCTCCAGCCGGGGAGCTTCAAACGGTAGGATTTCCCGCGCTTGGATACTTCACAGCCGGATTCCCGGAGCAGCTTCAGCAGCTCGTCCAGGTCAGCAGGCTTTTGTGCCAGGGCTTTATCAATGGCAGCACGGAGCAATTCCCGATGGGAGGGCTTCGCTTGGTCCCCCAGCCACTGATTGTAGCTTTTCCCGTGTGGCTTTGGGTTCTCGACAATGGACAACCCGTTCTCAATGCAGATGGTATCGCTCAATCGACGGACGGCTTTTGTGCTGCCCCAAAAGTTGCGGAATTTCCGGTCACATTCCAGGTTGACCGAACTCCAAATGATATGATTATGGACATGGGCTTTGTCAATGTGAGTGCATACGATAAATGCGTGTTTGCCCTTAGTGAACCGTTTGGCAAATTCCACGCCGAGCCGGTTGGCTTCCTCTGGGGAGACCTCCCCAGGACAGAATGACTGGCGGACATGGTAGGCGATCACATCGTCCTCACCTCTAACCCGTCCGGTGGCAGCGATATACTGTCGCTTTGCCAGCATGAACTCGGCATCGGCCACACGGCTGTCACACTCATAGCCGGTGATGAGCCTGCCGTGGTCTGTCTTTTGCGGGTTGGCCACATAGTCGATAATCGCGCTGATGGCTTGACTCTCGGTCCGGCCTTTGCCGATATGCAGCGGCATGATGCGTGTGGTTGCCATGAGTTTTCCCTCCCTTCAAAAAATGGGCAGCCTTAGCTGCCCATCTCGTCACGGTATGAAATTATCTGTTTCTTTTTCTGCTTGGCGCACCGCAGCGTTGTGGCAGCTCCACCCCAATCATGGAGGACATAGGCCACTACCACATCGGCAGACTCTACCATCCAGCGGTTCCTATGAGAAATCGCAAATCGGCGCGGCACAGTTTCCAGCGGCGGGTACACGGTGCTGTCATAACCAGAAGTGTCTCTCCCGGTGTTAAGATAGGCCAAGACAAGAACCAGCTCAATCTGCGAATACCGCTTTTTCTGCTCTCGCAGAACAGACGCTGCCAAGCTGTCAAAAGCTCCATAGCCGCCCAGGTAAAAGGTAGTCGCTCCTTGCTCAATTAGTTTCTGCGTAACATCGTATAACCATTTCTCTATTTTCTCGCTCTGCGAAATCTGTGCATGACCGCAAAAGGCCACAGTCATAAAAACACCCCTGTTCCCATCATAGCGCAAATAACGCCAATAGTACAGGTACAGGGACTAATTTTCGCGCACCTGCCCATATAATACTTTTAGTACAGGGACAGGGACGGTGAGTGAGATTGAAGCTAAATCAGGCGGTCAGCAGACGCCTTTCAGAATTGCTGGACGAGCGTAAGATGACGCAGTATCAGTTGTATATGAAAAGCGGCGTTCCCAAGTCCACCATAGGCAATATCATCAACTGTTCTTACGATTCCGTAAAGCTGCGGATCATCCATGAGATGTGCCAGGGGCTGGAAATTGGAATAGATACCTTTTTCGCTTCACCGCTTTTCAAAGAAGATAATCTGGAACCATAAGACCTCCGACGAGCTTCGCCGGAGGTCTTATGGTTGTTATTTTGGCTTCTCCTGTTTTGATCGAATTGCGGGGCGCTGCTTAACCTTTTTTTCATTCTTTACCCGTTCCAGCGTAAAAACCATATCGCTGGTACGCTCAAAAAATCCAACATCCTTTTTCCAACTCATTCCGCATTTACAATGCTGTAATCCGATAAATTGACATTTCATTTTCCGGCCGCATACAGGACACACCTTATTGCTTTTTCCCATTAAAACACTCCTTATCCATAAACCAAATCCTGAATTGCATATTTCAAATCCTGCACCTTGCCCAGCAGCCAAAAGGCCAGCTTCGGCAGCCCAAAGGGGCTTATGAGAAATGCGATCAGCAGCAGGATAAGGCCGTTTTGCGGAGAATATGTGAGAAGCACCGCAACACCCAGAAAAGCAATCACCGTACTGAGCAGCCCCAGCACCAAGCCGGACACATAGACCAGCCCCACGCAAATCCAGATGGCCAGGGTGAGCAGCAGGATCACCGGCGCAATCACAATCTTCATAATCAGCTTCAATACGGTCATTTCATGGCCTCCTCTCGACGATCCAAATACTTCTGGCACAGACGGCGGACCTGTTCCTCGTCGTCCTCGTTTTCTTCCCGGCGTCCCTTTGTCAGCTGAATGGAGGCAAAGGATTCGTACTCGACCAGCAGATGGTCAAATAGTTCCTCCGGGGTCCGGCACACATCACCCTCGCAATAGGGCGGGTCCGGGGGTGAGCCGTTGAAGGACACGCAGACATATCCGTACCGGCTCTTGTAAACTTCCAGCTCCATATCTTGGGCCAGATAGTCCTCGAAAATCTCTAAAACCTTTTCAAAGGTCAACATTGGTATCTCAACTCCTTTGTGAGATGTGAGAACACTTTGCTATCTGCCTTTATTATCCGGCAAGCTCCGTCAAAAGGCAAGGATACAGACAAAAAGAAAAAGCGGAGGGAGGCGCGGCGAAAAGAACGCCGTTCCTCCCTCCGCAGATGGGATATATACCCCTGTTACGAAAGATGGGAGAGCTGGGTCAGGATTTCCTTCACGCCCTCCCATAGCTGTTCCTGCCGCTGGGCTATATCCTCCAGGTCAGCGTCGTAGACGCGCCCGGTCTCATGCACCCGGCGGGTGAGCTGGTTCAGATTGTTGCTGCTCCGGCGCAGCAGGGACACCAGCTCCTTCAGCTTCGGCAGGTCCAGCTGCACCACATAACCGTCCAGGGCCATCTTCCGCAGATAGGCTTCCCGGTTCTTCGTCCCAAGTTGGGACATTTTCTGCTCGATCAGCGCCAGCTCCTCCGGGGAGACCCGGAAATTCACCTGGACCTCCCGTTTGCGCTTCGGGGCGCTCACCGTTCCGGCTCCCGTTTCTTATGGGCCGGAGCTTTCGGGGCTGCCTGTTTCGGTTCCTGCTTCAAATGCTCCCGGACAGAAGGCCGGGGCTGGCGCAGCTCCTTGGAGCGGTCCTCGCTGGCCAGGATGGTGGCATAGGTTCCAGGCAGCCCTTTCATGCCGGTAAAGGCCAGACTGCGGAACGGCAAAAGGTTCATCAGTCGGTCATGGTCTTTGCTCCCGGCACGATTCAGAAACTCCGGGGAAATACGGGCCATGTAATGGGTCCCGTGGGGGCTGTTCGGCACATCCGGTGCGCGCAGTTCCCGCAAAATCCGTTCCGCCTCTGCCTGGATGTCCTCTGCCGTCAAAGGCTGGCTGCGCAGATATTCCTCGCGCACCAGATCAATAAACCCATTCAGGACAGCGGGGTGGCTGTTTACGGCATAGCCGCACCGGACGGTATCAGAGTTGTAGTTGGGAATGGTCTTGGCCCATTCCTTGTTCCGGGGCGAATAGCGTGCGTCCCAGTCCTGGAGCTGGACGGTGTTGGCAAGGACCAGCATGACCCGGTCCATACCGTAGGTCTCAATCACGCCCTTGGCGGCGTCGTGACTGAGATACATCCCGTCGAAGTGTTCCCGCACCGCCGCTTCAATGGCCTCTTTGCATTGGAGATTGGCGTTATTGGAAGCCCGGTACTGCTCCAGCTCCCCATGCTCTTTCGCATAGGCAGCGGAGTGAGGGTAAATGGCGGCTTTCCGCAGCTCCGCCTGGGTCCTGCACACATCATCGGCCCTGATTTCGATACAGTCCCGAACCACATCCATGTGGTCGGTCTCCACCTTCTCGAAGTAACGGTACACATCAGCCAGCGGCGTGGGCGAATCCAGCAGCGCCTGGGCCTGGGCGTCAGTCAGCTCCAGCTCCTCCATCGCCATCACGATGTCCTCCCGGACAGTGTACTCATAGGCGTGGTTCAGGACCTCTGCCGGGGGCTGGCTTTTCAGCCAGTCCCGGAATTTGTCCTGTTCGGCGGTCATCTTCTCATAGAGAGCCGTATTCAGATCGTTGGGTTTCATGTTATCGCACCTCCTCATGCTGCTTCGGTTTCTTTTCGGGGCTTCGGGGCGGCACCGGGCGCTTCAAGCTGTCCAGCACCGAGGGCCGTGCGCTCTTGGCGATCACGGACTCCGGCTGAGAACGGCCTCTGCCATCCAGGTTCAGAAGTGTGTCCAGCTCTACCAGGCGGGCGGACTTTACCCGCAGATCATCCTCATAGGGGAAAGGCTTGCCCACTTCCTCCTTGGCGGCGGCCTGCTGCTGGTACAGATTGTCCAGCTGGGCCTTGGTCGCCTCCAGACGCTGCGACATCTGAGAGAGCGCATTGTCGATACGGGTGAGATTGCCGCGTGGGTCTGTGCCGAGGCTTGCCCGGTGGGTCATCTGGCCTTTCAGCAGGAGCGTATATTCCTGTTTCCAGGCCGAAAACTCCACGGACATAGTGAATCCCCGGTAGCTGCCGATCTGCACAGGCTCGGAGCCTTTGACCTCCTTGCAGGCATCCAGCAGGGCGGCACCGGCGTTCTCCTTGTCCGTCAGGGTATCGCCCCGGATTTCCATACCGGCAAAGCCGTCCTCCGGGTGGGGGTGGGCGGCCAGGGTCTCCAGGTCTGCTTCAAAGCCCTGGATGAAGCCCTTGTGCTTTTCGATTTCCTCCGGGAAGTATTTCAGCAGTTGGTCCTCCAGTCGATACTGCTTGCTCTGGTGGTCGGCTTTCATCAGCTTCAGCTTGGAGACCTCCACATCCAGGTCCATGCGCTCCTTGATACGAGGGTCTCCGGCGCACAGGGCCTTGATCTCGGCAAAGGACAGCGCCGTTTCGTCCACATCGTCGCAGCTTCTCACAGGCGATTTAGAGGTCATAATCTGGCTGATAAATTTCTGCTTGTTCTCCACCGTCTGCCACAAATAAGCGTCAAAGGTTCCCTCAGTCACATAGCGGTACACATGGACCAGGGGATTTTGGTTGCCCTGGCGCTCGATACGGCCCTTGCGCTGGGCAAGGTCTCCCGGACGCCACGGGCAGTCCAGGTCATGGAGCGCCACCAGGCGGTCCTGCACATTGGTGCCAGCGCCCATTTTGGCGGTGCTGCCCAGCAGGACACGCACCTGGCCGGTGCGGACCTTGGCGAACAACTCTTTTTTTCTGACTTCTGTGTTGGCCTCATGGATGAACGCGATCTGATCGGCGGGCATTCCCTGGGCGATGAGTTTTTGCCGGATGTCCTCATAGACGGTAAAGACCGGCTCCGGCTCGTCCAGCGGCACAGCCTGCTCCAGCGCATGGAGCGTGGGGTTGTCCAGCGCCTTGGCCGCCTTTTTGGAGGGGGCCGCCTGGGGCGTGGAAATATCGCAGAACACCAGCTGGGTCAGCTTATCAGCCTCGCCGTCCCGCCAAATCTGCATGATGTTTGCCACACATTGGTTGACCTTCGTGCCGGGTTCGTCCGGCAGCAACTGGTTGATGATACGCTGGTCCAGCCCCAGCTTGCGGCCATCGCCGGTGATCTTGAGCATATTGTCCTCCGATGGGTCAACGCTGCCGCTGTGTACCTTGGAGGCGCGCTCGGAGAGAACCTGCACCATCTCTTTTTGGTGTTCAGTAGGCTGGGCCACAATGTTGTGGTATTCCACCTCCGGCGTGGGCAGATGGAGCTGATCGGCAGTTTTAATATCAGCCACCTCTTTGAACAGGTTCATCAGCTCCGGGAGATTGAAAAACTTGGAGAAGCGGGTGCGCGCCCGGTAGCCGGTACCTTCCGGTGCCAGCTCCAGCGCCGTCGTCGTTTCACCAAAGCGCGATGCCCAGCAGTCAAAGTGGGTCATGCTCAGCTCTTGTAGCCGGTCATACTGGAGATACCGCTGCATGGTGTAAAGCTCGGTCATGGAGTTGCTGACCGGGGTGCCGGTGGCAAAGATAACACCCCGGCTGCCGGTGATCTCGTCCATGTAGCGGCACTTGGCAAACATATCGCTGGACTTTTGGGCGTCGCTGGTGGAGAGGCCCGCCACATTCCGCATCTTGGTGTATAAAAACAGGTTCTTGTAATTGTGCGCTTCATCGACGAACAGGCGGTCCACACCCAGCTGCTCGAAAGTCACCACATCATCCTTGCGGCCCTCGGCCTGGAGCTTTTCCAGCCGCGCCTCCAGGGATTTGCGGGTCCGTTCCAGCTGCTTGACCGTGAAACGCTCGCCGCCGCTGGCCTGTACCTCGGCAATCCCCTCGGTAATCTCGTCGATCTGCTCGTAGAGGAGCCGTTCCTGGCGCTCCCGGCTGATGGGAATACGCTCAAACTGCGAGTGGCCAATGATAACGGCATCGTAATCGCCGGTGGCGATCCGGGCGCAGAACTTCTTCCGATTGTGGGTCTCAAAGTCTTTTTTTGTCGTGACCAGAATTTTTGCAGAGGGATAGAGCCGCAGAAACTCCGACGCCCACTGCTCGGTCAGATGATTGGGGACAACGAACAAAGACTTCTGGCACAGCCCCAGGCGCTTGGATTCCATCGCAGCGGCCACCATCTCAAAAGTCTTGCCCGCACCGACCTCGTGTGCCAACAGCGTATTGCCGCCATACAGCACATGAGCGATAGCGCCCAGCTGGTGATCCCGGAGAGTGATAGCTGGGTTCATACCGCCGAAGGTGATGTGGGACCCGTCGTATTCGCGGGGCCGGGTGGAGTTCATTTCCTCGTTGTACTGGCGCACCAGGGTCTGGCGGCGCTCCGGGTCTCTCCAAATCCAATCGCGGAAAGCATCCCGGATGGCCTGCTGCTTTTGGGCGGCCAGAGTGGTCTCCTTGGCGTTCAGCACCCGGCGCTCTTTGCCGTCCGCGTCCTCCACGGTGTCGTAAATGCGGACATCCCGAAGGTTCAAACTGTCCTCCAAAATCTTGTAGGCATTGGCGCGGCTCGTTCCGTAGGTGGTGTAGGCCGCCACATCTTTTTCGGATACAGAGCTTTTGCCCGTGACCTGCCACTCGGCGGTATAGGAGGCGTAATTGACCTGAATGGCGCGTTGGAGGTAGTACGGGGTGTTGAAGGTCTCATACATGAACTGCTGGATATACTCTTTGTCGATCCAGGTAGCGCCCAGGCGCACCTCGATCTCCGAAGCGTCCAGGTCTTTGGGCTGCGCCTTTTCCAGCGCCTCCACATTGGGACGGAAAATCTCGCTGACCTCCAGCGCCCGCTGTGCCTGACGCAGCTTGCGCCGCACATTGCCGGACAGGTATTCGTCGGCGGTCACATAGGCAGGCCGTTCTCCCTCCGGCACCGGCCCAGGCAGGCGGAAGATCACGCCTTGCAGCTCAGAGGCCAGCTCGTCGCTGGTCTTGCCGGTAAGCTGTTCCATGTACTCCATATCCACACGGGCCTTTTCCGCGATGGATACGGCCAGGGCTTCGCTGGCGGTGTCCACGGAAGTCACCGCCTCATGGGGCTTGATGGTCCGCTTGGTGAACATATCCGCCTTGCGCTCCAGCCTGCCATCCTCGTCCACGATCTCCAGCGCGCAGAGCAGATAATAGCTGGAATCGTCAGCAAAGGCCAGCCGGTTTGCCCGGTCATTGATAAGGCCGTACTTAGCGGAAAAATCGTCATAGAGCCGGTTCAGCTCCGCTTGTTTTTCCCGGATGTCGCTGTCCGGCGTGGCGGCGTCCATTTGCAGGTCGATCAGCTCCTGGACGCAATCCCGCAACCTTACCATGCCTTTGACACGGGCTTCGGCGGTAGCGTTGAGATCGGGACGCACCATGCGGCTGTTTTCCCGGAAATACACCGCACCGTCCACAACGGTGTAGGAGTAGTTTTTCACATTGGGGTCAGCGGGGATGGAGGTGTCGATGGCTTCGCCCTCGCCCAGCTCCGGCAGCTCGGCCTCCTGGTAGGTGCCGCGAATGTACTTCACAGCATCGTGCAGCTGATCGGCCAGCTCCAGCCCCTCAATGGGGTTCACGGTGTAGTCCATGCCGTGAGCGGTGCTTTCCGGTTCCTGTCGGCCCAGCACCATTTCCGGGTGGTCCAGGAAATAGCGGTTGATGGCAAAGCCGTCCTCGGTCTGGCCGGTCTGCGTCCACTCCGGCACGATGTCCAGCGGACGGTCCCGTTTTTGGAGGAAGATGATGTCCGAAACGACTTCGGCACCTGCGTTCTTTTTGAAAGCGTCATTGGGCAGACGGATGGCCCCCAGCAGCTCGGCGCGCTGGGCCAGATACCGGCGCACGCTGGAATCCTTGGCGTCCATCGTGTAACGGGAAGTCACAAAAGCCACCACACCGCCGGGACGCACCTGGTCCAGAGCCTTGGCGAAAAAGTAGTTGTGAATGCTGAAATTCAGCTTGTCATAGGCTTTGTCCCGGACCTGATACTGGCCGAAAGGCACATTGCCGATGGCGAGATCATAGAAGTCCCGCCTGTCGGTGGTCTCGAAGCCTGCCACGGTGATGTCGGCCTTGGGATAGAGCTGCTGGGCAATACGCCCGCTGATGGAATCCAGCTCCACGCCGTACAGACGGCTATTTCGCATTTCCTCCGGCAGCATACCGAAGAAGTTGCCCACGCCGCAGGACGGCTCCAGGATGTTGCCGGTCTCAAATCCCATGCGGCCCACAGCCTCGTAAATGGCTCGGATCACCGTGGGGCTGGTGTAATGAGCATTGAGGGTGGACCCTCTGGCGGCAGCGTATTCCTCCGGGGTCAGCAGCTCCTTCAGCTGGGCATATTCCTTGCTCCAGCTTTCCTTGTCAGGGTCAAAGGCGTCGGCAAGGCCGCCCCAGCCCACATACCGAGAGAGGACTTGCTGCTGCTCCGGCGTTGCCTGCCCGGTGGTTTTTTCCAGGTATTTCAGCAGCTTGATTGCCTCGACATTGGCCTGGAACTTGGCCTTGGGGCCGCCTTCGCCCAGATGATCGTCCGTGATGTGGAAATTCTCGGCGGTGCGGCGCAAGTTCTCCTTGTACTCCCCATAGGCGGCTTCCTCGGCAGCCCTGGCATTGGGGAAGGTCTGCCACTCGCCATTGACCTGAACGGATACAGGGTGTTCGTCCAGCACTTCATCCAGGGGTTTCTCCGGCTCGGCGGCAGGCGCTGGCGGCTCCGGTTCATCGGTCCGCAGGGTCTGAACGACCACATCATAGGGCAGATGGTTCTTGTCGCCCGGATAGACGGCCACAGTCTCGGCGTGGTAAGCCGGGGTTTCAGCAGTCGGTTCCGGGCGTTCCTGTCCAAAACCGTCCAGCTGACGGGCGTACAGCCCGCGCAGCAAAAGCGCAACCTCGTCCCAGCGGAAGAACAGCATAGCCAGACGCTTTTCCTCTGCGTCCAGCACTTCCAGCTCAATACCATCAGGAGTAGTCCGGTAGTCAGCGGTATCGCCGGTCTCCAGCTCCATCGTTTCCACAATGTTGGGATAGGCGCGGCTCAACCACAAGGCCACCTCCCGGTTGCCCTTGCCGGTGTGCAACAGCTGGGAAAGCTCCGCCTTGTCCGCTTCACCGATCAGGCCATGCGCCAGCACATCCCGCAGGTCCTGGTCCACCGTATCCAGATTTGCAGGCAGGAACTCGGTATAGAAGTCGTTGCGGTTATCTTTCCGCAGAAGCTGCTCAAACCGTTCCCGGCTCTCAGCCCGATAGATGGGGTAACTCATGCCGGTAGGCAGCAGCTCCACCGTGTCATCCCGCAGCTCCGTGATCCGATGGGCAAGATCATCCAGATAGACAATATCTCCCACATGGTAGGGCGGAACCAACGGATCGTAGGAAGTCCGCTCCCGAACCGTGCCACGGGCCGCAGCATATTCCTTGTCTGATACAGGAACACGCGAATTGCCGGGGGAAGGCTGTTCCTGCTGGTCTGCTTGGGCGGTCTCTCTGGATATGGCCTCCACATCCCGCATGACCTGCTGAATAAATGGGTCGTTGTCCAGCTTTTCCGGGTCCACCACCTGACCGTCCACAATCCCGCGCGCGGCCAGGGCCTCCCGGATGGCAATGGGGTCGATATTGTCAAAACGGTCCTGCTCCGCTTCGGTGTAGAACCGATCCTCCTTGATGAGCTGGGCAATCCGGCGCTGTACCTTGGGCCAGGGCAGCGCCGTTCCGTTGGGGCTTTCCGGGCGGACCGCAAACGGGGTTTTGCCTTCGCCACCGTCAAACTCACGGGCCAGCCATGCGGCGGCATCTTTCTCCCGCGCATGGTCTTTCATGTAGCGGACAACAGCGTGTTTGCTTTCGATTTTGCCGTTCCAGTTCTGGATGGCAGCGTCGATGTCTGCATCCGAGAGAGGGCGCAGCAGCTCATGGAGCTTGGGATAGGTCTCGTCGATAACTTCACGATGAAGGCGCTGGCGGAACTCCGGGGTATGGGAATAGAGGTTGAGCAGTTCCTTATTGCCAGACGCCAAAACAGCGCGGCGGATAGCCGAACGGCCTTCGATTACGGCGCTTTCATGGTCGCTGTGACCGCAGGCGTTCCGGTATCTGGAATCCTGGGTGACAGCCTCCAGCACGATAGGCTTATATTTCTCATGCAGCTCCCGGAGAGTAGGCTTTGCCTCCGCTGCCTCATGGTCAGCAGCTTCCGGCTGCGACTGTTCCTGGGCAAAAGAAAAAGCAGAGGGCGTTTTCACACTCTCTGCTTCGTCAATTTTCTGGATTTGTTCCGCTTCGGAGAGGAACAGGTTTAAGGTCAGCTGTTGATAAGCTCCGCCATCAGAATCTCCTCGGCCTGTGCTTTGCAGGTGTTCATCAGCCCCACCCAGCGCATCGGATCGCGGGCTTTCAGCTCCTCCGTCGCGCCCGCCGACTCCGCCAGCTGGGGCATCATCTGTTCGAGGCGGCTGTTCGCCGTCTCGTCGATCTCCGCGAGGTGCGGGTACAGCTTCTCGGTCATCAGCAGCTGGTTGTAGATCAGGGGACGGTGTTCCTTCAGGTAGGCTTTCCGCATCCTGCCGTACTTGCCCAGGGGCTTCGGCGGCTGCTCGGTCAACTTCAGGTCGGGAATCAGATAGTCCCCGTTCTGGATGTAGGTCAGATTGTTCTCCATGTGTAACGCTCCTTTCCGCGAGATGTTCGCGCTCATAGTTCTGGATGGTGACGCCGATCTGCCGCAGCACCTGTTGGTTCACCTGGCTGACTGCCGTTCCCAGCGCCCCCACGGTGGCCGGGGTGTTGAAATCGAAACTCGGCATGAAATCTTCATGGCCGAAATACTGCTCCGGTTCCAACCCGCAGCGGGACATCAGGGCGTAGGCGATGCTGACGGTGGCAGCGGCTTTGAATTGGACTTCGATGTTGAAATCATCGTACTCCTCCAGGAACGAACCGTCAACGATGTAGCGGAAGTCCTGCTGATGCTCGTCCCAATACTCGCTGGCCAGCTTCCCGGCCACATCGGTGAGCTGCTGAGCAAGATCGTCACCGGCAACGCCGTAGTTGCGCTCCAGCATGGCCGACACAGGCCCGATGTGCTGTTCCTCCAGCTGCCACAGCCAGGGGGTGCGGGAATGTTCACGGGTCCCGGTGTCGGAAATATCGAACACATAGCGCAGCCGGGGTCTGTCACCGGAATCGTCCACCAGGGCGATACCTTTGGAGCCACGGCGCACATACCGGCCCATTTTTTCGTTCCATAAATCATACTCGGCGCAGGCGGTAGCGTCCGGGCGCTGGGCATAAATCATCATCTGCTCATGGAACGGATATTTGTAGAGGCGGGCGGCAGTAGTGAGAAAGGCCGTCCATTCCTTCCAGCTGCCCACAAGCTGGGTCGATACCTGCTCGGCCATCTGCCGGTAAAATTCAGCTTTGGATGGCATGGTTTTCTGTCCTCCCTTCATGTTAAATAGAAATGGGGCGGCACATCAGGCCGCCCCGCTGGGTCTTGGTGTGATTTTTACTCGTCGAAATCCGGGTACAGTTCCAGCTCGGCAAACTCGGCGTCGCTCATGGCCCGGAGCTTCATAAGGGCGCTGTCGGTCAGCTCCCGCAGCTCGGCTTCCTCCAGCGAAAGTTCGCCGCGCATCTCCGTCAGGGCGTCGATCAGCCCGGTCCGGCTGCCGGTGTTATAGATACAAAGCAGGTTCGTTTCCTCAAAAGTGAAGTTTCCCATATCAAATCTCCCTTTCCGCGCTCTTTTTGGGCGCTGTTTTTTTGTGTTCCGCCTTGGGCTGGCTTTTCAGCTGCTCCATGACGGACTTTTTCTTTTCCCGGTCCTCCCGGTGGGCGGCGGCAGCCAAATCCATGAGAGAGATCGGCTGGCCGCTGCGGGCCTGCTGTTCCAGCTGGGCCACCGTCGGTTCCTTGGGGCCGTTGTTGATGATACCGTCGATCATGCCATAGTCATCCTCCACCGCCATTTCCGCGTTCTTCAGCGGATTGTCCGGCAGGAATCCGGGAACCTGCTCAAAGCCGAAGCTGTCGCAGTAATGACAGGATACCTTGCCGTCCCGCTTGATGGCAACGATGTCGCTGACACTCATGGACGGATGGCCGTAATCGGCGGGATGCTCATTGTTGAAACGGTAAAAGAGCTGTTCGGTGGTATCGCCTTTCAGGTCAGAGGGCAGCAGCGGAGCGGTATAAACCAGCTCATAGTTATCCCGCTGCACCGTCTGCCCGATAGATTGGAGCCATTCCAGGCCCTCGTAGCGGATGTCCCGCAGCTCGTCGGTGTGCTTCACCTGATAAATAGCGAAGCAGTCCCCTTTGTGGGAGAGAAACGCCTGTTCCCGTTCCTCCTGGTGGGCCATGCGGTCCGTCACCAGCTTATCAAACTCCGGGCTTTCCTCCCATTCCTCGCGGGGCAGAGCAAAGATACCGTCATGGGCGTCCAGGTCGGCGGTGTCAAAGGCCATCACGGGATTTTCGCCCTCCTGGATGATATAAACGGTCAAATCGCGCTCCATCAGCTCATAGGCCCGCTCTTTGGAGAGGGGCAGAAGGTCGCTGTCCAGACAGCCGCATTTCTCCAGATCATCCTGGGTCAGCACCGGGTCCGGCATGGGATATTCGTCCAACGCCTGTTCCTGGGCATCCGGCAGCTGGGCGGCGACAACTTCTGCGGTCTGCTGGTAGGCGGCCTCCTGCAAAGTCTCGATCATGGACAGCGGTGCATACTTGATGGACTTGCCGCCCATCCCCAGGTCCTTGCAGATATGGCTGACTGCTGTGGAACGGCCCAAGTCCGGCCCATCCAGCTGGCCGCCGTCCAGCTGCTTCATGGTTGCCACATCGTAGAGTGTGTAGTCCCAGCCGGTGTCGCAGGGCTGAATATGGAGATAGGTGGTATCGTCCAGCACCAGCAGGGCCTCCCGGTACTCGGCGCTGGGCTGGGATACTTCTTCCGCAGCCTGCTGGGGTGCCTGCTCCGGTTCCGGGGCGGCGGTCAGGTCAATGCCGCGCTCTTTGCAGATTTCCTTGTAGTGGCGTTCGATGGCGGAGATCAGCTCACAGGAAGTCTTGTTGATGGTCTCCAGACTGGCCCGCAGCTCCTTCAGCTCCTTGTCCTTGGACCAGGAAGCGATGTAGCCGAAGCTGTTCTCGCCGGTCTGGATACCGAAATATTGGCAGACCGCATAGGAAATGCTCTCGGCCTCCACTTCCTCGGTGTTGCGGTTCTTGGCGGCCTGTTTCACCGCCGTCAGATCTTCCTCCACCTCCAGCCGCCACTCAAACTGATTCTCGTCCACATAGCGCCAGCCATCCTCGGCGGCGGCCTGTTCCGCCTCCGCTTCGGTGGTAAAGTCCAGGCGATAATCGTGCTTGACGCCGCCCTCACTCACCATCACGATCTTCCAGGCCGGCTCCGCCTCATACTTTTTGGGGTCATGGAGCTTGCTGTGAGCGGTCTCATGGACGGCGGCGGAAATGGTCTGCACCTCACTCATGCCTTCCCGGAGGGCGATCCGCTGCTGCTCGGAGGAAAAATAGCCGTCCATGTTCGCGGCCATCGGCTCAAACTCGATGGGAACCGGGGCGGAGCGCCGCACCGCCTCCAGAAACGCCTCATAGTGCGGCACCGTCCCGGATAGGCTGGAGGCCAGCTCCGGCAGAGGCTTTCCGTCCGTCTGCGAAACATCAAACACCTTGACCGGGCGGAACATGGGGATTTCGATTTCCTTTTCCTCCATGACCGCCTTGCCATCCGCATCCAGAATAGGAGCCTGGGTATCCGGGTCGCGCTTCATTTCCTCGATTTTCTTTTTGTAGGGCGTGGGGGCGATGATGGTAATGCCATGCTCACCCTTTTTCACATGGCGTTCAAACTGGTTTTTCCACTTGTTGAATCCGGCCACCAGGGTGGCGTCCGGGCGCTGCATATAGATGAGCATGGTGTTGTTGACGGAGTAGCGGTGGAACTTGGACATGACGGACAGGTAGCGCATATACTTCTCGCTCTCAAACAGCTCCTTGATACCCTGTTCAATGCCCGCCGTGATTTCCTGCAACCGCTCCCGGTTGGTGGGCTTATCAGCCATGATTTTCACTCTCCTTTCCAAATTGGCGATTTCTGATTGATGTTCGGCAATCCACAGCTTTTGTTCTTCCGGGCCGTCCTCCAGGAAAAAATCCAGCAGATAGCCCACATAGTCCTTTCGTTGGATTGCTTCCATAAACCGGGGGTGTGGATTTTCCTCCGGTGTTTTGGGTGTATAGTCCGTTTCCCACTTGCGGAGCAAGTGAAAGTAGTCGGCCAGAACCCGAAAGGTATGGTCCCGGTCCTCCTTGAATTTCTGGGCCTCGGATTTCTGCCGGACATAGCGTCGCCGGGGAGGGGCCTGACTGTCATAAGCCAGGCCAAAATCCTGGGCCAGCTTCTCGGCGGCCTCTTTTGGGGACAGATTGTAGAGCCTCGCTGTAAAGTCGATCACATCACCGGTGGCACCGCAGCCGAAGCAGTAGAAGTATTCCTCGTTCAGCTTCATGCTGGGATTCTTGTCATCGTGGAACGGGCAGCAGGCCATGCCGCTCCGATTGACCTCGATCCCGTACATCTGCGCCGCTTCCCGGACGGTGACGGACTGCTTGGCGGCTTCAAAGACGCTCTCGGCCATGCTTACTCGCTGCCCTTCTTGGGGGTGGGCGGCCTGTACCCGGCAGCCTTGGCCCGTTCACTGGCCGCCTTGCGGCGCTCGGCGCTGTACGGCTCCCGGACGGACACGCACCGTTTCGGGACAAGAAAGGTCTGCCGGTCCTTTTTCACGATCTGGTCCGGGTATTTCTCCGCCAGTCGCCGCAGCTTCTCCAGCAGCCGGGGGTCATGGGTATAGACCTCGGCGGCGGCCTCGGCCTGGTTGTAGAGGATGATGGTTTCCTGTTCATAGAGGGAGAGCTTCATCGTTTGCCGCCTTTCTGCCGGTCAAAGGCCAGCTTGAAATTGGCGTACTTCCCATCGTCCTCCAGCACTACGGTGGCGTCGTAGGTCTTGCCGGTTTTCTCGGAGTACAGGCCGGTCACATGGGCGCGGCCATCTTTGAGCAGCGCCGTCACGACGGCCTTGGTGGGCTGCTTGCGCTTCAGCTCCCACCACTTGTTGTTTTTCCAGATAGCAAATTTGCAGCCCTCGTTCTGGCAGAAGAACCCCTTTTGCAGCTCCGCCACATCGCCGCCGCAGCGGGGGCATTTGCCCACCACTTCGCGGGGCGGCGTGAACAGGTACTCGGTCCCCTTGATGACCTGATAGGTCCTCACCAGCTCCTGGAGCATGGCGCTGATCCCGGCCATGAAGTCCTCCGGGGCCAGCTCTCCGCGCTCGATCTCGCCCAGCCGGTACTCCCATTCAGCGGTCAGAAGGGGCGATTGCAGCTGCTCCGGCAGCACGGTGATAAGGGACACCGCATCATGGGACGGCAGGAGCTGTACTTGCTTTTTGCTCTTTTTCCGTTCCAGGAAGCCGGTGGCCACCAGTTTTTCCAGAATCCCGGCGCGGGTGGCCGGGGTCCCCAGCCCCTTACGCTCGGCGTTCTCCGGCATATCGTCCTTCCCGGCAGTCTCCATCGCGGAAAGCAGCGTATCCTCGGTGAAGTGCTTGGGCGGGGTGGTCTTGCCCTCCTTGACGGCAGCACCAGAAAGGGGCAGCGTATGACCTTCAGACAGCTCCGGCAGAGCCTTGTCCTCGGTTTCCGGCTCCACATTTTTCAGCCCTGCGCGGTATGCAGCGTCCAGCGCCCGCCAGCCGGGTTGCTTTACCGTGCGGCCCTTGGCGGTAAACTCCGCTCCGGCGCACTCGACAACAACGGCGGTTTCCGCAAAGGTATAGGGCTGGGCCACAGCGCACAGCAGCCGCAGGGACACCAGCTCCAGCACCGCCTTTTCACCCACCGGCAGGCCGGACAGGTCCGCGCCCTGGAGGTTGCGGGTGGGGATCACCGCATGGTGGTCGGTCACTTTTTTGTCATTGATAACCTGGGCCGCATTGCAGGCAAGCTCCATACCAGCGGCAAAGGGCAGCGCCCCAGCGGTAAGCCGGACCAGCTCCGGCAGACTTGCTGCCATATCCGAAGTCAGGTAACGGCTGTCCGTCCGAGGATAGGTGCAGAGCTTCTTTTCATAGAGGTTCTGCAAATAGTCCAGGGTTTGCTGGGCTGTGAACCCCAGCAGCCGGTTGGCGTCCCGCTGGAGGGTGGTCAGGTCATAGAGGGCGGGCGGCTTCTCGGATTTGTCCTTGCGCTCCACCTTTTTCACCGTAGCAGCCGCATCCTGGCAGGCCGTTTTCAGCTGCTGGGCGGTGCCCTTGTCCGCCATGCGTTCCCCTGAAACAGAGAAACCGGGCAGCTCCAGCGTCACCGTGTAAAACGGCACTGGCTTGAAGGTGTCGATCTCGGCCTCCCGCTGGACAATAAGGGCCAGCGTCGGGGACATGACGCGCCCGATGTTGAGGGTCCGGTGGTACAACACCGAAAACAGCCGGGTGGCATTGATACCCACCAGCCAGTCCGCCTTGGCGCGGCAGAGGGCCGCATCCCGCAGGCCGTCATAGTCCGCACCGGGGCGCAGGTTCGCAAAGCCCTCTCGGATGGCGGAATCCTCCATCGAGGAAATCCAGAGCCGCTTCATGGGCTTCTGGCAGCCCGCCAGCTCGTAGACGCTTCGGAAAATCAGCTCACCCTCGCGTCCGGCGTCGCAGGCGTTCACCACTTCGGTCACATCCGGGGCGTTCATCAGCTGTTTCAGCACCTCAAACTGTTTCTTCTTGTCCTTGCTTACCACCATCTGCCAGGGTTCCGGCAGAATAGGCAGATCGTCATAGCGCCATTTGGCGTAGTCCGGGTTGTAGGCGTCAGCATCGGCCAGCCCAGCCAGGTGGCCCACACACCAGCTCACCCGCCAGCCGCCGCCCTCCAGGTAGCCGTCCTTGCGGGCAGTGGCCCCGATCACGGCGGCCAGACTTTGGGCAACGGACGGTTTCTCAGCGATCACCAGTTTCATGGTTTTTCATCCTCCTTTCCCGCAGCCATGCGGTCAGCTGCCGGTGGCAGAATCCCACGCAGGGCTGTCCGTCACGGTAATTCCCGCAGCCATAACAGGGGTGGCCGGGAGATAAAGAGGGAGGGCGGGAAGTTTCCTTCCCGCCCTCCGGCCTGCGTGTCATCATGCGCTCATAGGGGCTGTCGGTGAAGCGGGTCAATCCGCCTTGTCCTCGCTTTCCTCGTCGCCGCCCCCGTCAGCGTCCAGCTCGTCGGATTCCTCGGTCTCCCAGGGGTCCTCGTCCTCCTGGTCGGTATCGTCCTCGCCGTAGTCGTAATCGTCCAAATTGTCGTTGCCCTTGGTCTTGGGCTTATTCTTGATGAATTTGAAGTAGGCAAAGGCACCGCCGCCGCCCATCAGGGCCAGCACCGCCAAAAGCAGGGCCGGATTCAGCCCCGTGGTTTTCTGCGCCGGTTCTTCCGGCTCCGGGGTTTCCTCCGGGGTCTCCGGTTCCGGCTCCTTGCCCGTGCAGGCGCTCATATTGGTGGCGCACACCGGGCAGGCCGTATTCACCGCACCGGCCACACATTTCTCCGTACAGGTACAGGTGGCGGGCTGCTCCTGAGTGGTCTGGCCATCCTCCATCAGTGCCATCAGGTCGGCTTCATCCACCTGGTTTAAGAAGTGGACGGCGGTTTCCTTGTCCTCGTTGGCCCGGTCAATGAGGATGTAGAAGTAGTTGCCCGCCTTGGTGGTGATGGTGATAAGTTGCTTGTTGCCGCCGAAATCATCTACCAGGGCGGCGTTGCCATCCGGGGTCAGGGCCGGGCTGTCCTCGGTTTCCTCCACCACTACATTGGCGTCGTTGGTGGCGTCCTCTGCCGGGGGCTGCTCCGTCCCCTGGGCAAAGGCTGTCACGGAAAGGCCCATCATCAGCACCAGGGCGGCGCAGAGGGCCGAAAAGGTCTTGAAAATTCTCTTATTCTTCATGGTCGGTGTCCTCCTGTTCGTCGTAGTCGGTGGAGGCAGCGGCCATGCCGGGGACCGTGCCGCCGGAGAGCATGGCGTTCAGCTGCTCCGGGGTCAGCCGCAGGGCGCGCACCATTTGGACGATCTCCAAGTTCTCCGCCTCGGTTTTCTGCGCCTCCAGGGTTTTCAGCTTGTCCTGGTACTCCGCGATCTTCTCGCGGACCTTGGCAATCTCCTGGTCAATGCGCTGGATTTTGTTCTTAGCCATAATCAATCACTCCTTCTTGAAAAAACTCTGTTACCAGTTCATGAGGCCGTAGCCCTTGATACACTCGTAGGTCAGGGAATAACTCTTGATCTTGCAGGCGTCGCCGCTGTTACCCTCGACCGTATAAACTCGGCTGCCGTCTGTACCGACTACGAGGCCCACATGGTCGGCGCTGCCGTCCAGGTCCCAATCGAAGAAGATGGCGTCGCCGGGGGCAATATTGGCGTAATCACGCCCGCCCCATTGTCCGTGAGACTGGAACCACGGAATACCCTGGGACTGGCAGGCGGCAAAGCGCGGCTCGGACAGCCCCATCTGGCCGTAGCACCAGGACACGAAGCAGGCGCACCATTCCACACGGGAATTGAAGCCGTACCAGCTCCAGTAGGGCTGACCACCCACATTGCCCACCTGACTTTTGGCTATGTCCACCACGGCCTGATTGCCGGGGCGGGTGCCGTTGATGAACTCAACACCGGCTAAACTCTCGGAATCGCTGGTGTCGGAGGAGCCGCCGCCGAAGATCAGCGGCTTGTTGCCCAGCGTCTGCCGGTACACCTGATACATTTCCAGCTGTTCCGGGGTCAACAGCTCCGAAGCCACGGAAGATATGGGCTTGCTGGTGAGCTTCACATTCAGAATGTAATACTCATACGGGACTTCCTCGGTGGTTGTTTCGCCGGTCACAGGGTCCGTGGAAGTTTCGGTGCGGTATCGTATCTCCACTTCCTCGGTGAGCGTCAGCTGATATTGTGCGTCGAACACGCGCTCCAGCTCTGCCTGGGCGCTCTGCCGGGTGTAGCCCTGCAAGACAGCAGACAGGTAGGCCGCCAGCTCATGGGGGTCATGCCCGATCATGTCGAGGTCGTAGCGGTACTCGTCATACCCCGGATGGCTGCTTTCGATGTTGTCGATCTCGACTTGCAGCGCCGCTTCCTTGGCAGCGTAGTCCGCCTCCACCGCCACCAGCTCCGGGTCATCCGACGGATAGGTGGTGCCGGACACCACAGAACCGATGCTCTGCGCCATCATGGAGCAGGAGGACATGGTGTTGAGCAGCATACAGACCAGCAGGAAGATTGCGCCAGCAATCAGAAAGCCCTTTTTGTGGCGCATGACAAACGCGCCCGCTTGCTGTGCCTTTTCCTTGACCGTCTTGGCGGCCTTGCCGGTCTTTTGGGCTGCGCTTGCGGTATTCCCGGCAGCTTGACCGGCGCGCTTGGCGGCAGCGTATTCCTTTTTGATGGCCTGTTTCTGCTGCCAGCGGGAAATGGGGTTGCTGGCAAACTGGGGATTTTCCCGCAGGGACTTCTGATACAAGGCGTTCACATTGGCCTTTTCCAGCTTCTGCTCGGCCTGAGCTGCCTTGCGGTAGGGCTTCAATTTATGGCTGCGGTAGCCCTCCCGCATCAGCCGTGCGCCGGTCTCGGCAGCCTCCTCGGACTTATGGGCACTCTCCACGCCCACATTGTCCTGTTCGGTCTCCCGGATTTCCTTGTGAACTTTCCCCAGGACGGCATTGGCGGGGGTATCCCGCACCGCATGGGACAGCTTGGAGGGCGGCTTCTTCTTGTCCTCCAGCACCAGCTTGGTAGTCACTTTGCCGGTCTCCGGGTCCACCGTCTTTTGCCGGACCTGTTTTTTCGGAATTTTAGCCTGCGCCTTATCCGCTTTGGCGGCAGCCTTGTCCACCTTACGGATGGGCTTCTCCAGCGCCGGGTCAGCCCGTTCTTCCTCCGTAAAGCGCAGGCGCGTTTTTTTATTCAAACCATTCCCCCAGCATGAGGGAGGCCGTCATGTAGCGCAGCTCCACATAGACAGCCAGCCCCACAGGGTCACGAAAATGATGCTGGAGCAGGTGGGCGTAGATCTGCGCCACCACATCAGCAACGCCTCCGGGGAGGTAGCCACTTCCCACAGTTTTTCCTTGGTCATGTAGGCCCCGTGCTTGCGGATGGAGGGCAGCACCTCAGACGTAACCCACCGGCGGAACTGCTTTGCTTTGGGGAGCTTGCTGGACAGCACCAGGGAGTAGAGGCCGCTCTCGTTGATGAGCGTGATGGCGGTTCCGTTGACGGTGAACGAATCGTTCACCGTCCGATCTTCTGCATCTACATGGTCTCGAATCGCTTTCTGCGGATTGGTGTACCCCAGCGCCAGGGATACGTCCTTGCCCACCAGCCAGGGTTCGCCATCAATCTCTACGGCGCGGATGGCTCCAAACTCCGGGTTCTTAAAAATTTCCATCTGGTTCATGTTGTTCCTCCTTTGGCATGAGAAAAGGCGGCCCTTACCAGCCGCCTGCGTACATATCGTGGTTAACTTGTGCGGTGTAGTGGTTGCTGATCGTGGTAGGCGCATTAAACAGCACCGCAAGCAGATACTGCTTCATGTTGCGGATTTCGGTGGTATTGTTCCGCAGGCACTCCATGACAAACTCGATGTGGGAGCAGTCCAGCTTAAAAAAACGGGAGCGGACCACCTCATGGGGGAAGTCGCTGCCAGCGATCCGGGTGGTTTTCCGCTTGGCGCAGACGGTCTCCACCATCAGCTCCACGATCTCGTCCAGGTCCTCCCGGTAGGTGGTAAACTCCCGGCACAGGTGGTCATACTCGATGTTCTCCAGAATCAAATCCCGATAACTCTCCATCTCTGTGAGAGACATCGCATCCCTTCCTTTCCGTTCCGGCGGTCTTACCGCCGCTGGTTCCCGGAAGGGAATGGAATCGGTACTTGATCTATGAGTAATTGATTTTTGGGTATTTGATTTCTCTATATTTAATTCTGCGGGCTTTTCCGTATCTGGTGAAGCCGTATCTGGTACATCCGTATCCGGCCCAGGCGTTTCCGGCTGCCGGGGCTGGGGCTGCTCATAAATGACATACTCGGTATCGCTGATCCGGCCCTGCCGGTCCCTCAGCTGGTGGCGCACGATGTAACCGGCGGTTTCCAGCTCCCGCAGCGCATTACCGATGGCGTCCACGCCCTCCTTGCAGATTTTCGCAAGGCCACGGGTGGTATAGTTCCAGTCATCCGGCAGGGACAGCATCATGGAAAGCAGCCCCTTGGCCTTCAGGGACAATTCATGGTTCCGCAGGTGATGATTGCTCATTACCGTATAGTCGCGGGTTCTTTCAATCCGAAAGACCGCCATTGACTTCACTCCTTTCTGTTCTCAGGGCATGAAAAAAGCCACAATCCTATAAAAAGAATTGTGGCAGTTACACTTTTTCATATTTTCGTGCGTGGAACCAATACAGCGGCCTTTGCGATTTCGGCTTAGAAAATGGTCCCGGTTCCTGAGAAAACGGGAGGGTCTGCAAAACCCGGTCAATGTCGGTGGATTCCATGTCATATTGGGACTGGCAGTTTTCCCGGATGGCATCCTTGATGTTCTGGACAGTACACATATTCATTCCTTTCCTTTCGTAGTGATGATGGGTTTACGGGTGGCGGCGGCGCTTGTCCGGCTTGAAGTCGAGGACATGGCCCTCGATCACACGAGCATACCGCTTGATTTTGATTTCCCGGCGCTTCTGGCTTACGAGGGCGGCCTGATACCCGTCCTCGGTGAGAAACAGCCGCATTTCATCGCCAGAACTGCCGTAGGAGCAGGGACGCAGGATGGAAAACTCGATCATCCAGCGGGTGTTGTCACGAAATCGCTCCACCGCGAGAATGTTGTGTCCTTTCAGCTCACGGGCTGAAATATCCCTCATAGGCGTCTCCTTTCATCGTTCCTGGTCTCTCTGGCGCTTTTTCTGCCACGCTTCCAGCAACTTGATGATGGTTTCCTGCATCCGCTGGGGCGTGTAGCTCTTGGGGAAATACTTCCGCAGGGTGTCGGAAGTGAAAGTCACCCGGTCCAAATCGCTTTTCTTTTCCTCACCCATGATGACGCGCATCATATCGAGGGTCAGATGCCCCTCCTGGCTGTATTTCCTGAGTCGCTGGGCCTGGGAGAGAGAGGGGGTGGCCTGTTCGCTGTCCATCGCGTCCAGCAAATCCCGCTGCTCCTCTTTTTTGAGGAAAGACAGCTCGTAGGCGGGATTGATCGCGATTTTCTTTTCATCTACCATATCCAGCAGTTCAGGGA
>NZ_AAXG02000016.1 GCF_000169255.2 Pseudoflavonifractor capillosus ATCC 29799
GGTTGCCTCCCAGCTCCGGACACATGGAGACAGCGGCACGGACAGCTGGCCTGTTCCGCAGACCAACTCCAGCACATCCATGTCCCGTTTCAGAAAAGGACGCATTGCTTTGCAGATCTGCTGATAGGTCGCCTGAGAGCGGCGTATGAAACCGGAGTAATGCCGTGAAAACCGCTCCCAAAACTGCTTATTGTCATCCATGAAATATGGTCACCTCAATAATGGTTAGCGTTTGCTAACTACATCATACTCTTTGTCGCATGAAATTGCAAGATGTCGCCATATTGGTTTTGTATGTTCTCTGGGATAAATCAAGGGAAGAAGCGGGAACGAAGAATGACCGGGATACATCTCCCGGCCATTCTTTCCGTTTCGTTCGGCTCACTGTGTTTACCGGCACCAACCGGTGGGATTGGAGCGGGCGGTGATGAAGCGGCGGTAAATACCCTCCTCCGCCATAAGTGTTTCATGGTCGCCGGCCTGAACGATGCGCCCCTGGTCGATAACCAGGATCTCATCGGCGTGGCGAATGGTATTGAGCCGGTGGGCGATGACCAGCAGGGTCTTGCCCTGCACCAGCTCCGAGATGGCCTGCTGGATGTAGCTCTCGTTGTCCGCGTCCACGCTGGCGGTTGCCTCGTCCAAGATGACGATAGGGGCGTCCTTCAGGATGCAGCGGGCGATGGAGATGCGCTGCCGCTCCCCGCCGGAGAGGCTTGCCCCGCCCTCGCCGATCACCGTGTCAAACCCATCGGGCAGAGCCATCACAAAGTCGTAGCACCGGGCCTTGCGGGCCGCCTCCAGCACTTCCTCCCGAGTGGCGTCTGGTCGGCCCATGGCGATGTTGTTGTAGATGGTATCCTGGAAGAGATAAACCCGCTGGAACACCATACTGATGTGGTCCATCAGGTCGGCCAGTTTCACCTCCCGCACGTCCTTCCCCCGGACCAGCACCCGTCCTTCCTTCACGTCCCAGAAACGGGTGAGCAGGTTGGCGATGGTGGATTTGCCCCCGCCGGAGGGCCCCACCAGGGCCAGCATCTGGTGCCGGGGCAGGGAGAAGGAGATGTTGTGCAATACCTCTTTCTCCCCGTAGGCAAAGCGCACATGCTGGAACTCCACCTCCGGGGCTTCGCCGGTATCCGGGATGGAGTCCCGGCCGTCGTCCGGCAGCTCCGGCTCGTGAAAGACCTCCTCGATCCGGTCCATGCAGCTGTTCATGACGGTCAGCCGGGTGGCCTGGGTATACAGGGCCTTGATGGGGCCGAACAGGTCAAAGACGAAGAGCATGATGCCCACCAGGTAGGGGACGCTCATTAGTCCGGCGCTCTCCAGCGCCAGGGCGATGGCCGCGATGGCCGCCGCCCCCAGGCCGTAGGCCAGGTTCAGCCGCAGCTGCCAGGGGGAGTGGTCCTCCTCAAACTGGAGATTGGTGTCGCAGCTCCTCTGGAAGTTGTCCGTCAACTCCCGGGACTTTTCTCCCAGCAGGTTGTAGGTCTTGATGATCCCAATGCCCTCCACAAAGTCCAGCACTGCCTCGGTGAGGTTCTCGTTCTGCTCCTGCCGCGCCACGGAGTCCTGAAGGGCCTCCCGCTTCATGCCCCGGGCAATGAGCAGCACGACGCCGATGATCACCAGTGCAGCCAGGCCGATCCAGACATTGAAGAAGAGTAAAAACACGATCAGGATGGCCTGGGCGAAGATGTAGCTCATCATGTCCGCCAGCACGGTCATGCAGTTCTCCTCGATGAACACCATGTCGGAGGAGAGGACGGAGCTGATCTTGCCGATATTCCCCTCGGTGAAGTAGCCCATGGGCATCCGCCGCAGGTGGGCGCCCAGCTCCATCCGCATGTCCGAGAACACCAGGAAGCCTGCCGCGGATTGGAGACGGTCAGCGATGTGGTGGAAGAGGACCTGAAGCAAAACGCAGACCGCCATGGCGACCCCGTACCGGAGACAGTCGCTGGCGGTGATGGTCCCCTCGTAAAAACCGGCCAGCGCCAGGAACGCCAGCATAATGGGCGCCTTGGCCAGCAGTGATTTCAGGAACGAAAAGATAAAGGCAATTTGGATCCGCCCCTTGTACCGGCCGGATACCGCCAGAATCCGTTTCATCAGCTGGATCATTGTGCCGCGCCTCCTCTCTGATTCACGCCCCACTGGGCGCTGTCCTCCGCCGCCTGCCAGAGCTTTTGATACGCCGGGCAGCGGCCCAGCAGCTCCTCGTGGGTGCCCACATCGGCCACGGTGCCCTGCTCCAGCACACAGATCTGGTCTGCATTCACAATGGAGTGGAGCCGGTGGGCGATGACGAGGACCGTCTTGCCCCGGATCACTTCGGCGATGGCCTCATTCATCTTCTCCTCGTTCTCCGGGTCCATGAAAGCGGTGGCCTCGTCCAGGACCACGATGGGGGCGTTTTTCAGGATTGCCCGGGCCAGGGAAATGCGCTGCCGCTCCCCGCCGGAGAGCATCTTGCCCCCGTCCCCGGCCATGGTGTGGATGCCGTGCTCCAGCCGGGCGAGGAACTCCCCGCACTGGGCCTTCTCCGCCGCGGCCAGTACTTCCTGGTCCGTGGCTTCCGGGCGGCCTAGGCGGATGTTCTCCAGCAGGCTCATGTTGAACAGGAACTGCTCCTGGGCCACATAGGAGATCTGGTCGTTGAGGGCCTCCACGCTCATCTCCCGGATGTCCTGGCCGCCCACGCGGATGCTCCCGCCGGCCACATCATAGTAGTGGACCAGGAGCTTTGCCAGGGTGGACTTGCCGCTGCCCGACTCTCCCACCAGGGCGGTAAGGCTCCCCTCCGGTGCGGTGAGGGAGACGCCGTGGAGCACCTCGTCCTCCTGATAGGCAAAGCGGACGTCCTCAAAGGAAACGGAGTGATCCTCACCGGAGAAGGATGCGTCTGTCTGCTCCAGAGCCGGAGCCCCCATCAGCTGCTCCAGAGCGGTGATCTTGTAGCTGATCTGTGGCAGGGTGGACATGAACCCCAGCGCCCGCAGCAGGGGCGCACCCACGCCGAAGGACATGCACAGCACCAGGGCGAAATCCGGCAGGGTGGAATACCCTTGTAAAACCAGGTACGCCCCGATGGGCAGGGTGAACAGGGCCACGCAGGGCAGGATGCTGTTGTAGAGGGCCATCCAGGGCCAGCAGACCTTGTACCAGGCCAGGGTGAAGTCCCGGTAGCCCCGCACATCCTGCTCGAAACGCTGGTAGGACTCCCCGTCCCGGTTGAAGACCTTCACCACCTCCATGCCGTTGATGTACTCCACGATGGTGTTGTTCATCTTCTGAGCCGAGGCGTAGTAGGCACCCATCTTGCTGGTGCCGGCGCGGTACATGGCCATCATGGCCACCAGCCCCAGGGGCAGCGCGCACAGGGAGAGCAGCGCCAGTTTCCAGTCCACGAAGAACATGGCGAGAAAGACGAAGGCGGGCACCGCCAGATTGGCCAGCCCTTCCGGCAGGGCGTGGGCCAGCAGCAGTTCAATGGAGTCGATGTCGTCAATGAACATCTTCTTCAGGGCGCCCACGCCCTTCTCCTGAATCACGCCCAGGGGCTGCCGCTCCAGTTTTCCTTGCAGAGAGATCCGCAGATTTTTCAGCGTGTTGTAGGCTGCCCGGTGGGAGAGGGACAGGCCCTTCACATACAAAACGGCATACAGGATCCCACAGACGGCAATGGCGGCCACCCGCCACGCCGCGTATCCGAGTTCCAGCGATCCCCCCAGAAGCAGGGGGCGGATCAGTTGGTAGATGAACAGGAAGGGGAGCACGTTCATCACAATGCCGATCAGCATCACCACCATGGAGAGATAGGTGGTCTTTCGGTACTCGCCTGCATACTCCAAGACTTTTTGAAACACAGCTGAACCTCCTTTTTTGATGATTAGTTATTGCTAACTTATAGCCGGTGAAAAACCTCTCCGCCGGGAGAGGCTTTCCCTATTTCTGAAACTGCAGCGCGCCATGCCAGTTGAACAGGCCGCAGACGATCCGGCAGTGGGCCTCGATCTGTTCCCAGGTGAAGTGATGGATGAAGGGCTCATAAATCGTGGTCCAGAAAGCGGACAGCAGGATGTGCAGCTCCGCCGGCTCTACATCGTTCCGGCACAGGCCACGCCGCTGGGCCTCCGCCAGATAGGCGCTGGTGGCCTTCGTCAGAAGCTCCACCCAATCGTGGGGGAAGTTGGCGTACCGGGTCCCCTGGGAGCAGGAGAGCAGCAGATAGAAGTCGTCCCGCCGGTCGTAGAGGAAACGGAACCACCACATCATGTCCGCCCCATCCATGTCCCACGCCTTGATCAGTTCCTGGTTGGACATGGCCGTGGGGTCCTTATCCCCCCGGGCATGGGCCACTTCGTACAGGTCCGAAACCGTCTGTTCCACCACCGCGCAGAACAGCTCCTCCTTTCCCTTGTAGCGCTTATACAGCGCTCCTGTGGTGACTCCGGCCCCCTCGCAGATGGTCTTAAGGGACGCTTTTTCAAAGCCGCTTGCCAGGAACTCTGTTCGGGCGCTCTCCAGGATCCGGGGATCAATAGAGCGGTCCGCCACTGCCATGCAATCGCCTCCTTGGAAGATAATTAGATTACCGATAATCTAATTATCAATTTAGCACAGCGGAACCTTGATGTCAAGAGGCAGTTATGCTACCACAGTAATGTGATTTTTGACAGTTGAAACAGGGCGGTTGAGAAGAAATGGCAGCTCGTGGGTTTTCACGTTTGCTTTTCTGTGATATGATGTCCGCGAGGTGATGTCCGTGGAACTGAACTTGGAAGGCGTTGTCGTGGGCGCCGCGTCTCTGCTGGTGATCGGAGCCTTTCACCCCCTGGTGATCTGGTGCGAGTACCGTTTCACCCAGCGCATTTGGCCGGTGTTCCTGATCGCCGGCCTGCTCTGCCTGCTGGCGGCCCTTTTGATTCAAGGCCTTTTGTCCATCCTTTTGGGGCTGCTTGGCGCCGGCTGCCTGTGGAGCATCCGGGAACTGAAGGAGCAGGCCAAGCGGGTGGAGCGTGGGTGGTTTCCCAAAAATCCTAAAAGAAAATAACCGATTGCCGCAGGAATGTATTTTTGTCCTGCGGCAGTTTGTTTCTTGACAGCCGGGGGGCAGTTTTATATAATTACCCTATGGTTAGCAACAACTAACTACAAGCAAATGCAATGCTTGATTCTGAAAAGTTCCGAAGGAGTAAATGCTATGATGGATCATTTGAATCAAATGGACACCCAGGAGAGCACCGTCAAGGTGGACCTTCTGCACCTGGACCCCACCGACCCGGACGGGGGTTGCTGCTGCGGCCATCACAGCGGCGGACATTGCTGCGGGCGGCACCGTCACGGACAGGAGAACCAGCCTAATGCGGAAGAGTAAGAAATAACAAAGGCATCAAGGATCTGCCAATTTGGAAAACAGATCGTGAAGTTCGCCTGGAGGACCGGTTTCACCCGCATAGAAACCTGGGCAGGGGCTCACTGCTCTGGGGAGCAGGATCTCCATGTCCTCCGCAGATGAATCCGGAAGGGGAGATGACCATGAAGCCAGATTATCGGAATTGGATGCCCAGGGGCATGAGCGTGGGGCTGGGAACCGCCGCCGGCGTACTGGCGGCGGGAAGCGCGGCTGCAGTCAGATCACGGCTGCCCTTGGGCCGGACGGCAAAGCATCTTGCCGGAGCGGCCCTGGGCCTGGGCGCTGTGGGATGTCTGGCGGGGGCGGCGTGGAGCCTGTACGCCCGCGAGATGTTTTCCTACGAGGGCGGGCGGCAGCTGTCCCGGCAGATCATCGAGGGCATCGCCGCATACATTGAACTTCCGGAGGGCGGCGTGGGCCTGGATGTGGGGTGCGGCAGCGGGGCGTTGACCATCGCCTGTGCCAAAAGGAACCCCTCGGGCCGCATGGTGGGCATCGACCGCTGGGGCGTGGAATACGCCTCCTACAGCCGGAAACTCTGTGAGCGGAATGCCCGGGCAGAGGGGGTGAGCAACATCACCTTCCGGCAAGGCGACGCCCGCCATCTGGATTTCCCGGATGAGACCTTCGACGCAGTGACCAGCAACTACGTCTACCACAACATCACCGGCGCAGACAAGCAGACGCTGCTGCGGGAGTCCCTGCGGGTACTGAAGAGGGGCGGCGTCTTTGCCATTCATGACCTGATGGAGCCCTCCCGGTACGGGGATATGGACGAGTTTCTCCGCAAGCTACGGGAGGATGGCTTTCAAGAGGCGCAGCTGCTCCCCACGGCGGACGGAAGCTTTATGACGCCCTGGGAGGGAAAGACCCTGTTTCTATCTGGCTCCGCCCTGCTGGTGGGCAGGAAGTGAGGGGATATATGCAGCGGCATCCCATTGAAAAGAATTCCATCCAGGAGACATTGGTGATTCCTCTGTACGGCCGGGCGCTGTGTACCAGAAAGTTCCCCCAGTTGTTTGCCGACCAGACGGCAGCGGAGCTGCTGGAGCAAATCGACTATGATTTTTCCGCCCTGGAGCAAAGATCCGGCGGCCTGCTCCAGACCTTCGGCGCCCTGGAGGTCGCCATGCGGCAGAGCGACCTGGCCTTTGAGGTGCGGGAGTATCTCCGCGCCCATCCCAGGGCCGCCGTGGTGAACCTGGGCTGCGGGTTGGACAGCACCGGCCGGGCCTGTGACAACGGGCAGTGCCGCATCTACAATATCGACCTGCCGGACGTGATGGCGGTGCGGGAGGCACTGCTCCCCGCCGGGGAGCGGGAACGGAATCTGGCTGCCGATCTGAATGACCTCTCCTGGTTCGACGCCATCGACGCCCCGACGGAGGACGGGGCGGTGTTCTTTGCCGCCGGCGTGTTTTACTACTTTCGGACAGAGCAGGTGCGCGCCCTCTGCGCGGCCATGGCAGAGCGATTTCCGGGTGGGCGACTGGTATTTGACGCCGCTGGGCCGACAGCGGTAAAACTGATGCTGAAAACCTGGGTCAAGCAGGCAGGCATCCGGGATGTGGGGGCGTATTTTTCGGTGCGGGACCCGGCCAGGGAGCTGTCCCCGTGGACAGACCGGATCGCCGTCTCCAGCCGGGGCTATATGCAGGGCTACCAGAAACTCCGGGGCCCGGGCATCCGGCCCCTCCACCGCCTGCTGGCACAGCTGTCCGACGGGCCGCTGAAGCTGCGGATCGTGCGGATGGACTTTTGAGAGGAGGGTAGGAGAATATGAACTGGATACGCACCATACTCGATGGGCTGGCAATGGCGGCCTATTTTAACCTGTTTGCCGCGGCGGCGGCGCTGTATCGGCCCCGGCTGCTGTTTCCCTGCTACCCGCCCGCCATCATCAAGGCGTCGAAGGAGCCGCCCACGAAGCGGGAAAGTGCCGGATATTGGCGGTGGATCGTCTTTGGGGAATGGCTTCCGCTGGTGCTTTACGGCGCCCTCAGCGCAGTGGAGGGCGGAACAGATGGATTTTGGCGGCTGGCTCTAACGGGCTATATCCAGTGGATGATGGTCAATTTCTGTGACCTGTTCTTTCTGGATTTCTGGCTGATTCAGAGGAAGGCGAAAAGCCGGTTTATCATCCCTGGTACGGAGGGGCACCCCAGCTATGCGTTCAAAGCCTGGATGAAGAGCTATGCTCTGCCGGAGCATCTGCTTCAGTGGCCGTTTTTTATGTGCCCTATCCTGGCGGCAGCCCAGGCAGGGCTGGGGCTGCTCATCAATATGTTTTGGTGAACTGTAAGAAAATGTGCCGCATAGGTATTCGTTTTCAAATTGTCAGACCGGTAGTCAAGATGATGGGGATGCCTTTGCGCAAAAACTGCAGGAGATGGGCTATCAGAATGTCTGACTCATGGATACCGCGGAAGAAGTCTTCGGCTCCAACAGTGGGCTGAAATGATGATGCCGGGATCTTCCAGACAGTTTGTCTGCGGGAAGTGATCTGGATAACAGGAGGGATGTAGTTATGTCCAAGTTAGGCATTGTAGAGGATACGCTATTTATTCCCATGTTGGGTAGGCTCTATGCCAGTGAGCATTGCCCGCGGATTTTATACGATCAAAAGGCGCTGGAGTTAAAAGAGAAATTGCCGTTCGGTCTGCTGAAGCAGGACAGCCAGAGCCAGTATACCCTACTGGCCTCCGCCGTCCGTTCTGCCAATATGGACCGGTTCATCCGGGCGTTTCTGGACCGCAGGCCAAACGGTGTCATTGTCCAGCTTGGCTGTGGCCTGGAGACGGCCTATTACCGCTGCGACAATGGGAAGACGCGTTGGTATGCGGTGGATCTGCCCCATGTGGTGAAGTATCGGCGGGAGCTGCTGCCGGAGCCGGAGCGGGAGACCTATCTCGCCGGAGATGCCTTTGCTGAAGACTGGATCAAGCAGATCCGCGCCGATGTGCCGGACGCTCCTATTCTGGTCATCGCCGGCGGTCTGTTCCACTATTTTGAGGAAAGCAAGGTTGTGGGCCTCCTGCGGATGCTCACGGGGGTTGGAGGGATTGAAATCGTCTTTGACACTGTGAGCAAAAGCGGCATGGCCATGATGCGGAAAAAGTACATGAAGCAGGTGGGCCACGGGGACGCACAGATGTTTTTCTATGTGGACTCGGCAGCGAAACTGGCCGGAAAAATCGGCGGCGGGGTCAGAGTGCTGGCCGAAGAGCCCTACTACCGCCATATCCCCAAAAGCGGTTTGAAGCTGTCTACGAAGGTTAGCATGGCGGTTTCTGATCGGCTCTGTATGGTGAAGATGGTACATTTCGAACTGTAATTTTTTGAGGGAAAAACAAGGTGCGTCCCGTAGTAAAATAGGAATGAGGTGAGACCCGGTGCAGGAGCTGAACTATTTGAAAGATAAAGTCATAACACCGGGGGCAGCGCCTTTCGTCAGCCATGCCACATATCCGGTGAACGATGGCCATGCAGACCTCTGGCTCTATGATATTTTTCCGGGCGTACAGCTGATGGTGACGGATTTTGCTTGTGAGACCTGCTTTCAGGATGGCATGGAACAGGATGTGATCGGCATCCATCACTGTGCCCGGGGGCGGTTTGAATGCGTCTTTGACCACTGGAATTACGTCTATATTCGAGCGCAAAAAATACGGTATTCAGTTACATTGTGACAATTTTCGCACTGGCTGCCAGACGGGGGTGGTTGGGTGGCCGGGCTTTTTTTGACGATAGTGCAAATATCGTCTGAATTTGTCGGCGGTCAGTGTGCTTCATGGCGGCTCCCTCCTAAAGCCGCCGTGTCAGCGTATAGGCGTCACTCCTTTGTCGAGGGCATAAGGAACGGCGGCCTTGATGTACTCAAAACCGCCGCAGTACCCTGAAAATCCATTATGGGCGCACGAAGCTACCTGCCCTGCAACGGTTTTTTTCTTTCCCCGTTTAGCGGGGCAGGATAGCTTGTCTTATTCGGTTTATTCTTGCTCTTGTGCGGCTGCCTCTTTCAGCCGTGAAAAGCTCTCATCGCTGATGATGTGTTCAATCCGGCAGGCATCGGCCTCCGCAGTTTTGGGGTCAACGCCTGCGGAGATAAGCTGCTCGGTAAAAAAGCAATGGCGCTCATAGATTTTTTCGGCAACCTCGCGGCCCACATCGGTCAGATGGAGAAAGTGATCTTCGTCCATTGTAAGAAAGCCGCCGTCCCGCAGGGTAGCCACTGCATAGCACACGCTGGGCTTTGACACCTCCATGTGCCGGGCCACATCTACGGAGCGTACCATACCGAGATTCTTTTGGAGAACAAGGATGGTTTCCAGATAGTCCTCCCCGGACGCATGAAGTTTCATCTGAACCTCCTTTACTGAGCCAGTTTCCAGCCTATGGCCTCCTGTCTGGCCGATACAAAGTCGGCATACAGACCCTTCTGTTGGATCAGCTCTGCATGAGTGCCGCGCTGGACAATATGGGCATTGTTTAACACAAGGATTTGGTCGGCGTTCCGAACAGTTTTCAGCCGGTGGGCAATCATGATGATGGTCTTGTCGTGGGTCAACGCCTCAATAGCCCGCTGCAATTCATCCTCATTCTCCGGGTCAACGCTGCTTGTTGCCTCGTCCAAAATGATGATGGGTGCATTTTTCAGCATGGCGCGGGCGATAGAAATACGCTGTTTCTCGCCGCCGGACAAAGTACCGCCGCCCTCGCCAATCACGGTGTCATAACCCTCCGGCAGAGCAGAAATAAAGTCATGGCAGCAAGCCTTTTTCGCCGCCTCGACTACCTGCTCATGGGTGGCGTCCGGGCAGCCAAACTTGATATTGTTCTCAATCGTATCTGCAAAGAGGTACACGCTCTGAAACACCATCGAGATATTCTTCATGAGGCTGTCCAGTTTGAAATCCCGTACATCTGTACCGCCTATGGTAATCTTCCCGGCGTTCACATCCCAAAAGCGGGCAATCAGATTGCACATCGTTGTCTTACCTGCCCCGGAAGGGCCTACAATGGCCGTAGTCGTTTTTTCAGGGATAGAAAAACTAACATGGTCTAAAATCTTTCGCGTTGAATAGGAAAAATCCACATTATCAAAGACAATATTTGTGTCCTGCGGCGTAATATCTGTACCCTTTTCGTCCATTACTGGCGTATTATCCACAGAATTTGCGGTATCAATCGAAGATGCCAGCATCTGCAACATCGTAATCTGACTACCAGCGCTTTCAAGATTGTTGAACACAGTGAAGGACAGAACAACAAAAAGGATGCCATACACAAAAGAAAATGCGTTGATCGTATAAAGATAAATGGACAGTATCAGTAAAATCGTGCTAAAAATCCGCACTATAAGCTGTTGCAGCGCAATGTAAGGAGCTACTGCATAAACCAGCTTCAAATTGCCTTTGTTGCTATCCCGAATAGCAGCAGCAATAGATTGGGAACTATCCTTTTCAAAACCAAAGGATTTTACCACACCCATGCCTTGGATGTATTCCAAAACAGCTTCTACTAATCCCCTCTGTGCGCTCTGCCTTTTTTCTGCTGTGGAAGTCGATTTTCGAGTAGCTGCTTCTGTCACCAACAGGTAGCAGACAACACCAACCAGAGCGACAAGTCCAAGCTGCCAATTAAAAAGAAGCAGGAACAGAATAAGAACAACAGAATTGAAGAAGCCTCCAATCATATTGACTAATGCCACGGGTGCTGAACTTTCTACATCCCCTAATGTCGTGGTTACAATGCCGGTTATCGTGCCGATATTATTCTTGTTGAAGTAGCCCATCGGAATATAGCGGAGGCGATCACCAATCGAAATACGCTTATCAGCTACCATGCCATATCCTACTACCGTCTGCTCATTCATGGAAAAGAAGGATGAGAAAATCCGTCCGGCGATGGAAAGCATCATCATACCCAGCGCCAGCCATACAGAAGTAAGACTGTGGTTATCCGAAGCTAAAGCGTCTACAATGAAGTAGAGCGCGCCAAACTGAAATGACGCAAAAATACCGTTAAGAAAGGAAAAGAACAATGATTTTTTCAAAAGCCCTTTCCGATTGCCTGCAAATGCAAATATTTTCTTTAATGTGCCAAGCATGAAACCACCTCCTTACGCTTCATCTCTTGCACCAATGTGCGCCTGCCACATATCCTTGTAAAGCGGACAATGAGCCAGTAATTGTTCATGGGTGCCTTGTGCTTCAATATTTCCTGCATTGACTACCACAATGTTATCTGCGCCTGTGATTGTAGAAAGCCGATGGGCAATTACAATCAGTGTCTTTCCGGCAGTTAATGCAGAAATTGCTTTCTGGACGATTGCTTCATTCTCTGGATCAATGAAAGCTGTTGCCTCGTCTAAAATCACGATGGGAGCGTCTTTCAGCATAGCGCGGGCAATGGCAATTCGCTGGCGCTCACCGCCGGAAAGCTGGGAGCCGCTGCTGCCGACAATCGTTTCATAACCTTTATCCAGCCCACGAATAAAGCTGTCACAGCCGCTTCGGATTGCTGCTTTTTCAACTTCTTGATCAGATGCGCCAGGTTTTCCCATACGGATATTTTCACGGATACTGCGGTTAAACAGGTAATTGTCCTGGGATACATAGGAAATTTGTTCCGAAAGCTGTGACAACGGAACCTCTGTCAGCTCATGACCACCCAAAGTAATGCTGCCGCTGGTAACATCCCAATATCCGGCAATTAGTTTTGCAATCGTAGACTTGCCGGAACCGGAAGGCCCCACAAAGGCGGTTATCGTTCCGGGGCGGATGGAAAGATTTATGCCATGCAAAACTTCCTGCTGTTTATCATAAGAAAAAGAAACATTCTTGAGTTCAATTTCTAAATCACCAAACGCAACAGGCCTATTGGCATGATGAAGTTCTTCGGCATTTAAGATGCTGTCGATTTCCTCTGTATTTTTTCCCAGCATAGCCAAAGAGCCGGTGAAAGAAAAAGCCTCCATGATTGGCCCCACAAGTCCAAGGGAAAAGATAACCGCCGCCATAAAGGTCATGGTTTCCAAACTGCCGGAAAGCCAAAGAGCCATACCGCCCGGAAGGACGCTTAGAAGTACGGACGGGATTACTGCATTATAAGAACACATGGTTTTCTGGCTGTTAGCCATCCATTTTATGTAGTAATCTGCATTGCCCCGGACAGCATCCGCATATTTCTCATAGGAACCTGCTGACTGGCTGAATGCTTTGACTACCTCAATACCGCCAATATACTCTACAACAGCATCAGCCATTTTCTTGCTGGCGGCCATTGCACCTGCGCCTTCTGTGGCATAGTTCCGCATACCGATGGACATAATGACCAACCCGATAAACAGGGTTGCCAAGGATAGAAGTGCCATCCGCCAATCCAAAACGAACAGGTACACAATGATAAACAACGGCACCAACATATTTGAAGTCATTTCCGGCAGGAGATGGGCAAACGGTATTTCCATCCCTTCTATCCGGTCAACAATGATACTTTTATAGTGGCCGGATGGGGTGTCTAAAATCGTTCCCATCGGAACCTTTGCGAGTTTTTCCACAACACGCTCCCGCAGATCCCGCAGCGTACTATACGCCGCATTATGGGAAATTACTGTTGACAGGTTTGAAAAAAGCACTTTCCCGCAATATCCAGTCAAAGCCACAAGACATACAGGCAGATATGCGGAGAAGGCAGTTTCTCCTGCGAACATTTTGGAAATGACATTAACAACACAAAAATATGGTATCATCTGGCAGGCCACGCCGAGAATTGCCAGGATAATACTGAAAACGAATTTACCATGATGAGCCTTTCCCCAGCTCCAAAGAGTGCCGAGGGGAGAACCCTTTTTCTGTTCTTTCACAACTTATCAACCTCCTTCTTCAGAAATATTAGCCGACTTCCTGCGCCCGCCCCTCAGTGATTCGGATAATCTTATCACAGCATAAAGCAATCAGTTCCGGGTCATGGGTCGATACAAATATAGTCTTTCCTTCGGCCGCCAGTCTTTTCAAAAGTTCCGCTACCTCACGCATGTGGCGGTAATCCAGTCCGGATGTCGGCTCATCGAAAAGTAAAATCTGCGCCTGCGCTGCAATCGCAGATGCAATCGCTACCCGCTGCTTTTGTCCTCCTGACAAAGCCATTGGATGTTTTTCCTTGTATTCATCCAGGTCAAGGCTTTCTAAAATTTTTTCGGCTGCCTTCTCATCGGGGTGTTCCATTGACAGAAGTACTTCGGAGAGAACACTGTTTGTAAATAGTTGATGGTTTACATCCTGCATAACCATATAGCAAATCTTTGTCAACTGCCGCCCATGATATGTTCTGCCTGAGACTTCGACAGTGCCTATACAGGTCTTTTCTAATCCGCATAAGCATCGAAGAAAGGTTGATTTTCCAGAGCCGTTATCCCCAATCACTCCAACGATTTTCCCTTTTTCAATTTGAAGATGTGGTATCCGCAAATCGCAGATTTCTTCATCTTCTGGTGTCAGCTTTTTCTTTACGAAAAGATATTTTCGCGGTGTGTAGGTAAAATAGAAATCTGTAAGGCACAACAGTTCATCTCCGTCAATACCTGTTTCCAGATTTCTTTGATCTGCGGAATTTTCATCGCCTGACTTTGAAACATTAGAAAATTGCCGGATATAGCGTTCCTCCAATGTAACAGGCCGAAGTTCATAAGATTTCAATTCCTTTTCTGTAAGCTGAGAAAATTCCTGCCTTGTCCATTCGTTGACAATGCGGCCTTTTTCCATATAAACTGCCCGGTCAATAATATCTTTCAGATACCATAGGCGGTGTTCTGAAATGATGATCGTCTTGCCTTGAGATTTCCAAAGCTGCATAGCATCACGCAGATCGCGGATTGCCGCCCAATCCAGGTTTGAGGATGGCTCATCCAAAATGATGATGTCCGGTAAGAGAGCCGCCACCGATGCACAGGCAATCTTTTGTTTTTCGCCGCCAGATAAGTCGAAAAGGCTGCGGCCCAAAAGATAATTTAGATTTAACTCCTGGACTACCTGCTTTTTTCTGGATAAAATTTCCGGTTTTGGCAAGCCAATATTTTCAGGCCCAAAGACCACTTCTCCGTCTGTGTCTACGGAAAAGAATTGGCTGCGGGGATTTTGGAAAACAGACCCGACAATTCCGGCCAGATTATAAAGTTCCTGCTGCTTGATGTCTAAGCCATTCACGCAAACAGTCCCTGTAAGCTCGCCCTTAAAAAAATGGGGGATAAGACCATTGATAAGCCTCGTCACAGTTGTTTTACCACAGCCTGATGCACCGCACAAAAGAATACATTCTCCGTCTGTAACAGACAGGTTAAAATCACAAAGCCCCGCTTGGTCTAATCCTGAATAATGAAAGGTTACATTTTTTATCTCAATCATATCATCCCACTTCCACTCACACCGAAAGGTAAATATATAAAATTGACAACACTAAAGTTACTGCAATTATCAAATAATCTTTGCTATGGAACCCAATTTCACAAACATTCGTCCTTTTTACCGGGGCTCCAAGGCCTCTGGTGACTGCCGCCGCTGATAACTCGTCCCCGATACTGATACAGGAAAACAGCAGAGGAACTAAGCGATATTCAATCATTTTAGTTACCTTGCCGCCGCCAAAAGTAATTCCTCTCATACGCATAGCATCACGGATTGACCGGTATTCTTCTGACAATGTGGGGAAAAAGCGCATCATTACGGCAATAGAGATTGCAAGTCCTTGTGGCAGGCGCATACGGTTCATAGCGGCCATAAATTCACTGATTTTCGTTGTTGAAATGCAGTACCAGACCATAATCATCGTTGGTGCAAACTGCGTAATCATGTAGCATAGAAACAGGATCAACATGCCCGCTATGCCCCCGATGTTTTCCTGCGTAATTTCCATAAGCCATGTAGCCAAAATGAAAAGAACAGTAAATCTTGCGCCTACATGGGGTTTCCCTTCCAGGCAGACCAGAACCACAGGAATGTAGGTCATGATGGCCCGGACAATATAAGCCGGGCCATCCGTTACATCAATCATCACAACAACAGAAAACAAAATCAGCAAAAGTAGTTTTGTTCTCGGATCAAGATGGAAGCGGATATTGAGGCTTTTTCTATATCCATTTTCCATTTATACAATTCCCGCCTTTTCAAAGTTCTTCCGTACAACGGCCTTACCAATAAACGCACCGATTACTCCACACACAAAGCAGAGCAGAATAATAATCGGATATGTAGCAAGGGTTACAAGTGTAAACAGAGTATCGGCAAAAGAAGCATCAAATCCGCTTTCAATCAGACTTTGCTTGTAAGAGTCTGCTGTGAGAATGAGGGGAAGATAACTTGCACTAACCCAAAGATTGAATACGCCGCAACTGATAACGGTTTTTTTCCAACTTTTATATTTCCCGGACTTGGCAATCAGATCTGCAATCACTCCTGCCGCAATACAAATAGGTGCGCCAAGAAAGCCCATGCCAAAGATAAACAACAGGATTGCAACAATAACCGATGTTATTGTAAGCATCCAAAACTTCTCGATCCGCGCATAGTAGAGCATCATCGGAATACCAGTGACAATCGGGATGAGAACCGCATAGCCGGCGACAATAAACGGGGACAGAAATCCGAGATACATGATAACCATCTGCACAACCCACAGGATCGCGGTAAAGATACCAATGGTGATGAAATCTCTTGCCTTTAGTTTCTTTTCATTCATGAGAATGTCCTCCTAACCTTTTGTTGTAGTTAGACTTCGCTAACCACAATGAAGTATAACATACCTGGCTTCTGTACTTCTATCCCTATATCAGCGTTTTAGCCCCATATAGCAACGAGTTTTCAACTTGACAAGAAATCAAAATAAGACGATAATAGTTGTGACGATTTCCATATCGCAAGAAATAGTAGCTGAAAAAGGGGCGGTGTAATGGGTGAAATATTAAATCAAATGCTTGAAAACTATTTGGTTTCATCAAATGTGCAGTTACAAAAAGGGCCGGATAGCCTGTCATTCACAATCAATTCGGCAGAGGGCATCAGTAAAACAACCCTTTTCAATATTCTGCCATATATGCACCTGATTTTCTTTGACATTCACGCTCGTTCTTTGCCGGGAGAAATCGCAGAAAATGCTGTGTATCACCCTATGCAGTTTAATTATTGTGTGGGTGGCCGGATTGAAATGCTTTTGGATGACAATTCTTATATTTATCTCAAAGAAAAAGATTTTTGCATCAGCAGGCAGACCTCGCAAAGCGAATCTTATTTCCCTACGAAGTATTATCATGGTATCACCATGTATTTTGACCCTGATTTTTTCACAGAAGCCAACTCCAATGTGGATAATCTTTTTAATTTGAACTTGTCGCAACTGTCAGAAATCTATTTTGAAAAAACGGATACATACATCGCAGAAGCCAGCAGCGAAATGGGTAAAATCCTTGAACGGTTATGGCAGCTCTATGAGACACCATCTCCTTTTCACATGAAGCTTTGCGTCTTAGAGTTGCTGCATCTACTGTTAGATGCAGGAAATGTTGTCCAGGAAAAAACTCTCACCTTCTATACCAGCATACAAGTAGAAATTGCAAAAAAAGCAGAGCAGATATTAACTGCTGATTTGAAACAGCATATTCCCATGAAGCAGATTGCACAGCAATTCGGCGTTAGCGAAACAAGCCTGAAAAACTATTTCCGTGGAGTGTATGGAAAAAATGTTTCTGATTATCTGCGCGATTTGCGTATGAGCATGGCAGAAAAGTTATTGACCGAAACCACGCTATCCATATCTGAAATCGCTGCACAAATTGGATATACAAAACAAGGGAAGTTTGCCGAAGTATTTCGACAACAATTTCAGATGAACCCGCTGGAATATCGGCGCTCAAAAAAATTAAAAAACATTTAGGTAGGAGCCGAGAAATCTCTTTCGAGATAATGTCTCGGCTCCTGCCTGTGTTCAAAACTATGTGTAAATCAGTTCTTGAAAAAGAATTTCCTCCGCCTGTGCTTTCAGCGTGTTCATCAGCCCCACCCAGCGCATGGGGTCACGGGATTTCAGTTCCTCGGTGACGCCCGCCGCCACCAGCATCCGGGGCAGCATGGCGTCCATCCGTTCACGTGCCGCCCGGTCAATCTCCAACAGGTGCGGGTACAGCTTTTCACTCAAAATCAAGCTGCTGTAAAGGCTGGGCCGATGTTCTTTCAGGTAGCGTTGCCGCATACGGCCATACTTGCTGATAGGGGCCTCCGGCTGCTTGGAAAGTTTCAGGTCGGGGATGTAGTAATCCCCGCAGCGGGCGTAAGTCAATTCGCTCATGTTCATTCTCCTTTGCACTGTGATAGTTAAACTGCGGCACTGGCCGATACGGTTGCCTTGCGCGGCTCCTGCCTGGGTAACTGGCTGACGGTGGTAAAAATGCCCTTCTCCATGTCCTCGGCCCGGATTGCGGCCTTTGCCGCCTCCATTTTTGCCTTGCGCTTGGCGTTATATCGTTCTTCCCATTCCTTCTGCTTGCCGTTTGCCTTGCGGCGCAAGTAGTTCTGGTGAAGCCTGTCCTTGCGTTCCTCCTTCTTCCGCAGTTCTTCCTGTTCCTCCGGGGTCAGGGGAACCGGCTGCAAAGCGGGCGGGATATACCGGCCCACAAAGTTGAAGTAGATTTCAACCTCCTGCGTGGTGTCCTGGCTGCCTTTGCGGGCGCGTTCATGGACAAGGATTTTCTCTACAAACTCGTTGAGCATGGTATTTGTCAGCGTGTCGAAATTCTCATACTTATCAATCAGGGCAATAAACTTCTCCGCAGATTTCCGGCTCTGCTCATAGCCGGTAACGGCCTTTTCCAGTTCCGCGATTTCCGCATTGAGGGCGTCCTGCTCTTTGGCGTACTGTGCGTCCAGGGCCTCATACCGGGCGTCCGGCAGCTTACCCAGGGCGTTGTCCTCATAGATTTTGCAAATCAGTTTTTCCAGTTCCCCGGCCCGCTTTTGGGCGGCGGCCAGCCGTTTGCGAAAGCAGCCCTTTGGCTTTCAGGGACAGGTCTTTGTTCCGCAGGTGGTGGTTGGACATCACCGTGTAGCCCCGGTTTTTCTCCACGCGAAAAACTGCCATCTCGTCGTCAACTCCTTTCACTTGGAATAGAACCGCGTCAAGGGCGGTGAGCTTGCCCGGCTGGTAGGGACACTCTGCATACACGCAAAACTGGTATTTCCAGTCGGGACGGTAGAAACGGCAGTCGCCGCAATCCTCCGGCGCTCCGGCGTCGCCGCTGTCGTAGTGGTCGAAACCGGGCTTGCCTTGCATGAGGCTTTCAAAGGCGCGGTTGCTGCCGGATGTAAAATACATGGCGTCGCCTCCTTTCTGGTTTTGGGCATAAAAAATGGCGTACCGTGGAAACGATACGCCGGACACCAGAAAACGCCCCGTGATCGGCTGGGAAGCCGTCAAAAGGCGTTTTCAGTGTGGTTATAGGGATATTCTGTTTTTTGATGATGGTTAAAAAGTTCAGTGTTTATGCGGCTTTCGGGGATTTGTGTATATAAACATGAGGCCACCGCCTTTGCCGACCCGGAGAATGAGGCGTTGATCCAGAAAGCCTTTGCAAAACTGACGAAGGACCGCACCGTCATCATGATCGCGCACCGGCTGTCCACAGTGGTAGGCGCGGATCAGATCCTTGTACTGGACAAAGGAGAAGTCCTGGAACGGGGCACCCATGAGGAACTGACCGCCGCTGGCGGGCTGTATACCAGGATGTGGGCGGACTATACCCAGGCGATAAAGTGGAAGATCGCCAGCGGCTCGTGAGAAAGGGGTGGAAGAAATGTTCAGCAAAGAATTTCAGCGTAAATACGCCCTGACGGACCAGGGCCTGAAAAACACCAAAAGAGGCGCAGTCTGGACTGTCATTACCAATCTGGTAGTCATGGGCGGTATGGGAATCCTGTATCTGCTGATGGGGAGCTTTATGGATACTCTGACGGACGGCGCACCCCTGCCCGGGGCTGTACTGCCAATCGTTTTGACCATCGCATTTATCCTTTTGTCCTTTTTGACACATCTGCAGCAGTACCACGCTACCTATGGCCTGGTGTATGATGAGGTCCAGGCCACACGCCTTCATCTGGCGGAGCGGCTGCGTAAACTTCCCCTGGGTTACTTCGGCAAGCGCGACCTGGCAGACCTTACGGAAACGCTGATGGGCGATGTGAACCGGATGGAACATGTTTGGAGCCATGTGCTGGGATACCTATACGGAGCCTACATCTCCACCGCCATCATCGCCGTGTGTCTGCTGATCTACGACTGGCGGCTGATGCTCGCCTGCCTGTGGGGCGTGCCGGTGGCTTTCGCCCTGCTGTTCGGAAGCCGAAAAATCGCCGCACGCAGTTCCGAGGTAACGAAAGCGGCTGCCATACGGGTGTCCGATGGTATCCAGGAAGCTCTTGAAAATGTCCGGGAGATCCGGGCCACGAATCAGGAGGAGCGGTATCTGACCGGCCTTTATGAAAAGATCGACCAGCACGAAAAAGTCACCATCCGGGGCGAACTCACCACCGGATTATTTGTCAACGCCGCCAGCGTGATCATGCGCTTGGGCGTAGCAACTACTATCCTGACGGGTGCCAGCCTGATCTTGTCCGGGCAGATCGACTTCATGCTGTTGTTCCTGTTCCTGCTGGTTATCACCCGGGTGTATGCTCCCTTCGACCAGAGCTTGGCCCTCATCGCGGAAATGTTTGTCTCCCAGGTATCCGCCGACCGTATCAATGAGATCTACGAAACCCCTATCGCCAAAGGGGCGGAGACCTTCCATCCCCAGGGTCACGACATTATCTTTGACCATGTGGGATTCGCCTACGATAAGAAACAGGTGCTCCGGGACGTGAGCTTCACCGCAAAAGAGGGAGAAGTCACAGCTCTGGTGGGGCCATCCGGCTCCGGCAAAAGCACCTGTGCGCGTCTGGCCGCCCGCCTGTGGGATATTACGGCCGGCCGCATTACCGTGGGCGGCGTGGACATTTCCACGGTGGACCCGGAGGTACTTCTTACCGACTACTCCATGGTATTCCAGGATGTGGTTCTCTTTGATGACACGGTGATGGAGAACATCCGCCTGGGCAAGCGCGGCGCCACGGACGAGGAGGTACGCGCCGCTGCCAAGGCCGCCAACTGCGATGAATTTGTGGAACGGCTCCCCCAGGGTTATGACACGCCCATTGGGGAAAACGGCGCCAAACTCTCCGGCGGGGAGCGGCAGCGGATCTCCATCGCCCGTGCAGTCCTAAAAGACGCACCCATCGTCTTGCTGGACGAGGCAACCGCCTCCCTGGATGTAGAAAATGAGACAAAGGTACAGGGTGCCCTTTCCCGTCTGCTTCAGGGCAAGACGGTGCTGGTCATCGCCCACCGGATGCGCACCGTGGCGAGGACTGACCATATCGTGGTGCTGGAGGACGGCCATGTGGCCCAGCAGGGCGCCCCGGCGGAGCTGATGGAACAGGGCGGCCTCTACCGCCGCATGGTGGAGCTTCAGAGCGAGAGCGCCCAGTGGCGGCTGAACGGTGCGGAGGCATAACGCTTTTTGAAACCGGGCAGAAAAGGGCGCGGCTCAATCGAGCCGTGCCCTTCTGCGATATTCCAGCGGCGGACAGCCAAACTGCCTGGCAAAGACCGCCGCGAATTTACTCTGATTTTCGTAGCCCACCTGTGCCGCGATCTCGGCCACCCGCAGTTCGGTGTCCTGCAGCAGCTCTGCCGCCCGGCGCATCCGCGCCTCCCGCAGGAATATGGATAGATTTTCCCCGAACACGCCCCGGAAGTAGTTTTTCAGGCTGGTTTCGCTCACCTGAAACCGCTCTGCCAACTCCCGCGCCGTGTGGTTCTGGCTCAAATCGGCGCACAGGATCTCCCGGGTTTCTCTGGCAATGGCCACCTGGGAGCGGGTGAAGTAGCGGATCGACGGACTGGCCTCCACAGGCTGTCGCTTCACTTCCCAGAGCAGCCGGGCGGAGAGCAGCTTGATCAGACCCAGCTCCTGGGAATCCCGCAGCTGCCACAGTTCGTCCAGCGCCGTCTGAACGGTGGGCGGAGTAGAGGCCAGATACAGGCGGCGGTGGGTGTGCAGATGCTCCATGATCTCCTCCGGGCTGACCTCACTCTCCTGAAAGAGCGGATAGAGCTGCCGGGACAGCGCATCCAGATCAAGGAACAGCTCGATCCCCTCATAGAGACTTCCGGGATAGCAATATTCCTCCTGGGCCTGCTGTGTCCCCACAGCCATATACCCCTGGGAGAGAAAGGCGAACTGGCCGTCATCCAGCGCCACCTCGCAGCGGCCCTTCTGACAGAAATTCAAAAGGAGGATATTGTTTGCCTCGGCCTGCGCCAGAGGCCAGACCTGGGTATCAATCCGGTTGAAGGAGAGGATCACACCCTCCCAAAGGGAGAACAGCCGCAGACTGCCGTTTTCTGGTCCGCGGAGCGTCATCACGGCGGCTTTCCCGTCGGGACGGATCTCCACGCCGCCGGGGAAACGCCCAGCGTCAAAGAGCTGTGACAGGTTGGACATAAATGTTTCCTCCCTTGTGTTCTCTTGCTTTGATTGTATCGAACCGGGAGCAGGCCGTCAATGGGACAAGGAAAATCAAATGCTGTTTGGAGCCAAAACGCTGAAATGGAGTTGGTGAAAGGCAGAGAGATGTGCTATTCTGTTCTGTGGTTAGCAATAACTAACGATTAGGAACAGGAGGAACAGAAACATGTCTCAATCATTGGAACAGGGAAAACGGAAGCTGACAGCAAAGGACGCCATCACCGCCGGCGCGCTGGGAGCGGTGTGCATCGCCATCCGCTTTGTCTTTATGCTGGTAGGCGGCGTCAGTCCCTATGTGTGGTTTGCCACCCACTTGATTGATGCCATCTTGATTGGGCCGGTGTTCATGCTGATGGTTGCCAAAGTGCGAAAGAACGGTCCCTTTCTGCTCACCAGCCTTGTTACCGGCGTGGTGCTGGTAGCCGCCACATGGATGTTCCCCATCACCGGGCTGGTGGGCGGACTTTTGTGTGAGCTGTGCCTGCGGGCCGGGCAGTTCAGGCAGAAGAGCTGGCTGGTGCTGGGCTTCTTCTGCTTCAATCTGGGATTCATCGGGGACTTCCTGCCCCTGTGGTTCACCAAAGAGAGCTATCTGGAGTATGCCGCCCAGATGATGGATGCCGGCTATATGGCCACCATGGAGGGCCTGCTGACCTGGCCGGTGTTCGGGATCATCGTGCTGAGTATCCTGGTGGGCTCCATCCTGGGCGCCCTGCTGGGCATGAAGCTCATGCGCAAGCACTTCGTCAAGGCCGGGCTGGCACAATGAGGACGCGGGCTGCCCGCGGTTCCTTTCTGGACCCACGGACCAAAATCCTGATTTGGCTGCTGGCCAATGTGGTGGTGTTCACCTGGACTCCGGCGGTGTTCCGCGTCGCCGTGATGCTGGCCTACTTCGGCCTATTCCTGCTGGAGCGGAAGGGAAAGATGCTGGTGGGCCTGCTGCTGGTCTATCTGGTCATCGTGGCAGTACAGTTCTGGCTGTTGCCGCTGCTGCCTGGCTCTCTTGCCACGGTCTTTGCCACAGTGACCTATTTCATTCTGGTCTTTCCCTGCATTGCCGGCGGGGCTTACATCATTGCCACTACCAGTGTCAGCCAGTTCATGGCCGCTCTGGAGCGGTTGGGAGCGCCCCGGAGTTTCTCCATCACTCTGGCGGTGACCCTCCGTTTTCTGCCGGCGCTCCGCCAGGACTTCCGGCATATCCGGGACGCCATGGCCCTGCGCCAGATCCACGGCCTGGAGGAAAAATTGGAGTGTGTCTATGTCCCCATGCTCATGGGGGCGGCCCAGACAGCGGAGGAACTCAGCGAGTCCGCCACCGCCCGAGGCATTGAGCACCCGGGGAAAATGTCCTCCTGGCGGCCCATCGGATTCCACATTCAGGATGTGACCGTTGTCCTGCTGTTCCTGGCCCTGTGCTTGGGTGGGATCTGCTGCAAGGGGGTGCTCCCGTGATCACCTTCGACCATGTGACGTACACCTATGAGGGGCAGACGGTGCCCAGCCTTCGGGACTGCTCTTTTACCGTGGGACCGGGAGAACTGATCCTTTTCACCGGCGAGAGCGGGTGCGGCAAAACCACGATCATTAAGCTCATCAACGGGCTTCTCCAGCATGGCGGAGGCGGGACTTTGGAAGGCGCCGTCACAGTGGGCGGCCGGGATGTGGCCGGCACGCCCCTGTGGGAGCTGGCGCAGACCGTGGGCTCCGTGTTTCAGAACCCCAAGTCTCAGTTCTTCAATCTGGACACCACCGGCGAGGTGCTCTTTGGCCTGGAGAGCCGGGGCGCCTCTCGGGAGGAAATGTCCCGGGCCCTGGATTCCGCCGTTCAGGTCTGCGGCGTGGGCCCGCTCCTGGATCGGAATATCTTTGCTCTGTCCGGCGGGGAGAAGCAGCGCATCGCCTGTGCCAGCGCGTGGGCCATGGGGCCGGCGGTGTTTGTGCTAGATGAGCCCTCCTCCAATCTGGACGGCGAGGGCATCCGCCAGCTGCGGGACATTCTGGGGCGGCTGAAAGCAGCGGGAAAAACCGTCTTGGTGGCGGAGCACCGCCTGTGGTATGCCGCAGACCTGGCTGATCAGGTGTTTTATCTGCGGGAAGGGCAGCTGGAGCAGATTTACACCGGGACGGAGTTCCTGGCTTTGCCGGAAGAGAAACGGCGTTCCATGGGTCTGCGGAGTTTGACGGAGGTGCCGCTGCCGGAGCCGCACCCGACAGCGGAAACGGGCGGTCTGACGGTACGAGGCCTTCGGGCTTCCTACGGCGGCAGAGCAGTCTGGGAGGATGTGTCCTTTACCGCGCCCCGGGGGCAGATCACAGCCATTACCGGTCACAACGGGGCGGGCAAGACCACTTTGGCCCGGTGCTTGTGCGGTTTGATGAAGGAGCAGGCCGGGACGATCCTGTGGGACGGAAGCCCCTTGGGCCGAAAAGAAAGACGGCGAAAGGCTTTCCTCATCATGCAGGATGTGAACCTCCAGCTTTTTGGGGACAGCGTGCTGGCGGAAGCGAGGCTGGGCGGCACAGCCACAGAGCAGGAGGCCCTGGCCGCGCTGGAGCGGATGAATCTGGCCCAGTACGCCCAGGCACACCCCCTGGCCCTTTCCGGCGGGCAGAAGCAGCGGCTTGCCATCGTGGATGGCTGCCTCAGCGGGAAAGAACTGCTGATTTTCGACGAACCCACCAGCGGGCTGGACCACGCCCACATGCTGGAGGTGAGCCGCCTGCTCCGGGAGTTGGCGGAGCGGGGCCTGTGCGTGCTGGTCATCACCCACGACGGGGAGTTCCTGCGGGAGAGCGGCGCCCGAGCCGTTTCCTGGCTGTCGGAGGAATGACATCATGAGCAACGCCGTAAATTTTCCCGGAGAAGGCTTGACAAATAGTGTTCAGCAGATTAAAATAACATCGTTATTTAATAACGACGTTATTTTAAGGAGAAGCCGATGCGCGTTCTGAATGAAAAGCTCTGTGCAGACATACTGGAGACCGGCAGAAAAGAGTTCCTCGCGTTAGGCTACCGGGATGCTTCATTGCGGCATATAGCCGCTTCACTGGGAGTAACTACCGGGGCTATCTACCGCTATTATGCGGACAAAGAGGCGCTGTTTGACGCTTTGGTCGCCCAGCCGGCCCAAGAGCTGGCGGATCGCTACCGGGCGGTACAGCAGACCTTTGCTCAGCAGAGCGTGGAGGAGCAGGTACGAAACCTCCCCGAAGTGCCTGACGAAGAGGCCGGGTGGATGCTGGACTTCATCTACGACCACTTCGACGCCTTCAAACTGATCGCCTGCTGCGCCGGGGGCACTAAGTATGAGCACTATCTGGATACTCTGGCGGAAATCGAGGATAACGCCGGCCGGGCCCTCATTGAAAAGATGGCAGAGGCCGGCTACTCGCTGCCTCAAATCGACGACGAACTCATCCACATCATGTCCAGCGCCCTGTTCAACGGCATCTTTGAGACGGTGCGCCACGACATGCCCCGGGAGAAGGCACTTCGCTATATGGCAAGCCTCCGGGACTTCTATTCTGCCGGTTGGTTCAAACTGCTGGGGATCTCAGACACCTGAGTTCCCCCAGTTTTTTGATTAAAAGTTAGCAAAAACTAACTAAAGGAGATGCTGATATGGAATCTAAGAAAGCGCCCTCCCCCTTTGCCGTACTATGGGGCTGGGCGGACGGTGAGCACGGCGGGTTTTACACGTCGGTGGCCTTGGCGCTGCTGGGGGTGGCCTGCGGGATGGTGCCCTATTTCTGTGTGGCGGCTATGATCGCACGGCTTCTCTCCGGCGGGGGCTTGGTGGAGTGCATGCCCTGGTGCGCGGGCGCGCTGGTGGGGTATCTGGGGAAAGCCCTGTTCTCCACTTGGTCCACGGCGCTGTCCCATACCGCAACTTATCATATTCTGCGGAAGGTCCGCAGGGAACTGCTGGCGAAACTAAGCCGGGTGCCCATGGGCACCATTTTGGATACCCCATCCGGCCAGTACAAGACCACCATCGTGGACCGGGTAGAGGGCATGGAGCCCACCCTGGCCCACCTGCTGCCGGAGATGACCTCCAACCTGTTGGTACCGCTTGCTATCGCGGTCTATATTTTTGTGCTGGATTGGCGGATGGGGCTTGCATCGCTGGTGACTACGGTAGTGGGTATGCTGGTATCCATGCAGAGTGCCAAGAACTACGGGCCCCGCTGGCAGGGGGCGGTGGAGGTGGGCCGTCGCATGGCAAACGCCATTGTGGAGTATGTGGGCGGCATCCAGGTGGTGAAGGCCTTCAGCCAGTCCGCCGGTTCCTATAAGCGATACTCCGATGCGGTAACGGAGAACGCCCAATACTATGTGGACTGGATGGCGGAAAACCAGAAGTTCATGGCCGTCATGCAGACGGTGATCCCCTCGGTGCTGCTGCCGGTGTTGCCGGTGGGACTGCTGCTGTGGTCCGGTGGCAGCCTGTCCGCCGCCACCTTCCTCACTATTGTAGTGCTGTCCCTGGGTCTCACAGGGCCGCTGATCTCCGCCATGACCTTTGTGGATGAACTGGCGGTGGTGGGCACCAATGTGGGGGAGATCGCCGCCATCCTGGATGCCCCGGAACTCCAGCGGCCGGAGCGGGAGGCTGCCCTCAGCGGTATGGCTATCCATCTGGACCACGTCTCTTTCACCTACAAGGCGGAGGACGGTGAGGTGCTCCATGACATCTCCCTGGACATCGCGCCGGGCACCGTCACCGCCCTGGTGGGTCCCTCCGGCTCCGGCAAGAGCACCATCGCCAAACTGATCGCCGGGTTCTGGGACGTGTCCGGCGGCAGTATCACCCTGGGCGGGGCCGATTTGAAAGACATTCCCCTGGAGCAGTTGAACCGGCAGATCGCCTACGTGTCCCAGGACAACTACCTCTTTGACCGCACGGTTCGGGAAAACATCCGCATGGGCCGTCTGGATGCCAGCGACGAGGAAATGGAGCGGGTAGCAAAAGCCGCTGGGTGCGACGAGTTCATCCGGGCGCTGGATCATGGGTACGACACGATCTGCGGCGGTGGCGGCGGGCACCTGTCCGGCGGGGAGAAGCAGCGGATCTCCATTGCCCGGGCCATTCTGAAGGACGCCCCCATCGTGATCCTGGATGAAGCCACCGCAAGTATTGACCCCGAGAACGAGGCGGTAATCCAGCGGGCCATCTCCAACCTGACCCGGGGCAAGACCCTGATCGTCATCGCCCACCGGCTGGGAACAGTGGCCGACGCGGACAACATCGTAGTCATTAACGAGGGCCGGATCGCCGGTCAGGGGCGGCAGGAGGAGTTGCTGAAACAGTGCCCACTGTATGCCCAGATGTGGAACACCTATCTGGGTACCCGGGACGGGAAGGAGGAATGAGCCGTGTTCAGTGTTCTGAAGAAGATCTCCGACTTTGCGGGGACCCGGCGGGGGCTCTTGAAAAAGTCCATGGCGGTAGCCTTCCTGGGAGCGGTGTTCGCCGCCCTCCAGTTTGCCGCCCTGATGCTCACCTTGGATATTCTGGTGGGCGGGGCGGACCTGCGCATTTGGCCGGTCATTGGTGTGATGGTGGTATCTGTGGTAGGCCGGGCGGCATGTTCCTACTGGTCCACCAATGCAGAAACGGAGACAGGCTACTTCATGGTGGCGGAGAAACGAATTCACATCGGAGACCGGCTGCGATATATCCCCATGGGCTATTTCAACGACAACTCCCTGGGGAACATCACCGCCGTGGTCACCACGACCCTGTCCGATGTGGAAAACAATGCCGCCCGGTGCCTGGTGAGCGTTATCGGCGGGTTCCTTAACACCTTGGGCCTGTGCCTGGGGCTCACGGTGGCGGACTGGCGGCTGGGCCTGCTGGCCATCGCGGGTATCCTGGCCTATCTGGGAGTGACGGAGCTCTCCCAGCGAGCCATGCTGAAAACCGGCCCTGCCCGGCAGCACGCCCAGATGAACTTGGTGGAGGCGGTGCTGGAGTACATCCAGGGTATGAGCGTGGTAAAGTCCTATGGTCTGGACAAGGACAGCGGCCAGGCGGTGCAGAGGACTGTGGACGAGAGCTGTGACAAGGCCCTGTCGCTGGAAAAGTCGGTAGTCCCCTGGATGGGGCTCCGTCAGGTGGTGGTGCGGGTGTTCTCCGTGGCCATCGCTGTGTGTGCCCTGGCCTTCTACTCCGGCGGCACGTTGTCCTTGGCCCGGTGCCTCTTGATGCTGGTGGCTTCGTTCATGCTCTATGCGGAGCTGGAGAGCGCCGGCAATATGGCGGACAATCTGCAGATGCTGGGGGCCTCCATGGACAAGGCCAACTCCATTGACGACACCCCGGTCATGGACATCGACGGGGCGGAGCTGACGCCGGCGGACACCTCCGTGGAATTTCAGGATGTGTCCTTCGCCTATGGGGACCGGACGATCCTGGACCACGTGAGCCTGACCGTTCCCTCTGGCAGTATCACCGCCGTGGTGGGACCTTCCGGCGGCGGCAAGACCACCCTCTGCAACCTGATCGCCCGGTTCTGGGATGTGCAGGGCGGTAAAATCACTGTGGGAGGCTACGATGTGCGGGAGTACAAGCTGGACAGCCTGATGAAGAATATCTCCATGGTGTTCCAGTCGGTGTACCTCTTCAACGACACAGTGGAGAACAACATCAAGTTTGGCCGACCGGATGCCCCCCACGAGCAGGTGGTGGCCGCCGCCAAGGCCGCCTGCTGCCACGACTTTATCATGGCACTGCCGGATGGATATGATACAGTCTTGGGTGAGGGAGGCGGTTCACTCTCCGGTGGGGAGAAGCAGCGCATCTCCATTGCCCGGGCCATGCTGAAGGACGCTCCCATTGTGATTTTGGACGAAGCCACCGCCAGCGTGGACCCGGAGAATGAGGCGGAGCTACAGGCAGCCATCTCCGCCCTGACCCGCGGCAAGACACTCATCATGATCGCCCACCGCCTGAACACGGTGCGGAACGCTGATCAAATTCTGGTCCTCAGCGGCGGACACATCGTTCAGCGGGGCACCCATCAGGAACTGATGGCCCAAGGCGGCCTATATGCTGACTTTGTGGGTGTCCGCCAAGAGGCGCTCAGGTGGAAATTGGATACTTGAGGAGAAATCGGCACAATGACCGGATTGGAGCATGTCCGCTTTGCGGACGAGGAACTGATCAAAACCCAAGTCCTCCAGGGCGAGGCGGCTCAGACTATCATTCGGGGGGAGAATTGTTCTGTCTATAAGATGGAAAATGAAACCGGAGAGGGCGTTATCACCCGATACCCGGTGTTCCCCGGAATTGAACTGCTCTATGACGATATTCATATGTCCTGCGGGGTGGCGCACCGGGAGGATCCACGGGCCGATCTGCTGGAGATCAATCACTGCCGGACCGGGCGCTTTGAGTGTGAGTTTTCGGATGGAAGGGCTGTCTATCTGGGGGAAGGCGATCTGGCAGTCAATGTCATGACCAACCGAACTCGTGAGACATGGTTCCCCCTGTCCCACTATCACGGCATCACCATCGCGGTGGATATTCCGGTGGCGGACAGGGTGCTGCGTCAGGTGTCGGAGGCGCTGGGAGAAGGGCTGTACTGCGACCTTTTTGCCATGCGGGACAGGCTGTGTGCCCACAACTCCTGCTTCGTTATGCGGGCGGCTGACTCCATTCAGCATATATTCTCTGAGCTATACCATGCGCCGGAGGATCTGCGGGCCGGTTATTTCAAACTCAAGGTGATGGAATTGTTCCTCTTCCTTGGCTCCCCAGAGATCACAGCGCAGGGAGAAAGCCGCTTGTATGTGGACCGGTCCCAGGCAGAACAGATTAAATCTGTCCGGCAGTACTTGATAGAGCATTTGGACCGCCGGATCACTCTGCAAACCCTCTCGCAGACTTTTTCCTTCCCGCTGACTTCCATGAAAAAGTGCTTCAAGGAGGTTTATGGAACCACCATCAATGCGTATCTGCAAGCCTACCGTATGCATACAGCGGCGGGGCTTTTGCGAGAGACCAGATTGGATGTGACTGAAATCGCTGGAAAGGTGGGGTATCAAAACGCCAGCAAGTTTTCCGAGGTGTTCCGCCAGCATACAGGACATACCCCAACAGAATACCGAAAAACTTTTTGTCTTATAGGAGCAGACGGCGTCCTGCGGGAGTAGCGAGACAAGTGAAAACCCGCTAAAATGTCTTTGTACGCAAGGGCATCTGCCAAAAAAGCGCATCGAGTCCGGTGCGCTTTCTCTTTGACATGGGGTTAGCATTCTCTAACTACTTGGAGGTGGTCTTATGGCACAGCGGACCAGGCGGTATCTCATTCGGCGAGTCATCGTCGTCCTGCTGACTTTGTTTGTCGTCACGCTTCTCTCTTTCCTGCTGATGCGGCTCTCTCCCGTTGATCCGGCCACAGCATATGTGAAGCGCAATTCTGCGGTCGTCACCCAGGAGCAGATCGACGAGGCCCGGGTCATGCTGGGTCTGGACAAGCCATTGCCGGTGCAGTATTTCGATTGGGTGGTGGACGCGCTCCACATGGACTTCGGGATTTCTCTGGGAACGGGAAATCCGGTGACGGAGGAATTGGCCAAAACGGTGCCCGTTACCCTGACGGTGGTGGCCTATTCCGCTGTGATTATGTCCTTGGGCGTTCTGGGAGTAGGGATGCTGGGGTACCTTTGGCGGCAGAAAGCCGGCGGCATGATCCTCTCCTTTCTGACCATGATCGGCATTTCCGTGCCTGGCTTCTATCTGGGTACCGCTTTTATCGACTTGTTCGCGGTGCGGCTGGGCTGGATCAGCGTGTCGGGAAACAGCGGTTTTGCCCGGTATTTCCCGGTGGCGCTCTGCCTGTCGGTCCTGGGGATCTGTTTTTATGGACAGATGCTCGCAGCCTCACTGGAGCGGGAGATGGAGCAGGATTACGCCATGTACTTACGGTGCCGCGGGCTGCAGGATGGGCGCATCCTCCTATTCCATGCGTTTCCCCACGCTGTGGTGGACCTCCTGCCCAGTTTTGCCCAGATGCTGGGGCTGTGCCTCGCCAACGCGGCCATTGTGGAGCGGGTGTTCTCCCTGTCCGGCTTGGGCTACCTGATCATTGACGCAGTGGTGAAACGGGACTCGCCGGTGATCCACGCCGCTGTTCTGGTGCTGGCGCTGACACTGGTGCTTTTGGATACAGTCGCGGAACTTTTACAATACGCCCTGAGAAGTGATATGCGGGCTGCGGGAGGCCGGGCATGAGAAAACATTCTTTTGTGTCAAAGGCGGGAATGGCCCTGCCGCTCCTGATTCTCTGTGTCTGTGCATTTGGATTTGTGTTCGCCCCTAATGACCCGGAACTGGTGGACCTGACCAAGAAGTTCCTGGCGCCTTGCCCGGAGTTCCCCCTCGGCGCGGACAACCTGGGGCGCTGTGTGCTGTCCCGCCTGCTCTATGGCGGGCGGACGACCTTGGGTATCGTCCTGGTCGGCTCTGTTACAGTTTCCGTTTTTGGGACGCTGATCGGACTGCTCATGGGCGGCGGAAAGAACGGCAAAAACCTGATTTTAGAGGGCGTGCTGAACGCGGTTACTGCCATCCCACCCATCGCCTACTTGATTATCTTCATTGCGGCTTGGGGCAACAGTGTGTTCACCATGGTGGTAGCGGTATCGGCATCCCTGATGCTTCGAGTCATCAAACTGGTTCAGACGCGCACCAGGATCGAGCAGGGGAAGGCCTATGTGATGTGCGCGGTGGCCTCCGGTGCAAAGCCGAGCCGTATCCTGTTTGTCCATATTCTCCCGAATCTGGTATGGGATGTTCTCCACTTCATCTGCCTCTCCTGTGCGGATATGACGCTGTCCATCGTCAGTTTTTCGTTTATCGGCCTGGGCATGGGAGACAACGTAGTGGACTGGGGCAGCATGGTGTCGGAGACGCACCACTATCTGCTCTCCTATCCCGGCCTTACACTGTATCCGGTCTTGATGATCGTGCTGTGTACCATGGCATTCCATATGCTGGGGCGCTGGATCGAAAGGAGGGTGTCCGCCCGTGCTTGAGGTAAACAATTTGTCCGTGACCGCCCGGAGCGGCGCTCAACTTCTCAGTCAGATCTCCTTTCAGATCGAGATTGGCGAGGCGGTGGGGTTGACCGGACAGAGCGGGGCGGGCAAGACCACGTTGCTCAAGGCACTGCTCGGTATTTTGAGCGGTGGCTGTCAGGTCAGCGGCGGTACGATCCAGGTGGACGGCCAATCTCTATGGACCCTGTCCCCACGGCAGCGGCGGGAGTTGTGTGGGATGACTCTGGGGTTTATCCCGCAAAACCCGATGACTGCCTTTGACCCCAGACTCAAGATGGGGCGCCAAATGGAAGAGACTCTGCGGCTGAGAATAGGTGTTTCCGGGAAAGAGGCGGTGGAGCGGGCAGAAACGCTTCTGGCGGAACTGGGCCTGCCCCAGCCCCGGCGGGTGCTGGACAGCTATCCCGCTCAGCTCTCCGGCGGGATGCTCCAGCGGGCAGCGGCCGCATTACTGCTGGCCCTGCATCCCAGATATATTTTGGCCGACGAGCCCACCTCCGCGCTGGACGCGGAAAATCGGACACTTTTGCTGGAGCTGCTGGAGAAGCAGAGGGAAACCGCAGGCATCCTGTTTATCTCCCACGATGTTGCCGCACTCCGCACCCTCTGCGGAACGGTCCATGTGATGGAGCATGGAATGCTGACCGAACAGGGGACGATTCAGGAACTTCTGGAACACCCCAAACAGGCGTGGACCAAGGAATATGCCGCGGCAAATCACCCGGTGAGCAGGGAGGGATGGACATGGACGGACTAATTGCCGAGCACATCAGCAAAACCTACGCCGGCACGCACGGACTCTCCTTTGCTGCGCTTCGGGATGTGTCCATTCGTCTGGAACCCGGCTCCTTCACCTCTCTGGTAGGAGAGTCCGGCTCTGGGAAAAGTACCCTGGCACGCCTGTTGGTTGGCCTGGAGGCCCCGGATCAGGGGGCAATCTTCCTTGATGGAGAGGACACCTCCGGTTGGAGCACCGAGGACTGGCGAAAACGGCGCACAAAGCTCCAGGCGGTTTTTCAGGATGCCAGCGGGACACTGAACCCCATGCGCTCTGTCCGCAGTAATGTGGAGGAGGCGATGGTCAACCTTACCTCCCTCTCAAAGCGGCAGCGCCGCGAGCGCGTTGGCGAACTCATGGAACTGACCCATATGGAAGAACGGCTATTGGAGATCCCCGCCCGGCAGCTATCTGGCGGAGAGCAACGGAGGCTTTCCCTGGTGCGGGCCATGTCGATCCGGCCCAAGTACCTCATTCTGGATGAGGTGCTCAGCGGTCTGGATCTGATCTCCGCCGATGCCGTCATGCGTGTCCTGGAACAATATCATCGGGAATTTGACTGCGCTTTTCTGCTTATCACCCATGATATGGACAGCGCCTACCGCCTGTCCGACACCATTCTCACGATGCAAGCCGGGCAAATCGTCCGTGTTGGCATAAAACAGTAACGAAAGGAAGTAAACCATGAAAAAGAGACTGCTTTCTCTTGCCCTCTGCGGCGCTCTGCTCTGCGGCGCGCTGGCAGGCTGCGGTGGAAATGAAACACCTTCCACTTCGCAGGAACCGTCCTCTGGCCAGACGGAGGACGAACCCAAGATCCTGACCACGGCGGTCAGTGCGGAGCTGAACACCCTTTATCCCCTCAACATGGATGTGCAGAACAATATCGGCACAAAGCTCTGTTATGAGGGCCTTGTCAACTATGAAAACGGGGAGGTCGTCCCCTGCCTGGCGGAGAGCTGGGAGTTTTCCGATGACGGAACTGCTCTGACCTTCCATCTGAAAGAGGGCGTCACGTTCCACGATGGGACGCCGTTCAATGCAGAGGCAGTCAAGACAGATTTTGAGTTTGCACACCCCAATCCCAATTTCAGCAACATCTCCGCCGTGGCCAAGGTGGAGAGCATTGAGGTCGTGGATGAGTACACAGTGACATTCCATTATCCCAATGCCTATTTCGCCTATCTAATGGACTTCTGCTATCCAGAAACCATGGTCCTGGTATCTCCCGCCGTATTGGAGGAGGGAAACTACCAGTCCATGAACGGCGTGGTGGGCACCGGCCCCTATGTGTATGAGGAGATTGTGGACGGCGATTATGTCCGCTTTGTCCGCAACGAGAACTACTGGGGAGAGCAGCCCTATTATGATGAAGTCATTGTCAAGTACATCCCCGACGCCTCTGCTCGGCTCCAGGCGCTCCAGAGCGGCGAGATCGACCTGATCTACGGCAGCGCGCTTCTGACCTGGGACGACTATCAGCAGGCCCTCTCTCTTCCCAATATTGCCGGCGCGGTGGCGGAGAGCGATTCCAAGACCCGAAACCTGGTGCTCAACGCCTCCGGCGTTTTGTCTGATTTGAAAGTGCGCGAGGCCGTGGCCTACGCTATCGACAAGGAGACTCTCTCCGAAGGGCTGACCTACGGCGAGGAGACTCCCGCCGACCACCTGTTCCCTGATGGCATCCCCTATACGGATGTGGAACTGAATGTCGTCCGTACCTACGACCCCGAAAAAGCCAACGCGCTTCTGGATGAAGCCGGATGGATGATGAATGAATCCACCGGCATCCGGGAGAAGGACGGACAGGCGCTATCCCTGAAATATACCTATGATTCCGGAGACGCGCTGAACAAGTCTCTGGCCACAGCGATCAAGAGTCAACTTGCGGCGGTTGGTATCAATGTGGAAACGGAAGGCCAGGAGATGATGACCTGGTGGCAGGAGGGCGTTGCTGGTAATTACGATCTCATCATGTGGAACACGGAGCAGCCCTATACCAGCCCCCACAATTACTTCATCCCCATGCTGTCTCGCTCCCCCCATGTGCCCAGCCTCACCGCTGTGGAGGGCAGCGATAAGTTCCTGGCTCTGATTGAGGAGTTTCAGACCACTGATGATCCTACCAGAGTTCAGGAAATCTTTGATCAGCTGCTGAACTTTGATAACGACAATGTGCTGGATCTGCCCCTGCTGTTCGTCAAGGATATGATTGTCTACAACACGGACAAGGTTGCGGGCTACGACTTTTCCAGCACGCCCATGTTCTTTGATGTGCGGTTGATCCAGCCGGCAGAGTAATGAAGCACTGCATTTGCATTCGGCTTTTGAACAATTGAACCCGTGACAAGGAACCGACCTTAGTAGGCCGGCTCCTTGTTACAGGAAACACTTCCAAAGGGAAGGGGGCAAAATGATTTGGCGCTACACCAGTCTGGCGAGGACTACTTGGAGGCTATTTTGGTCCTACAAAAGCAGAGAGGTATGGTACGCTCCGTGGATGTGGCCCGGTACCTGGATGTGTCCAAGCCCAGCGTGTGTCATGCTGTGGCGACCCTGCGGGATGGGGGCTTCCTAACGATGGACAGCGACTATTTCCTGCATCTGACTGATGTGGGCCGGGAAGTGGCGGAACAGATCTACGAAAAGCACCGTTTTTTTACCGACCGGCTGATCGCTGCCGGCGTAGACCCGGAAACGGCGGAAAGGGACGCCTGCCGCATTGAGCACGTCATCAGTGAGGAGAGTTTCCGACGACTAAAGGCAGTTGCGGAACCAGAGTCATAAATACAGCAAAAGGAGGGGGCCGTGCGTACGGCCCTCTCCTTTTGTAATCGGGAGGTAATATAGTGGACGAAATCATCGTCATTCGGGCCGCAGACCCGGACGGCAGTATATTTAAGGCAATCGTTAATGCGCTGAAGGACAAAAGAACGGAAGCGGTCCATGTCGCTGACACAGTTTCCTCCGTGTTGCGTGTCGGAGAACTGGAGATCCATCATGAGTACCGCTGGGTGATGATGGCCGGTAGGGAAGTGCGGCTCAACCATGGAGAGTATGCCATGCTTTACTGCATGGCCAGCTCACCAGGGCAAGTCTTCTCAAAAGCGCAGCTCTATGCGGCGGCTTGGGGGGAGGAATATCTGCATGGGACGAACTCCGTGGAGAATATCATCTGGCGGCTGAGAAAAAAGCTGGAGCCCGATCCAAGGAACCCAATCTACATTAAAACCGTAATCGGAATGGGATACAAAATGGTAGTTCCCGAAAACACTGACCGGCAGTGGAAGTGATCTCCGTTGCTGGTCAGCTCTATGAGAATAGGGCAATGAAAATAGTCGGATGCAGGAACCAGAGACACACGGGGGCAATAATCTCGTCCAATCAGAGCAAAGTCGGCCAAACAGGGCAGACAACCAGATACTCAACTGATAAAATAAGGCGATGTGAGGAGGCCGAGCGGCGTCCTGTTTTTTCAACATATTGGTTAGCAATATCTAACTAAAGGAGAGTGCGTTATGTCTGAACCAATCAAGCGCCGCGGGATGAGCGGCAAAGATGTCATTACCGTAGGAATTTTCTCTGCCATTTACTTCGTCATCAACTTCGCCTTCATGCTCCTGGGCGGGCTGCATCCGCTGCTGTGGATTTTGATGCCCGGCTTCATCGCCCTGTTCACCGGCATTCCATATCTTATGATGTGCGCCAAGGTACAAAAGGTAGGCTCTGTCCTCCTGATGGGCCTCATCACCGGCCTCATCTACTATGTCACTGGACAGTTTACCGTGGTGATCCTGGTGTCCTTTGTCATCGCTTGCGGCCTGGCGGAACTCATCCGAGGCCTCACCCATTACCGGAGCATGGCCGGAAACCTGGTATCCTTTGTGCTGTTCTCGGTAGGCATGGTGGGTTCTCCACTTCCTATCTGGCTCATGCGGGATGAGTTCCTGCAGCAGATCACGGAGCAGGGGATGCCGGCGGACTATGTAAATACCCTGGCAGCCCTTTCCTCCAACGTCATGCTGGTGGTGCTGTTCCTGGCACCCATTGTGGGCGCCATCATCGGAGGATTCATTGCCAGGGCCATGTTCCGCAAGCACTTTGAGAAAGCCGGCCTGGTGTGAGATGGAAACGGAGCAGCGCATATTTGACCCACGGGCGGGATTGTGGCTGCTGATCGGCGCCAATGTCATCGCTTTCCGTCCCCACACCTTTTGGCTGGAACTGGCTTTGATCGGGCTGCTTTTGGCGCTGATGCTCGTCCACAGAAGATTTGTAATGGCCATAAAATGGGCGGTAGGATACTGCGCGCTGGTGGTCTTCCAGCAATTCATCCTGCCGGTGTCCCCCATGATCATCGCCACCAGCTTCACCATCTTCGCCACCTACACCCGCCGGATGTTCCCATGCCTGATGACGGGGGCATTGATGCTGACCTGCACCCCGCTGCGATATCTGATCGTAGCCCTGCGGCAGTTACATATCCCCCAGAAGCTGATTGTGGCCATTTCTGTGACGCTGCGGTATTTCCCCGCCATCCGGGAGGAGGTGGGCTACATCCGGGACGCCATGAAGCTGCGGAACATCCGGGGCCTTGACCGCCTGGAGTGTACGGTGATGCCTCTCATGGTATCCGCCACGGAGACGGCGGAGGAGTTATCCGCTGCGGCTGTGACCCGTGGGATCGAAAACCCGGCCCGCAAAACCAGCGCCGTATCCCTGCGCATGCCTGCTGCGGACTGCATTGGCATGCTGGCAGTTTTCATCTTGCTGGTGCTCTCATATGTGGTACAATAAGAGGTGAGCGGACATGATTTCGATTGACCATGTTTCCTTCGGCTACGGGGAAGCGCAGGAGACGCTCTCCCAGGTCAGCGCCGCCATCGCGCCGGGGGAGTGCGTCCTGCTGTGCGGGGCCTCCGGCTGCGGCAAGACTACGGTGACAAAGCTGATCAACGGCCTGATCCCGGCCTTTACCCCCGGCTGCCGCCTGGAAGGGCGGGTAGATGTGGACGGACTTGACCCGGGAACGACGCCCATGTACGAGCTGGCCCGGAAAGTCGGCTCCGTATTCCAGAACCCCAAATCCCAGTTCTTCAATCTGGACACGGACAGTGAACTGGCCTTCGGTCTGGAAAATGAGGGCCGGCCGCCGGAAGAGATCCGAAGGCGGGTGGCGGATACGGTGGAGGCCCTGCACCTTCAGGAATTGCAGAGGCGGAGCATCTTCTCCCTGTCCGGCGGGCAGAAGCAGTTGCTGGCCTTCGGCTCGGTCTATGCCATGAGCCCGGAGGTTTTTGTGCTGGACGAGCCCACGGCCAATTTGGACCAGGACGCCATCGCTCGGCTCCACGACCAGATTGCCTGTTTGAAACATCAGGGCCGCACGGTGGTGATCGCGGAGCATCGGCTGTATTTCCTTACAGATCTGATCGACCGGGCGCTCTATCTGCGGGACGGGGTGCTGGAGCGCACCTTCAACCGGGAGCAGTTCTGCGGCCTGACGGAACAAGAACGAGAGGAACTGGGGCTTCGGACCCTGACGCCGGCGGCCTGTACCCTGCCTGCTGTGGCGCCAGCGGGCACGAAAGAAGGTTTGTCCGTAGAGGGATTGACCTGTGCCTATCGGAAAGAACCTGCTGTGTTTCAAGGCCTGTCCTTTTCAGCCCGCCCGGGGGAAGTGGTGTCCATTACCGGGCCCAACGGCGTGGGTAAGACCACCCTCTCCCGGTGCCTGTGCGGACTGATCCGGGAACAGGCTGGACAAATCCGACTGGATGGCAGGCATCTGAACCGGAAGGAGCGGCAGAAGGCGGCGTTCTGCGTCATGCAGGATGTGAACCACCAGCTCTTCTCCGACAGTGTGTGGGGTGAGTGCCGAATGTCCGCGCCGGATGCGCCTGATTCGACCGTGGAAGAAGTATTGGACAGCCTCCATCTGCTGCCCTTCCGGGAACGACACCCCATGTCCCTCTCCGGCGGGCAGAAGCAGCGGCTGGCGGTGGCCACGGCGCTTCTTTCCGAGAAACCGATCTTGATTTTTGACGAGCCCACCAGCGGTCTGGACTATGCCCGCATGGTGGAAGTGTCCGGGGTGATCCGAAACCTGGCTCAGCAGGGGCGGATCGTGCTGGTCGTCACCCACGACCGGGAGTTTATGCAACGCTCCTGTGACCGGGTGCTGCGGCTCTGAAAGGAGGGGAATCCATGTTGGAGCGCATCATGGCGGATAACGGTTTTCCCAGCCCTTTGGCGGAGAGCAGAGGGTGCCGGGTCTTCCAGTTCCAGAGTGAGACTGGGGAGGGGGTCATGACCCAGTATGACCTGTTCCCCGGCGTCTATCTCATGTATAACGACTTCCACATGGAGGGCTATGACTCCGCATTTCACACCACGGAAGATATGCTGTGCATCGACTACTGCCGCCAGGGACGGATGGAGTACCCGGCGGGGCCGGATGCCTACTCCTACGTGGAGGCCGGGGACTTAAAGCTGGACCGACGGCTGGAGCACCAGGGCCACTTCACCTTCCCGCTCTCTCACTATCACGGCATTACCATCGGCTTCACCCTGCCTCTGGCTGTTCAGTCCCTGAAGGAGTGGGTGCGGGAGTTCCCGGTGGATCTGGCGCGGCTCCAGGAGAAGTTCTGCGCCGGCCGCCACCCCAGGGTGATCCACGGGGCGCCCTCTGTGGACCACATCTTCCAGGAGCTCTATGCGGTGCCGGAGCAGATCAAACTGCCCTACTTCCGCATCAAGGTGCTGGAACTGCTGCTGTACCTGGACGCCCTGGAACTGGACGGGAGGACAGAGAAGCCCTACTTCTACAAATCTCAGGTGGAGAAAGTCAAGGCCGCCCACCGCCTGCTGACAGAGGATTTGGAGCGGCACTACACCATTGCGGAACTTTCAGCGCATTTCTCCATCCCTGCCACGGCCCTGAAGGAGTGTTTCAAGTCAGTCTACGGCCAGCCGGTCAATACCTATATGCGGAACCTCCGCATGGACCGGGCCGCCCTTCTTCTGCGGCAGGAGCCCCAGACCAGCGTGGCGGAGATCGCCGGACGGGTGGGCTACGACAGCGCCAGTAAATTCGCTGCCGTGTTCAAGGATGCCAAGGGGAAGACCCCGCTGGAATACCGGCGGGAAGGGCGGTAAATGTTTTCGTCCAAACGGGACCGAACCGGCGCGCCGGAGCGGACAGGAACAGAATATCTCCCTATAATCGTTGTAGTTAGCGTGAGCGAACTACAACGATTTTTCTTTGAGAGGAGTGCTGTGTATGAAGGAGAGGACCTGGCTTGGCATCCTGCTGTCCTTCGCCGCGCCCTGCCGGGGGAAGATGGCCGCCTCTGTGGTGCTGGCTATTCTCAGTGTGGCGGGCGGCTTTGTGCCATACCTTGGCGTCTATCAGATCATCCGGCTGTTTCTGGAGCGGCAGGCCAGCTGGGAGGGCATCCTGTTCTGGTGCGGCGTATGCCTTGCGGGTTACACCATCAAGGTGGCGGGCTACGCCTTGTCCACCATGCTGGCCCATGTATCCGCCTACACCATTCTGGAGGGCTTGCGCCTCCAGGCGGCGGACCGGCTTATGGGGGCGTCCCTGGGAGAGGTGGACTCCCGGCCTATCGGCGCCATGAAGAGCACCATCGTGGACCGGATCGAGGACATCGAGCCGCCCCTGGCCCACATGATCCCGGAGCTGAGCTCCAATATCCTGCTGCCTCTGGTGGTGGTCATCGCCATGTTCGCCATCGACTGGCGGATGGGGCTGGCCCTGCTGGTGACCATCCCCGTGGCACTGATTCCCATGGCATTTGGGCTGCGGACTTATAACAAAAACTACGCCGCCTACATGGCGGCCAACGCCCATGTGAACAGCGTCATTGTGGAGTATGTGGAGGGTATCCAGGTGGTCAAAGCCTTCAGCCAGGGGGAGCGGTCCTATCAGAAATTCGCCAATGCGGTGAGATCCTTCCGTGATTTTACGATGGACTGGTTCCGCTGCACCTGGGCCTCCATGAACCTGTGCCTGTCCATCCTGCCCACTACCCTGCTGGGGACGCTCCCCATGGGGATCTATCTCTATCAGACAGGGGTGCTGGACCCGGCCCAGGTGACGCTGTGCCTGATGCTGGCGCTGGGGATCGTGACCCCGCTTATGAGCGCCACCGCCTTCATCAACTCCATGAAGAGCATGCAGTTTGCTGTGAAGGACACCCGGGAGCTGCTGGACCTGCCCCAGCTGTCCCAGGCGGAACAGGACGCGCCCCTCAATGGCTGTGATATTCAGCTGCGGGATGTGTCCTTCTCCTACGGCGGCGATGGAGAAGAAGTGCTCCACCATCTGGACCTGACCATCCCCCAGGGGAAGTTTACCGCCCTGGTAGGCCCCTCCGGCGGCGGAAAGTCCACCATCGCCCGGCTGGCGGCCCGGTTCTGGGATGTGACCGGCGGCTCCATCACCCTGGGCGGGCGGGACATCCGAGAACTGCCTCTGAAACAGCTCTCCCGGGAGATCAGCTTCGTCACCCAGGACAACTTTCTCTTTGACTGCTCCCTGAAGGAGAACATCCGGCTGGGAAGGCCGGGGGCCTCGGATGAGGAGGTGTTTGCAGCCGCCAGGGCAGCCCAGTGTGAGGAGTTCATCGGCCGTCTGGAGCACGGCTGGGACACCGCCGCCGGGGACGCGGGTAAGCAGCTCTCCGGCGGAGAGCGTCAGCGCATCGCCATCGCCCGGGCAATTTTGAAGGACGCGCCCATCGTCATTTTGGACGAGGCCACCGCCTTCACGGACCCGGAGAATGAGGACAAGATCCAGAGGTCCATCATGGCCCTCTCAAAAGGAAAGACCCTGCTGGTGATCGCCCACCGGCTGTCCACCATTCAGAACGCGGATCAGATCGTGGTGCTGGAGAAGGGGCAGATCGTGGACAGAGGCACCCAGAGGGAGCTGCTGGATCGCTGCCCGCTGTATCAGACGTTGTGGGCGGCTCATGTTGGGGCGCGGAGTTGGGCCGTGACATCGGGTGAAAAGGAGGGAACCTGAGATGTTTCAAAGTGTCGGACGCATTTTGCGGTGGGCGAAGGGCTACCAGAGACGCATGATTCTGGGCTTTGTCTGCTCCTTCTTCGCCACCTGGTGTACCGCCGGGCCGGTGATGCTGGCCGCTTGGGCCCTGGGCCGGCTGATCGGGAACGCCTGGGGAGAAAACGAAATCTCCGCTTCGCTCCCTTGGCTGTGCCTGGCCGGGATTACGGCGCTGATTTTGCTGCGGTTCCTCTTCACCTACTGGAAGAACCGGCTCCAGGAGAGCATCGGCACGGAGCGGGCGGCAGACCAGCGCATGGAACTGGGGGACATGCTGAAGAGGGTATCCCTGGGGTACTTCGCCAGGAACAACCTGGGGGACATCCTGACCGCCCTTACCACGGAGCTGAGCACGCTGGAACTCCAGAGTATGAAGATGGTGGACGCGGTGATCAACGGCTATATCCAGGTGGCGGTGATCCTGCTGTGCGTGGCCATCTTTTGCCCGCCTGCGGCTCTGGTGGCGCTGGTCGGCGTCCTGGTATCCGCCTTTGCCCTGCGGGGCATTGGGCGGCAGAGCGCCCGCACCGCCCCAGTGGGCCACCGCGCCCAGGAGGCGCTGTCCGGCGCGGCCATCGAGTACATCCACGGCTTGCCCGTGGTGAAGTCCTTTGGCCAGGACGGCGTATCTGTCCAGCGGTTCCGGGATGCCTGCCGGGCTAATAAAGCCATCCGGATCAAGAACGAGTTCGGCTTCGTGCCCTGGAACTGCCTGCACCTGTTCGCCCTGCGGGCGGCGTCCGTGGGGCTGGTTCTCACCGCCGGACAGCAGACTCTGATGGGGGCTTTGCCGCTCCCATATTTTCTGATGATCGCTCTGTTCTCCTTCACCATCTTCGGCAGTGTGGAGGCCATCAACGACGCGGCCCATGTGTTGTCGGTGACAGACTCTGTCTTGGATCGCCTTGAGGAGCTGGAGCACACAGACTTCATTGACAAGGACGGCCGGGAGATTACCCCGGAGCGGTTCGACGTGGCCCTCTCCCATGTGTCCTTTGGCTACGGCCAGCGAGAGGTGCTCCACGATGTGACCTTCACCGCGCCCCAGGGGACCACCACTGCCATCGTGGGGCCGTCCGGCTCCGGCAAGAGTACCATCTGCAACCTGGTGGCTCGGTTCTATGACACGGACAGCGGAACTGTGTCTGTCGGCGGCCATGATGTGCGGGAATTTACCTGTGAGAGCCTGCTGCGGAACATCTCCATGGTCTTTCAGAATGTGTATCTCTTCCAGGACAGCGTGGAGAACAACATCAAGTTCGGCTGTCCCGAGGCGACCCATGAGCAGGTGGTGGCCGCCGCCAAAGCCGCCTGCTGCCACGATTTTATTATGGCGCTGCCCAATGGGTATGACACGGTGATCGGGGAGGGCGGTTCCACCCTCTCCGGCGGGGAGAAACAGCGGATCTCCATCGCCCGGGCCATCCTAAAGGATGCGCCCATCGTCATCCTGGACGAGGCTACCGCCAGCGTGGACCCGGAGAACGAGCACCTGATCCAGCAGGCCCTGTCCGCCCTGACGAAAGGAAAGACCATCCTCACCATCGCCCACCGGCTGGCCACCATCCAGCACGCCGATCAGATCCTGGTGGTGGAGGATGGCCGCATCGTCCAGCGGGGCACCCATGCGGAGCTGATGACCCAGGGCGGGCTGTATCGGCGCTTTATCGAGATCCGGGAACAGGCAGAGGGCTGGAGGCTGGCATGAAGGATAGAGGAAAACAATCTCTCTATGCGTCGGGAGAAGATTATCTGGAGGCCATTCTGGTGCTCAAAAAGCAGAAAGGCATGGTTCGCTCCGTGGATGTCGCCCGGCACCTGGAGGTCACAAAGCCCAGCGTCTGCAATGCGGTGGCGACCCTGCGGGACGGGGGCTTTCTGACGATGGACAGCGACTATTTCCTGCACCTGACCGATGTGGGTCGTGAGGTGGCGGAGCAGATCTACGAAAAGCACTGCTTTTTCACAGAACGCTTGATTGCCGTCGGTGTAGACCCCGAGACCGCAGAACGGGAAGCCTGCCGGATGGAGCACGTCATCAGTGATGAAAGTTTCGAGAGGCTGAAAGCTGCCGCGAAACCAGAATCGTAAGCACAGCAAAGGGAGGAGGCCGTGCAGGCGGCCGCCTCCCTTTGCCATTGGGGGTGAAATCGTGGATGAAATTATCGTTATCCGGGCCGCCGATCCGGACGGTAGCGTGTTCCAGGCCGTCATGGATGCGCTGAAGGGTAAAAGGGCAGAGATGATCGATGTTGTCGAGCAGTCTGCTTCCGTGCTGCGTATCGGGGATCTGGAGATCCATCACGAGCAACGCCGGGTGCTCATGGCCGGCAGGGAAGTGGAACTCAATCATGGAGAGTATGCCATGCTCTACTGCATGGCCAGTTCACCAGGGCAGATGTTCTCCAAAGCGCAGCTCTATGAGGCCGCCTGGGGGGGAGGAATATCTAAGCGGGACAAACTCCGTGGAGAATACCATCTGGCGGCTGAAACGGAAACTGGAACCTGATCCGAAACATCCAGACTATATTAAGACAGTGCTCAGAGCAGGATACAAGATGAACAATCCAATGAATAAGGTGGTTAATCTTCGTTCCGATTAGAACAGTTCTCATAATTTTTAGCGAAAGAACAGCTTTATGAAAAGGTCAACCGACGTGAGGATATGATATGGCAACGCAGAAAAGAACTGGAGGACGATCCTCTGCATCCAATCTTTATAAAACTGTGACTGGGAGCGGCTACTAAAAATCGCTGCGGAGTGGACTTGCCAAACTGAGACGATTACCATAAGCGAATAAAATTATTATTATAGTCGCAAAGCGATTGACAGACGTATAGCAGTGTGCTATTATACTATTGCGACTAAAATTAAAATAATAGTCGCAAAAGGAGAATGCCTATGTCACCGAGGATTTTTTCTACCACCCAGCGGGAGGAACTGCGGATCAAGATGTTGGACGCAGGCTTTGAACTGATCAAACAGCACGGCATGACCCATGCCTCTGTGGAGAAAATCACCCAGGCCGCTGGCCTGGGGAAGAGCACCTTCTACAACTTTTTCTCCTCCAAGGAGGAGTTCGTCACCGACATCATGGAGTATCAGCGTGACCGTGTCAAGCAACACTTTGAGCAGATCCTGAACGGCCGGGAGAAGATGACCGCTGCGGAAGGCAAGGAGTATCTGAAACTCATCGTATTCAGCCGGAACAGTATCTACCAGTACCTGACCGCAGAGGACATGGAAAAACTCAAGCAGGCGTCCTCCCCGGAGTGTACCAGTCCAGATGACAGCCTCTATGACCAGCGGGAGGCAGAGATCATGAACGGCCTGTTTGACCATATGGAGGGGGTACGGCCTGATTTGGACCTCCATGTGGTGGCCAACCTCATTAAGATCATGGCGCTGGCAAAGGTCAACCGTGACGCTCTCCATGCGGACGCACTTGACCGAACCCTGGACCATATCTATGAGCTCCTGTATTCTCTGATTTTTGAGGAGGGCGCTTGACCGCGCCTTTCTTTATCAGGAGAAGTTAGCGATAACTAATCGAAGTGAGGTGTTTTTATGCGCTCGAAATCCCCAAAAGAGAAACAGGGCGTTGCCCGGCTTTTTGAATTGGCGGGCCAAAGGGGGAGGAAGTTAACCTTGGCCTGTGTACTGTCCGTCCTGTCCTCGGCCGCTCGCATCGTACCATTCTTCACCATCTACGGTGTGGTGCGGGAGCTGCTGGCTCATTACCAGGAGCCATCCATGGTGGATCAAAATGCGATCCTAACGCTCTGCGCGGTCACTTTTGGTGCGGCGTTGGTCTACGGCCTGTGCGCCTTCATTTCCTCTGCACTTTCCCATACGGCGGCCTATGAGATAATCTACGACCTGCGGCTGCAGTTGATGGAGAAGCTCTCCCGCGTCTCCTCCGGATTTTTCACCGGCACAACCCAAGGAGCCATCAAGAAGGTGGTCTCCGACGACTCCAACCAGATCGAGGCGTTTCTGGCGCACCACCTCTGCGAGATCGCGGCCGCAGTTGCTACGCCGGTCTTCACCCTGCTGTACCTGTTCGGCATGGACTGGCGGCTGGCCATTGTGACCCTGCTGCCTATTCTGATCTCTCTGGTATTGCTCTCCGCCTGCTTGAAACAGCCCGACAAAGCGGCCCTCCAAGTGGAACTCCACGACGCCCAGGAGCGGATGCAGGGGACGGTCGTGGAGTATATCCACGGCATGAGCGTTATCAAGGTGTTCAACCGCACCCTCAACGCCTTTCAGCGGTATGAAGGGGATCTCAACCACTTTACCGAGGTGGTGGATCGGACAGCCCGAGCCAACGCCAGGCCCATGGGCGCCTACTACGCTTTCTTCGGCGCACAGCTGCTGTTCCTGCTCCCAGCGGTTTTGCTGCTGATCCCCACGGCGGAGAGCTACCTGGACTTTCTGCCGGTGATCCTGCTGTTTTTTCTGGTAGGCAGCGGCCTCAAGGAGCCTATGGAAAATCTGATGCAGATGGTCATACTCTCTGGGCGTATCGTGGAGGGGGTCAACCGCATCGACAACATCCTCCGCCAGCCGGAACCGGATCAGGACGGCGCTGGAGATCCCACCACGTTCGATGTGGAATTTTCAGATGTGGAGTTTGCCTATACGGAGGGCATCCCAGCGGTAGACCATGTATCCTTTCATCTGCCCCAAGGAACTGTCACCGGGCTGGTGGGACCTTCTGGTGGTGGGAAATCCACTCTGGCCCAGCTTTTGCTGCGGTTCTATGAGCCTCAGGGAGGCACCATCCGTATTGGCGGCGTGGACATCCGGGAGATCCCGCCTGCACGGTTGATGGAACTGGTGGCCTATGTGTTCCAAGACTCCGTGCTGTTTACAGATACCATTGAAAACAACATCCGTATGGGGAATACAAAAGTCACCATGGAGGAAGTGGAGCAGGCGGCCCGGAACGCCGGCATCCATGAGGTTATCCAGGCATTGCCCCAGGGATATCAGACAGTGGTGGGCCGGGACGACGCCTATCTCTCCGGCGGTGAGAAGCAACGCCTTGCCATTGCTCGGGTCTTCCTGAAAGATGCCCCTATCATCATCTTGGATGAGGCAACCGCCTACGCGGACGCCGAGAACGAGGCAAAGATCCAGGCGGCATTTGCGAAGCTGGCCCAGAACAAGACGGTGCTGATGATTGCCCACCGGCTGAAAACGGTGGAGAGGGCAGACCAAATCCTGGTCATGGACAAAGGAAAATTGGTGGGGGCAGGAACCCATGAGGAACTGTTGACAGGCTGTGAGATCTATAAGCATCTGGTAGACGCCAATCTGCGGCGGGATCGCTGGAGTATCGGGAAGGGAGCGGTACAGGTATGAAGTTCAGAGATTGGTTTCAAATGATGACCCTGGGCCACCCGGGGAAGTACCTGCGCCTGATGGCCTGGTGCCTCTTTGACAGCGTTGTAATGTCTGTCCCCTACGGACTGATGCTGGGTGCTGTCTATTTCCTCCTGGTCCCTCTGGCAGAACCCGGGGCCGCACTCCCAACTGGGGTACTCTGGGGGCTTGCCGTCGGATTCTTGGCCCAGTTGATCGTCTACTTCTTCATCCGCCAGAAAACCTACATAGATGCCTGCACCGGTTATGCGGGGATCATCAAGGACTCCCAAATCACACTGGGGGAGCATCTGCGCCAGTTGTCCATGGGCTTTTATTCCAGCAGGGACGCTGGAGATCTGTCTACCGTCCTTCTGCGGGATTACCAGACGGTGGGCGACTTATCCCAGCAGTTACTGCCACAGACGGCGGTCATTGTGATCCGCTTTGTACTGGCGGCCGTATGCCTCTCCTGGTTCAACGGCATGATGACTTTGGCACTGTTTGCGGTGATCCCCCTGGCACTTCCCTTTGCGTTCTGGAGCCTGCGCCGGATGGGGACGGTCAGCGCCGATCTCCAGCAGGCCCAGCGTGAAGTGGCTTCCGGCATCCTGGAATATGTCAATGGCATTCAAACCCTCCGGGCCTTCAATTTGGCCGGCCAGCACTTCCAAAGCCTCAAGAAGTCATTTGATCAGGAGCGGAAGGCAGCTATCGGCATGGAGACCGGTGCGGCCGCGCCGGTGAGCATGCTGGGCCGGGCCATTTTGAGCTGCGGGATCGGGCTGGTCATTCTGGTGGGCGTTGTGTTGCTGACCCGCGGGGAGTTGACACCCTACTATTACATTGCCTTCCTGATCCTCACGCTGACGGTCTATGAGCCGGTCCTGACTTTGTTCACCTTCATCGCGGACTTCTCCCGCACCCGCCGAAGCGGAGAACGGATCAAGGCCCTGTTTGATGAAAAGCCCCTGCCGGAACCGACAGTTAGTCAGACACCGCAAGGGAAAGACATCGTATTTGACCATGTATCCTTCGGCTATGGAAAAACCGAGGTCCTGCACGACATTTCCCTGCAATTCCCGGCCCGGAGCGTCACCGCACTGGTGGGGCCGTCCGGCTCCGGGAAGTCCACCATCACCCGGTTGGCCGCCCGGTTCTGGGATGTGAACAGCGGAGCGGTGCGGCTGGGCGGCGTGGACGTACGGGACATGAAAAGCGACGAGGTACTCAGCCGCATCAGCGTTGTCTTTCAGGACGTGTATCTCTTTCACGACACGGTAGAGGGAAATATCCGCATGGGTAAGCCGGACGCCACCAAGGAGGAGATCATCAAGGCGGCAAAAGCGGCGGCCTGCCACGACTTCATCATGGCTTTGCCCGACGGCTACCAGACCGTCGTGGGAGAGGGTGGCTCCACCCTCTCCGGGGGGGAAAAGCAGCGAATCTCCATTGCCCGGGCTTTGCTGAAGGATGCCCCCATTGTTCTGCTGGACGAGGCAACGGCCTCCCTTGACCCCGAGAATGAGGTGCTAATCCAGCAGGCGATCTCCGCTCTGGTCGCGGAAAAGACCGTCATCGTCATCGCCCACCGGCTCCAGTCCATCATGAGTGCCGACAATATCGTGGTGCTTGATGAGGGCCAGGTAGCCGAGCAGGGCACCCACGAGGAACTGCTGAAACGAAATGGTATCTATGCCCGGCTTTGGGCTGAGCAGAGCCAGGCGGCAAGCTGGGGATTGTAGCATAGGCAGCAGAATAGGCAGAAAAACCGCAGTTGCCCTAAATGGGTGACTGCGGTTTTTCCATCGTGTCTACCTGTAATGGTAATCAGAACGAGAGGCTTGACAGGCTGAACACTGCGTGCTATATTGTAAACATCGTTAGCGAACAACGATAACAAAGAAAGGAGGCAAGTATGCCGAAGGACAAGACGGAAACCCACGAACGGATCATACCGGCCGCCATGAAGATCTTTCTGGAAAAAGGCTTTGAAAAGGCCACCATGCGGGAGATCGCGGAGGAGGCTGGCATCACCGCCGCCGGACTGTACCGCCACTTTGTAGACAAGGAGGCCATGTTCGCCGCCCTGGTGGAGCCGGTACTCTCTGAACTTCAGAAGTGGTGTGAGCGGACGCGGCAGGTGGACTATGACTTTCTGGAGCAGGGCGACCTGGATGCCATGTGGGATTCAGGCAATGATTTGGGTTTGGTGGTGGAACAGATTTATTCCCATTTCAACGAGTTCAAGCTGCTGCTTTGCTGTTCCGCCGGGACCAAATACGCCTGGTTTCTCCACGATATTGTGGTCATGGAGCAGCAGGAGACGCTGGCCTACATGGAGGAAGCGAAGAAGCATGGCGTCCCGGTAAAAGAAGTGGACCCCAAAGAACTCCATCTGCTTATGACCGCCTATACCAACGCCCTCTTTGAAGTGGTAGTCCATGACTTCACCAAGGAGGAGGCCCTGCACTACCTGGATACGATGCACCAGTTCTTCATTCCCGGCTGGCGGGCCATCCTGGGGCTTTGAACAGCCCCTTTTTTCTACATTTGAGTTAGCGAAAACTAACTAAAATCCACAACAGGAGGTGCGTATGTAAATGAAGCGTGTATGGACGGCCAGAAGCCTTGCTGCCGTGCTCGGCGGGTCCCTGCTCTATTTCCTGATCACGGTGCTGGTGATGATGTGTGGGTCATTTTCCCCCTTGTTCTGGGTCTTTCTCCCGGCCATCACCGCCGCCGCATCGGGGTGGCTGTATCTGTATCTGGCGGCCCGAACGCCCCGGTTTGGGGTACCGGTACTCATGAACTTAGTGGTGCTTCTGCTGTTCCTGGCGGCGGGTGAGCTGTCCGGCTGGATGGCGGTGACGCTGGCGGCCGGAGCGGTGCTGGCGGAGCTGGTGCGGCGGCTGGGCGGGTATGAGAGCCTGCGGGCCGCCCGCTGGAGCTTTCTCCCGCTGGCCTTCAGCTCCAGCGGGAGTCCACTCTACATTTGGATCGACCCGGCCCGGACGGCAGCCAGCGCCGCGGAAGAGATGTCCCCAGCCTATGCCGCGGCGGTGGAGGGGCTTGCTACGCCGGGGATGCTGGTCCTGATGCTGGCGGCCATCATCGTGGGAGCCGCCATCGGCGCATGGCTTGGGAGCCCGCTTTGGAAACGCGGTCAGGCCCGAATCTATATCAGAAAAGCATGAGCCGTATCGGAATACGGCGGAAAGGAAGTGCAGAATGAAAACAAAACGGGAAAGTCCCCTGAAAGTCCTCTTTTCCTTCTCTGGAGAGGCCAGGGGAAAAATGACCGGCTCGGTGATCCTGGCCTTTATCGGAGAGATGTTCGGCATGGCCCCCTATTTTGTGGTGACCCTGCTGGCGAAGGAGCTGTATGAGGGCACTGCCACGGTGGAACGGGCGGCGGTCATGGCGGTGACGGCGGCGGTGTGCATGTGCCTGCGGGCGTGGCTTACCGGCCTGTCCTCCATGCGCAGCCATACAGTTTCCTTCACCATCCTGAAGAACATCCGGTGCGCTCTGGCGGATAAGATGGCGAAGGTCCCCATGGGCGTCATGCTGGAGACCCCCTCCGGTACCTTCAAGACTTTGATGGTGGACAATGTGGGGCGGCTGGAGGACATCATCGCCCACATGGTGCCGGAGTTGCCCTCTAACCTGGCCGGGCCGGTTTTCAGCATCATCCTGGTGTTCGTTCTGGACTGGCGGATGGGGCTGGCCGCCTTCATTACCGTCCCCCTGAGCCTGGTGTTCGCCGTGTGCATGATGCGGGGGTACAAGGAGAAGATGGCCGTCTACCTGCGCTCGGGCAACGAGATGAACGCCGCCCTGGTGGAGTATGTGGGCGGCATCCAGGTCATCAAGGCGTTCGGGCAGGGGAGCAAGAGCTTCGGGGAGTTCTCCCGGTCGGTCAACTTTTTCCACGACAGCACCCTGGCCTGGTGGCGGCAGAGCTGGTTTTGGATGGCGGGCTTCAAGGCGGTGCTCCCCTCCACTTTACTGGGCACGCTGCCCGTGGGAGCGTGGCTCTATATGCAGGGCACGCTGGAGCTGCCCCTGTTCCTGGCCTGCATCATCATCCCCTTCGGCTTTATGGCCGGGCTCATCAAATTCGGCTTTGCCCTGGGGCAGCTTTCCTACATGGCTCCCAACCTGGACCCCATTCAGGACTTCCTCGCCACGCCGGAGCAGCGCCGGCCTGAAAAGCCGGTGAAGCTGGGAGAGCGTTCCTTCCGTTTTGACCGGGTGTGCTTCTCCTATGATGGGAAGAAGGAGGTCCTCCACGATGTGAGCTTTACCGCCCGCACCGGGCAGATCACCGCCATTGTGGGGCCCTCCGGCTCCGGAAAATCCACCATTGCCAAGCTGATGGCCGGCTTCTGGGACGCCACAGGCGGGACTGTCTCCTTCGGCGGGCAGGACACCCAAAATATTCCCTTTGACCAGCTCATGGGGGAGATCAGCTATGTGGCCCAGGACAACTTCCTCTTTGACAGGTCCATCCGGGAGAATATCCGCATGGGCGACCCCGGCGCCACTGACGCGGAGGTGGAAGCCGCAGCCAGGGCCGCCAACTGCCATGACTTTATCATGAATCTGGAGCAGGGGTACGATACCCTGGCCGGAGACGCCGGGAACCGGCTCTCCGGCGGAGAGCGCCAGCGCATCACCATCGCCCGGGCCATGCTCAAAAAGGCGTCCGTCATCATTCTGGACGAGGCAACCGCCTTCGCTGACCCCGAGAGCGAGGCGCAGATCCAACAGGCCATCTCCCGTCTGGTGCGGGGCAAGACCCTGATCGTGGTGGCCCACCGGCTGAACACCATCCAGAGCGCGGATCAAATTCTGGTGATCGACCAGGGGCGGCTTGCCGCCTGCGGCCGGCAGGAGGAGCTGCTGGACACCTGCCCCCTGTACCAGACCATGTGGGAGCAGTATCAAAGCACGGCGGCTTTTGCCGGAAAGGAGGCCAACTGAATGTTCCATACCATCAAACGGATTCTGGATATTGCCGGAGACCAGAAAAAATACATCTATGCGGGCATTGCCTGCAACATCCTGAAAACCTTTTCCATGGCCATGATGCTCATGGCGGTCTATGTGGTGATCTCCCATCTGGACAGCCTCACCACCGAGGTGATCGGACAGGGCCTCGGCATCCTGATTGCCAGCGTGTTCGGCCGCTTCCTGTTCCAGTGGCTGGAGGACATCTCCATGAGCGCCAAGGGCTTTGACATCTTCCGGGACTACCGGCTGGCTATCGGCGAGAAGATGAAAAGCGCCCCCATGGGTTACTTCTCCGACCAGCGCCTGGGCACCATCCAGACCACCCTTACCTCCACGGTGGTGGAGCTGGAGCAGTATTCCATGCTGTTTATCACGGACATCACCGGCGGCGTGTCCATGTCGGTCATCATAATTGTAATGATGCTTTTTTTCAGCCCCTGGTTCTCCCTGCTGTCCCTGGTGGGCCTGCTGGTGGGCCTCTATGTGCTGGGAATGGTGCAGAAAGCCGCGGCGGAGCACACCCCAAAGGTGCAGGAGGCGCAGGAGGAGCTGGTCACCCAGTCGCTGGAGTACATCCGGGGCATCGCGGTGTTGCGCTCCTTCTCCCAGACGGTAGGGCAGGACGGCGCAGTGTATCAGTCCTTCCGCCGGCGGCAGAAGGCGGCGCTGGATCAGGAGAAGGCAGCCCTGCCCGCCCTGCGGCTCTATATTCTGGTGTTCAAGCTCACCGGCTGCGCCCTTATGTTCCTGTCCACTTTCCTCTACCTGCAGGGGGCCATCTCCCTGACCTACTGCTTTTTGTTCCTGGTGGCGTCCTTTATCCTTTACTCCGAGATGGAGGTCATGGGGGACGGCTCCTTCCTGGACAAGAAGATCGCCACCGAGCTGGACCGGCTGGAGGCGGTGACCAACATCCCCTCCCTGGACCGGACGGACAAGGCCCTCGCTCCCGGCTGCTTCGACATTGAGCTGAAGGATGTATCCTTCTCCTATGGAGGAGGCCGGAAGGTCATCGACCATGTTTCTCTCAAAATCCCCCAGGGGACTACCTGTGCCGTGGTGGGACCGTCCGGCTCTGGAAAGACCACCTTATGCAGCCTGATCGCCCGTTTTTGGGATGTGCAGGAGGGGAGTGTCTGCGTGGGCGGCACGGATGTGAAGGACTGCACCGCCGACAGCCTGCTGAAAAACCTCTCCATGGTCTTTCAAAATGTGTATCTCTTCCATGACTCCATTGAGAACAACATCAAATTCGGCAATCCCAATGCCACTCACGAGCAGGTGGTGGAGGCGGCCAGGCGCGCCCAATGCCATGACTTCATCATGGCGCTGCCCGACGGCTATAATACGATGGTGGGAGAGGGCGGCTCCACCCTCTCCGGGGGTGAGAAGCAGAGGGTCTCCATTGCCCGCGCCATTCTGAAGGACGCCCCCATCGTGATTCTGGATGAGGCGACTTCCAGTGTGGACCCGGAGAACGAGCATCTGCTTTTGGCCGCCATCCGGGAGCTGACGGCGGGCAAAACGCTCATTTCCATCGCCCACCGGCTCTCCACCGTCCGGGACGCAGATCAGATCGTGGTGGTGGACCAGGGACGGATCGTTCAGCGGGGGACTCACGATGCGCTGATGGCCCAGGACGGCCTCTACCGCCGGTTTGTTCAGGTCCGGGAGCAGGCCGAGGGCTGGAGGCTGGCATGAAGGATAGAGGAAAACAGTCTCTCTATGCGTCGGGCGAAGATTATCTGGAGGCCATTCTGGTGCTCAAAAAGCAGAAAGGCATGGTGCGCTCCGTAGATGTCGCCCGACACCTGGAGATCACAAAGTCCAGCGTCTGCAATGCGGTGGCGACCCTGCGGGACGGAGGCTTTCTTACGATAGACGAGGGCTATTTCCTGCACCTGACCGATGTGGGCCGGGAAGTGGCGGAGCAGATCTATGAAAAGCACCGCTTCTTTACCGAGTGCCTGATTGCAGCAGGTGTGGACCCGGCAACAGCGGAACGGGACGCCTGCCGGATGGAGCATGTCATCAGCAACGAGAGTTTTCAACGCCTCAAAGCGGCGTCTGAGCAAAAATCTTGAGCACAGCAAAAGAGAGGGGCCGTGCTTGCGGCCTCTCTCTTTTTGCGTAAAGGGGGATAAGCCTCCGATGGAAGAAATTATCGTTATCCGAGCCGCTGACCCGGACGGCAGTATGTTCCAGATTATCATGGATGCGCTCAGGGGCAGGCGATTGGAAGTTATTGAACTGGCCGAGCTTTCTCACGATATCCTCACCTTTGGGGACATAGAGATCCACCCGGACCGCCGGGTGGTGCTCAAAGCAGGGGAGGAGGTGCGCCTGAACCACGGGGAGTTCTCCATGCTCCTGCTCCTGGCCAGTGCTCCTGGGCAGGTGTTCAGCAAGGATCAGCTCTATGACGCCGCCTGGCATGAGGAGTACCGCTATGGGACCACCGCGGTAGAGAATATCATCTGGCGGCTGCGGCAGAAGTTAGAGGACGATCCCAGGCACCCGGTTTACATCAAGACGGTCATCCGAAGCGGATATAAAATAGAAAAGCCAAGATAAGGACAGAGGCGGCGCCAGCATTGGCGCCGCCTCATTTTCTCTCCCGGCTCATCGCTTGGCACAGACGAACCATCGCCCCTTCTCCATCCAGAGGTAAGTTTCCCTGCCCTGAATCATGCAGGTGTAGCGGTCCCCAACGCCGCCCACGCTCTGGCAGGCCGCCCGCCGGACATCCAGGATCTTGTCCACCGGGTACTTGTGGCTCTCGTCAAACTCGATCTCCAACGGCCGCAGTTTCCCATCCGCGTCAAACCGGACGATGACCGGCACATATCGCTTTTCACGCTCCATCGGTGTTATCCTCCAAAGTATCCGACTGGGTGGACGGTGTGATCGTCCCGCACATTGATATGGCCCAGGCGCGGGTCGGTATCCAGCAGGGCGCGGCGGACGCTCATGTAGCCGTACCGCTGGCGCAGGTGGTCCACTGCCCGGTCGATCCGCTCCCATTTGTCGCGCCTTTGATCCTCCGCGTAGAGGGACATCTGGACGGTGCTGACAGCATCCACCAAGCCGGCGCCGCGCAGCCCGATACTCCGGATTGGGCGCTCCCAATGGTAATTCCGGCGAAACAATTCTAAACCCACTTCCGCCAGCTCCTGGCTGGAGCAGGAGGGAGCCGGCAGCTTCCGCTGCCGGAGCATGGAGCGCAGCTCCGTATCCCGGACATAGATCTCCACCACCGTGCAGCGGGACGCCAGTTCCCGCATCCGGGAGCAGACGCTTTCGGCCAGCAGGAGCAGCATCAGCTGCACATCGCTTTCCGATACCAGGTCCCGGGGCGTGGTGGCGCTGTTGCCGACGGACTTGACGTTTGGAATATGATCCGTCTTCTGCACAGGGGAGACATCCCGCCCCTTTGCGAACATACTGAGGACCAGCCCCATTTTCCCAAGGCGCCGCTGCAGCACATCCTCCGGGCACTCCGCCAGCCGGCCGATGGTGTCGATCCCAATGGCCCGCAGCTTTTTGGAGGTGGCAGGCCCCACATAGAGCAGGTCCTCCACCGGCAGGGGATAGACGATCTCCTTATAGTTATCCTGCTCGATCCGGGTGATGGCGTCCGGCTTTTTGTAGTCGCTCCCCAGCTTGGCGGTAATCTTGTTGTTGGCCACGCCGATGCTGGCCGTGATACCCAGTTCAGACTTGATCCGGCTGCTGATCTCCCGGGCGATGATCATGGGGGAGCCGTACAGCCCCACGCTGCCCGTCACATCCAGCCAGCTCTCATCCAGGCCAAACGGCTCCACCTGGTCGGTGTAGTCCTCGTAGATCTCTCTGGCATAGCGGCTGATGCGGATATACTCATCCATGTCGGGGGGCAGGGTAACAAGCTGGGGGCACCGCTGTTTTGCCTGCCAGATGGCCATGCCGGTTTTGACGCCGTAGGGCTTGGCGATATAATTCGCGGTGAGTACGATGCCGTGCCGCTCCTCCTGGCTCCCACACACCGCCAGCGGCGTGTCCCGCAGTTCCGGGTGGCGCTGCATCTCGACGCTGGCGTAGAAGCAGTTCATATCACAGTGTAAAATGTGGCGCGTGCCCATCGGCGTCACCCCCTTCGTCTCCATAATAGAACATTTGTTTGATAAGCGCAAGAGCCGATTTCTGGGAAATGGCCGGAAGCTGTTTTCCCACATCCCTGTTTATGGTACACTATATTTTGTACCAGCGCGTACAACTTGTTGCATGGGAGGCCCAAAGTCATGTGTGGTCGGTATCAGTTCACGGCGGAACAATGCGAAGAAATTCGGCAGATTGCCGAAGCGATCCAGCGCAGGTATGGCGCCGGCGCGTGGATGCCGGGGGAGATCCGGCCGTCCAACCATGCCCCGGTCCTGCTGGACGGCGCCGGAGGGCCGGTCCCAAAGCTGATGAAGTGGGGATACCAGCTGCCCGGCACGCTGGTCATCAATGCCCGGGCTGAGACGGCGGCGGAGAAGCCCCTGTTTCGGGACAGCGTCCGAAGCCGGCGCTGTCTGATCCCGTCCACAGGATTTTATGAGTGGGACGGCCAGAAGCGGAAGTATCTGTTCACCCTGCCCCGGGAGGGCGCCCTCTATATGGCGGGGCTGTATGACCGACGGGGGAGCGAGGAGTGCTACTGCATCCTGACCACGGCGCCCAACGCATCCATGCGGCCCATCCACGACCGGATGCCCCTGATCCTGACAGGGGAACAGCGGCAAAGATGGCTGGCCGACGCCGATGCCGCGACTGAGATCCTTACCGTGGCGCCCCCGGAGCTGACCCGCGCGTCAGCGGAGGCTCAGATCAGCCTGTGGTAGAGAGGTAGGGCAGGGGAGGAGCCGCTTTCAGGCGAAAAATAAAGAGACCGCCGATCTTGTGGGATCGACGGCCTCTTGCTGTGACAGGGTTGCAGGCGCCGAGATGGATGGCTCAGACCAGCTTCCCCATCTCCATCAGGACGGTGGCCAGCGACGCGGTCTGCTCGTTGAACTCCTGCAGAAGTTCCAACAGGCTTTCCTTGGTCAAAAGCCGCTCGCTCTCCATTTTGAACAGCTCGTACTCCTGGCTGTCCACCGCGTCGTAGGGCAGGCAGAGGATGCCTTCCTGCACCAGGCAGAGGACGCACCCGCTGAAGTCCAGGCAGCCATAAGGGATGCGCCAGATCAGGTCACGGCGCAGCGCCTTTCCGTACGGCTCATAGAAGTCCTCCAGACTGACGAAGGTGGCGCCGGACTCCTCAAGGATGTGGCAGACCCACTCCTCTTTAGGGAGTTCGGACTGAGCCAGGGGCTTTTCCATAAATGGGATGGAGTGCGGCGTGTAGGACTGGCACCGCTTTTGATCCACCCGGATCTCGCCGTCCAGTTTACAGGTGCCGTCTGCTCCGCAGCTGACGCAGTCCGGGGTGTGGCAGATCAGCTTTGTCGGCATGAAAATCCCTCCTTATATTTTTCAGATGTGATGGGCGCCGGCTACTTCCCTGGCTCCGACTGCGCCTTCTCGGCGGCATCGTCCCAAACCTGCTGGGCCAGGGCTTTCTTTGCAAAGGACAGGATGCGGTCAAGGCATCCGTCCCGCACCAGGGAGGGGACGTGTTTCGAGCAGAATTTGTCGATCTGCTCCGTCTGCCAGATGCTTTGGAACAGCAGCTCGGCGCCCAGCGCCTGGGCCATCTCGCCCAGCTGGCTGTCGGGGCTGATTTCCGTGCCCTCGAAGATGCAGTACGGCAGGCCGAGTTTGCTGAGCACGGACTCCACGCGCTCGCGGAGCTGGATCTCCGTGAGCAGATCAGAGGTCAATGCCACCTGCCAGTCGGGCGATGCGGCGCCGGCGTATCCGATGGTCACGGTGCCGAAAAGAAATTTCCCATCCTGGCGCAGCGTCACTTTCCCAGGTAGAGGCGCCTCAAACAAAATTTTGGCGCACTCGCGGGTCGCGGCCAAGTCGCTCCCGCACACGATGAAGCGAAGTTCAAATTGTTCCATGGTGATGTTCCTCCTCAAGACTGGAATGATTGTGATGTATATATAAAAAGCGCACGGAAAAGAGAGATCCTTTCCATGCGCTTGTGGCCGGTCGGCCGGGGTTGGGTTGACACGGCCCGGTTTCCGGGGCCGGCGGTGAAATAAAAAAAGTACCCAAGTAGCCAATGCGGCTCTCGGGTACTTTGGAACACGGCGACTATGACTGCTCAGGCGCAGACATCAGAAACTGTTGTAATCATTATAGTCTGCCCAGCCAGAAATGGCAAGAGGGGAATGAAACTAAGGGTTCTGTTTTAAGTGGATACAAAGCAGCGCCGACCCGGTAGAATCGGGCGGCGTTGTTTTGAAATTCAATCAAATGTGTTTCATCAGGCGCGTTTGGGATAATATCCCTTTTCGGCCATTCGGATTACAAAATCACGCTCATCCGAATCAGCGTCCGCAAATACAATGTTGTACCGTTTGCAGACCTGCCGGAAGTAAGCCAAGTACCCCAACTCCTCCTCCGTTGAAGGAGCAACATAGCTGGTGGGTGCAGCTAATTCATCCAAACGGGAAAACTTGTCTTGAGCCGTGCTTATTCCTCCTTCAAATAACGTGAGAATATTGAGGCGTCAAACAGTTCCCTCCTACCTTTTTTGTATAGGATAACACAAAGGACTCAAAAAATCAAAAGAACTTGCTGAAGTACACAGCGCATTTTCCTATGTAATTCTGCATGGAGCTTCTGAGAATTGAGTAATCCTCGCTCAAAGCGCATCCAATCGCCCTGCAGCTGAAAATATGAAACAGATATGAAGTGAATGAGAAACGGATATGAAACCGAGGGTATAAAATAACAAAAAGGTTTCCCCTCACTGAACAGTAAACACTGCGTGAAATACTGCTGAGGAGCCTGCATAGGGTGAACACGGGCCGCTCCCGTGAAAAAAGGGCATTGCTCCTCAAGATGGAGCAATGCCCTTCATGCTTTTTCAAGGCGAAAACATGGTTACGCCTTCTCATCCGGCGTGTCCTCCTGCCGATGCTGGTCGAGGATCGTATCAATTATGGCCGCAATGAGCTTGCGCTCTCTCGGGGTACACTGCAGGAACAGGCGGGCCAGCCGCTCGCACTCGTCATCCGCCTCCTGCTGTGAAGCGTAGATCACAGTGTTGGCAGATGCGCCCATACCCCGGATGAGCTTCACCAGTACGTCGGCCTTTGGAATTTTTTCGCCCAATTCGATGGCTGCCAGATACCGTGAAGTGATGTCGGCCCGTTCAGCGGCTTGATCTCTCGTATAGCCGAGCCGCTCCCGCTCCGCACGCAGCTGCATGCCGCAGCCCTTGAATTCATCATTTGTTACCACCAATGGTTCACCTCCGACTCACATTCTATGTTGTGCAGAAATCAGGTGAAATGCTCCACTGGTGGCGTAATTTCAGTTCTAATGGTTCATCACAGGAGAAAGGTGGGAAGAGAATGAGACTGAATACGCTGATAGAGTAGCAGTACGTCCCGATGCAGCAGATCGGCCGGAGCATCTGAAAAAAGCCGGCTTGACCGGCGGCCACTCTGTCTGTGTCAACAATGAACCAATAGTTCTGAATAATCGACACCAAACCGTCAAGCAAGGAATTTGCTTGGCGGTTTTTATCATGTGTGGCAAAATCGCCGCCCACTTTCGGGGAAAGGAGCGAAAGGGGACGAAGAAACCGCCTCCGCGGGTAGGGGAGGAGGTGATTTGATGGAGTCCACACAGACCACCCAGAGAAGAGTCCGTTACCAATTTGAGATCTTCTGCATGAAGGTCATCGACGGGGAGCGGTGTGATTACCTCCGAAAACTGATGAAGAAGATGGAATGGGAGTCCTCCTTTTCCGATCTGCCGGAAACCGTGCTGACGAGCCTCTGCACTTTTGACAGCGATCCGGCGGAGCAGTATATCTTCCACGTCTACGGTCATCAGATCCCGATCCGCAATGACCGCCTGGCGGAGATCCTCCTCGCGCTCGGCGACGAGGGGTACAGCATCCTGCTGCTGTACTACTCCCTCCAGCTCAAGGATCGGGAGATCGCCTCGCTCCTGGGCCTGTCCCGGTCCAAGATCCAGAAGGACCGGAAGCTCCTGTTCAACGAGTTGAAGAAGCGGATGGTGGAGTAAGATGAAAAGAAAGAGCAATATCCCGGAAGAGAAGCTGCTGCCCTATGACGCCATCTGCGCCGCGACCCGTGGCGACCCGGATGCGATGGCCGAGGTGCTCCGGCACTTCGACGGCTACATATCGCTGCGGGCCACACGGATCTTCTACGACGAGTATGGCCAGTCCTACCGCGGCGTGGATGCGGAACTGAAGCAGCGCATCCAGGACAAGCTGACCGCCCGCATCATGGAGCGGTTCAGACCTGATTGAAAATCCCCGACATCCCGGGGCGGGTATACGGCGTCCCCTCCGTCTGCCCGCCCCGGGCATATCACGCACCATAAGGTAAATTATGTTGCAAAACCGGCCCGTCATCTGTGTAATAGAGCAGGTGGATGCAACATAATTGATGCGTCCGGCCGAGAACCTCAATGCAACATAATTTATGACCGGGGAGGGCCGAAGGATGCTGGAAGGATTTTGCGAGTACCTGTGCCGGCAGGGGAAGTCGGAGAACACGGTGAAGGCGTACTGCCAGGGCATGAAGGAATATATGCGCTGGCACGAGGAGACCTTTGGGAAGCGGATGAAGATGTTCCTGCGGGCCAATGTGCTGGACTACATCTCCTACCTGCACACGGTGAAGGGGCTGAGCAACCGCTCGGTCAACGCCAAGCTGGCCAGCCTGCACAGTTTCAACCTCTACCTGATCGCCGCCGGCTATACAAAGGAGGTGGTCCTGGACAAGCAGGACTATTTGAAGGTGCAGCTGGCCTACGCCAGCCCCAGCACGGTGAGCCGGGAGGAGGTGGAGCGGTTCCGGCAGGAGATCCTGGAGCGCAGCGGCGTCCGGGACTATGCAATCGTCACCATCCTGGCCTACGCCGGATTGCGGATCAGCGAGTGCCTGGCGCTCAGGGTGGAGGACATATCCCTGCCGGCCCGGGAGATCAAGGTGCGGCATGGAAAGGGGGACAAGATGCGGGTGGTGTACTTCGGGGATAAGGTGGTCAACGCGGTGCGGGAGTACCTCAGGAACCGGCCGAAGACGGGAAATCCCTATCTGTTCCCCGGGCGGGGCGACAGCCACCTGACCCGGAGCCAGGTCAACCGGATCTTCAACGAGTATTCAGAGTCCATCACCCCGCACACCCTCCGCCACTTCTTCTGCTCCAATGCCCTGGAGAATGGATACACCATTGCCGATCTGGCAAACCAGGCGGGCCACTCCAATGTCCACACCACACTGCTCTACACCAACCCTACCCGGGAGAAGATGAAGGAGAAGGCGAACCGCCTCTGAGCTATATATAATAAGGTAGGGAACAAGCAGAGGGCCCAGCGCGAGGCGTGAGGAAAGGATGTGTAGAATTGATGGAAGACCTTTTTTACAGCGAGCAGCACCGGAACTTCTACCGCCTCCATGTGGACGGCGGCGCAGACCCCTATTATCGCGCGCTCGTCTACCTGCTCGGTATGACGGAGGAGACACGCGCCAACTTCTCCCGGTGCTTTGACGGGGAGGCGAGGATGATCCGACCAGCCGCCCTGGGGGAGGGCTGGCAGACGGGCGGTACTGCGAGGATCGTGCGCATGGCCTTCAATCTCTGGAACGGGTGGTGCTACGAGTCGGAGGAGGACGCGCAGGAGGGCCGGATGTCAGAAGCATTCACGCCGGACAATCTGTTCTGCTGTGAATTTGCCCCCTACTTCTATGAGGCAGTCAAGCTGCGGTATCCAGAATATACGGACCGCCCCCGGAAGTGAGTTGTCCAAGCCGGCAGGGCCCTCCGACAGATGGGAAGCCAGACGGAACACGGCGTGCCCTGGAGGCGAACCCCACGCCGTAGGCTGAAGAACATAAATTATGCGGACTTTATGACATTAAACACACTTTTTCGGTTGACTATTTGATAGAAAGCGATATACTGATAGTATCAAATGGTCGAGGGGGAGTGTGGCGATGAAGCGATATGCAATCAGCCGTCTGCAGGAGTGGAAGGAGGATCCGTACCGCCTGCCTATGATCATCCGCGGCGCGCGGCAGGTGGGGAAGACCTGGCTGATGCAGGAGTTTGGCCGGACTGCGTTTGAGCAGTGCGCCTATATCAATTTTGACCGCAATGAGCGAATGCAGAACCTGTTCTCCGGCGATTTTGATGTGGATCGGATCCTGCGTGGCCTTGCCATCGAGAGCGGGGTGGAGATCGACCCGGAGAATACTTTGATTATTCTGGACGAGATCCAGGAGGTGCCGGCCGCGCTGCAGAGCCTGAAATATTTCTGCGAGGATAGCCGGCACAACTACTATATCCTGGCTGCCGGGTCGCTGCTGGGGATCGCCATGCACGAGGGCACGTCCTTCCCTGTGGGCAAGGTGGACAGCATGGAACTCTATCCGCTTTCCTTCACCGAGTTTCTGTCCGCCACAGGCAATGAACAGCTGCTCGGCCTCCTGGAGCAGCGGGACTTCGAAATGGTCACCGCCTTCCGGGACAAGTACATCGACTTGCTCAGAACGTATTACTTTGTGGGCGGGATGCCGGCGGCGGTGAACGCCTACCTGCCCAAGCAGAGCCTGACTGCCGTGCGCCGGGTGCAGAAGCGCCTGATCTCAGACTATGAGCAGGACTTTTCCAAGCATGCTCCGACGGCCGTCATTCCCCGCATCCGTATGGTGTGGGATGGAATCCCCTCTCAGCTCGCTAAGGAGAATAAGAAATTCATTTACAGCGTCCTGCGGGAGGGGGCGCGGGCCAAGGACTTTGAGCTGGCCATCCAATGGCTGATCGACTGCGGATTGTGCTGCAAGGTCGGCAGGGTGACTAAGGGCGCCGTTCCCTTGAAGGCATATCAGGACATTCCGGCCTTCAAACTGTATCTGGTGGATGTTGGCCTGCTGGCGGCGATGACAGATCTGGACGCCAAGACGCTGCTCAAGGGCAACGCAATCTTCACCGAGTTTAAGGGGGCGCTCACAGAGCAGTATGTCTGCCAGCAGCTCGTTTCCGATCTGGGCGCTACGCCCTACTACTGGTCGGCGGAGAATTCCTCCGGAGAGGTGGACTTCGTCCTCCAGCACAGCGGGAATGTGATCCCGCTGGAGGTCAAGGCGGAGGAGAACCTGCAGGCCAAGAGCCTGAAGCACTTTGTTGCCGGCAATGAGCTGCCTTTCGGCGTCCGTACCTCCATGTCCGACTACCGCAGGCAGGAGAAGCTCATCAATCTGCCCCTCTATGCGCTCTCCCAGCTCTGGGAGGTCTGTGACGAATTTAACTGAAACGGGGGCGGGATCCGCGCCCGCCTGATCTGAAGTTGCCTCAGCCGGGAATGCCTGAGAGGTGATGCGTACGATGGAAAATGAAAACCGGGAATATATCCTGCGCGTCTATGGGGCGCTCCAGGAAAAGGGGTATAACGCAGTCGGCCAGATCGTCGGTTATCTGTTGACAGAGGACCCCACCTACATCACCAATCACCTCGATGCCCGCAGGCTCATTCGGAAGATTGACCGGTATGGCCTGCTGGCGGATATTGTGGCCAACTACTTTGACGATACCGAGGAGCATGTCAGCGGGGGAGCGCCCGCGGGGCAACATCAGTTTGAGCGGAGCGATGCAAGCCTCTGACCTGTTTAAGGAACAGAAAATGAGGATACCGGGATCCTCCCTGATTGGGAAGACCCCGGTATCCTGATATGGCAAAAGCCCAGCACCTCCAAGGTACTGGGCTTTTCCTCATGTCTTCAGATCCAATGTAAAACCACTCCGGCCTTGGCAAAAACCTATTCGCTACCTGCCGCAGCACTTCTTGTATTTTTTGCCGCTCCCGCAAGGGCACGGATCATTCCTGCCGATCTTCGGATTCTTCTCTCCCACCGGCTTTGCAGGGGCTGCCTCGGCCAGTTCCTTCAGGAGGCTCAGCCGCAGCTGTTCGCTGGATAGGTCAGACTCCATGATCCCTCGCCGCAGCTCCTCTGCATTCATACTTCCTTCCGCAAGCGCCTTCTTGATATTCGGGCCGAACGACAGCGTCTGGGGCATCTGTTCTTCACAAGGCAAGAGGTCAAAAAGCTCATTGGGGGTATAGCCACGGTTTCTCTGCATCCTGGTGGTATTGTGGAAAGCCTGATATCGTTCGATGAAGGTTTGGAAGTCCTTCCGACGAGGAAAGTGGACACCCATCGCCGTGAGCCGTTCCTGGACCTGCGGGAAATCGGCATCAGCGCAGCGGATACCGAAGACGAGTTCATCAAAGACCTCAGCCTTTTTCCACTCTGGCAGCTGCAGCCGAGTCTCTATGAACTCCCGCATCTGATTTGTTTCCTCTGTCGGCTCACAGTAGAAGGCATCATCGTAGGCCAGCAGCTGGGCCTTCGATGGAACATAGTAGGGCTTTCCCCGCTGACTTTTCAGGAGCGCATGGTATCGGTCCAACCCATCTCCAATGAGCGAGACATCTATGATCTCTCGGTCCAGGACATCTTTGAGTTTCCCATCCACATAGAGTTCATCAAGGCCCAGGATATAGTAGTCCTCACACTCATGCCGGGCAATTTCCGAAAAGGCAAGGAACTCGTCCCGCGTCACCAGCTTCGGGCTTTGAGAGGAGATGATCTCGTATGCCTTCCGAAGGGGAATGATCCCATAGAGGTTAGCCATTGCATTGAAGTACTTCCTCAGCTGTCGTGAAGTCGTATCCTTCAGTGGGATCTCCCGGTACTTGGAGTTTAGTTCCCGTCGTTTATAAGGCTCCGGGAAGTCGATATAGAATTGTCCGTCTTTTATCATTGCCTTGCCTCCAGAGAACAGGGGACATTGGAGCGGATTTTGCGCAATTCTCTCACCTTGAATTATAGCGGCGATACAAACATATGGCAAGACTACTCCTACCAGAAGTCAGTGCCAAAATGGAGGGTCGCGGTACGCCTCCTTCGCATAGTGATTAGTCTGCCGAGAAAAATCTCAGTGATTTAGAAACTTTTTCGTGTTACACACGAAAAAGTGTTGTTATTCGAGGCCCAGTTTGGTATACTATAGCAAAGGGGGTGGCGTAATGATTTTAAGACCTTCCTATATTGAGGCGATTGCCCCGTTCATCGACCAGCCGCTGGTGAAGATCCTGGCTGGGGTGCGACGCTGCGGGAAGTCCACCATCTTTGAGATGCTGGCTGACGAACTGCGGCGTCGTGGGGTGCCGGAGGACCGAATCATCAAGAAGCGCTATACAGAAATGGATATTCCGGCGGATATTTCCGCCAAGGACATGTACGATGATCTGAAACTGCAGATACAGGGGAAGGGCCGCTGCTATCTGCTGTTAGATGAGATCCAGGAGGTCAAGGGCTGGGAGAAGACGGTCAACAGTCTGCTGGAGGGGGCTGACGTGGATATCTACGTTACCGGCTCCAACTCCAAACTGATGTCCAGCGAGATCTCCACCTACCTCACTGGACGCTATGTTTCCATTCCGGTCTACCCGTTGTCCTTCCGGGAGTTCCTGGACTTTAAGGCAGGCGATCCCCGGACGCCGAAAGAGCTGCTGGAGGATTTTATCCGCTTCGGTGGGTTTCCCATCATCGCTCTTGGTAGATATGATACCCAGAGCGCCTATCAGATCGTCAACGGCATCTATCACACAGTTGTCTCCCGGGATATTGTCAAACGGCACCGGATCAACAAGCAGGATCTGTTCGACCGGGTACTGAAGTATTTGATGGAAAACATGGGCAAGACCTTCTCGGCCAGCTCCATCACCAAGTTCCTGCGCAATGAGCACCGCACGGTCTCTGTGGAGTCCATCTACAACTACCTGCGCTGGCTGGAGCAGGCGTTCATCATCTACCCCTGCCACCGCTATGACATCCAGGGGAAGGCTGTCCTGGCTACTCAGGAGAAGTATTATCTGGCCGACGTCACATTGAAATACTGCCTCCTGGGCTACGACCGGAAGATGCTGGACGGGGCCTTGGAGAACATCGTGTTCCTGGAGCTGAAGCGCCGGGGCTACGAGGTCTATATTGGGAAGAACGCCGCCAAAGAGATCGACTTCATCGGTATCCGGCGGGATGAGAAGATCTACGTCCAGGTCTGCGTCCAGCTTCCGGAGAACTCTGACCGAGAGATTGGCAACCTCATGGAGATCCAGGATCACTACCCCAAATATGTGGTCACCACAAACAGCTTGGATGTAGGCAACGAGAATGGCATTCGAATCGTCCATCTGGCAGACTTCCTGCTCGATGAGCAGTGGTGATTTCCCCGGTTCAATAAGTTGTCCCTGCGGCTCCACCGCCAGAATAACATAATATGTACAGTTCCTGAGCGTCCTGCACCTGAACAGAGAAAAGCGGGGGTCCTCCCAAGTTTGGGAAGGCCCCCGCTGCCTGATTGTCAGGTGTGTTCGGTTTTGATGGTCACAGTGTAGCGGATTCCTGCGTACTGCAGTTCCCAGGGGCCGTCAAAGCTGTCGCCCGGCTCCGTGCAGCACAGCTGGCTGCCATCCTCATCGAACAGGACTGCTTCTGTCCAGGACGGTTCATCCTGGCACCCGCAGCACTTTATATCCATCTGCTTCCCGTCAGGGAACTGGACGGTGTAGGTGATGGTGTGATCCTCGCTCTGGTACGCATCCTCAGATGCGGCGTGCAGGTAGCTGTTGATCTGCTCCATCGCATCGCGGGGGATCTCCATCTCGGCGGTGCAGCCCAAGCTTTTGACATGAACGGCAGTTTGACGCTGCGCAGCGGTGTATTCTTCCCAGATCCGCCGCAGATCTGTCTTGGCTTCCGCGATGTGCTCCAGCACCTGCTGGTCCATCCGCACGCCGTTTTCATGGAAGTCCACGATGATATCGCCGTGCCGGGACAACAGGACATTGGCCACCACGCGGCCCTCCTCGTCATCGTTGCCCGTCTCCCATGCGTCAATGGAAACTGCGGCAAACAGGGGATCGCCGGCCCGATGGTTGAGTCCGTTTTCGACCGCCTCACCCCAGATGTAATCGTGTCTGATTTCTGCAAACTGCATTTGTGATCCCTCCTCTAATGGTTATTCTGTGTTCAGTATGTGTGGCGGATGACAAATTCCGTGCAGCCGTCTTCCTCGGTGATAGAGGGGCCCCGGTCAAAGACTTTGGAAAAGCGGCAGATGCCGTCCCGGTTATAGGCGCAGTCCTGGGACTCACATTCAAGGCAGTCATCCTGGATGGGCTTGAATTCCTGGACAGCATGTTCTTCCTTACCGCCAGTGCCGGGGAGCTTCTCAAAGTAATAGGGGATACCAGCCTGAAAGGGGTAAAACGTAAAGCTATCATCGCCCCAGTTCCTGATGGCGAAACCTCCCTTTTTCTTACTGAGTACCACCCGCTTGGACTTGGAGAACAGGAGGGAGATATGGCTGGCGCTGTACCGGCTGTTGAACTCGACCAGCTGCATGATGTAGGATTTGTCGGTTTCCTTCACATCCACGACGATGTGATAGGCCTTCAGGAAGTCGTCTTTGTTCTCGGCCAGATAGCGGCCGCACAGCCGCTTGGGTTCACTGTTCATCATGGCCGCAAGCCATCCTTTCCTTGTATTCGCAATCCAGAAATTCTTCAAAGCAGGGCCAGATCTCGGAGCCGAACCCATAGCCAAACTCCCAGTCGGCAAAGATGTCGGGCAGAGACATGTCTGGCGACTCCTCCCGGAGTTTTTCCAGTTCTGCCACAAGGTGCTGGAGCGTGTACCCGTGCGCGAGCATCCACTCCAATTTGAACCGCTCATACACAGCGGCCGGCGAATTATCATTTCTCATATGGAACCTCCTCAATCAGATGTCCGATGGTTTGGCGTGCTTGTCCTGACGGCGTCATGCGCTCAGTTCTTCGCGCCTGAGGCGCCCGGAAGTCCAGGGACCCGTATACCATGATTTTCTCCTCGGGTGGTTCTTTTGTCAACAGCTCCAAGTTGTCCCAAAGTGGAGCAAGGCAAGAGGGCGGCACCGCCGAAGGTGCCGCTTTTCTGCGTTTCCCCACGGGACAAGGGGGACTGTCGGTCATTGTTTCGTATCGCTCTGGAAGGAGGCCCACATGGAAGATCCCGTACCCGTCAAGGAGGAATACACCTATCAAGTCGGCAAAATCCAATTCATTGTCACGCCCGTCTACAAGGACAAAGGCGAGTCCATGCGTGACATCCTGTTGAAGCTGATGCTGGCCGATTTGGAGCCAGCTTAACTGTTCCATCGACATCCTTAACACGGGCAGTCGGCAGAGGTATAATATACATAGATAAGAACCCCTTGCTTGATTGCAGGAAGGAGGATATTTTGAAACAGTCAAGCAAGAAAATCTCTACCGGCACAGCCGCTCACTACTGCCGCCTGAGCCGTGACGATAACATGGACAGCGAGTCCAACAGCATCCAGAACCAAAAGAAAATTCTCCAGAAGGCCGCCAAGGACAAGGGCTACACGGACACGATCTTTTTCGTGGATGACGGTATCACCGGCACTACCATGAAGCGCCCCGGCTTTCAGAAGATGATCGCCGCAATCGAGGCCGGGTACATCTCGGCGGTGTTTGTAAAAGACCTCTCCCGGCTGGGCCGGAACTACATTGAAGTAGGCAAGCTCACCGAGGAGTTTTTCCCGCTCCATGATGTGCGGCTTGTGGCCGTTTCCGATGGCGTGGACAGCGACGAGGGCGAAGATGATTTTACCCCGTTCAAAAACATTATGAATGAATACTACGCCAAGGACATTTCCAAGAAGCGCCGCATCGTCAACAAGATGAAAGGCAACGCCGGTATCCCGCTTTCGCCGCCGCCCTATGGCTACATAAAGAACCCGGACGATCCCCGTTTTTGGGTGATTGACCCGGAGGCCGCCGAGGTGGTACGCCGTATCTACCGCATGGCGCTGGACGGGTACGGGCTGGCTGAAACCGCCGCTGCCCTCGGTGCGGATGGGATCGTCAACCCGACCTACTACTGGCGCAGCAGGGGTACAAGCAGGGGCGGCTCCAAAAGCACCGTGGAGCCCACAAAATGGGGGCACACCACAATCAAGAAGATTTTGACCACACAGGAATACTGCGGGGATGTCATCAACTTCAAGAGCTATTCCAAATCCTATAAAATGAAGCGCCGGATTGAAAACCCGGAGGAAAACCGGGCGATCTTCCTCAATGTCCATGAGCCTATCATTGACCGGCCAACTTGGGAAAAGGTGCAGGCGTTAAAAGCCGGGACACGGCGTAAGCGCCCCACCGTTACCCAAGAACCCAGCGTCTTTTCCGGCTATCTGAAATGCCCGGAGTGCGGCGGCAATCTGAATTTCCATTTTAACCAGGGCAACCACGATATTAAATTCTTTAGCTGCCAGAACCACAATTCCGGGCTCCGCAAGTGCTCGTCTACCCATTATATCCGGCTGGACTTCTTGGAGCAGGTCGTGCTCTACGAGATCCACCGGCTGGCCTGCTTCGCTAACGAATACGAAAACGACTTCATCAAGGCGATGGTGGGCCGCTCCGCCAAGGTAGCGGAAAATGACCGGGTACGCAAGAAACGGGAGCTGGACGGGCTGCTGGCCCGGGACGGGGAGCTGGATATGCTCTTTGAACGGCTCTATGAGGACAATGTGTCCGGTAAGATCGACGATGCCCGGTTTGCCAAAATGTCCAAGCGGTATGAGCAGGAACAGGGCGAAAACGCCAAGAAAATCAAGGCGCTTCGTCTGGAACTGAAAAAGCTGGAAGATAAGCGGATGGATGTGGACACCTTCTTGGAAACGGTACGCCGCTACACCGACGCCACCACCATTACTAAGCGCATGGTTGCCGAACTCATTGAGTATATCGAGGTCTATCCTGCGGTCAAGGAGGACGGCGTTACCAATCAGCGGGTGACAATCCACTACAACTGCATCGGTGCCTTTGAGGTGCCGGATCGCCGGAAAATCCCCGAGCGGGATATTCTGCTGGAAACGAGAAAAGGCGTAGCATTAAGCTACGCCCCGGCGGTGTAAAGGTGGTGTGGGATATGAGAGCATTTCTCTATTGCCGTGTCGCCCGTGAGGATTCTTTCGCCTTGGAACACCAGCGGTTTCTGCTCCAGCTCTACGCAAAGCAGGCGGGATATACCATCATCGGCGCTGCGGACGAATACGGCAGCGGGCTCACATTAGACCGCCCGGCGCTCCAAAAAGTGACCGAGGCCGTTGTCGCTGGCAAGGTGGATGTGGTGTTAGTCCATAACCTGACCCGGATAGGCCGGGAGTGGGGGATGACCCAACGCTACATTGACCTGCTCACCCGGCACAAGGTAAAGCTCCTGTGCATCCGGGATCGGCTGCTGTTCGATGAAAACGGCGCTACCCCAATTTTGATAATAAAAAATGCGGAGTGTCCTTTGTAGGATACTCAGATCCTATAAGGACACTCCGCATGCTTGGAGTGACTGAACTGTGAAACTGCAGTATAGGCCGGCTACTATTTCAGACATCGGTAAGGCTTCAGATTATATAGCTGATGTGCTCAAAACCGTAGTGCGGCGAATAGACTCAAATCAAAAATTCTTGCAGGCGTGTCCCTTTTGAAGGATAATCAATATATGGGGACTCCACTATCCAGTAGGTATGACGGTGTTCCAGAGGATATTCGGTTCCTTGTTATCAGTAAGCAGTTGGTCTTCTACAAGGTTACTGAAACCGGAATTGAGGTGATTCGGGTCTTGGATGGCCGGACGGACTATCTGGTGCATCTGTTTGGCGCTGAAGAGCCGGAATAAAGCATCCATATAGGGGTGACGGCAAGGAGATGCTTGCAATCCACTGACCAATCCGCTATAATACAATCATACAGTATCCGTTGTTTGCCGCCGGCAGACACAGTAACCGTGTTTCACAGCTCCCAGAGGTCAAATGGCCTTTGGGAGCTTTTTTCATTTTATCACGGCTTAAGTAGGCTCACAATTTGATATTCCGCGCCGAAAAGGCACCAAGCGCATGGATCGCAGCGGATCCATGCGCTTGTTTTTATATACAGACAAAGGCAGCAGAGCGCAAAAGAATAGGAGGTGCATTACAATGCGAAAAGATCTAAACGCGGGCAGATCTCTGCGGGCCGTCATGCAGCAGCATCATCTGGCGCTGGAGCAGGCGATCCGCCAGCTGGCGCAGGCCGTTGGGAACCATCCCCCGGAGCGGGCGGAGGTCGCCCGTTTTTTCCAGGAACTCATTGACGGCGGCTGGGACGCCTATGAGGAGGCCACGGCCCACGAAAGTGAGGAACTGAGAAAAGAGGACCGGGAGATCCTTCAGCTGCAGGAGCAGATCCGACAACTGCTGGACAGTGAGGGCCAGAGACAATTTGACCGGTATGAAGACTGGCTGAACTGCCGGATGACCTCGGAACTGGACCAAGCCTACCTGGTCGGGTATCAGACGGCCATCCGGCTGCTGCTGATGGGGATTCTGCCGGCGGACACACTGCTGGCGCGCAATGCCTGGCATGAGCCGGAGAAAGAGGGTGAGAAAACGTGAAACCTGATTGGATCATTCACTATATCCTTGCTGACCGGCCCAGCAGCCATACCCACGGCCTGGATCGGCATGGCAGCCTGGAACTGGAACTGAACCTGCCTGTACCCCAGGAAAAGGCGCAGATGATTCTCAATCTGCTCGGCCTGGAGATTACAGAAAAGGGCAAGAGCTATCGGTCTGGCGACAGGGAGGACGACATATTCACACTCCCGGTCTATTTCTTCGAGACAACGCCGGTGGTGCCGGACTCTTGCTTTTCCCGGGTGATGCGTGTTCTGGTCTGTGACCCGGACGGGAAATACCCATGGGAGCCCGGCTGCGAGCCCGGCTATGCGGAGCAGCTCAGTGAGGGCGAAAAGCGTGAAATGGCGCAGATTATCCGCCAGAGGAACTAACGCCTCGCAGGACTCATGCGGCAAGGCGTGAAAAGAAAACATATCAGAAGGGAGATCATAAAGTAAATGCACTTTACGGTTTTGACGGCAGTTACACTGCCGGAGAATTGTGGACAAGCCATCAATCTTCCTGCAACAGTACGGATCAACGAGCTCGTTGCGGCCCTGCGTCGTGCCAGATTTGGGGATAATGCGGCAAAAGACGCCTTGGACAGCGAACTCGTGGAGACACAGGTGCGCTTCGAGCAAATGGTGGAAGACCTGGTTGATAATCGGTTGCTTCCCTATTGTGAGAACATCGAAGATAGAGCCTATTTGGAGTTTGTTGACTGCACGGAGGAATGCCGGCGGGAATATGAGAACGATGGCGAGGTTATGGTCCGCTTGGTAAATGGCAAGTGGCTGCCGATGTATGACCACCAAATTTACAATACATACGAGGTATATGAAGGAAAGGTTTATCAGCGAAATTTTGGCCCTCTGCACCACCGCAAGCGGACAAAACGGGCAAAACAGATGAAAGTAATGAAAATACCGTTCCGGAAGCAGTATTCCGACTACAAGGAATATGCGGAAAAGTATGGCAATTATGAGAAAGGAGATGGAACTGATGCCTACGGCTATTATCTGAATCCCAATGCCGAGTGGGATTGGTTCCAGATTGGAGGCCGCTGGCCAAACAGATTTCTTGTCAAATCAAATTGCTGCACGGTTTTCTCCGGTGAATTGAGCTTCTTCTTGAAGGACGAGCCTGATGAGGAAACTCCGGACGGCTACTGCTGGGTAACGGGCGCCAGGAAGAAAGATATCGCTTGGGATGTCATGAAAGCGTTGTTCATCCAGCGTGAAAAGGAAATCTTCCTCAAATGCGAGGAGTGGTACCGGGACGGCACACTTCCAAATGGAAGCTGGAGCATGTTTATAACGGATAAGGGGGTCGAGTCCTGGGGCTCACTGCTGTATGCCAAGGGCGAAACTCTTGAAGAATGTCTTAGGCGAAAAGGCTTGTCCGAGGAGTACCAATATCCGCTGGGAACATACGCTCTGTTATCGGACGACGGATGGACTGATCGCTATAGGATGGGATGTGAAGACGAAAACATGAACAGCGAGAATGAGCGCCAGTGGGATCAGGCAGTACAGCAATACATTGCATCGCTGCCGGATGATGCCATGCTGGTTTCGGTGGACTGCCACATTTGAGTGGCATCAATAAAATGGTACCCGGGGATGCGCTCGTGCAACCCGGGTACCCTTCATTTAAGGAGGGTGTATATGGATGGCAGCAAGAAATTCAAAGACATGTTGATACAGCACAGGAACCGCGACCGGCTTGGAAATTATTACACGACTCGCCACATCTACCGCATTTCGGAGGGCGCAGTTGTAAACTCGGACTTTGCACAGGGGTCTTGCGGGAAAGACTTATTCCCCGCGGCGAGAGAGGAGACACAGCCATGAGGTACTACAGCACGCAACGCCCGATAGGGCCGGGGACGTTCCCAAAACCGCAAGGGAATGCAGTCAAGGAAGTTTTCAACTTCGACAGCAAGACTTACTGCGAGGAGGTGGGCCGGGAGGCTTGGGGCTACATCGAGTACGAACAGCCCATCGACCCACAGGCTGCAGCGGACTACTTCCTCGTCGCGGACGGTGTTGGCTGCACGGGCTGCGTCCATGAGGCGGCCAGCCGAGACATGGACTGCTGCTGGAATTGCAGCCGCAATCCGCGCAGAAAGCCGCGAGACCTCTACAGGCACCGTCGGGCAGGGGGGGAAGTGATATGCAAAATGCTGGTTTGATCCGAGAGGTGCGCGGCGTGATGACGCGGTTTGAGCCGCTGACAGAGAAGATTGTCGCCGCCTGCACACAAGATGGCCTCACCTATGCGGAATTGTCCGACGCGCTTTCCGTATATGGCCTGAGTATCGAGAAGGTCGTGCATGACCCAACGAGGAAGATCTTTAACACCTGCTATGCCGACTATGATCTGGGCCTGTATGCGGACATCATTCTGCAGAGAGAATTCATCCGCGGCCCCGGCCAGGCGCAGTTTCAGAAGCTGGCCCAGCAGGGAGGCATTTGCAGAACACTGGCTGAACAGGATTGGCGCAGGTTCTACCTGAAAGACGTTCCGCTGTCAATGCTGATCTATGACTTCCAGCGGCGGTATATGACCATACCCCATGAAACTGTGTTTTCGGTCTGGCACGGCATTTATAAGCGGATCGACTACGCCAATGGAATGTGGTCCTTGCCAGTGCTGAGGGAAGTGTTCCGGTATGCCCCGCCGCCCCGCCTTCCCGCGCTGGAGCCGGATGGCCTTATCACGATCTACCGCGGTATGGGCGCGCTGTCTCTGCCGCCGGAACAGGCGATCTCCTGGACCACCCACCCGGGAAACGCGCTATGGTTTGCCATCCACTCTGGACAGGGCACCAAGGTTGCAGTGGCCCGGGTGCGGCCGGAGCAGATCGTGGCCCATTACCCCTCCTACGCCGAAGAAAATGAAGTTGTTATCTTTCCCGGCACCGTAACGGAGTATCGGTATGAGGATATGATCCCTGCTGTAGTAGAAACCGTGCCGCGACTTATGGCACCGGCCCTGCAGGCCTATCTCGACTTTGGACGCCAAGCACGGGCTTTGGGCTACCAGCAGGAAAAACTCTTTCAGCTCCATGGTCTGCTGCACGTCCTGCGTGTATTGTTTCTCACACTTATCTACTTCTATAATTCCGGCGACCCACTGACGGAGTCAGACCGCCAGATCCTGATTTATTTCAGTTTACTGCACGATTTGGGTCGGCTGAATGAAAATGTGGACGCGGCCCATGGCGAGCGGTCCGTTGAATTGATCCACAAGCGCGGCATCCGACTGCGCGGGATCCGGCTGAGCCGGAAGGAGTATCGGATTGCTGAACTGATCATCGCCCATCACTGCCGTGATGACGGCGATGGTATTGCGGCAATCACGGCCGAGCCTGGCCTGTCCAGGAAAGAGAAAGAGCATGCCATCCATCTCTATCACATCTGCAAGGACATGGATGCCCTGGACCGGGTGCGGTTCAATGGGCTTGATTACCGCATGCTTCGTACACAATACGCACGCCGGCTGCCGTTGGTTGCCGGCTGTCTGCTGGAGGAAGATCTTCTGACGCCGCTGGATATGGAATTTCCGGCGAAGTGAAAAGAGCCGGGGCAGAGATCCTTGATGGGATCCCTGTCCCGGTTTTTGCCTGGTTAGTCAGCAAACTGCTCCATGTAGGCGGTGACGATTTCACTTAAAAGCTCATTCCGATTGATTCGGCCGGCCAAACTCCTGGCGCCGTTGTGGTTGGTGATATAGGTCGGATCGCCGGACAGAATAAAGCCGACGATTTGGTTGACAGGAGCGTAGCCCCGCTCCCGGAGCGCCGAATATATGATTTTCAGCCTTTCCCCGTCTGTCATGCAGCCTGCGCTCGCTTTCCTCTTTCATTGCCCCTATATTACTGGTTGACGAATGCCACCAAAAACCTAAACCCTATTGTATCATATTTTGACAGAAAGGGAAGTCCTGGAGAGAAAACCAAGGCCATCTGTTGCCAACTGAGCTGTGCAGGCCGATCATCTGACCACATCCGCAAGGTTTTGGACGTGGATCAGGCCCTTCTCCTCCCGCCGGCGGGCGTATTCCACGAGCTCACGGGAATTGCTGGCAGCGTGCCAGGTAAAAGCGATCAAATAGCCGCTGTGGTCCACCATGTAGCGGTTTGCGCGGACGATGGCATACTTTTTCGGCACATTTTCCATGCCCGGGGGATAAAAAGTGCTGTCATATCCTTTTGGAACAGGGATGGGACGGTCAAATGGATGGTAGGGCAGCAGCAGAGTCAGCGTCACCTCCGGGTTGCGCTTTTTTGCTGCCTTTATGACCTTGGCGGCCATGCCGTCGAAGGCGCCGTAATGCCCTACCACAAAATCGGTGACGCCAGACTCCACGATCAGCTGCTCCACTGCCTGCTCAAGGGCTGGCAGGACACGCTCGTTGGCCTCGCGGTGCCCGATGAAAAAACAGGTTCTTTCGTGTTCCATGTCGCGCCGTCCAAGTAAAATAGGTATTTCTGATATTATACCTAATTTAATCATGCACATCAATAGCGATGAATGAATAAATTGGACAGAATGAATGCCTCCATATAGTAGAATCATATAGAAAAGAGGTGGAGGCAGGTATGGAACAAGCGGATTTTATCAAACGGCTGGTGGAACTCCGGATGAATAAGGGAGTTTCCGCCCGTGATATGAGCCTATCCATCGGGCAAAGCTCCAGCTATATCAATAATATCGAGACAGGTGTCAGTTTCCCCTCTATGACTGTCTTCTTCTATATATGTGATTTCCTGGGTGTTTCCCCGATGGAGTTCTTTGATATTGGCAGTACCAACCCTGTAAAATCGAGGGAACTGCTGGAGGCCACAAAGGGACTCAACAACGAGCAGTTGGACAGTTTGATTTCCATTGCCAAAAATCTGAAACGGTGATTGTTAAGGATGACAGGAAAAGCCCTGCGTCTGCTCAGTAAGAGCGGCGGCGCAGGGCTTTTTGATTTAACCACTGATCTGTGGTTTTGATTTACCTTAATGGATGAGAAAAATATTTATTCTCGGCGGTCAGCGGCGGCAATTCCAACTGCCATGCCGTTGACCTCTACGCCCTCATCGGCAGGGATCAGGAGATACTTCCGCCCGTCGATGATCCGCGTCTCAACAATATAACTGCGTTTCGGGTCGATAGCGACAGAGGCGTCAGAGGTCTTTACCTCAAAGTGTTTGCTGTCGATGATGTTCTCCGGATTCAGAACAGCGCCGTCGCCGAACTGCTCACCGCATTGTGCCTCAAAGGCAGCGACCTGGTTGTCCGCGACCCCGCAGTCCTTCAGTATGGCGGCAACCTCCTGGACGGAAACTGTCAGCGGTTCCGGGTCTTTGCTCTCCTTATGCTGCTCGATTTTGTCGAGGAGCTGCTCATGCACTGCTTGCACGACTTCCATATTGAAGGAGTCATCCAGGGCGCCGCTGAGCGCTGCCTGGAAGCCCTCCCGCTGCTCCGCTGCGGAGAGGGGCGGTTCCGTATGGAAAACGGCGGCGATGAACTCGTGGTGTACCTGATCCGGCGTCCTGGTATAGAGGAGCGCATTATAGATGTTTGCGGTCCGGTCATCGAAAGCGGGGAAGAGGAAGCCCAGCTCCGGCTGTGAGACGATCTGGCTGGCCATGCAACTGTGGAACTCATTGTCCCCGGAGAAAAAGCCAAGCTCCGATTTCCCGTCCTTGACCGGGCAGATGCTGCAAAGGATGTAGCGGAACACCTCATCGGAGGCGTTTGGCTGAAGCTCGTCGTCTTTGCTCCGGTGCGGCACATCATAGACATCGCAGGCCAGGAGGATCAGGTAGTTGCAGTCCTCCATCTCCAGGGAATCAATGACGGTCTGATAGAATCTGTTCCGGGCTTCCGCATCCTTTAACTCAGAATCCCGCAGGGCGGTCAGCAGGCGATGCTCGTCGCTGTCCATTACCTGCGCTGTGGAAAACACGATGTCGATCAGGTTGCGGCCCAGTCCGCCGGAGAGTCCTTTCTTCAGAAGGCTCAGATACTTCTCTGACTCCTCCTGGGGCATGGTGCCCAGAGATTCGTCCAGGTACGAGATGATCTCCCTGCTGCTGTTTACATAGCACCCGTAGATACGGCTGATGGCGTTTTTATCGGGACGAAGACGGCGGCGAAGCTCGCCCAGCTCTTTCACTGTCATGCTGATACTCCTCTTGAAGTCGTTGGATTTAACCGCCCGTACGAAGGCGGCGTGTCCTATTTTAGCCGATATGGCGTCAAAAAGCAATGACAGCTCTGGCTATGTTGTGAACCGTACAATTTCTATTGCAAGCAGCTATCTTACTTCAAGTATCTTCCTCTTTCTTATAAAATGGGCACAGCTCCGGATTTTTACTGCAGGTGTTATCCCAATGCAATCCCGGGAAAAGGAAGGGGACGTTTCGGCACTGGACTGAGCCGCAACCGCCATCCAGCCAGAAGCCCTCAAATGCCGGACATTCGCTCCGATAGCACGACTTTCCGGGACGCTCAAAGCACGCCCATTTGTCAGATGGGTCAATCACCGTGTCTACCCAGGCGCCTGTAAGTCCCCTGCGATGAAAAGATTCTCTCGCCTCCGCAAAGCCGGGGAGGTCCCAAAGACCATCATGCACAGGCGGCGCGACATCCGGCATTGCAATCTTTCGCTGGCGCAGCTGCTCTAAGGCGTCATCTTTCTTCGACATTTTTTTGTTCCTCCCAAATAGTAGATAATAATGTCATCCGCATACGGTTTCCGCATGGATGAATGGCGGGGCAGTCCATAAAAGGGCTGCCCCACCAAAAGAAACGTCAATCTTGCTCGTCCTGATTAGGTTTGTGGAACCGGGTGCATTTGCAGTGACCATAAGGGTCGCTGATCCTGAGCCAGTAGCTGCTCACCTGAACGATACGCCCGCAGTTCCGGCAAAGGCATTTCCAGCGCACCTCTTTGCTTTTGATCTTCGGGTTGTAGACCCGGCCGAGTACAAGGAGATATCCAAATTCTTGCCCCGTCAGATCGTGTTTGAGCGGGGCGCTGCGGCAGCCGCATGATTTTGTTTTCCCACTTCTGAGGCTGCTGGAGAAAACAGAGACAGTGTTGCCGCAAGTGCACCGGCAAATCCACTTTGCCTTGCCGCCGGTGACCGATTCGTCCCGACGCAGCACCGTCAGATGCCCGAAAACCTTGCCTGTGAGGTCCACCAGATTATTCGATGGTTGGTGCCTGAGACAGCCGCAGGACCGTGTCCCGTTCGGCAGCAGGAGCCTGGTGGAAGAAACTACAGTCTGATTTCCACACTCACATTGGCAAAGCCACATGGGCCGTCCACGCTTTCTATCTTCCACCCGCCTGAGGACGGTCAGTTTCCCGAACTTCTGCCCGGTGAGATTCTTCAGTTGTCCCATGTTATATCTTCCCCCGGACAGACTCGAAGGCTTCAGGTGTGATGTATTTATTCGCCTGTTTGCTCATACCTCATAGACCTTCTCCTCTGTTCTGACATAGCTGTCGTAATAGACGGTGTCTTCCTCCGTAGAGCAATAGACGCCGATATGAAGCTGGTGTCCAGGCGCCTTCTCAGGGTTGTGTTCCACAAAACAGACGCGCTCCGAACTGCCGTCTTTCTGGAGCAGGTCGATGTTGATGCAGGGAAAATCATCATTTGGAAATACACTGACTTCGAGTGTGGAGCCATCCGGCGTGACCAGTCTGGCCACCGGGCCGTTCAATTCCACCGATTTGAAGTCAACCTGAGTGAAGCACGTGGGGGCGCAGAGATAAAACTGACCGTCCAGCTTAACCACATCCCCAACCGACATGCTGCGGCTGGTCTTGGGGTTCGGACGGTCATCACGGTTATATAGGGCGAAGAAGTTTTCCAGAATGCTGGCTCTGCGGGCAACGGGATCTTGTGGCAGAGGCCCACGGAACTCCAGGTTCCCATGAAAGACCGGCATATAGTACTGGGAGGGAACCGGGCCGGCGTAGGGGCGGTTGTGGTCGTGCATTTTCAGCAGCAGCCCACGCTCGCTTAATACGGCAAAGGGTGCTTGGTACAGCGTGACGGGGATCTTCGTCACATCCTCATCCATGACTTCCGCAGCTCCGGTAGGTATGGACCGCTGCTCTTCCAGACAGCTGCGGCAGATATCGCCGCCAACGTAGTCGCTGGACATCTGGTAGTGTCCGGAGCCCTTCGGATGCTCCCAGACCAGCTCGGCGCCGCAGCGCCGGCAGTAGGTAGAGTTGGGATCTCTGGTTTGTGACATGGTAGTTCATAACCTCCTATTCGTTGTGGCACAGGGCCTTAATCATCCTCGGAATCCGGCTGATACACGTTTTGTCTGGCTTTGTCGGCATCCCAGTAAGGTAGGTACCGCGCTCCTCCAAGATCCAGATAGAAACAGTAATGCTTGAGTCCATCATCCATTTCCACAATCTCGCCGGAATTTACAGCAACGCCCAAAAGCTGCGCGGCGGTGCTGTCTTCCAGACCGGAGAAGAAAGCCATTGGCGACAGCTCAACCACACCCTCCTGCCGGACGGCGCAGCGGAACTCGCTCGGGACCTCGTCCTCGTGGAACATGTTGTGCATACAACGCGATCTTATGTTCTTAAAGGTATAGATCCGAAACTCGCAGGGCCATTTCTTCTTCGGGCACCAGTCGGGTGGATAAACTTTGCATTCCTTCTTTTTGAACACACGTGGCTTTTTCCCGGCAGTACAGTAGGTCTGGCCAAACTGCAGATTGACACCGCGTTCCCGCCTGGGTACTGGATCCAGGTAGGTTAACCGGTTCGGGCAGCTCGTGCAGCGGTAGGGATCCAATCCTCGTTCAGACATAATTCGACACCTCCTGCTTTTGCCGATCTCGTTTCGGCGTTGATTTTGACATTTAGCTGTGAAACTCCTTTCTGATATTAGGCTTTGGACTTCGTGCCGTGTATGTGAACGGGCTTCGGCCCGGAACACAGGGTTATGCCTCCGGAACGGAGGGGCATCTATATAAAAAAGCGAGCAGGAACGGTTAATCCCTGCTCGCTTTGTTGCCGAAATCGGCTCGGAAAACAAAAAAGGCCATCGCCCCGGAGGGGTGATGGCACATTGGAAACACGGTCTACTTTGCCGAAAGGCTCAGATACTATTATCCAAAGTATATCCTATTCACTGAGAAAATGCAATCCCCCGGGAGTAAATCCTTGCCCGGCAGGATAAGGCTTGCATTTTACTCAGCGGTCGGGTATAATAGCGCCATAAAGTATCCGTTGATTGCGCAAGCGATCATCAGTTGCCGTGTTTCAAAGCGCCTGAAGGCAGATCAGCCTTTGGGCGCTTTTTTATATATAATACGGGCCTTCGGGCCACAGGATGGGACGCTGAAAGGCGTCCCTTTTTTCGTTTCCGAGGAGGTGAGAGATTTGGAAACCGAAAGACCGAACGAGCACGTTCCGGCGTGCCAGAAACTGACCATCCACATCGTGGTGGAAGACGGCCGCGTTCAGGCTGTGTATGCAAACTGCCCTTTGGCGCAGGTTGATGCGGAGGTCCTGGATCTGGACGATGCCAAGGTATCGGACGATGCAGAATTGGAGTCCGTACGCCGGAGCATTGCTGAAGCGGCGGGCCGATGCACGAAGATCTATTGACTGGAGGCATAGGAATGCAGAACTTAGAGCGAATGAGGGAACTCATTCAAACGATCAAAGAGGCCGATGAGGCCTACTACAAGTACGATGCCCCGATCATGGCTGATCTGGACTATGACCGGCTGTATGACGAGCTGGCGGCCCTGGAGCGGGAAACCGGAACCATCCTGTCCTCGTCGCCTACCCAGCGGGTATCCGGCGAGGTGCTGGAGAGCCTCACCGCCGTGCGCCACAGCCGGCCGATGCTGTCCGCTGATAAGTGCAAAAGCGTTGCGGATATCCACAAATACCTGGGCGGCCATGAGGCAGTCCTGAGCTGGAAGCTGGACGGCCTCACCCTTGTGCTGCGCTATGAGAACGGGAAACTGGTACAGGCGATTACCCGGGGCGATGGCCTGCAGGGCGAGGATGTCACCCACACAGTGCGCATTATGAAAAATGTCCCGCTTGTCATTCCCTGTAAGGAGCCGCTTGAGGTCCGGGGGGAAGGCGTCATCAGCTGGAAGGAGTTTCACGCCCTCAACGGGACTCTGGACGAGCCGTATGCACATCCGCGGAACCTCGCCGCAGGCAGCGTCCGAAAGCTGAACGCGGAGGAGGTCCGGGAGCGCGGGCTTTCCTTCATGGCCTTTGACCTGATCAGCGACAACCTGGGCGGCAGCACCAAGTGGGAAACCCTGCGCTTCCTGGCACAAATGGGGTTCACTACAGTGGGTTATTCCATCCTGGCCGCCGGCGCCTCGGAGGAGGCTGTCCGTCAGGCGATGGACTTCTATCAGCCCAAGGAGTATGCCTATCCGACGGACGGGCTGATCTTCGAGTTCAACGACCTGGCCTATGGCCGCTCCCTGGGCGCCACCGGGCACCATGAAAACCGGATGACTGCTTTCAAGTGGCCGGATACCAGGTATGAAACCAAGTTCCGCCGCCTAGAGGTCGCCACGACCCGCACGGGGATGATCAGCCTGACCGCCGCTTTTGATGATGTGGTCATCGACGGCACCACGGTCAATCACGCCTACCTCCACAACCTGGACAACTTCACACGACTGGCTCTGGGACCGGGGGACACCATCAGCGTGTATAAGGCAAACATGATCATTCCTCAAATCGCCGAAAACAAGACGAAAAGCGGCGGGTGTCCGTTGCCCGATGTCTGTCCCTGCTGCGGCAGCACGCTTGTGGTTCGCCAGAGCAGCGGCGGGACCCGCCAGCTGTACTGTGAAAATGAGGCATGCCCCGCCCGACTGGTGCGGAAGTTTGTCCATTTCTGCAGCAAAACCCGTATGGAGATCAAGGGGCTGGATGAGCAGACGCTGACAACCTTTGTGCAGCATGGCTGGGTCAAAAACTACGGCGACCTGTATGAGCTGGAGCGGCACAAGGAGGAGATCCTCAAAACGCCGGGCTTCGGCGAGAAATCGTTTGCCCGGCTCCAGAACGCGGTGGACGAGCGGCGCACCTGCACGCTCAATCAGTTCATTGCCGCTCTGGGTATCCCGGAGGTGGGACGCCACGCCGGCCGGATCTTGAACCGGAAGTTTGGCGGCTCCTGGGATGCTTTCGAGAGGGCCATCCTGGATCAGTTTGACTTCACCCAGTTGGAGGATTTCGGCCAGGTGATGAATGACAACATCTATTGCTGGTACAGCGACGAGGAGGAGGCCAAGCTCTGGCGGCCTGCCCTCAACCATATCACATTTCTGAAGGAGGAAACCACTATGCCTGAAGCGCAGAACAACCCCTTTGCCGGTAAGACCGTTGTAGCGACCGGCAAGCTGGAAAACTACACCCGCGACGGGATCCAGATGAAGCTGCTGAGCCTGGGGGCCCGGCCCGCCAGCTCTGTCAGCAAAAAGACGGACTATCTGATCGTTGGTGAAAACGCCGGCAGCAAACTGACCAAGGCGCAGACCCTGGGCGTCACGACGCTCACGGAGCAGCAGTTCCTGCAGATGTTGGCTGACGCCGGGATCGAGGCATAACCCATCTGGGACCGAAAGGAACACAACAACGCGGGGGCATCCGGTAGTCGGATGCCCCCATATTCTTTGAAAGGAAGTCATCAATATGGATATCAGAGAACGAATTGCAAATGCCAAGTCGCCGGAGGAGATGGAAAAGTATCTGCTGGACCTGGATTCCGAGTTCCGGTTCAAGTGCCGCCGCTGCGGAAAGTGCTGCAAGAACCAGGATACGATCCTTTTCAATGCACGTGACATTTACAATATCGCCAAGAAGATCGGCAAGACCCCAAAAAAGGTCATCGAGGAGTGCGCGGAGGTTTATATCGGCGACTCCTCGCGGATTCCTGTGGTACATATGGTGCCGGTTGGCCTCCAGAGACGTTGCCCGTTTCTGCTGCCGGACGGCCGATGCAGCGTTCACGACTGCAAGCCCACCGTGTGCGCCCTGTATCCCCTGGGCCGTGTGGCCCTTTTCCAAGATGTTAAGGACAAAGATGCCGAAATCACCAGGGAGAATATCCGGGTGAAGTACATCATCAATGATTACAACTGCGGGTCGGCCAAAAAGCGCAATACTGTGCGCAGCTGGCTGGCACAGTTCCAGATCCCGGAGGAGGACGAGTTCTTCATCCGGTGGAATGTGGTCACGGTCAATCTGAGCGCAATGGTCAGAAAATTGGAGGAGAACAACTGCTCTGAACACACGCTTCAGATGCTTTGGAACGCCATTCTCTTCGCCCTCTATGTGGACTACGATACAAAGGAGGACTTCATGCCGCAGTTTGAAAAGGCTGAGGAGTACCTTCTGAACCTGTGCCGAAAGTTCCGGGATATGATTATGGACCAACGGCCCGATACGGACGGTGCCGAGGCCGCTGCCAATGACCTGGAGCCGGTGAATGTGTGATTGGGATGGAAAACGACAACAAGCCGGTATCGCAGGACAACTGGGGTCAGATCATCCGTAAGGATGCCAAGGGGTGCTTTGTGGAGGTCAGAAACGACACCTTCCATCTTGACAAAGTACACCTGCAGTTTGTGTCCTATGACACCACAAAGCCAAAAGGCAGCCGTTATATAAACAACATCAGCATATACATTGATGTGCCGGAGTTCCTGGCCCTGGCCCAGGAGGCCGCCTCCGGCACGCTCCACATGCGGATGCAGCAGTATAAGAATGCCGGCAATAAGGACCCCCTGTATGAGCATCTGGGCGGCACAGCAGCCAAGTATCTGACGAAATATGGACGTCCCCGTCCGGATGGAAAGAGCCTTTCCCGGGTCGTGCGGCTGACCGTTGCGGCAAAGTCGGATTATTTCCTCACCGCCGACAGCGGGCCGGGAGAGGAGAATAAGACCGGGCTCATTGTCCCGCGGTTCGGGACAAAGCCTGAACAGCATGTTTCTGTGATCCTCAGTTGGCGGCAGCTCAATGAACTGCTGCTAACGACGGTCGAGCACTACCGAGCCTGGCTCGCCGCAAAGTACGCTTCAGAATGGGCTGCGGTCCATGCCCAGCGCACCGGCGGCAGGGACAGGGCGCGTGGGGAACAGGGGAGAGCGCCGCATTCAGCGGCGCCGGCCCCGGCACCGAAACCTCCGGCTCCCGCTACACCTGCACAGAAAGCGCCTGCTCAGCAGGCTGGATTTGCAAGTGCCTTTGGCAGTGTTTATGGCAGTGGAAATGGCAAGTCCGGCGCGGGTGACAGGAAGATGTTTTGATGGTATAATCCTATTATCTACTCCTGTCTCTAAGGATGAACAGCGATTGAGCTGGAAATTCAGACAAGGAGTGGAACCTATGAAGTATTGTCCCTATTGCGGCGCTTCCCTTGTGGGAGGCGCCGCCTCTTTTTGCGCGGAGTGCGGCAAAAAGATCCCCGCCCAGACAGAGGCACCCCAATCGAAACCAAAGCCTAAGGGCAAGATGGGTGAGAGGGAGCGCCCGGCGCCTAAGCAAAAGCGCCGAAGCCCTCCAACCGGCCCGGCGCATCCGGCGAAACGGAAAAGGAATCCTATGGATATCAATTACGATGGCTATTATGACGATGTAAAGCCAGTGGATGCAGGGGAACAGGAGGAGGGAGTGGATCCTGAAATGGTCAAGAAGGTCGCCATTCTCCTGGCTGGCGTTTTTGCTGTGATTCTGGCGTCCGTGGCGCTCATGATGCTGTTGTAATCGGGCCGCCCCGTCCGTGTAATAGAGCAAAAGATGATAAGGATGGGGTGAAATGTATGATGTACTTATCGAAAGGTCTGTCCGTCCCGGAAAAGGACGGCACCGTCAGGGTATCCCACTGCGGCAGGATCTTCGCCCTTGGACCGGAGATGGCTGCTTTGTGGGAATCTGCCAGGCTGGCGCCACAGCCTGTCCCGCCGCAGAAGGCCCGGTTCGTTGAGCGCCTGGAGCAGTCCGGCCTTGCCGTCACCACACAGGAGGAGGGCGGCCTGGCGCTCTACCGCCTGCTTTCCGGGAGCATTATCTGTCCGCAGGCCGAGCCGGAGGGGCAGTTTTCAGAAGCGGGTGGCGACGGCCGTATCTGGAGGTGGATCCAACACGCCGGCCTGCGCCTCACAGCCAGCGAGCTGATCCGACTGGAGGAGCAGGGGACAGATCCGACGCCGAATTTGCTCGGGGAAGAGGGGCGGCAGCTACTGACGGAAAAGCTCTACTCAGCCCGGACGATCCGGGAAGGCGCTTTGGAGCAGGAGATGGAGCACTCTCCGGCGCGGGATGGTCTGGTTGCTGTGCTCCTTCGCCTCTTGCATGCGGGCTGTCTGTTTTTGGTATAGGAGGGGATCGAACAATGAAACAGGACTGGAAATCGCTGCCTCCCGCACTTCAGCACCAGTTGATCATACAGATGGGGCTGGCGGTGTGCTGCCTCGTGTTGGCGATTGGCGCTTTGGCTTTCATCTCTTTCTCGGTATCCGTCCCGTTCCTTTTGGGCGCTGCGTTGCTGACCATCTGTGCCGCGCGCCTGTACCGCACCGGGATGCGGGGACAGTATCTCATTCTCCGCGGGGTTATCCTGAAGGTAGAGAGGACTGCCCTCCGCCAACGGCCAAAATCCATACTGTTGGAGGCAAACGGGAAGGCGTTGCTGGTCATGCTCCGCAACAGGCATGCCGCCGTCCGGGAGGGCGACACGGTGACGCTGTATATTGCGGATACCGCTCCACTCTATGAATGGCAGGGGATCCACCGACTGCATGCCTACCTGGCGATGGTGCCGGGCAGACAGGACGGGGTTCAATGAGGAGAAATGGTTTACCATCTTTTTAATTACTGCATCCAGGGCATTTGGTATCGGGACAGTTTTCCCCTTTCTGATGATGATTTTGAGCGCATTATGAATGCCTTGGAAGGGAAAGTGCCAGCCAATGTGAAAATCTATCACTATGGAGTGCCTGGGCGGAAACGCTATGACTTGACCAATCCTGTCATACTCAACAGGCCGGTGCTTTCTCTTGATCCCTTTTCTATGGCGCAAGCGCGCATCCAACAGCCGGCATCCATATATGATAAGCAGCGCCGTGAGGTGTTCCCGGACATCCGCAGGCTTGGTCGGTATGTAATCTATCAAGGAGCCAATGACTGGCCAAAGCTTTCCTATTTGGATGGGAACCGCTTGAGCATGATGGTCCCGATGGAAGTTGCTCCTGTGTCCTTAAAAGAGGCGCTGGATTTTGTCAGGCGTAATCACCGCCACTGTGCGGCACCTCAGGGACACAAATTTTCTGTTGGGCTGACGGCTGACGGCGCCTTGATCGGTGTGGTCATTGCCAGTACACCGAAAGCCAGAGCATTGAATGACGGGCGCACTTTAGAGCTCAACAGGATATGCTGTGATCCGGTCTATCGGAATGCAGTCAGCAAGGTCAGCGGCGCGGCGATCCGCGCGGCCAGGGCCATGGGGTACCGGCGTATCGTGACCTACACGCTGCCACAGGAGTCCGGGAGCAGTATGCTTGCGGTTGGCTTCCGGCAGGACGGGATGACAGCGCCACGGCCAAATGGCTGGAATTGCAGGAGCCGCCCTCGCAAGGTGTCGGAAAAATATCCGGGTGGTGAGAAGATCCGCTGGATTTTGAATTTGGAATAGGGAACGATGGTTAAATATTGACCTTTGCATTTCTCCATGCTATAATCAAGTCAATAGTAACCGTGTTTTCTGACTGAAAACAAAGTTCCCGTGTACCACAGTGTCAAATGGCGCTATCGCGCCGTTTGGCACTTTTTTTGTTTTCCGCCCGCGCCAATGCGGGTTGAAATAAAATCATTTGTATGCAGGGTGAGGCCTGCGGAAAGGAGCAAAAAAGCCATGATGAAGATCTTTATCTCAGATGCCGTTGTGTCCAGAGGGTACGACGGCGCGCCGGCGATCCGCCTTTTCAACAGCGAGAACGGCGGCGAGTTCGCGGTTTTCCAGGTTGGCATTCGCAAATACGACAGTCGGGCGGAGAACAACCACCGCTGGGTCAACCTGAAGGTCAAGGCCTTCGGCGACCTCTGCGAGCGCATCAAGAAAATGTCGCTCAAGGAGGGCTCGTTCATTTCCCTGTGCGGCGACTACGACGAGGAGCGTTGGACGGACAAGGATACCGGCGAGGGGCGTTCTGCGCCGGTCATCGTGCTTGATGACATCAAGTTCTCCCACACCGGCGGGCAGAAGAAGGAACAGAACGGCAACGGCCAGGATACGGGAGGCCAGGGCCAGCAGGGCTACTCCCAGGCGCCCGGAGCTTCCCAGGCCGCACCTGCGGCTCCGGTGCAGTCCGGCCAGACCATGCAGGCACCCACGGAAATGCCCCAGAACTTCACGGGGTATGAGAGCTTCAGCGGGGGACAGAACCCCTTCTTCCCGGGCTGAGGAACTGGAAACAACAATGACCACAGGCGTAAAAGAGCGCACATGAAGTAGGATCCGTCCACTCCATGTGCGCTCTTTTTTGCGTTTCTGGGGAGGTGATGGATTTGAAAAACAGATCTTTTGTGAAAACAAGCGTTAAACACCGGGCGAAAAAGCTGGATGTTGTCCTGCGCCGGCTGACCGGCGACACGTTGACAAAAGACCAGCGACTGTGCCTGCAACACGCCTTGGACTGTCGGAGGCAGTATCGGCTGCGGCTGTGTAGAACCGGCTGCGATTTCAAGAAGGCCGTGTCGCCGGGACAGGCGAACAAGGACTGCGGCAAGCGCGTCAGGATGCTGCTTGGTAAGAATTGCGGCATGATGGCGGCGCTCGTCAGCAGCAAGACGCAGGGAAGGGGGGATAACACCGTCTATCTCTACCTGCCAGAATCGAAGGAGGCAATGGGTGATGAAATGCAAGAGGAAGATGCAAAAGAGGCGTGATGTCCTGACCGTCATCGGCATGATGATCCTGCTGGCCTTCATTCTCAGAATGTGGCCGATCCTGCTGCTGATGCTGATCGGTGTGTTTTTCTACGCACTATGGATGCTGTTCCACATGGATGCGGCGCCTCAGCAGCCGGTTCAGGCTCCGCTTTTGGCGCTGCCTCCGCCTGCGTCGGAGGAGTCGGTGCTGAACACGGCTTTCTCGGTGCTCCAGCGCAGGATCACCGAGCAGGTGCTGCTGCGGTATCCCAATGCCAGATGGGTGTGGGGTGTTGCAGATGCCCGGGAGCGGTTCGTCCACGGCGGAGAGCTGAGCATCCTGCTCAACCGCGCCGGCGGATACCGGAGAGCGGTGGTGCAGGTGAACAACCTCCAGTTCTGCGGGCTTCAGTATCCAACGGCCGAACAGCCGCAGCAGCCGGCCTCAGAGCCGGAAACTGAGCCGTCGGAAGAGCCGGAACAGGAGCCGGAGACAGTGGACTATGGCCTTCTGGCGTTTGAGTGGGTGGAGGCAAATCTCCAGGCGCTCAACGCCCAGTGCAATGAGGTGATTGGCAGCGGGAAGGACAGCTTCCGGATCCCCGCCAGCCAGCTCCCCCATGGGGACAGCTGGCCGCCCATCTGCAAGGAACTGCTGAGGAACGGCTTTTTCGCCGCGGAACCGCTGGCGGACGGCATCCAGGTGCAGATCAAAGTCAAATAGGGAGTGTGAACAAAAATGAGCTCGAAACTGTTTGTGTTCAGCCGGCCTTTGCCTGCGCCTTTTGACAAGGCGAAGAAAAAGGTGAAGGTATCGTCCAAGTACGGCGACGGCACGGAGGCAACTCTGTGCAGCACGGTGGTCAAGGCTGTCCAGGCGTATTTCAAATGCAAGGACGGCTCCGCACCGGGTGCGGTCGGACTCTGCGGCACCAAGGGCGTTGCGGAATATAAGTCCGCCTCCGGCCCGGAAGTGTACCACCTGGCGGTCTACGATCCTGTCGGCGGCGCCATGCTGGCCAGTATCTACAACAAGGACACGGAGATGCTCGAAACCTATGCCGTCCGCAACAATGGGCAGGACGGCGCGGCAATCATGATGTCGATGCTCCCCGCCCTGATGGCGGACGATGAGTTCCGGGAGAACCTGGATGCTCTGGAGATCCAGTATCAGGGCGGCTACCCGGACATGGGTGAGGCGACGGAGCGCATGGCCATCCTCTGTGACAATGCTTACCGTCGCATCAATGACAGTTCCTGCGCGGCGCATCTGCCGACCAGTATTGACGGCACCGGCAATGTGATGCGGGTGTCCACCACCCATATCGACTCCGGGAACTTCCGGCCGGACACCGTGGTTGCCGGGATGTTTACCATCCTGGCCAACAGCACCGTGCCGGAGAAGCTGGAGATCAAGCCCGCCACGCCTCACAGCGATTTTGTGGGGAAGTATGTGCTGGATACGACGCGGGTACTCACGCCCTTCGAGCAGAGCCTGGTGCCGGTCCTGGCGCCCTGGTATGTGCTGCCCGAGGAGGTGGTCACCATCTGCAAGCACGCCAAGCAGTCCACCGGCAAGGCGCTGCCCATGCGCAATTTCCTTTTGCGCGGCCCTGCCGGCACGGGAAAGACTGAGGGTGCCCGCGCCATCGCTGCGGGCCTGAATCTGCCGTATATGAAGTACACCTGCTCTGCCGGGACGGAGATCTACGACCTGATCGGCCAGGTGTTCCCCGACACGGACGGGCCATCCACCGGCGACGCCGAATTGGATCAGCAGCGGGCGCAGCTCAAGGAGATGGGCGGCATCACCTATGAGAATGTCAAAAGACTCATGGGCCTGCCTGACCTGGATGACATGGACTACGATCCCGCCGGCACCTATCAGAAGCTCACCGGCGTGGAGAAAGCCGATGCCACGTCCCAGGACTGCATGGGACTGGTCATGGAAATGGTCACCGACAAGCTGCAGCAGCTTTGCAAGGTGAAGCCCGAGTCCGCCGATGGACGGCAGACCTATAGTTACATCGAGACTGATTTCATCCGCGCGCTCAAGCACGGCTATCTGGTAGAACTACAGGAGCCAACGACCATTATCCAGCCCGGTGTGCTGGTGGGCCTGAACTCTCTGTTGGAGCAGGGGGGATCTATCACCCTGCCTACCGGCGAGGTGATCCACCGCCATCCAGACGCGGTGGTCGTGGTGACTACCAACGTCAGCTATGAGGGGTGCCGGGGTGTCAACCAGTCGGTTTTGGACCGGATGAATCTTACCCAGGACATTGAACTGCCCGCCCCGGAGATCATGGCTCAGCGCGCTATGAGCATCACCGGCTGTGAGGACGATGTTCTGGTGGGGCGTATGGTCCAGGTCGTGACAGACATGGCGGACTATTGCCGCAAGAACGGGATCTCGGACGGCAACTGCGGTATGCGAAGCCTCATCGACTGGATCATGAGTACGGAGATCACGGGAGATCCCTACAGCTCCGCGCTCTACACCATCGTGAGCAAGGCCACTTCCGACGAGGAGGACCGAGATGCTTTGAAAGCGACTGTGCTGGAACCTATCTTCGCACCCAAGCGCAAGAAGGCGGTCTGAACAAAAATCTATGATTTAGAAGGGAGGACAGTTACTCTTGGCAAGAGTGAGTCATAAAAAGATCAAGCAGCTGATCGCGCAGAAACAGTCCAAAATCACAGACCGCCAGTTTTTCACCTCCCGCATCCTGGCAGCCCATTTTGCCGATATCGCCGCCGCCCAGACGCGGCGGTATGGCTGCCGGCGGCGGGTGAAGCTGGACATCAAGTGGGAGCCCAAGTTGCCGAGATTGGCCTGCACGGACAATCTCTTGATCCACATCAACGCCGGCAACCCTTTTGTGACCAAGCAGAAAGGCCGTCAGGCGCGGTATGAAATGGTCAGCGGCCTGTTTTCTCATGAGCTGGGGCATGTGCTCTACACGGACTTCCTGCTCTACCAGTCCTACCATTCCTTCCTGGAATCGGGAAAGTGGTTCCCGGAACCGCCGCCCCTTCGGAATATCACCGAGCGGGATGCGGAGGCGGATTTCCTGGCCTTCCAGGCGTCCGACCCGAAAAACAGGGAGCTCGTTGCCCTTGTGACCCACGATATCCTGAACATCCTGGAGGATGGCTACATTGAAAACAGGATGCTGCTGGACTATCCCGGCATTTTGGGCAGCAGTCTTGGAAAAATACGTCAGGTCCAATTTGATGACCACCCTTCTGTGGAGGATATGATCGAACAGGAGGCGGACGGCGGCCACATCTGGCAGAGCATTCGCAGCGGGCTCCTCTCCTATATGCTTTGGGGCGAACTCAAGTACGGCGGAACGCCGCTCTCGGACGAGCGGATTCAGATGGTCTTTTCCCTCCTGGGCGATTTGGATAAGGCTCTGGTCAGCAGGGATGCCCGGGACCGGTGCAGGACGGCAAACTTGATCCTGATCCGCTGCTGGTCCCATATCAAGGATTTGCTGGAGAATATCAAGGAGCAGGCGGACAATGCCGCTTCGGAAGGCGGCGGTTCCGGGGCCGGTGACCCGAACGATCTGCTGAGCACCATACTCTCCGCCCTTGCCGGCGGCAGCGAGGAGGGCACTGGGGAAACGTCTCCTGTGGACGGCAGTCCCGCGCCATCGGAAGCCACATCGGCTACCGGCTCCCAGCGTGCCGCAACTGCGGCTTTGGCTGCGGGCAGTGCGGACAGCGAGAGTGAGGAGCAGGACCCGGAAAAGGCCGAAGCAAAGCCCTCTGGCGGGGAGGACGGTGAAGAATCTGGTGAAGAAGGCACCGAAGGCCCTTCAGCGGACGCTTCTGATCCTGAATCCAGCCAGAATGGCGACGGCGGCTTGGAAATGATGCCGGGTGCCCCTGGTTCACCCCAGCAGCATCAGAAGGTGTCGGACCAGGAGGGTGGCCGCATTCCGCTGCATGATACCAGTGAGGTTTCCGCACCGGAGGGCGGCAGCACGGAACATGACGACAGCTACGAAGGTGCTGGCTACACCGGGGCCGCCGCCGACGTTGAACGGTTGCTGAACCGGATCGCAGAGAACAGCGTGACCACGGAGTTGGAGCGCCAGCGGACAGAGGAGCTGACAGAACTGGCCCAGAGCATCTCTTATGGGGACATCCATGACGGCGTCAGCAAGACGGTTCATCGGATTGCTTCCGTCAGTGAGGAACTGAAGGAGGAGTACCAGTCCATCGCCGGCGATCTTCTCCACATCTCCAAGCAGCTGCAAAAGTCAGTTCTCCAGCAGATGCAGGACAGCCGTCGGGGCGGCAAGCAGACGAGCCTGCTGATGGGCAGACGTTTGGACGCCCACGCGCTGTTTCGGACGGACTCCCGGGTGTTCTACAAAAATGCGCTGCCCAATGAGATGCCCGCGCTCTGTGTGGGACTCCTGTTGGACGAGTCGGGAAGTATGTCCTGGAACGACCGGGCTACCTACGCAAGGGCGACGGCAATAATCCTCTATGATTTCTGCCAGGCGCTCGGGATCCCTATTACCGTGTATGGCCACTCCACGTCCAGAGGCGTCGATCTCTATTCCTACGCGGAGTTTGACGCCATTGACCGGGATGACCGTTATCGGATGATGGACATTTCTGCCCGGGGCAGTAACCGGGACGGCGCCGCGCTCCGCTTTGTGGCGGAGCGGCTGGTACACCGGCCGGAGGACATCAAGCTGCTGATGCTGGTGTCCGACGGACAGCCTGCAGACGCCGGCTACGGCGGCACCGCGGCGGAGGAGGACCTGCGCGGGATCAAGCATGAGTACCAGCGCAAGGGGGTCCTGTTTATCGCTGCGGCCATCGGCTCCGATAAGGAGAACATTGAGCGCATTTATGGTGACGCCTTTCTGGACATCACCGATCTTACAAAATTGCCGGTCAAACTGGCCGGCATCATCAAGCGTTTTATTCGCTACTAATTGACAGCAGGGGAGGGCCGCACAAGCGGCTTTCCCCTGTCCGTTTACGGAAGGAGTATCTGATCATGGTAAAAAACTCGATGGATAGTTCTCTTGGCGTTTCTCTGACCGTGTCTGCCGTCTGCTGCCCCGTGGAGGCGGGTGAGGACCCCGCAGGTATCGCGCGGTATGTGCAGGCGGTGCTGGAGCCGGTGTTTCATCCGGCTGGAATTGCGGTCGAGGTGGCGCCGCTGGCGTATCAGCCGTGCGGAAAGGTGCCGGTCATCATTACGCTGGACGGGCAGGACCCCCGGCTGTTGTGGTACTACAAGGGGATGCCTGCTGAGGCGCTGTCGGAGGAGCTGTTTTGGCTCCTGTTCGACCTTCCCCTGGTCGCTGACCGTGTGCCGGCCTGAGCGCATAAGCCTGGCAAACAAATCCTCCGCCAAACAGATTTTCAAAAAAATGAAGAACGGACCGGCCGCATCATGCCGCCCGTCAAGGAAAGGAGATCCCACATGGATACCATGACAAGAAACCATATCTTCATGGAAAATATTGATCTGATCAACCGCACGCTGCGCCGCCACCGGCTTTTGCTGTATGCCCTGCATCTGGAGCTGGACGATGTCTACCAAGAACTGGCCATTGCCGCGCTCCAGGCCATCGACACATACGATGACCGGCGCTGTGATTCGATTACCGTTCACATCTGGGCGAAACTTCAGTATGCAGTCCTGACCATCAAGCGGCGCAACAAGCCCCACGGCATTATGGCCTGTGAGGGCTTTGCACCTGGCGTCTTGTCCCTGGAACTGTCGGAGGACTATGGGTATCCCGCTGTTGCCGAAACGGGCAGCGACGATGACCTGATCCGGGAGAGGCGTCTGCGGCAGGCCTTGGCCAGACTGGAGCCTCAGGAGCGCCGTGCGGTGCTCGATTATCTGGATGGGATGAAACCCGCACGGAGATCTGAGAAGAACAGTTTTGACGCCGCGCTGGAAAAACTGCGCGACTTCTATCTCAGCACATACAGAACGGCCAGGTTTGGGCTGTAAAATTGGGGGAATATCCACATGAGCTACACAGCTATTGGCTCCGGCTCCATTACTTTGAATGCCATGTCCGCCGAGGAACAGAAAAATCTCCAGGAAGCGCTGATGAACCGGTATGACAGACTCCGTACGGCTGACTTGGCGCAGTGCGGAGATGATATGGCTTACCAAATTGAGAGGGAGTATCAGGAACTCACTCAGGCGATGTTAAAGTACAATGACCCTTTCTGGTGGCTTACGGTTGTTTTCAAAGAGGCGGGGTTCACTGAGGTGGAGCGAAACCCGAATGATGTGGCCTTGTCTATTGAGCTGTCATATTGCAACAACTACTATGAGGACATGATCCTGGAACTGCTGAATACGCTGGTTCCCTTTACAGCAGAAGGCTTTATTTCCTACCGCGGTGAAGAAGGTGATTTATGGTGCCATGTTTTTGCCGGCGGGGAATGGACTGAGCGGAGCGGCCGCATCTGCTATGATGAACCGAGGCCTCAGTTCGAGGAGAGCAAGCAGAATCTGGAGCGCTTGATCGAGGAGATCCGCCGGCAGGTGATCTATGATGACCGCCCGTATGAGGATAGGGCGCGCGACCTTCTCAAAGCCTTTGAAGCGCATGACCCGGACGGCGTTCTGCTCGCCTTGAGCGGCAGGCGGCTCCGTGAGTATGGAGTCGCTGCCGGTATTTGGCAGGACGGCGGAGAAAGTGCGCATCCTGATGAGGGCGAGTAAATCACGCATCAAGAAATGCGGCCTGGGCTGTTTCTCAGCCCGGGCCGCGCCTGAAACGATGAATTCCGCATCAAAAACTATTTTAGAATGGAGGGCGCTCGTATGGCGAGCGAAAATGTGTCGAAAACTGTGTCGCTGAAGGACTACATCATCGACATGCAAAGTGCAGCCGTGAAAGGTTCCGCCCAGTATGAGGTCGTGCTGGAAAACAACACGGACTTTATCATTAAGCGGCGGACGGCAACCACGGACCGGGAGCTGGTGATCCTGGTGAGCAAGGGCCTCTATTACATCAAGGACTGCAAGACCGGGCACATCGAAGAACTGAAGGAGCAGAGCCTGAACACGTTCCTCCGTGAACTGAAGGACGGGATGGTCGCCCTGCATGAGGTACACTGGCTGAGCAATCTCTACCGTGAGTCCGTCGGCCTGATCATGCAGGTCATCACCGACGAAACCCTAACGGACATGTGCCGGCATAACGTCCTGGTCAATACCTTTGATCCCACCTGGTACACTCGCTACTGGAAGCAGAACAGCAAGCTCTTTATCAGACTTTACAATATGTTTCCCAGTATGGCGGATCGAAAGAAATACCAGGCGAGCATTCCGGCCATCTTCTGGATCGAGGAGCAGTACGGAGCCAATGAGGCCATGTTCTTTGCCGAAAAGCTCGTTCAGTCCGGGATTATGGAGCTTGATTTCAACCAAAATGGCTATTCCTACTATGGACACCAGATTTCGCACGACCCGGGCTGGTTTCTCAAGGTCATGGCATCGCCCCACCGCGTCAATCTGCGACGGTTCATCGACTACATTCTGTTTGACCTTTATGCCCAGGGATATGCCAGCGTGACCAAGAGTTTCTTCGTTGAATACCTGGATTACCTGGAGATGCAGCAGAATTTCTACGGAAAGGTCAAAGAGAAGTATCCCGCGCACTTCAAGACCGAGCACGATGTTATGGCGCTCAAGGTCAATCAGGCCAGGCTGCTTGCCAAGTGCGAGGACTTTGAGCAGCAGAATGAGTCTATCAAGGACCTGGCCTACTCCGGAGGCGGATACTGCATTGTGGTCCCAACTAAGCCGGAGGAACTGGCGGAGGAAGGAATCAACCTGAGCCACTGTGTCGGCCAGTACGTTGACCGGGTAGCAGGAGGGGAGTGCCATATCCTGTTTCTGCGGCGCCGGGGCGCTCCGGATCGGTCTTTGGTAACGCTTCAGCTGAGCGGAAAACAGATCTGCCAGGCGCAGGGATTCAACCGGCGGCCGATCACGGACCAGGAGCGCAGGTTCCTGGTGCAGTGGGGCAGGGAGAAGGATATTCAGATTGCGGTGTAGGGAACTGCATGCAGGCCGGCATAAGTGCGCTTGTGGCCTGCCTGCGGCAATTTGACCTCCTACACCAACATAGACAACTACTGCAAGTAACAGCCACGTTTGAGTGGCAAAATGGATTACTAAAGGAGAACATTCGACATGAAAGCTATCAGCATTGGAAAGCGGTATGAAATCCACGAGGACTCTCTCAGGGCCTATGACAAGCTCCCGGTTAATACTTACACCGTCCGTTTTGACAAGATGAGCGGTTTCTACCTGGAGGCACGCTCCAGGCTTACCGTTACGGAAAAGGTCTATGGGATTCACCCGGAAAAGGCTGACAAGGTTCTCAAGGCATTCACGATGTTTGAGCGGAATCTGGGCGTCATCCTCAGCGGCTCCAAAGGGATCGGGAAGTCCCTGTTTGCCCGGCTTTTATCCGCAAAGGCGCAGGATGCCGGCTATCCCGTCATCATCATTGACCAGTACATCCCCGGCATTGCTGCCTACATCGAGTCGATTGAGCAGGAAGTGGTCTTTCTGTTCGATGAATTTGACAAGACCTTCGGCAGCGTCTGCCCTGGCGCCAATGAGGCGGATCCACAGTCAGCGCTGCTGAGCATGTTCGATGGGACCGCTCAAGGGAAAAAGCTTTTCATCGTCACCTGCAACAGCCTGTATAAGCTCAACGACTACCTTGTGAATCGTCCGGGACGGTTCCACTACCACTTCCGGTTTGACTATCCTTCCCCGGAGGAGATCCAGGCGTATCTCACCGATAAGCTCAGACCAGCCTATATCGGTGAGATTAGAAAGGTTATCCTGTTTTCCAAAAAGGTGGCGCTGAACTATGACTGCCTGAGGGCGATTGCGTTTGAGTTGAACCTGGGACTCCCCTTCGAGAAAGCGATTCAGGATCTCAACATCATCAATCTCCACGAGGAGTGCTACAACGTCACACTGCACTTCCATGGCGGCAGAACGATGACAGCCAAGCGCTGCCAGCTGGATCTGTTCGGCGATGACAGGTCTGAGCGTGTCTGCCTGCAAGATGAGCATGGCCGCGACCAGTTAATCGTCGAGTTTGATCCGCAGATGTGCGTCTATGACTATGAACGCCATGCAACCATCGTGCCCGCGGAGGCGCTCTCCCTGGACTACATTGATTATTACGAGGAGGAAACGGTGGCGGAGATTAAGAAACTGGTGCCGGACTATCTTTCGTTGACCAGAGCCGCAGAGCGGAACCTTCATTATCTGACGGCGTAAAGCCGAACTGCAAGAGGGGGGGTGGATTTGATCCGCCCCTCTCTTTATCACAACCGATATATTGCTTAGGAGGATCCATATGAAATGCAATGAACGAAATTGCTTGTGGTGCGCCTGGCGCGCCGCAACCGGGCCGGAAAACGATCCCACTCTCTGTTGCGGACATCCATCACGTCAGGTGCGGCATCGTTTTGGAGGCTGCAATACAGCTGAAAACTGCAAAGCGTATCTGCGGGATGACCCCGACCTAAAAATCAAGGTCAAGCGCGATACCAGAGAAATGCTGATGAAGGGTATCCATCAAAAGGTTGTGGATAATGGGCAGTTTCAATCCGCTGAGGCAATTCTGGACTACTTTAGCCCTGATACCTACGATAGCCCCAAAGAGATTACCTGCGATGACTTTGATGTGGTAACTGAGGTTCAGTTTGGCGGTAGTGAGGGAATTTATCTTGATTGCTACGCAGAAGGCAGGATTCAGCCGGAGTGCGAGAAGAAACGCTGGCACCTTGGCACTTATAAGACCCTGGAGACATCTTTGAGCGCCATGCAGACACTGGGCGCCCTGGGCGGCGCCCTGACGTATTTCGCTTCGGAATACCTCTGGGAAAACGGCGAGCGGTTTCTCTCAAACCGTGATCTGCGGATCAGGGCACTTCAAAAGCGACAGAAGGAAGAGGGGGCTGAAAAATCTTGAGTTACACGACTTGGCACAATTACGGGTACGGAATCTGCGTGGATGACATCAAGACGCGGGATGTTACGCGCCTGGAGTCCATGCTGAAATTGGCGCCCAACCTGGATCGGGAGATACACAGGTGGCTGGAGGAATGCTCCATCAGCGAGCCAGTTTGGGATGACTATATGGAGTTCGACTAGGACTTTATGCTTGGCCTGGCAACCATTCTGCAGAAAGTGATTGAAGAGACGGAGGGCCTGTGCCTGACTGCCTGTGACGATTGCGACAGCAGGACCTACCTGATTTACCAGCCGCGGTACCCCTGGGCGCTGACGCAGGCGGATCGGGATCTGACAGAAGAACATCTCGCTGCCATGTTCGGGCGATATGTCGGGATGCTTACGGACGAGGTGGTGGATGTTGACTACCAGGAAGTGGAGAACGGCGGCTGACGGCCCTTTCTGTGGTTAAATCTAAAATCAGCAGGCATGGTAAACTGCCCTTGAAACGGTACGAGGATGTTGCGGATCATGCGAAAGCTGTGTATAATAATATCATTCGGCGGGAAGGGGGGTCAGCAGGCATGGCGGCGACGGAATATGTCCTGATGAATCAGGATATCTCGGTATTGGATTTCACCTGCCGCAGGAATGAGTTTGACGAGCCGGAGTTCTTTGAAGGCACCTGGCATGTGGACTACCGCCCCATCGGCTATCGCGGTCTGGCTGCATTCCTGGAGCATCGGAAGGCCCCCAAGCATCGGGAGCACATCCGTCAGCTTCTGGAGCAGTATGGCTGTGATGATCTGGAGGGTTTCCTGCAGGTGACCCGCGCCCTGTCCCTGAACGACACCTTCTGGGTGAAGCGGCAGGGGGAGGTTCTGCAGTGGCGGGATGTATCCCTCTACACCAATCCCTTCAGCGAAGTGATCAGCGAGGCCGCCTTTGACGGCACCGTCAGTGAGACGGATTTTTCCTCTACCTCCCCTGAGTTCGGGACAGACGGTTACTACGCCAAGTGCTGGATCCGGGAGGAGAGCGGGATCAAGCTCTATAAGAGCGGCAGCGCTTTCCTGGAGATCGAGCCTCTGTCCGAGTTCCTGGCGTCGCAGCTGGCGGAAGGCATCTGCCGGCAGGCGGTTTTGTATGATCTGGATTACTACCATGGGAAACTGATCTCCAAGTGCCCGTTGTTCACAAGTGAAACGGTAGGGCTGGCCAAGGCAAGCGCGGTGTTCCACGGCGCTGAGCATACGATCCCCGACCTCCTGCAATATTTTCGCGGGATCGGGAGCGAGGACGCTTTCCGGCGTATGTGCATACTGGACGCGATTATCCTAAATCCGGACCGGCATTATGGGAATTTCGGCGTCCTGTTCGACACCGCCACCATGGAAGTTCTTCAGATGGCGCCGGTATTTGACAACAACAAGAGCTTGCTGCCGGAGCTGGACAACGACCAGCTGGCAGCGCCCGACTGGTATATCGCCCGGTGCCGCCCGCGGATCGGCAGGGACTTCATCCTGACCGCCCGGGGACTGCTGACGGACGAGATCCGGGCAGACCTGGAGCGGATGCGGGATTTTACCTTCCGGCAGCACCCGAAGATCCAGGCGGAGCAGATGCGGCTGGACGCCCTGAGCGGTATCGTGCGGGAGCGGATCAGGCAGATCCTGGCGTAGACTGGAAGCAATTCACAATGGTTTTGGGGACCACAGGCACATGCCTGTGGTCCCCATTTTTGCGTTATGATGGGAGGAACTCAACAAATGATGAAGCAAAATAAGGCTTTGACCAGCGTCGTATCCTATCCGGAGCGGGGACAGGGCGGAAACAATCGCTACCGCGGCAACTGCTCCCCCAAACTGATCGAAGATCTGATCGCCCATTTCCGGCCGCATGAGATCTGTGACTATATGTGCGGCAGCAATACTACCGCCGATGCCGCACGCACCATGGGGATCGTCAGCCATACCTACGATCTGCACAGCGGGTTTGACCTGCTGCACACCGACATTAAGGAGCGCCCTGAGTTCATCTTCTGGCATCCGCCATACTGGGATATCATCCAGTATTCGGATGTGATGTATCGGGCCAGTGAAGTACAACGGCGCTATGGCTACGATCCGCGCCAGTTTGATCTCTCCCGCATCGCCACCTGGGAGAGCTTTGTTCAGGCTATGAATTACTGCATGATGAAGCAGTTTTGCGCCTTGGAGCAGGGGGGACGGATGGCCGTCCTTGTAGGTGACATCAAGAAGAAAGGGAGACTTTTCAGCATGCTTTTTGAGCTGACGAAGCCCGGTGTGCTGGAGAATGTCATTATCAAAGCCCAGCATAATTGTATGTCCGACCAGCGAGTTTACAGCGGCAAGTTCATCCCCATTGTCCATGAGTATGTTCTGTTGGTGAGGAAAGACGCGCCGCTGGCGGTTCCTCTGCTGATGACATACCGGGTTCAGAGCGACATCCGGGATATGCCGGGCCCCACATGGAGGGACATTGTTGCCGGCGTGCTGGAAACCTGCCGGGGGTCTGCTTCCCTGGAGGAGATTTACCGGCAAGTGGAACCCCACAAACGGGCCCAGAGCCAACAGTGGTGGAAGGAGAAGGTGCGGCAGACCCTGCAAATCAATCCTCAGACTTTTGAGCACATGGGGCGGGGAGTGTGGCGGCTGATCTAATGTTCAATACTATTGAGGAGATAAGAAATTATGGACTTTTCGACATAAAAATCAAGCCAAAATCTGATTATCCCTTGAAAACACTGTATCCACGGGCATTTCAGACAGGTCAAAACCACCTCATTTACTACGATTTTACTACTGTTGAGTGAGCCTTGACACGCTGAAAGACCACGAAATGCCGAGATATGGGTACAGAGCCTGTCAATCGGGGCCTGCCCCCCTTGACCATATAACTGAATACAGACCGGCCATCTGCCGGGGCAACGCCATAGGTAACACAAACCTGTGGCGTTTTTTATGCCCTGACAGCGGCGCTCAAAACTGTATGAATACGGGTGGGAAATTCCCTGATTTTTCGTCTGTGGGCGGTGCAAACGAGGCCGCCCATATCCTTTCCCTTACGGGAGGCCGGGCGGTGATACGGGGGCGCAAAACCACCGAAACGAACACTTTTCAAAACCAACGGAAGGAGGTATCCAACGCGGCGGTATTCCGCATTGAGAAAACCCGCGATTACACGGTGATGTCCAATCATCACCTGCGGGACAAGTCGCTCTCGCTGAAAGCGAAGGGCCTTCTCTCCCTCATGCTCTCCCTGCCGGAGGAGTGGGACTATACCACCAAGGGGCTGGCCCGGATCTGCAAGGATGGCGTTGACAGTATCTGCGCCGGGGTGCGGGAGCTGGAGGAGCACGGCTATGTGATCCGCCGGCGGGTCCGCAACCCCAACGGCCAGCTCGGCGCCATCGAGTACACCATCCTGGAGCAGCCCAGACCGCCGGAACCAAAACTGAAAAAACCTGAACGGGAAAATCCAGTCCTGGATAATCCTGAACAGGCTTCCCCTGTCTTGGAAGAACCTGAACAGGGAAACCCCGCACAATTAAATACTAATAGATCAAGTAAAGAAAAATCAAAAAAAGATCTATCAAGTACGGAAGGATCAAATCCTGTCCAATCAATCCCCCAAACCCCCAGGGGCTCGGACCGGAAAGGACGGGACCGGATGCGGGAACGGGAAAGCTATCGGGAATTGATTTTGGAGAACATCGAGTATGACTGCCTCATCCAGAACCACCGCCTTGACCGTGACCGCCTGGACGAGCTGGTGGAGCTCATGGTGGACACGGTGTGCTCCAACCGGGAGATGATCCGTATCGCCGGGGACGACTACCCGGCGGAGGTGGTCAAGTCCCGGTTCCTGAAGCTGGACAGCTCCCACATCGAGTATGTGCTGGACCGTATGCGGGAGAACACCACCTATGTCCGCAATATCAAGAAATATCTGCTGGCTGCCCTGTATAACGCTCCGGCCACCATCGACAGCTACTAAACTTCCCTGGTGAGCCACGATATGTACGGCGAACATGGAGATGCCAGCCACCAGTCATAGAGGGATTTCCAAATTGGAAGCTCCCCTAAGTGTAGAGAACCGGGATGGAACGAAACAGTCCATCCCATTACCGCAAAGTAAAGTATTATGGGCCTTCTGACTATAAGCCCATTACAGGAACAGTTGTCACACCCAAACAGTCTCTTGCTGTACCTAATGGGCTTCAAAAAACCATATATGATGCGTTTCAGATGGTAAAACCTCTCATTGGTACCGAAACCTGTTCAGAAGAAGATGCAAAGCAAATTCTCTCATTAAAAGGGCAGTTACAAGCGGCCCGCAATATAGAAGAAGGAAAATTCCCTGAGATTGGACGGTTAACGAACCAAATCAAGGCTCCAGATAGTCAGTCTGTATCAACGCGAAAAAGACAGCACCACAGACGTAGTAAGAAAATCCATATAAAGCAGCAAGCACCTACTAAGTAATGTGGCGGGAGCGTCGCCTTCGGTTTGGGCCGAGGGTGACGCTCCCGCTTCTTTTTTGTTCTCTTTTTTCTTTCAATCAGGATTGGACAGGAAGGATATTCGCAGCAGCAGGCGCTGTGGGAATGTGTGTAAACGTCCATGTCTGCGGAGCTGTGGGAAACGATGTTTGCGGGCTGTGGGAAAGCCGACGGCTTTTTCATCGGGCCGTGAATGACTGCTTTCCATCGGTGGAGCGGCCGTTTTCCACATTTCCATAGTGCTTTCGTGTTTCCCTCTTTGATAAGGGTCTGGGACTATCCCAGCAAGCAATTTTTGTGTTTAGGGGCAGGGGTCCCCCTAAACCGAAAATCCGCCAGTGGGTACTCGCTGGCTGTGCTTGCTGATACACTAACTACAAGGGACAAGATACTTCCTTTCTTTCAAAACCACGGGGTTGCACCTGTGGAAAACCAGTTGTATCGTGGTCAATCCCCTGCAAAGCAACGCGCTCAAAAACATCCATCTTTATTTGTCACTACTTTCTTTTGGTAGCCTTTCAATAACGTACACGAAAGAATCCTGGTGATCTTCTGTCAACGCAAAGTTGGATTCGAGGCCGGCGGTGATATAAATATCGCCTTCGGTTGTTACGAAGACAGCCTCAAAATCGTCGCTTTCCTGCCAGAGTGCGGCAGCCTTCTCCAGGCCCATCACAAATAGAGCGGTGGAAAGTCCGTCACATACCAGGCCGTCATCCCCAACGATGGTGACGGAGAGCAGACCGCTTTCCGCCGGGTGGCCGGTGGCAGGGTCCATGATATGCCAGTAGGTATTCCCGTCCTGCTCAAAATAGCGTTCATATCCGCCGGAGGTAACTACGGCTTGATCCTGGATAGAAAGGACGATCATAGGGGTACCGCCGTTGGGGTCCTTGACCGCAATCTTCCATGGAGTGCCATCCGGCTTGCAGCCAACCGTCTGAACATTGCCGCCCAAGTTGAGCAAAGCGGAATCCACGCCGTTTTCCCGCAGATATTGAGCGGCCTGTCTGCCGGCAAAACCCTTGGCAACGCTGCCCAGGTCAATTTTCATGTCATCCGGAACAGACACAACACCGGTTTTATCGTTATACTGGATCTTTGTGTAATCCACATGGTCCAGCAGCTCCCCAAGGGTGTCTTCCTCCGGCACCTGATAGCTCCCTGTAGTAAAGCCCCAAGCCCGCACGACCGGATAAATTGAAATATCCAAAGCGCCGCCGGTACGGCGGCACATGGCAAGCGCAGACTGCATCAACTCCCCAGCTGAGCCTGTCAGCATGCCTGTGCCGGTTTCATTGATTTCATAAAGTTCGCTGCCTTTATCCGTGACAGAAACCGTTTCTTCCAAATCGGAAATCAACGCTTCTGCGCCGGTCAGCAGAGCCTTATCTCCGTATATGGTAAAATCCATGACCGTGTCCATGGCAAAAAAAGAAGTTGTCTGAGGCTGGTCGGAAGCAGTATCCGCGCAACCGGCGAGCATACATAACTCCAGGAGACCAATGAACAAAAGCCGCCTCATAGCCTGGCCTCCTTCCACAGTATAAAGCCATTCTCAAAAACGAAAATCTCCATTGACAAACCCTCCCTGAGTGTATATACTTTTGTTTGCGGTAGTTAGTTATAGCTAATCACCGGGATCACAAACGGCTACGGGCCGTTTTATTTCACCCGGTGGTTAGCTAAAGCTAACTACCCTGCAAACAAAATAGCCCCATGCAGGACGGTCTGCATTATAACATGGAAAGGAGGCGGTTTTCAACCCACAATTTCCAGTGTATGGCTTGGAATCTATTTTTGCCGCCTAAAAGAAATGGCGGTAAGATGTAAAGGAGGCTGAATGATGAAGAAAATTTTTCGCAAATTGGGGGCATTATTTTTGTCGGTGGCTATGCTTGCTTCACTGTCTGTCAATGCGGCGGCAGTGAATACAGGTGCGGATCTGCCAGAGGAAGTGGTAAGTGTGAACGCTTATTCCGGAGCCATTGGACTGGAATTTAACAGCGAATACACTGATTGGATAGATGCCATTGATGGTGTAGAGGTCAATGGTACGGAATACAACGATGGCAATGATTCATTTATCCCTACCCAGCCATATTGGAAGGCCGGAGCCTCACTATTCGGAGCCTATGGCAGTTATGCAGGAATTGAACTCTCCGGAGTGGATGATTTTCCCGCCACAGTTGTGATTTCTGCTGCGGGCTATTCTGACCTGACCGTGGAGTTGACAGAGGACGCCAGCAACGGCTACACCGCAGAAATCAAGGACAGCAGTGATGGCGGTGAAACCGGAGGGGACAGTGGTTCCGCGGACGGGAAGGAAGTTCCTCCCACGGACTTTACTGCCGGTTCATATCTCGGTTCTGATTTCAACTTGACTTTTTCATCAAGTGATAAGGCTTGGCTAAACTGCATCACCAATGTCAGTGTGAACGGTAAAGAGTGGACGAGGGCAGACTATTCTGGTTCGGTATGGCGCAGCGAAAAGTATTATGTTTGTGCAGGTGATTTCGGCTCTTACTATGTGTTGATCGGCGAGAATTTTCCAGAAAATTCAGCCATCTGCGTTATTTCCGCAGATGGCTATAACGATCTGACGCTCAGATTAAATAAAGAGAATTACACCGCAGAAGTGGTGGATGGAGCGACCGAACCGGAAGAAGTGTACTCCATTACAGTTGAAGAAGCTGAACACGGAACCGTAACGGCTTCCTCTAAGACAGCCAAAGAGGGCGAGACCATCACCGTGACAGTCCAGCCAGCCGGCGGCTATGAGTTGGATGCGCTGACCGTGATGCAGGGTGATAAAGCAGTAGACACTAAAAGCGCCGATGATGGGTACACATTTGTGATGCCCGCAGGAGATGTGACGGTATCCGCTGTGTTCCGAACCGTTGAATCTTCTGGTGAGTTGCTCCCGCCCACGACAGTGACGGCGAAATATAATTATTCGTCATTTTCTACGAGTACTGTGTACCTGGACTTCGGTCAGGATGTAAATACCCAGACCTGGTTGGATAAAATTTCCTCGGTTAATGTTAATGGAAATGTCTATCAGTATGAAAGTTCCCTTTCCTGGAATGCGAAGAACGCATGGACTGTTGGCACGGACATAAATAGTGGGACGATGCCGACGGTCCTTCAGATCACAGAGGATTTCACCTCCCCTGCCACGGTTGTGATTTCTGCTGAGGGTTACAAGGACCTGACGGTGAACCTCACGAAGACCGGCAGCGGCAGCGATGCCCAGTATGCTGCTGAGATTGAGAATGGCGACAGTACGGAACCCGATCCTAAACCTGGGACGGAAATTTCACTCGACCAAATCAAAATTGCGGATGACAGTGGAACCATGCCCGCATACCACTGGTATTTTACGTTTAAAGGTGCATCGAGTTATATTGCTGCTATCACCTCTGTGTCGGTGAATGGCACGCCTTGGGAATGGAAAACATCTAAACCTTCCTCTGGCGGCGCATACTACGCGGATGTAGAAAATGACCGTCTGGTATTTGCAATCGATAATTTTAGCAGTTCTGGACCGGATACCCTGAAAAGCGGCGATGTGATTACAATCAAAGCGAATGGCTATCAGGATCTGGAATTCAAGTTTATCCTTGATCAGTACGGAAAGAATCCCTCTGTGGAGGAAAACGACGGCCAGGGGGATCACTATGAGCTTTATGTGAAGCTGGTGGGATCTTTCGAGGCGGCCATCGTGGGCCAGAAAGATTATGACGGCGTTTCCGGCGCGACCGGCGGGTCTTCTGTCAATCAAAACAGCAATGTCACTGTCTACGGGGCGCTGGTGGAAAAAGGGACGGAGCCCGGCGAAGATGACTGGAACGAGCTGGATCACTACTCCTCTGACATCAACATTGATGGAAGCAAGTGTTCCGTTTCTATTGTCCCGGACGTAGCGAATGGGACGCCTGCAGACAGCAATAGCGGGATGGAAGGCGTCTACATGACGATCAGCAGCGCCCTGACTCTGAGCGGTACGCCGAAAGATCCGGGCAGCTATCTGATCTCCATCACTGTGACTGACGATCAAGGGCGCACAGCCACCAGCAACGCTCTGCCGTTCCGGATCTATACCGGAAAGGAGACTCTGGCGGAGCGGCTGCGGCTGGAGAACCTGACGCAGACACAGGACGGCAAGTATATGTGGGACATCATGGAGCCCTGGGCCATTCAGAACTTCGGCAGCAACGTGGAAGGAGAGGAGAACAGTGTCCGGGTTCCAAAGGATGTGAAAGCCTGGTATGGCTCCCACACCAGCGGTACGTATGGTTATCTGGGCTATGACATCCCCTGGGATGATGTGGTAGCGAATGAGATCCCCCAGACGCTCTATATTCCCAGCGGCTGCGATCTGACCTTCGTAAACATGGAGATTCTCAGCAGCGTCCGTATTGTTGTGGAAAACGGCGGCAAGCTGACGCTTCAAGACTCTGTGGTGCAGGGCATCATTGAGGTCGAGGACGGCGGGACCTTCTCCATGAATTATAATGGTTATGGCGGCGAGGGCGAATTTTTGGTCGGTTCCTCTCTCTGCGGGCAGCTGCGCCTGGAGGACGGGGCGATCCTGGAAAACGCCGCGATCTACTCCCATATCAACTACCTTGCCAACGGTGATTTGACAGACCGCACCAGCAATGAACCCGTGGTGGTCGCAACCGGAAATGTGACGGTTCGGGGCCAGGTGTTCATTCAGGGTGACGAAGCGGGAGATAATAAAATTGCTCAGGCCGGCCTGCGGGTACAGAACGGGACGCTGACGGTAGAGGACGGCGCTGTGCTGGTCGTCTATGGCGGCGACGCAACCGTACAGCTTTTCCCCACCAGCGGCACCGCGATCCAGTTGGACAACGGAACCATCACCGGAGGCGGCAAGGTGGTGGCTGTTGCCGGAAAAGCATTCTGGGGCAGCGGCGGTATCGCTGTATCTGGAAATGGTGCAATCTCCACTGCTGAAGCATTCCTGCAGGGCGCAACAGCGCATAATACATGGTCTGACACGGAAGCCGGCAAGGCTGTCAGCGGAGATATTTCCGTCACCAGTCCCAGCCGCCATGTGAAAGATGGTACGGTCATTGAAACCCTGGAGCCCGATCCTTTAGAGGAACTTTACTGGAAGAGCGGTATTGATCCCACGCCTCCTTTGGAGAAGTTTACTACCACAGTGGTTTCTACATACCGTATCACGTTGGACAAGTCTATTGCCCGCGGCGCTGTGACTGTCGGTGCCTCCGCCGCGGCGCAGGGCGATAAAGTGCTGATCCAACCTGGGAAGGGCTATGAGCTGAGCCAGGTGACTGTGAAAACCACGAGCGGAACTCCCGTCGAGGTTGAGGAGAGCAGCGGCGTGTATACGTTTATCATGCCTGCCGCCGATGTGACTGTGTCCGCCGATTATGAGGCCATAAGTTATGGGATTACCTATCATCTGAACGGCGGAGTGAATGCCAGCGAAAACCCGGACACTTACACGGTGGAAGATGAAGTTGTGCTTCAGACTCCCACCAAGGAGGGAGCTTCGTTCCTGGGCTGGACTTATGAGGGTGTCACGGAGCCGGTCAAAGAAGCTGTCATCCCCGCGGGAAGCATCGGCAATAAGAGCTTTACCGCCCACTGGGAAAACGAAGCGGCGCCCACACTTTCCATTACGGCCAGCGCCACGTCTCTGCGGGGCGGAGGAACTGTGACTCTGACAGTGAGCAACGCCGTTGGAGATGTGTCTGTGAAGCAGACGGATGACCAGGGCAGCGCAGAAAAGTCACTGGCCGCTGGGATGGACGGCACCTATTCCGCAAGCCTGCCGAATCAGACGGCTACCTACACATTCACTGCGGCTGCAGAGAACGGGACCGCACAGTGTACCGTGTCCGTGACGCGCAAGAGCAGCGGCGGTTCCTCCGGCGGTGGTTCCTCCACAACGACTACCACCGAAAAGAACGATGATGGCAGCACGACTACGACGGTCACGAACAAGAAGACCGGTACAGTCACCGAAACCACGAAATATGAGGACGGCTCCACCCTGGTGGTAAAGAGCGAGGAGGACGGCACTGTGACCACCACGGAAACCCGTGCGGATGACGTTAAGATCAGGACCGTGGATGAGCCTGGCAAGGATGTGGAAGTCACTGTTACCGTCCCCCAAAACGTGGACGAAACCATTGTGATAGTCCCTGTTGATGTGGACTACAGCATGGTGGCTGTGGATGCGGATACCGGAGAGATCGTCAGTCTGTCCGTCCCCACTGAGGATGGGCTGGTGGTAAAAGTGGATGGAACCATGGATCTGGTTATCGTGGATAACGCCAAGGAGTTCGAGGATACAAATGGACACTGGGCGGAGGACGCCATTGACTTTGCGACTGCTCATGAGTTCTTTGCGGGTGTGACTGAGGACACGTTTGCGCCTGACAGCCCGATGACCCGCGCCATGCTGATAACGGTTCTGGCCCGGTTTGACGGACAGGATACCACTGGTGGGAGCGTCTGGTATGAAACGGCTATGACCTGGGCCAAGGAAAACGGCATCTCCGATGGCAGCAATCCCAACGGCCAGATCACACGGGAACGGCTTGCGGCGATGCTGTATCGGTATGCAGCCTACAAGGGCTATGACACGAACCCGGACAGCGTGGAGATCCAGAACTTTGCCGACTATGATGATATTTCCGGATATGCGGAAGAAGCTCTGGTTTGGGCTGTGGATGCTGGAATTATGAGCGGGACCAGGAACAACACATTGTCCCCTGGTGGAAATGCTACCCGCGCTCAGGTAGCAACGATTCTCATGCGGTTTTGCGAGAATATCGTAGAGCAATGAGAATGCTTTTTACCCGGAAATCATAATGAAACGTTTTTGAAGGCCCCAAGAGTTAAAAGCATCCAGATAGGCTTTGGGAAGGCCAAAGGCGGGCGGCGTAGTGTACTTCTACATTACGCCGCCCTTATAGCTTATAAAGGAGATTGATTTGCCCGCATGAAGATGGGCAAACACAGCAACGTGGTCGGGCTCATCGAATCTGACCACGTTATTCGCCTTTTTGGAATGCCTCCACCTGTTTACAGAGCGCAATATACTTCTGGATCTCCGCCTCACTTTTGAGAGTAAAGGAAGATATGGATGAGAACAGCAGGGAATATCGTTCGTGTTCACATGAGTGACGAACCCCGCCTTATTTTAACCTCCTTGTCCTATCTGGCAAAAATACACGCTTTCCATTGAGGAGGCGTCCAGATATTTTCGCATTGGGGAGAAGAAGCTCCGCAGGTTAGCCGAGGAAAACCCTGACGCCAACTGGCTCATTATGAACGGCAACCGCCTCCAGATCAAGCGCAAGCAGTTTGAGAAAGTCATCGACGAGCTGGAGGTTATTTGACGAAGCCGGCTGACAATGGGCCCAGGGCGCGGTATAATATGTATAGCGTATCGAGGCTCATTCCAGCGATGGAAGGGAGCTTTACATCATGTCAGAGAAAAGACGCGATAGCAAAGGTCGAATTTTAAGAACTGGAGAGAGCCAGAGAAAAGACGGAAGATACGCTTACAAGTACACGGACGCCTGCGGAAAGACTCAATTCGTGTATGCCTGGAAACTGGTCCCCACCGACAAGACCCCCACGGGAAAGCGGGATGACATCTCGCTCCGTGAGAAGGTCAAGGAGATCCTGCGAGACCTGAACGATGGGATCGACACCATCGGCAAGAAGATGACGGTCTGCCAGCTTTATGCCCGGCAGAACAGCCATCGGAAGAATGTCAAGCGGAGCACCGAGAAGGGACGGGAATACCTGATGTCCGTTCTGAAAAGCGACCCCCTGGGCTCCCGAAGCATTGACACGGTGAAGCTCTCGGACGCCAAGGAATGGGCCATCAGGATGAGCGAGAAGGGTTATGCCTACAAGACCATCAACAACTGGAAACGGTCTTTGAAAGCGGCCTTTTACACGGCGATTGAGGATGACTGCATCCGGAAAAACCCGTTCAATTTCACTATGGACACGGTCCTGGAGGATGACACGGAGGAAAAAGTCGCGCTGACCCAGGAACAGGAGGACCGCCTCCTGGCCTTCGCCGGCAGCGACCCGGTCTACCGGAAGTATTGCGATGAGATCATCGTCCTGCTGGGGACCGGCCTCCGCGTCTCCGAGCTGTGCGGCCTGACGGTGGATCTGGATTTTGAGAACCGCCGGATCGATGTGGACCACCAGCTTCTGCGGGACAGCGAGCTCGGCTACTATGTGGACGCGCCCAAGACCAAGAACGGCGTGCGGCAGATCCCCATGAGCGAGAAGGTCGACCAGGCGTTGAAGCGGGCTGTGAAGAACAGGGGCAAGGCCGCCCCGGTCAATATCGGGGGCTACACCAACTTCCTGTTCCTCAACCAAAGCGGCCTTCCCAAAACGGCGTCCTGCTACGAGAGCATGTTCCAGGGGCTTGTTAGGAAGTACAACAAGCACCACAAGCCTGATGAGGCCCTGCCGAACATCACGCCCCATACCATGCGGCACACTTTCTGCACTCGGCTTGCCCAGGCTGGAATGAACCCCAAAGACCTGCAATACATCATGGGTCATTCCAACATCACCATGACGCTGAACTATTACGCTCATGCGGATTACGCCTCTGCGAAAGCGGCGATGGACAAGCTGACGGCGTAGTAGTAAGCCTCCGTTTCTACTACGGTTTTACTACTTTTGACCGCCAAATGAGGCTCCGATATGCCATGATATGCGGGGTATCTTCCGAAACGCAAAATGCCGGAAATGCTTGATATTCCAAGCAATTCCGACATTTGCGAAGTGGTGCCAAGATAATTAGAAAATCGGTAGAACTTTTAGTAAAAAAATTGTACCACAGGTTGCCCAAAGATACAAGGTGGAGGGCGAGAGAAAATAGAGGTTTTGCAGCGAGAATGTAAAACTATTGTAAAGTCTATTGACGCTGGATTTTACAATTTGATATACTTAACCCGTATCGGTTTACGAACATGATAACAAGAGAGGGTTTTGCACATGATGGACGACGCCGCATTACTCTGGCGCCTGCATCAGCTGCCGGAGAGACAAATAAGAGAACTCCAGAGTATAACCTGCGTTCCGAATGTTCGGGAGGCGGGCTGTACTCTTTTTCTTTTTGCCTGGCCGGCCGGAAAAAACAATTGTGTGTAAGGAGTAAGGAGAAAGAGAATGAAAATTAGCGACGTATTGAGTCTGCTGGGCGGTTTGGCCCTGTTCCTCCACGGAATGCAGATGATGAGCTCCGGCCTGGAGGCCGCCGCAGGCAACCGGATGAAGAGCATTCTGGAAAAGCTCACCTCTAACCGCCTGCTGGGCGTGCTGGTGGGCGCGGTCATCACCGCGGTCATCCAGTCCTCCTCGGCCACCACGGTCATGGTGGTGGGCTTCGTCAACTCGGGCATGATGACCCTGCGCCAGGCCGTGTGGATTATTATGGGCGCCAACATCGGCACCACCATCACCGGCCAGCTTATCGCCCTGGACGTGGGCGTTCTCGCACCGCTGATCGCCTTCGTCGGCATTGCTCTGATGGTCTTTTTGAAGAACCCCAAGGTCCACCACATCGGCAGCATTCTGGGCGGTCTGGGTATCCTGTTCATCGGCATGGACATGATGAGCGCCGCTATGGAGCCTCTGCGCGACTCCGAGGCCTTTGTGAATCTGGTCTCCACCTTCTCCAACCCCCTGGTGGGCATCCTCACCGGCACCATTTTTACCGCCATCATCCAGTCCTCCTCCGCGTCGGTCGGTATCCTTCAGGCCCTGGCCATGAGCGGCGTGGTAACCCTGCCCACTGCGGTGTACGTCCTCTTCGGCCAGAACATCGGCACCTGCATCACCGCCGTGCTGGCCGCCATCGGCACCAGCCGCAACGCCAAGCGCACCACCATTATCCACCTCTCCTTCAATATCATTGGCACTATCATCTTCACGGTGGTCTGTATGCTCACGCCGCTGACCGGCTTTGTCGCGAGCCTGACGCCGGACAACGCCGCCGCCCAGATCGCCAACATGCACACCCTCTTCAACGTGGTTACCACCCTGCTGCTCCTACCCGTGGGCGGCCAGCTTGTCAAGCTGGCCATGCGCATCCTGCCCGACCGGAAGGAGGAGAAGGAGGAGGGCATGCACCTGGAGTACATCAAGCCCATCTCTGTGGACAAGGACCGATCCATCGCCATCGGTACCTCCGCCATCTACCTCAACCAGATCCGGGAGGAGCTCCAGCGCATGCTGGGTAAGGCCCGCAGCAACATTGATCTGGCCTTCCAGGCTGTGCTGGAGGTTAAGCCCGAGCTGCTGGACAAGGCCGAGGAGGCCGAGACCTATATCGACTACCTGAACAAGGAGATCTCCCAGTATATTTCCAAGGTCATCTCCCACGAGACCAACGAGACCGACTCCGCCGCTGTGTCCGCTTACTTCAAGATAACCGGCAACATCGAGCGGATTGGCGACCACGCCATCAATATCTGCGAGTACAGCACTATGATGAATCAGAAGGGGATTAAATTCTCCGAGGGGGCCAAGGACGAGCTGCGCAAAATGCGGGACGTGTGCCTGAAGGCGCTGGACATCCTGGCCGCCGATGCCGATGTGACCCAGGACTGGCTCGGCTCCATGGAGAAGCTGGAGCAGCGCATCGACGACATGACCGCCGAGTTCCGCCAGAGCCAGCTGGAGCGGATGAAGAGCGGTTCCTGCTCCGACGAGGCCTGTATCCTCTTCTCCGAACTGCTCACCGACTTTGAGCGCATCGGCGACCATGCGCTGAACATTGCCCAGGAGCGGGCAGAGGCCGCTCACGCCCGGTAACAGGCAGAAAAACAGTCCGGCCCGGTCCCTTGACCGGGCCGGATTTTTTGCCTGAAGATGGGGCATGGGGCTGCCTGTCACCTGGGCGGATGGCATTTGGAGCAGGGAGTGTAGCCGCCCGCCTTGGCGCCCGCCAGAGAGATGGGAATCTGACTCCTGCTGAGGTACTGGCAGCCGTCCGAATGGTACTTCTCGCCGGTCTTGGTGACGTAGACCACTACCTCCACCGGTTCCTCCTCCGTCGTATCCGTGACCGGGGCCTCCGATACCGGGGCAGCGCTGGGGGAGGGAAGGGGGACCGGAGTGGTCTGGCTGAGGACCGGCGCGCTTTGGCTGGGGGACGGTTCCGGTACCGCAGCGGCCGGAGTGGGGGAGACGCTGGGCTGAATCTCGGACGGGGCGGTCTCACTGGGAGACGGGCTGGGGGAGATACTGGACTGGACCTGGCTGGGTGCCGGCTCGCTGGGGGACACACTGGGAGAAGGGGCCGGTGTACCCGCAGTACAGGAACAGAGCAGCACCAGGGAGAGCAGCAGGGGAAGCAGACGTCTTTTCAAGGAACCCATGGAAAAACCCTCCTTTTCTGTGCCTCCAGTATAGACACAGCCGGCAGCGAGGAAGGTCGAAAAGAGGCGAAGCACCCGGAAGGAAGATGGAACAGAAAATAAGGGTAGGGAAAAAGAAAAAACCCGAAGTCTTTGAAATCAAAGACTTCGGGTTTTGGCGCAGAAGGAGGGATTTGAACCCTCGCACGGTTTTACCCGCCTACTCCCTTAGCAGGGGAGCCCCTTCGGCCACTTGGGTACTTCTGCGTATCGGCCGGGATGCGCATTTGCACCAGATAACTCGTCTGCCATCTTTCAAAAAGAAAAGTGGCGGAGAGAGTGGGATTCGAACCCACGGCTCTTGCGAGTCACCGGTTTTCAAGACCGGCTCCTTAAACCACTCGGACATCTCTCCACGCCCGGGTTCAAGTCAGATGCAACGGATAGAATAATATCACATGCCGGACAGCTTGTCAACAGTAAAATAGAATTTTATGAAAAAAGATTTTGCGGCAGAGGCAGGATATGGGAGGAGCGGGGGAGAAGAGGGATTTTGGCGGTCATGGGCCGCGAAATAAGTTAGAAAAAGCAGAAAATGGACTTGCCAAGTGCACATGTAAAGGGTAAAATATAACGGTTAACGAAAAATGGAACGGACTGACGGGGGTTTGTCATGAATCGTAGTCTGGAGCGCATCCTGCCCAGGGTGCAGAAGCCTGCCCGGTACACGGGAGGAGAATATAACGCGGTGGTCAAGGACCGGCGGAAGGTGGAGGTACGGTATGCCCTGTGCTTCCCGGATACCTATGAAATCGGCATGTCCAATTTGGGCGTGCGCATCCTCTACGGCGTGATGAACAACCTGCCCTGGTGCTGGTGCGAGCGGGTGTTTGCCCCCTGGGGGGACATGGAAGAGGAGATGCGGGCTGAGGGTCTGCCTCTCTACGGCCTGGAGAGCGGCGACTCCATCGCGGACTTTGATATGATTGGCTTCTCGCTGGGCTACGAGATGGCCTACACCAACGTGCTCAATATGCTGGACCTGGCCGGTCTGCCCGTGCGGGCGGAGGAGCGGCATGAGCTGTCTCCTATTATAGTAGCGGGCGGCACCTGCGCTTACAACCCGGAGCCTTTGGCCCCCTTTGTGGACATCTTCTCCCTGGGTGAGGGCGAGGACGTGTCGGTGGAGCTGCTGGAGCTGTACCGCAAGGCCAAGAGCGAGGGCTGGGAGAAGGAGGAGTTCCTTCAGGCCGCGGCTAAGATCCCCGGTCTGTACGTGCCCTCCCTCTATGATATCTCTTATCGTGAAGACGGCACCGTGGCGGCCATCACGCCCCGGGACGGCGCGCCCGAGGTGGTGACCAAGCGGATTGTTCAGGACTTCAACAAGTCCTACTTCCCGGTGAAGACCATTGTGCCCTCCACCGAGATTACCCAGGACAAGGTGACCCTGGAGGTGTTCCGTGGCTGCATCCGTGGCTGCCGGTTCTGTCAGGCGGGCTACGCCTACCGGCCTGTCCGGTCCCGTGACCCGGAGCTGCTGGTGAAGTACGGCATCGAGGCCTGCAAGGACTCGGGCTATCAGGAGATGACCCTGTCGTCCCTGTCCACCAGCGACTACCGCCACCTGCTCAAGCTGTGCGACGGGCTGCTGGAGTGGTGCGAGCCGGAGAAGGTGAGCCTGGCGTTGCCCTCTCTGCGGGCGGACAACTTCTCCATGAACCTGATGCACCGCCTCCAGCACGGCAAGAAGTCCGGTCTGACCTTTGCGCCCGAGGCGGGCACTCAGCGCCTGCGGGACGCCATCAACAAGAACGTCACCGAGGAGGACCTACTCCAGTCCTGCCGTACGGCTTTTTCCGGCGGCTGGTCGTCGGTGAAGCTGTACTTCATGCTGGGCCTGCCCACCGAGACCGACGAGGACGTGCTGGGCATTGCGGACCTGGCGGAGAAGGTGTACCAGGCCTGGCGTGAGACCACGCCGGAGCCTCGCCGTGGCGTACGGATTACGGTTTCCACCTCCTTCTTTGTGCCCAAGCCCCACACCGCCTTCCAGTGGGAGGCGCAAATCTCCATGGAGGAGTACCAGCGGCGGGTGAAGCTGCTGCGGGACAACATGCGGGGCCGTTCCATCAGCTACAACTGGCACGACCCGGACACCAGCGTGCTGGAGGCGGTGTTTGCCCGTGGCGACCGCCGTGTGGCCGACGTCATCGAGGAGGCCTGGCGGAACGGGGCCAAGTTCGACTCCTGGAGCGAGTATTTTGACTTCCAGCGCTGGCAGGACGCCTTTGCCTCCTGCGGATTGTCCATGGACTTCTACGCCACCCGTCAGCGGGACAAGGACGAGGTTCTGCCCTGGGACATGATTTCCACTGGTGTGAGCAAGCGTTTCCTGTGGCGTGAGCGGGAGCAGTGCTACCAGAACAAGATTACCCCCGACTGCCGGAAGCAGTGCACCGGCTGCGGGGCTGACAAGCTCTATCCGGGAGGTAAGTGCGATGCGGAATAGTAACCGGCTGCGTTTTTCCAAGACCGGGCGGGCCAAGTACATCTCCCACCTGGACCTGATGCGCACCTTCCAGCGGGCATTTCTCCGTGCCGGGATTGAGATCACCCACACCGAGGGCTTCAACCCCCACGCCTTTGTGTCCATTCCGCTGCCGCTGTCGGTGGGCTTTGCCAGCCAGTGCGAGGTGCTGGAGTTTGAGCTGCGGGGCGGCGCGGAGCTGAGCGAAGTGCCCGAGCGGATGAACGCGGTGCTGCCCGAGGGCATTATGGTGCAGAAGTGCTACGAGGCGGCCAAGCCCGTGAAGGCCCTGACCTACGTCAACTACATTGTCACCCTGGAGTATGAGAACGGCGCGCCCTTTGGGGCGGAGACCGCCATCCGGGACCTGCTGAGCCGGGAGAGCCTGGTGGTGATCAAGAAGTCCAAGAAGGCCAAGAGCGGCCAGGTGGAGGTGGACCTGATTCCCCTCATCGCCAAGTTCACCGTGGAGGGACGGCGGGACACCATCGCTCTGGACCTCATCATCCGGGCCCAGAACCCGGGCCTGAACCCGGAGCTGATTGTGTCTGCCATCCGGGAGCACTGTCCCGAGGCGTCCCCGGACTATGTGGCCTTCCACCGGAAGGACGTGCTGGACGCCCAGTTCCAGCCCTGGGAATAACCATAATAATAAAGGAGAGGTCTCCGCTGTGTGCGGAGACCTCTTTATCGTGCTCGCATTTTTGAGAAGTGATTTTACCCTCTGCGGTAGGTTCTGGTGATGTCGCCCAGTCTGCGGGCAACATCGGGGTTGAGGGCGGCGTCCCGGACACGCCAGGTCCAGTTGTGGGGTCCGGCGGTGCCGGGGGTGTTCATGCGGGCGTCGGCGCCCAGACCCAGCAGGTCCTGCATGGGGGCCATGGCCAGACGGCTCATGGTGCTCCACGCGCCGCATACAGCGCCCCAGCCGTAGCCCTCGTCCTCCCGGAGACGGAGATAGCGCATGGCGTACTCCCGCTCACCGGGGGAGGCCTCCTGGAAGAGCCACTGGACAAAGGTGGGGGTGTCGTGGGTGCCGGTGTACACCACCGAGTCGGGCTGGCAGTTGTGGGGCAGGTAGGCGCTCTCGCCGTTGGGGTCAAAGGCGTAGACCAGCACTTTCATGCCGGGCAGGCCGCTGTTGGCGATGAACTCCAGCACATCCTCCTCCAGTGCGCCCAGGTCCTCGGCGATGATGTTCAGGCTGGGCGCCTCGTCCTGGAAGCGCTGGAGCAGCTCCATGCCGGGACCGGGCTCCCAGTGGCCGTAGGTGGCCACCGTGTCCCCTGCGGGGATGGACCAGTAGTTGTAGAAGGCCCGGAAGTGGTCGATGCGCACCACGTCGTACAGCTCAGCGGCCCAGGCCATCCGCTCCACCCACCAGTCAAAGACCTCCTTCCGGTGGCCCTCCCAGTCGTAGAGGGGGTTGCCCCAGTGCTGGCCGGTCTCGGAGAAGGCGTCGGGGGGCACGCCGGCCACAGCGGCGGGATGCCCCTTCTCGTCCAGCTGGAACAGCTCGGGTCTGGCCCAGAAGTCGGCGCCGTCCTCGGAGACGTAGATGGGCAGGTCGCCGATGATGGACACGTTTTTCTCGTTGGCGTACCGCTTGAGGGCGTGCCACTGGCGGAAAAAGACGGTCTGGAGGAAGATGTGGAAGTTGACGTCGTCCTCCTCCGGCTCGGGCGTGGGGGAGGGCCACTCAGCGGGGGGCAGGTTCAGCTCCTCCCGCAGGGCGGCGAAGCGGGCATAGTCCTTTGCCCAGTGGGCGAAGGTGAGGAAGGCCTCCATCCTGGGGGACCACAGCTCCTTGCCCCGTTCCCAGGCCTTGCGCAGCAGGGGGATGCGGGTGGTGCGGAGAAAATCGTAATCCACCCGGTCGGGGTTGTCGTGGCGGGCGGAGTCCAGCTCCTCACGGGTGAGGAGCCCCTCCTCGGCCAGCTCTTCCAGGTCCAGGAAGAAGGGGTTGCCTGCGAAGGAGGAGGGGGACATATAGGGGGAATCGCCGCCCCCCGGAGGGACCAGGGGGAGAATCTGCCAGTAGTGCTGGTTGGCCGAGGCCAGGAAGTCGATAAAGCTGCGGGCCTCCTTACCCATGGTGCCGATGCCGTAGGGGCCCGGCAGGGAGAAGACGGGGAGGAGGATTCCGCTGGAGCGTCCGTCCATTCGTGTTCCATCCTTTCCGGCGGAGGGGGGACCGAAGGCCCCGCCGCCCGGTAGTCGTCGCATACGTATCTATTATAGTCCGCCGTTGGAAAACTGGCAACCCTTGAAAATACGGGGCTTGCGGCTGGGGCGGAAGTGGGATACAATGGGGGAAAACGGAATCCGGGGAGGAAAAAGAGATGGGAATTCGGCTGATTGCGGTGGATTTGGACGGCACGCTGCTCGCTTCGGACAGCGCCACGGTGCCGGAGGAGAACATCCGTGCGCTGCGGCGTGCGGCGGAGAAGGGGGCGGAAATTGTGCTGGCCAGCGGCCGGTCTCTGGCGATGATGCGGGACGCGGCGGAGCAGCTGGGCTGCGTGAACTACGCGGTGTCCTCCCTGGGCGCGGCGGTGACCGACCTGAGGACCGGACGGCAGCTGGCGGTGCAGGGGCTGACGCCGGAGCAGCGGCGTGCCATTATAGCGGTGCTGGCGCCCTATGAGCCGCTGATTGAGGTGTACTGTGACAACCGGATTTACGTGGAGCGGGAGGAGCTGGAGCGCCGTCCGCCGGAGTCCGACTTTGATTTTCTCCGCTTCCGGTATGACGACCGGGTGGACGGCCTGGATGCTGTTCTGGGCGAGCGGACAGTGGAGAAGGTGGACGCGGACTTTTTCCCGGACACGGCGGCGCTGGAGGACGTGCGGGTGAAGCTGGAGGCCATGGGCGGCCTCCATGTGCTCACCTATCCCCGCCATCTCCACATGGAGGTGAGCGACGCCGGAGCCACCAAGAGCAGCGGCATGCAGGCGCTGTGCGGTTATCTGGGCATTGCCGCCGAAGAGGTGCTGGCCCTGGGGGACAGCGACAACGACCTGGACCTGTTTGCCTGGGCGGGCAGCTCGGCAGCCATGGCCAACGGCTCACCCCTGGCCCGGCAGGCGGCGGACATGGTGACGGTCTCCAACGACGAGGGCGGCGTGGCCCGTGGGGTGGAGGCTCTGATGGACCGGATTGGAGACAGCTGAAAAAGAGCAGCGGCGGCCTGTGCATTGTTGCACAGGCCGCCGTGTTTTGTTCGTATACGGTGGGAATCAGGGCTCCTCCACGCTGGCGCCGCCGGTGAGATTCTTGTAGAGACGGACGACGAACTGGTAGAACAGGGCTTTCTCCTCCTCGGAGAAACCGGCCAGTTCGGTCTCCTCCAGCTGGCGGCGCATCTCCATGGACGCCTCATGGCGGGCATAGCCGCTGGGGGTGAGGGAGATGGCGGTGGCCCGCTTGTTGCCCGCCACGGTCTGGCGGGAGATGAGGCCGTCGGCCTCCATTTTGTCCAGCAGGCGGGAGATGGTGGCGGGCTCGATGTCGCACATGGCGGCCAGTTCCTTCTGCATGCAGCCGTCGTGGCGGGTGAGGAAGCCGAGGATCTTGGGCTGGCCCACCGAGAGACCCAGCTCGGCGATCATGGGGCGAAAGACATTGTTCTGCGCGTGGTAGGCTTTCAGCAGGGCGATACTAAAGGGGACATCCATAAAACAGCAGTCCTTTGCAATAAGAGAGGCTCCTCGACGGGAGCCTCACAGATGGTTTTTGTACCAACTGTTAGCAATACAATTTTACCAGATGTGAAAAGAATGTCAATTCTTTTTTACCCCGTTCTGTTTGCCCCGCCGGTGCTCAGCCCTTTGCGCCCTCCTCAATGGCGGAGCGGATGGCGGTGAACACCGCATCCTGACCCTCGCACATGACCAGCAGGATGGTGCCGTCCTCCAGTGTTTCCAGCCGGGCGTTGTTGGCGATGTCGTACTGGTCGGCCAGGTACTGCTCAAAATTTTGCTTCTGCCGGTCCACAAAGCCCCGCAGGGCCTCCTTCACAGCCTCGTCCTTGCCCTCGGCGGGGTAGACGGCGGCGATGCCGTAGGCTTTGACGTTCATGGCGGAGGCGGAGATGGCGAAGGCGCTCATGTCCTCAGCGGACAGGCCCATCAGCTCCAGCAGAAAGGAGGCCGTGTCGTCCTCGGCTGAGGTGACGATGGGGAAGGCGTCGTTGGCGTCCTGGTCCCGGGCGCTCTGGATGGCGGAGCGGTAGAGCTCGGTCCGCTCCTGGGCGGTGAGCTGGGACTCCGGCTGTGCGGAACAGCCGGCAAGCAGCAGGATGGGGAGAAGAATGAGAGAAAAGAACCGTTTCATGTCAAAAACTCCTTTGTTGTGTTTGGGGTTCCGATGAATGGTCGGCCACAGCGGGGACAGCCTGTTCCGGCGTGACGGTGAGAATGTCTCTGTCCCCGTCCACCACCGCCGTGCTCCCTTTGACCAGAGCGCCTGTGAGAAGCAGCTCGGCGGCTTTGTCCTCCACCTGGGCGCGGATGGTGCGGCGAAGGGGCCGGGCGCCGTAGTCGGGCTCAAAGCCCTGCCGGGCGAGCAGGTCCAGGGCCTGGTCGGTGACCCGGAGGGAGACCCCCAGCTGCTCCATCCGCTCGGCCACATCCCGGAGCATCCGTCCGGCGATGGCGCGGATTTCCTCCCGGCTGAGCTGGCGGAACACAATGGTCTCGTCCACCCGGTTGAGGAACTCCGGCCGGAACACTTTTTTCAGGTCCTCCAGCACAGCACCCCGCAATTCTTCCGGCGGCCGGGTCTCTCCGTCGGCGGCGGGGCGGAAGCCCAGACGGCCGCCCTTTCCCGTAATCCGGGCCGCGCCCACGTTGCTGGTCATGACCACCACCGTGTTGCGGAAGTCGGTCTTGCGCCCCTGGGCGTCGGTGAGCACGCCGTCCTCCATAATCTGGAGCAGGATGCCCCAGATATCCTGGTGGGCCTTCTCAATCTCGTCGAAGAGCACCAGGGAGTAGGGGCGGCGGCGTACCTTTTCGGTGAGCTGGCCGCCCTCCTCGTGGCCCACATAGCCCGGCGGCGCGCCCACCAGCCGGGATACGGTGTGCCGCTCCATATACTCGGACATGTCGAACCGGAGCAGGGCGTCGGCGCTGCCGAAGAGGGCGGCGGCCAGGGCCTTGCACAGCTCGGTCTTGCCCACGCCGGTGGGGCCCAGGAAGAGGAACACGCCGGTGGGGCGGCCGGGCTCCTTCAGGCCCACACGGCCACGGCGCACCGCCCGTGCCACCGCCTTTACCGCGTCCTCCTGGCCCACCACCTGCCGGTGGAGCTCCTCCTCCAGGCCCATGAGCCGCTGGGACTCCTCCTGGGTCAGGGTGGTGACGGGCACCCCCGTCCACTCGGCCACCACCGCCGCCACATCCTCGGCGGACACACAGCCGCCCCGCTGTCCGGCCCGCAGAGCGGCCTTTTTCAGCTCCAGCTCCTTGCGAAAGTCGGCCTCCGCGTCCCGGAGCATGGCGGCCTTCTCAAAGTCCTGGCCCCGGATGGCCTCCTCCTTCTCCTGGCAGGCCCGTTCCGCCCGCTCCTCCAGCTGGCGCAGGGCGGGGGGCGTGGCCAGCCGCTCCATGCGCACCCGGGAGGCGGCCTCGTCCATCAGGTCGATGGCCTTGTCGGGCAGGCGGCGGTCGCCGATATATCGGGCGGACAGGGCCACTGCCGCCTCGATGGCGTCGTCCCGGATGGTCAGCTTGTGGTGGGCCTCGTACCGGTCCCGGACGCCCCGGAGGATGGCGGCGGCGGTCTGGTGGTCGGGCTCGGCCACGGTCACCGGCTGGAACCGGCGCTCCAGGGCCGCGTCCTTCTCAATATACCTGCGGTACTCGTCCAGGGTGGTGGCGCCGATGACCTGGAGATCACCCCGGCCCAGAGCGGGCTTGATGATGTTGGCCGCGTCGATGGCCCCCTCCGCCGACCCGGCGCCCACGATGGTGTGGAGCTCGTCGATGAAGAGGATGATGTTGCCTGCCCGGCGGACTTCCGCCAGAATATTTTTCACCCGCTCCTCAAACTCGCCACGGTACTTGGTGCCTGCCACCATGGAGGACAGGTCCAGGGAGAGAAGCCGCTTGTGGCGCAGCTCGTCGGGCACCTCTCCGGCGGCGATGCGCAGGGCCATACCCTCGGCGATGGCGGTCTTGCCCACGCCGGGCTCACCGATGAGGGCGGGGTTGTTCTTGGTGCGCCGGGAGAGAATCTGAATGACCCGGCGGATTTCCTTGTCCCGGCCCACCACCGGGTCCAGCAGGTGTCCTGCGGCCAGCCGGGTCAGGTCTTTGGAGAACTGGTCGGCCAGCTTGGTGTCCCGGCCTCCCTCGGTGAAATCACGCTCCTGCCGGGGGCGGCCCGGACTGCGGTAGAAGGAGGCCCCGTCGCCGCCCAGGGCGCTCATCACGTCGCCGTACAGCCTGCGGGCGTCCACGCCGCTGTCGGCGATGACCCGGGCGGCCACGCCGTCCCCCTCCTGGAGGATGCCCAGCAGCAGGTGCTCGGTGCCCACATAGGAGCAGCCCAGCCGGGCGGACTGGGCCAGGGCCAGCTCGATGATTTTCTTGCACCTGGGGGTGAGCCCCTGGGAGGGCTGGCCTGCCGGCGCGCCCACGCCCACCATGCCGGCGATGGCGGTTCGGATGGTCTCGGGGGAGAGGCCGGCGGTGCGTAGCACCCGGGCCGCCATACCCTGCTCCTCCCGGGCCAGGCCCAGAAGCAGGTGCTCGCTGCCCACGTAGCTGTGGCCCAGCTCGGCGGCGCAGGTCTGGGCCAGGGTCAGGGCCGTTCTGGCCCGCTGTGTAAATCTGGTTCCGCTCACGGCCTCACGCCCTTCCGTTGCCGGAGTGGGGCTGGAGCGCCTTGTCTGCCTGTTTTTTTTCACTGTGCTTATGCTCCTTTGCGGTTGGGGTTGCGCGGTTTTGGTGCCGGGCGCTGACGGGAGCACCCTCCAGGTCGGGGGCAAGACTGCCCGCCGTCTCCATATGAAAGAGAGAATTAGGAATTTTTTCCATCTAACAGCCCTCCTGACTTCCAATGGTCCCTATATTTTTTCCGCCCACAGGGAAATATACCCGCCTTCCGCACAATTTAGCATTGCAATTTGAAAAACTTGTGGTACAATGAAATCACACTTGAATTGGAGGTGTTTCCAATGGCCTATGTTATCGGTAATGACTGCGTGAGCTGCGGTTCCTGCGAGGGCGCCTGCCCCGTGTCCGCTATCTCCCAGGGTGACGAGCACTATGTCATCGACGCTGATACCTGCATCGACTGCGGTACCTGCGCCGAGACCTGCCCCGTGGGCGCCATCGCTCAGGGCTGATGTACTCTGATGAAAAACAGCGGCACCGGGTAACGGTGCCGCTGTTTTTTTCTCCAAACCAGGAAAAGGAAGCCGGTGCAGGTACTGCCGGCGGGAAACGGGAGGTCATGTATGAAGGAGCTGAAGGGGAAGGAACTGCTGCTGGTAGGGTTCACCCTGTTTTCTATGTTTTTTGGAGCGGGGAACCTGATATTCCCGCCCTTCACAGGCGCTCAGGCGGGTACCGCCACCTGGATTGCCTTTGCGGGTCTGGCGGTGTCAGCGGTGGGCTTTCCCATTCTGGGCGTGGTGGCAGTGGCCCGTTCCGGCGGGCTGGACAAGCTGGCGGGCCGGGTGAGCACCCGGTTTGCGGCGGTGTTCACCTTTTTGATTTACCTGTCCATCGGCCCCTGCCTGGCCATTCCCAGAACGGCCAGCACCTCCTTTGAGATGGCGGTCACGCCCTTTCTGGGGGAGAGCGCTCCCGCCGGAATGCTCCAGCTGATTTACTCCGTGCTGTTCTTTGCCGCTGCCCTGGCGCTGGCGCTGCAGCCCGAGCGGCTCACCGACCGGCTGGGCAAGGTGCTCTGTCCCATCCTCATCGCCCTGATTGTGGTGCTCTTTGTGGGCTGCCTGGTCAAGCCGGTGGGAGGCTACACCGTCCCCACCGGGAATTACACCGGCAACCAGGCCGTCCGGGGCTTCCTGGACGGCTACCAGACCATGGACACCATCGCCGCATTGAATTTCGGCATCATCATCGCCCTGAACATCAAGGCCAGGGGGGTGGAGCAGGAGAAGAGCGTGGTGCGGGGCACCATCCGTGCGGGCTGGATTGCAGGCGCCATGCTGCTGGTGATTTACGCCATGCTGGCCCATATCGGCGCCATGGCGGGGGGCGCCTTCCCGGGCGCGGCCAACGGCGCCGAGATTCTCACCAAGATGGTGCCTGCCGTGTTCGGTACCTGGGGCAGCGCCATTCTGGCGGCGGTGTTTGTCATCGCCTGCTTCAACACCTGCGTGGGCCTCATCAGCTGCTGCAGCGAGTACTTCTGCGGCCTGTTCCCCAGAATCTCCTACCGGTGGTGGGCGGTGTTCTTCGCCGTGGTGAGCATGGCGGTGTCCAATGCGGGCCTGAACATGATTCTCAAGGTGTCGGTGCCCGTGCTCAACGCCATCTACCCGGTGGCCATTGTGCTCATTCTCCTGTCCTTCTGCCAGAAGTGGCTGGAGGGTCTGCGGTATGTGTACCCCATGGCCATCCTGTTCACCGGCGTGTCCAGCGTGCTCTCCGCCCTGCGTGGGGCGTCTCTGCTGCCCAGCGGGGTGGCTGAGCTGCTGGTCAAAGCGCCCCTGGCGTCCATGGGGCTGGGCTGGGTGATTCCGGCGGTGCTGGGCGCCGCCATCGGCATTCTCCTGTCCCTGGTGCTGGGCGGACGCCGGACCCGGCTTGGATAAAGAGATAAAGCAAAAGCCGCCCTCCGTACGGAGGGCGGCTTTTTTGTTTGGTTCAAAACTGCTCCAGCAGGAAGCGGCCGATGCTCTCCATGGCCAGATTGGCCTTGCGGGTGGGGAACATCTGGAACACGTGCCACATGTCGTTCCAAACCTCCAGGCGGCAGGGCACCTGGGCGGCGTTCATCCGGTCCCGGAGGCGGATGGAGTCGGAGAGGAGCAGCTCGTTGCTGCCGGCCTGAATCAGGGTGGGCGGGAAGCCGGTAAAGTCCCCGAAGAGGGGGGAGAGGAGGGGGTCGGACAGGTCGTGGTCCCTGGCGTAGGCGGCCCGGACGGCCTTGATGTACTCCATGCTGATGGTGGGGTCCAGGGCGGCCCGCTCGGTGTAGGACCTGCCGCTGGCGGTCATGTCGGTCCAGGGGGACATGAGAATGAGCCGTGCGGGCAGTCTGCGGCCCATGGCCTTGAGCCGGTGGCAGAGCACCAGGGCCATGTTGCCGCCGGCGGAGTCGCCGGCCACCACGATGTCCCGTGCGCCGTAGCCCTGGTACATCAGGTAGTCCCAGGCCTTCATGGCGTCGTCGGCGGCGGCGGGGAAGGGGTGCTCGGGGGCCAGGCGGTACTCAAAGGCCAGCACCTCCCAGCCGGTGACGCTGGACAGCTTGGTGGCCAGGGGACGGGAGTAGCCCAGATTGCCGGTGGTGTAGCCGCCGCCGTGGCAGTAGAGCACGGCTCTGCGCCGGTCGTGGCCCCGTTCGGGGCGGACCCAGGCGGCGTTCATGCCCTCCAGGGTAAAGGGCTCCCACTTCATGCCCAGCATGGGCGCGGCCAGACGGCCCAGCAGCTGCTGGGCGACCCGCTGCCGTTCCAGGTCCTCCGGCGCCATGGATTCGGGCAGGGTGGCGGAGTGGATGGCCTTGAGGGCACGCATCATGGGGGCCAGCCGCCGGTCTTCGGCGGTCTCCCTGCGGGCGATGGGACGGATGAGCTTCATCCGGCGTTTTTCGGGTTTGTGTTCCATGGGAACCTCCTTGGAAAGATGGGGAAAATGCCCGCAGACGGGGCATAAGGTGACGTTGAGAACAGATTATATCATACTATGCCCGGCGGGAAAAGAAAAGAGGGAGAATTTGCGACGGTTGGGCGGGTTGTAGTTTTGGGCGGGGCATGTTACAATGTTGAGTGCTGAAACGGCCGTCATCGGGCCGGGAGAAGAGGGAAAACAATGCCCAGAAAGAAGAAGGAAAAGCCGGACTGGTATCCGCTGGACAACGCGGGTGTGCTCTACGCCTCCATCCAGAAGGAGAAGTACTCGGCCATCTACCGGTTTTCGGCGGTGATGACGGAGGAAGTGGATCCTGCTGCCCTCCAGCGGGCGGTGGACAAGACCATGCCCCGGTTTCCCGGCTTCCGGGTGCGGATCAAGCAGGGATTGTTCTGGTACTACCTGGAGCCCAACGATGTCCCAGGCCCCTTTGTCCGGCCGGACATCGCCAACCCCTGCCAGCCGGTGCGGTTCAAGGAGGACAACGGCTGGCTGGTGCGGTTTTACTACTACCGGCGGCGCATCTCCCTGGAAGTGTTCCACGCCCTGTCAGACGGCAGCGGTGCGCTGACCTTTTTCCGCACCCTGCTGGCGGTGTACCTGCGGGAGACGGGGGTGGACGTGCCCAAGGGCGGCGGCGTGCCGGACATCAGCGAGCCTCCGTCCAAGGAGGAGATGGAGGACGCCTATTCCCGCTATGTGGGAAAGAAGGTACTCCGGGGCGGCTGGCAGAAGACGGCCTATCCCAACACCAGTGAAGCGGAACCCTTTTACACCCTGAACGTGATTATGGGTTTCATGCCGGTGGATAAGCTCAAGGAGGTGGCCAAGAGCCACGGCGCGTCCATCACCGAGTATCTGGCGGCGGTGCTGATGCAGGCCATCATGGAGAACCAGGCGGCGGAGAAGCCCCACCGGCCCCGTCCGGTGGCACTGGCCATCCCCATCAATCTGCGGGGCTGGTTCCCGTCCAAGACTCTGCGGAACTTCATTCTCACGGTGCGGCCCTGTATCGACCCGTCTCTGGGGGAGTACACTTTTCAGGAGATTGTGGACCGGGTTCACCACTTCATGCGGCTGAACATCAACCGGCAGGAGATGCGGGCGGTGTTTACGGGCAATGTGCGCTTCACCACCAACCGGCTGCTCAAGCTGGTGCCTGTGATTGTGAAAAATCCGGTCATGTCCCTGTCCTACCGGATGCTGGGAGCCCGGCCTTACTCGGCCACCTACACCAACCCGGGCCAGTTCAAGGTACCGCCCGAGATGGCGCCCCACATCCAGCGGATGGAGGTCATTCTGGGCCAGGCCACCCGGCCGTCGCCCCACTGCGCCTCCATCAGCTACGGGAACGTGATGGAGGTGACCTTCGCGGGCACGGGGGTGTCCAGCGAGACGGAGCGGCGGTTCTTCACCCACCTGGTCAAGGAGGGAATACCGGTGCGGGTGGAGAGCAACCGAACAAACTGACGGCCTGCGGGCTGTCTCAGAGGTGAGAGGAAATGTCATACTGCGTCAACTGCGGCGTGGAGCTGGACGACACGGCCCAGGCCTGTCCGCTGTGCCACACGCCGGTGCTCAACCCCAACAAGCCGGTGGACATGTGGGGGCCCAAGCCCTTTCCCACGGAGAAGGGGGAGGTGCCGCCGGTGTCCCGGTGGGAGCTCTCTATGCTCATCAGCGCCATGCTGCTGTCGGTATCGGTGTGCTGCGGTGTGCTGAATCTGTTCCTGCGGCCCGACCGGGGCTGGTCGCTGTACATCATCGGCGCGGCGGTGATGCTGTGGATTTGGTTTGTGCCGCCGCTGCTGCTGCGGCGGATGCACATTTGCCTGCGGCTGGGGTTCGACGTGCTGGCCATCGCCCTGTACGTGTTCCTTATCTCGGTGGACCTGAACGGCAGCGACTGGTACTGGCATCTGGCGCTGCCCATCATTCTGCTGGGCGGGGCGATCGTGCTGTGTCTGGGGCTGATTTTCCGGGGTGGAAAGCGGTCCATCCTGACCACCACCACCCTCATCATCGGGGCCATGGGGCTGTTTCTGCTGGGGGTGGAGCTGTTTGTGGACCACTTCCTCACCGGCACATGGCAGCCCGGCTGGTCCCTGATTGTGGTGACGGTGTGCGTGGCCCTGGTGATTCCCCTGGTGATTGTCCGCCGGGTGCCCTCCCTGCGTGAGGAGGTCCGGCGCAGATTCCATATGTAAGAAAAAACCGCCTGCCGGCGTAATGCCGGCAGGCGGTGTGTCGTCTTATAGCTCCCCGCTCTGGCCGTGTGGACCCATTTAAAACCTGCACGAAATGGCAGGTGGGTTGCCTCCATGATGTTTCTCCGCTTCCAACTTCCGACCTCGGGAGTCGGGAGGCCTGCGATCCGCACCATGAGTGGGGCATCCCGTTTCAGAAATGTGGGTTTAAATAAAGCCCATCACGCACCGAGCAGGGAGGGGGAAAGGAAGACCTTACTGGTCCTCCTCCTCGTCCGCAAACAGCTGCTCCATAAACTGCTGGTACACCAGCTCCAGCTCCTCATCGCTGTCCAGGGTGGAGAGCTGCTCCTCGCCGTTCTCCTCCACAACCTTCATAATGATGAGGCCGTACTCCTCGTCCAGATCCACATCCTCCACGTCCTTGCCGTCCTCGACGGTGGGGAAGAAGGCCATGTAGGTCTCGCC
>NZ_AAXG02000015.1 GCF_000169255.2 Pseudoflavonifractor capillosus ATCC 29799
TCAGATAGCCATGGCCTCTCCGCCGGGAAGGGCCACGCCGGCCAGGGCACGGCGGCCCAGCCGGACGCTGAGGAAGAGGGTCACCAGCTCCACAGCGGGGAAGGCCAGCCAGATGCCGGTCATGCCGAAGAGGAAGGCGAAGAGACAGGCGGCGGGGACAATGCCCAGGCAGCCCCGGAAGAAGGACACCCGGAAGGAGGCGCCAGCCTGTTCGGTGGCGCCCAGTAGGGCGGCGGACACGAAGTTGAAGCCCACAAACAGGAAGCCGATGAAGTAGAGCTTCAGGCCGGGCTCGGCAATGGCCTGAAGGGCGGCGTTGCCCTCGCTGTTGAAGAGGGACACCAGCTGCGTGGGGAAGAGGAGGGCGGCGCCCAGGGCCAGCAGACCCAGAGCGGAGGCCAGCAGCAGGGCCATGTGGTACACCCGGCGGACCACGGACAGGTCCTGCATGCCGTAGGCGTAGCTGAGAAGGGGCTGGCTGCCCTGGGCGATGCCGGTGAAGACGGACAGCACCACCAGAGCCAGATTGGCCACCACGCCGTAAGCCGCCACGCCGATGGTACCGGCGGCGTGCATCACCAGCAGGTTGAACACCACCAGGGTGATGCCGGAGGAGAACTCATTGATAAAGGCGGCGATGCCCAGACCGGCCACAGCGGCCATCTTCCGCAGGGACAGCCCGGTGGGCACAGCCTTGAACTGGCTGCGGCCGGAGAAAATGTGGATGGAGGAGATAGCGATGCCGATGATGGGGGCGGTGCCGGTGGCCAGGGCGGCGCCGAAGATGCCCATATTCAGGGGGTAGAGGAACAGGTAGTCCAGCACGATGTTGGACAGGCTGCCCACCAGCATGGCGGTCATGGCCAGCTTGGGGCTGCCGTCGTTGCGGACAAAGGCCACCAGGATGTGGTTGAGGATAAAGAAGGGGGCGAAGAGGAAGGCGGTGCGCAGGTACACCGCGCACATGGGGAGAATACGATCCTCCGCGCCCAGCAGACCGGCCAGGGGCCGGGAGAACAGCAGGCCGAAGAGTACCAGCACCACGCCCGCCCCGATGCCCGCCACCAGGGACAGGGTAAAGGAGGCGTTGGCCTCTCTGTCGTCCTCACGGGCCTTGCAGATGGCGTAACGGGTGGCGCCGCCGATACCCAGCATCATGCCCAGGCCGTTGATGAAGCCGAACACCGAGATGGCCAGGTTCAGGGCCGCCAGGCCGTCCGATCCCAGACGGCTGGAGACGAAAAAGGTGTCCGCCAGGATATAGCCGGACATGCCCAGCATACCCAGAATATTCAGGGACATGTACCGGGCAAAGGTACGGTTCAGATTCTGTTCGTCCATAGTATAAATCCCTCTCTTTGAAAAACGGGGCGGCCGAACCCCACAGAGCAAAAAAGTGCCTGGATATATTCCTTCTAAGACCTACGGAATATATACAGGCACAAACTGCATTTACCCGGTGGTAAATGCCGGCACAGGTGATGAAAATGTCGTAAGAGAGGATACCACAGGGCGGGGAGCATGTCAACCCCCTGCTCCTTACCCCAGGATGCCAAGATGCTCCAGCAGGATTTTTGCGCCGATAAGGATGAGCACGCAGCCGCCGAAGAGCTCCGCGCCGGAGCGGTACTTGGCGCCGAACACGCTGCCGATCTTGACGCCCGCCGCCGAGAACAGGAAGGTGATCACGCCGATAAAGGCCACGGCGGGGCCGATATCCACCCGCAGGAAGGCGAAGGTGACACCCACGGCCAGGGCGTCGATACTGGTGGCCAGGGCCAGGGGGAGCATGGCGGCGGGGGAGAAGGAGCCGTCCTGGTGCTCCTCCTCGCTGCGGGACTCCTTGACCATATTGCCGCCGATAAAGACCAGCAGCACAAAGGCAATCCAGTGGTCGATGTTGGTGATAAGGGCCTCAAACTGGGAGCCCAGCAGCCAGCCCAGGAAGGGCATCAGGGCCTGAAAGCCGCCGAACCACAGTCCTGCGGTGAGCATGTGGACCGGGCGCACTCTGCCCACCGACAGGCCCTTGCAGATGGAGACGGCGAAGGCGTCCATGGACAGCCCCACGGCCAGGATGAACAGTTCCAGAAGACCCATAATAAAAACCTCCGGTTGGGGGGATTTGGTCCGGCACAGCAGGCGGAATGGGAGTTGACGGCGGAATTTTCCAAAAACAGGCAAACAAAAAGAGACCTATCCGCCCCGTGGCAGATAAGTCTCGTCATTTCAGGCTGAACCAGAGGCCCCAGGCCCCAGTATGTTGGCTCCGCCGCGCATACCGCGCCGACTACTCCCTTATGTTCGTCCATTCTAACATTTCCGGCCCCGGCCTGTCAAGGAAAATCAGAAGGATTTCCCCGCCTGTCCGGGGTAGCCATCGGGGCGGCGCTGTGATAAAATGTTGCATGCGAAACGGAAAAATACCACAGGCCGGAGGGAGAACCATGGGAAAAAGCACAGCGGGGGAGCGGCGCTACCCTGTGACAGAGAAGGGATATCTGCTGGAGTTCCTGCTGGAGCGGGTGAAGGGGAAGTCCCGCAACGCGGTGAAGCATCTGCTGTCCGGGCGGCAGGTGGCGGTGGACGGGAAAATCGTCACCCGCTTTGACTGGCCCCTGGAGCCGGGGGAGGTTGTGACCATCCTGCCCCAGGGCAGGGAGGAGCAGACAAAGGCCCCCTTCCCCATCCTGTACCAGGACAGGGACCTCATCGCCATCGACAAGCCCGCCGGGCTGCTCACCGTGGGCCATGAGGGGGAGCGGCAGCGCACCGCCTACCGCCTGCTGGCCGACACCCTGCGGGACGGCAGCCGGGAGAAGAAGCTCTTTGTGGTCCACCGGCTGGACCGGGACACCTCGGGGGCGGTGCTCTTTGCCCGGAACGAGGAGATGAAGCGTGCGCTCCAGGAGGACTGGGACAGCCTGGTGAAGGAGCGGATCTACCTGGCTGTGACAGTGGGCGCACCGGAGCGGGAGGAGGGCGTGGTCCGCTCCTGGCTGCGGGAGACCTCCACCCGGGTGGTCTACTCCGGCGGGCCGGGCAGCGGCGCCAAGGAGGCCGTCACCCGCTACAAGGTGCTGGCCCGGTCGGGGGAGTACGCCCTGGTGCGGGTGGCCCTGGACACGGGCCGGAAGAACCAGATCCGGGTCCATATGGCCGACCTGGGCTGTCCCGTGGCAGGGGACAAAAAATACGGCGACGGCTCCGGCCCCATGGACCGGCTGGCACTCCACGCCGTCCGCCTCACCATTACCGACCCCCGCACCGGAGCGCCTCTGACCGTGACCGCGCCGGTGCCCAAATCCTTCCTCCGCCTGTTCCCCAATGCAGAAAAGGGGATTTAACGGGCCGAAAGATGGGAAAATCACGTTGTAAAGCAAGTAACAATCAGATATAATAAAAAAGATACTGTAATCCATCGTGGGCCTCAGGGCCGCACGAAAAACTTTCGAGAAAAGAGGAGCCAACTGCATGTCAAACATCTGGCACGATATCAGCCCCAAGCGCATCACCCCCGAGGATTTTGTGGCCGTCATTGAGATCCCCCAGGGCAGCAAGAAGAAGTACGAGCTGGACAAGGAGACCGGCCTCATCATTCTGGACCGTGTGCTCCACACCTCCACCCACTACCCCGCCAACTACGGCTTTATTCCCCGGACCTACGGCGATGACGGCGACCCCCTGGACGTGCTGGTGCTCTGCTCCGAGTCCATGGACCCCCTGACCCTGGTGCGGGTGTACCCCATCGGCTACATCTCCATGCTGGACGACGGCAAGAACGACGAGAAGATCATCGCCATCCCCTTCACCGACCCGGCCTACAACGGCTACCGGGACATCAGCGCCCTGCCCCCCCACGTCTTTGACGAGATGGCTCACTTCTTCACCGTGTACAAGCAGCTGGAGGGCAAGGACACCGTGGCAGGCGACGTAAACGGCCGTGAGGCGGCCATCAAGGTCATCCAGCGGGCCATCGACCACTACAACGACACCTTCCTGGGCAATACCACCGGCCTCGTTGACGGCCGCTTTGACCGGTTCGGCGGCTCCGACCGCTGAAATATTTCGGCGATTTAAGGCTTTCTTAATACTTTTTCCGTTCATTTTATCCACAGAATCTGATAAAATGGTGGAAAGATTATGCTGCGAGGTGTTCATTCCATGAGTCAGAAGTACGACTGCCTGGTCATCGGCGCCGGTTTCGCCGGTGCGGTGACTGCCCGGGAACTGGCCGAGCGTGGCGGAAAAAAAGTGCTGGTGCTGGAGCGGCGGAACCACGTGGGCGGCAACGCCTACGACCGTCTGGACGACGCCGGCGTGCTCATCCACCAGTACGGCCCCCACATCTTCCACACCAACAGCCAGCGGGCCTATGACTACCTCTCCCGCTTCACCGCCTGGCGGGACTATCAGCACCGGGTGGTGGCCAACGTCCACGGCGCCATGATGCCCGTGCCCTTCAACCTGACCTCCCTGGAGCTGGCCTACGGCCCCGAGAAGGCCGCCCGGCTGGAGAAGAAGCTGGTGGAGACCTACGGAGCGGAGAAAAAGGTCACCATCCTGGAGCTGCGGAGCAGCGAGGACCCGGAGATCAAGGCCCTGGCGGATTATGTATATGAGAATGTATTTGTCCACTATACCATGAAGCAGTGGGGACAGAAGCCCGAGGAGATTGATCCCAACACCACCGCCCGTGTGCCCGTGTTCCTCTCCCGGGACGACCGGTACTTCCAGGACACCTGGCAGGGCATCCCCGCCGACGGTTACACCCCGGTCTTTGACCACATGCTGGACCATCCCAACATCACCGTGGAGCTGGGTGTGGACGCCTCCGACCGGCTGAAGCTGGACGCCTCCGGCCTCTCCCTGGATGGCGAGCCCTTTACGGGCACGGTGGTGTACACCGGCGCGGTGGACGAGTTGTTCGGCTGCTGCTTCGGCCGCCTGCCCTACCGCACCCTGGACTTCAAGTTCGAGACCCACCCGGTGGAGTGGTTCCAGAGCCGGGGCACGGTGAACTACACCGTCAGCGAGGACTACACCCGCATCACCGAGTTCAAGTACTTCTCCGGCCAGGAACTGCCCGACCGCACTACCATCGTCAAGGAGTACTCCCGCGCCTACACCGGCGCCGAGGGTGAGACCCCCTACTACGCCATCATCAACGACGAGAACAACGCCCTGTACGCCAAGTACCGGGCCCTGGCCGATGCCCTGCCCGGCTTCCACCTGCTGGGCCGGCTGGCGGAGTACAAGTACTACAACATGGACGCCATCGTGGTCCGGGCCCTGGAGCTGGCGGACCGTCTGCTGGGCTGAGGGCCCGGCTAAAAGAAGGGTGAGAAAAAATGGATAAGATTATTACCTTTGCCGTGCCGTGCTACAACTCGGCGGCCTACATGGACCACTGTGTACAGACCCTCCTGGAGGGCGGCGACGACGTGGAGATCATCCTGGTAGACGACGGCTCCACCAAGGACGACACCCCCGCCATCTGCGACCGGTACGCCGAGCAGTACCCCGACATCGTCCGGGTCATCCACCAGGAGAACGGCGGCCACGGTGAGGGCGTGAACCAGGGCATCCGCAACGCCTCCGGCATCTACTACAAGGTGGTGGACTCCGACGACTGGCTGGACGTGGACGCCCTCCACAAGGTGCTCGGCAAGCTGCGGGAGTTTGCCAAGATGGAGCGGCCCGTGGACATGGTCATCGCCAACTACGTCTATGAGCACGTGGAGGACAACACCCAGAAGGTCATGGGCTACGCTAACGTGTTCCCCAAGAACAAGATCTTCACCTGGAACGACATCGGCCGGTTCCGGGCCTCCCAGTACCTGCTGATGCACTCGGTCATCTACCGCACCAAGCTGCTGCGCAAGTGCGGCCTGGAGCTGCCCAAGCACACCTTCTATGTGGACAACATTTTTGTCTACCAGCCCCTGCCCTACGTCAAGACCATGTACTACATGGATCTGGACCTGTACCGCTACTTCATCGGCCGTGCCGACCAGAGCGTCAACGAAAAGGTGATGGTGGGCCGTGTGGACCAGCAGGTCCGGGTGACCCGCCTGATGATCGACGCCCACGACCTGCGCCGGGTGCTTACCGTCCAGCCCAAGCTGGGCCGGTACATGCGCAACTACCTGGCCATGATGATGACTATCTCCTCCATCTTCCTCATCATCGACGGTTCTCCCGCTGCCCTGGGCAAGAAGACCGAGCTGTGGGAGTACCTCCGGTCGGTGGACAAGGGGCTCTACCACAAGCTCAAGTACCGTGCGGTGTCCTTTGTGGGCAACATCCCCGGCTATCAGGGCCGGAAGCTGTCCGTGGGCCTGTACCGCATGGCCCGGAAGATTTACAAGTTCAACTGACGACAGAAAACAAAACCGGCTGTTCCCAACGGGAACAGCCGGTTTTTTTCTGTGCTCAGATGTGGCCTGCCTGCTTGAGCAGCTCGTGCTTGATGTCCCACAGCTTCTGGGACAGGTCCACATAGTAGTTGTGGGGGTTCTCGAAGCGCTTGACCTCGTCCCACTGGAGGTCAATCTGGGCGGCGCAGTAGGCCCGCATCTCGGTGATAGAGGGGGACTGGTACACCAGCTTGCCCCCCTGGAAGATGGGCACCAGCAGCTCCACGGCGGTGAAGTCGGTGACGGTCTTGCGCTTCCAGGTGGCCTCCGGGTCGAAGAGCTCCAGGGGCTGGCTGGGGTCGATGACCTCATCGTGGACGCAGATCAGGTCGGCCATGGCCTTGCCCGTCTCGTTCTCAAAGATGCGGTACACCTTCTTGAAGTGGGGGTTGGTGATCTTGGCCGGGTTCTCCGAGACCTTGATTTTGGGGATGATATTGCCCTCCTTGTCCTCCACGGCGGCAAGCTTGTACACGCCGCCGAACACCGGCTCACTCTTGGAGGTGATGAGCCGCTCGCCCACGCCGAAGGAGTCGATCTGGGCGCCCTGGAGGAGCAGATCCCGGATGATGTACTCATCCAGGGAATTGGAGGCCACGATGGAGCACTCGGTGAGCCCGGCGGCGTCCAGCATCTTGCGGGCCTTCCGGGACAGATAGGTCAGGTCGCCGCTGTCCAGCCGGATGGCGCACTTGGTGATGCCCTGGGGCAGGAGCACCTCCTTGAATGCCCGGATGGCGTTGGGCACGCCCGACTTGAGCACGTTGTAGGTGTCCACCAGCAGGGTGGCCGAGTGGGGATAGAGCTCACAGTAGGTCTTGAAGGCGGTGTACTCGTCGGGGAACATCTGAATCCAGGAGTGGGCCATGGTGCCGCCTGCGGGGGAGCCGTACATCTGGTCGGCCAGGGTGCAGGCGGTGCCGGTGCAGCCGGCGATGTAGGCCGCACGGGCGCCGAGCACGGCGCCGTCGCTGCCCTGAGCACGGCGGGAACCAAACTCGCTCACCGGACGGCCTGCGGCAGCCCGGACGATGCGGTTGGACTTGGTGGCAATGAGGGACTGGTGGTTCAGGGTGAGGAGCAGGTAGGTCTCGATGAACTGGGCCTCAATGGCGGGCGCACGGACCGTCATAAAGGGCTCGCCGGGGAAGATGGGGGTGCCCTCGGGTACGGCCCAGATGTCGCCGGTAAACCGGAAGTCCTTCAGGTAGGCGAGAAATTCCTCGCTGAAGGTGCCCTTGCTCCGCAGGAAATCGATGTCCTCGTCGTCAAAGCGCAGGTTCTCAATATACTCGATGACCTGCTCCAGACCGGCCGCGATGGCGAAGCCGCCGCCGTCGGGTACGGTGCGGAAGAACACGTCAAAATAGCAGATCTGCTCCGACATGCCGGTCTTGAAATAGCCGTTGGCCATGGTCAGCTCGTAGAAATCGCAGAGCAGGGTATAGTTCATGGGATTCTTTTTCATGTTTATCAGCCTTTCAGCGCGCACATTATGTCCGGTTGGTCACCGTCACCTGGAGTCCCGCCAGCACATCCAGGCACTTCTCGTGAAGGGCGGGGTCAAAGGAGGCGGTGCAGGCGGCGTCCACTACAATTTCCGCCTCGGGCAGAGCGGCCTTGGCGATGACCGCGTTGGACAGCACGCAGATGTTGGATACCAGGCCCACCAGCTCAATCTGGCTGTAGTCCTGGCCCTTCAGCCACTCGCCCAGGGCCAGGGAGGGGAAGGTGGGCTTTTCAAAGCGGCGGTCATCCTCATGGGCGGCCCTGGCCGTCTCACCGTAGAGCGCCCAGCCCTCGCTGCCCCGGACACAGTGGACGGCAGGCAGCTTGCGGCCCTCCTGGGTGCTCAGATAGTCGGGGGTGTGGGTGTCAAAGGTGAAGACCACGTCGTTACCGGCGGCGTGATAGGCGGCGATTTTGGCCGCAATGGGGGCGTCCAGCAGCTCAGCGCCGGAGAAGCCCAGGGAGCCGTCTACAAAATCCTTCTGATAGTCCACCACGACCAGCAGCTTTTTCATGGGTGCAGACCTCCTGAGTCCATGTCCATGGATATTTTGTTTATTATATGTGATTTTTACCCAAAAAGCAAGGACAGCCGGGGAAAAGGTCCGGCATAAGACGGCTCAGAGCACCTTCTCAAAGCAGGGAAAGCCGTCGGGACGGCCCTCACGGTCGAAGTGGACCATGCCCACCTGAGTGAAGCCCTGGCTGCGGATCAGGGCCTGCATCCGGTCGTTGCGGGCGTAGGTGTCCAGATGGAAGGTGGGCAGGCCGTGGCAGCGGGCCATGGCCTCGGCAAACTGGAAAAAGCTCCGTCCCACGCCCCGGCGCTGGGCGGCGGGGTCCACCGCCAGCCGGTGGAGCACCATGGCAGGGCCGGAGATGGCCCAGGGCAGAAGGGCGTACTCAGGGGCCTGGTCCTGGTTGAGGCACACCGCGCCCAGGATGGTCCCGTCCTCATCCTCTGCCACATACAGCTCGTCACGGGCCTGATCGGCGGCGTAATGGGCACGGGTGGGGTAGTCCTCTCCCCACTGGGGATTGCCCAGGGACTGCATATGGGCTGCCGCCCGCTGTACCAGCGCCCAGATCGCGTCCACATCCTCCGGGCGGGCAAGACGAATTTCCGTCATATTTGGCTCACTCCTCTGCAATGCTTTTCCACAGTATACCCCGCCAGGGCGGGAAAGGGAAGAAAAACTTGACAACCTGTCGGGGACAGGATATGGTGAACTTGAAGAGGAAGCCGCACAGCGTGGACGGGCTGGCCGGACAGCCCGGGAAATGGGAGAAAGGAGAGGCCCATGGAAAGACTGACAGCGCTGTTTCAAACGGGAAAAGTTCGCCCGGAGCGGCGAAAACCGGCAGCTCTGGCGGCGGTGCTGGCTACGGTGATGCTCATCACCTCCGCCTGTACCTCCGGAACACCGGCGGACACATCCAACCCTGCTCAGAGCAACACCCCTCAGCCCACGGAGACTACCCAAGCGGAGCTGTCCCAGGACTGGCCCCAGGTGAGCGGCAGGCTGTACAGACGCGGCTGGCAGGTGGACTACCAGCTGTCCCTGCCGGAGGAGCACAGCGGCGAGGTTGAGAGAGGGATCACCTCGGTGACGCTGGGCATGGAGGGCTGCTCCCTGGCTTTCCTTGCGGAAAATGAGGTGCCCAGGGAGGCGGCTGTCCTTGGCGGCAAGATGGTCCGGATCGAGAATCTGGACGCCGACGGAACACCCATTGAAGAGGGGATGTCGGACGGGATTGTGTGCACCGGCTGGTACATCCCCCTGGATGGGGAGCGGCGTCTCCGGCTGCTATGGCCCACGGAGGAGGCGGAGCTGGGGGAACAGGTGGCGGCAACTGTCACATGGAGCGGCCTGGAGAAGAACTCTGAACCTGACCTGCCCCTGCCCACAGCGGAGCAGATGGGCCTTACCGGCGATGGGGCGACTCTCTTTGACGCCCTGCAGGCCCAGTATGCCGACCCGGAGCAGATTCCCGTGCGCTCCCGCCCCAACGATGTGATGATTCCCTCCTTCACCATCTGGGACAGCTACGAGGAGGACGGGGATACGGTGCTGGTGTGCAGCGTCAACGAGCGGTTTTACTACACCGTCCAGCTGGATGGCAGCTGCGATGGATGGGGCGGCGGAGGCAGCCCCACCGCCTTCCGGGGACGCCGCGATGAGAATGGGAACTTCCAGGTGACAGAGATTATGCCGGCCATGGACGGAGAGGGCTGCGCCTACTCCATCCGGCAGATGTGCGGCCCGCTGGAGGAATTGGCGGAGTGGCTGATCAGCGGCGAAGGAGAGCGGCCGGAGCCCATCTGGGACGAGATGCCCGACCAGGACGAGATGATGCGCATCTACCTGGCGGATCTGGGCCGGATGGTGACGGCGGGCGTCTTTGATGAATGATAAATAGAAAAAACGGTCCCGGAGCTATGCTCCGGGACCGTTTTGAGTTGATGGGTTGGCTTACTCCTCAGCCTGCATGGCCTTGGCGGCGGCGATGGCCTTCTCCTGGACGGCGGGAGGCGCGTCCTCGTAACGGACAAAGTGGAAGGTGAAGGAGCCGCGGCCCTGGGTCATGGACCGCAGGTCGATGGCGTAGCGGCTCATCTCGGCCATGGGCACCTCGGCCTCAACCACCTGGTTGCCCTCGTGGTCGGGGTTCATGCCCATCACGCGGCCACGGCGCTTGTTCAGGTCGCCGATGATGTCGCCCATGTAGTTGTCGGGAATGGTGACCTTCAGCTCACCGATGGGCTCCAGCAGAACGGGGCTGGCATCGGGCAGACCGGCCTTGTAGGCCAGCTGAGCGGCGGTCTTGAAGGCCATTTCGGAGGAGTCGACGGGGTGGTAGGAGCCGTCGAACAGGGTGGCCTTCAGGTTGACCACCGGGTAGCCGGCCAACACGCCGTGCTGCACGGCCTCACGCAGGCCCTTCTCAACGGCGGGGAAGAAGTTCTTGGGCACAGCGCCGCCGAAGACCTCCTCGCAGAACTCCAGCTCCTCGCTCTCGCCGGGCTCGAAGCGGATCTTGACGTCGCCGAACTGGCCGTGGCCGCCGGATTGCTTCTTGTGGCGGCCCTGGACCTCAACCTTCTTGCGGATCTTCTCGCGGTAGGGCACACGGGGCTCATCCAGCGTGGCGTCCACGCCGAAGCGGCTCTTCAGACGGGAGACCAGCACGTCCATCTGCATGTCGCCGGTGCCGGAGACCACCATCTGGTGGGTCTCGGCGTTGTTGACCCAGGCGAAGGTCAGGTCTTCCTCGTTCATACGGGTCAGACCGGAGGCGACCTTGTCCTCCTGGCCCTTGGTCTTGGGGGCGATGGCCACGGAATAGCAGGGCTCGGGGAAGGGGATGGGCTCCATCTTGACCACCTTGCGGGCGTCGCAGAGAGTGTCGCCGGTCTTCAGCTTATCCATCTTACCGATGGCGCCGATGTCGCCGCACTGGAGCTCCTTGACCTCGTCGGCCTTCTTGCCGGTCATCACATACAGGCGGCCCAGCTTCTCAGTGGCGCCGGTGCGGGCGTTGACCATGGGCATATCGGGCTTGATGGAGCCGGAGAGCACCTTGACATAGGAGTACTTGCCGTACTGGTCAGAGGTGGTCTTGAACACAAAGGCGGTGGGCAGGGCGCCGGGGGAGGAGACGAACTCGTCCAGCTCGCCGTCGGCGTTCTCGGCCACAAGGGCCTTGCCCTCCAGGGGGTTGGGCAGCAGCTCCACGATGGTGTCCAGCAGCATACGGGTGCCCAGGCCGGACATGGCGCTGCCGCAGAGCACGGGGAACAGGGACAGGTCCTTTACGCCCTGGCGCAGGCCCTGGATCATCTCGGCGTAGGTGAAGTCCTCGCCGGAGAAGTACTTGTCCATGAACTCCTCGCTGGTCTCGGCCACGGACTCCTTCAGGGCGTCGTACAGCTCGTCCAGCACGGCTTTCTTGTCCTCAGGTACCTCGATCTCCTGGCGGGAGCCCTTGACGAACTCAAAGGCGCGCTTGTGGAGCACGTCGATGATGCCGATGACCTTCTTGTCAGCGTCCCAGATGGGGGCCACCAGGGGGGCGATGTTCTTGCCGAAGCGCTCACGCAGGGTGGCGAAGGCGGCGTTATAGTCGGAGTTATCCTCGTCGGTCTTGGAGATGTAGAGCAGGCGGGGCAGCTTGCGGCTCTCGCAGAGCTTCCAGGCCTTCTCAGCGCCCACGCTCATGCCGCCCTTGGCGGAGCAGACGATGATGGCGGCGTCGGCGGCCTGCATGGCCTCGATGACCTCGCCGGAGAAGTCGAAGTAACCGGGAGTGTCCAGAATGTTGATCTTGCAGCCGTCATATTCCACCGGAGCCACGGCCAGGGAGATGGAAATCTGGCGCTTGGTCTCTTCGGGATCATAGTCGCACACGGTATTGCCATCGGGGACCTTGCCCAGTCGGGCAGTGCCGCCGGTCAGATACAGCATACTCTCTGCCAGGGAGGTCTTTCCGTTTCCGCCATGCCCCAGCAGGCAGATATTACGAATGTTTTGCGCGGAATAGCTCATACGTTGTTTCCACTCCTTACTTTTAGGGTCGCGTCAGGCCGGCCGACCCCGGCTGGCCTGTGATATTGGTCATTATACACCAAAGGATGCGGCTTGACAACTTATATTTTTAGAAAGAATATAGAACGCTGCCGTGTGTGTCCTCTTTCAGAGAGGAGAAAGTTATAATTTTGACAAAGTGGAAGGGGAAGAAGGCATTTTTGGCGGAAATTCGGATGGACAGGGAGCGGAATGTGGGATACTATAACGTATGAAAGACGACAGACGCAAACGGAGAAAGCGAGAACGTATGGCAAAGAAGAAAACAGAAGAGATTATCACCGGCGTATTCCAGGGCACCAGCCGTGGTTTCGGCTTTCTGGTGCCGGAGGACGGAAAGAGCCGGGAGGACGACTATTTCATTCCCCCCAGAGCCACCGGCGGCGCCTGGGACGGGGACAAGGTCCAGGCATCCCCCGATCCGGAGATCCCCTGGGAGGAGGGACGGCGCACCGCTACCGTGGTGCGGGTGACCGAGCGGGCCAACCGGTTCGTCACCGGTACAGTGGAGAAGCTGGGCCGTGAGCTTTGGATGCGGCCTGACTCGGACAAGCTGCCCGGACCCATCAAAATTTCCGGCAAGGCCAAGGGCGTGCGTATCGGCGAAAAGATCGCCGTGGAGATGCTGGGGTACGGCACCGCCAAGACGCCCCCCATGGGCGCTCTACGGGAGACCTTCGGCCCCGCGGGCAACCGGGAATCCTCCACCGCCGCCATCCTCTACCACTATGAGATTGACCCGGAGTTCCCGCCTGCCGTGCTGGACGCGGCGGCCAGAGCACCCCGTGAGGTGGAGAAGGACGCCCTGACCGGGCGCACCGACCTGCGGAACCGGATTATCATCACCATTGACGGGGCCTCCTCCAAGGACCTGGACGACGCGGTGAGCCTGGAGCGGGATGAGCAGGGCCGCTGGGTGCTGGGGGTCCACATCGCCGACGTGAGCCACTATGTGCAGGAGAAATCCCCTCTGGACCTGGAGGCCTGGGAGCGGGGTACCTCGGTGTACTTCGCCGACCGGGTCATCCCCATGCTGCCGGTGGAGCTGTCCAACGGCATCTGCTCCCTGAATCCGGGGGTGGACCGGCTGACCATCTCCTGCTTTATGACCCTGGCCGCCGACGGCCGGGAGGAGGACCACACCATCTGCAAGAGCGTCATCCGCTCCACCGAGCGGATGACCTACGAGGACTGCAACAAGCTGCTTGCCGGAGAGGACCCGGACCTGGAAAAGCGCTATAATAATATCCTGCCCATGCTCAGGGACATGGCCGTCCTGGCCAGGGTGCTGGAGAAGCGCCGCAAGCTCCGGGGCAGCCTGGATTTGGAGACCAGCGAGAGCTATATCATCTGCGATGAGCACGGCAAGCCCGTGGACATTAAGGTGCGCAAGCAGGGGGAGAGCGAGGCCCTCATTGAGTCCTTTATGCTTGCTGCCAACGAGTGCGTGGCCAGGCACCTCTTCGACCGGCACAAGCCCGCCGTCTACCGGGTCCACGAGAAGCCCAGCCAGGACAAGGCGGAGGGGCTCAAGACCATGCTGGCCCCCTTTGGCTATACCTTCCAGGAGGCGGACAGCTTTGCCCTCCAGAAGATTCTGGAGGACACCAAGGGCAAGCCGGAGGCCCCAATCATCAGCACCATGGTGCTCCGCTCCCTGATGAAGGCCCGGTACGACGTGCAGAACCTGGGCCACTTCGGCCTGGCGGCCAAGTACTACTGCCACTTCACCAGTCCCATCCGCCGCTACCCCGACCTGATGGTCCACCGGGTACTCACCCAGGTGCTCGCCGACGAGGCCAACCCGGCCAACGTGGGCAAAACCATGCCCTGGGAGAAGCGGATGGCGTCGGTGGCCGCACGGGCGGCGGACCAGTCCTCCCAGCGGGAGGTGGCGGCCCAGAATGCCGAGCGGGAGATTGAGAAGCTCTACATGGCCGAGTATATGCTCGCCCACGTGGGGGAGACCATGGTGGGCACTGTGTCCGGCGTGACCAAGTTCGGTCTGTTTGTCATGCTGCCCTCCGGCGTGGAGGGCCTGATTTCCGCCGAGGCCCTGCCCAGGGACCACTACCACCACGACGACCAGCGGATGACTCTCCGGGGGGAGCACACCGGCCGGGTGTTCTCCTTCGGCATGCCCCTCACCGTGGTGTGCGCCGCCGCCGACCCGGGCAGCGGACAGATCACCTTCCACCTGTCCGGCGAGGAGCCGGAGGCTGTGCCTGAGCGCCCCGAGACCCTCCGACAGGGCCACCGCCATCCCGGGCCCCGTTCCGCCCGCAGAAACGGCGAGCACCGGAGCAATGAGCGCAAGAACGGCGAGCGCCGCAGCCGTCCGCCCCGCCATAAGCCGGGTAAGGGCGGCAAACGGCGCGGCTGAAAGCTGACCTCGCAAAAATACAAAAAAGACGTGCCCGCGCATCTGCGTGGGCACGTCTTTTTGCGTTCTGTCTTACTTCTGCTTCAGCAGCTCCCGGTGAACCGCCTTGGCGATGAGTTCCTGACCCTCGGGGGAACGGAGGGTGTCCAGCACGATGGAGCGGAGCAGGTCCTGCACCTGCTTGGTGGCGAGCACCGAGTCCATCACCGTGCCCTGGGGCTGAGCGGAGGGCTGGGCTTTCCGGGGTGCGGGGGTGGGGACGTGGACCGGCTCGTCCTGGGGCACGGCGCCGCTCATCCAGTCGTCCTGACGGGTGGGGTCGCTGCTCTCGCCCCGCAGGTAGAACAGGGACACGCCGAAGAAATTGGCCATCTTCTCCTGCTGGTCCTTGGTGGGGGTCTGGCGGCCAGTCTCAAATTTCTCAAAGGCGCCCTTGGGGAAGCCCAGAGCGGCGGCTGCCGCCGGACGGCTCAGGCCCTTGGCGGTGCGGAGCTCCTCAATGCGCTGTGCAAGTGTAACCATGAAACAAACTCCCTTTCGGTTGAACTGACAGGCATATTATACCGCCCCATGGGCCCCGCCGCAAGAGCGGAAGAGGGCGGTTTTCCACCGCGCGGAGGCTGGAATGTGGAAGGACGGAACCTGTCCGGCCCTCTGTGCGTCCAAAGAGAGAAAAATATCCGCCTCACTGTTGCAATCCGGGACCCTGGTTTGTATACAGGGCAGAAGGGGCTGAACCCCTCCCGATTTCAACACTGGAAAGGATGGTTTTTTTGAAAAAGATGGTGTGCGGCGCACTGTGCGCGGCTCTTCTGGCCTGTTCCGTAGGTGCGGCTGCTGCCGACAGCTATACCGTCACGGTGGACGGCACCGCTCTGGACCTGAGCGGCAAGACGCCCTTTGTGTCCCAGGAGAAAGTGATGGTCCCCCTGCGTCCGGTGGCCGAGGCTCTGGGCTACACCGTCACCTGGACGGCGGAGGACGCCCAGCGGGTGGAGATTGACAACGGCGTGGTCCACACCTGGGTGTCCATCGGTGTGGACAGCTACTGCCGTACCAGCAGCACCGCTCTGGGCATGGGGGCGCCTCAGTCCTTCGGCGTGGCGCCGGTGGCCATGGACAACACCACCTATGTGCCGGTGGACCTCTTCGCCATGATGGGCGACACGGTGGAGACCGATGGCACCGCCATCACCCTCTCCGCCATGGAAAACCGGACCCAGATCCCCAACCCCATCGTGGCCTATGACTCCCTGGAGGAGGCCATGGCCGCCGCTGGAGTAGAAGCGGTGCTGCCCGACTTCCCGGCGGAATGGCAGCAGAGCCAGGTCTCCGTCATCGGCGGCGACCTGCTCCAGGTGGCCTACACCAACGGGACGGACACCATTCTGTTCCGGGCCGCCAACGGGGACGAGGACACCAGCGGCGACTACAACGTCTACGACAACACCTGGACCGTGGGAGACGTGACCCTGAAGGGCAGCGGGGACCGGGCTGCGCTGGCCTTCTGGCAGCGGGACGGCGTCAGCTATTCCCTCAGCTTCTCCGCCCCCATGGACGGCGCTGCGGCCGCTGAGCTGGCGGGCGCCTGAGGAAGAGACATAACAGGGAGTGACAGAACATGCCGGACGAGAGGCAGAACGGGGCGCGGGTACTGGAGGCCTATGGGGACGCCATCCTCAGGCTGGCCTACTCCTACCTCCACAGCCGGACCGACGCGGAGGATGTGCTCCAGGATACCCTGGTGCAGTATCTGACCAAGCGTCCTGCGTTCGAGGGACCGGCCCACGAGAAGGCCTGGCTCATGCGGGTGGCCATCAACCTGTGCAAGAATCAGCTCTCCGCCCCATGGAAGCGGCGCTGGGAGGAGCTGGACGAGGACCAGCCCTGCTTTGACCAGGAGGAGAGCGCGGTGCTGGAGGCGGTGAACGGCCTGCCGGTGAAGTACCGGGAGGTTATCCACCTCTACTACGTGGAGGGGTACTCCACCGCCGAGATTGCCAGTCTTCTCGGCCGCGGGGAGGGGGCCGTGCGGGTGCAGCTGAGCCGGGGACGGGAGCGTCTGCGGCGGGTGTTGAAGGAGGCGTATGACTTTGGAGAAGAATAGGTATTCCGCGGCCATGGACAAGCTCCATGTCACGCCGGAGGAGCGGGAACAGCTGCTGGAGCGTGCCCTGGAGCGGGCGCAGCAGCAGAAAACCGCCCCCAGAGCCGTGCGCACATGCCGCCGATGGGCACCCCTGGCCGCTGCGGCCTGCATCTGTCTGGTGCTGGCGGGCGTGATGGTCATTCCAAACTGGAGCGATCCCGCCGCCTCTCCGCCCGTCCAGGTGACCAACCCAATCGTCCAGTCGGAGGACCTGGAGGCACTTCAATCTGCCGCTCCCTTTGCGCTCTCCGTTCCCACCGAGCTGCCCGAGGGCTGGAAGGTGGACAGTGCTTCCCTCATCATGGGTTCCCTGGCCCAGGTGGTGTACACCGACGGCACGGACACCATCACCTACCGTATGGCGGAGGGGACGGAGGATGTGAGCGGAGACTACAACGCCTACCCCTGGACGGAAGAGGCTGATTTGGACGGCGTCACTGTCACTTTGAAAGGACAGCAGGAGGATGCCGTTCTCCTGGCGGTGTGGACGGACGGACAGTACAGCTATGCCTTCTCCTGTTCCGCACCCCTGACGGCAGAACAGGCGGCGGCCATGGCGGGCAGCGTGGCGCCGCTGGAATAAAAAAGACAGAAGGCCCGGGAGCAATACTCCCGGGCCTTCTTGTGCAATAAAAAAAGAGACGCGCTCCGTTTGGAACGCGTCTCTGATGTGACGGAATTAGTCGGTCACGTAGGGCAGCAGAGCGATCTGACGAGCCCGCTTGATGGCCTCGGTCAGCTGACGCTGATGCATGGCGCAGGTGCCGGTGGTACGGCGGGGCAGGATCTTGGAACGCTCAGAGAGGAAGCGGCGCAGCTTCACCGCGTCCTTGTAATCGATGTGCTCGACCTTGTCCACACAGAAGGTGCAGACCTTGCGGCGCTTCCGGCCGCGGGGACGCTCTCTATCCATAGCCATGGTAGCAAAACCTCCGTTTCGTGGGGCGATGACCCCTTGATGTCATAGGGCACGCAGATGCGGCCCGGAATGTTGTGTGTGGGCTGCTCCGTTAGAAGGGCAGCTCGCCGTCGTCGTCGGCCAGGTCGCCGAACTCGTTGCCGGCAGGACCGGCGGGCGCGGCGTAGCCCATGGACGGGGCGGGGGCGGGAGGGGGCGCGTAGCCGCCCTGAGCGCCGTAGCTGGGGGCGGAATAGCCGCCGGCCTCGGCGTCCCGCTTGGAATCGCCAAAGTAGACATTCTCCGCGATGACCTCGGCACTGCGGCGCTTGCCGCCGTCCCGGTCGGTCCAGTCACGGATCTGCAGACGGCCCTCCACCACGGCCAGACGGCCCTTGGTGAAGAAGCGGGAGACGAACTCAGCCGTCTGCCGCCAGGCCACGACGTCGATGAAATCGGTGGCCTTCTCGCCGGTCTGCTTGTCCTTGAAGTCCCGGTCCACGGCCAGAGAGAAGGAAGCCACAGGGGTTCCGGTCTGAGTGTGCCGCAGCTCGGGATCACGGGTCAGACGACCCATGAGAATAATGCGGTTAAGCATATCTTCCTCCTTACTCGTCCTTGCAGACGATCAGGGAGCGGACAACGCCGTCAGTAATGCGGAAGATACGATCCAGCTCCAGGGGGAAGCTGGGGGCGGAAGTAAAGGTCATGAGGACGTAGTAGCCGTCGTTCTTGTCGTTGATGGGATAGGCCAGACGGCGCTTGCCCCACTCGTCAACCTCGGTCAGAGTGCCGTTGGACTCCACCAGGGTCTTGAACTTGGCCACGAGGGCGGCGGTAGCCTCCTCGCCCAGATCGGCGTCCAGAATGTAGACAGCCTCGTAGTTCGCACTGAGCTTTGCCATGTTTTGTGCACCTCCTTATGGACGTATGGCCCTCATATCTCAGATGAGGGCAAGGATGAGTTGTCTGTATCAAATACAAACAAGCTATACTATTATATAAAAAATTCAGGGGTTGTCAAGAGAAAAATGCAAAAAGAAAAGGATTTTCCATATAAAATCGAAAAGTGGACGGGATATACAGGGGGAAGGTGACGGCGGAAAGGGGGATATGGTATAATAATACAAAAGGAAAAAGGCCATGCCGGTATGGAAATGATGGTGTGCAGCGGACTTTGCGGAAAGGAGCGCAGTGAAATGAAGGCAAAACGGGTCATATTCTTCTGTGCAGTGGGCGCCGCAATCGTGGCGCTGCTGGCTGTGTTCCTGCCCCGCCCGGTGTCCATGCTGCTGTCCGGTCCCCTGGATGAGGTCAACCACATGGGGGTTCTGTACACATCGGAGGACGCCGACAACCGGTTTCAGGATGCGGATCTGACGGAGGAGCAGGCGGACAGGGCGCGTGCCGCACTGGAGGGCATGACGGTCTGGTACAGCCCTGATTTTTCCCGCTTTGCCGGGTGGATTCCCGTGCCCAACTATGAACTGCTGCTGTACCATGATGAGGCGGCGGACCGGGAGGAATACGGAAGGCTTACCTTTGACCAGAATGGCTACCTCTATAAGCCCGGCGGGCACCGGTACCGGATTCTCTCTGGCGAGGAGGAGATTCTGGAGGTCCTTCAGGCCTGTATTTCGGAATAAAATGGGGAGAGAACGCAGCGTCAGCAGAGCGATTCAGGACACCGGGCCGGGGAGCTTCCCCGGTCCGGTTTTTTGCCGGGAAAAATTTTTTGAAAAAATTTTTGCGGCCGTGCAATAAAACACCCGCCCCGTCCGTTAATGGTGCAGAAGGGCACACAAGGGGCGGACCTCTCCCGGGGGAGGGCGCTCCACCCACACACCATAATCAACAAACAACGGGTAAAGAAAGGAAGTATTGAATATGAAAAAGAATTTCTTCAGTGGCTTCGGCGCCGGTATCCTCACCACCGCTCTCGTGATTGGCCTGGGCGTGTCCGCCTTCGCCGCCAGCCGTCCCATCACCGTGGAGGACAACATCCGCGTGACCATCAACGGCGCGGTCTTTTCCCCCAAGGACGCCAACGGCAAGGACGTTCCCCTCTTCTCCTACAACGGCACCACCTACGCCCCCGTCCGTGCCATCTGCGAGGCCGCCGGCCTGGAGGTGGAGTATGACTCCGCCACCTACACCGCCGTCCTCACCACCGCCGACCGGGTGGCCGCCTCCGATCCCAACTCCGGCAGCTACATCGGCGTGGACAAGGCCAAGAGCATCGCCCTGTCTGACGCCGGGGTCAACGCCGCTGACGCCGTGTTCCTCAAGGCCAGACTGGACCGGGATGACGGCCGGATGGAGTACGAGGTGGAGTTCTACAGCGGCAGCAAGGAGTACGACTACGACATCGACGCCCTCACCGGCGAGATCCGCAGCCGTGACTGGGAGCTGGACGACTTCGACCTCTATGACGACGACCGGACTCAGGTCTCCGTGAACAACGTGATCACCGCCGAGCAGGCCAAGGCCATTGCCAAGGCCAAGGCCCCCTCCACGGCCACTGTGGTCAAGTGCGAGCTGGACGAGGACGACGGCCGCTGGGTCTATGAGCTGGAGCTGCGGGACGGCCGCACCGAGTATGAGTGCGACATCAACGCCGTCACCGGCGTCATCCTGGACTGGGAAGTGGACCACAACGACTAATCCGTGACATAAAACAAAATACCGGCCCTGCCGCTTGTGCGGCAGGGCCGGTATTTTATCTGTGGTTGATTCAGAGCAGCTCCGCCTTCTCCTTGATGAAGCCCTTGAGCCATGCGCCGGTCTCAGGGTGCTCCAGAGCGAAGTCGATGGTGGCCTCCAGGAAGCCCTTCAGGTTGCCGGTGTCGTACCGGCGGCCCTCAAAGTCCACGGCGATCATCTGGTTCTGACGGCACAGGGTGCGCAGGCCGTCGGTCAGCTGGATCTCGCCGCCGTAGCCGGGGGCCTGGTGCTCCAGAATGTCGAAGATGTCGGGGGTGAGGACGTAACGGCCCAGGATGGCGTAGTTGGAGAACATCTCGGTGGGCGCGGGCTTCTCGTTCATATCGGAGACGGAGAAGATCCGGTCCTCCAGGGGGGAAATCTTGACAGAGGAGTACTTGCTGATGGCCTCGGTGGCCACCTTCTGCACGCCCACACAGGAGGCGTTGTACTTCTCGGCAGCCTCAATGAGCTGCTTCATCACCGGCTTGCGGGCACGCATGATGTCGTCACCCAGGAGCACGGCAAAGGGCTCGTCCCCCACAAAGCGGCGGGCACGGGAGATGGCGTGGCCCAGACCCTTGGTCTCCTTCTGCCGGACATAGAAGATGTTGGCCAGGTCGGCGGCACGCCGGACCTCGGACAGCTCCTTCTCCTTGCCGGCCTGGTTCAGCCGGGTCTCCAGCTCGGGGTAGTAGTCAAAATAGTCGTCCATGGCCGACTTGGCCCGGTTGGTGACAATCAGAATGTCCTCGATACCGGCGGCTACGGCCTCTTCGATGATGTACTGAATGACCGGCTTGTCCACCATGGGCAGCATCTCCTTGGGCACCGTTTTGGTGGCGGGGAGCATGCGGGTGCCGAGGCCGGCGGCGGGAATGACAGCTTTACGGACCTTCATAGCGAAAACCTCCAGCTCATGCGGGCGGAGGACCGCCCGCGGTTTACAGGTGTGCCAGATGTACGGCGGGGATCATGGGACGGAAGAACTTGACCCTGGACAGGCCCTTCAGCAGCACAGTACCCAGCACATAGCAGGCGATGGCCTCGCCCACCACAAAGGTCCACATGTTGAACCAGTAGGAGGCCCAAAACACGCTGTTGACGGCGCCCGCCTCCGCAAAGGCCCACATGGGGGCAGCAGCAGGGCGTTCATCACGATGGGGGGCAGGGCGGCCAGGTACCACCGGGGCATCTTTGCGGTCATCCAGGCGGCCAGTGCGGTGGCCAGGGTACCCACAATCATGTCGATGGGGCCGTAGGGGGAGAGGACGTTGGTCAGCAGGCAGCCCAGAGCCACGCCCGGAGCGGTGGCCGGGAACAGGAAGGGCAGCACGGTGAGCGCCTCTCCCAGCCGCACCTGGACGGGGCCGAAGGTGAGCTGAAAGATGTTGCCGAAGTAGCACAGGACGAAGTACACGGCCGCCACCACAGCGGCCAGGGTCAGCTCTCTGACGGTGAATTTGCGCTTGGAACTGGTCTGGATCATGGAAACAATACCTCCAATTTTATCTTTAGAGTGCGCGCGCCGCGCACAGCGGAACAGGTCCCTACCCCGGAGGCATGGCGCATACGCCTCCGGACGGCTTTCTCTGTTCCGGTTGGACCGGGTTTTGGGAACCGGTCGAGGGTATTGTAGCATGATTTTCGTCAAAAGAAAAGTGGAAAAGGGGAGAAATGAAAATGAGGTGTGCCCCACAGAGCGGGGCACACCTCATTTTTCAGCGGTTATTACATGGGGGAGAACTGATCCTTGCCCACCTGGCACAGGGGGCACACCCAGTCCTCGGGCACATCGGCCCAGGCGGTGCCGGGGGCCACGCCGTTATCGGGATCGCCCACCTCGGGGTCGTAGATATAGCCGCAGATATCGCAGACGTACTTGTCCATGAAACACAGCTCCTTTGCTTCAAAATTCGATTCCCCGCCGGGAACGCCTTAACGCTTGTCCCGTGGGTGGCTTTATGATACAATGGCGGTAATCCATTTGTCAACTGAGGTTTGTTGTGAAAATAAAAAATGTTACAATAAATTCAAAATTATGTCTTGCACCCATGGCCGGTGTGACCGATATGGCCTTCCGTACCATCTGCCGGGAGCTGGGCGCCGGCTACACCATCACCGAGATGGTCAGCGCCAAGGCCCTGTGCTATCAGGACAAGAAGTCCATCCCGCTGCTCAAGCTGGGGGAGGGGGAGCACCCCTGCGCCGCCCAGATCTTCGGCAGCGACGAGAAATGCATGGAGGAGGCCGCCGCCATCGCCGGGGAGGTGTCCGGCGCTGATATCATCGATATCAACATGGGCTGCCCGGTGCCCAAGGTGGCCAACTCCGGCGACGGCTCCGGCCTGATGCGGGACGTGGACAAAGCCGTCCGGGTAGCTGAGGCGGTGGTACGGGGCGCCGGTGAGCGGCCTGTGACCGTCAAATTCCGCCTGGGCTGGGACAAGGGCTCCATCAACTGCGTGGAGTTTGCAAAAGCCATGGAGGCCGCCGGGGTGTCCGCCGTTGCGGTCCACGGCCGCACCCGCACCCAGATGTACGCCGGCACCGCCAACTGGGACTACATCCGGGAGGTCAAGCAGGCGGTGTCCATCCCGGTCATCGCCAACGGCGACGTGTTCGACGGTCCGGCAGCGGCGCATATCCTGCGCTACACCGGCGCGGATATGGCCATGATTGGCCGGGGCTGCTTCGGCAACCCCTGGGTGTTCCAGCAGGCCAGGGCCGCCCTGGAGGGGGAGGAGATTCCGCCCCTGCCGCCCCTGGCGGAGCGGGTGGACACAGCGGTGCGGCAGTTTGAGCTGGCCGCCGCCCACAAGGGGGAGCACATCGCCTGCCTGGAGGCCAGAAAGCAGTACGCCTGGTACCTGAAGGGCGTGGCCTTTGCCGGATACTACAAGGAGCAGATCAGCCATATCAGCACCCTGGAGGACATCTACCGGATTACGGCTGGTATTAAACGGGACCTGAAATAACAATTTGGAATAGAAAAAGGCAGGTGAAACGGAGTGGAAAACGAGCGGGAGCTGGTGGCCCGTGCCAAGAGAGGCGACCAGGAGGCCTTCGGGGCCCTGGTGGAGGCCAACCAGGGCCGCATTTACAATCTGACGCTGCGGATGACGGGCTCTCCTGAGGATGCGCTGGATCTGTCCCAGGAGGCCTTTCTTAACGCCTGGCGGGGACTGGACAAGTTCCAGGGGGACAGCTCCTTTTCCACCTGGCTCTACCGCCTGGCCTCCAACGTATGTATCGATTTCCTTCGCCGGGAGAAGCGGCGGAAGGACATCTCCATGACGGTGTCGCTGGACGATGAGGAGGAAGAGCGTCAGGCCGAGCTGCCCGACCACCGCCACTCCCCCGAGCGGGAGGTGGAACGGCGGGAGCTGCGGGAGGACATCCGCCGGGGGCTCATGTCACTCTCGGAGGAGCACCGGCAGGTGCTGGTGATGCGGGAGCTCAGCGGCATGAGCTACGCGGAGATTGGCGCGGTGCTCAGGCTGGAGGAGGGGACGGTCAAGTCCCGGATTGCAAGAGCGCGGGTGGCCCTGCGCAAAATTTTGGTGAAGGACGGGAACTTTTCCGGCGCTTCATCGTCCATAACATGAAGAAAGAAAAACGCATCCCCCCAAAGCGCTATACGCTGCGGGGGAGAAAGAGAGGTGAAACGCCGTGTATACCTGCGATCAGGCGCTGGATCTGCTCAGCGCCCGGCTGGACGGGGCCTTGACGCCCGAGGAAGCCGCCGGGCTGGAGGAGCATCTGTCCCACTGCCCCGACTGCCGGGCTCTGGCGGCGGATCTGGAGGAGATGCACGCCGCCATGCCGGGGCTGTATCAGGAGCCGCCTCCCGAGCTGAAGGAGCGGGTCATGGCCCAGATCAGGGCGGAGAGTGAGCCCATCTCCCTGGAGGAGGTCCGGAAGAAGCGCTCCGGGCGGAAGGTGTGGCGTTCCTGGGGCGCTATGGCCGCTGTGATGGCTGTGGTGTTTATGAGCGCCGTGGCCATGCGCTTCGGCGGCAGCGGCGATAGTGCGGGGATTCCCGAGAACGAGCCGGTGCAGAGCCTGACGGTCTCTTCCGCACAGCCGGAGACCAGTGAACCTGCTGCGGCGGATTCGCTGCCGGTTGAGGAAAAGACGGCCATCGTCGACGAAGAGAATACTATCCAGACCGAGCCCTCTGGTGGTGAGGCGGGAGAGACGCAGGTCCAGCCCGCTCAGGCGGACACCCAGACCACCAGCGGAGAGGGGACCGGCAAAAGCACCGCCGGCGCACAGGCGTCCCAGCCGCCCCAGAACGGCGGACAGACGGAACAGTCTGCCGGGGACGGCCAGGATCAGACCCCTGGAGTGACGCCCTTCCGGTCCGCTGACGCCGGGGAGACCCCCCAGGAGAACGGGAGCGTCAGCGTGCTCCAGACGGCCATTGACCCTGTGGCGGCGGCTGCCGGACGGATTTATGAGGAGATTCTCTCCACCGACTGGCCCACGGGCACAGCTGCATCGGACAAGAGCCTGACCGGCTACTGTCTCACCAGTGCGGACGGCACCCGGACGGCTGTGCTCCGCTACCTGCGTGAGAGCGAAAACGGGAAGTACAGCATTTTCAAGCTGTATGAGACCACCGCCGACAGTGAGAACAGCGCCCTGAATTTCTACGCCGTACCTGTGGCGGAAGATGGGGAAATCCTCACCGCATGGGCGGATAACACCCCCGGAGACGACGCCGCCTTCTGGATGGCAGTGGATGAATAACAAAAAAGAGCTGAGGCCCATGGGCCTCAGCTCTTTTTTATGGTCAGGGTAAAAAAACCGGCGCTGCTCCGTCAGGAGCAGCGCCGGTTTTCATTGCATTCTTACTTCATCAGGCTCAGAACCAGGGTGAGCACGATAAAGAGGATAGCGACCCACTTGGTCCACTTGGCCAGCTTGGCGTCCCAGGTCTTGGCCTTGTTTTTGGCCATGAAGGTGTCCATACCGCCGGCGATGGCGCCGCTGAGGCCGGCGCTCTTGCCGGACTGGAGCAGAACCACAGCGATGAGGAACAGACCGGAGAGGAGCTGAATAACCGTCACAACAATCTTGGGAATGCTCATTGCTTTCATCGTTCCTTTCGACCCCGAGGGGGCGCTGTATTTTCACAAAAGGGCGCACTCTGACCATGCACCGTCTAAACGTAGCACTAATCATAGCATATTTGACCCGGGATTGCAAGAGGACGATGAAAATTTCCGGTTTTTCTCCACGCTTTGTACTCACCGGCCGCGGACAATCCGGCGGCTGCCCCAGCAGGTGGCCAGGAAGTAGGCGCCATATACCACCAGGATAAATACGGCGGTGACGGCGCTGGAGGCCACGGCGTCCAGCTTGCCAACCGACAAGATGACTCTGTTGGCCGCCGTCATGCCCACCACAGCGTGGATGACCGCCAGGAATAGCGGCAGGAAGAAGGCCAGAAACACCTGGACATACACCGACCGGTCCCGCATCTTCTCCTCCACGCCCAGACGGGTGAGCACCGCGTACCGCTCCTGGTTGTCCGCCGCCTGGCTCAGCTGCTGGAGAGCCAGCACCGCCGCCGAGGTCAGCAGGAAGATGATGCCCAGGTAGATGCCCAGGAAGAGGACCAGAATCTTGGTGCCCATGGTGTTCATGTAGATATTCAGCTTGGTGTTGAAGCTGGTGCTGCCCGCGTCCTCGCCCAGCACGGAGCGGTAATAATCGGAGATCACGCTCTGGATCAGGGCCTCGGTCTCCTCCTTGGGCACGTCGGTGCGGTAATTGGCGCAGTAGTAGGTGACGTTGTGGTACATTTTACTGGTGTCCCAGTCACCTGCGCCCTCCAGCACCTCATCGGGGACAATGAGATAGTTCTCAGCGCTGGCGGAGTAGCCGATGGACAGGACGGCATGGATGGGGTCCCCTCCGGCTGTCAGCGTGTGGTGATTGGCCACCAGAGAAGGTGTGTCGGCAAGCAGACGGGTCGTCCATTCATCCTCAACCCCCACCGCCCAGAGGTAAGTGGAGGGCTCCAGCGTGATAGGCTCCAGCCCCTCCAGGGAGCGGAGGCCGTTGTAGCTGGACAGGGGGAGCACATGCTCCACCAGAGATTCATCCCACTCGGGCACGTAGAGCTGCCCCTGCCACAGCTCCACCTCAGCGCTCCGGGACAGCTGGATCTCAGGGTCAAAGCCCGCCTCCTTTAGTGCGCCGGGGATATCTGTGGGCAGCTCCTCGCCTGTCTCTGCGTCATAACGCTGGGCGGCCAGGGAGACATCATAGGGGGCCTGGGCGTTGGTGAGCTGGGAGATGGTGTTGTTCAGGCCAATGGAGCAGGCGGTGATGCCGATGGCCAGCAGGAGCATGAGGCAGATGACCGTCATGGACACATAGGTGCTGTTGATGCGGGAGTTGAACTGGCGTAGGATGAACATATTCAGGCCCTTGTAGTAGAGCTTCTTGTTGGCCTGGCACACCCGCAGCAGGAAGCCGGACAGGGACAGGAAGAACAGCAGCGTGCCCGCCGTACCCAGGGCCAGCATGACAAAGAACAGGGTGTCAACCAGCAGGATGCCCCGGTAGAGGAGCATGGCGTAGGCGATGCCCAGCAGCACCGCGCCCACCACAAAGAGGACCGCTGACACACCCAGGTTTTTCACCTTCAGTTCCTGGTTCCGCTTGCCCGCCTGCAGCAGATCCAGCAGCTTGCACCGGGACACGGACAGGGAGTTGAAGCACATGACCACCAGGAAGATGACGCCGAAGTAGAGCACCGTCTTGCCCAGGGCACGGGGAGAAAACACGAAGTGGAACTCGGGGATGCTGATGGCGAAGAGGCTGGCGGTGAACACCGAGATGAACTGGGACAGAAAGACGCCCAGGGCCAGGCCCACGCCCAGGGACAGCAGACCGATGAGCAGGGTCTCCAGGAAGAGAAGGCCGGAGATGGCGCCTGTGCCCATGCCCAGCAGCAGGTAGGTGCCCAGTTCCTTCTTCCGGCGGCGGACCATGAAGCTGTTGGCGTAGAGAATGAGGAAGGCCAGAACCACCGACACGAACACCGAGATGACGTCGATGAGCTGGATGATGATGCGGGCGATGTTGTTTCCGCCCTTGAGGGACTCCATGACATACTGGGCGTCCATAGAGTTGAACACGTAGAAGATGCACACGCCGAAGGTGAGGGTGAGGAAGTACATCGAGTAGTCCCGCAGGCTGCGGGTCACATTCTTCAGGGCCAGCTTAGAGAACATCCCGGTCGTCACCTCCCAGCAGGGTCACCACCTGGATGATGCGGGTGAAGAAGTCCTTCCGGCTGTCCTCCCCCCGGATAAGCTCGGTGAAGGGACGGCCGTCCTTGATAAAGAGGATGCGGTGGCAGTAGCTGGCGGTAAAGGCGTCGTGGGTGACCATGAGGATGGTGGCCTTCTGCTCCCGGTTCAGGGCCTCAAACCGGTCCAGCAGTAGCCGGGCGGCTTTGGAGTCCAGAGCGCCGGTGGGCTCGTCGGCCAGCACCAGGGCGGGACGGGTGATGATGGCCCGGGCGGCAGCCACACGCTGCCGCTGGCCGCCCGAGAGCTGGTAGGGGTACCGGGACAGACACGCCTCAATCTCCAGCAGCCGGGCCGTCTCCTTTACCCGTGGCTCAATCTCCTTTGCAGGCGTCTTGAGAATGGTGAGAGCCAGGGCGATGTTCTCGAAGGCGGTGAGGGTGTCCAGCAGGTTGCAGTCCTGAAAGACAAAGCCCAGCCGCTCCCGGCGGAATTTGGACAGGGCCTTGTTTTTCATAGCGGTGATGTCAGCCCCGTCCACAATGATGTGGCCGGCGGTGGGCCGGTCGATGGTGGCGATGCAGTTGAGCAGGGTGGTCTTGCCGCTGCCCGACGCGCCCATGATGCCCACGAACTCCCCCGGCTGGACGGAAAAGCTCATGTCGTCAATGGCCCGGGTTACCGAGCTGCGGGCGCCGTAATATTTTTGAAGATGAGTGACAGTGAGAATCGGTTCCATGGCGGAATCCCTCCTTATGGGCCTATTTTACCGAAAACCCTCCGGCGGGGCCATGGGCGGACCTTACGGGGAGGTGACAGTTTTGTAAGGTTAGCTCTCCGCCAGATGGAAGCGGCCCAGGGGGAAGGTGAGGGCGGCCAGGGTGCCGCCGCCGGGCGGACAGGAGAGGGACAGCCCCAGCCCCAGCCTGGCGCACAGCTTTTTGCACAGGTACAGACCAAGGCCGGTGGAGCGGGTGGACAGCAGGCGGCCGTTGGCACCGGTGAAGCCCTTGTCAAACACACGGGGCAGGTCCTCCGGCGGGATGCCGGGTCCGTTGTCCAGAAGGGAGAGAACCACCCCGTCCCGCTTTACCTCCTGGGAGAAAACAAGCTTGGGTGAGGAAGAGCGGTACTTGAGGGAGTTGGAGATGAGTTGGCCCAGGATGAACTCCACCCACTTCCCGTCGGAGCAGACCACGGCGTCCAGATCCCCCAGCTCCACACGGAACCCGGCCTCGATGAGGGGACGGGCGTACCGGCGCAAGGCGGCGGAGACGGCCTGATTCAAGGGCAGAGCCCGGACGGCGTAGTCCCGGTCCACCGCGCCGCTGCGGGCGTAGAACAGGGCCTGCTCCACATAGCCCTCAATCTGGAACAGGGAGTCCTCCACGCTGTCGGCCAGGGGGCCGGGGTGGTTCTCCAGACACAGCCGGGCGGCGGCAATGGGGGTCTTGACCTCATGAATCCAGGTCTCGATGTACTCCCGGTACTCACCCATGTCCCGGCGGGCATCCCCAACCGCCTCTGCCATGGAGGAGCCCATGGTCCGGGTGGTGGAGAAGAGAAATTCACCCTCGGGAAAGCCGGGCTCCACCATCACCTCGGCCAGAAGGTACTTCTCGTTCAGAGCGTCCAGCCTGCCCTCCATATCCCGATAAAACCGGAGCTTGCGGGCAATCTCGCCGCCCAGAGGCAGAAGGACGCACAGGGCAATCACCAGACAGAGAAAGATTGTGGCCGAAGGGGGGACCCGCAGCAAAAACAGCAGGGCCGCCGTAAAGAGCAGGACAAACACAAGCCCCAGCAGGTGGGGCAGCTTTTCTTTCAGCAGGGCGGACAGGGTCATGGCGGGACCTCCCTTTCAGCGGAATGGCCGGTCAGGACAGCAGCAGCTGGTACCCCTGACCACGGCGGGTGATGAGCACGTCCTTCAGACCCAGCTCCTCCAGGGTGCGGCGCAGCCGGGTCACGTTGACGGTGAGGGTGTTGTCGTCCACAAACTGGTCGGACTGCCACAGGGCGTTCATCAGGGCGTCCCGGCTGACGATCTGCCCCGGCTGACGGAGCAGCTGCCGCAGGAGCAGCACCTCGTTGCGGGTGAGCCGGGCTTCGCTGTCCCCAAAGCGCACCGTGCCGCTGCCCAGGTCCAGGGACACGCCGCCCGCCGACAGCACCGACGCTCCGCCGCCGGAAGGATAGGCGCGCTGGAGCAGCCGGGCCATCCGGGCCAGGAGAATCTGGGGATTGAAGGGCTTGGTGATGAAGTCGTCCGCCCCCAGATTCATGCTCATCAGCTCGTCCAGCTCGTCGGAGCGGCTTGTCACTATCATAATGGGCAGCTGGGCGCTGCGGGCACGCAGGTCCCGGCAGACGTGGTAGCCGTCGTACCGGGGCAGTCCCAGGTCCAGCAGCACCAGCTGGGCGCCGCTGGACAGAATCTGTCCGGCCAGGTCCTCATAACTGGCCGGGAACAGGCAGCGGTAGCCGTACCGCTCCAGCAGCGCGGAGAGTTCTCCCCGCAGGCGCAGGTCATCCTCGGCCAGAAAAACCGTATATCCCATCATCTCACATCCTTTTCCACAGTGTACCACAAAATTGTGGACAAGGTCCTTAAGAAAACGTGAAGACCTAAAAAAGCGCGGGTATGGAGAGAATGCCCCGCCGGGAACGAAAAGCGGACGCCGCGGTGTGATGAACACCGCGGCGTCCGTTTTGCTGTCACAGGGCAGGTCACGCCTGCCCCACATCAAGAGCCCATCCGGGCGGCTCCAGAGCGGCGGCGCCGTCCGCGCCATCCCGGGCAAAGCTCAGAATATACCGGCAGAAGCAGGCCTCAAGCCGGGTGGGAAGATAGTCCTTCCGGCAGCAGAAATAGATGTCCCAGTTGAGCTCCGGATCGGCAAAGGGAATCTGCCGGATACCGGAGAATTCCGGCTCGCCGTTGCTGCCGTAAATCCCGATGACGGCCCGGTTCATGGAGAAAATGTTCTTATAGGTGGTGTAGAGGTGGCCGCTGGTGGGGAGGAGGTGGGGATTGGAACCGGCCTCGGCGGCCTTCCGCTTGAGAAGATGGTAGGTCTTGAACTGGGGGCCGGCGCAGTGGAGGTCCACGCCGTCCAGATCCGCCATGGTCAGGGACGGCTTTCCGTAGAGCGGGTGCTCCGGTCCCGCCATGACGCACAGGGGCAGGGGGAGAATCCTGACATAGGTAAAGAACTGCCGCTCCCTGGGCACGCCCACCGAGAGGAGGAAATCATAGCTGCCCCGGAGCACCGCCTCCTCGGCGGGCAGGTCGGGCAGGGCCTCGGACAGGATGCGCACGCCGGGATGGGCACGCTGAAAGTCGTCCAGAAGGGTAAAGGAGAGGGTGTCGGCGGTCTGGTAGGCCACGGCCAGCCGGATGGGGGCCACGCCGTCAGCCGAGATGGAGCGAATTTTCTGCACCCCTACCTCAAAATGCTGGATCATATCCTTGCAGATGGGATAGACCGCCTCGCCGTAGGCGGTCAGCTGGGTCCCGTGGGCTGTCTTGGCAAAGAGCGCCGCCCCGAGCTCCTTCTCCAGCGCCTTGATGCTCTTGGACAGGGCCTGCTGGGTGATATACAGTCTGCCGGCGGCGGCGGAGAAGCTCTTCTCCTCGCAGATCTGGAGAAAATAGTAGAGATTGCGAAACTCCATGGTGCAAGCACCCCCTTGAAATCCTATTATACATGGAAGAAAACCGCAAAGCAATTTTATGGAAGAACTGAAAGTTGAAAAAGGGAGAAAAATAGTTGTTTGAAAAATAACAATCTATTTCTTATAATAATTTCACCGGTCCGGAGGAAGAAAAAAGGAGGAACAACAGTGAAAAGGTACATGAAAAGAACCGCTGCGCTGCTGCTCGGCGGCGCAATGGTCCTGTCTCTTGCGGCCTGCGGCCAGGATGCCCAGCCTTCCGCCAGTCCCACGGGAAGCCAGACGCCTCAGGTCACTCCGTCCGAGAGCGCACAGGCGGAGCAGCAGAAATTCACGCCCGGCACCTATACCGCCGAGGCGGAGGGCATCCGCAGCACGGTGAAGCTGGCCGTCACCTTCAGCGAGGACGCCATCACTGACATTGAAATCCTGGAGCAGGGCGAGAGCCGCAACATCGCCGACGCGGCCCTGGAGCAGATCCCTGCGGAGATTCTGGACAAGCAGTCCCTGGCGGTGGACGTGGTTTCCTCGGTCACCTTTACCAGCCGGGCCATCATCAACGCAGTTACCGACGCCTGCGAGCAGGCCGGCGGCAACATGGACCTGCTCAAGGCTCCCATTGAGGCGACGCCCCAGGACGAAGAGGTCACCGCCGATGTGGTGGTGGTGGGCATGGGTCTGGCCGGTGTGACGGCCTCCATGAGCGCTCTGGACCAGGGCGCCACCGTGGTGGCGGTGGAGAAGGCCGGCGCGGCCGGCGGCTCCTCCAAGTACTCCGGCGGCTTTATCACCGGCGTGGGCACCGAGCAGCAGCAGGCCGTCGGGTACGACCTGGACGTGGACGGCTACATGGACTACTTCAACTCCTGCACCGACCAGTCCGTCAAGACCGACGAGACCGACCGGGACGCGGTACGGGCCATGATTGAGCGCTCCGCCGGGGACATCAAGTTCCTGGAGGAGCACGGCATCGGCATCACCGGGCCGGACGGCTTCGGCGGCGACTTCCTGGTGTGGCACTATCCCGCCACCCGCACCAGCGCCTTTGACGGCGACGCCGGCGGCGCCGACCACATCGTGGCCGGTATGGACTACCTGGACGCCCAGGAGAATTTCTCCATCTACTACAACACCCCCGCCACCTCCATCCTTACCGATGACAGCGGCGCCATCACCGGCGTGCTGTGCGAGCGGGACGACGGCTCCACCCTGACCGTCAACGCCAAGTCCGTGGTGCTCTCCTGCGGCGGCTGGGCGGCCAGCCCCGAGCTGATGGAGCGCTTCTGCCCCGACTTCCCCAGCGAGTGGATTCTGCCCTACACCACCGCCGCCATGACCGACACCGGCGACGGCATCACCATGGCCGAGGCCCTGGGCGCCGCCGTCTATGAGGACGGCTGGTGGATGGACCTGGCCATCGGCGTGGATCCCGGCGGATACACCACCTATTTCCCCGACACCCTCAACGGCCTCATCAACTACGCCAACTACTTTGTGGTGGACGGCGAGGGTACCCGTGTGTTCAACGTCAACGCCCTGTACGGCCCCCGGTCCATCGCCTTTGCCGACGCCATGGAGCGGACGGGCAAGATCTTCTCCATCTTCACCGCCGAGGGCTTTGAGAACGGCATCGCCTTCATCGAGGAGAACGGCCGGGTAGACGACAAGAATATCTACAAGGCCGACACCCTGGAGGAGCTGGCCGAAAAGACCGGCATGGACGTGGAGAACTTCACCGCCCAGGTGGCCCGCTACAACGAGATGTGCGCCAACGGCGTGGACGAGGACATGGGTCAGACCACCCTTATCCCCATCGGAGAGGGTCCCTACTACGCTGTCAGCGTCAAGACCATCACCATGGGCACCATCGGCGGCCTGAAGACCAACGACGACAACCAGGTCCTGTCCACCGACGGCACCCCCATTGAGGGCCTCTACGGTGCTGGCGAGCTCATCAACGGCAAGTACTTCAACCAGGTCTATGTCTCGGGCTGCGCCCAGCTGCTGTGCAGCGATTCCGGCATTGTGGCCGGTGCTGCTGCGGCCGACTATGCCCTTGGCAACTGAAAACGCCTCATACAGACAAACGCACCCCGTCCGCAGCTGCGGACGGGGTGCGTATTTTTCATAATGGGCTGTGTCAGGGCTGTTCCAGCAGCATCTGGTACACTGCGCCCTGGACATAGTCCATGTCCTCAAAGGTGACATCGGGAGCGGGAGAGAGCAGGATGCCGTCATCCGTGCAGGAGACCAGAATGTGGTACTCTTCCTTGAGACGGCGGGACATCTCTTTGTTATCCCGGCTGGAAAAGGACACCGATACCAGCGGACCGTGGAAGTCAAAGGGGTCGGCGGGAGCATCCACCAACAGCCCGTCCTCCACCAGCTCCAGCATGCGGCCCAGCAGGTGCCGCAGCAGCTTGGCTCTGGTTTTGTCAGATGGAATGGGGCAGTGGTTGAGCACAACAGTCCTCATACGCAGACCTCCTCACCAGTCCAGGGCCTCGCCCACAGCCAGACGGAACGAGTAGCCGTCCTCCTTGAGAGCGGGCAGGATGATGTCCAGAATCTGGGCCGAGCGGGTGTCGTCGTCCAGGGTGATATAGGCCAGGGACCGCTTGGAATCCGCACTGCGGAGTATGTAAGACGCGCAGTAGGAGACGGAAGAGGACTCGGGCAGGGATACGTTGCCAGACCACACCGACCAGCCGTCCGCCTCCAGAGCGGCAATGGTATCCTCGTCCTCGTTTTCCACCAGCACGGTGCGGGTGTTCATGTGGGCGGCCAGCTCCAGCAGACGGTTTCCCTCAGAGAGCATCTGGACGGCGTCAGAGGCCGGGCCGCCGCCCACCGACAGCCCCACGCTGTGCCCTTCGCCCACCATGCGGCGGATGAGGGCGGCGTTGTCCCCGATGGCATCCGTCGGCATAAAGAAGAGGGCGGAGCGGTTTTCCCGGGCCAGGATGTCCAGAATGTCGGCTAGCCCTGTCCCGTCGGTGTGACGGAAGGCCAGGGAGACCGTCACATACCGCTTGTCGTCACTGTCCGTGTTGGTGGGGGACGGAGAGGGAGAGGGGGTGGGGACCGACGGAGAGGGAGAGACCGACTGAGAGGGGGACGGAGAGGGGTTCAGGCTCTCCTGGGCCTGCCAGTACTTTTTGTAGGCGTCGGCAATGGAGGTGGACAGGGCGGAGTCCATGAAGTCCCGGTCGGAGAGCACCGCGCTGGAGGTAGTCAGGCGGATGACCTGGCCGTAGGGCGTGGCCTCCTGGTAGGACTGGATGCCGAAAAAGGAGCACACGCTGGGCATGGAGACGTAGATCATGCTGCCCCGGACAACAGCACGGGTGTACCCGGTGTTGCCGTCCCGGTCCTCACAGGTACCGGCGTTCAGGTCGTATTTCAGCAGCGCCTGCTTGGTATAGAGAGTCAGGACATTGTCACGCAGGGAGTACTTGACTCCCAGGTCCACGTCCACCACGGCGGGGTCAAACACCGTATAGGGGAGATAGTAGGTGCCGCCCACCTTGAGGGGCATGTTGGTGGAGCTGATGGGGGTGATGACCTGGTCGTTCAGGGCCAGAATGGTGATTTTGCCCTCGGCGGCCTGGGCGCCGGACAGGGAGATCCCCAGCACAATGGCGGCGGCGCACAGCAGGGAGAGGAGACATTTTTTCCAGTTCATATTGGGCACACCTCCCGGAAAAGGGGCGGAAAGGGATAGGACAATACACAAACATTATATCACATGCGCTCAGTCCGGGTAAAGTGGAAAGACCCGGGGCGCCCTTGCGCCGGTTTGACGGGCATAGTATAATAACAAAATATTAATTGCCCCGGAGCGGCGGAGCGCCGAAGCCGGAAAATCATGTGAAAAGAGGCCCATCTATGGATTATGCAAAAGAGTCCCTGCGCCTGCACTACGAGTGGAAAGGCAAGCTGAGCGTGACGCCCAAGGTGGCGGTGGACAGCCGGGAGGCCCTCTCCCTGGCCTACACCCCCGGCGTGGCCGCCCCCTGCCTGGAGATCCACAAGGACCCGGAGAAGAGCTTTGAGCTCACCGGACGCTGGAACACCGTCACCGTCATCACCGACGGCACCGCCGTGCTGGGCCTGGGCGACATCGGCCCCGAGGCCGGTATGCCTGTCATGGAGGGCAAGTGCCTCCTGCTCAAGGCTTTCGGCGACGTGGACGCCATCCCCCTGTGCATCCGCAGCAAGGACGTGGACGACATCGTCAACACCATCCGCCTCCTGGCCGGCTCCTTCGGCGGCATCAACCTGGAGGACATCTCCGCCCCCCGGTGCTTTGAGATTGAGAAGCGTCTGAAGGAGTGCTGCGACATCCCCATCTTCCACGACGACCAGCACGGCACCGCCATCGTGGTGGCGGCCGCCCTCACCAACGCCCTCAAGCTCACCGGCAAGAAGATTGAGGATATCCACGCCGTGTTCTCCGGCGCAGGCGCTGCGGGTACCGCCGTGTTCAAGCTGCTGTGGAAGATGGGCCTGCGCCACGCCGTCCTCTGCGACATCAACGGCGTGGTCTATCCCGGCCGGCCCGATCTGGCAAACGACCCGTGGCTGGCCGAACTGGCTGAGCTGGGCCAGCCCACTGTCCGGGGCGGCCTGGCTGAGGCCATGGTGGGTGCCGACCTGTTCGTGGGCGTGTCCGCCCCCAACCTGGTCACCGGCGACATGGTCCGCTCCATGGCCAAGGACCCCATCCTCTTCGCCATGGCCAACCCGGTGCCCGAGATCATGCCCGACGTGGCCCTGGAAGCGGGCGCCGCCGTGGTGGGTACCGGCCGCAGCGACTTCCCCAACCAGATCAACAACATGATGGCCTTCCCCGGCGTGTTCCGGGGCGCCCTGGACGTGCGGGCACGGGACATCAACGATGAGATGAAGCTGGCCGCCGCCTATGCCCTGGCCGACCTGGTGGGGGACGACCTGGCCCCCGACCACATTGTGCCCGAGGGCTTTGACACCAGAATCACCCCCGCCGTGGCCAAGGCTGTGGCCCAGGCCGCACGGGATACCGGCGTGGCCCGGCTGTGAGAGCGGGCATTTTAATTGAGTTTTAAGAATCAGTAAATGGTCTCCGTGCTCTTGCGGGGGTATACTGTCTCCAGATAACAGGGAATGGGGGAACCTCCATGGCAGTGACAATGGAACAGGTGGAGCGCCTGCGGGAGAAATCGGGCGCCACCTATGAGGCGTGCCGGGACGCATTGGAGCGGACTGGCGGCAATCTGCTGGACGCCATCATCCTGCTGGAGCGGGAGGGGCACAGCCGCACTGCCGGAGCCACCTTCACCACCAGACCGGGAGAGAAGGCCGCCGAGGCCGCCCGGCTGGTGCTCAGCCCGGAGAGCGCTCAGAGCGGCCGGGGCAGGAAGCGCAGCGACTGGCGGGACGGCGCCGCCGAGGTGTGGGAGGCGGCGAAGAACCTGCTCCGCCATTCCACGGTGAACCAGTTTGAGGTGTGGCGCCGGGGAGAGATGATGACCTCCATGCCGGTGCTCATCCTGGTGCTGCTGTTCATCCTGGTGTTCTGGATTACGGTGCCCCTGCTGATCATCGGCCTGTTCCTGGGCTGCCGGTACCGCTTTGTGGGGCCGGATCTGGGCAAGGAGTCGGTCAACAGCGTGATGGACAGCATGTCCGACACGGTGGACGGCATGGTGGAAGAGGTGCGCCGGGAGTTTGCCGACGAGAAGAAGGAGAAAGCACCGCCTAAAGAGGCTCCCGCCGGTGAGCCGGATCGGGAGGCGCAGAAGCAAGAGCGGCGCAAAAAGGCGCAGGCCGCCGGGGAGAAGGCCGCACGAGCGGCGGAAAAGGCGGCTGGCGCGGCGGAGAAGGCCGTAAAGAAGGCGGCGGAGGCCGCCCAGCGGGCCGATGTGGCCGACAAGGCCATCAGCGCCGTGGATAAGGCCCTGGGGGCCGTGGACAAGAAGCTGGAGGAGCTGGACCGCTGGCTCTCCAGCGGCGACAAGAAGGAGTAAGGGCGGCGCAGCCGCCGCCTGTTGGGAGGCAAAGGGATATGCCCAAGATTCTGCTGGTGGAGGACGAGGAGAAGCTGGCCCGGGTGGTGGAGCTGGAGCTGCGCTACGAGGGCTATGAGGTGGAAAAGGCCTTTGACGGCCGGGAGGGTCTGGAAAAAGCTCTCTCCGGCGGCTTTGACCTGGTTCTGCTGGACATCATGCTCCCGTCCATGTCGGGTATGGAGGTGCTCCGCCGCCTGCGGCGTGAGAGCCAGGTGCCCGTTATCATGGTCACCGCCCGGGATACCGTGGTGGATAAGGTGTCCGGACTGGACTCAGGCGCCGACGACTACATCACCAAGCCCTTTGAGATTGAGGAGCTGCTGGCCCGCATCCGTGCCGCCCTGCGCAAGCGGCCGGTACGGCAGGAGAGCGCCGTTCTCACCGCCGGGCCCCTGACCATGGACCCGGAGCGCCATGAGGTCACCGTGAAGGGGACTCCGGTGGAGCTGACCCGCCGGGAATTCGATCTGCTGCGCTATCTGCTGGAGAACAAGGAGAAGGTCATCTCCCGTGAGTCCCTGCTGGACAACGTGTGGGGCTTTGACTTCGTGGGAGAGACCAACGCGGTGGACGTGTATATCCGCTTCCTCCGGGCCAAAATTGACGAGGCCTTTGGTATCAAGCTGATTCACACCGTCCGGGGTGTGGGGTATGTAATTCGGGAGGAAAACGAATGAAAGCCGAAGCGATTGTGTATACCAGCTGCACCGGCAACACCAGACGCTATGCCTACATGCTGGGCAAGGCCGCCAATCTGCCGGTGCTGGACCTGAAGGAGGCCAACCTGGCCCCCAATACGCCTGTGATTTATCTGGGCTGGCTGATGGCCGGAGGCGTGAAGGGGCTGAAGCAGGCCAGGAAGCGGTTTGACGTCCGGGCTGTGTGCGCCGTAGGCATGGCCGTGCCCAGCAAAGAGGGCAAGGAGAAGATGGCCCGTGACAACGGTCTGGACGACGGCGTGCGCCTGTTTTACCTGCGGGGCGGCTACGCCCCCAAACAGCTGCCCTGGCTGTACCGGACCATGATGGCAGTCAAGACCAAGTCGGTGCTCAGGCAGCCCGTCAAAACCGAGGCTGACCGCATGCTGCGGGACGCCTTTGTCAACGGCGGAAGCTGGGTGACCGAGGAACAGCTGGCCCCTGTGCTGGCGTGGCTGGAGGACTGACCTCCGGCAGGAAGAAAAGCGGACAGGCCGGAGCCGTCCGGCGCGGAATGGGGAATGGAGTATGGCAGCAAAACAAGTCAACAGGCCGGAACGGACCAAATCCTCCATCGTTCTGCGGCTCAACACCAGGCTCTTTTTCCGCCTGCTGGGCATCTATGTGGGCATGAATCTGCTCATCACCCTGCTCTTCTGCGGGGGCATGTTCATCTGGGCGGAGAAGCAGGCGGCCGAGATCAACGGTCTGGTGGAAGAGCGGGGCGTACCCACGGCGGAGGCCACCGAGTGGATGAACGCGGGCAACTACATTGTCACCGCGGGCATCGGGGACAGCGAGGGCTACCGGCTGCCGGAATGGCTGCCCACTCCGGACGAGACCGCACGGGGCGTGCGGTACTTCAACCCGGGACAGATCGATTTCTTCTTCCTGACCGCCTTCCGCACCGGCGGCGCCACCAGCTACACGGTGGAGATGCCGGGGGATGAGCCCTACACCATCACCCTGGACATTCAGAGCCCCATGACCTTCTTTTCCGTGGCGTCCCGGGTGCTGCTGGTGTTCCAGATTCTGAGCCTGATCTCCAACCTGTTCAAAAACGCCGGGACCATCAAAAAGACCCTGCGGCCCATTCAGGACCTGGCCGCCGCCGCTGCCCGGCTCAACACCGTCTCCGGCATGTCCCCCGAGGAGCTCCAGGCCCTGGCGGGCAAGCTGGACCAGATCAACGCCACCCATCTGGACACCCGTATCTCGGTGACCGGCCAGCAGAAGGAGCTGAAAACCCTGGCAGAGGCCATCAACGCCATGCTGGACCGCATCAACGAGGCCTACCGCTCCCAGATGCGCTTTGTCTCCGACGCCAGCCACGAGCTGCGCACCCCCATCGCCGTCATCCAGGGGTACGCCAACATGCTTAACCGCTGGGGCAAGGACGACCCCGAGACCCGTCAGGAGGCCATCGATGCCATCAGCGCAGAGGCCGCCTCCATGAAGGAGCTGGTAGAGCAGCTGCTCTTCCTGGCCCGTGGAGACAACGAGTCCATGCACGTGGAGTTTGAGGACTTCGACCTGACTGCCATGGCCGCCGAGGTGCTGCGGGAGACCGAGATGATCGACCAGACCCACCAGTTCTCCGCCCGGTGGGAGGAGAATGTGACCGTCCACGCCGATGTGGGCCTTATCAAGCAGGCCATGCGCATTCTGGTGGACAACTCCATCAAGTACACCCCTGCCGGCGGCTGCATCCGCCTGGGGGTGGAAAAGCGGAATGGCACCGCCCGGCTCACCGTCCAGGACGAGGGTCAGGGTATCGACGCCGCCAGCCTGCCCCATATCTTTGAGCGGTTCTACCGTACCGACCAGTCCAGAGCCCGCCAGACCGGCGGCACCGGCCTGGGCCTGGCCATCGCCAAGTGGATCGTGGACCGCCACGGCGGCTGGTTCGAGGTGACCAGCCGGGAGGGCATTGGAACCCGCATGACCGTGGTGCTCCCTCTTGCCCCGCCCGTTCAGCAGTCCGTCCCCGCCCAGCCGGCGGAGGACAAGAAGCTGGCCTGAAAGAGAAAGAAAAGATAAGCCCGAGGCAGAATTTCATTCTGCCTCGGGCTTATCTTTTCAGTCTTAATCGCAGGGGCTCTTTTTCAGCTGGCCTGTTTTTTCTCCGATGATGTTCCACACCTTGCGCTGAAGCCCTGCCAGCAGCGCACAGACCAGAGCAAACTGGATTGGACGTACCCCGGCGTCAAAGACCCAGTTGTCGGACACACTATGCCCGTCGCCCTGCCAGATGAAGCGGGCAAAGAGCATATTGAATACGATGACAACCTCCAGGGCGCCCACTTCCCAGTTCAGGACGCTGATATACCGCGGCAGCCTGCATCCGCTGAACAGAGCGCACAGCAGAGACTTTTTTGAGCGGGCGGCAAACAGATACATCCCGGCGGAGAGAAGGGCGATGATACAAAGCGCGGCAAATACAGCGGCAAAAACCCTGCGCCACAGAACCGGATTCCCGGTTTTGATAGCGCCCAGAACGGAGAAAAGGGTTATAGACAGGGAAATGACAGCCAGTGCAAGGCACATAAGGCCGGACAACAGCCTGAACCATCCGGCAGCAAATTTGAGCGACCGGCGCAAAGCAATCACCGCCTTTTTGCCGGCTCAGTCCTCCGTGGTCAGGGACTTGGGGCCGAAGCCGTAGGGCAGCAGCTCCTTCAGGGGAAGGGTGACAAACGCGTGGTCTCCACGGGCAACCAGCACCGTCAGGTCGGGGGCAAACTCATAGAGCATCTGACGGCAGGAGCCGCAGGGCCAGCAGTAGTCCGCCGAATTGCCCACCACGGCGATGCGCTTCCAGTCGTCCCGGTGGCCCTCGCTCACCGCCTTCACAAGGGCGGTGCGCTCGGCGCAGATGGTGGAGCCGTAGGCTGCGTTTTCCACGTTGCAGCCGGTGAATACCGTGCCGTCGGCACACTCCAGCGCCGCGCCCACGGGAAAGCCGGAGTAGGGCACATAGGAGCGCTCCAGCATGGTAAAGGCCAGTTCTACCAGTTCTCGATCGGTCATAGGGCATGCCTCCTTTGATTCATTTTATCCTATGGAACGGGGAAAAGTCAACCGCAGCCACAGGAGACATAAAATTTACAAATTACCATACCAAATAACAGGGAAATGTGATATGATAGTTTCTGAATACGCAGCGCCGGAGCGGCAATTTTGCCGTTTCCGGATTCCGTTACATTCTGCCCCCGGAGGGTTTTGAAATGAAGAAAAAATGCCTGCTGTTTGTTGTTGCCGCGCTGATGCTGGGCACCCTCACCGGCTGCTTCCGCTCGGTGGACGAGCTGTTCACCCTGCCCAAGCTGCCCGAGGAGTACCAGAACCTGCAGGAGAAAATTGAAGAGGTCACCACCGGCACCGGCGCCGAGTACGCCGCCCCCATCATGGGCGCCAACAACCAGCCCGTCCAGCTCCAGGACCTGGACGGGGACGGGGTCATGGAGGCCCTGGCCTTCTTCCGGGTCAGCGCCTCCGGCGACGACAAGCCCCTGAAGATCTACATCTTCCGCCTCACCGAGGAGGGCTACGAGCTGGGCGCCGTCATTGAGGGCGAGGGCTCCGCCATCAACTCCATCAGCTACGAGGACCTGAGCGGCGGTCCGGGCAAGGAGCTGGTGGTGAGCTGGCTGGTGAGCGGCAACGCCTATGTCCTGTCGGTCTACTCCATCGAGCAGTACCAGGCCGCCGAGGTGCTCCGCACCGGATACACCAGCTTTGAGCTCCAGGACCTGGACATGGACAACCGAAAGGAGATTGCCGTGGTGCGTCTGGACACCATCGAGGGCAAGAGCCGGGTGGAGTTCTACGACGCCGAGGAGAACGACCTGGTGCTCCGGTCCAGCCCCATGCTGTCCCAGGGCGTCACCGGCATTGTAACCGACGGCGTCCAGACCGGCTATCTCCGGGGAGACGCCGAGGGCAACACCACCGTCCCCGGACTCTTCATCACCTCCTACCAGGGTGAGGGCGTGGTCACCGACATCTTCGCCTGGCGTGACGGCGCCCTGGAGAACATCACCCTGGAGAGCAGCGAGGCGGGCAGCGGCGTGGGCGTGAGCAACTCCACCCGCCGCTCCAAGGACGACGCCATGCCCACCGACATCAACGACGACAATTTCCTGGAGATCCCCATGCCCATGCCCCTCATCTCCAGCGGCGGCACCACCACGGCGGAGACCCTGTACACCTGGATTCAGTACGACCTGACCGGAACGGGCACGCCGGTGTTCACCACCTACCACAACTTTGACGACGGCTGGTATTTCATTCTCCCCGACTGGTGGGAGAACAAGATCACCGTCAGCCAGTACTCCACCATCGGCGAGAAGGCCACCGCCTTCTCACTGTGGACCGGAGAGGACCAGGAGCCCCAGAACTTCCTCACCATCTACAAGCTGACCGGACCCAACCGGTATACCCGCTCCCGCATGGGAGACCGCTTTACCCTCACCGCCGACGAGAACACCATCTATTCTGCCGAGCTCAAGACCGATGCCTGGGATTGTGGACTGGACGCGGCCGGCGTGCAGGAGCTGTTCAAGCAGAGCACAACGGACTGGTAACACAGGACTAAAGGAGGCAGGAACATGAAAAAGGTACTTGTGCTGGAGGATGAATCCAACATCCGCAGCTTTGTGGTTATCAATCTCAAGCGGGCCGGCTACGAGGCCATCGAGGCCGAGACCGGCGAGGAGGCCCTGGCCCAGCTGCGCCGCAATCCGGACATCAAGGTGGCCCTGCTGGACATCATGCTGCCCGACATGGACGGCTTTGAGGTCTGCCGCCGCATCCGGGCCAGCGACAGCCAGATCGGCATCATCATGCTCACCGCCCGCACCCAGGAGATGGACAAGGTCACCGGCCTGATGACCGGCGCCGACGACTATGTGACCAAGCCCTTCTCTCCGGCGGAGCTGACCGCCCGCATCGACGCACTCTACCGCCGCACCGGCGGCGCCGAGAAGGAGAGCAGCGGAGAGATCTCCCAGCCCCCCTTCCTCCTGAACACCCGGAACCAGACCCTGGAGAAGAACGGCCAGCGGGTCAAGCTGACCCCTGTGGAGTACTCCATTGTGAAGCTCTTCATGGAGAAGCCGGGTCAGGCCCTCTCCCGGGAGGAGATCCTGGACACCGTCTGGGGCAGGGACTACTTCGGTGAGCTGAAGATCGTGGACGTGAATATCCGCCGCCTGCGCATCAAAATCGAGGACGACCCCCAGAACCCCGCCTACATCACCACCGTGTGGGGCTACGGATATAAATGGGGCTTCTGAGAGAGGAAATCCGGGGGGAACAGCCACACATGAAATCCAACAAATTCAAGGGCATCCGCAAGCGATGGATGGTCAACTCCATCAGCGTGGTGCTCCTCATCGTCCTGCTGGCGGTGACCGCCTTCTCGGTGGCCCTGGCGGGATACTACTACTCCAGCATGAGCTCCGAGCTCAAGGGCAAGGCGGAGAGCGCCGTCAGCCAGAGCACCGCCCGCACTGAGACCGAGTACCTCCAGTACGCCCAGGACTATGTGTCCAACCGCTTCTCCGACCAGGACGGCATCCAGGTCCAGTTCATCAACGCTGCCAGCGGCACCGTCCAGGTCTCCAGCTACGGCAACGACGACCGGTACGGCCTCACCGCCGGCACCAAGCCGGACACGCCCGACATCTCCGGCGCCATTGAGACGGTGGACACCGTCTCCTGGACCGGAAACGACCCCCAGACCGGTGAGCACATCATGGCCGTATCCAGCCCCCTGGTCATCAACGGCGAGGTGGTGGCCGTGGCCCGTATGGTTACCTCCCTGCGGCTGGTGGACCGGCAGATCACCATGATTGTCATCATCGCCCTGCTCATCGGCGCGCTCATTCTGGCCCTGGTCTACTTCTCCAATCTGTACTTTGTCCGCTCCATTGTGGAGCCGGTGGCCGGCATCACCGAGACCGCCAAGCGCATCGCCGCCGGCAGCTACGGCATCCAGATTGAGAAGAAGTTCGACGACGAGATCGGCGACCTGACCGATACCATCAACGACATGTCCCTGAAAATCAAGCAGTCGGAGAAGCTCAAGAGCGAGTTCATCGCCTCCGTCTCCCATGAGTTGCGCACTCCCCTTACCGCCATCAACGGCTGGGCCGAGACCATCCAGAACGGCGAGGTGCGGGACGCCGAGGACGTGCGCAAGGGCATGAGCATCATCGTCTCCGAGGCCAGACGGCTCACCAACATGGTGGAGGAGCTGCTGGAGTTCTCCCGCATCGAGGACGGCCGGTTTACCCTGTCCATCGAGCCGGTGGACATCAAGGCCGAGCTGGAGGACGCGGTATACACCTACAAGGAGTTCTTCCGCAAGGAGGGCATCATCCTCAACTATGAGGACACCGAGGAGGAGTTCCCAACCATCGAGGCCGACCCGGAGCGGCTGCGGCAGGTGTTCTCCAACCTCTTTGACAACGCCGCCAAGCACGGCGGCAGCGGAAAGCGCATCGACACCGCCATCCGCCGGGAAGAGGACCAGATTATCATCACCATCCGGGACTACGGCCCCGGTATCCCCGAGGAGGAGCTGCCCCACGTGAAGTACAAGTTCTACAAGGGCTCCTCCAAGGCCAGAGGCAGCGGCATCGGCCTGGCGGTGTGCGACGAGATCATCACCCGCCACAACGGCACCCTGGACATCGGCAACGCCGAGGGCGGCGGCTGCGTGGTCACCATCCATCTGCCGATTGGAACATAAGTTCTAATTTTTCTTGCAATCGGGCCGCCGGTCTGATAAAATACAAAAGGCAACAAAGGAGAAACACGACCCCATGTCAAATGAACACAAATCCTGCGCCACCCCGTTCAAGACCATGATCGGCGGTCAGGCGCTCATCGAGGGCATCATGATGATGGGCCCCGAGAAAAAGGCCATCGTGGTGCGCAAGCCCGACGGCGAACTGGAGGAGAAGGTGGAGGACCGGGTCCTCATCAAGGACAAGTACCCCGTTCTGGGCCTGCCCTTTATCCGGGGCATCTTTAGCTTCGGCTCCTCCATGGCCAACGGCGTGAAGGCCCTTATGTACTCCGCTTCCTTCTTCCCCGAGGATGAGGAGGAAGAGGAGGAGCCCTCCAAGTTCGAGATCTGGCTGGAGAAGCACCTGGGCAGCGAGAAGGCCGCCAGCTTCTTTGTCACCCTGGCGGTGATTCTGGGCATGGCCTTCTCCGTGGGCCTCTTCATCCTGCTGCCCACCGCCCTGGTGGGCGCCGGCGCCGCGCTGGCCGGCGGTATGCCCATGTGGCTGCGCAACCTGCTGGAGGGCGTGGTCCGGGTGGTCATCTTTATGGGCTACCTCATCCTCTGCTCCCGCATGAAGGACATCCGCCGGGTGTTCTCCTACCACGGCGCAGAGCACAAGACCATCTTCTGCTACGAAAAGGGCCTGCCCCTGACGGTGGAGAACGTCCGGGCTCAGCCCTGCCACCATCCCCGCTGCGGCACCAGCTTCCTCTTTGTGGTCATCGTGGTGGCCATCCTGGTGTCCAGCGTGGTGTTCTCCTTCATCGAGGTGACCAACACCTTTGCCCGCATGGGCCTGCATCTGCTGATGCTGCCCATCGTGGTGGGCATTACCTACGAGATCAACCGCTGGGTGGGCGCCCACGACAACATCATCTGCCGGGCTGTCCGTGCGCCCGGTCTGTGGATGCAGAACTTCACCACCTTTGAGCCGGACGACTCCATGATCGAGGTGGGTATCCGCTCCCTGACCCTGGTGCTGCCCAGCGTGAAGGGTAAGGATGCCTGGTAAAAGGAAGCGCTGAGCCGTCGTGAGCAGGGTGGATGGACCGGAGCAAGGGCGCGAAACCGAAGGGCCGCGAAGCGAACCTGTTTCAAGCCCGAGACGCAGGGAAGCTGCCCGTCGCGAGCAGGCGAAGCGTGACAAAGAAAGAGAGAAAACGCAGACAGGTGTGTGAGTGTGTGTGGCAACAACCTATAACAATCTCTATCTGGACGCCCGAAAGAGGCTGAAGGCGGCCGGTGTGGAGGCCGCCCAGCTGGAGGCCAGAGAGCTGGTCTGCTTTGCGGCGGGCAAAAACAGGGAGCAGTTTCTCCGGGATATGTCCCTCTATGCCTCCGATGAGGTGGAGGCCAAGGTGGCGGAGCTGATGAACCGCCGCCTGGAGGGGGAGCCGGTGGCCTACCTCATCGGCGAGTGGGAGTTCTACGGCCTGCCTCTGGACATCTCCAGGGACGTGCTCATCCCCCGGGCGGACACCGAGGTGCTGGCCGAGCAGGCCATTCTGGCCGCCCGTGCCGCCGGAGAGGGAGCCAGAGTGCTGGACCTGTGCGCCGGCAGCGGCTGTGTGGGCCTGGCGGTGGCCGCCAACGCCCCCCAGTGCCGGACTGTGCTGGCCGATGTGTCGGAGGAGGCGCTGAAAATCTGCCGCCAGAACATCCGGCGCAACGACCTCAACGCCCGGGTGACCTGCGTCCAGGCCGACGCACGGCAGGCCCCGTCCTCCGTGCTGTGGGACTTTGACGTCATCGCCTCCAACCCGCCCTACATCCCTACCAGGGACATTGACGGCCTGGACAGCTCCGTCCGGGACTACGAGCCCCACCTGGCCCTGGACGGCGGTGACGACGGCCTGGACTTCTACCGGGACATCGCTGAAAAGTGGCGTACTGCCCTCCGGCTGGGCGGCGTGCTCCTCTTTGAGGTGGGCATCGGTCAGGCCGCCGACGTGGAGCAGATTCTGGCCCGCTGCGGCTATGAGGACATTGAGACCTTCCAGGACACCGGCGGCATCTGGCGCGTGGTGAAGGGAACGGCCAACCAATAACAACACCGGGGCGGACGTCCGCCCGTGAAAGGATGATACACAACATGGCAGACAAGAAGAAAGCCGCCGTGGAGAGCGCGGCGCCCGCCGCCGACAAGAAGAAGGCCCTGGAGACCGCCATGGCCCAGATTGAGCGGGCCTACGGCAAGGGCTCCATCATGCGCCTGGGCGACAACGCCGGCATCGTGGTGGAGGCCATCCCCACCGGCTCCCTGGCCCTGGACCTGGCCCTGGGCATCGGCGGCCTGCCCAAGGGCCGCATCATTGAGATCTACGGGCCTGAGTCCTCCGGTAAGACCACTCTGGCCCTCCATGTGGCCGCTGAGGCCCAGAAGCGGGGCGGTGAGGTGGCCTTCATCGACGCCGAGCACGCCCTGGACCCCACCTACGCCCGTGCTCTGGGTGTGGACATTGAGTCCATGCTCATCTCCCAGCCCGACACCGGCGAGCAGGGACTGGAGATCTGCGAGGCCCTGGTCCGCTCCGGCGCCATCGACGTGGTGGTGGTGGACTCGGTGGCCGCTCTCACCCCCCGTGCTGAGATCGAGGGCGACATGGGCGACTCCCACGTGGGCCTGCTGGCCCGCCTCATGAGCCAGGCCCTGCGCAAGCTGGCCGGCTCCATCGCCAAGACCAACTGTATCGTCATCTTCATCAACCAGCTGCGTGAGAAGGTGGGCGTGGTGTACGGCAACCCGGAGGTCACCACCGGCGGCCGTGCCCTGAAGTTCTACTCCTCCGTGCGCATCGACGTGCGCCGCACCGAGGCCCTCAAGAGCGGCTCCGAGGTCATCGGCAACCGCACCCGGGCCAAGGTGGTCAAGAACAAGGTGGCGCCCCCCTTCCGGGAGGCCGAGTTCGATATCATGTACGGCGAGGGTATCTCCAAGGTGGGCGAGCTCATCGACCTGGGCGTCAAGCTGGACCTGGTGCAGAAGAGCGGCTCCTGGTTCGCCATGGGCGACATGCGCCTGGGCCAGGGCCGTGACGCCGCCAAGCAGTTCCTGCGGGACAACCCGGAGGTGGCCGACAAGCTGGAGGCCGACATCCGCCGGGACGCCTACAAGCTGATGCCCAACCAGGCCAAGGCCGCCGCCCGTGCCGCCGGCCGCGCGGTGGACGTGTCCGCCGAGGACTTCGAGGATGAGGATAACTAAACTCCTGCCTTCACAGCGGATTCAGGGCCGGTGGCTGTGTCACCTGGAGGACGGCACCATCCTGCGGGTGACCGAGAACGAGGTGGCCTGCTTCGGGCTGTACTCCGGCATGGAGCTGACCGAAGAACTGCGGGAGCAGCTGGCGGAGGCCGTCCGCCGGGGCGAGGTGAAGGAAAAAGCCCTGCGGCTTTTGTCCGGACGGCCCATGTCCCGGAAGGAACTGGTGGACAAGCTCACAGCCCGTCCCCGTGACAAGGAGAAGGAGCCCATCCCCGAGGAGCTGGCCGAGGAGGCCGCCGACCGTCTGGAGGAGCTGGGCTACCTCAACGACGCCGAGTACGCCCGCACCGTGGCCAGGCACTACGCCGCCAAGGGCTACGGGGAACGGAAGTTGCGGGATGAGCTGTGGAAGCGGGGGGTGCCCCGGGAGTACTGGGACCAGGCTCTGGAGGAGGTCCAGGACCCCACAGACGCCATGGACGCCTTTATCCGCCGCAAGCTCATGGGCCGCACCGCCGACCGGGAGACGCTGGGCAAGCTGTCCGCCGCTCTGGCCCGCCGGGGCTACCGCTGGGAGGACATCCGCGCCGCCCTGAGCCGGTACGGTGAGACCTTTGAGGACGAGAGCATTTGAGAGCAGAGAGAGAAATTCAAGGGAAAACCGGAAAATGGGGCATTTTCCCCTTTTCATTTTGTACGTTTCGTGATATCCTGTACTTCACGTTCAGATGAAGGAGTTACACGCTGTGAATCAGTATAAAATTGCGTTTGTTTCCCTTGGCTGCGCCAAGAATCTGGTGAATACCGAGCAGATGATGGCCCTGTGCCGGGATGCGGGCCACCAGGTGGTCGCCAACCCCGAGGGGGCCGATGTGGCCGTCCTCAACACCTGCGGCTTTATCGACTCTGCCAAGAGCGAGGCCATTGACAACATCCTGGAGCTGGCCGAGCTGAAGAGCAAGGGCACTCTGGGCAAGCTGCTGGTGACGGGCTGCCTGTCCCAGCGGTACAAGGACGAGCTGATGGAGGAGATGCCCGAGGTGGACGGCGTGCTGGGTACCGGCAGCTACACCGACATCGTCCCCGCCGTGGAGTCCGTCATGGAGGGCGACCAGCCCACCTTCTTCGGCGACATCGACCACACCGTGGAGGATGGCGCCCGGATGGTGTCCACCCCCGCCTACACCGCCTACCTGAAGATCGCGGAGGGCTGCGACAACCGCTGCTCCTACTGCATCATCCCCTATCTCCGGGGCCGCTACCGCAGCCGGACCATGGAGTCCCTGCTTGCGGAGGCCAAGGAGCTGGCCGACCGGGGCGTGAAGGAGATCATCGTCATCGCCCAGGACATTACCCGCTACGGCACCGACCTCTACAAAAAGCGGATGCTGGGCGAGCTGCTCAAGGAGCTGTGCAAGCTGCCCTTCCACTGGGTGCGGCTGCATTACCTGTACCCCGACGAGCTGGACGACGACCTGATTGACGTCATCGCCAGCGAGCCCAAGATCCTCAAGTACATCGACATCCCCCTCCAGCACATCAACGACAAGCTGCTCCGGTCCATGAACCGCCGGGGCACCAAGGCGGAGATTCTGGCCCTGCTGGACAAGCTGCGTGCTCGGATTCCCGGCCTGGTGCTGCGCACCTCCCTCATCGCCGGCCTGCCCGGCGAGGGCGAAGAGGAGTTCGAGGAGCTGTGCGACTTCCTGCGGGAGGCCCACATTGAGCGGGCGGGTATCTTCCAGTTCTCCCCCGAGGAGGGCACCCCCGCCGCCGTCATGCCCGACCAGGTGGACCCCGACACCGCCGCCCGCCGGGTGGAGCTGCTGGTGGACCTCCAGTCCCGTGTGATGGACGCCTTCAACGAGAGCCGCCTGGGCGAGACGCTGGAGGTGCTCTGCGAGGGCTTTGACCCCGACATGGGCTGCTACGCAGGCCGCTCCTACGCCGATTCCCCCGATGTGGACGGCAAGGTGTTCTTCACCGCCGCCGGGCTGGTGCCCGCCGGTACCTTTGTCAACGTGCGCATCACCGGCACCGAGGACGGCGACCTGATGGGCGAGATTGAGGAGGCGTAAGGGATGAATACCGCCAACAAGCTCACCCTCAGCCGGGTGATCATGATCCCCCTGTTCCTGGTGGTGCTCTATCTGGGCTTCCCCAACAGCCAGTATGTGGCCCTGGCCATCTTTATCCTGGCCAGCATCACCGACTTCGTGGACGGCTACATCGCCCGCCACTGCAACCAGGTCACCGACTTCGGCAAGTTTATGGACCCTCTGGCTGACAAGCTGCTGGTCATGGCCGCCATGCTGTGGTTCGTGGAGACCGGCCGTTTCCCTGCCTGGGCCCTGCTGATTGTCATCGCCCGGGAGTTCGCCGTCACCGCCCTGCGGCTCATCGCCGTGGAGCGGGGCAGAGTGATCGCCGCCGCCTGGTCCGGCAAGATCAAGACCGCCTCCACCATGGTGGGCATCTGCGTCATGTTCGTGTTCCCCAATCCGGTGGTGGACACGGTGGTCATGGCCGTTATCGTCCTCACCACCCTCTACTCCGGCGTGGAGTACTTTATCAAAAACCGGGACGTTATGGACTGGAAGAACATGTGATACCAAAAAGACCGGCCGCTCAGCTGAGCGGCCGGTCTTTTTTGTATGGCAGATTAAAATGAGGCCACAATGACGGAGAGAATCAGTGTGATAAGCCACCACAGGGCAAAGGCGGTGAGAATGGCGCCCACCGTGGACCAGAAGGTGAGGGGACGCACCCGGCGGATGGTCTGGTTGTCCGCCACAGGCTTGGCAAGGAAGATGGCTTCCGGGCTTTTGGTGTCACTGTCCCGCACCACCTTGGCCATGCCGCAGGCGGAAAAGGAAAATTTGGCGGCTTCGTAGGCCTTGGAGGCGGGCACACCCTTGAGCAGGACAGCGGGGAGGTTGGCCACGCACTGCTCCGCCTCGGCCTGGGACATGTGGAAATCCCGGCAGAGGTTCTGGAGCACCATCTTCTCTCCCGGCTGGTCGTCCAGCAGCACCAGGGAGCAGGCGGGGGCGTCGTCGGGCAGCTGGGACAGGGGATAGCCGCAGTGGACGCAGGCGGAGGAGAGGTCGGAGATCTCCTTGCCGCACTCAGGACAGCGAATCAGCGCCATATTGCACACCTCTTTCTCAAAATCATGGAAATGGATTCTATTTTTATTACCGGCTCTGCGGTCGGGCAAGGCGGAGAAGGGGCAGGACGGCCAGCCCGCCCGCCAGATAGGCCAGCAGGTCCAGCGGATCGGACACCGAACCGGAGACCAGAAGGGGGGCGACATACTCCCAGAACAGGCCGCACAGGAGCAGAAAGGCGGCGGCGGGCAGCACCCTGGTGAGGGGCGGAAGCCGTCCTGCGGACAGCAGCAGGTTGGCCAGGGAGAGAATCATGGCTCCGGCCAGGATGTCATGGAAGTACCAGGCGAAGAAGCGGCCCGCAGCCCCCGGCAGGCCGGTGAGCGCCAGCCTGCTGAGAGAGTAGAGCGCCGCGGTGAGGACGATGAGGGCCAGGGGAATGGCGTTGGTCCTCAGAAAAGCATCAAGAGCAGCAGGGAGAGAATGATGCCCACAATCACGGCCAGCACTGTGCCGCCGAATCCCAGTCCGGCCCCTTTCTCCTCCGGGGCCTCGATAGGGACCGCCCAGAGCATGGACTCCTGGGTCTTGGCGCTCTCATCCCGGATGACCTTCACCAGGCCGCAGCGTTCAAAGTCCTTGGCCCGGCGGTAGGCCTCCTCCAGAGAGAGACCGGATGCCAGCACGGCGGGAAGGGATTCAATCAGGCGGTCCACCTCCTCCTCGGGCATACCGCTGTTGAGCAGCATGTGGAGCGTCTCACGCGGGGTCGGGTTGGTGTCCACCAACACCAGCGAGTAGCCGCCGGAGGTGTACTGGGTCTGGTTCTGGGACTGAGCCTGAGGTTGGGGCTGGGCCTGAGCGGAGGAGCCGTCGTCTTTTTTCTCCTCCTTGCCAAGCAGCAGATAGTCGGCAGACAGGTGGAAGAGCTCGCACATCTTGCCCACCGCCTCCAGGTCGGGCTTGGTCTGGCCGCTCTCCCACTTGCTCACAGCCTGGCGGGATACCCCAAGGGCCTCCCCCAGCTGTTCCTGGGACATGCCTGCCGCCCGCCGGGCAGCTGCGATCCGTTCATTCAGTTCCATAGAGGACCTCCTTCTATTCCCGTCCGCTATCCCATACACCGGAGGACAGCGGCCTTTTCTCTGGTCTCAGTGTACCAAAAAGAGGGGCGTTCCTCAAGCGATACAGGCTGGAAATCTGTCAACTCCCGGTTGACAGGGCTCAAAAAGGCACCTGAGAAGCGCATAAACGGGGGAAGAGAGGAAAGCTTGACAACTCTTTCCACCCTGCTATACTAATGTCAGTTGATAGACAACCTTTACCCACAGGGAGGGCACGTGTATGGAGGTAAAAGAAGGCGTTTTGGACCGGGTGTTCCGGCTCAAGGAGCGGAACACCAGCGTAAGAACCGAGGTTGTGGCGGGTCTCACCACATTTGTGACCATGGCCTATATTCTGGCCGTCAACCCCATGATTCTGGGGGATGCGGGCATGGACAAGGGCGCGGTGTTCACCGCCACCTGTCTGGCCTCTCTGATCGCCACGGTATGTATGGCGTTCCTGTCCAACTACCCCTTTGCCCTGTCGGCGGGCATGGGCCTCAACGCTTACTTTGCCTACACCGTGGTCCTCAAAATGGGCTACAGCTGGCAGATGGCGCTGGCAGCCGTATTTGTGGAGGGCGTTATCTTCATCCTCCTCTCCCTGACCCGGGTACGTGAGGCGGTATTCAACGCCATCCCCATGTCCCTCAAACACGCCGTCTCGGCGGGTATCGGATTGTTCATCGCCTTCATCGGCATGCAGAACTGCAAGCTGGTGGTGGACGGCTCCACCCTGGTGGAGATGTACAGCTTTGCCGACAACAGAGCCGACTTCTCCACCGTTGGCATCACCGTGGTGCTGGCCATGGTGGGCGTCCTCATCACCGGCATCCTGGTGGTGCGGAAGGTGAAGGGCAACATCCTGTGGGGTATCCTGGCCACCTGGGCCCTGGGCATCCTCTGCCAGCTCACCGGGCTGTACGACCCCTCGGTGCTGGGCAGCGTGCTGCCCGACTTCTCCGGCGGCATCGCCGTGCCCAGCCTGATGCCCACCCTGGGCCAGATGGACTTCAGCGCCCTGCTGACCCCCGACTTTGCGGTTGTGGTGTTCGCTCTGCTCTTTGTGGACGTGTTTGACACCATGGGCGGCCTCATCGGCATCGCCTCCAAGGCGGACATGCTGGACGAGCAGGGGCGCCTGCCCCGGCTGAGAGGCGCTCTGCTCTCCGACGCCATCGGCACCACCGCCGGCGCCGTGCTGGGCACCTCCACCGTCACCACCTTCGCCGAGAGCGCCGCAGGCGTGGCCGAGGGCGGCCGCACCGGCCTGACCGCTCTGGTCACCGGCGGACTGTTCGGAGTGGCGCTGTTCCTGTCCCCCCTGTTCCTGGCTGTGCCCTCCTTCGCCACCGCCCCCGCCCTCATCGTGGTGGGCTTTATGATGACGGCCTCCATCCTCAAGGTGGACTTCGACGACCTGGCCGACGCCATCCCCGCGTTCCTCTGCTTCCTGGCCATCCCCTTCCTGTACTCCATCTCCGAGGGCATCGCCCTGGGCGTCATCTCCTATGTGGTCATCCACGCCGTCACCGGCCGGGAGAACCGCCGCAGGATCAGCCCCGCCATGTACGTGCTGGCGGTGCTCTTCGTGCTCAAATATGTTCTGATCTGAGGGCGGATACCGCCCTTGACACCGGACAGGCCCCGTGATAATATACTGTAACAAGAATATCGCGAGGAACGGAAAGAGTAGCGCAGGCCTTACCGGCCAGAGAGGGACCGTCACCGGCTGAGAGCGGTCCCGCGGGAACCCTGTGCGAAGTGCATCCGGGAGCGAGAGGGATGTGGATGCCCTCCGGCTGGCCCCGTCATCGGCCTTTGAGTGAGAAACGAGAGTGGAACCGCGGTTTTTAATCGCCTCTTGTGCCCCTTCGGGCACAGGAGGCGTTTTCTTTTATCTCCCGCCGGACAGGCGGATGGACAGGAGGTATTCCATGACCAGACTCGGTGAGACCCTGAAGGCCTATCAGGCCCGTGACCCGGCGGCCCGCAGCCGCCTGGAGATATTTTTGCTCTACCCGGGCGTACACGCCGTCATCTACCACCGCATCGCCCACTGGTTCTACCGGCATAAGCTCTTCTTCCTGGCCCGGTGCGTGTCCCAGTGGAGCCGCTGCTGGACCGGCATCGAGATCCACCCCGGTGCCAAGATCGGCCGCAGGCTGGTCATCGACCACGGCATGGGCATCGTCATCGGCGAGACCGCCGAGATTGGGGACGACTGCCTCATCTACCACGGCGTCACCCTGGGCGGCACCGGCAAGGACCACGGCAAGCGCCACCCCACCCTGGGCAACAATGTGATGGTGTCGGCAGGCGCCAAGGTACTGGGACCCTTCAAGGTGGGGGATAATTCCCGCATCGCGGCCAACGCCGTGGTGCTCACCGAGATTCCCCCCGACGCCACCGCTGTGGGCGTGCCCGCCCGGGTGGTGCGCATCGCCGGCGAACGGGTGGACTACGCCTCCAAGGTGGACCAGATCCACGTCACCGACCCGGTGCAGAAGGAGCTCCAGGCCCTGTCCTCCCGGCTGGAGTGGCTGGAGCAGTTCATCGACCAGCAGGCCAAAAACGGAAATCTTTAATCTACAAAAATAAGGAGATATCAGGATATGAAGCTCTACAATTCCCTGTCCCATACCAAGGAGGAGTTTGTCCCCCACGTGCCCGGCAAGGTGTCCATGTACACCTGCGGCCCCACGGTGTACCACTTCGCCCACATCGGCAACCTGCGCTCCTACATCATGGAGGACGTGCTGGAGAAGTTCCTCCGGTACGACGGCTATGACGTCACCCGTGTCATGAACATCACCGACGTGGGCCATCTGGCCTCCGACGCCGACACCGGCGAGGACAAGATGGTCAAGGGCGCTCAGCGGGAGCACAAGACCGTCATGGAGATCGCCAAGTTCTACACCGATGCCTTCTTCTCCGACTGCAAGAAGCTGAACATCAAGTACCCCGACGTGGTCCAGCCCGCCACCGGCATGATTGACGACTATATCAAGGTCATCACCTCCCTGCTGGAGAAGGGCTACGCCTACCACGCCGGCGGCAATATCTACTTCGACACCTCCAAGCTCAAGCAGTACTATGTCTTCAACGACCACGACGAGGAGGATCTGGCCGTGGGCGTCCGGGACAGCGTGGAGGAGGACCAGAACAAGCGCAACAAGGCCGATTTCGTCCTGTGGTTCACCAAGAGCAAGTTTGAGGACCAGGCCCTCAAGTGGGATTCCCCCTGGGGCGTGGGCTACCCCGGCTGGCACATCGAGTGCTCCTGCATCTCCATGAAGTACCTGGGCGAGTATCTGGACATCCACTGCGGCGGCATTGACAACGCCTTCCCCCACCACACCAACGAGATTGCCCAGTCCGAGGCCTACCTGGGCCACCCCTGGTGCAAGTACTGGATGCACGTCCACCACCTGAACACCAGCAACGGCAAGATGAGCAAGTCCAAGGGCGAGTTCCTCACCGTCTCCCTGCTGGAGGAGAAGGGCTACGACCCCCTGGTCTACCGCCTGTTCTGCCTCCAGTCCCACTACCGCAAGGGCCTGGTGTTCTCCTGGGAGAACCTGGACAACGCCAAGGCCGCCTATGACAAGCTGGTGGCCCGTGTGGCCGCCCTGGGCGAGGACGGGGACGTGGACCAGGCCGCCGTGGACGCCGCCAGAGCCGCCTTCATCGAGGCTGTGGGCAACGACCTGAACACCTCCCTGGGCGTCACCGCCGTGTACGACGCCCTCAAGGCCGACACCAACGACGCCACCAAGCGGGCTGTCATCGCCGACTTTGACAAGGTGCTGGGTCTGGACCTGCTGGGCCGTGCCGCCGCCCTGAAGGAGAAGGAGTCCGCCCCCGTGGAGGGCGCCGAGGAGATTGAGGCCCTCATCGCCCAGCGGGCGCAGGCCAAGAAGGAGAAGAACTGGGCCCAGGCCGACGCCATCCGTGACCAGCTCAAGGCCATGGGCGTGGAGATCAAGGACACCCCCAACGGCGTGGAGTGGAAGCGGATCTAAAACAAAACAGAGCAGCTTTGCCCCCTGGACTGCGGATGCAGTCCAGGGGGCTTTTGTATGCCTGCTGTTGACATAAAAAATACAGCGGCGGAAAGGGCTGGCGGAGAGGCGCTTCCGGGCATGAGACAAAGTGAATGGGACTGAGAATGGATTTTTTTGTGCACAATGCGGTTGACAGAAAGAGGTCTGGTGCATATGATATCATAACGGAATTAAAAGATAACAACATTAACAGTTAGCAAGGAAAGTGGGTGAAGCTTTGGAGCACAGAGAGACGGAGCGGGCCCTGTTTCGGGCCCTGCACCGGTTCGGAAGGCTGAACACCGGGCAGCTCATCGAGATGGAGGGCCTGACCCAGGGGGAGTTCTTCGGGCTGGCCATGCTGCACGAGCACCTGAAGGAGCACCCCGAGGGGATGCACGTCCGTGAGCTGGCGGGCAAGGCCAGGGTATCGCCGCCGAGAGTGTCCCGCATGCTGCGGGATATGGAGGAGAAGAACCTGATTGAGCGGCGGATCGACCGGGATGACCGGCGCAACACCTACATTGTCCTCACCGAGACGGGCGAGGCGGCCCGACAGAGAACAACGGCGCGGCTTTCCACATTTCTGGACCGAGTTGTGGATAGAATGGGGCTGGAGAACGTCCAGACCATGATTGACCTGTGGAACCAATTCTCCGACATTGTGGAGGACGAACGAGCAAAGGAGACAGAGCAGTGCTGAAATTGATACGCTATCTCAAGCAGGTGAAATGGCCCATTCTGGCCATTATGCTCCTGCTGGTGGTGCAGGCATGGTGCGACCTGAGCCTGCCCCAGTACACATCGGACATTGTGGATATCGGCATCCAGCAGGGGGGCATTGAACACGCCGCCCCCGACCAGATCCGGGACGAGACCATGGAGAACCTGAAGCTCTTCATGGAAGAGGACGGCTGGAACAAGGTAGAGGCCGCCTACACCCTGGGTGAGGACGGCATCTGGTACTTGAACAGCGTGAATGAGAACACCCTGGAGGAGCTGGACGGTGTGTTCGGCATGCCCATGCTCATGCTCTCCGCCATGGAGGCGCAGGGGATGGACGTGGCCACCCTCCAGGCCATGCTCTCCTCCGGCCAGATGACCCTGGAGCAGCTGGAGACCATGGCCGACCAGGCCATGGAGAAGTACGGCAGCCAGTCCGACATGATTGTGGAGCAGAAGGCCCTCCTCTTCGTCAAGGAGGAGTACGCCGCCATGGGCCTGGACCTGGACCAGATCCAGATGAACTATCTGCTCTCCACCGGCGGCAGGATGCTGGGCATCGCCCTGCTGATGGCCGTGGCCGCTATCCTGGTGGGCCTGCTGGCCTCCCGCACCGCCGCCCAGCTGGGTATGAGCCTGCGGGGCGACGTGTTCAAGACCGTCATGTCCTTCTCCAACACCGAGATTGACAAGTTCTCCACCGCATCCCTCATCACCCGCTCCACCAACGACATCCAGCAGGTGCAGATGGTGGTGGTGCTCATGCTGCGCATCGTCATCTACGCCCCCATCCTGGGCATCGGCGGTATTATCAAGGTGGCCACCACCCACACCGGCATGGAGTGGATCATCGCTGTGGCCGTGGGCTCCGCCCTGGTGCTGGTGGCCCTGCTGATGAGCCTGGCCCTGCCCAAGTTCAAGCGGATGCAGACCCTGGTGGACAAGATGAATCTGGTCTCCCGTGAGATCCTCACCGGTCTGCCCGTCATCCGGGCCTTCAGCCGGGAGAAGCACGAGGAGAAGCGCTTTGACCTGGCCAACCTGGACCTGAAAAAGACCCAGCTGTTCACCAACCGGGTCATGACCTTCATGATGCCCATGATGATGCTGCTGATGAACGGCGTGTCCATCCTGATTGTGTGGAACGGTGGCCACGGCATCGACGCGGGCACCATGCAGGTGGGCGACATGATCGCCTTCATCACCTACACCATGCAGATCGTCATGTCCTTCCTCATGATCGCCATGATCGCCATCTTCCTGCCCCGGGCCAGTGTGGCCGCCGGACGTATCGACGAGGTGCTCCAGACCAAGCCGGTCATCCGGGACAAGCGGAAGGTGAAGGACAACACCAAGGAGCAGTGGCAGGGCGTGGTGGCCTTTGAGGACGTGTCCTTCCGCTACCCCGACGCGGGCGCCGACGTGCTGGAGCACATCACCTTCACCGCCAAGCCCGGCCAGACCACCGCCATTATCGGCTCCACCGGTTCGGGCAAATCCACCCTCCTGAACCTGATCCCCCGGTTCTTTGACGTGAGCTACGGCCGCATTACCATGGACGGCGTGGACATCCGGGATCTGTCCCAGCACAAGCTCCATGAGCTGCTGGGCTATGTGCCCCAGAAGGGCGTGCTCTTCTCCGGCGACATCCAGTCCAACCTGAAGTTCGGCGGCGCGGACATCACCGACCAGGCCATGGAGGAGGCGGCGGAGATCGCCCAGGCCAAGGAGTTCATCGACTCCAAGCCCGACGGCTACCAGACCCCCATCGCCCAGGGCGGCACCAACGTGTCCGGCGGCCAGAAGCAGCGGCTGTCCATCGCCCGTGCCATTGCCAAGAACCCCAGAGTGTTCCTCTTTGACGACTCCTTCTCCGCACTGGACTACAAGACCGACGTGATCCTCCGCCGGGCCCTCAACGAGAAGGTAAAGGACGCCACCGTTATCATCGTGGCCCAGCGTATCTCCACCATCCTCCACGCCGACCAGATCGTGGTGCTGGATGAGGGCAGAATCGCCGGCATCGGCACCCACGAGGAGCTGATGAAGAACTGTCCCACCTATCAGGAAATCGCAAGAAGCCAGCTCTCCGCGGCTGAGTTGGGAGGTGAGGGAGCATGAGCGAGACAAAACACACCCCGCCCCGCAGGGGCCCCATGGGAGGCATGGGCCACGGCGGCATGCGGCCCGGCGAGAAGGCCAAGGACTTCAAGGGCACCATCGGCAAGCTCCTGGCCTACATGGGCCGGTACAAGATCGGACTGTTCTTTGTGCTCCTCTTCGCGGCGGGTTCCACCGTGTTCAACATCTTTGGCCCCAAGATCCTGGGCAACGCCACCACCGAGCTCTTTAACGGCCTGCTGGCCAAAATCAGCGGCACCGGCGGCATCGACTTCGGCCGCATCGCCCAGATCCTCCTCTTCCTCCTGGGCATGTACCTCATCGCCGCCCTCTTCGGCTCCATCCAGGGCTGGATCATGAGCGGCATCGCCCAGAAGATGGCCTACCGCATGCGCCGGGATATCTCGGAAAAGATCAACCGCATGCCCATGAAGTACTTTGAGTCCCGCACCGTGGGCGAGGTCCTCTCCCGCATCACCAACGACGTGGACACCATGGGCCAGAGCCTCAACCAGAGCGTCACCCAGCTCATCACCTCGGTGACCATGATTATCGGCGTGTTCATCATGATGCTCACCATCAGCCCCCTGATGACCCTCATCGCCGTCATCATCCTGCCCATCTCCATGCTGCTCATCGGCGTGGTGGTGAAGCACTCCCAGAAGTACTTCAAGGCCCAGCAGGAGTACCTGGGCCACATCAACGGTCAGGTGGAGGAGTGCTACTCCGGGCACAACGTCATCCGGGCCTTCAACCAGGAGGAGACCGTCAAGGCCAAATTTGACGAGACCAACCGCATCCTGTTCCAGTCCGCCTGGAAGAGCCAGTTCTTCTCCGGCATGATGCAGCCCATCATGAACTTTGTGGGCAACCTGGGTTATGTGGCCGTGGCCGTGTCCGGCAGCATGCTGGCCGTGTCCGGTGTCATCATGGTGGGCGACATCCAGGCCTTCATCCAGTACGTGAAGAACTTCACCCAGCCCATCACCCAGATCGCCCAGGTCTCCAACATGCTCCAGTCCATGGCCGCCGCCGCCGAGCGGGTCTTTGAGTTCCTGGACGAGGAGGAGGAGACCGCCGACCCCGCCCAGCCCGCCTCTCTGGCCGACATAAAGGGCGGCGTGGACTTCGACCACGTCCACTTCGGCTACAACCCCGACAAGATCATCATCAACGACTTCTCCGCCCACGTGGAGCCCGGCCAGATGGTGGCCATCGTTGGCCCCACCGGCGCAGGCAAGACTACCATGGTCAAGTTGCTCATGCGGTTCTACGACGTCAACTCCGGCGCCATCCGGGTGGACGGCCACGACGTGCGGGATTTCCGCCGTGCCGACCTGCGTGAGACCTTCGGCATGGTGCTCCAGGACACCTGGCTGTTCAAGGGCACCATCATGGAGAACATCCGCTACGGCCGCCTGGACGCCAGCGATGAGGAGGTCATCGCCGCCGCCAAGGCCGCCCACGTCCACCACTTCATCCAGACCCTCCCCGGTGCCTACCAGATGGAGCTCAACGAGGACGCCACCAACATCTCCCAGGGTCAGAAGCAGCTTCTGACCATCGCTCGGGCCATCCTGGCCGACAACAAGATCATGATTCTGGACGAGGCCACCTCCAGCGTTGATACCCGCACTGAGCACCTCATCCAGGACGCCATGGCCAACCTGATGAAGGGCCGCACCAGCTTCGTCATCGCCCACCGGCTCTCCACCATCAAGAACGCCGACCTTATCCTGGTGATGAAGGACGGCGACATCGTGGAGCAGGGCAATCACGAGCAGCTGCTGGCCAAGGGCGGCTTCTACGCCGACCTGTACAACTCCCAGTTCGAGGACGTGGGATAAACAAAAAATGCGGTACCCGGCATAAACCGGGTACCGCATTTTTGCGCAGGTTGCATTGCGCCTGCGGGGATGGTAAACTGTATTTGTTATGCACAGCTGTGCAAATTATAACAGGGAAAGGATGGTCGTTTATGAAGATGAATCGTGTATGGAGGGTTCACGCTTCCTAACCCTCCAATCGACATTTGGAGGAGAACAGATGAAAAACGAAATCACCATCCGAGAAGCCGTCACAGAGCAGGAGATTGGGTTCTTTTGGGCGCAGCTCCGGGCCTACTTCAACCGGGATATCTTTCCCGACCCGGACAGCGGGGAGAAGGCCCATTTCCTGGACGACCAGTACCGCAGCCATATGGACGCCCTCCACCAGCGGGAGCGGGATCGCTGCTATTACCTGCTGCTGAGCCGGAACGGAGAAGACATCGGCCTGGCGCTGCCGGTGCTGTACCACACGGAGGACGGCAAGTGCTTTCTGTGCGAGTTCTGCGTATTCCCGGAATTTCGGGGAAACGGCACCGGGAGAAAATGCGGAGAGCGTTTTTTGGCCTGGGCCAGGTCCATGGGGGCCGCCTATGTGGAACTCAACTGCGACACGCCCCAGCGCCAGCGCTTCTGGGGACGGCTGGGCTTCCGGAGAAATGGAGCGGACGAGTGGGGCATGCCCCTGATGCTGCTGCCGCCGGAAGAGGAGCTGCCGATCCGTATTGAACGCCTGACCGACGGCGGAGGCTGGCAGCTGAAAAAATTGGAGAACGGATTCCTGCGTGAAATCGGGGAGGACGTGCTCACGGAAGAGAAGAAACGCCGCCTGGAACAGGCGGTTTTCAACGGGGAAATCACATACTTCCTTGCAAAGCGGGGCTACCGGGCCGTGGGGATGTGCAGCGTGGCGACTGCGTTTTCCACTTTCACCTGCGGGGATGTGGGTACCTTTGAGGACTTCTACATTGAGCCGGTCTTTCGGGGAAAGGGCATTGCCCGGATGCTGGCGGAAACGGCGCAGAAGTGGTGCGGGGAAAATGGCATCGCAAGCCTGAGCGTCACCTGTGCGCCCTGTGATGAGCAGATGTACCAGGCCCTCGGGTTCCAAATCCCGCTGGGAAGAACCTACGCATATCCGGCAAGGGGAGACTGACCGGTATGGAGGTGGAGAGATGAGATTGCGCAGCACCAAAATCGAATCAAAATGATTGGATTTTGGAGGATGCTATGGAGATCAGAAGATATACCACCTATCACGAAGCGGAAGTTCTGAGCCTGTACAGAAGCGTGGGCTGGAGAGTCTACGCGGACAATCCTGCCATGGTGAAGGCGGCCTTTGCCGGTTCCCTGCTGGTGCTGGGCGCTTTCGTGCAGGATGAACTGATTGGCCTTATCCGGGCCGTGGGCGATGGGGTGTCCATTCTCTATATACAGGACGTGCTGGTGGCCCCGGAGCACCAGCGGAAGGGCGTGGGCAGAAGGCTGCTGCAGGCTATGCTTGCACAGTACCCGTCTGTCTATCAGACCGTGCTGATGACAGACAACATCCCTGAAAGAGCGGCCTTCTATCGCGCCTGCGGCTTTACAGCGGTCGCCGACATGGGCTGCTGCGTGTTTATCCGAATGCCCGGCAGGTGAACCATAGATAACGGAGAAAAGCGGCAAATCCCATTGGGATTTGCCGCTTTTTCATGCGCTGTTTTGCCGTTTACCGGCCGGTGCCCCAGAAGAACAGGGCCATGACGCCGGGGCCGGTGTGGGCGCCGATGATGGGACCCATGTGGAAAATGGTAACCTCCGCGTCGGGGTGCCGCTCCAAAACGGTGGTCTTCAGGAACTCCGCGTCAGAGAGGCAGTCGCCGTGGCAGATGAACACCTGACGGCTCAGCTCAGGGATCCAGTCCTTGTCCATGTGGTCAACGAGAGCCAGCAGGGAGTTCTTGCGGCCACGGGCCTTGGCGGTGTTGGTCAGGTGTCCCTCGCTGTCGCAGTGCATCACCGGCTTAATCTGGAGGGCGGAACCCACCACGGCTGTGGCGGCGGAGATGCGTCCGCCACGGCGCAGGTGGTTCAGGTCCTCCACGGTGAACCAGTGGGCCGCGTTCTGCTTGTGGTCCTCCACCCAGGCGGCCAGCTCCTCCAGGCTTAGACCGGCGGCCTTCTGAGCGGCGGCCTCGGTCACCAGCAGGCCCTCGCCGGCAGAGGCGGCCAGGGAGTCCACACAGATCAGCTTCCGGTCGGGGTACTTCTCCCGCAGGTCCTCCATGCAGATTTTCGCCGCCTGGATGGTGCCCGACAGGCCGGAGGAGAAGCAGATGTACAGCACGTCCAGCCCCTGGTCCAGGCAGCGGGTAAAGTGTTCCTCATAGACAGTGGGGTTGATCTGGGACGTGGAGCCCATCTTGCCCCCACGCATGCCGGCGAAGAACTCCTCACCGGTGATGTTGCCCCCGGGGCCGAAGGTGTAGGGCACGCCGCCCAGCTGGCACTCCATGGGGATAATCTCCACGCCAATCTGGTTGGCCCAGGCCTCGGTCAGGTCTGCGGTGGCGTCGGTGATAATCTGATAGCCGCTCATCATAACACTCCTTTATTTCCCGTGCGGAGGTCGCCGCACAAATAGACGGATTCTGTCCTCATTATACAGCCTGGAGCGTCAGGCCGCAAGGACGGAAGTCCGGAGAGGGGAAAAAGGAGGAAAGAGAATACAAAACGTATATTACAAAGATTAAAATACGAATTGGAACAAAAAATCAGGGTTCCAGTTCTCGTTGGATGGCGCTCCAGACTGCTGGGCTGGGCAGGACGCTGCTTTCCCGCACTGCCTGTGCGGCATGGCGGCGGGTCATGGGACGGGGACCGCCTGATACCGGCGGCTGTCCGGCGGGCTGGAGCAGCAGCCAGCGCAGAGGGAAGGCCAAGAAGAGCACCAGTAGGAGAGAAAGAAGATACCAGATGAGATGGGGCTGGGACTGCCGGTTGGGAATGAGAGGCTGAGGGAGTGTGGGGGCGTGCATACCGATGGTAAAGGAAATCTGATGAGGGCCTACCGACACCTCCACCATGTCGCCGTATTCCTCCCGGATACGATCGGCACAGGCTTCTGCCGCCTCCTGACCGTCCAGGGTGGTGATGGTGACCTGGACGCAGGGCTCACCATCCAGACTGAAGTCATTGCCCCGGTTGCCCAGCCCCACGCCAAGGACCGGGCTGCCCTCCGCACCTACCAGCTGGGAGAGGGCGGTATGGACCTCCAGCAGTTGGGCGCGGGACCAGCGGCAGGAGGCGAAGGCCAGACCGTCGGCATTGCCCGCAGAGGCAATGATAGAGTTTATGGCGGCCTGGTTGCCGTCCACCACCGCCACAACCAGGGTGCTGGAGGGCTCGTTCACCCAGACGCCGCCCACGGTGTCCGGATAACCCTCGTCCTCCCAGCGGGCCACCAGAGCCAGAGCGGAGGCTGGGATATCTGCCTGCGCCTCCGTACCGGCGGCGGGCAAAGCAAGCGCCGCCAGAAGGATCAATGAGAGAAAAATACAACGCAATTTCATGGTTACCTCCAATCGTTATCCATTCAGATAGTCCCGTACCCGCCCGATGGCGGTGTGATAGCGCCGCAGGGCTGTGCCCAGGGGAATACCCAGCAGCCGGGCGCACTCCCGGAACCGGAGCCCGCCGTTGAGGTGCAGGCTTACCAGTAAGCGATCCTCTGGGGAGAGCCTGCTCAGTGCAGCTTCCACGTCCAGCTTTATGTCCAGATCTGCCTGGGGGACGGGAAGACTGCCGTCCTCCAGGGAAAGAGTGCCTCTGCGGGCGCGGAGGTGGTCCACCGCCAGATTGCGGGCTACCTGAAAGACCCAGGCCCTGGGGTGGGTCACCTCCGGGCCGGGTGGCTGCCGGTAGAGCCTGAGAAAGGTCTCCTGGAGCAGGTCCTCGGCGCTCTGCCGATCTCCTACTAGCCGGAGGAGTACGGTGTAAACCGGCGGGGACAGGGCCTCATAGAGGGTGTGGAAGGCCTCACGATCCCCGTTCCGCAGCGCGGAGAATGAGCTGCTGAGCTGATGTTCTGTCATGAGCCGCCCTCCTCTCTTCCTATCCTTTATGACGAAAAACAGATCGGTTTTATTCGGTAAATAACAGAAAAATTCCGGCCCGCCGGGGAGCGCGGCGGGCCGGAGGAGTCAGTAGGTAAACATGGTGGGGAAATAAAGCCCGGCGTTGTCGTCCAGCAGGAGGCAGTAGGAGGGAGAGCTGTTTTCCCCATCATAGAAATAGAAGAGCTGCAGGCTGCCGTGGGTGACGTAGGCGCGGGCATAGGCCAGACGCTCATGGGAGGTGTAGTACATCTGAGCGCTGAAGTAGGTGGTGCCGAAGAGCATCTGGTTGTGGAAATAGGACTTGGACAGGAGGGAACCGTCATCCCAATAAGAGAAGTTCACGTCCAGCATGTCCACCTGATTGCCCGATTCATCCGTTCCGGTGGCCTGGAATTTCTCCGGCTTGCCGTCGGCCCGGTAGGAGTACTCAGAGCGGAAGTCGGACACCGCTTCTGAGCCGTCGGTGCCCCAGGGTGTCAGGACTGAGTATGCGTCGGCGTTGCCCAGCAGGCCGCAGGTATAGGGGTCATCCCACTCCGTGGGGGAGGTGATGCCATGGAACCCGAAGGCGTAGATATCGGGGACCGCCAGGGGTCCGTCTGCCCCCTCCCAGACATACCGGAAGCCGCAGCCCTTGCCCGTCTCAGGGTCAAACCAGAGCTGGAGGTGCAGGGTGCCGTCCTGCGGGGTGCAGTAGACATAATACATATCACCCCAGTCAAAGCCGTACTCCGAGAGAATCTCCGAGCGGGTTGGGGTGCGCTCAACGGCATAATTGCCGGTGTCCTCCGCCCAGGTGGTCACGGGAGTGTCGGGCAGCACAGAAGGGTAGAGGGTCAGAGTGCTGGAGCCCGGGTCCAGGCGGAAGGCGGAACCGTCAAAGGACAGCTGGGCGGCATAGCTGGCCGCATAGCCCAGGGTGTTCCGTACCATCAGCTCACAGGTGGCACGGATGGGAACCGTGGACAGGTCAAAGGCGTTGATCCAGCCGGCTGCCGCTTTTATCCCGGATAGGTCCTCCGACGGGTCGGTCAGGTCAGTGATGTCGCACTCCGCCTGCCCCTTGGGCCAGGTGATGGTGAGAAGGGCTCTGTCCCCGTCCCGGCGGGCGGAGCTGTCCAGCTGATCATTTACCGCCTGGCCCAGGTCCTCCCAGGAGAAACTGGCAACCTGACCAAAGTCGCTGTTCTGGAGCTGGAAGATGTGCAGGTCCCAGGTGCTGACCCCTGTCCCGGTCCCGTCGGACACCACGGCGGCTAGCTCCTGGTCGCCGTCCCCGTCGTAGTCGGCCAGAGCCAGGGTGGCGGGGAGAATCTGGGGGCCGGTATTATAGGTGAGGTGGGGATAGTAGGCCACCTGCTCCCCTTGACGCAGGAGCATGCCGCTCCGACCGGCGACGGTCTCGTTGAAGCCATAGAGGGTGATGTCCGCCTCGGGCAGGTCGCCCAGAATGCGGATGGGGTAGGTCTCCCACACCTGGGGGTCGTCAAAGGAGCGCTTCACGCTGCCGATATACAGGTTGTCCGGGTCGGGCAGGTCGGCGGCGGTCAGCTCCGCCGGAAGCGGCTCGGTCTGGGCGGTGAACGTCTCGGAGAATGCGTCATCTCCCAGCCCCAGCAGACCAATCCAACTCTTGGTTACGCCGCTGGAGTACTGGTAGGTCAGCCGCAGGCCCAGCAGGCCGTCGGGGGCGTCCTCGGGCAGGTAGAAGGCCACGCCGGAGGACAGGCTGGCGTCGCCCTCCGTGGACTGAGCGCCCATCCGGCTCACGGAGTCGCCGGTCTCCGTGTAGGTGTTCCCGTTCAGGGCGTAGAGCTCCACGGTGTAGCCCACAGCGTCGGTGGGGTTAGACAGGGCGATGAGGGCGTCCCTGTGGGTGAGAATCAGGGGCTGGGTGTTTTGCAGCGAGGCGAAGGGCGAACTGTTCCGCAGGGCCAGCTCCTGGCCATCCACCACCACGGCAGGCGTGTCCCGGGCCACGCCGATCTGTGTGGCGGGCAGGCGTACACGGAAGGTATACCGGACGGTGAGAGTCCGTGCGCCGCTGCCCCAGCGGGCAATGAGCCGAATTCCCCGCAGCTCAGTGCCTATGCCGGTGGAGGCCTCGTGGGACGGGAGGGCAAAGGCGGCGGAGCCGTCCGCATTCAGCGAGATATCCAGGGACTGGGAAGGGGTATCCTCAACGGAGAGAAGCAGGTCCTCCACCTCCAGATTGTCGGGAGGACTGTCGGCAAAGGAGAGCTCCACAGAGGGGGCCACCGAACCGGTGAGAAGGGGGGTGCTGTCCCAGTCCAGAACGCCGGTTTCAGGGGCGAGGGTAGTGGTGGATCCCTCCACCGTGACGGTCAGCTCAGGGGCGGTTTCAGGCACCTGGGCCGGATTGGCAGCCAGCATGTAGCAGGAGGCCAGCAACGCCACCAGAGCCACCGCCACCAGAGCGGCAGCGGGCCGCTTCCACCGGAGGGCGCCCTTCACCCGGCCCTTTACGTCGTTCTCTCCAAAGGCCAGGGGTACCCGCAGCGGGTGGGCAACGGCCAGAGAGAGCAGGGCGGCGGAATAGTTTTTGCGGATATCCTCCGGGCTGCGGCGGAGGACGGCCTCGTCACAGGCGGCCTCCATGTCCCGGCAGGAGAGGAACCAGCTCACCCACAGGAGGGGGTTGAACCAGTGGATCGCCAGAGCCAGAAAGGCCAGCACCTTGATGATGTGGTCCCCGCGGCGGATGTGGGAGCGCTCATGGAGCAGGACATACCGCCGGGTGTCCCCGGTCAGTCCCAAGGGGAGATAGATTTTGGGCGGAAAGAAGCCCAGCACAAAGGGGGAATCCACCCGGTCGCTCTCCCAGGCGCCATCGGGGGTGCGGACGGCGGCAGACAGCTTCAGCCGCAGGCGCAGCCAGGACAGCAGACTCCATAGCCACAGCGCCACCACACCCAGAACCCAGATGACGGAGAGCACGGGCAGTACGCCGGTCTCCACGGTGGCGGGGGGAGAGGCGCCGTCCGGTCCGGTGACCACATAGGAACCGCCGCCATCCTCCGGGGCAGGGGAGACTACGGTTCCGCCTCCAGCTACACCGGCCTGATAGCGCTCATGGCTCTGGGGGCTGTCCCAGATAACCTGGTTGCCGCTCAGGTCGCCGTCGGAGAATTCGGCTACCTGTTCCTCTGCTGCCGGGAAAAGGGAGAGCAGGCTCCAGCTGCTGGAGAAGGACACCGGGCACACCATGCGGAACAGCACCACTGCCCACAATAGGAACACAATGGCCCTGGGGACCTCCAGTATCCGCATGACCGCCCGGATGAGCAGCACCGCCAGAGCCGTGGCAGCGGCGGTCAGGCTCATGACCAGCACCGCCTGGAACAGGGCGGGCAGCACAGCGGAGAACAGGTTATTCATCGCCTGCCTCCTCAATCATCCGTCGCAGCTCCTCCGCCTCCTGCTGGGAGAGCTTCTTCCCCCGCAGGAAGGCAGCCACAAAGGCGGGCAGAGAGCCGCCGAAGGATTTCTCCACCACCGCCTCGCTCTCGTACTGCTCCACCTGCTGCCGGGGCACCAGGGCGGTGACGGTGGCGTCCTCGTTTTTCAGAAAGCCCCGCTGGCACAGCTTGCGGATAAGGTTGTAGGTGGTGGGCTTCTTCCAGCCGAAGCGCTCCAGACACATGCGGGACAGAGCGGTGGAGTTCACCGGCTCCTCACTCCACACCAGGTCCATCAGCCGGTACTCGGCATCAAACAGCTTATAATCGTCCATGACAGGGGCTCCTTTCTCAATTAGGTTTGTCCTAACAAATCTCTTTCTGAGGCTAGTTTATCGCGACAAACCTCTCTTGTCAAGAGAAAAGAAAAGTCCCCTGCGGATTTCTCCGCAGGGGACTGAGTGGAGATGTGAGATTAGCGGCGGCGTCTGCCGTGATAGCCGCTGCGGCCACGGCCGCCGTAGCTCCGGCGGCCCCGACGGCCAAAGATGGTGAGTCGGAGCACCAGCACCAGAATGAGGAGCACCAGCACCAGCAGGAGAATCTTCACCCACAGCTGGCTGAAGAACTTCTCAATCCGGTCCAGATTGTAGAGCAGCTCGGAGCGCTCCACCGTGTCCACAGCCACCAGGTCCAGGGAGCCGTACTCCGCGCCGTTGTAGGTGAGGGTCACCTTGCCCAGAACTGTGCCCTTTTCCACCGGGGCCTCCAGGGTGTCGTAGTAGCGCTCTACCTTCTGCTCAAAGTCCTCGGCGGATACGTCGTTGGGCAGCACGGCGGACAGGGTGCCGTTGGGCTCAGCCACCACGTGGTCGGTCTCGGAGAGGGTCACGGGGATGGACAGCTGGGGCTTGCTGCTGCTCATGATGGACTGATAGGAGAAGTTGGAGAAGCCCCATTCCAGCAGCTTCTTGCTCTCGGAGAAGTGGGTGTAGCCCTCGCTGCCGGTGGCGCCGGGAGTACGCTCACAGCCGGTGACCACGGCGATGAGGGAGCGGTCACCCTTGGTGGCGGCGGAGGCCAGGCAGTAGCCGGCCTCGGGGGTGTAGCCGGTCTTGATGCCGGTGCAGTACTCGTATGTATAGCCCTTGTACTTCCAGCTGGTAATGAGGGCGTTGGTGTCCCAGAAGGTGCGCTCCTCGCTCATGTTGGTGGCGGGCACCGTGTAGTTCATGGAGGTGACCAGCTCACGGAAGATGTCATGCTTCATGGCCTCGTTGCAGAAGAGATAGATATCGTAGGCGGTGGTGTAGTGGTTCTCGTCGTGGAGGCCGTGGGGGTTCATGAAGTGGGTGTCCTCACAGCCCAGCTCAGCGGCACGCTGGTTCATCAGCTCCACAAAGGCGTCGATGGAGCCGGCCACCGTCTCGGCCAGCACGTTGCACGCCTCGTTGGCCGAGGGGATCAGGGCACAGGCCAGCACGTCCTTCAGGGTGAGAACCTCGCCGGACTTCAGGTTCTGGGTGGAGGCGCCCGACATCATGCCATCGTTCACGTTGGAGCTGACCGTGATCTGCTGGTCCAGGGACAGCTCACCACGGTCAATGGCCTCGATGGTCAGCAGGCCGGTCATGACCTTGGTGATACTGGCGGGGTAGGTGCGCTCATGGGAGTTGTGCTCGTAGAGAATCTCGCCGTAGGTGGTGTCCACCAGAATAGCGGACCGGGCATTCACCACATAGTCATCCACAGAATTGGCGGCTGCTGTGGAAAAAGGAGCAAGGACAGCGCAGATCAGCGCCAGGGTCAGAACAAGAGAAAAAACACGATTTTTTTTCATAGGAAACTCCCGCACTCTATGTTATAATATATCCCATAGCGTCCCTTTGCCGCAAAAAACGGCCCCAAAGGCCAGTCTGGGGCAAAGAACGATAAGGGACAAAATGGTTACATAATTCATTATAGCAAAGAAGGACGGGCCGCGCAACGGGAAAGGTGGTTACAATTTGATGAAGATTTCCAGGCTGGAATTTGTGCTGCTTTTGCTGACAGCGGCCTGCCTTGCCTTCTTCGCCGGATGGTTCCTGGGCGGACAGCCCGTCCCCGGGACGGTCCGGATTACCGCCCGGCACAGCCCGGAGCCGTCGGTCATGGCCAGCCTGCCGGTGTCTCAGACACCGGAGCCGTCAGAGACCGGGCCTGTGGAAACTGAGACCCAGACGCCCGCTCCGTCCCCGTCCGCGCCGGAACAGCAGTCCGGCCTGATCAACATCAACACCGCCGACAGCGAGACCCTCCAGACCCTCCCCAGCATCGGGGAGAAGCGGGCGGCGGCTATTATCGCCTACCGGGAAGAGCACGGACCCTTCCGCATTGTGGAGGACATCACCAACGTCAGCGGCATCGGCGAGGGGATTTTGTCCCAGATTATCGACTATATCACCGTGGAATGAGGGCGAAAGCCCTGTGGAGGAATAAAACAATGAAAATTCTGGTTGTGGACGACGAGAAGGTGCTGGTCAAGGGCATCAAATTCAACCTGGAGAGTGAGGGCTACCAGGTGGAGACCGGCTGCGACGGCGAGGAAGCCGTGGAGCTGGCCAGAAGCGGCGGCTTTGACCTCATCATCCTGGATCTGATGATGCCCAAAATCGACGGCCTCCAGGCCTGCATGCGGATTCGGGAGTTCTCCAACGTGCCCATCATCATGCTCACCGCCCGCAGCGAGGACGCTGACAAGATCATCGGCTTTGAGTGCGGCGCTGACGACTACATCACAAAGCCCTTCAACATCCTGGAGCTGAAGGCCCGGGTGCGGGCTCTGCTCCGCCGGGCGGGTATGGCCGCCCAGAAGGAGAAAAAAGCCCGCCTCACCGCCGGACACATCGTCATCGACGCCGACGAGCGCTCCGCCTGGAAGGGGGAGACCCCGGTGGACCTGACCGCCAAGGAGTTCGACCTCATCGAGCTGCTTATGCGCAATCCGGGCCGGGTGTACAGCCGGGAGAACCTGCTCAACGTGGTGTGGGGCTATGAGTACGCCGGAGACTACCGCACCGTGGACGTCCACGTCCGCCGCTTGCGGGAGAAGCTGGAGCTGGACCCCGCCCGGCCGGAGTACATCCTCACCAAGTGGGGCGTGGGCTACTACTTCAAAAACAGCTGAATCAGAGCGCCAAAAGCCTCCGGGAGGAAGTTTCCTCCCGGAGGCTTTTTATTTTACAAACTGTTTGTCTCCATTTTACAAAAACTGCGGGGAAGGGCGGCGGCGGGGATGGTACAATATCTGCCGGAACAGAAAACGGAACAAAAGGAGATTCTCCATGCCATCTACCTACGCGCACAAGTATTTTGGAGACCGAATCCTCCGCCGGGACCCGCCCGCCCTGAAGGGGCTGACACCTGCCCAGCGGGAGCTGTTTTTCATTGGCCTCCACGGGCCGGACATCCTGTTTTACTACAAGGCCCTCACGGTCAACAGGGTCAACGCCGTTGGCTTTGGGCAGCACGAGAAGCCGGCCGCCGACTTCTTCGGTCCTGCCGCCGCCCTGGTGCGGGCCATGCCCGCTGAGGAGCAGAAGCTCAGTCAGGCCTATCTCATGGGCTTTCTTTGCCACTTCGCCCTGGACAGCGCCTGCCACGGGTACATCGAGCAAAAGATCCACGTCAGCGGCGTCACCCACACGGAGATTGAGGGGGAGTTCGACCGCTGTCTTATGGCCGAGCAGGGGCTGGACCCGGTACGGCAGAACCTGACCGGCCACATCCATCCCACAGCGGCGCACAGCCGGGTCATCGCCCCCTTCTTTTCCACGGTCACGCCGAAAGAGGTGGAAAAATCTCTGCGGAGCATGATTTTCTACAACCGGCTGCTGATCGCCCCTGGCGCCTGGAAGCGGAACCTGGTGAAGGGCGTGCTCCGGCTGTCCGGCAACTACACTGAGATGCACGGCCTGCTCATCAATCCCCAGCCCGATCCCCGCTGTGCCGACAGCTGCGTCCGCCTAAAAAAGCTGATGGACCGGGCGGAGGAACAGTGTCTGACCCTGATGGAGGGCTATTTGCCCTGCCTGGAGGAGGAACGTCCCCTGCCCGAAGGGCTGGAGCGCACCTTCGGCGCCGGGTCCAACTGGCAGAAGATCCCCGTGCTGAGTCTGGAAAAGGAGCTTGTCTATGAAGTTTAAATTACAGCCCCTGGAGCGCAGATGGGTGCTCTACGATGTGGGTAATTCCGCCTTTACCCTGCTGGTCTCCACCATTATGCCCATCTATTTCAACAGTCTGGCCGGCGCCGACGGACTCTCCGAGGTGAGCTACCTGGCCTACTGGGGCTACGCCACCTCCATCGCCACCCTGGTGGTGGCCCTGTGCGGCCCCGTGCTGGGCACCATCTCCGATTTCCCCGGGTGGAAAAAGAAGCTCTTCTCCATCTCCGTGCTGGTGGGAGCACTGGGCTGCGTGGGTTTGGGCGTCATGTCCTCCTGGCTGTGGTTCCTGGTGCTCTTTGTCCTGGCCAAGTCAGCCTACTCGGTGAGCCTGGTCATCTACGACTCCATGCTCACCGACATCACCCAGCCCGAGCGGATGGACAAGGTCTCCGCCAACGGCTACGCCTGGGGCTATATCGGCAGCTGCATCCCCTTTGTCCTCTCCCTGGTATTGGTGCTGTGCTATGAGCCTCTGGGCATGTCCGTCAATCTGGCCATGGCTCTGGCCTTCCTGCTCATTGCGGCCTGGTGGCTGCTGCTGTCCGTGCCCCTGTGGCGCTCCTATGAGCAGAAGCACTCCGTCCCCGCCCAGGGCAGCCGCCTGGGTGAGAGCTTCCGCCGTCTGGGCGGTGTGTTCTCCGAGCTGTCCCACAACCGGAAGGCTCTCTTCTTCCTCATCGCTTTCTTCTTCTACATCGACGGCGTGTACACCATCATCGACATGGCCACCGCCTACGGCACCGCGCTGGGCCTGGACACCACCGGCCTGCTGCTGGCCCTGCTGGTGACCCAGATTGTGGCCTTCCCCGCAGCTCTCCTCTTCGGTCGCCTCACCGAGCGGTTCTCCTCCGCAAGCCTTATTCTGGTGTGCATCGGCGCCTACTTCCTCATCACCATCTACGGCATGTGGATGAAGGAGCAGTACCAGTTCTGGGTGCTGGCCGTGTGCGTGGGCATCTTCCAGGGGGCCATCCAGTCCATGTCCCGTGCCTACTTCGCCCGGCTCATCCCCCCGGAGAAGTCCGGCGAGTACTTCGGTCTGTACGACATCTGCGGTAAGGGTGCCTCCTTTCTGGGCACCATCACCGTCTCCGCTGTGAGCCAGCTCACCGGCAGCGTAAACCTGGGCGTGGGCGCCCTGGCCTTCATGTTCGCCGTGGGCGCTGTCTTCTTTGTCCAGGCGGTGCGGCAGGAGATGCCGGAGAGAGCGGGAGCGGCCGTTCCGGTCCACTGAGCGCATAAAAAATCAGCAACCCGTTGCGGGCTGCTGATTTTTTGTTTGCAAAAGGTTTATGCGTGGGCCTCGCCGAACAGGGCACGGGGCATAAACGCCAGACGGCGGCTGATGAGGCGAGCGATAAAGCCCACCAGCAGGGCGGCCACAATGGTACCCTCCCGCACGCCGGCCAGGGCGCCGGCAAAGACAAAGGAGAGCACAGCGGCAATCACTGTCATGGACACGTCAAAGGCCACCTTAGTGGAGCCGAACTCAGGGCCCCAGCGGAACACGATGGAGCGCACAAAGGACTCGCCGGGCAGCATGACTACGTCGGCCAGCATCTCCATGTACACGCCCACGCCCAGCACCACGCAGCCAATGAGCAGATAGAGCACCTTCATGCCGTAGGCCTGGGGCTGGATGAAGAAGAGCAGGGCCATGCACAGGTCGATGAAGTAGCCGAACACAAAGGACACGGGAATCTGAAGGATGTGCTCGGGGCGGAAGTCCTTGCGCAGGATGATCAGCTGGAGGGCGATGAGCAGCAGGCTGAACAGGATGGTGAACTGGCCCAGCGTGAGGGGGAAATTCAGGCTGAGCACATAGGGGATGGAGGAGATGGGGGAGGTGCCCAGATCCGCCTTGGTGATGAGAGCCACCCCAAGGGAGTTGACGAACAGTCCAATCAAAAATACCACATAGCGCTTCAGCTTTTCCATTTCCGAACCAAAACTCCTTCCAAAAAATCATTCCGCTCCCAGAGAGCGGAATATTGTTATCTTTTATTGTAGCATGAAAAAAATAAACATGTCAATTATGACATGTTTAAAAAGAGAGGAGAAGTGTGAAACGCTTTTTTGGAGGAAATGAAGCGGAGAATATGGTATAATACCGCCATGAGCCTTACGAGGAGGAGAGACCATGGGAACCCTGCGCTATGCCATTCTGGGCCTGCTGAACCGGCGGGATATGTCGGGCTACGACCTGACAAAGGAGTTTGAGACCACCCTGGCCGAGTTCTGGGGCGCCAAGCACAGCCAGATCTACCCCGAGCTGAAGGCTCTGGCCGATGAGGGCCTGATTGCCTATCAGATTGAGATCTCCGGCACTGTGCTGGAGAAAAAGGTGTATTCCATCACCGAGCGGGGCCGGACAGCCCTCCAGACCTGGGCGGAGACCCAGCTGAAGATGAAATCCGTGCCCAAGGACGAGTTCCGGCTCCAGCTGTACTTCTCCGACTGCATCCCGCCCCAGCGGCGCATCGCCCTGCTGGAGCCCCAGCTGGAGCAGCACAGAGCCCTGCTGGACCACCTGCGGGAGAACATGGCCAAGTTCGGCCAGGTGCCCCCGGAGGGGGAGGAGGCCTTCAGCGATTACCTGGTGCTGCTGGGCGGCGTCATGCGGGAAGAGGGCTGCTGCGCCTGGCTGGAGCGGTGCATCGCGCTGTGCCGTGAGCGGCTGGAAAAGCAATGAATAAACGGGTGTGCTTCGCCGGATTTCCGGTAAAGCACACCCGTTTTCTGTTATTCCTCCGCCAGGTCGGCCACCGCACGGACGGCGGCGTCCACCTCCTCCTCGGTGTTGTACCAGGAGAAGCTGAACCGTACCGCGCCTTGCTCCGTGGTGCCCAGAGCCTGGTGCATCCGGGGCGCGCAGTGGGCGCCGGGACGGGTGGCGATGTCGTAGTCCATGCTGAGAATGTCGGACACCTCGCTGGAGTCCATGCCCCCGATGTTCAGGGCCACAATGGCGGCCCGGTGGGCCTGGGTGAAGTCGCCGTAAACCGTGACCCCCTTCAGACCCACCACCCCGTCGTAAAACCGCCTCATCAGGGCTTCTTCACGTCGGGCGATATTTTCCACGCCGGTGGCCTGGATAAAATCCAGGGCGGCGGAGAGCCCCATGATGCCGTGGCTGTTCAGGGTGCCCGCCTCCAGCCGGGTGGGGTACTCCTCGGGCTGGGTCTTGCTATAAGATTGCACCCCTGAGCCGCCCACCTTGAAGGGCTTGATTTCCACGCCGGGCCGGATGCACAGCCCGCCGGTGCCCTGGGGGCCCATCAGGCCCTTGTGGCCGGTGAAGCAGAGAATGTCGATGCCCATGGCCTCCATGTCGATGGGTGCCGCTCCAGCGGTCTGGGAGGCGTCCACGATGAAGAGCAGGCCGTGGGCTTTGGCAACGGCGCCCACCTGAGCGATATCAATCATATTGCCCGTCAGGTTGGAGGCGTGGGTACACACAATGGCCCTGGTCTCAGGCCGGATGAGGGATTCAAAGGCGGACATGTCCGGCCTGCCCTGCCTGTCAGCGGGCACAAAGCTGAGGGACACGTTCCGCTCCGCCTCCAGCCGGTACAGGGGCCGGAGGACGGAGTTGTGCTCCAGGTCGGTGGTGATCACATGGTCCCCAGGGGACAATGTGCCGCAGATGGCGATGTTCAGCGCCTCGGTGGAGTTGCAGGTAAAGACCACATGGTCCGCACGGGGACAGTGGAACAGCTCAGCGAGCTTGCACCGGGTGTCATACACCGCACGGGAGGCCTGAAGGGCGCTGCCGTGGGCGCCCCGGGAGGCGTTGCCCATGGTGGTCATGGCGTTCACCACCGCGTCGATGACCTGGGGCGGCTTCTGCCGGGTGGTGGCCGCGTTATCCAGATAGATCAAGGGAACTCATCTCCTATGGTTGTTCAGCATCATACCCACAGCTCCAGCACCCGGGTCTCCTGCCAGTGCATGCCCGCGTCCGTCATGGCGGACAGAAGCTGGCTTTCTGCCTCCACAGGGGCCTTCCAGGCCAGGCCGCAGTCCGCGCTGATCTCACGGGGCACCGGAATCAGACGTCCGGGCAGACCGTTCCTGCCGCAGAACTGCTCCATGCCCATGGCGTCGGTGGTGGTGGAAAAGGTGATGATAAGAGCCGGTTTTTTCTCCCGCATAACGGACCTCAGGGCCGGACGACCCGGCCGGCGGAGCTCATCTTCTCCACGATGTCGTACATGTTGGTGACACCGCCCACCTGCAGCTTGTCGCCCAGGCCGAAGAAGTTCAGGCAGGTGCCGCAGGTGAGAATCTCCACGCCCTGAGCCTCCAGGCTCTTCAGGTCCTCCAGGGAGGCGGAGCCCTCGGTGGTCAGCTTGGCGCCGCCGTTGTAGAAGAGGATGGACTTGGGCAGGGTGTCCTGCTGGGTGAGGGCGAAGATAAAGCTCTTCATCAGGGCCGCACCCAGCTCGTCGCTGCCGGTGCCCATGCAGGGGGAGGAGATGACCACCACGGTATCATTCCGGCCGGTGCCCGCGGGCACCAGGCAGGTCTCGCTGTCGTCCCCGGCGGACTGGGCGGCGGGAGCGCCGGTGACCTCCATCACCACACGGAACTCCTTGTCCCCCAGCTTCTCCGACTTGACGGCATAGCCGTTGTTGTTGGCCAGGCGGGTCAGGTTCTGCACCGCAATCTCATTGTCCACCAGGGTCTCCACTGTGCCGGAACCGGCCAGCTCCTTGATGGCGTTCTTGGTCTTGATGACCGGGATGGGACAGGGATCGCCCATGGCGTTTACCTTTTTCAGCATATCAATCAGTCCTCCTGTTCTGGATATGGATGGTTTAACACAAATCACTCACCCGGCGGCCTTGCCCCGGGCGATGAGAGCCGCACCCAGAGCGCCGGCGTACCGGCCCAGGGGGTGGGTAAAGACGGGCTGTTTCAGCTTCTGGGAGAGCCGCTCCACCAGGTAGGCGCTGTCGCACAGACCGCCGGTGAGGAGCACGTCCCCCTTCAGGGTGTGTCGGGCGCACAGGCCCGCCACCTTGCTCACCACCGAGTCCACCACACCAGCGGCGATGTCCTCCCGCTTCTCTCCGGCGCCGATGTGGCTGATGACCTCGCTCTCAGCAAATACGGTGCACATGGAGCTGATGGCCAGCGGGGTGCCCGCCGCCGCCAGGGTGAACAGCTCGGGCAGGTCTACACCAAGGCGATTGGCCATGATCTCCAGGAACTTGCCCGTGCCCGCAGAGCACTTGTCGTTCATGAGAAAGCTGGTGGGCATGCCGTTTTCCACGGTGATGACCTTGGTGTCCTGCCCGCCGATGTCCACAATGGTGCAGTCCCGGCCCAGCAAGTACCGGCCGCCACGGCCGTGGCAGGTGATCTCGGTCACCGTCTTGGCCGCATAGTCCACCGCCACCCGGCCATAACCGGTGGCGATGACTTTCATGTCCTCTCCCACGGGATGGCCACCCGCCTCCAGACGGTGGGCAATCTCTCCGGCGGTCTCCTTGCTGCTCCAGCCCGTGGGCAGGACAAAGTGGTCCACCATGTCCGTTCCGCTGAGCACCACCACCTTGGAGGCGGTGGAGCCGATGTCGATTCCCGCAAAGTACTTCATTTCTCAATCGTCTCCAGGAAGGCGGCAAGGCGGGTGTTGATCTGGCCTTTGTCCGACTGGGAGTAGTCGGTTTCAATGTTCAGGTAGGGCAGGCCCTTCTCCTGAGTGACAAAGCGCCGGATGAAGAAAGCCTCCACATCGTAAGTATGACAGGATTGGAGCACAATTTCAATCACCCCGTCCACAGCGTAGGAGTCAATCATCTCGCCGATGTATTCTCGGCGGCTCTCGTTGGGACTCATCACCGAGCAGTTGATGTTGAGATATTTCACCGCCAGGGCGTGGTACACGTCCGGGTCGGACTCGTCCACCTTCTCCACCTTCTCCCGGATGCCGTTGCAGGTGTCGAAGGCCACCACGTCGGCCCCCAGCTCCTCCACTGCCTTGATGATCTTGTCCCGCACGCCCGCGTTGGGGCAGCCGGTGACCAGCAGACGGGGCCGGTCGGTGGGCAGACTGTCCTTGCTGGCCTTCCACTGCTCCAGCACCTCCGCCGTCCGGGCTTCAATCTCATCACAGCGCTGGTCCAGGTCAAAGGAGAAGCTGCCCGCGTCCACCCGGGTGCCCATCTCATAGCCGCTCATGGGGGCCGGGTTCAGCTTGCCCAGCTCCAGGTAGCGGCGCATCACATCCCGCTCCCGGTTCTTCTTTCTGATGGCCTGGCGGATGTCGTCCTCCGTGATGGTGATACCGTAGAAGGCCTCCAGCTTCTCCTTGAAGGCGATGATCTGGTCCCGCCAGAAGGACAGAGCGGCCTCATCCCGGCTGTGGGGCAGCTGCATGACATAGGTGTCCTTGATCTCATTCAGCAGCTCGAACATCTTCTTCTTGCCGTCGCAGGTGGTCTCACCCACCACAAGGTCGGAGAAGTAGAAGTAAGGGCAGGTGTCGGTGAGGGCAAAGCCATAGCTGGCCTTGATGAGGGGGCACAGGTTCCGGGGCAGGTTGGCCTCGGCAGCGGGGATGGGCTCCTCGGTGAAGGCGCACAGCCCCACAGGCAGGGCTCCCGCCGCGTACACCAGCTCGGTGGGCACAAAGGAGCAGAACATGCCCACCACCCGGGCGCCCTGGTCCTTCAGCTGCTTCATGCGCAGAAAGCCTGCCTTCCGGGCCTCTCCGTAGGTCTCAAAGTCGGCAGGCAGCTTGATACTGGTCTGTTCCATCTCGGACATCTCCCTTTTCCATGGTTTCATGATAAAAGATAGAAAGCTCTTATCATAAAACGGTAGCACGGGTAAAATGGCGGTGTCAATCTTTGAAGCGTCATCATTGAAACATTGAAACTTAGGGGAGAATTATTAAAAATTTTAATGATACAGCGGACGGAAAGCGCGAAAAGCAGAGCAGAGAGAATCCGGCAGCATTACAAATACTGCACGATATCTTTACACGGAAGGAGAGGAAAGAAGAGGACGCAGGTGGTATCATAAAACCAGATTCCAGAAGGGCCTGTTTGTACCGGCCGATACATCGCTTTCCCGCAGGCCCGATTTCGGTTATGAGGAGGACTGCGCCATGCTTCCCTGTCAAGGCAACTGCCCCGATTATTACCTCGGCTGCCACAAACAGTGCCAGCGCTGGCAGGAATACCAGCAGCACCAGCAGGCCCAGCGGGCCGCCAAAAGCACATATCTGCGCTTCTACCGGGAGCTGTGCGGCACCATCTCCAGACAATTGCGGGCGGATACGGCCCGGTATCCCATGCGCTGAGAAAGAGAACAGAAGTATATGGATATAAAAATACCCCAATTCCGGGCGTGTATCCGGAATTGGGGCATTTTTCATGGAAAATACAGCTGCGATGTTAACGATTGTTTGGTATTTGAAAACCAAAGTAGAATCTAAAAAAGCAAGACACGCCTTCCCCCGCCTCCTAATAAGAAAACATGAGATAGTCCAGTAAAATCAATGTTTTCAGAGGCAAGGAACACGATGTGAAGTCAAAAATTTTAATACTGGCAGGATAAAGGGTGCTGATGTGAAATATCAGCACCATTTTCCTGTCCCAAACGCCATAGGAAATCCTATGGCGTTTTTTACTTTCCATCAAGTACACGGAAACTGTATTGAAAGGGGTAAGAAATCGAAGGTATTTCTTCATGTAGGAAATGCAAATCAAGTGTCCATAGGTTTTCCCACATGGAAGAGCAAATGGACACAGAATTGAATTTTTTCCGAAAACGAACACTTTTCCAGACCGCCGGAGGGAGGTGAGATTATGACAAAGGGGACGGAAATCCCCATGCCCATATTCTGCTGACGATCCGCCCGCTGAAAGAAAATGGTGAGTGGGGCGCAAAGTGCCGCAAGGTCTATGACCTGGACGAGCGCGGCCAGCGTATCCCAAATGGTAAAGGGGGCTGGAAGAATCACCGAGAGGACACCACCGACTGGAATGACAAAGGAAAAGCTGAAGTCTGGCGGGCGGCGTGGGCGGACTATACCAACCGGGCATTGGAAGCAGCCGGAAGGCCGGAGCGTATCGACCACCGCAGCTACAAACGGCAGGGCCTTGATAAAATCCCTACCGTCCACATGGGCGTAGCTGCTACCCGCATGGAGCGCCGAGGAATTGCAACCGAAAAAGGTAATCTCAACCGCCAGATTTCCGCCGACAACAAACTGCTCAAAGAGATCAAGGCCCGCATTACCCGGCTTTACAACTGGTCAAAAGCGGAAGCCGGAAAGCCTGCCAAGAAAGGCATTATGGCTGAACTGTGGGAGGCACAGCAGCAACTAAAACAGGCCAACACCCGCACTGGCAAAATCCGGGCTTTGCAGGAGAGCGCCGCCTTGTTCTACTTTTTACAGTCGAATGGTATCCAGTCCATGCAGCAGCTGCATGAAAAGATGGTGGACATGAATGCCCGCTACTATGATCTGCGCGGCAAGATCGTCAGCGCCGAGCGCCGGATTGCCGCTCTCACCGAGCGCGGGGAAATGTGGGCGCAGTACAACAGGTACAAGCCCATCCGCAGGCAGCTTAACAAGGTGAAACCAGCAAAACGGGAACTGTTCGAGCAGCGTCACAGCCGGGAACTGGCTCTCTATGAAGCAGCGGCCCGGTATCTGAAGGAACTGAAAGATGGCGGCGAGGCCCTTACGCCCAAGGCATGGGAACGGGAGATCGCCCAGCTGACCGCTGAAAAAGAGGCAAACACTTTGCAGATGAAAGCTATGCGGAACGAATTGAAGGCCGCCGAACAGCTCCGCAAGGCAGTCAATCTGTTAGCCCGACAGGGCCAGCACCACAAGAAGGAGGAACACGAGCTATGACCATGACCCATTGGCCGGTTTGGAATGCGGCAACATGAGGAAACACAACACTGCCCCCGTCCCCATTATGGACTATCGCCAATATCGCAAGGTACGGCGGCTGGTACATGAGTGCTGCAACTATGACGGCGGCAACTGTATTGCGCTGGACGATGGGGAGGAATGCGTCTGCGTCCAGTCCATTTCCTACTCCTTGTTGTGCCGCTGGTTTCGGGCGGCGGTGCTGCCGCTGGACAAGGAACTGGAAACAGCCCTGTTTTATCGGCTGGACGCCAAGCGTTGTACCGTATGTGGGGCATTGTTCCGCCCAGGCTCCAACCGGGCCAAATACTGCCCGGAATGTGCCGGACACATGAAGCGCATCAAGGCCGCCCAGCGCAAGCGCAAACAGCGGGCGAAGTGTCACGCTTTAGGGCCTGAAAAGCCCTTGTAAATCAAGGCTTTTTTCGAGGGTGTCGGCGGGGGCCTGATAGATTTATCCTCTGGCCCCCAAAACGGCCCTCTAAATGGGGACTAAGCCCCAATACGAACCTAAGGAGGAACCTATGTCAGATAACCGAAAATATTACTACCTGAAACTCAAAGAGAACTACTTTGACGATGACTCCATCGTACTGCTGGAAAGTATGCAGGACGGTGTCTTGTACTCCAACATCCTGCTCAAGCTGTATCTGAAATCCCTGAAACACGGCGGGCGGCTCCAGCTGGACGAGAATATCCCTTACACGGCGCAAATGATCGCTACCATCACCCGCCAGCAGATCGGCACTGTGGAGAGGGCCTTGCAAATCTTCCTGAAACTGGGCCTTGTGGAAGTGCTGGACAGCGGCACATTCTACATGAGCAATATCGAACTGCTGATCGGCCAGTCCTCTACCGAGGCCGAGCGAAAGCGGGCGGCGAGGCTCCAAAACAAGGCTATTTCCGCGCCCCGGACAAATGGCGGACATTTGTCCGCCATTCGTCCACCAGAGATAGAGATAGAGTTAGAGAAAGAGATAGAGATAAAGAGAGAGATAGAGAAGGGACAACCCGCCCGCGCCTATGGTCGTTACCAGAATGTTTTCCTGACCGATGAAGAACTGGCAGATTTGCAGGCCAGCTTTCCCACCGTATGGGGTCAGTACATCGAAAAGCTGTCGGAGTACATGGCTTCTACCGGCAAGCGGTATCAGAGCCATGCCGCTACCATCCGGCGCTGGGCCAGCGAGGACGCCAGGAAAGCGGCTCCGGCCTCTCGCAACCGGGATTACAGCGTAAAGGAGGATGAAACCGTATGATGGAGATTACCGCAGAAATCCGGGCGCTGATCGACAAGGCAGCCGCCGGTGTGGAGCTGGCCGGGGACGAGTACATAGACCCGGCAGACGGCCTCATTCACTGTAAGAAGTGCGGCGGCCAGAGGCAGACAGTTGTGCCATGCTTTGGAAAACCAGGCTACTTCATGCCCCGCTGTATCTGCCAGTGCCAGCGGGAGTCCGAAGAACAGCGCAAGGCCGCCGAGGAACGGCAGCGCCGCATGGAGCGGATCAAGCGCCGGAAAGCCCAGGGCCTGCAAGACCGCTATCTGTACGACTATACCTTTGCCAATGACAACGGCCAAAATCCCCTGATGGACAAGGCCCGCGCCTATGTGGAGAACTGGAAGGAGGCATACCGAAACAACACCGGCTTGCTGCTGTTTGGGGATGTGGGAACCGGAAAGTCCTTTTTCGCCGGATGTATCGCCAACGCCCTGCTTGACCGGGATGTGCCGGTGCTGATGACGAACTTTCCCACCATCCTGAACCGTCTGACGGGGATGTTTTCTGAGGATAGAGCGGAGTTTATCGCCAGCTTTGACGAGTATGACCTGCTTATCATTGACGATCTGGGTGTAGAGCGCAGCACCGAGTATGCGATGGAGCAGATGTTTTTCGTCATTGACAGCCGCTACCGCAGCCGCAGGCCCATGATCATCACCACAAACCTGAAGCTGCGCGAACTGAAGAACCCGCCCGACCTGGCCCACGCCCGTATCTATGACCGCATCCTGGAAAGGTGCGCCCCGATCCTCTTTGACGGAAAAAACTTCCGGGAGGAAAATGCCGGAGCCACCAAACAGGCGGCGAAAGACCTTGTGAACCGTAAGCACGAGTAATTTTTTGCCGGACGGCGCAGCCCCGCCCGGAGAAAGGAGCGCCATGAGCGAAGAACCCAGTACCATGCAGACCGCAGACATCACTTCGGCCAGAGCGCCGGAGGACGCTCCCGCGCTGGTCAAGAAAATCGGCAAGACCACCTACAAGGTGCGCGTCCATTTCAGCCAGACCAGCACCGAAACTATGAGCGACAAGATCAAGCGTATGCTCAAAAACGAGATACAGCAGATGTGACTGGCTGATAAAGCCAGCCGCCTTGTGCTAAACTGATGATGGTACACACCAAAACTTTTAGCCAAGGAGGAGACAAAAATGCTGTACACAGAAAAAGGGAAAAACGAGATTGAACGCATCCGTGAGGTGTTTAAGGAACACATCCGACAAATGACCGCTTATGATTTGGTTTGGTCAGACAAAGTTGGCTATGTTTGGCTGGCTATTTCCCTTGACCCGTTCTATGTTGACACCGGCAACAGGATAGAGTCTGCGGCAGATCTCTGCTGGGAATGCCTGAATGATGTTGCGATGGATGTTATGGAGATGACAGGAAACGATCACGACATTGAGGACGCCGATCCGCTGGAACTGGCCGAGATTAAGCGGCGCTGGAAACCCTATATCGACCAACTGCCGGAATATGCATATATCTGCGACGATTTACTAAGTGGACGCAAATAATTCACATGCAAAAGTGCCAGAAGCAATAAAATGCTTCTGGCACTTTGTTACGAATTTTAGAGCTTTCTATGGTTTCGATACTCTATTATTCCCCAAAACAGTCCGAGAATAAACAGCGCGACCACAATAATAAAACTGTATTTGAATGGTACGCCAAAATGTTCTTCTATGACATCAAGAGTTCCGATAGCACTGAGTAAAGAAATAATGTATAGCAGAACATTCAAAATCGTAGAGTTTCTGCTTTTCTTTAGTTCATTTTGTGCAGTCAAATAGGATATTTTTAGGTGAAGAGCTTCTGCGTGTTTTTTGTAAGGCTCGCTTTCCTTAATGTAGTTCAATAAATTATGAGTTTCGATTGGAAGATTAGGAGAGCAAAAAAGATTCTGCAAGTAAATATCATTTCGTACCGACCGCCGAAGATCTGTTTCATGTTCAAGATTGGAGTTTTGAAAAACATGAATATAGAGTTTTAGCGCTTCCAAAATAATGGCTGGATATAGCACCGTATTGAAATTATTATAATCAAAGTCACAGATTACACTACAACCAGCTTGTGGATAATATTTGTATATTTCCACTGTACTAATGTCTTTAATTGGTTCAACGGGTGCTTTCGTGCTAATAAGTTTGCAGAAATAATCAGCAATGCTCTCGATATTATTTGAAAAGACTAATGTGTCATGGACAAATGAAGACTCTTGCGAACGATAACTCTTATTTGTTAATTCCCAGAAAAACTCGGAAATATTTTCATATATTATTTCGGAAATTTTGATTCCTGCCTCGACGGGTTTCTCTTCATTAAAAAATTGATATTTCTCCACAGACAGCAGGTTATAGTTTCCCGCTTTGCCCTCAACCTCATCTTTGGTAAGTGGTTCTCCGGTTTTATAATTAATGACTTCAAAAACGACAAACAAAACACTGTTCATCATAAAGGCACCGGCATCAATTTGATACATCTGGCCATTTATCCAAACTAAAAATGGCTCTATCCAGAAAGTAAATTTGATTTTGAAATATCGTTCATCAACTAAGACAGATTGTGCGTGTCTAAGATTGATATAGAAACCGGAATCTTTCAAAGAGTCACTTGCATCGTTTTCTTTTTCAGCTGAATCTTTTGGTTTAAAGGAAAATGTAGTCGCTTGATGTACATAATCATATTGGGCCTTTACCTCCATTTTCCCATCAACAGAAGCGATAATCTCATCTGTTGCCACGAAAGAAAGATGATGCTTTTCCAGCAAGGATTGCATCTGCTTCTTTTTGTGCGGGACAACATTACGGAGTTTTCGTAAAAACCAGTTTGTCACTTTATACTGTGTCGAATTATATGCGCTTAAAAATAAAACGGTATCATCCACTTGCAATGACCTCCGACCCCGTCAGTAAAATTTATATTATTAATTATACAGCCAAATGACATACACAACAAGCATGGTGCAACAGATAATACTGTTGCTTATTTTTTTGATTAAAAAATCCTTGACAATTCGTTTCTGGCAAGACCTTGAAATCCATCCTGATTAGCTGCGGCGCCCGCCTTGCTCCCTTCGATATTGCGGAGCTTCGGGAGATCATGTCGGACGACGAACTGGAGCTGGACACCCTGGGCGACCGGAAAACGGCGCTGTTCCTCATTATGAGCGACACGGATACCACCTTCAACTTCGTCATCGCCATGCTGCAAAGCCAGCTATTCAATCTTCTTTGTGACAAGGCGGACGACGTGTACGGCGGCAGGCTGCCCGTCCATGTGCGGTGCCTCCTGGACGAGTTTGCCAATATCGGGCAGATACCCAACTTCGACAAGCTGATCGCCACCATCCGGAGCCGGGAAATCTCGGCTTCTATTATTTTGCAGTCCCAAAGTCAGTTAAAGACCATCTACAAGGACGCCGCAGATACCATTGTGGGCAACTGCGACACCACCTTGTTTTTGGGAGGCAAAGAGAAATCCACCCTGAAAGAAATCTCGGAGCTGCTGGGCAAGGAGACCATCGACAGCTTCAATCAATCCGAGAACCGGGGCAGTCAGGTTTCCCACGGCCTCAACTATCAGAAATTAGGAAAGGATATGCCATACTTGTTGATGAAGAGTTCAGCTGCCTTGAATTTGACATGAATAGGGACACGATCAGCTGGATTCGGAGAAAAATCGAATACAGGAGGTCGCTTATGGAACACTTACCGAAGAAAACCTGTCAAAACGGCATTATCTATACGCTGGTCGGTGATTACTACATTCCAGACTTACAGCTGCCGGAAGAAAACCGTCCCATTGGGATTTGGGGCCGTATGCACAAAGCCTATCTGGAGCAGTGCCATCCAGCCCAGTATAATGACCTGATTTTGACCGGAAAACTCTGGACATACCTGGCTGATCTGAACGAACAGGCACAAAACCGGCTGCATTGTATCATTGTCCAGATGAAAGAAACGGAAGGAATCACTGAGAAATTGAAAGCCCGGGATCAGATGGCATGGGTCAGCGCAATGAACAGCATCCGAAACCGTGCGGAGGAAATTGTCCGTCACGAACTGATCTATGATGCAAAGGAGGTGCTGTGAGATGGTGTTAGATGACTTATATTGTGGTAATATCTACCCCGCAGAACAGGTAGTTCCTCATGAAAAAGAATACCGCAAGCTACATAGGCACACCGGAGAGCTGCTTACCGAGTTAGAGGAAAAGCTCTCTAAAGAGCAGATGGAGCTGGTCAACCAGTTTCACACGCATGTGATTGATGTTCACTGTATGGAGTTGGAAGCACACTTTCAGTACGGATTTTCTTTGGGGTTAATGCTGATGAAAGAAGTCTATGCGCTTTTGGAAAACCACAAGGACAATTATTGAAAACAGCTTGATGTGTAAACCAATAAGAAAATCAAGGAGCCGTTCTTTTAACATAGGGGGACGGCTCTATCTTGTTAATCAAAGTTTCGTTGAAATTATCACGAGTTCGTGATATACTTAATAGACACCTATAAGCCAGTAAAAGACCGGAGGATGCTTATGGCAGTTCAGTATAATAAGCTATTTAAGATGATGATCGACCGGAAAATGACCAATAATCAGTTGGCTAAACAAGCAGGAATCAGTTTGAACATTATTACCCGTCTGAAGCGGGATGAATATATTGCCATGCAGACCATTGAGAAAATCTGTATTGCTCTGGACTGCGGTGTAGATGATATTCTTGAGTTTATCCCGGAGTCCCAACAATGAGTTGCCATAATGAGAGAGAGGAGGCGTATCATGCAATTTGAAGAAAAACTGGATGTGATCGAAGAAGATATTGCTCAATACAGCCGTGAACTGCTTGATATCCTTCTAAAAGACAGGACGACAAATGAGAACATTATCTGGGCAACCAGTGACTATATCTCCCATGGGGAGCTTTATGCAGCGACAGAGCAAATCTACGCAAGCCTGATTACTGGCGTTCATTCTAAGCTGATTCAACCTCGTGTAGCAAAGGCACATGAGCAAAAAAACAGCCGCACCAGAGATAAAGCGGAAGTGTTTACTCCTTCCTGGATCTGCAATGCTCAAAATAACTTGGTGGACGAGCATTGGTTTGGTCGGCCTAATGTTTTTAACATCCCGCAAGACAGCACCTGGACGGCAACGGAACGGGTCGTGTTTTCTGAGGATAAGCAGCACACTTGGAAGCATTATGTGGATGCACGGAGAATTGAGGTTTCCTGCGGTGAGGCCCCTTATCTGGTAAGTCGCTATGATACAGTAACTGGCGATCCCATTGAACTTTTCTCCCGGATCGGCTTACTGGATCGCAAACTGCGTGTTGTGACCGAAAATGCCTCCGATGAAAGCGAATGGCTGAAATGGGCATATCGAGCGTATGAAAGTGTGTACGGTTTTGAGTTCCAAGGTGACAACTTATTGCTTGCACGAGAAAATCTGCTGTATACTTTTATTGATTATATGCGATATGCACTGAAGCGTACTCCTACGCTCGATGAGCTGAAAAAGGTTGCCACCATTATTTCATGGAATCTGTGGCAGATGGATGGACTCACCTACGGGCCTCCGCTCTGCGATATTCAGGAAGAGATGAACCAGCTTTCTCTGTTTGACTTTATAGAAACAGAAACACTGATTGTGCAAAAGCCTGCACAGTCACGGTGCAAAATCAAAGATTGGCGATCCAAAGTGATCGTGGAATACTACTCTTTGGTGAAGGGGGAACGATAATGGAAACCGTATTTGGAACTGCTTTTGAGTACAAATTGATTTATGTTTTTGCCATCAATGACGAGGCTCATAAAGGGCTTTTGAAAATTGGTGATACCACGATTCAGTCAGACGCTTCCATTGATGCCCTGTTTCCCAACTGTAAGGCGCTGAATCAGGCGGCGCTGAGCCGGATTAAGCAGTACACCAACACAGCGGGTATTTCTGCCCAGCTGCTACATACCGAGTTGGCTGTCCGTCTTGTTAGAGGCAAGGATGGACAGCAGGTGTTGAAAGCTTTCCGGGATCATGATGTACACCGGGTGCTGGAGAACTCCGGCATTCCCAAGAAAAAACTGAAAAACTCTACCAGCAGAGAATGGTTTGAGGTGGATCTGGCCACCGTCCAGAAGGCTATCGAAGCGGTGAAGAAGTGCCAGCCTAACCTGTCCGGCATGGGGGCAGGTACAGGTTTTACTCCCATTGTGTTCCGCCCGGAACAAGAAGAAGCCATTGAGAAAACACTAAAACAGTTCAAAACCGGCAGCCGGATGCTCTGGAACGCAAAGATGCGTTTCGGTAAAACCCTTTCTGCCCTTCAGGTGGTTAAGAAGTCTGGCTTTGCCAAGACCATTATTGTTACTCACCGCCCTGTGGTGGACGATGGCTGGTATGAGGATTTTCAGAAGATCTTCTATGATACCGACGATTACACCTACGGCTCCAAGGGCCACGGGGCTGCCATCGAAGATCTGCTTAACAGCGGCAAAAAGTTCGTCTATTTTGCCTCCATTCAGGATCTGCGTGGTTCTTCTACCGTTGGCGGTAAATTCGATAAGAACGATGCTGTATTCTCTCTGGACTGGGATCTGGTCATCGTGGATGAGGCCCATGAAGGAACTACTACTGCCCTGGGCGATGATGTCATTAAAAATCTGGTAAAGGAAGGAGACGGCTACGATACCAAGTTCCTTGCCCTGTCCGGCACGCCGTTCAATATCCTCAAAGAATTTGACGACAATATCTATACCTGGGATTATGTGATGGAGCAGCAGCGCAAAGCGCAGTGGGACGAGCTGCACTTTGGAGATTCCAACCCCTACGACGAGCTGCCGGAGCTGAAAATCTACACCTACGACCTGGGTAAAATCCTCACCGATAAAAGTTATGTGGAGTTGGAGGACAAGGCGTTCAATTTCCGGGAGTTTTTCCGTGTCTGGACTGGGGACATTAAGCACGACCACAAGGCCATGCCTGCTACTGCACAGGTGGGCGATTTTGTCCACGAAAGCGATGTTTGGAGCTTTTTGAACCTGATTACAAAAGACGACCCGGACAGCCACTATCCTTATGCCAACGAGGAATACCGCAACCTGTTCCGCCATGCCCTCTGGATGGTTCCCGGCGTCAAAGAAGCGAAGGCCCTGAGCAAGCTGATGAAGAAACACCCGGTCTTTGGCTGCGGTGTATTTGATATTGTCAATGTGGCCGGTGACGGCGATGAAGAGGAACGCTCCGAAGATGCGCTCCAGAAGGTGCGGCAGGCTATCAACGGCGCAGGAAACGATGGCTACACCATCACCCTTTCCTGCGGCAAGCTGACCACCGGCGTCACGGTGCCGGAGTGGACGGCTGTGTTTATGCTGGCCGGATCGTTCTCCACTTCTGCCGCCAACTATCTGCAAACTATCTTCCGGGTTCAGTCGCCCTGCAACAAGGATGGCAAGATTAAACGCTGCTGCTATGTGTTCGACTTTGCCCCCGACCGCACCTTGAAAATGGTAGCGGAATCTGCGGCCCTGTCCACTAAAGCGGGCAAGGCGAATGAATCCGACCGTCGAATCATGGGAGAGTTTTTGAACTACTGCCCGGTCATTGCGGTGGATGGCACGGTGATGAAAGCCTATGACACCAATCGCCTGCTCCAGCAGCTGAAACGGGCCTATGCGGAGCGAGCTGTACAGAACGGTTTTGATGACACCAATCTATATAACGATGAGTTGCTGCGCCTGGAAGAACTTGATATCGAGAAGTTCAATAACCTAAAGAAGATTGTCGGTACATCCAAAGCGGCTCCCAAGGCCAAGGAGATCGACATCAACGCCCAGGGCTTTACAGATGAAGAATACGAAGAGCTGGGACGGATTGAGAAAAAGCCCAAGCGTGAACGCACACCGGATGAAGAAAAGCGTTTGCAGGAGATGAAGGAAAAGCAGAAACTCAAAAATAATGCGATTTCCATTCTGCGAGGTATTTCCATCCGTATGCCGCTGCTGATTTATGGTGCGGACATTCCCATTGACGAAGATATCACCATGGAAAAGCTGGTGGACATCGTGGACGATTCCTCCTGGGAGGAATTTATGCCTTCCGGTGTCACCAAAGAGATGTTCAAAAGTTTCATCAAATACTATGACCCAGAAATCTTTGTGGCCGCTGGTCGCCGGATTCGCACCACGGTTCTCAGCGCCGATGAGCTTTCTCCCACGGAGCGGGTTAAGAAAATTGCACAGCTCTTTGCTTGCTTCAAAAACCCGGATAAGGAAACCGTTCTGACCCCATGGCGGGTAGTGAATATGCACATGAGCGATTGTCTGGGCGGCTATGACTTCTACGACGAAGCTCATGAGCAGATGGTAGATGCCCCCCGCTTTGTGGATCATGGAAAAGTAACAGCGGACACCTTTGCAAACGCCGGTGCCCGTGTGCTGGAGATCAACTCTAAAACGGGTCTGTATCCCTTATATGTAACATACAGCATTTTCCGTAGCCGGTGCGCCACCTGTTCCGAAGAAGAACTGGACGATGCAAAATTGCAACAGCTTTGGGATGCGACTGTACGGGAAAATGTGTTTGTGATTTGCAAGACCCCTATGGCAAAGCAGATCACCCGGCGCACACTAGCCGGATATCGGGATATTCCGGTGAATACCCATTATTTCGACGACCTGATCAACATGATGAAGAATAAGCCCCGGCAGTTTGTTGACCGGGTTTTGAAGCCCAGCTATTGGAAGCAGGAAGGGGTGAAAGCCATGAAATTTGATGCCGTAGTAGGTAATCCGCCTTATCAAGTGATGGATGGTGGTAGTAAAGCAAGCGCAACGCCAGTATATAACTATTTTGTTGAGCAAGCAAAAGAGTTGAAACCCACCTATGTTTCAATGATTATTCCGGCACGCTGGTACTCTGGTGGTCGTGGGTTGGATGCTTTTAGAGAATCGATGTTGCACGACCATAGGATAAGGCAACTGTTTGATTATTCGGATTCTAATGACTGTTTTGCAGGAGTTGATATCGCCGGGGGCATTTGCTATTTTTTATGGGACGAGAATCACAATGGAAGCTGTGAGGTTGTGAATTTTCATAATGGTGCTCGCTACGAAACCCTTCGGCAGCTTGATGACAACAAAGTCTTTGTCCGTTATGGTCAAGCCTTGTCAATTCTCAATAAGGTACAGCAACAAACTACGGAATTTTATGATTCAAAAGTTAGTTCGCAAAAGCCGTTTGGACTTAGAACTTATGTAGTTCCAACAGAAGATGGAGATATTCAACTGCGATACAACAAAGGTATTGGTCCGTTTAAACGAGAGCTGGTAACCGGAGCTTTTGATTGGATTGATAAATGGAAAGTTATTATGTCGTATCTAACATACGACCATGCAGGGCGAGCAGACAAAGACGGTAAACGCCGCATTTTTTCCACTATGGAAGTCCTTCCTCCAAAAGTTGTCTGCACCGAAACATATATTGTAGTTGACACATTTAACAGTGAGATTGAAGCTAAAAACTTGCTGCAATATTTGAAAACGAAATTTGTGCGTTTCTTAGTTGCACAAGTAACAACTACACAACATATTTCTAAAGCCAACTTTGCCTTAGTCCCGATTCAAGATTTTTCAAAAGAGTGGACGGATGCAGAACTGTATAAGAAGTATGGACTGACAGACGAAGAAATTGCCTTTATCGAGTCTATGATTAAGCCGATGGAATAAAGAAAGAGAGATACCCTGATGAATCCAAAGCTAAAAGAAATCAATGAGTTGATTGCTCTGTGTGATCAGATGCTGTTCTATATTCAGGAGCGTGGGGATATTCGCCCTAACAACGATCTCTATTTGTCATATAAGTTCAAAGTGGACGCCTTTTGCAAACAAAATAAAATTAACGATAAAAACTACGCCCCTTATGTAATTTTATGTACATTCTTCTTTAACAGCAGTGTATATACGGTCAACAAAAGCGAAGTATTAGCAATCAAAAATGCGTTGGTAGAAATTAAGCATACGCTATTCAAAGATGACTATGAAAAAATCTTTATCAGTCATCGTGAGGCTGACAAAGATCAAGTCGATGCCTTTGTGGATCTCCTTCATGCCATTGGCATACCACGCCCAACAATAGAAGCTCCTGAAAGTGTGATCTTTTGCACCTCTCATCCAGAAGGATACATTGAGAATGGTAAGCGAAATTTGGATGAAATTCGTGACAGGATCAACACAGATGAACATGTGCTTTATATCCTTTGGTACACAGACAAATATTTTGAAAGTCCCGCTTGCCTAAATGAAGCCGGAGCTATTTGGGCCATGAAGAAAAAGTATCAGGAAATTCTGATGCCTGACTTTGACAGTAGCCAAATTAGAGGTTTATTGGACAAGCAGCCGGTATGGTTTAGAGCCAACGATAAAATGCGATTGAACACTTTCAAAGAACAGATTGAGAAGATGTTTGGTTTGCCGCCCACTATAGCCAATACTTGGGAATTATCAAGAGATAAATTTATTGAGCAAATAAATAAGATTGCCAGCCAAAAGGAGGAGTTATGTGAGCAATAGAGAAAAACCAAATCTTTTGCACATTGCAATTACTGCTTTTATCACAACCATTATCAGTCTGGCTGTTTCCGTAGGTATTCAATGGTTGTCTTTGGAAAGTGTGGTCGTCACAATTTCTCCAAGTTCGGAGCTGGATGGAAAATATCTCACTGTCATCAGTGTTCAGAACTTAGAAGAATCAACCCTGTCGAATCTGTCGCTATATTTTGATACAGATTTTGATGTTTTAGAAATCAAGTCAAGCGACGAATTCGAGCATCAGAAACAGTATGTAGAGCTTGAGCAAATTTCCCCAAAAGCGAAATATAGTGTTATAGTTTGGACGGAGCAACCGATTTCAAAAGGTCAAATTATTGCCGAAAGCGATTACAAAACAAGACTGGATTACTCAAACGATAGTTCTCCTTTCTTGCTCCAGATTCTATGGTTTATTATTCCATTCGCTTTTATAACCTTTCTGGCTACAAGTGTTCAGATTTGGGTGGATTGGAAACATCGAATCAAAGAAAGTCAAAAAATTCTGGAACGCTGCAATGAACTGCAACAGGAAACCGAACGTATCGATGCTGAACGACAATCTCAAAAAGCTGAATTGGAGTCACTAAAAAAAGTGGCCGATAAGTCCTCACAAGAATATGACAAACAAATGCGTGAGCTGAAACGAGACTCAAAAGAAATACGGTTATACTTGCTGACCCGCATTTCCCAGTTACACAAGGAACTATCGTTTTGGCGTGATACTGTTCGCAAAATGCTTTACAATAGCCAAAATGAATTCCAAACTGCGGATAAGGTAATCGATACAGTCACATCGACATTAAAGACCTATACAACGCGAGGTCGCAGTGATGACAATATGGATGAAATGCTGTATCTTGCCCAGTTAATTGCTGATAGCAGAGAACTACATAGCAAACACGATTCTACAGATTCCCAAAAGGATACATGAGAAAAAGACCATCCGTTGCGCCTGACGGATGGTCTTTTTGTTATCTTTTTTTCCTTTTTTTCGTCCCACGATATGCCGGTGACCGGGCCTTTCCCCTCATATTGTTGGGGTTTTTCAGCAGTTTAGATAGGCTCAATATCCGCATAAACGCCGAGAAGTCCTCGGACGCAATCTTGTCAAAGGGAATCTGCATCTGGTCACAGAACTCATGAATCACCCGTTCCTCATTACTGCCCAGCCGCATGGCACGGTCAAACTTTTCCTTGACCTCTGTAAAAGTCGGCTGCGGATCGGCGGTGGTGCGGTCGGTGACATGGGCCTGACGAATATCCTGAACGATGCTATCCAAATCATCATGGATTGTGTGGCTGAAAAAATCGCTCTCCTGTACTTGTCCCAGCTCTAGGGTACGGACATAAAGGTCGTTCTCCCCCGGCGCATGGCTGCGGATCACTTCCTGCCGGGTGGCCTCCAACACCAGATTCATCTGGGCAATCCGCATATCGGCAATCCGGTCAACGAAAATCTCAATATCCGTCATCAGCCGCTGGAAGTTTTCGTGTGTGGCAATCTCACACAGCAGCCGGTTGTTGATTTTCCCGCTGCTCAATAATGTAACCATATCATCACTCAAATGCAGGGCCTGAAGCTCTGTGTTTGGGTGATTTTTATTTTCCGATAACCCCATCAGGTAATCGGTGGACACCCCGTAAAATTCCGCCAGCGTAGCGATGGCAAAGGGGCTGATGTCCTTATAATCGTCGCTCTCATATTTGCTGAGAGCAGATTTGGAAAGCCCGGTCTGCTCGGCCAGTTGCTCCAGTGTCAGGTGCTTATCCACCACCCGCAAGTCTTTTAACCGTTCCGGGATAGACAGTTTTGTGTGCATCTAAAATCCCCCTCTCACCAGGAAATCCTTCCGTTTATGAACATTATACCATGCTTCCATAAGCGTGGAAATATGCTGATTTCAAGCCATTTTCCATCGTTTTGGACATACGGGAGAGGCCCTGTTTTTTCGGTAAAATGAGTTTTGTCAGGAGACACAGAACCTTGAAAATTGAATGACCGGCTGCAAGGGGTATGACCTCTGGGGAAGTGATGCCATGACAGGAGCGCACCAAGGAGGACAATACGCTGGGAAAAATCCGGGCAGGAGCGATTGCAGGCAAACCGGCAACTAACACATGGAAAATAAACTTTTAGGAGGTTGATTTTTATGAAATTGAGTATCCGAGAAAAGAAAATGCTGTATGCCTTTGCCTGTCCCAACCACCACAACACGGTGACCAGGCTCAAATGGCTGACTGCCTTAACCGTTGACCCTCAGGCCAAGCACCGAATGCTGGAGTTGGCCCGGAAGATGGAAACGGAGATAGCAGAAAGCTGGTACACCGGCTTTTATCATAAGCTCCGTGCTGAGATGGACGAGTATTACTGTGCCAAGCGCCGCATGCGTTTGGTAAAGGAAAACACCGAGTATGAGGAGGATCTGTATGAAGAAGCTGTCTAAGTATGAGAAAGAAACCATTATCAACTGGAACGAGGCGGAGGACACCGCCAGTATCTACACCTTCAACGCCGATCTGAAGCGCAGGCTGGCCGAGTTCAGCCGCAAGTATCCCCAGCTGTGCCGGTTGGAGCGCAGCACCCCGGAGGGCAGCGTGACCTATGTGATGGACAAGTCACGCCTGTCCATCCGTCTGGTGCCGCCGTACAGTGAGGAGCGGCTGGCCGCTGCCAGAGAATATGCCGAACAGCACGGATTTCAGGTCTTGCGGACGGACAAGGAGAGCGCCTGAAATCGGGTAAATTCACAGGAAAATGGCAGGTCTGCACCCGGTATTTTTGCGGTGAATTGGTATCGTAATATCCCCGGGGTATCCCCCCTGCTGGGAAATGCGACAAAAGGAGCATTCAGAGCCGGAGGAGCTGACAGAAACCGTACAAGTAGTGGTGGAAGTCAGCTTCTCCGGGCAGGAGTACAGAGGGCGGCAAGCCCTTTGTGCTGGGTACAGGGGTGCAGCGCCCTGTTGGGGTTAAGGGGCAAAGCCCATTGGCGGGTTGAGGGCAGCCAGCCCCATCGGGTCAAGGGTGAAACGCCTTGCCCAGGGAGAGTTGATGCCTTGCGTCAATTCGTACTGGGTATTACCTGACGCAGAAACTCGCAGGTTTGGCGGCTTCGCCGCTACTTCTCCTTCGGAAAAAATCAGCAGAGATTGGAGGGATGGAATTTGAAACTGACACGGCACAACGGACGCTCCGGCAAGCATGGCACCTATAATCCCCGGCACAATGACCGTCGGTTTGATGTGGAAAACAGCGAACACATTGATGCCCAGCGAGCCAAGAAAAATGTGTACTGGGACTGCTACCGTGGCTTCACTACCCCGGAACTTCGGGAGAACCCGGAACAGCCGGATTTCAGCTTTGAAGAAATTGAGCGGATGTATTACTACGAGCATTATTCCGACCATGTGGATGCCCAGAACGCCCGGAACGAGAAAACACGACACACCGAGCGCAACCGCACGGTGGAAGACCTTTTGAAAAACAACAAGACCTGTCCGGAGGAAAGTATCTACCAGATCGGCACCATGGAAGAATCCGTTCCACCGGGTACTCTGGCACTCATAGTCAGCGAATTTTACGAGGAGTTTGAACGGCGCTTTGGTTTCCATATCCACATTCTGGACTGGGCGCTGCATCTGGATGAGGGTATCTCACTCTCTCCGGCGACGAGTGGGAACACGAGCGCTCCAGGGAGAGGCAGGCAGAGAAAAAGCCCTCCATCAAGGAGCGGCTGGAACAGAGCCGGAAGGAATGTGCAGGTCAGAGCAAGGCGCAGCCCCATCGGGAAAAGCCTGCGCCGGAGCGATAAGGAGGTGGCGCTATGCTCCATTATGACTATGACAAAGATTATCCCTTTGCCGCTTTCATCACCAACCTGGGCAAATACAACGAGGGCGCCCTTGTGGGTGAATGGGTGAAGTTTCCCACCACGGCGGAGCAACTGAAACAGGTCTTTGAGCGCATCGGGATCGGCGCAAAGGACGACTTCGGGCAGACCTACGAGGAATGGTTCATCACGGACTACGACTGCTATGTGGACGGCCTCTATGACCTGCTGGGCGAGTACGCCAACCTGGACGAACTGAACTATCTGGCTTCCAAGCTGGATGATATGAGCCAGGATGAATATGAGCGGTTCCAGGCGGCCATGGAGATCGGCGACCACACGGGCAGCATCCAGGAGCTTATCAACCTGACGGAGAACCTGGAATGCTACGATATTTACCCTGACATCCACGATTACGACGATCTGGGCCGGTATTACATCGAGGAACTGGACGCCATGCAGGTGCCGGAGCATCTGCGCAACTACATCGACTATGAGGCCTACGGCCGGGACATCGCCCTGGAGGAAAGCGGCCAGTTCACCGACCTGGGCTATGTGCGGGACACCGGGGACAGCTTCCATGAGTATTACGATGGCGAGCGCGGCAGCATCCCGGAGGAATACCGGGTGATGACCTTCCAGGACGACATCCCCGAAGAAAAAATTTCGAAATGGGCCATGGACCTTGCCTACGACATGGACGAGTTTTTCCGGCAGCACGACCCGCAGTATGCCGCCGAACACCCGGAGGAACACGCGGCAAAGGAAGAAATCTACGAAAACCTGATGGCCGGGCGCATCTCCGCCCTGGACGAGAAGCTGGCCGCTCTGGGGCAGACCCAGGAGGACTATCTGCCTTCGGAGATCGAGAAGTTCAAGGACGCCACCGGCTATGAGGAATTTCTGGATGTGGACCCGCAGGCGATTCGGGAGGCCATCGAAAACCCGGATCAGTCCCATGTGGACGAGATGCTGACCTTTGCGGAGCAGGCAAACCGGGAGTATGAGGCGGAGTTGTACGGGCAGCAAGCGGCGCCGACCCCGGACGACCGGGAGACCGGCGAAACGGTGCGGACCCCCAGGGGCACCTTCCATGTGACGGATATGAGCCGGGAACAGATGGAGGCGGCCGGATACGGTTTCCACCATGAGTCCGAGGACGGGAAGTATCTCATCATGGCCAACGGCAGCCGCGCATTTGCCATCCCCAGCGGAGCCGCCCCCGAACATACCGCACCGGAGAAGCTGACCGTTCTGGTGGTGGAGCCCATGAAGGAGCCCTATGTGAAGGAGATCGACCCCGGCCTCCATGCGCTGCAAACGGAGGTGGGCGGCGACATTGCCGCCTCCTATCCCTTTGACGATCCGGTGGGGCTGGTGCTGAACGATGAAGGCAAGCTCATTGGTCTGGACCTGAACCGTTCCCTCCGGAACGAGCATGGGGAGATTTACGACATTGTAGCAGGCACCTTCCTGGTGGTGGGCCTGGGACCGGAGAGCTTCGCGTCCCTGCCCCCGGACATGATCCAGAAGTACACCGAGCAATTCAAACGGCCGGAGCTGTTCGCCAGCATCAACGGACAGATTGTATCCGTTCCCGTGGAGCCGGAAAACCCGCTGCGTACCGCCGAGCTGACCCTAGAGGACGACTATGGGATGATTGACGGGATCATCAACAACGGCCGCCGTGGGGAGGAACTGGAGAAAGCCCAGGATGAGGCGCGCAGGACCACACCGGAGAAAAAGCCCTCTATCCGGGAACGGCTGGAGGACGCAAAACGGGAGTGCGGCGAGCGCAAGCCCCCGGACAAGGCTCATCAGAAAAAGCCCCCGGAGCATGACTTATGAGCCGAAGCAAAAAATGGCGTCTGGAATGGGCGTTCTTCCTGGGCGAGAACGGCAGACGCAAGTATAACAAGCTCTGCAAGGGCTGCGTCCATCCCTGCAAGCAGAGTTTCCGGGCGGTGGTGGTGTCCTGCCCGCACTATCTTTCCCTCCGTTCCAAAAAGTGCGGGAATTAGGGTTCAAAATAGGCGAAGAAACCGCCTGTAGTGGCTTTTCCGTGTAAGGGCAGTATGATTTCCCATGTGGAGCGGCAGGGCGTTTCTGCATAGGAAAAACGCCGGATTTTCACCTTTTATCAAGCAAAATGGGAGCGTCAACATCGGATGCAGTTATCCGATGTTGGCGCTCCCATTCTTTTTTTGTTCTGGCTGCGTCGCAGTCGATTAGTCATCCTCTAACAGCTTGGAGGGCGGGATTTTCAGCACTTGGGCGATCTTGAACAGTGTTTCAAGAGATACGCCACGGATCGTACCCGTCCCTTCTACCTGACCAACGAAGTTGACACTTTTCCCGATCCTCTCCGCAAGGACCTCCTGTGTCAGCCCCGCCTTTTTCCTGTAATATGCGATCTTCAAGCCCAGAGTGATATAGCGTTCTGGAAACTCCGTCTGCATAATATCACCTCCTGATATTATGCTACCAACAAAGCAGGCAAATTATAATTGAAACAAATTAGAGGATTATTTACTTTAAGTCAATATATGCATATAATGAGAAGTAGATTATTTACTTTGTTGGAGAGGCTGGCTTGAAAATGGCGAAGATAAAACCGTGAACATATTTACCGTTAGTTTTTTTGGACACCGGATCATCCCGGAGTTTCGTGAGGCGGAGGATCGTGTGGAGGCGCTGGTTCATGCGCTGCTTTTGGAAAAGGAGTATGTGGAGTTCCTGGTCGGACGGGACGGAGATTTTGACCAGATCGTTTCCTCCACTGTCAAACGCCAGCAGCGGCTTGTTCGGGATGACAATAGTTCCTTGATTTGGATACTGCCATATCCCACGGCGGAGCTGCGCAACAATATGGAAAACTTTGAAGCCTATTATGATGAAATCGAAATATGCGGCAACTCGGCCAGCAGCCACCCGAAAGGTGCTTTCCAAATTCGCAATCGGCAGATGGTGAAGCGAAGCAATCTCGTTGTATTCTATGTGGATCATACAGGCGGTGGAGCTTATCAGACCATACGGAGTATCATTAAAGGATCTGAAAAGGTCTGCTGATGATACTCCGCATTTTTTTATTTCCAAGTTTATTATAGAGATCTGTGCGGGGGCGTAGCTTAATGCTACGCCTTTTCTCGTTTCCAAAAGAATGTCCCGCTCGGGGATTTTCCGGCAATCCGGTACCTCAAAGGATCCAATGCAGTTTTGGTGATTCTGTTCTCCTTGACCGCAGGATAAACCTCGATGTACTGAATGAGCTCGGCAGCCGTGCGTTTGGTGATGGAGCTATTTTAAAAAAGCTTAAAAAAAGCTTAAAATTTGTTAAAACTGCCCGCAAATCGACGGGAATATGCTATAATTAGGCCAAATTTTGCGGCCAAGGCCGCATGGGAGGTTGTTATGAACAAAAAGATTCCCCCGCTACACAGCTTGACATGGCTGTGGTGCAGCTTATTCGCATACAGCGTGCTGTTTGGGTTACTGCAAAAACTTTTGTCTTCTGTTCCCGGCTTGCCGGAGGGTATCGTGCTGCTCCTTAGCTGCGCGGTGGCATCGGCGATCCCCCTGCTCTGGTCCTCACTAGTGAGCGGCGAAGCCCCTCACTTCTCTTCCCAGAAGGCCTCTTTGGGCACGCTGGTTTTTCTCATAAGTGTGGCGCTGAGTGGAAATCTTGCCGTCATGGTACTTACTCCGGTTCTAGAGCGGGTGTGGAACCTGGTTGGCTTCACCGCCCAAGCGGCGGCAGTGGGAGAAGAAATCGCCACACCGCTGCTGGCAATATATATTTGTATAGTCGGTCCTGTCCTTGAGGAACTGATCTACCGAGGAGTGGTGCTGCGCCGCTTGCTGCCAGGGGGTGCGCGGCAGGCCATTTTACTGTCGGCCCTGTGCTTCGGGCTGATGCACCACGATCTCTATCAGGGGTTGTCCGCCTTCTGGTGCGGATTGATTTTCGGCTATGCGGCCCTGCACTACGGATTGGGGACGTCCATCGGACTGCACATCGCCGGAAACAGCATTGCTGAGGCGCTGCCGCTACTGCGCCAGGCGGGCACTCCTGGTGCCCTGGCTATCCTGGCTCTGGTGTTTGTCTCGGTGGTGATCGCAGTGACAGGAGGGATCCGCCTGCTGCTGAAAAGACGGGGACGGAAGCGCGAGAGAAGTCAGGCCGGCGGGAGTAGCGGCGTGTGGAGCAATCCCGCCCTGTGGATGCTGCTGGCCTTTGACACGGTTTATCTCGTTGTGGCCTCATTTACTCACCGCTGAAGTAGTATTTGGATAAAAGCCTTGCTTACAAGCCGTTGATATTACTGGATTTTCACAGATTCTTGAATGCCACTTGGACCATGCGCTATGCGCAGAAAGAAAAAAAGAATATACTTAATCTTGCTGAAGAAGGATACGGAGATAAAGAATGAGCGCCATCATCATTTCGGTGATGGCGCTCATTTTCAGCAGCAGTAGTAGGCGCTGTGGGAATGTGTGTAAACGGTCAAGGGGCGGAGCTGTGGGAAACGGTGTTTGCGGTCTGTGGGAAAGCTGGCAGCTTTTCCATCGGGACGTAAATATTTGTTTTCCATCGGTGGAGCGGCCGTTTTCCACATTTCCATAGTGGATCATTCGCAAATGGATTTTATAAAATTGTCCATCTCTTCAAAATCCCTCTCGGTGATTTCGGTGTTGTCATTTGCGGAAATTATTCTGATTCCCATACGCAGGAGCTTTTTTGTATATTCCATAGCGGACCATAAATCCCGCCCCAAACGGTCAAGAGCGGATACGACCAAAATATCATAAGCATGTTCCTCTGCCTTTTGAATGAGCTCCTGAAGGCTGGGGCGGTTTATGGTTGTTCCGCTTTCAAAAACTTTGCTTTCACCAACAGAAACAAGCCCATGTTTGGAGATATACTGATTGATCCAAAGTTCCTGTGTCCGTATTCCGCAGTCATCTCCATCATATCCTGCCTGGCGACAGTATTTCCACGCTCTATTCTTCATAGTACACGCTCCTTTGCATGGGGACTTTCTTTGCACAGTCCCATAGGCGATAGATGGTCAAGGGAATATACCAGGCAGCCACCAGCAGTCGCCAGACCAGGACGAAACCGCCGATCACTCCGCCAATAATAAAGTTCAGCAGAAACAACGGAAGGGCGGTTCCCAAAGAGCCGCCCGGCACGATCCAGGCAAACATCCGTGGGATGCCAAAAGGCAGGCCGCAAAGGATGAACAGCCATACATAGTCGGTGACTCCATCTTTTGTGCAGGCGGATTTGAAAATGCAGTACAGCAAAGCCGCCACCGCCACGGGCAACACGCTCTTCTTGAAAAACTCTTTGATTACTTCGGATTTCGTCACAGTCAGCACCTCCATTCCTGATTCCATTATATCAGCCGGATAACCATGCGCCCAGGGGTTTTGCAAAGACTGTAAAAAGCGCCCAATCCCCGTTACTCCAAGTCGTTGCTCCGCTGCCGCTGCTGTTCCTGTTCCTTCGGCCTTTCCAGCAGGGCGTCCACATTCTGGCGGAGGGTGTCATACTCCTTTTCCTCCCGCCGTATCTTCCGAAGATCCGTTTGCAGGGCGGTCTTGCGGGCGGAGAGTCCGTCCAATTCTGCTTTCAGCTTTTCGGAGGAAGGAAGTTTGGCGAGCCCGGCCTTTTTGATTTCCCTGGCTGCCGCCTCGAATAAGATAATCTCGCTCTCAAAGCCGCGCAGGAATTTTTCCTTGTCTTTTGATGCCTTGTATCGGTCATAGACAGGTTTCAGCTTGCGATAAGTGTTAAGCTGCTTTCCCAGGAGGGCAAGGTCGGCGATCCGCTGTTCCGTATCCCGCAGGCTTTCCCTGGTACGGATGGAGGCGGCGGCAACGGCGTCGCACCGTTCTACCAATTCCTCATAGCTGCCGATGCCGTGTTCGGTGAGAAAGTTCATAGTGGCGGCCGCCCGTTTCAGATTCTCGATGGTCGCCCACCGCTGGTATCCGGCGCTCTGCTGGGCCTTGATATTGTTCTGAATGTCAATGAGCAGGCTGACCTTCCCGCTGCGCTGCTGGGGCTGTCTGGAGGGGCGGAGGCCTCCGGCAATGCGGGAGACAACGGCTTCTTCCGTGTAATCGGCGCCCAGGGTTTTGAGCCGGGTGAACCTCTCCTGGTCCGGCGCCCTGGCGGAGATATACTTTCCTCGCTTGATCTCGTACCCTTTCCGCTGTAACCGGGCAAGCAAATCTTCCAGGCTGGAGGATACGGGGATCAGCCGGTCGATGGCGGCTTTCAGCTTTGCCTTGTAGCTGGTGCCGTTCTGTGCGGCCTGATGCTCAATGTAGCTCTTACCCTTATCCCGGCCAGGGACGATGACGGACAAGCCGTGTTCTTTGCACAGCCGGTCGCTGGCCCGGCGTATCTCGTGATAGCTGCGCTTGTTGGAATGGTAGTGCTTGTGGTCGGTGAAGCTGACCGCATTGAAAATCAGGTGATTATGGACGTGATCCTTGTCAATGTGAGTGGTGAGGACAAATTCATATTTACCGCCCAGGATCTCCCACGCCAGTTCCATGCCAATTCGGTGGGCTTCCTCCGGCGTGACCTCCCCAGGCTCAAACGCCTGGATGAGGTGCCGGCCCAAGTTCTTTCCCTTGTCGATGGCATGGCGGCGGGTCCAGGCAAATTCAATGTCGGCGGTCTCGGCGGTGCAGCCGAAGGAGGATACCAGCAGCTTTCCATCTGTCTTGTCGGGATTGCAGATATAGTCAATCGCCGCTTTCAGCGTTGACTTAATAGGATGCGTCTTTGTAACTGCCATATCTGCTCCAATCTCTCCCGGATTTCCTCCATGTCAGCCTGATAGGTAGGGCCTCCGGCGTTGACTCGTTTGGCGATCTGATTGATGTTCCGGCCAATGGCGGACAGGAGCTTGTTCATCTCCTTAATGTCCCTGGTGTCCACATAGATGATATACCCGTCTATCGCCATCTTCCGTAGGTAGGCACCGATCCGCTTTGTCTGGAGCTGGGCCATCTTCTGTTCCATCAGTTCCTTTTCCACGGCGGTCACATAGAACTTCACCTGGATATTTCGTTTTCGGTTTGCCATCGTGGTATCTCGCCTCTTTTCGTATCAGGGTTTGGGATGTTCCCAACAAGCATTTTTCGGGTTTAGGGGGAGGGTTCCCTAAAGCCAAAAATCGCAAGCGGGTACTCGCTTGCTGTGCTTGCCATTATTATCCCGAATTCGGGATAACGGTAGCAAGCAATGCGTGTGGATAGCCACACACAAATCCGGCAAGCAATGCGAGTGTTAATACATACTCACATTTCCTGCCGTCTGCTTGTTGAGGGCAGCACCCCCAAACCCCTTTGAACGCAGAATTTCATTCTACGGCTACGCGTTCTGTGAACGCTTTTTATCTGGATTTTTTCATGTGCCACGGATCAAGGTGTAAGGATAATCCCACTCCAGCTTTTATAATTTTCACAGCATTGATTTAGTATGCACTATACTGATATTTATGGCTCAACGCCCTCTCGACCATTGTAACATCATCAGCGTCGAATTCTTTTTTACTCATATGTACCGAAGATAGAAAATCTTTGTTTTTCTTCAAGGATTTTGCCAGCAATTTTCTGTCTTTATCATCGAGTTTAATTTTATAAAGTAAATTCGCCATAGAAATAACCATCGTTTTGTAGCTGGCAAAATAACTCCTATACAAGTCACTTTCAGCTGCACACAGTTTCTCAAAATCCTGCTCTGAATATTTAGGCTGAAGGCCCAAAATTGGATTGACAAGCAGCATCGTGGAGGCTTCCATCAAGTTAACATACGCACCCAGTTCATATTGTTGAGCTTCTGTCATACTGGTATAATCTGTTCCAAAGGTTTCAATTTTAGCAATTGCTTCATTCAATTTTCCAGACTCGTCGATAATCCTTGCGATTCGCTCACTCAACTCGACTATGGCCAGTTCATATGATTTAATGTCACGATTGCTGATAAGGGTGTATACATTCTCCAGCCTTTCCTTATCGCCTTTACTCTTAAAAAACATCAAACCACTTGCCACGACAGAAACACCGGCAATCGCCCAACCAACAGGTCCTGCAAGTGCTAAAAACGCACTTCCCGCTGCCATTCCACCGCCGCCAGCAGCCAACGCACCGCCGCCTAACCATGCCAAAGCTGCATTTGTAGCTGCTGCACCGCTTAAAGCAGATATCGCTGTTCCGGTAGAAGCTACACCAAATGTGGTTGCAATACCCATAGCAGCTGTGGGGCCAAGTGCTGCAACAGCAACACCGGCCCCAATTCCAGCGGCACTTTGACCAGCAGCTTTTACCTCAGCCTTTTTGTATTCTAATTCAATTTTCTCAGCCTGCTGTTTCCAGTTGACTCTGATGGCTTTCAGCTTTTCATATTTCAGCCTGTTTTCTTCAGGTACGTTGCGTATCCGATCAAACAAGGACTGTATTTGAGTTAAAGCGGTATATAACGCACTTGTATGCTTTCCCAGCTCATCAATTTTTTGATTTGTTTTCTTCGCGGCAGCTTCCGCCTTTTGCTGTGCCATTTGAAGCTTTGATAGCTTCTTTGCCATATCACTTTCCTCCAAAATACCTATCAATGTCCGACTTATTTTTCAAAATTTTATTTGATGGAACATTACGCAGCTCGGCTAACTTTGCCGACTTTGCAAAAGCGTCTATATATGCATCGCTTTTTTCAAAATCGCGTACAAACATCAGCAAGAGCCTGTCATCATACTGATGGGCCAAAATTTTCAGCCCTTCCATATAGTTGGTGACAATAAGTACTTCCTTTGACGCAAACTCAGAGTCTTTCTTGGCGGAATTATAGAGAATAGCTCTCCGTGTTTCACCATAAAGAGATATTGCAAATCGTCCAGCTCCAACAATATTAAGCCGCAAGATAAACTCTACGGTATTAAATGTACCTCCACCAGCTACAAATGATCTGCCCACTGCATCCCCAACATCAACTAAACAGAAAGTGCCATGAGCAACTGTCAACATCCGTTTTACCGTAGCGTTTGAAAAAGGTTCGCACTTGTTCCACATAAGTACAAAGGATCGCTCTGCCTTTGGCGTTTCAGAAAAATATCTAAACAACCGCCTGATGGCATAAATAAGTCTGACAAGCAGCTCATTCAAAAACACTGGAATAGCTTGAGCAGTTTGGAATCGTGCATCATAACCTTTTTCAAAAATGTTTAGGGCCAGCTCATTCATTGCCTTATCTGTTTCAGTTGCACTAAGGCCTAGTTTTGCTTTTATCGCAACAATATCATTGGTCCATGTCCATAATGGAGAGGGAAGCCCTGTACCACGATTCCCCTTTGCCGCACTTGATGATGAACCAGACATATCCGAAATCAAATGCCCGATCCAGTTGGTAAAACCACAGAACAACTTACTAGGAATATTGCCACCTCGCAGCTCCCACTTCTCGTCTGCCTGCTGCAAAGAAATAAGCTGACCATCTGTAACAAAGTGCGATGTATTACTGAACTGATCCAGTATCGAAAAGAATAATCCCAACAAGCTCGGATTGTGAGCAAGGGACTTAAAATGGTGATTTTTTGCGGTTAAATCGAAGACACTTCTTCCCGCATCACCCAATCCGGTCTGGTCATAAGGAACCTTAAATTCTTTTTCCAAGAATCTTAGCGCGGAATCAAGATCATCAAACTTTTTCTTTTCCGGATGGCATAGTTTTGCAAAATCCATTGTTCTGGCATCAAACCATTTATCTGTAATATTGCCGAGGGGAGATTCGCCGGGCTTTCCCACTAAAAAGATATCAATAATGCCGCACAGCGCACCGGAACTTGCAGCCAAAATGTAATCCATCTTATCACAATTTGGTTTCAGCACCTTAATTGAATCAACCGTTTCATTCAAAACAACAAGTTCGGATTCCGCTTGTACCAACGCATCAGAAATTGATGAGGCAAAATTAAAGCCGTCATCTTCAACGCTCAAATCGAGCACTATATCCTTTTTTAAAATTGCATCGCTCATTTCCTCACCCCACATAAAACTATCACTATACTAACTGTGCCGCTTAGAATATGTTATAGTTCCACCTTTTTTGTTATTTCTTTCTAAATTCATCATATAGCCGCTTTGGCAGTTTACGCAGATAAGAGTTCAGTACACCAATGGCATTTTCCATGTGGACTTGGGAAATCACATCATTCTCCACCGGAAAATAGCCATATTGGTTCATCAGTAGACGGGCTTCTTCCAGTTTTTCAGCATTTCTCTCACGCCGTTTTGTTCCAAAAGCATCACTGCTCAGTGCGTACAGATAGTATGAAAATAAGCTCTGCTTGATTTTCTCCATCACAATTTCAAACTCCATACTGGTGAGAAAATCATTTAGAATTGCCGTATCCTGTTGTGCATATATTTTCGGATCTTCCTCACTGCTAGAATCTTCCTTGCATCGAATCAATTCTTCAATCGCCCCGTCGCACAGACCCAACTGCTCAGAAATATTGTGGTATTCCTGTTTACGAGAGTTAGACAGTCCCAGCAGATACTCCACCGACACATCATAAAAATCCGAAAAGGCCACCAAATATTCAATGCTCATGCTGCGGGTGCGGCCATACAGAGGATGAAGAGGATCATTGATTTCATAATTTTTGAGATTTGTATGGCTGATGTTGACGCCACGCTCTGCAAGCTGCTTGGAAAGCTGTTCAAAGGACAGCTTTTTTTCTTTACGAAGATCTTCCAGCCGCTCTTTTGTCAACGCCATCCGTGCTTCGTCATACAGCATGAGTTTATCCTCCTATCCGTCTATAAACTATAATTTACAAACGTGTGTTTTCTGAAACCAAAATAATTTGTGGTTGATATACCGCATTCAGGCTTTTTCAGCGGTACAATTCAATTATAGTTTACGGTTTACGTTTATTATAAACCATAAATCTCACAAAATCAATTCTCTACATGAAATGGAGGAAAGCGCATGGAAAAATATCTGCATATGCTGCAACCACAAAGCTGGGAGGAAAAACAATTTGTCGATTCAAATGACACCCAAGCAAAGAAGAAAAGCCAATGCGCTGATTCAAAAATCTTGCTGCAATTATGACAGCGGCAATTGTATTGCGCTGGATGATGGCGAGCCTTGTGTCTGTGTACAGAGCATCTCTTATTCTCTGTGCTGCACTTGGTTCCGGGATTGGGTTCTGCCGGGTGCTTCGGCTTTACAAGCTGAAATCACCAGTCCCAAAGGATTGAAGCGATGCGCAGAATGTGGTGCGCCGTTTCTGGCAAAATCCAACCGCGCAAAGTATTGTTCCAATTGTGCCCGAAAGGTACACCGCCGTCAGAAAACAGCAAGTGACAGGAAACGGAGGTTGAATACGGACAAATAGAGCTTCTAAAAGCCGGATATATGCTCGGTTTCCAGCCTGGCAATCATGGAGGTAAATAGCAATACCCCTTATCGCTCAGAAATCACATTCTAATTGTCCGCATGGAGGTACCTGTCATGGCTACAAAACCCTTTTACATTCATCAGAAGCCACCGGCTCAAAGTTTTATACGACTGCCCAATTTTCTGTTTGAGGCACCAAGTTTTTGCTCCTTGTCAAGCGAAGCCAAACTGTTGTATGCGATGATCCTGCGTCGAACGGATTTGTCCCGCAAAAACGGATGGGCCGACGATTATGGCAAAATTTATCTGTATTACCCCATCAACGAGGTGTGCAAACTGCTGCACTGTGGACGCCAAAAAGCAGTGGACACCCTGCGAGAGCTGCAATATGCCGATTTAATCTCCATCAAGAAACAAGGGTGTGGAAAACCCAACCGTATCTACCCAAAACATTATGAAGCGGTTTCGAACACCGACTTCAAGAAATCCGGTTACGGAACGCCAGAAGTCTGAATAATGAATTCGACACGTACGGTAATACGCTTTCTTGAAGTGCGAAAACCAGACGGAAGAAAAAAGAAAAAGATAAATATACCCAGTTTAATTCGATTCATTCCCTTCCTATCCGAGCTATTTTGTGCGGGCTTTTCCGGTGAAAACCCCGGAAAGGAAGGGTCGGGAAAGGAGCTCTATGATAATTTTCTCAGGTTTTGAAATTATCTGTTTCCCCTCTGTGTATGGGAACAATCTTTGGCAACTGTGTATCGCCGGGAAGGAGTGTGAGATGAACTGAGTTGAGCCGGAAATGTCTTGCTGTTGGGGCAATACACTATGGCCAGCCAGGAAAAACGTCAGAATCCATACGAGATCGAACTGCCGCAGTCCATCATTGATTCCTTCGCCCGATTCCTCGTACCTGAAATTCAGAAATTCTATGCCAGTGAACAGGGCCAAAAAGAGCTTGAGGTATGGGAAAAGAAGTATTCTGATCAAAGTAAGGAGTGACGTAAATTTCAAAGATAATATACAGAATAATTCTCTATTCCGAGTCGTTCACTTAGTAATTATTCAGATCAACGATTTTTAGAGAACATCTCTCACACGGTACCCGCAAAAAGACCACACAGCAGACTTTGCAGTCTGCTGTGTGGTCTTTTCTAAAACAGTTCATTATGTTGAGCTATGAGTATTTCTCCATTCTTTTAGGATTTGATTTATAGCTTTGCCAACTTTCAGCCGTTCTTTATATATCTCTGTTTTTTGCTCTGTGTCAGTTGTGATATAGTCGAATTGTGAAATTTCAGCAATTGTACTACTGAGTAAATTTTGGTGCCTTTCGATATACGCTTCAAAGTCTAACCGCTCCTCGTCAGAGTAATAGAACACCACAACCTCCTGGAGATGCATAAATGCATAACGATGATCACCATTTTGAGGATCGTATAAGAATTGCAGTAGCTTGTATCGCTTGCTCCCACAGATATAGTACTTGTAGCTATATTTGTGATGTAAACCATATCCATAGTGGCCTATAAAGCCCCAAGTTGGTGTAGGAATCTGTAGTCTTCCACCATCAAGAACGACTATCTGATATGAATCGAGGATCGTCGTCTGATACTTGATATTCAACTCATCATAGGAAGTATTCTCATTCGGCATAGCATAGGCATAGAATTCCGCATCTAAATCATCATCATTTGGGCATATTTCTATCGTATATTCTGGTCGATAAACATTGTAATATCCATTATCAGAAGTAGTCCATTCAGCTTTATTGCGCAGTCTATCATAGATATATTCTAATGGCGGTTTGGTAAGGCCAAGCCTTTTACGCCACAGATTCTCTATGTCAGTCATGTCAGCATTTCCGTTATCCGGCGTGTTTTTATCACCTATCCGAGTATATATGCATCCTGGACGCATCTGCCCATACTGCTTTTTTAAATAGATTGGCGTATTTTTAACATTGAAAATGGTCAATACATCCAACTCAGTACCATCAAAAACAGTAGTTTTTACTTCTACAGCAGGATATACATCTCCAGCAAACATAAGATTTGATATAGCGTCAATAATATCTGCCTGTTTTCTTCTCGGTTTTTGCATACCTGTGATATCTAAATTGTCTGCTACGCCAAAAATCAAGTAACAGTTTTCATCATGTACAGTATTAGCAAAGCAAACGATATCCTTAATCAAGTCTGCAATGTTCTCATGCCACTCTTGCTTAAAATCCCAGCAATCGCCTTCTTTTCCTTGTTCAAGGAAGAAGCGAATTAGGTTATCTATTGAGTAGTATTGAAATCTGGACACTATCGCTACCTTCTCTACTAATTATTAAAAAGGAATACTGTCATAATCATTTTCATTTAGTTTTAACTATTTTGGAGTAGTAGAAGTATTCCTTCTAGTACAGACTCTGAGCAAACAACCAAAGCTAATTTTCTTCGTACTCTTGTTAAGCCTTGATACAACAATTTTGTAAACAAATAGTCTGGATTTGGATGCACCAAGCCTTTTAAACGCCCATTTTCATATCGCCAGTTATAGTCTAACAACATACACACTCCATCAAATTCCTGCCCAATAACATTGTGGGTATTGTATTCGCTCTGTTGATAATCAAGCTCATGATTATAGAAAGAAGGAGTAAATGATATGTATGTATAGCCTTCTTTCTCTAGTCCTTTTGCACGTAACAGAGCAGCCTCCTTATCAGGCTCATAAATAATTTTAACATGAGGGAAAGTATAATTATCTCTATACTTACTAAGATCTCGTAAACAGGTTATAAATAATGCCAGTTCCTTGTTCGTTCTGATCTTATTGGTAAGTTTATAAATATTGTTTTCGCAAAGTACGTCTATTGCATCTGCTGTTCGGCGGCGATTTTCAGAAGCAGACAACGTTTGTCCCGCATCATATGAAAACAAACAAATTGTCTTTGCGCGTTTTACCCAACGCTCAACTTTCTCCAATGATTCTGTATATAAACGATGTGCCTCATCAACTATCACAATATCCACATCTCGGATTTCGCGCAATCTCAGTTCCTTTGCGGATATTATTCTAATATTTGTCTAGTTGTTTATTAAGTTCGAAATGACCATCACACAGTATTCCGCTATGGACTAAAAGAACTTTCATTGTTGTTGATAACTCTCTCGCAATATCGTAGACCACTAGAGTTTTACCTGTACCTGGTCCGCCGGTAATCCCAACAAATCGACCTTGTGTATTAGTTCTAATATGTTCCATAACCGCTTTCTTTATATTTTCTTGGTTTTCTGTAAGTAAATAGTCCTCCTTAAGAAAACAATCCGGAGAGTTAAGTGGTGAAACAAGAATGTTGTTGGGAAGAAAAACTGCATCAAGATCTACAAATTCATATGTATATACCGAATTTAGTGCAGATACCAACTCTTCAAGCGAAGATTCCACAAGTTCAAAATCATGAGTCATCGTGTAAATCTTTTTACTGGAGGATATAAAGACATACAAATGGAGTTTACGATTAAGTAACTTTAAGTAGTGAAAATTTTGCCTCAGTTGGCGTTGTAATTTTTCAGGAGACACTGTGCCACTTTTTAGTTCAACATTCAAACAATCTGTTTCCGAAATTTTTAACAAATCAAATTCTTTATTAAGTTGTGGAACAACATAACCATACAGAAATCCTTCAAGTTTATCAGTTGACACAGAAATGCAACTAAGAAGTGCGGCTATATCCATGACTTCTTGATGGCGGTATTGATGCTCTGGCTCTAAACCACATAAATATCGCACATAAGGTTCGGATACCTCACTATTATCCTGCAACTTCACCATATCAGATAAAGAAAAAAGTTTATTTTTCATAACATTCTCCTTAGAATAGGTATTATTATTCTTGAAGTTCAAAAGGCTTCTCTTCAGTATCTTTTATATTTTATGATAAAATACATATAGTCAAAAGAAAAGTCCAAATAAAAAGTTTTAAACCTTTCATGACGAAATCTATTTTAACGATGTCCATCTAGCAAACACTAAGCGATTAATCAAGAAGCACCCATTCAAACACTGCCATTTACTCATAAATATATAAAAACCCGAGGGTCAAGGCACAATGCCTTGACCCTCGGATTCTGTTTTGACATCACAGCCACACCCTGACGGCAAAGCCGCCTTTGAAAAAGTAGGTGTTCATGTAATGTCCATCTGGTGGAGGCGAGGGGAGTCGAACCCCTGTCCGAAAACGCTTCAACGGGAACTTCTCCGGGCGCAGACGGTTATTTACATTCCCTTACCCAGGCGTGAGCCGTCACACTCAAAGGCTTGGTAGCTTCATTGTTCATGGTGCGCTCAAAGCTTTGCGCACACACGTGCACCACTCGTCGACGCCCAATCCCGGACCGTGGTCCTTCCAGGTTGGACGGCCGCGTTAAGCCGCGGCGAGAACTACGTTATCGTCGTTCTTTAATTTATAAGTTGCCCGTTTTAAGGTGGTCAGGCGCCACCGCCCGCTATTCCCGCCTCTACGTCCCCGTCGAAACCAGTACGCCCCCATGTCGTCGGAGCAAGCTCCATATCATTCGCTTCGCCGTAAACGGCAAAGCTCACTCATTCCGCTGCTCCTCCTCTTCCAGCCGAACCCGCTTCGCTGGGCTTCGACTGAATTGGAGAACGGAACGAAAGTCAGAGCGTCGAACCACAGCACTCGCTTGACCACAAAGGGCGAAGCGGACTTGTTCCACAGCTCCTCTGCTCCGGACAAAACTGCTTCAATGGGCTTTGCCTGGAGTGGGGAAACGATACCATCATTCTTCCATGGGAAGAGGGAGAACAAAAAAACAACGACGATTGTTCTTCGTGGATACTCATCCGCCAATGGGCGGAGAGAATATTTCATCCGGCGGGGCGGGTAGCCCCGCCGGAGTGAAAACAGTTGGAAATCAGACCTTCTCAGGGGCGGGATAGTCCACACCAAAGGTCTCCACGGTCACGGACTTCATCCGCTGGTCCTTGCGGGGCCGGTCGGTACGGACGTCACGGTCGGCGTAGACAATGGCGTCGGCCACGTCCATGCCCTCGATGACCTTGCCGAAGGCGGCGTAGTCGCCGTCCAGGTGGGGAGCCTTCTCCACCATGATGAAGAACTGGCTGCCGGCGGAGTTGGGATGCATGGCACGGGCCATGGACAGCACGCCACGGTCATGCTTCAGGTCGTTCTTCACACCGTTGCGGGCAAACTCGCCCTTGATGGTGTAGCCAGGACCACCCATGCCGGTGCCGTTGGGGCAGCCGCCTTGGATCATGAAGCCGGGGATGACACGGTGGAAAATCAGGCCGTTATAGAAGCCGGACTGCACCAGGCTGATGAAATTGTTGACCGTATTGGGGGCCACGTCGGGATAGAGCTCGGCGACCATCTTGCCGCCGTCCTCCATCTCAATGGTAACCAGAGGATTCTGAGCCATTGGGAACATCTCCTTTCAGTATGGGAAACCTTATCTCAGTAGCCGCCCCGGGACTTCATGGCCCGGTCCATCTCGCGCTTGGCGTCCTTGGCGGCAGCGGCGTCCCGCTTGTCATAGAGCTTCTTGCCCTTGGCAAGACCTACCTCCACCTTTACCCGCGCATTGCGGAAATACAGGGAGAGGGGGATGAGAGAGTAGCCGTCCACTTTGGTCTTCTGGAACAGACGGAGAATCTCACGCTTGTGCATCAGAAGACGGCGGGTACGGCGGGGGTCTTTATTAAAAATATTGCCCTGCTCATAGGGGGAGATGTGCATCCCCACCACGGACAATTCCCCGTCCTTGACGATACAGAAGGCGTCCTTCAGGTTCACGTTGCCCTGGCGGACAGACTTAACCTCGGTACCGCAGAGCTCAATGCCGGCCTCGTACTTATCCTCGATAAAATAATCGTGGTAGGCCTTGGGGTTCTTGGAGATAATTTTAATGCCCTTCTGGTCCACTGGGACGCACCTCCTTCCGGGCGGGTATGGCAGTGTGCGCCGGAAAGACGGCACAAATACCACTGTAAAAGTATTATACCATGCCTGTCAAGGGCTCAGACAGAGAGATGGGCTCAGGAGGGGAAATGGCGTAGCAGCACGGCTGGGGCGTCCTGCTCCAGGATGGATCGGCCATGCTCGGCCAGCCGGGCGTCCGGATGGGTGAGGGCATCCTCAGTACGGCCGAACTCCGACAGACAGGCCGCCATACCCCGCTCACCGCCGGGAAGAGAGAGCCAGAAACGGCCGTCCAGCCAGGCCAGGGCGCTGTCCTGACACAGGGCGGGCAGGGCACGGACGGCGGAGAGCAGCTCCTCAAAGCCGGAGAAGGAAAACCACTGCCGGGACGGCGGCGCCACCCGGGCAAAGACCAGCACGCCGCAGGCCTCCGGGTAGGCCTCAATCTCAATGGGACCCTCCAGAGGCATGCCAGACCTGGCAAAGGCCCCACGGGTCAGCTCCAGCGCCTCCTCCAGGGTGAGCTGGGCAGGGGTGAGTCCCCGCTCCTTCAAATCCGCCGCGGTGATGTACAATACCGCGCTGCCGGTGCCGATGGATTGGATGGTCATAGAACGGACCTCCTTGCTCTGATGAGAAAATGGGCCGCAAAACGGGCCGAATACCTTGGCTATCATTATAGCGGACACCTTCTGCGGTGAACAGCTGTAATGATTGGGGGAACTGGAAGAAGCGTCTCCGGGGTAGCGCGGAAATGGGGATTATGCTATAATGTCATAATAGCGACAAACAGGAACAGACAGCATAACCTGCGCTATGCCGGATGATTCCATACGATACTTTACACTCTTGAATGAATGGGGCGATTCATGATGGAACTGACAGAAAAGACGCTGGAAAGCCGGGAGATTTTCCGGGGACGCATTGTCACCCTCAAGGTGGATAAAATCGAGCTGCCCGACGGGCATCAGTCGGGCAGAGAGGTGGTGGAGCATCCCGGCGGCGTGGCCGTGCTCCCCCTGGACGACCAGGACATGGTGACCCTGGTGCGGCAGTACCGCTACCCCTTCGGGAAGGTGATCACCGAGCTGCCCGCCGGCAAGCTGGACGGCCCTGAGGACCACCGGGTGGCCGCACTCCGGGAGCTGAGTGAGGAGGTGGGCCTGGAGCCCGAGGAGCTGACCTACATGGGCTGCCTCTACGCTTCCCCCGGATTCTGCACCGAGGTGCTGCACATGTACCTGGCACGGGGACTCAAGCAGGGCGCCTGCCACCCCGACGAGGGCGAGTTCCTGGAGCGGATTAAAGTACCCTTCGACCAGCTGGTGGAGCAGGTCATGAACAACGAGATTTCCGACGCCAAGACAGTGGCGGCGGTGCTGAAAGCAAAGACGCTGTTGGGGCGGTGAGAGGCCGCCTGCAGAGGAGGCAGTCATGAACAAGCGCATTCTCATTGTGGAAGACGAGAAAAATATTGTGGACATCCTCAGCTTCAACCTGGGCCGGGAGGGCTACGAGACCCTGGAGGCCTATGACGGTCAGTCCGGGCTCCAGCTGGCCCTGGAGCAGGACCCCGATCTGGTGCTGCTGGACCTGATGCTGCCCAAGATGAACGGCTTTGACGTGTGCCGCAGCATCCGGGCGGAGGGGAAAAACACCCCGGTCATCATGCTCACCGCCCGTGAGGAGGAAAACGACAAGGTCATGGGCCTGGAGCTGGGCGCCGACGACTATATCACCAAGCCCTTCTCCATGCGGGAGCTGCTGGCCAGAGTGAAGGCCAACATCCGCCGCCGGGAGATGGCCGGCAATGCCCCCGCCGCTCCCGTGGGCAGCAACAGGCTGGAGGCCGGACGCATCTCCGTGGACCAGGACCTGATGGTGGCCTACAAGGACGGAAAAGCCCTGGACCTGACCCAGCGGGAGTATGAGCTGCTGCGGTTCCTGGCCGCACGGCCGGGAAAGGTGTTCTCCCGTGAGGCCCTGATGGAAAACGTTTGGAACTATGAGGGCTATGTGGGCGACGTCCGGGCCGTGGACGTGGCGGTCCGCCGCCTGCGGGAAAAAGTGGAGGACGACCCGGCTCAGCCCCAGATTATCGTCACCAGACGGGGCCAGGGGTACCTGCTCAACCTGTAAAGAAACAGATCAGAACCCATGAGACAGTCGGGAAAGCATTTCAGGAGGTGAGGACGCCGTGTTCAGAAGCCTGCATATGAAGCTGGTGCTCATTATGGTGCTGCTCATTGTGTCGCTGATGACCGTGGTGGGGGCGTTTCTGGTCAACTCGGTGTCCGCCTTCTATCTGACCGAGTTCTATGACCAGATGCACACCGTATTCCGTGCCGACAACGAGACTCTGGCCCGGGATTTACAGGCCGAGGCAGGCGAGGGACAGAGCGATGTGGACGTGATTCAGGACGTGCTCAAGAGCTACATCGGCGCTCTGGGCATTGACAACCGCCACCGCAATTACTTTATCCTGGATGGCTCCACCGGCAAGTGCCTGGCCGCCTCCGATGAGGAGAAGGGCGCCAATCTGCGCATCACCCCCAACATCACCGCCGCCATCCAGAACCAGGAGGGAAACATGAAGGATGTTTCCGCCGACTACATGGATGTGGCGGTGCCCATCCAGCGGGGAGAGAACCGGTACATTATCTACATCCTGGACGACCGCACCACGGTCCAGAACCTGAACGCCCAGCTCTTCCAGCTGATTCTGGAGGCCCTGGCCTTCGGTCTGGTTATCTCCGTGCTGCTGTCCTTCCTCCTGTCCAAGACCATGATTACCCCCATCGAGCGGCTGACCACCGGCGCCGAGCGGGTGGCAAAGGGAGACTTCTCCCACAAGATTGAGGTGGCCTCCAAGGACGAGATCGGCGTGCTCACCGGCACCTTCAACAACATGGCCCGGCAGCTGCGGGACACCATCCGGGAGGCGGAGAACGAACGGAACAAGCTGGGCACCCTCTTCCTCCACATGACCGACGGCGTGGTGGCCTTCTCCCGGGATGGAGCGGTCATCCAGTGCAACCCCGCCGCCGAGCGGATGCTCCACCGGACTATCCCGGTGGGCGGCGATGAGGTGACCTACGACACCCTCTTCGGCGACATCGCCGCCCTGCCCTCCGTGCTGGCCGTGGAGCAGCCCGGCTATCTGGACGGCGAGCGGGAGATTGACGGCACCATCCTGGAGCTGCTGCTGGCCCCCTTCTCCAGCGAGAGCGCCGGCGGCGTCATGGTGGTGATCCACGATGTCACCGAGCAGCGCAAGACCGAGGAGATGCGCAGGGAGTTCGTGGCCAATGTGTCCCACGAGCTGCGCACCCCGCTGACCAACATCCGCAGCTACGCCGAGACCCTGGTGGACAACGCAGGCGAGCTGCCTCCCAACATGGAGAAAAATTTCCTGGGCGTCATCCTCAACGAGTCCGACCGGATGACCCACATCGTCCAGGACCTGCTCACCCTGTCCCGGTTCGACTCGGGCCACAGTGAGCTCAAGCTGGCTCCCTTCTCCTTCGAAGGGGCCATCCGGGACGTGTACAACGCCGTGCTGCTGGATGCCCAGCGCCACGGACACACCCTCCGCCTGGGCATTGAGGAGAATCTGCCCAACATCTTGGGAGACAGGGAGCGGATTCTCCAGGTGATGATGAATGTGGTGTCCAACGCCATCAAGTACACCCCCGACGGCGGCAGCATCGCCATCTCCGCCGGAAGGCTGAGAGACCGGGTGTGGATGGAGGTGGCCGACAACGGCATCGGTATCCCCGCCGCCGACCGGCCCCGTATCTTTGAGCGGTTCTACCGGGTGGACAAGGCCCGCTCCCGGGAGTCCGGCGGCACCGGCCTGGGGCTCTCCATCGCAAAGGAGATCATCGACCGGCACGAGGGCGTCATCCGCCTGGTGGACAAGGACGGCCCCGGACTGACGGTCCGGGTGGAGCTGAAGATTGAGGGGCCCGGCTATGGAGCGTAGAAAAAAACGCAGACGCCTCATTGAGATTGTCAAGGATATCCTGATTGTCCTGCTGGCCCTCTCTGCCGTCTATCTCACCATGCGCACCCAGATCGGCGGACTGGTGGGCTGGGACGGAAGATGGATCAGCGGACTGTTCAGCGGACGGCACGGTGGTCTGCTCCCCGTCGCCGGTGAGGAGACAAGGGAGACCATACAGACCAGACCGGTGCGTATGTCGGTCCAGCTGGGCAGCGGCGGCCGGTACGGCGTACAGTACGACCAGACCGCCGTGGACGCCCTGTACGACGCCACCGCAAGCCTTCTGGGTGACGCCCTGGGCAGCGCCCAGGAGCCGGTTCAGATTACCGAGGCCACCTGGAGGGAGGCCCTCTCCAACAAGTGGGGCATCTATTTCGACTTCCAGGGGACGGTGCCCCTGACGGTGCTCTCCGCATCCCTGTCCGGCGCGGTCAATCAGGCCCTGCCCGAGGAGGGCGTCCGGCGGCTCCTGCTGGCCGAGGAAGAGGGGGCCGTGCGCCTGTATTATAGTAATGAGAGCACCGGCCTGTACTATGCCTGCGATACGGCAGAGGCCCTGAGAGGACATGTTCAGACCGCAGCCGCCGCATACAGCCCCAACGGTACCGTGTTTGCCTACGAGACCAGCTATGCCGAGCTGGCGCCCTATGTCATGGTGGCCGCCACCCAGGTCAGCCCGAAGGTGTATCACGCGGTGAACCCGGTGGCGCAGATGAGCGAGAGCGACCGGGAGGAGCTGATGGAGTCCCTGGGCTTCCACCCCCAGTCCAACAACAGCTACCGCAGCGGCGACCGGCTGATTGTCAACGAATGGCCCGACCGGCTGAGCATCCTGGACGACGGCCACGTGCGCTATGAGACCTCCGCCTCCGATGAGCCCAAGTACCCTGTGGGCACCGTTGGAGAGGACGTGGACGCCAAGGCCGTGACAGAGGCCACCTGGACCCTGGCGGAGCAGACTTTGGGAGAGCGCTGCGGTGCAGCCCGGCTCTACCTCATGAACGTGGAGGAGATGGGCGAGGGCGAGTGGGTGGCGGATTACGGCTACTGCCTCAACGGCGCCGCCGTGGAGCTGGGCAGCGACGGCTATGCCGCCCGCTTCATTATCCAGGACGGCCAGATTACCGAATTTGAACTCTTTTTCCGGAACTACACCGACACCGGAGAGCAGTCCATCGTGCTGCCTGAGGCCCAGGCTGCCGCAGCCATGTCCGCCCAGAAGGTAGAGGGCAGCGAGCTGCTGCTGGCCTATGAGGACACCGGAACCACGGAACTGCTGAGAGCGGAGTGGATTGCCATACAGACCCCCTGAGAGGATGTGAGCTGCCTTGGAGTGGTCTAAAATCAAGAATATTGTGCTGCTCATGCTCCTGGCGGTCAATCTGTTCCTGCTGGTGCTGGTGGCGGATCAGGAGCGCAGGTCTGCTGTCTATCAGGAGGAGGCCCGCACCGGCGCGGTGGAGATTCTGGAGGCAGCCAATATCCACATTGCGCTGGAAGACCTGCCCCCTGAGAGCGCATTGCACACCATGGCTGTGGAGCGGGACCGCGCCACGGAGGACAATATGGCCCAGGTCCTGCTGGGGGAGAGCGTGAAGTCAGGCAATCTGGGACCGGTCACCTACACCGGCGACTACGGTGAGGGGCAGTTCCTCAGCGACGGCAAGTTCTCCTTTACCTTCACGGAGGAGGTCCTGACAGCCGGAGAGAGCACCCCGGAAGAGCACGGACAGCAGCTGATGGAAAAGGCGGGCTATGGGTGCCGGGTGCTGGAGAGCCGGGAGCAGGAGGACGGGACTGTGCTGGTGACAGTGCAGCAGCTGTGGGATGGCAGCCCGGTGTTCAACAGTACGACCGACCTGACCTATGAGAACGGCTGCCTGAGAAGCATCCGGGGTCAGCGGCTGATGGGAATCCCTGAGCCGGAGGCAGGTACTGAGCCCCTTGATGTGGCCACCATCCTGCTCCGCTTCCTCAGCGGCGTACAGGACGGCGGATATGTGTGCAGCGAGATTGTGGGCATGACAGCGGGCTATGAGGTCACCCTGTCCAGCACCGGCAGCGCCAATCTGGAGCCGGTTTGGCTGATTACCACCAATACCGTCCCATTCTATGTGGACGGCACCGACGGAACCGTGAGACAGGCGGAATAAACAAGAACCCCTTTTCCTTATGGAAAAGGGGTTCTTGTTTGTCATAATCAGTTTACCCGGTGGGACCTGCCTCAGCCGACCACAACCAGACGGACCTTGCCGCCCTCCTGAGGCGCACGGTCGTAGTAGACGGTAAGCGTATCGGAGTAGGCACGGGCCTCGTCCAGAGAGGTAAACCAGGACTTGGTGGTCTTGTTATAGCAGATCACATTGCCGGCGATCGGGAGAACCATATCTCTGGTGGTGACGGTACCGATGGGGGCCTTGCCCTCGGAATCGACATACTCATTCATTTCAAAGGCAGAACGAGGTACATTTTCCACCGCCTTCAGCGCTACCCAGTCGGACAGCTTGTAGCAGCCACTAATCTGATCCAAAGAGGCGGCAATACCCACGAGATCTCCGTCCTTAATGGGGGCGCCAGTGATGAGTTCCTCACTGTATTGGTCTTTCCCAATTTCTACAGACACAGAGGTGTTGTAAAAAAATACCTGATTTTTCTCGCCTGTAACGGTCCCTTTCTTGGCAAAGCCATAGGTGTACTGGTCACCGGTGACATCGTCAAAGACAATGAAGTTGACGCGGCCGGCATAATCCTTACCAACATAGCTGATCTTGTCGGCGGGAACCGTGGTACGGGTGAGCTGCTCCATCGTGATTTCCTCGGGTTTGCCGTTACCCACCCGCTCATAGAGCACCACATTGTCGGCCAGCTTATCACTACCCAGTGTACGAGCGTTCACATCCAGTGCGCCGGAGGCACCGCTGCTGGAGAGGCGGGACAGGGAAAGCATGCCGAGTTTGCTGGAGGACACCGTCACCAGCTGTCCCTGAAGCTTCAAAGCCTCTTTCCCATAATAAGGAATACTGCCACTAAAAGTAACAAAATCACCCTCAGTATTGCGGATTTTGAACAGAGGAACAATTTTAGCTGTTGCTGGAGTACCAGTTTCCTCGTTACCCTCACTTGTAATTTCCTCCACTACACCAACGGTGGTGGACTTGGCAACAGAGGGAGAGACGGCACCGGCCACCTGGCCGTCAGAAGTGAGAAGCAGCGTGATGACGTCGCCAATCTTAAAAGAGGCCAAGTCAGAGTATGCGCTGGAGAGAACGGGGAAGGTGGCGTCCATCATGGTGACGGTCAGAGGAGTGGCAGGGCTGGGGGAGACATTCTCATAGACGCCGGTCAGACGGAGATCGGAGACATAGAGAGTCTTGGAGGCCTTGTCATAGGTGGCCACATCGTACTGCCGGATGTCGGAGAGTGTTGCGGGTAGACCGTTCTTGACAATCTGATAGCCGGTATCATTGCCAACCAGAGAGGCAAAGGGATTGCCGGAACCGGTAGCCTTGGCCACAGCGGCCTCCTCAGCGGCCTGGGTGGAGGGGAGATAGAGATACTCCAGCTTGCCGGTGACACCGTAGTGGAGCACCAGCGGAGAGCCGGTCTTCAGATTGAGGTAAATATCCTTGTAAGTGGTCTCGCCGCTCTTACGGTAGACAGTCGTGGTGGGGGGAACATCCAGCTTCTCACCGCCGGAGACCGTCACAGAGTTGATCTCGGCAGACACAACGGAGGTGGCGCGCTGGGTGCCGCCCTCGCTGGGCATGATGGCGATGACCTTGCTGTTTTTGTCCAGCACCAGCTTGGCACGGGCACCGGCCAGAGTGCTGTCAAAGGGCACGTGGTTGGTCTTGTAGGGATCGGCGGAGCCGGTGGTCAGAATGCAGCTGGCAGTGCCGTCAGCCGCGGTGGCGTCCAGAGAGATGATGACCGCCTCGTCGGTGATGCTGCCGCCCAGCTGGGTCAGATAGGGAGTTTCACTTCCCTTGGGGTTGGTGTACAGCATGTTCTCAAAGAGAATGGCGGTCTGGCCGCGGGTAATAGTGGAGTTCCAGGTCAGGGACACACCGTCCGTCAGGCCGATAACGGCGGCAGAGGACAGATAGCCGCTGTACCAGGAGGAGCCGGAAGCAACGTCGGAAGCGGTATAGCCCAGAATCCGCATCATGATGGTGACGGCCTCGGCAAAGGTGATGGTCTGGTTGGGACGGAAGGTACCGTCGCCCACGCCCACCATCAGCATCTCGCCACCGCCACCCTCCTCCGTGGCGCCAAGACGGGTGGAGGCGGCCAGGTTGATGTAGCCCCGGGCCCAGTGGTCACCCTTCACATCCAGGAAGATGGTGCGGTTCATCTGGGCGGAGGCCTCCTCGCCCTTACCCATGATTTCAATGGCCATCTTGCAGAACTCGGCACGGGTCAGGGTGCCGCCGGGATTGAAAGAGGTGCCGCCGGTGCCGTTGACCACGCCCAGAAGACGGAGCACCTCGGCGGCCTCAGCCACAGCGGGGTCGGTAATGTCGGTAAAGCCGGAGGTACTGGTGCCGCCGGTGGCAGCGGACGCCGGAACCACCACCATCAGGCCGCACACAAGGGCGGCTGCCAGCAGGCCGGCAAGGAATCGTTTGATTTTCATATTTCTCTCTCCCTTATATATGGAGTTGGAATGACGGAAAACACAATCAGTCAGCCCGCAGGGCTTCCACAGGCTGGAGGCCGCTGGCCTTGATGGCGGGGTAGAGACCGAAGATGATGCCCAGGCCCACCGAGATGACAAAGGCGCCCACGGTGATGCCGGCGTTGGGCAGCAATATGATGCCAAGGGTTTGCTTACAGACGATCAGCGTGCCAACATAGCCCACGGCGATGCCCAGGATGCCGCCCAGGCCGCAGATCATACAGGCCTCGATGAGGAACTGGATGATGATGCTCCGCCGTTCAGCGCCGATGGCCTTGCGGATACCAATCTCACGGGTACGCTCGGTGACGGTGACCAGCATGATGTTCATGATGCCGATACCACCCACGATGAGGGAGATGGCCGCGATGCCGCCCAGCAGCATCTGCTGGCTCTTGTTGGCTTCCTCGGTGGAGTCAATGTAATTGTCGTTGGAGTAGACGCTGTAATACCCGTAGCTGTTGCCGGTCTTGCTGTCGCCCACCAGCCCTTTCAGAAAGCCCTCCAGACGGGCCATGGCCTCCACACGGGAGGCGGCATCCTTGGCCTTGACGATGAACTCCGAGTTGCTGGAGGAGACATTGCCCGAGCCGGCTACCTGGAAGGCACGGGTGGTGGTGTAGGGCAGAAGAATAAAGTTGTCCTGCTGGCGGTAGTACTGGGTGTCCTCCGTCAAAGATTCCTCATTGATGCGGGACTCGTACACACCGATGACCCGGAAGGGAACACCGTCAAAGAGCATGGTCTCACCGATGGGATTGGCATAGTTAAAGAACATCTTGGCGGCATAGGAACCCAGAACACAGACCTGACTGCCGCTCTGTACATCTAGATAGGTAATATCACGGCCCTTGGCAATGGTGGCGTTGTTGCAGGCCGCCCACTGGTCGCTGCCCATCCAGATCTGGGGAGGCTGGACACTGCCGTCATCAGAATACATGTTGTTGGAGTTCTTGGCACCGTACTGCACGGTGAACCAGCAGTACTGGTTGGGTGTCACGCCCAGCACCAGGTCGTCCATCTGCTTACAGTAGTTATAGAGACTGTTAAAGACCACGTCGTCGCTGGAGCCGCCCGTCCACTTGTAGGCGGAAACCTGAATCTGGTTGGTGCCCATGGACTTCATCAGGTCCATCATCTGCTTGGTGGTACCCTGGGCGTAGGTCACCAGAATGATGACCGCCGCCAGGCCGATGATGACGCCCAGCATGGTGAGGAAGGTGCGGCCCTTCCGGGCGGCGATGGACTTGGCCGCCAGCTTAATTGTCTGTTTTAGGTTCACAGCCAGTCCACCTCCTGCTGTCCGTCGGACACAATCTGTCCGTCCGAAATTCGGACCACCCGGGGGACCGTGGCCGCGATGCCGTTGTCGTGGGTGATGAGGATCACGGTGGTCCCCTCCTTATAAAGACGCCGGAGAATGTCCAGCACATGGATACCGGTCTTGGAATCCAGTGCGCCGGTGGGCTCGTCAGCCAGAATGATGGGGGGATGGGTGGCGATGGCGCGGGCAATGGCCACACGCTGCTGCTGGCCGCCCGACATCTCGGTGGGCTTGTGGTCCCGCCGATCCCACAGAGAGACACGCTCCAGCGCGTCCCGCACCCGCTCCCGGCGGACGGAAGCCTTGATACCCTGGTAAATCAGCGGAAGCTCCACATTCTCATAGGCGGAGAGGGCGGGAATCAGGTTAAATCCCTGGAAGATAAAGCCGATCTGCTTGTTGCGCACGTGGGAGAGCTGCCGGTCGGACAGATCGGTGACGTCGGTGCCGTCCAGATGGTACTCCCCGTAGGTGGGAATGTCCAGACAGCCGATGAGGTTCATCAGTGTGGACTTGCCGGAACCGGACTGGCCCACAATGGCCACAAATTCGCCCCGGTCAATGTTGAGAGACACGCCGTTGAGGGCGCGCACCTCACGCTCTTCCCCTTCATTATAAATCTTGAATACATCCTTTATATCAATGAGCATTCCATCATCTCCTTTTAACAGGAGCGCTTCAGCCCGCCTTGGAGGAGGCGCTGGCCTTGCGGCCGTAATAGCTGCCGTCCTCGCTGGGGGTGTTGTTGTAGACCACGTCGCCGTCGTTCAGACCGGAGGTGATCTCCACGTTCATGTCGTCGTTCAGGCCGGTCTCAACAGGCACCACCACGCAGTCGTCGGGAATCTCCTCCTGCATATCGGCGGGCAGGGTGGTCTTGTCAATGGCGTTCTCGGGAGTCTCCTGGCCGGGCTGGAGCTGGAGATAGACAACAGCCTGGGGCTTCTCGGCACCCTCGGGGGTGTAATACCGCACGTCCTGAGTGGGGATGAGAATACCGGTGCTCTCGGCGGCGGTAAACTCATAGTCCAGATAGTAGCCGCCCATCAGCGTGCCGGTGGGATTGTCCACCCGGATGGTGGCGGGGAACACGGTGACGCCGTTCTCGTTGGTGCCCTGGACGGCCACGGTCTCCACCACGCCCATGTAGCTGTTGCCGTTCCAGTCGGACAGGTTGATGGTCATGCCCTCGGAGATGTACTGACGGTTGCGGTCATCCACCTGGATGTTGACCGTCATAACCGCGTTGTCCGCGATGACGATGGCCGCGGTGCCGGAGGTGACCTCCATGCCGGGCATCAGGGAGCAGGTGACCACGGTGCCGGAGATGGGGGCGGTGGCGGAGAAGTTCTGCACGTTCTTCTCAGCGTCGGTGACCGCCTGCTGGGCCTTGGTCAGAGACTCCTGAGCGGTGTTGATCTGCTCCTGCTTGGCGCGGATCTGCTCGTCGATGTCGTTGGTGCCCTGGACCAGCAGCACCTGGCCGGCGGTGACGTTGGCGTAGTTCATCAGGTCGGCCACCTGCTCCACCGGACCGGAGGCCTTGGTGGCGATGGTGGTGGTCTGATAGTAAGCCAGCTTGCCGTTCTCATAGGGATAGATGGGGTTGCCGGCGGAGTCGGTCAGAGAGGCAGAGGCCACCATGTCGGCGGTCAGGGTGCCGGGATTGTCCAGCACAAAGACAACCTCAAAGGTGACGGAGCCTTCAGGGACAATGCGCTCTACCTTATTAATCTTCTCCACAGTGCCGGTACGGGTGGTCATGGTGGCGGGGATGGAAATCTCAGCGGTCTGCCCCACAGAGATGTCATTTTCGTAGGCGTAGCTGTAATAGAGGGAGAGCTTCAGCTTGGTGTCGTCCACCAGGACGGCAATCTGACTGCCCGAGGTCATAGGGTCGCCTACCTTAACATCAGAAACCTCGGTGAGCTTGCCGCCATGGGGAGCGGTGATGGTCAAATCATTGCGGCTCTTCTGGAGGTCGGCCATCTCCTCATTGAGCTTGGACATGGCTTCCTGCTGAGCAACCAGCGCCTCCTGGGCGGTCTTCAGCGCCTCCTCAGCGGCGGGAGAGGTGACCACGTAGAGGGGATCGCCGGCGTTGACCACCTGGCCCTGGGTGACATAGACCTCCTGGACCACGCCGTCAGCGGCCAGAGTGATGGTGGCGGAATCCTTGGCGTTGGCCGCACCGCCGCCACGGACTGTGGTGGAGATGGTGCCGGTCATAGCGGTGTCATAGATGGGCTGGCCCAGATTGGAGTCCTTGTGGTCGGTAAACACGAAATACCAGAGTGCCCAGCCGGCAGCTGCGATCACCGCAAGAACGATAATCGCCGTAATGATGTTCTTGACGATTTTCTTGTTCTTCTTCTTGCGTTCCGGGGCTTTGCCAGAGGGCTGGGGAGCCGGTGTGTGAACGGGTGCCGGGTCCATAACGGGGGTGTTCTGTTCAGCCATTTTCATTTCCTCCTATTGCCGTAGGTTCTCATCATCATTGTAGCATGCGCTGAGCTGGAAAAGCACTACAAATGAATGACAACTTTTTAAGATAACCTTAAGATTCGACTCTCTGTTACTTAGACGCAGGGATTGAAAAAAAGTTACCGCCCGAAAGAAAAAAGTTGCACGCAGACATACATTGCCGGGGGTCGGAACGGGGATTAGGGGAGGGGGCACACGGGCCTGCGGCAGGCTGGAACGGGGCTTTCAAACCTTATATGTATTTAAGGAATGGAAATGTTACAGCTGCGTGAAAAGTCCAGAAAAATTTTTAAAACAGGTCGGGAACCTTTTAAATAGCCGTATCGTCTAACAAAAAATGATAAGACAGGAATGGCGAGGTCGTAGTTTTACGGTTATGTTACAAATGGGGAAAACCGCTTGACGATTTCGCCGGGATGTATTATCATGCCCACAGAGGCAAGGGGAGTTATACTTGGCTGAAACGCTTAGTTTGCCCCCCACA